>JBEKPS010000003.1:0-389531 GCA_049520515.1 Vulcanimicrobiaceae bacterium
ACTTCGAGACGATATGAGTGTCCGTGCAAACGCGAACACTTGCCCGGATGGTGTGGAAGAACGTGCGCTGCTTCGAAGTGAAACGTTTTGCGGACTTGCACCGGGTTTAGAGCGTGCCGGACGGACCCATCGCTTCGAGCCGCTTCTTGACGTCGGAGAGAAATGCGCTGGCGACACCGCCATCGACGACGCGGTGATCGAGCGACAGGCAAACGTTCATGATCGAGCGGATCGCAATCGCATCGCCGGTCACGACGACCGGGCGTTTGACGACCGCTTCCATCGTAATGATGCCCGTCTGTCCGGTTGGAAGAATCGGTGCCGAGAGAATCGAGCCGTTTGCGCCGGTGTTGTTAACGGTGAACGTGCCGCCGGCGAGATCGTCGGCGCCGAGCTGAGCGCGTCGTGCGCGATCGACCAGGGTTCCGGCCGCGATCGCAAGCCCTTTGATCGAAAGCTTGTCGGCATTGCGCACGACCGGAAGAATCAAGTTGTCGGGCAGCGCGACCGCGATCGAGACGTTGATGTCCTTGTGAACCTTGATGCCGGCGTCGCTAAATGACGCGTTCATCAACGGATATGCAGCCAGCGACCCGACGACCGCGCGCATGAAGAAGGGCAGCAGCGTCAGTTTCTGACCGTTCTCGCGTTCGAACGCGTCTTTCTCGCGCGTGCGCCACGCCCAAAGATTCGTGACGTCCACCTCAACCATCGTCCACGCGTGCGGCGCGGTGTGCTTCGATTCGACCATCCGCTGCGCGATGATCTTGCGCGCTTGCGTGAGCGGGATCGTTGTCCCCGGAATCGGATTGGTGTAGGTCGAGCGTCCATCGCTCGGCGCGCTCGGCGTGCGGGCGGGCGCCGCAGCCGGTGCCGCGCGGGCTGCCAAGATATCTTGTGCCGTGATGCGCCCATTCGCGCCGGTTCCGCGGATGCTCGTCACGTCGACGTTGTGTTCGCGCGCGAGCTTGCGCACCGCCGGCGAAACTCCGCGCAGCGAACTATCGCTGCGGGGGACGCCGTTCGTTTTCGGAGCGCTGTGCGCCGGAGCAGCGACGTGAACAGGAGCCGCGGGCGCAGCCATGATCGCGTCGGCGACCGGCTCAGCGTGCGAAGGCGCGCCGGCCTCGTCAATGACGGCGATCGCGGCGCCGGTTGGAACAGTCTCGCCTTCTTGGACGATGATCTCGCGCAGAATGCCGCTGACCGGCGCGGGGACTTCGGCGTTCACCTTGTCGGTCGATACCTCGACGAACGCTTCGTACTTTTCAATGCGATCGCCGGGCTTCTTGAGCCATTGCGCGACCGTACCTTCGGTGACCGTTTCGCCGAGCTGCGGCATCTTGATCGTCGTCGGCATTAGAAATTCACCAAATCACGCATCGCTTCGCGCATCCGCTCGGTCGAGATCATGAACTCCTCTTCGAGCGTGATCGCGTAGCCCATGGCCGGAACATCGGGGCCGGCCAACCGCTTTATCGGCGCGTCCAAATCGAAGAGCGCCTCTTCGGCAACCATCGCAGCGATCTCGGCGCCAATGCCGCCGAACTTGTTATCTTCGTGGATGATCAGAAGCTTGCGTGTCTTGCGCACGCTTTCCAAAATCGTCTCACGATCCATCGGACGGATCGAGCGCAGATCGATTACTTCAACCGAGACGTCTTCCGTTTCGAGCTGACGCGCTGCATCGAGGGCTTGATGGACGTAGAGTCCATACGAGACGACCGTTAGCTGCGAGCCTTCTTTCTTAATATCGGCCTTGCCGATCGGCAGGACGAAATGTCCCTCGGGGACTGGTCCCTTGACGAGACGATAGGTTTTCTTGTGCTCGAGAAACAGCACCGGATCGGGATCCTCGATCGCGGCCGTCAACAGACCCTTGATATCCGACGGCGTCGAAGGCGCGAGTATCTTCAGTCCAGGGACGTGATAGAACAACGCTTCAATGGAGACCGAATGCGAGAGCGCGCCGCGCACACCGCCGCCGTAGGGCGTGCGGATCACGAGCGGACACGTATAGTCG
The DNA here is from genome assembly GCA_049520515.1 of Vulcanimicrobiaceae bacterium. GTDB lineage: Bacteria > Vulcanimicrobiota > Vulcanimicrobiia > Vulcanimicrobiales > Vulcanimicrobiaceae > JAFAMS01. The sequence continues at coordinate 2,024 of JBEKPS010000003.1, forward strand.
CCGTTGCTGCGGTAACGCGTCTTGGCGGCTTCACCGACGATTTGATTGAACGCGGGATAGATGAAGTCGGCGAATTGAATCTCTGCAATCGGACGCAAACCTTCCATCGCCATGCCGATTGCGACACCGACAATCGAAGCTTCGGCGAGCGGCGTATCGATAATGCGCTTCGGACCGAATTCCTCGAGAAAGCCTTTGGTGATAAGGAAGACGTTCCCGCGAGCGCCGACGTCTTCGCCCATGACGAGAACGCGATCGTCCCGCACGAGCGCATCATGCAGCGTTTCGCGCACCGCCTCGACATTGTTCATCTCGCGGGAGGACATCTCGCGCGTTTGCGTCGCTATTGCCACGGTTCGAAGTCTCCCGCATACACGTTCTTGTACAGATCCGAGGGCTCGGGAAGCGGCATCGCTTCGGCCCGGTCGGTGGCGTCATTTGTTTCCTCGAGAATCTCGCGGCGCAACGATTCGATCTTGGCGTCATCGATGACGCCGTTCGCGAGCAATATTGCTTCGTACGTCGTAATCGGATCGCGCTTGCGCAGCTCTTGCACGACCTCGCGAGAACGATACGCACGGTCATCATCGTCGGTCGAGTGCGAAAGGAAGCGCGCGCACTTGGCTTCGAGTAGCGTCGGTCCGCCGCCGCTGCGTGCACGATCGAGTGCACGCTTGACGGCGTCATAGCTGATCAGCGGATCCATTCCGTCGAACGACTCGCCCGGGATACCGTACGCGACAGCTTTTTGCGCGACGTCTTTGACGTGCATTTGCTGCGACTGCGGGACCGAAATCGCGATCCCGTTGTTCTGACAGAGAAATACGATCGGCAAATTGTGAATCGACGCGAAATTGACGGATTCGTGCCATTCGCCTTCGCTGGTTCCGCCTTCGCCGAACGTGACGAGCACCGCGCGCCCGGTTTCGCCGCGATAGGTGAACGCGTATGCGGCGCCGACCGCGTGCGGAATGTGCGCCGAGATGATCGACGAGATGTTCATGATGCCGAGATCGTGATTCCCGAAGTGATTCGGGAATTGACGCCCGCCCGAACGCTCCGCGCCACGAGCGAACATCGAGAGTAGCAAATCGAGAATCGAATATCCGATGCCGAGGACGAGGCCGAGATCGCGATAGTACGGGACGAAAATGTCTTTGCCGCGCTCAAATGCCAACGCAGCGCCGGCTTGCACCGCTTCGTGTCCCTCGCTGCCGAGTGCGAACGGTACCTTGCCCTGCCGGTTGAGCTGAAAGCCACGGTTGTCGACGATCCGCTGCATCAACATGTTGCGCAGGACTGTAACGAGCTGTTCGTCCGACAGTCCATAGCGCTCGAACGTCGTTGCGCCGGGGCCGGTCTGCGGTTTCAGCTGGCTTCTCATTCTCGGTCGGCTCCCTTCTATAGACGTGTCGTACCCCCCGCAGAGCCTTGCGGGGCGCTACGCTCGGGATGACAAATGAGGATGGGTATGCTGCTGGATCGTCCGCAAATCTCCGAGGAGCTCGTCCAGGTCCGACGACACCTCCACATGTATCCGGAGTTGTCGCTCGTTGAGCACGACACCGCAAAATATCTCGAGGAGCACCTTCGCAAGATGCGCCTTGACGATCTACGGACGGGGATCGGCAAGACCGGATTGCTGGGGACGCTCAAGGGCGGCAAGCCTGGCCCCGTGACGCTGCTGCGCGCCGACATCGATGCGCTCCCGGTTACCGAGCTCGGCGAGACGCCGTATCGCTCCAAAAACGTCGGCAAGATGCATGCGTGCGGCCACGACGGCCACATGTCTATTTTACTGAACGCGGCTAAGACGCTCGCGGAGCGCCGCGCCGAGGTTCCGGGGACGCTCGTCTTTTGTTTTCAGCCGGGTGAAGAAGGCCTAGCCGGCAACAAGCTGATGATCGAGGACGGGGCGCTCGAGAATCCACACGTCGACCGCACCTTCGCCTTACATTTGTATACGGGCCTCGATGTTGGGAAGATCGGCGTACGCGATGGCGCGTTCTTCGCGTCGGCCGACGAATTCACGCTGCACATCCGCGGAAAAGGCGGCCACGGCGGGATGCCGCAGACGACGCACGATCCGATTGCTGCGGCCGGTTATTTCATCACGATGGTGCAGACGCTCGTGAGCCGCGAAATCGCGCCGAAGGATCCTGTCGTTGTAACGGTCGGACACATTGAGGCCGGCACGACGTTCAACGTGATTCCGGATGAAGTGATGCTGCGTGGAACCGTGCGCACGTTCGATCCGGAGATCCGTAAGAGCATGCCGGAGCGCATCGAGCGCATCGCCAAAGGCGTCGGCGACGCCATGCGCGTGCAGCCTTCGATGGAATATCGTTGGAGCTACCCGCCGACGGTCAACGACAAAGCGATGAACGACGTCGTGCGCGAGGTCGGCCGCAAGACGCTCGGCGACGAGAACGTTGTCGAGCACGACCTCGTCAGCTGGGCCGAAGACATGTCGTTCATGCAAGAGCAGCGGCCCGGGGCGTACTTCATCGTCGGCGCACGCGGCGACGAGAGGACGGCGTTCCCACACCACTCGGCGCGCTTCGACATCGACGAACGGGCGCTCGAGGTCGGTTACCAGATGATGGTGGCTTTGGGGCTGCGCGGCTAAGGTCGTATCCCGCAGCGAGCGCGATTGGTTAAAATGTATACAAATTAGCCATTTGTCGATTGACCCCATAGCTGGCCTGGCCTAAAGTCGAAAATTACACATGCGCCCCCCCGAAGAGCACGACGCCTGTGGCGTCGGCTTCATTGCTGATCTTTCGCACACCGCATCCCATGAAATCGTGCGCCTTGCGCTCGAGGCCGTTGGTTGTATGGTGCACCGCGGGGCGCGAGGCTCCGATGGGCGTACGGGTGACGGCGCCGGTCTTCTGATCGAGACGCCGCGGAGTCTTTTGATCCGCGAGTTGCCGCCCATGAGCCGGCGCGTTCCGGAGCGGCATCTTGCCGCGATTGCGCTGTTCTTGCCGCACGATCCGGAAGAAGCGACAGGATTGCGCGGCCAGATCGAGGCGGCGGTCTACGCAACCGACGTCAAGCCGCTGCTCTGGCGGCGCCCAAAGGTAGATCCCGAGGTGCTCGGCGAGCACGCCCGCGCGACGCGGCCGCTCTACGAGCAACTGCTCGTTGACATGGGGCCGGGGAACGTGCGGGAGCGCATGCGTCAGGTGCGGCGCAATATCATCCGTACGTTGCGCGACGCCGGCGGCGGCGCAGCCCTTGTCAGCGCCTCGCCCGACAGCGTTATCTACAAAGGATTGCTGTCCAGCAACGAGCTCGGTTCGTACTTCAAAGATTTGCGCGATCCGGCGTTCACCTCGCGTTACGCGATCTTCCACCAACGCTTCTCGACGAACACGTCGCCCTCGTGGAAGCTAGTGCAGCCGTTCAACCTCGTCGCGCATAACGGCGAGATCAACACGATTACCGGAAACCGCGCCTGGATGCGCGCTCGTGGCATGCAGCCGATTCGCGGAGCCAGCGATTCGCTCGATTTCGATACGAATCTCGATGAGATGCTTGGCGCGGGTCATCGCATCGACGTTGCGATCGACTTCATGCTCGCGCCGGCGATCGACCCCGAGGACGATCGCTTACACGCGTACTACGACGCGCACGTACCGACGATCGAACCGTGGGATGGCCCCGCAGCCATGATCTTCACCGATGGCGACATCGTCGGCGCGGCGCTCGATCGAAACGGTTTCCGCCCAATGCGCTGGTGCCGCACCGAATCTGGAAAAGTTTTGTGTGCAAGCGAAGCCGGCGTCGTCGATTTCGGCAGCGATGCGATCGTGCAGCGCGGCCGCCTAGGACCTGGCGAACGGCTCGTCGTGCGCTTCGCGACCGGCGAGTTGGTCCAGCCGAAGACGTTTCGTGAAGAGCGGCGCGCACGCGGCGACTATCGTCCGATCGTGCGCTCGTGGCATCTCGATCTCCCGAGCGAGGCTCTGACCGCTCCCCCGGAGCCGACCAATTCAGAACTCGTGCGCTTTGCGTTCGCGAAGGATGAGATCAAAGATGTCGTCGAGGTCGTCGCAGCCGGCGGCGGTGAGCCGATCCTCTCGATGGGCGACGATGCGGCGTTGCCGTTCCTCGAGCGCCGTATGCCGGTCGCATACTACTTGCGTCAGCGTTTTGCTCAAGTGACCAATCCCCCGATCGATCCGTATCGCGAAGGGCTCGTCTTCGATATGCGCGCCTGGATCGGATCCGGCCCGACGAACGGCGACGTCCCGTCGTTCGGTTCGCTCGTTATGCTCGAGCATGCGGTGCTCGACGAGCACGCATTCGATCTCGTTCGAGCTGACGAACGGCTCTTGCAGCACGTCGTAAAACTCGAGCTCGGCGCGTCGCGACTCGGCGAGCGCTTGCGCGAAATCGCGCACGAAGCAGAAGAAGCCGTGCGACACGGAGCGAGCCTGATCGTTCTCGACGATCGCGACGCGCATACGCCCGTGCCTGCAGTGCTTGCAGCGGGAGCCGTCCATCAAACATTGACGAGCGCGGGTTTGCGCATGCAATCGAGCATTGCGGTTGCGGATGGGTTCGGACGTGATTCGCATTCGATTGCGGCCGTGATCTCCGCCGGCGCGAATGTCGTTTGTCCGTGGCTCGGTTTGCGTATTGCCGCGCATCATGGCGGGACGAGCCGCGCGTTTCTCGATGGCGTGCGTTCAGGCGTACTCAAAGTGATGTCGAAGCTGGGCATCTGCACGCTGCGTTCGTATATTGGTGCGCAGACGTTCGAAACGATCGGGCTCGGACGGGACATCGTCGATCTGTGCTTCCCTGGGATGCGCGCGCACGTTCCGACCATCCGTATGAACGAACTGGAAGAAGATATTCGCGCCTGGAGCACGGCGGCGGACGCGGGCGGGGCTCCGCAGGATCGCGGCCTGTTCCGTTACCGCCGCGAAGGCATACGCCGCGGATTCGATCCGAACGTCATCAAATTCTTGCGCGCAGCCGCGATGAACGGCGACTACGCGGCCTACGAAAAGCTTTCCGATGAAATGGAAGCCCGTCCGCCGATTGCGCTGCGCGATTTGATTGCGCCGCAATCGATCGGCGACCCCATTGCCCTCGAAGAGACGCAGAGCGCTGCTGATATCGTGCGGAAGTTCGTAACTGCCGCGATGTCGCTGGGATCGCTCGGTCCGGAAGCGCATGCCACGATCGCAACGGGCGTCAATGCGATCGGTGCGCGCAGTAATTCAGGCGAAGGCGGTGAAGATTCGTCGCGCTTCTGGGGGCCGTCGCGCAGCGCGATCAAGCAAGTCGCGTCAGCCCGTTTCGGCGTCGGTGCGGAATACTTGGCGAGTGCTGATGAGCTCGAGATCAAGATGGCGCAGGGCAGCAAGCCCGGCGAAGGCGGACAGATTCCCGGTTTCAAGGTCTCGGCCGACATCGCGCGCATACGCGGTGCACGTCCCGGGCAACAACTGATCTCTCCGCCGCCCCACCACGACATCTATTCGATCGAAGACCTGGCGCAGTTGATCTACGATTTGCGGCGCGCGGCTCCGCAAGCCAGGATTGCAGTCAAGCTCGTCAGTCAGTCGGGAATCGGCGTCGTAGCAAGCGGCGTCGCGAAGGCCCGTGCAGATGTCATTCACATCAGCGGCTTCGACGGCGGCACGGGCGCATCGCCGCTCTCGTCGATCAAGCACGCGGGATTGCCGTGGGAATTGGGGCTCGTTGAAACGCACCACGCGCTCGTCGCAAACGGCTTGCGCTCGCGCGTCAAGCTCCGTGTCGACGGTGGTTTCAAGAGCGGGCGCGACGTGATCGTCGCCGCAATGCTTGGCGCCGATATGTACGGTTTCGGAACGGCGCTCTTGATCGCGCTCGGCTGCATCTACGCGCGGCAGTGTCACAAGAACACGTGCCCGGTTGGGATCGCGAGTCAAGATCCGAAGTACCGCGAGAAATTCAAAGGCAAGCCGGAAGACGCGATTGCGTTTTTCGAGTTCATCGCGAACGACGTGCGGCGCCGCCTCGCCAAGCTCGGTGCCCGCAGCCTCGAAGAGATTCATGGGCGCTCGGATCTGCTGCGCGTTGCAGACGCAGCGCTCGATTTGGGCGTTGACGTCGATCTCACGGAAGTTTTGCGCTTACCGGAGCAGATGGTCGAGCCGCGCGACGTCCCGATAGAAGAGAGTCACGTCGACGATCGCGCCTCGGCGCGCAACGAGCGTTTCGTCATCACGCCCGCCGATCGCACGATCGGGGCGCGGATCGCACACTCGATCGTGCTGCAGCGCAAGAACGGTGAAGATGTTCGGCCGACCGTGCTGCGCTATCGTGGAACCGCAGGTCAGAGCTTCGGTGCCTTCATTACGAACGGCTTGACGCTCGAGCTCGACGGCGACGCCAACGATTTCGTCGGCAAGGGAATGGAAGGCGGGAAGATCATCGTCCGCTCGCCCGGCGAGCCGCACGAACCCGCAATCGGAAATGCCTGCTTCTACGGTGCGCGCGGAGGCGAGGCGTTCGTCTACGGCGCGGCCGGCGAGCGGCTAGCAGTGCGCAATTCCGGTGCGACGATCGTGACCGAGGGCGCCGGCGATCACGCGTGCGAGTACATGACGAAGGGGACCGTTGCGATTCTGGGACCGGTCGGGCGCAACTTCGCGAGCGGCATGACGGGTGGGACGGTGTTTACATTGCTCGCGGATGCGCCGGCCGATCTCCCGCACGAAGACATGTCGGTGATGTCGGCGCGCGATTCGGACGCAGGCTTGTTGCGCGACCTGCTCGAGCGCCATCACGCTGCTACAAACTCAGCCCTCGCGCGCGAACTCGTCGCCTCGTGGCCCGAGTCCGCGCAGCGGTTCGGGAAATTTGCTCCGGGGGCTACGGTCTCAGAACCGGTCGCCGCGCAAAGCCGCTAGTCGGACTCTTTGCTGGCCGCCTCATACGCGCCGCGCGCATGAGAGACCATGTCTTGCGCCATCTGCCGGGCTTGCTCGGCGTTGGCGCGCATTGCCTCCGAGCCCAACTTCATCAATTCTGAGAGATGGCCCATGGCTCGGTTCGTGTAGTCCTGATTGAGCGCGGCGGACTTGGAGGCATGCTCCGCGAGCGTTTTTTGAAGCTCGCCGGCTGCGGTCATCGATTGCTCGATGTAGGGCTTCATCTGCTCCGCCGATTGGCTGGCCGCTTGCGAGACTCGATTCTGAAGCTCGCGAGCCTGGGACATAATGCGTTCAGTGAGGTCGGACGGATTCATGAGCGCGTCCTTTCGTCTGGTCGGGCGCCTTTGGCGCTTGTTATGTGCTCATCCCCCATCCGTGCGTCCTCACACTTTCTAAACCGGCGCAAGGTCAGGGAACGATCGGCGCGAACCGCTTGCCTTGTCACCAAGGAAGATGATTTTGGCAAATAAGGCGCGTCGTTCAGCACTTTCAGCAGCGGGTTTAATGTTGATCGCGGGATGCTCGGGCGGAGGGCATTCCGTAGGCTCCGCGCCGCCGTCCGGCGGCGGTACAGGTCCCTCGAGCCTCACGAACGGCGCGAAGGTTACGCTGAGCATTACGCTCGCGCCGAAACAAGCGCTGAACGGCCGGCGCATCAGCAATAAAGCGCGTCCGACGGTCTCGGGAAAACGCGTCCCGAGCTTCGTGAGTCCGTCGACGGCGAGTGTCGCGCTGAGCGCCGTGTACAATGGCGCGAGCGTCTTCACGACGTCGATCTACCTCAACCAGTGCACGAATCTCTACGTGCTGTACGAGTGCACGACGAATCTTCCGGTCGGAACGTACACGCTGTACTCGAATCTGTACGATTCGCACAACGTATGGCTCGGCACGAATATGTACAGCAACCCGACCGCGCAAACGATTTATGCGAATGGCGCGGCGCCGTCGGTATATAGTAATTATTTGTATGTCGATGACGCCGGCATCGCGCAGTACGTGTTCGTCGCTGCACCGGCGAATTGCCTCACCCTTAATTCGGGGACGACGGCCGCGCCGATATATGTGTTTGACGCTGACGGTAACGAGATCATTGGACCCTTGGCGAATCCGCTCGTGGGTTATACGACGGCGGTGAACGGCGCCGGACTGGGATCCTTCGATTTCTATACCGTGTCGTCGTACGGAACGGCTTCAGCCGATCACCAAGTCATTTACGATACGTCCATGTATGAACCGTTCGTGAACGTCGGTAGCTCGGAAGGCTCGGCGTTCCTCTACGGCTTCACCTATAATATAACAGCGCTTTTCGGGGAAGGCAGCAACGGCGCCGGGAGCTTCCAAGCCGGCTCACCCTCGAGTCCGGCGTATACGCAGCTCGCGGAAGGCACCTACAACGCAATTGCGTTCACGCCGGGTAGTGCGACAGCCAACCTCTACGAAGTCGAGGAAACCGTCCCCGCGATCGAACAGTGCAATTCTGCAACGTTCTATGGCTTATCGAACCCGACGCTTTTCGGTTCGATCTATGATTCAAATGGGACGAGTAAAGAGATGGTCGTTGTCGACGGACAAAACGTCGACATCGTTGGTGGAAACTCAAATCCCGTTTTCTCTTGGTACGGCGGTGTGCCGCAGCTGTTCTTACCGGTGACGACGTACGCGCTAAGCAGCACCGAGACCGCGGTCAATCTCTTCACGTCGCCGGACGTTCAGGGACGTTTCTTCGTCATCACGAACAACTCCAGTAATTCGGGGAACGGTCAGGCAGATCAGTTCCTCGCGGTCAACGGAAGCACGACCTACTCGGGCGCGTACCAGTTCTCGTTCCCCGCGACGACGTCAACGCGGATCGCGGGTGAAGGCGGATCCGGACAATATGCGCTCTACTACTCGAGCGGATCGGACAATATGTTGTTCGGTGTCGACCGCACGAACGGCACTGCGTACCCGACGATCACCGCCTTTGCCAGCGGAACCGTATATACGATTCAGCCAACGGGCGCAGGCTTCAATTACATTTTCTTCCGCGGCCGTAATAATGGCGCGGGACAATACCAACTCTGCACATTCGACCCAACGGTCGGCATCGGTTCAGCGCACTGCGTCACAGTTGGCAGCACGGGCGCCGGAGATTCAAATCCTGTCAGCATGCGCTTCGATTCCCTATCTCATGACATGATGATCGTCGTGGGTCCGACCATTCAGGGTGGTGACGCCCAAATCACGCCTGCGAGCTTCTCGTTCTCGGCACTATATTCGAGTTTTCCGACATCGTATACGCGATTCACCCCGGGCGAGGCCACGCCCGGTTTCGTCGGTGTGTACGATGGCACGTCGACGACGACGTTCTTACAATGGAACGGCAGCTCGTGGGTGAGCTACGGCTCGGTGGCATGGGGGAACGCCTGGGTCGTTCCGATCAAGTGACCGTGCATAGATGAAATCGCACCAGCGAGCGGCAGTATCCGCTGCAGGATTGCTCCTCATCGCTGGTTGCGGAGGGGGACACTCAGTTGGCGCGCCGCCGAACGCGGGCGGCACGAATTCGTTATCACACGCGAACACCGTCAGCGCGACGATCAGTCTTAGATTGCCCAATAAAATTGGGCAATCGGCGCATCGCGGGCGCGCGACGATGTCGTTGCGGTCTGGTGCGTCCACGCGGCGGCGACCCGCATTTGTCAGCCCGTCGACATATTACGTGGCGTTGGACGAAGTCTACGCTGGCACGGACATTTACTCGACGTATTTCGCGCTCGGACAATGCACGTACGCTGCGTCGGTGTACTCGTGCCCCACTAATCTCGTTTCCGGAACGCTCACGCTCTACACCGGCTTGTACGACTCGAGCGGTTATCTGCTTTCGACGAATTATTTCGCGAATCCAAGCCCCGTCACGATCTATCCGAACGGATCGCCGTATTCGAACTATTTGTCCGTGACGACTCAGGGCGTGGTCTCGCAGCTTACGTCGTACGACGCCAGCAACGATTGTTTTGCAGCCGGACATCAGCAGAGCATTCCAATCTACTTGCAGGATTACGACGGCAACACGATCGTTGGCCCACTCGCAAACCCGATCACGCCGAATTTTACGCCGTATAACGGAGCCGGTCGAGGTGCGGTCGACATCTATGCGATCTACAACGGCTCGCCGGTTTCGATCGACGGGATCACCATCTACGACTCATCGATCTATTCGTCGCCGTACATTAACGTCAGTGGCGCGGAAGGTGCCGTGACGATCGCGGCCACCGTGCAGAATCTTCCGGTGCTGCAATATGGAACATACTTAACGTACAGCGCGACCGGCGGTTATGCGGCGACCGGCGCGTATACCGCGTGGGGAATCCCGAGTGATCCGACTCAGGGTATCTATCAAATCGCCATTCAGCAAAGTCTGAACCAAGCGGTACTGTGCGGCAACGCCGGCACTTCCGGCGAGAATCTCACGACCCCGGCGTATGTCGGCTCCATACTCTCGGTCGGCGGCGCCCCGTATCTGGTCGTCGCTGACAACAGCAACAACGTCGGCATCTTCGACGCGTACGTTGTCGCGGACTATACGCGCACGACGTACGATACCTACGGTACAACCCTACTCCAGACGGGATTGTTCACGGCGCCGGGGCCGTTTGTCAACTTTTTCACTTCGCCGGAAGTCACGGGCCGCATCGATGTGCTCTCGAATCCGACGAACGGCCAAGTCGATCTCATCGACACCACAAACGGCGCGATAACGTCGGACCATTCCTACGCCGCACAACTATTTTTCAACCCATTTACGCGCCTAAGCGGTTACCCTGGGACGAGCGTCCTGTACTACAACCAGCCGACGACGCCGTATCTGTACGGTATCAATACGTCGAGTAACACGCCGTACGCGACGATCGATATGTCGCAGTCACCATATGACTTTACTGCGATTTGGGCGCTCGCGCCATCAGGCCCGACCCATTCGTATCAGTTCATTCGCGGTGGAGCGGGCTCGCAAAAGTTCTGTGCTTTCGACTCGGCAAATTACTCAATGGGTTTCTATTGCGTGACTGCGCTGAATACCGATAGCAATCCGGCGAGTATGTCGTTCGACTCAGGGACCGGGAGTTTGATGGTTGCGACCAACTCTCCGTACGTGTATGCGTTCAACGCCTACCTAACGCCGGTAAGCTTCGCTTCGACCTTTGCGGCTACACCTGCGATCTACACCCTTGCGCACAGCGCGTTCCGCGTCGAACCGGGCCTCGAGGGTACGCCGGGAGTCGTTGGATTCTATGGCGGTCCCATTGGCTCGGGTGCGTGCTATGGAACAGGCGAGATCACGTGGCTGCGCTACAACGCCGGCAGTTGGGGATATCTCGCCTCGATGTGCTGGCCCAACACATACGTCACGCTGACCTACCCCTAAAGGCGCGCGGCTGACGCAAGAGCGAATGGGTCGCGCGTGGCGATCCTAGCTTTCGGCGATGATGCACGGGCGTGGGCGCGCCGGTTTGACGAGATGGACGAACAGCTCATCATCGTCGATCCGACCGGCGCGTCTTCTGCGTTTTTGACAGCAATCGAGACGAAAAAGCGCGGCGAGCCGGTGTTGGCAGCAATCGCGATGGACGATCCCAGGTCATCCCTGGCGTGGGCACTCTCGGCGAACGTGCTCAACAAGCACAAGTACCGTGACGACCGAATGCAGATGTTCGAAGAGATTGCAAACCATCGCGCCGTCATCGACGGAAAACCGATGGGGCAAATGTCGACGACCGATCCGCGCGCGTTCGACACGTTGCGGGACTTTGCGCGTATGGCCGACGTGCTTGTCGTGCGCAGTTGGTCGGAGGCGACACGCATAACCCGCTTGCTCGGGTTCGAGCCGTCGGAAGTACGCAGAGTTGTCTCGCGCAAACCGCTCGATTTACCTCGACCGAAGAGCGACGCCGGAAAAATTGTCTTGTGGGCGCCGGAGCTGCAAGCTCCGCAGCTCAGCCTGCTCGTCTACGGACTTCTCGACTTTTATTTACCGCTGGTGGTGATTTGTAAGAGCGGAACGTTCCGCGATCCGGAGGTCGAGGCTCATCGTCCGCAACATGCGAGCGAGATCCTTGCAGATGCAGCTGTCGTTGTCGACGCGTCGCTCTCCGATCCACACGATGCAATCGAGCTGACGCGCCTCGGACATCGCGTCGTCACGCCGCTCACCAATGGCGCGCACGAATATGTTCCCGGCATCGCTGGTTATCTGCCATGGATGCGTCGTAGCATTCGCGAGGGCGTGCAAGTCGCGCTCGGGCGTCCGCCGGCAACGATCGCCGAAGCAACGCAAACGCCGTTGCGCGCGCCAAATCTTCGCACGAATGGGCCGCTCACCTCGATCATCGTTCGCACGCACAACCGTCCGCGGTTTCTGGAACGAGCGCTCGGGAGCATTGCCTCGCAAATCTATCGCGACGTCGAAGCAGTCGTCGTCAACGATGCAGGCGAGCCGGTCGACGAGATCGTTGCGCGCTTTCCTTTTGCGCGATTGGTTGTCAACGAGAAGAATCTCGGAACGACGCCCTCGGCGAACGTCGGCTTGCGCGCCGCGCGCGGCACGTACGTCGGGTTGCTCGATGACGACGACATGCTTTTTCCCGATCATATCTCGCGTCTCGTCGACGCGATGGAGCGGATCGGTGGTGCGGCTGCGAACACGCACGCCATTACGTGCTACCTCGAGCTGACGCCGTTCTCTGATTACGCCGTCTACGGCTATCGCGTCGCGCTTGCACGCCACATAGATCGTTCGGATATCTACGTGCGCGATCCGATTGCGCCGATGTCGATACTGATGCGCCGATCCGTGCTCGAGGGTTTGGGCGGGTTCGAGGAATCGGTCGATTTCGCGGAAGATTGGGAGCTCTGGATTCGCTTGGCCGAGCACTACGATGTGCAGTACGTCCCGTACGTCACGGGCATTTACTCGGTTCGAACTGACGCTACGAACACGGTCGTTACGCAGGCGGCGCGCTTCGGCAGCGCGTTCGCGCGGATCGTCGAGCTTCATCCGCTCGTCGAGCGTCCGCAAATTGATGCGATGCGACAGCAGATGATCGATCAGCATCGCGGTGTCGAGATGACACCTCGCTGGGGAACGCCGGCGATCCGTTTCGAACCACCGCGGCCGCTCCCGTGATCAAGGCATTTGGCGAGCGCGCTCGCCGCTGGGCAAAAAGTGCGCACACCCCCGGCAACGTCATTGCCGCCGACGAGTCTGCGTTTCTCGATGCGATCCTCGAAGGCGTGCGGCGACGTGCGCGGGGCGAGACCTTCGGCTTGGCTATGTTTATCGACGAAGATCCCAATCGCTTCACGCGCACATGGGCTGCAAAGTTGCTGAGCTCCGCGAAAACCTTCGACGAACGCCGCGGTGTTTGCGGTGCGATTGCGATGGGGGCGGTCATGGTCGACGGAAAGCGGCAGGCTGAGCTCGGCGGCATCCAGGGCGAGGCTTTCGCGCACGCCCGCGCGTTGTGGTGTCTCGCCGATAGTGCTGTGGTCGTGTCGGAAGCTGCCTACACGCGTTTGGCGTTCTTGTTCGGACGTTGGCTGGGCGCACGTACGGACGTCGTACAAAGTGACGTGACGGTTCCGCAACCATCGGGACCTGCGCAAGACGCCGATCACGTCGTCATTTGGGCGGGAAACCGGAGCGCTGACGAGATCGGGATTACATTGTGCGCGCTCGAGGAGCTGCACATTCCCGTCTACGTCGTCTGCAAAGGCGGAAGAGTCCCCGAAACAATACACCGCGCGACGGTGGCGCAAGCCGAGCCGTTGTTGCGCTCTGCCGCCGCGATCGTCGATACGAGCGACGATCAACCGGGGACCGCGCTTGCGCTCGCACGATTCGGCGTTCCGCTCGCAGTCGCGCGCACGTCTGGCGCACAGGAGTTTCTGGCCGGCGTTGCTCCGTACGATGGCTGGAATCGCGACTCGGTGCTCGCCGCAACGCTCCGCGCCCTCGGCAGCGCCCCGCCCCAAGGTGTCACTCTGAGCGTAGGCTCGCAAAGCGAGCCGCAGTCGAAGGGCAGAAAAAATGGCGCCACCGTTCGCGAGCGCGCCCAACGCGTCAGCGTGATCACGCCAAGTTACAATCGACGGACGCTCTTACCGCGTGCGCTCGAAAGTATCAAGCGTCAAGACTATCCCTCGGTGGAAATGGTACTCGTCAACGATGCCGGAGAAGACATCGCCGATATTGCGGAGCGTTTCGGCGCGACGCTCGTGAACCGCGACGCGAACGGCGGTCACGGCGCGGCGCTCAATTCCGGCATCGAGCGCGCAGCGGGCGAGATCATCGCATTCTTGGACGACGATGACATCTTTTTCCCGGATCATCTCTCCTCGCTCGTCGATGCACTCGAACGCTCCCGCGGAAAGGCTGCGCACGCGGACGCGCTGATGGGAATCCGCGGTGCGCCTGACGAGCTGGTCGGCTTTTCGGCCGGTGCCGTCAGCGGCGTCGACATCGAAGAGACGCTCGTCGTCTGCCCGTTTCTCGGAATGATATCCGCCGCGATCCATCGCGACATTTTCCGCGAGATCGGACCGTTCGACACCGCGCTTTCGCCCAATGACGACTACGAGATGATCTTGCGCATTGCGCTGCGCTACGATTGGATTCACGTCGATCGCGTGACGTCGCTGTGGTCGTTCGGCGGTGAATACACGCACTGGCTGCAGCGAACCGGAGCCTCGTACGCCGGCTTGTATGAGGAGGCGTACAAGCGTCACCCATTCCCGGATCGCCCCTTGCTTGCGATCAGGCGACGCGAATTCGTGCAGAACATTCGCAACAAGGGCGGGGTCGTGTTGAACGTCACAAGCACGCGCTTAACCAAGCCTGTACGGTTAAAGGAAGAAGGCCCCCTCGGCAAGTGAGCGGTGGCACAGGCCGGGACGAGGGCGAGTGTTCGTTCCCGCGAAAGGGTGGCCGACAATGGACGCGCGTAAAGCAACGGCAGCCGTTTCGGCAGCCGGAATCATTCTTATCGCCGGCTGCGGTGGTGGCGGCAGGGCTTCGCTGCCGAGCACTGGATCGCAGGGCGGCCTTCATCAGAACAAACAGCCGGCGAACTCATCGCGCGTTGGAATGACGTTTGCGGTACCTCGGAGCAGCACAGCGGGATGGTGGAAGCCTGCTTATCAGCCCGCGTACAAGCAGCGCCGCGCGAAGGCATTCACTCCGAAAAAAGCTCCGGCGTCGATTCGGCGCAAGCCGCAATATATCAGCCAGGGGCTGATCGGTGGTTCGATTTCGATCTTTATTTATCAAGGCACGAATCTCGCGCTTACGCAAGGCCCGTTCACCGCTGGAACGACCTATGGCGCATACGATTTCTATTGCGCGTATAGCCAGGCCGCCGCCGAAGTGGTGTGCACCAATTACACGCCTGTCTTTGCGCCGTACGGCAGCGACTCGTTTTATGTGGCGATGTACGACTCGGCGAGCCAGCTGCTTGCGATCACGCCCGGAATGCCGGGGACGAACTTCGTTTCAGCAACGCAGCCGACGTACACGATCTCGTCCTCGGGTTATGCGAGTCCGATTTCGATTCAGACGTATGCGGTCGCATCATATCTCGCGATAGATTCGCCGACTTCGTGCATCGATCCGAGCGGTTCGCCGCTCGTCGCCGAGTCGTTCATCGCCGATGCAGCCGGATATCCCATCAGCGGCAACTTGGCGAATCCCGTTACCATCGGCCTGACGGGTAATTTCGCGCTCTACAATCTCTACGCGCAGCCAGTTACAACGCCATATACGGTCAGCAACGTGTACGGCGCCTTCTCCGAGTTCGAGTTTGTCGCTTCGGCGAGCGGAAACACGGGCGTCGTCAGCGTGAGCTCGAGCGTGGGTGCCGTCGGAATTAACTTAACGCCGAGTACGTCGCGGAACTTGTATTCGGTCGATCGCCTCGCGGTATCTCCATCGACAAGCGGGGTCAATGTCGTCGGTCTCGTCGATTCGGGGCCGGGTGTGTATAACTGCGGCCCACTTCCCTTCGCAAACTACACGACTGGAGCGCCGATCACGGCGTTCACGAACCCTGTTGCAATCGGCGAGGATGATTACGTCCCCGGCGTCGGAGTTCTCGATAACGTTTCAGGCACTCCATATCTCACTTTGGTTGACATCAACCGGTACGCATTCGGAGACTTCCTGGAAACGGGCGGTATCATCAACGCGCAGCCGGCTACTAAGATACAACTCGCTGGAAGTAATCCACTTGCGCTCGCCGTTTCGCCGAGTGA
Organism: Vulcanimicrobiaceae bacterium; assembly: GCA_049520515.1. Lineage (GTDB taxonomy): Bacteria > Vulcanimicrobiota > Vulcanimicrobiia > Vulcanimicrobiales > Vulcanimicrobiaceae > JAFAMS01. Next base: position 18,256 of record JBEKPS010000003.1, read on the forward strand.
GGGCGTCGGCAGCGGTATAATCTATATCTTGAATGCCGACGGATCGATTCAATCCGTTAACGACAACAACTTTCCGACCTTAACGACGGCGACGCTCGAACCGACCGGGACGGTCGGCGGTCCGGTTGACATCTCCGTCGCGTGGGCTCCGTTTGACAATATTAACGGCGACTATAATTACACCGACTACGTGTTCGCGACGAGCTCAAATTCGGCAAACATATTCGAGGTTTCCGACGCCAATAGCTCCCCGTTTTCGACAACGATCAATTTAACAGAGACAGGCGGTCTCATCACGCCGACGACCTACGCTGTCTCAGCCGACAACATCGACGGCTACGGATATCTTACGTTCACTGCGTTCGATAGCGGCAATGGCGGTGCCGAATCAGTGTTCTCGTGTCTGCTGCCGTCTTGTGACTTCGCGGGCAGCACGGTATTTTCGTACTCTGCTCCGCTCGGTCAAGGGCAAATGACGTTTAACTGGACGAATAGCCTGGTGTCGCTCGTCGGAAACTCAACCAACGTTTCTGCGTTCGAGCTGGAGGTCGGTGGCGCGCCGGCGACGCCCGCGCCGTTCCCGGCGTTCGGAGCGAACGTTACGCAGGCGATCACAACGTACGACGGGATCTGGAACGGCATCGGAGCGTCCTCGGCATTCCAGCTCTTCTACAATCTTTCCGGGACGTCGTCGGGCACTCTTGCGGGGACTCACGCAACGATCGTCAGTCCGGACGCTTTCGACTGCGACTGCAACTAGCTTAGGAATTCCTCGGCGGCGTCGAACGACGCTGGAATGATCGCTCCGTCACGCGACGTCGTCGACCGCTTGCGGCTTGCGGTTGGTGCTGCGCATTGCATTACCGATCCAACCGAGCTGCGTACGTACGAAGCGGACGGGCTGACGGGCTATCGCGTTCGCCCGGGGATTGTCGTGTTGCCAAGCACGACCGAACAAGTTGCGGATTGCGTGCGGATTGCACGCGATGCGAACATGCCGGTCGTCCCGCGCGGCTCCGGGACCGGGCTTTCCGGTGGCGCGCTGCCAACCGAAGGCTGCCTCGTTATCGGACTTTCGCGCATGAATGCGATCCTCGACGTCGATGTGCCGAACTTGCGCATGCGCGTGCAGCCCGGCGTCATCAACCTCGCAATGAGCGCGCACCTCGGGCCGCTCGGCTACTACTACGCCCCGGATCCGAGCTCGCAGAGCGTCTGTTCGATCGGTGGCAACGTTGCGGAGAATTCCGGAGGCGCGCACTGCCTCAAGTACGGTTTCACGACGAATCATGTCGTCGCGGTGAGGATCGTGCTCGAAGACGGGAGCGTTGTCGATGTCGGCGCGGAGCATGGCGATCCGCTCGGCTACGATCTCACGAAAGCGATCGTCGGCAGCGAAGGCATGCTCGGGATCGTGACCGAGGTCGTGGTGCGGATCCTGCGTAAGCCGCAGTCGACGCGGACGCTCTTTGCGACGTTCCCGACGACGGATGAAGCCGGCAACGCAGTCTCGCGGATCATCGCGGCGGGCATCGTGCCGGCTGCGATCGAGATGTGCGATACGCTCGCGATTGAAGCGATCGTCGCGTCGACGGGCGTCGATTGGCCGCTCGACGTCGGCGCGGTGTTGTTGATGGATGTCGACGGCGTTGAGGCCGAAGCGGCGCACACGGCCGCGGAAGCCGAACGAATCGCGAAAGCGTCGGGCGCAATCGAGATTCGGACGCCGCGCGATGCGTACGAACGCGACTTGATGTGGAAGGGCCGCAAGAGTGCGTTTGCGGCGGTTGGGCGCATCAGCCCGGATTATTACGTGGGCGATGGCGTCGTGCCGCGGCGTTCGATCGGGCCGGTCTTGCGCGAAATTGCAGAGCTGGCTGCGCGCGAAGGTTTGCGTGTCGCGAACGTCTTTCACGCCGGCGATGGGAACTTGCACCCGCTCGTCCTCTACGATGCACGTAAACCCGGTGAGTCCGAACGCGCCGAACACGTCTCCGGCGAGATCTTGCGCATCTGTATCCGCTACGGCGGCTCGATTACCGGCGAACACGGCGTCGGACACGACAAGCAGTTTTATATGGGCGAGCTCTTCAGCGACGACGATCTCGAGACGATGAATCGCGTGCGTTGCGCCTTCGATCCGCAGCGGATTTTCAATCCCGCGAAAGTGTTTCCGACGCCGCGTTTGTGCGGCGATCGGCCTGGGCCATACGTTGCGCACGAAACCGAGAAGCAAGATTTGGCTGGACGGGGATGACGCAGACGCTCGAACCCAAGTCGGATGAGGACGTCGCCGAAATGGTGCGCTCGACGGGCGATCAAGCGATCGCGACGGTCGGCTCCGCCACGAACCTCGGGTTCGGCAATCCGGCCGAGCGCGAAGACATCGTACTCAGCACCCGTGGATTGAATCGGATCGTCGACTACGTGCCGGAAGATCAAGTCGTCGTTGTCGAGGCCGGAATTACGCTCGGTGAGCTGCAGGTCGAGCTGGGCAAACACGGGCAACGCTTGGCGATCGAGTCACTTGGCGGGGACGGCGTCACGATCGGCGGGATGCTCGCGACGAATGCCTACGGTCCGAGTGCGCTGCGCTACGGCACGCTCAAGGACCTGATCGTCGGCGTCGAGCTCGTCCGTGCCGACGGCGTGGTCGCACGCGCGGGCGGCAAAGTCGTCAAGAACGTCGCGGGCTTTGACGTCTCGAAGCTGATCGTCGGCTCGCTCGGCACGCTCGCGATCATCACGAAAGCAACGTTCCGCGTCCATCCGCTCCCCGAAAGCACGCGGCGTCTCACGTTCAACGCAAAGATCGCGAACGTGTTTCCGTTCGTGCTCGCGCTCCGCGAAGCGCAACTCGAACCGTCCTCAATCGCCGTTCGCATCAACGGCGAGGACGCGACGATTGAAGTTGTGTTTGAGGGCTTCGGCCCCGGCGTCGACGCGCAAATCGCCGCGTGTGAAGGTGTTGCCAAGCGTGTCACCCTGAGCGTAGTGAGCGCAGCGAACGTAGCCTGTGCCCACACAGTGGGTATCGAAGGGCAGAAGAAGTATCGCCTGAAGGCAACATATCCGCCGACGGAATTTGCACGCATCGCCCGGGAAATAAAAGGTGAAGCGTTGGCGTACCCAAGCCTCGGTGTTGTGCATTTTGGTGACAACGCGACAGCAGTGGCGTCACTCCGCGCGACGTTCGAATCGCTTGGTGGGACGCTGGTCGTGCAAAACATGCCCGATGAATGGCGTGGCAAGATCGACGCGTGGGGAACGCCGCCGCCGGCCTTCAAGATCATGCGTGCATTGAAAGATCGCTTCGATCCGCGGCGCCGCCTCAATCCCGGCCGTTTCGTGGGAGGCCTGTGAGCACACGAACCTACGCCGATTTGATTTCGGACTGCGTCCATTGCGGTTTCTGTTTGCCGGCGTGTCCGACGTACCGTTCGTGGGGTGTCGAGATGGATTCGCCGCGCGGCCGAATCGACTTGATGAAAGGCGTCGAGGAGAACGCGATCCCGCTTTCGGATGTCGTGCGCACGCACATCGATCGCTGCCTTGGCTGCATGGCCTGTGTCACCGCATGCCCGTCAGGCGTGCGCTACGACTTGCTGATCGAATCGACCCGCGCGAAAGTCGAGACGCAGACGAGGCGTCCATTCTTCGATCGGCTCTTCCGCGATTTTGTCTTCGCGATCTTCCCGTATCCCGCGCGTCTCGCCGCGCTGCGCGCGCCGCTCCAACTCTACATTAGCAGCGGATTGCAAACGCTCGTCCGGCGTTCAGGGTTTTTGAATCTCTTGCCCGCTCGGCTGCAGCAACTCGAGGATCTGGCTCCGCCGGCGGCAGCGACTGAAGATTTGCCGGCGCACGTTGACGCGCTCGGAACCAAACGCATGCACGTCGGACTCGTCACGGGCTGCGTGCAGCGCGTTTTTTTCCCGAACGTCAACGCCGCAACGCTGCGCGTCCTCTCCGCCGAAGGTTGCGAAGTCGACGTACCGGGCGGCCAGGGTTGTTGCGGAGCGCTCTCGCTGCACTCGGGCCGTGAAGAAGAAGCCAAGAGATTTGCGCGCGCGCTTATCGATCGTTTCGACCGAGAGTCATACGACGCGATCGTAATCAACGCGGCCGGTTGTGGCTCCGCGATGAAAGGCTACGACGAACTTTTCGCCGGCGAGCCCGAGTATCGCGAGAAAGCAGCGAGATTTGCCTCGCGCGTCCGCGACGTCAATGAACTCGTGGCCGGACTCGAACCGCAGGCGCCGCGCGGACGAATCGATGCTCGCGTCGCCTATCACGACGCTTGCCATCTCGCGCACGCGCAAGGAATCCGCGCCGAACCTCGTCGTCTGCTGCAGCAGATTCCAGGTCTCGAGCTGTGCGAGATACCGGACGGCGATCAGTGTTGCGGAAGCGCTGGGACGTATAACCTGTTCGAGCCGGAAAGCGCGCGTGAGATCGGCGATCGCAAAGCCGACAACGTTCTCAAGACGCAGACGCGTTTGATCGCGAGTGCGAATCCAGGCTGTACGCTGCAAATTCAGTCGCGCTTACGCGCCCGCGGCGAGTCGATCGAATCGATGCACCCGATCGAATTCCTGGATCAATCGATTCAAATAGGTAATGTAGTTTAGGGCCCCCTCGGGGAATGCTTATGTTATCGCAATGTCGATGGGCCCTAACGTTTGGGGGCCCCACGCAAAGCGTGGGGGGCGCGGAGCCTGGGGCGAAGCGCCGTAAAAAAGAAGAAGCCCCTGATCGCTCAGGGGCTTCGATTGTCTTACTTATGGGGTGGTATTGGAACCGGCATTGGCGGTGGAGTCGGCGCCGCAGCTGGTGCTGCTTCCGGTTTCCTCGCATGATTGCCGATTGAGATCACGACGCTCGCCGTTGGTGACGGAGTCGGTGATGGTGTCGGTGACGGTGTAGCCGAGCTTACGCCGCTGTTCGTCGTCGATGCCGCTGCGGCGAGTCCCGCAGCTGCGGCCGCTGCCGCTGCACCGGTTACGACCGCTGCACCGCCCGCAGCGCTTGCTGCGGCCGACGTACCAGCGGAGATTGCACTCGAACCTGCGGCGCCCGCGGCTCCGCTTGCGGCCGAGGAGAGCGTACCACCGACGCCGAGTGCGGCACCGGAGAGTACGAATTGACCGACGACGACGCCGTTCACCGTGACGGTTGCGGTGAAGCCTTGCGCCAAAGCTTGGAAGACGACTTGTACTTGCGCAACGAGACGCGGTTCGGGCGCCATGCTCGCAAGCTGCACTTCATCGTTTGGATCTGCACGCAAGAAGAGTTGCAACTCTTTCGCGCTTGCGTTCATCGGCAGGTAAGCGGTCTTCATCTTGACGGCCGCTACTTGCACGTCGTTCGGCGTGGTCGATAACGTGTTTGAAACTTGCGTCACGTCCGCGGTAACGCTTCCAATGCCTTCGGTGCCGCGCACAGCAATCTGAGAAGTTGGCGTCACGAACTTGTAGTTTGAGACACCGCCTGCTGGATGCTGAACCTTGAAGCGGAACGACCCATTGTAAACCGTGATTTGATTTTCACCGGTACCCGGATCGTGGAAAGCGCCGACTTGAATCGTCGCCGCTTGCGCGATACGAATGACGGACGAGTCCGGCATCACCAAGTCGGCGACGCCGCTTCCATGCGTAACAACGTACGAGTTGTCCGGGACTGCTTGCTGTCCCGTAATGGGAATGAAGGGAGTGTTGGCGCCCGTTTGATAGCCGACATCGCCGGAAACCCGAACGACCGTCTTCTCTGAGACGGCACGGCTAACATGAGGAACTTGCATCAACACAAAAGCCGCGGTTAACGCTACTGAAAGTAGACGCCCGATTACGCGGTGACCCCGGCCCAGAAACATCCCTACCTCCCTGATGAAAGCCGTCGGTGCAACATTGATTGGTTGTTCGGCTAACGACCGTCCCCTGCGTAACGAAGGGAACCTGTGAGGTCAATCGTTCATTGGAACAGGTAACGTGAGGAACGTCACCGGCTATAAGGCCCTGCTGGAGGCCTGGCAAAATGCCTGTATCCGGCGGGGTTTTCGCTTCCGCGAGGTCCCGTGCGATACCGGCGACCGCGCCTTGATGCTGGTCGAGTTCGGTCCCCCGAACAGTCCTGTGGTCCATATCACGGCCGGCGTACACGGCGATGAGCCCGCCGGGCCCTGGGCGCTGCTGTCCAGCGTCGAAGGCGGTTTGCTCGACTCCACATTTTCTTACCGATTGTGGCCGTGCACGAATCCGACCGGTTATCGTGCCGGAACGCGCGTCAACGCCGACGGAAACGACGTCAACCGCAGCTTCAGCGCCGACGCATCGACGCCGGAATCGCGCGCGATGATGGCCGAGAATCGCGATTGCGGCTTCGCGTTCGCACTCGACCTTCACGAAGACTTTGAGGCCGATGGCTTCTATTGCTATGAGCCGCTCGTCGACGGACGCGCGCCGCTTAGCGAAGCGATTTTGGAAGCGATCGAGCTGGCCGGCTTTCCTTTACAATCTCTCGACCATCTTTTCGACCTCGGATATCCGCGCGATCCGAACAAAGCGGACCGGCTGCGAAGGCTCGAGCGCGGCCGCGTCTTGGTGAATGCCGGCGCCGAAATGCGTCTCTTTCCCGGTCTGCCGCTCTCGCTCTACCTCCTACGCGCGGCCACGACTCGCTACGTAACCGCGGAGACGCCGCGGCGACGTTCGTGGGAAGATCGTATTGCAATGCATCGCCTTGTCGTAACGATGGCCCTGGCGGGGGTGAAATCACTGCCAGCGAAAGCGCCGCCGCATGCCTGAGCGCGATAGCCTTGACGTCGATGTCCTTTTCGTAGGAGGTGGTCCGGCGAGTTTGGCCGGTGCGATCCGATTGCGCCGTCTTGCCGCCGAGCAAGGCCGTGAGATCTCCGTAATGGTCATCGAGAAGGGCGGCGAGATCGGCAATCACGGAATATCGGGCGCCGTCCTCGATCCGCGCTCGTTCGATGAGCTCTTCGAAGATTGGCGGACGCAAGCGCCCGTTGAAGCTGCAGTCTCGAGCGACGAGCTTTGGTTTCTCACCGCATCGGGCAAAATCAAAGCGCCGCTCGTTCCGCCCGTTCTCAACAATCGCGGCAAGTACGTCGCGTCGCTGCAAAAGCTGACGAAGTGGATGGGTGAGCAGGCCGAAGCCGCGGGCGCCGACGTCTTTCCGTCGTTTCCGGGGCAAGAGCTGTTGTGGGACGGCCTGCGCGTCATCGGTGTACGCGTCGGCGATAAGGGCGTCGACAAGAACGGCAATCCGAAATCGAACTATGAACCCGGCCCCGATCTTATTGCGAAGATTACTATCCTCGGTGAAGGGCCGCGCGGGACGCTTGCAAAGCAAGCGATTCCGAAGCTCGGTCTCGCTGCGGGACGCGAGCCCGAAGTGTACGCGGCCGGCGTGAAAGAGATTTGGCAGTGCAAGGCGGGCAGCGTGCCCGCAGGCATGGTGATTCACACGATGGGTTTCCCGCTTACGAGCGATGAGTTCGGCGGCGGATTCATCTACGGAATGAAAGACGACATCCTCGATGTCGGCTTTGTCACCGGCCTCGATTATCGCGATCCGCAAACGGATCCGCATAACAATTTTCAGCGTTTCAAGACACATCCGGCGATCAAACGCATGCTCGAGGGCGCCAAGCTCTTGCGTTACGGCGCCAAGGCGATTCCGGAGGGCGGACTATACGCAATGCCGCGGCTTTACGCCGATGGATTGATGTTGATCGGCGACACCGGCGGCTTTCTCAACGGCATGCGGCTGAAGGGGATTCATCTCGCCGTAAAATCCGGAATGCTTGCTGCCGACGCGGCTTTCGCCGCACTCGTGCAAGAAAAGAGTGACGCTGAGGCGCTCTCGGCGTACCAGAGCGCATTCGAAGCCTCGTGGGCCTACAAAGAGCTGCACGCCGCGCGCAACTTCCATCAAGGCTTCGAGGGTGGCCTGTTCATGGGGATGTTGAACGCGGGGCTCGGGACGCTCTTTGGCGGCAAAGGCTTTGCGTTGCGCGACCGTCTCGAAGGAGAGCCGGGATATTCGCGGATGCAGAAGATCACCGAGCATCCTCGGCCCGTGCGTCCGCGCGTCGTCGCCGACAACGTGCTCACGTTCGATAAGGTAACCGACGTGTTTAACTCCGGAACGATGCACGATGAGGATCAACCCGTCCATCTGCACGTCGCCGACACGAATATTTGCGCGCAGAAGTGCACGCACGAGTACGGAAATCCGTGCCAGTATTTTTGTCCGGCCGCGGTATACGAGCCGCATTTCACGGCAACGGAGGGGGGAAACGTCGAAGGTCGCCTTCAGATCAATTTCTCGAACTGCGTCCATTGCAAGACCTGCGACATCATGGATCCGTATCAGATCATCACGTGGGTGCCGCCGCAAGGTGGCGAAGGGCCGGTTTACACGGGTCTCTAGTGATTAAGCTGATCGTCAATGGCGACGAGCGCAATGTAAGCGAGGGCCTGACGCTTGCGCAGATCTTGGACGAATTTGGGCTGAGCCCGAGTTACGGTATCGCCGTTGCGGTCAACGATGCGGTCGTGCCGCGCGGAAGGCTGCAGGATTATCGTCCCGTCGACGGCGATGCAATCGAAATCATCAACGCAGTAGCGGGTGGATAAAACCATGCCAGACGACGTTTTGAAAATAGGCAAGTACGAGTTTTCATCGCGGTTGATCGTCGGAACCGGAAAGTATCCGACGCTCGACGTGATGCAGCAAGCGCATGCGGCCAGCGGCACCCAGCTGGTCACGGTTGCGATACGCCGCATTCATCTCGACGACCCGAGCGGGAAGACGTTACTCGATTACCTCGATCGCGACCGGTATATGATTCTTCCGAATACCGCGGGTTGCTACAATGCAAAGGAAGCAATCCTCACCGCGCATCTCGCACGTGAGGCGCTGCAGACGGATTTGATCAAGCTCGAAGTGATCGGCGATGCGCAGACCCTCTATCCCGATACGCGCGAGACGATTGCCGCCGCAGAAGTTTTGATTCGGGACGGCTTCACGGTGCTGCCGTACGTGGTCGACGATCCGATCGCGTGTCAGCGTCTCGAAGCTGCCGGTTGCGCCGCCGTGATGCCCCTTGCGGCACCGATCGGAAGCGGCCTCGGCGTCTGCAATCCATACTCGATTCGCATCATCAAGGAACGCGCGAAGGTTCCCGTCATCGTCGACGCCGGCGTCGGAACCGCGAGCGACGCCGCGATCGTCATGGAGCTCGGCGCCGATGCCGTGCTCATGAACACCGGTATCGCGGCGGCCAAGGACCCGGTGCTCATGGCGCATGCGATGCGCCTCGCCGTCGAAGCCGGACGCGCTGCGTTCCTAGCGGGACGAATGGAGAAGCGGCTCTACGCGAACGCGTCGAGCCCGATGAGCGATCTCATTTCGTTGTCATCCCGAGCGTAGGCGCGAAGCGCCGTAGTTCGAGGGACAGCGGTTAGGCTTTTCGCGCCTCTACGAACCAGTGAACCTTGCCGGCCGGTTCATCCTCGAGATGAGCCCATTTGCCGACGATCGCGTCAACGTTCACTTCCTCCATTGAGACGATAGCGAAGGGGCGCAGCACCTCGACGATGCCGTCGCGGTCAAAATATGCGTGCGGAACGCCTTGTTCGGGGCCTTCGCCCGGCGCGAACGTCTGGGCGTCAAGCGCGTCGCCGAAACCGAAACGCACGTCCTGAATCGAGCCGAAGGTGAAAAAGGCAGGCGCACCGGCTTGCAGGACCCGCGCGAGCTCGGCGATGCCCAGCCTGATTTTTGCGACGGTGCCGTGCAGATATGCGTGTGTCGACAGCGCTCCCGCGAAATGTCGCGGGGGATACGCAAGCTGCGTGTACGGCGTTTCATCCGGTATCGAGACGACGCTGAGACCAGCGGCCACGAGTGCGCTCGAATTGCGCCCGCGGCCGTCGCCGACGACGACGATTGGGCCGCTTCCCTTACCCGCACGCTCGTAAAGTCGCTGCGCCAAAGGGTGCGCGTTTTGGAAAGTGCCCGCGGTGGCGGGCGACGAAGAGGCGTCAGGCATGGTTCAGCAACCGCTCATTTTGGTCGTGGGTGGCGATAAACTTGCTCTGCGGGTCACCGAAGAGCTGTGCGCCACGGCTGGACATCGTGTTGCGCTCATTTGGCATCACGATCCTGAAATTGCTGCATATGCCCAGAAGTTGGGCGCCGAGTTCCTCGGTTTCCCGCCAAACGATTTCGATAGTTTGCACGCAGCCGGCGTCGATGAAGCCGCCTCGATCATGGCGCTCTCGGACGACGATCGCATGAATCTGCAAGTCGCGCTGAAAGCGCGCGACATAAATCCGAAGATTCGCGTCGTACTACGTCAGTTCAATCGTCAGCTCGGCCGCAAGATCGCGCAAAATCTTCCGGATTGCTCGGTCGTTTCGCTCTCCGGCCATGCGGCAGCGACGTTCGCCGCCTGCGCGGTCGATCGTTCGGTTTTTTACGCCGTGCAATTCCCCGATCTCGACGGTCCGCTGGTCGCGTTTGCGCGACGGCAGGCTTCCGTGTTCGGTGACATCGGCACGCAGACGATCGCCGAACTCGAGTCCCAGCACAAAATTCGCATCGTCGGTTACAACGGTATGGATTTCTTCGTCCCCGGCATCATCCCGCGCCCGGAAGACGAGATCGTTCTCTTCGGCGACGTCGCAACGCTCGAGGCGCTCGTTCCAAAACGCGAAGTCGTGATCGAGCGCCGTCCGTGGCGCGAGGTTCTCAACGGCGTTCCGGAGATGCTGAAATCCGCGTTTCGAAGGCTGGATCCGATCATCAAGATGGTCGCCATCATCGCAACGTGTTTGTTCGTCGCGTTCAGCGCGTATTTCAATTTCGTCTACCACAAGGATCCCGTGACGGCGATCTATTTCGTGCTCACGACCATGACGACGACAGGGTACGGCGACATCACGCCGATCGACAAGGGACCGATTCCGATGCTGATGGCATGCGGCTTGATGATTATCGGAACGATCTTGACCGGCATCTTCATCGCGTTTATGGCCGAAGGTTTCAGCCGCGCGCAATATGTCGCGACGCAAGGCTTGCGCCTGCTCAAGCACAAGGATCACATCGTCGTCGTCGGCACGGGACAAGTCGGTACGCGCGTCATCGATTACTTGGTCGAGCTGCGCAAGAAGGTTGTCGTGATCGATCCGAGCCCCGATCCGACCATCGTCGATCGTGTTCGCAATCGCGACTTCTCGCTGCTCACCGGCGACGCGACCCGCGAAGAAGTTTTGCAAATGTGCAATCTGATGGAAGCGCACTCGGTCGTGGCGTTGACCGGCAACGAGACGGCGAATCTCGAGGTCGCGCTCGGCGCGCGTGCGCGCAATCCGGATCTGCCCGTCGTGATGCGCGTTCAAGACGACACGTTTGCGCGGCTCGTCGAGCATCAGTTCAGTCTCGATCGCAGCTTCTCGACGTCGGAACTCTCGGCGCCCGGCTTCGCAGGGCTTTCACGCTTCCCGGGAACGCGCGGCCGGATCGCCTACGGTGACGAGACGTACAATGTTGGTGAGCGACTTCAAGGCGAAGTTCCCCAGCCGCCGCCGGCTCAAGATTGTATTCCGCTCTGCGTCTGGCGGGAGAGCGGCCTCGTGCTCATCAACGATTTCGGCCAGATGAAGCCTTACGACCGGCTCCTGTTCCTCGTCCCGCTCTCGCAGTTCAAGGCCAAGCCCCCGGCGCCCAAGACTGAACCCGAAGACGCGGCCGAAATGGAAACGGCGGCGACAGGTTAAAAGGAAATCCCGCTTGCTTAACCTGTTTTTAAGACGGGGGCTTGACGCGTGCTAGGCGCAGGCGACCGCGTCCCCGACGTTTCCGTCAAAAACGAGGCCGGCGAAGATTTTTCGCTGGGCTCGCTTGTTCGTTCCGTCGTGTACTTTTATCCGAAAGCCGACACGCCCGGATGCACCAACGAGTCGCAACAGTTTCGCGACTTGTATGCGAAGTTCAAGAAGAAGGAGACGGAGGTCGTCGGCGTGAGCCGCGATGCGATTGCCTCGCAGAAGAAGTTCAAGGAAAAGTACGGCTTGCCGTTCCATTTGCTCGCCGATACTGATTCCAGGATTTGCGACGCGTTCGGCGTCATCGTCGAGAAGAATATGTACGGGAAGAAATCGATGGGAATACAGCGCGCCACGTTTCTCGTCGAAAAGGGCAAGATCGTGCGTGTCTGGCCGAAGGTCTCAGTCGAAGGTCACGCAGCCGAGGTGCTATCATCGCTAAACTGAGCGGCACCTCTCTCACGGTCCTCGGCTCCAGCTCGTCGATCCCGCGACCCTCGAGAGCGTGCAGTTCCTATCTCTTTTTCAACGGAGACAGCGGCGTAGTCTTCGATCTCGGTACCGGCTCGTTTGCCAACATGCGCGAGCACCTGGATTACGATTTGGTCGATTACATCGTGATCAGTCACATGCACGCCGATCATTTCTTCGACGTCATTCCGCTGCGCTACGCATTGCTGTATGGTCCACGCAAGCGCTCGACCAAGGTGCAACTGTGGCTTCCGCCGGGCGGTGAGTCGCAGCTGCGCGAGCTCGCAAGTTCATTCGCCGACGAAGGCGCAGGCGATTTTCTCAAGGTCTTCGACATCGCGACCTACGATCCGCAGAAATCGATTCAGCTCGGCGATTCGAAGGTGAGCTTCGCTCCGACCGTCCACTACATCCCGACTTTTTCGTTGCGCTACGAGTTCAACGGCACGGCGGTCACGTATTCGGCCGATACGGCCCCCGACGAAGGCGTCGCACGCCACGCCGACGGCAGCAATCTCTTCATCTGCGAAGCGACGCTGACCGCAAACGAAGTCGAGCATGGGATCCGCGGGCATTCCTCAGCGCGCGAGGCCGCGGAGATGGCGAAGAAGGCGGGCGTCGATAGCTTGATGCTCACTCACTATCCGGCCGAGACGACGCAAGAAGAGTTGATTCTGCACGCGCGCAGCGTCTTCAGCGGTAAGATTGCTGTAGCCGACGACCACACCCGGATGGCCGTCTAGCTAGTTATCAGTTTTGGCCTGACCTCGCGGTAGCGAAAACTGTAAGAGGGCATTTACGGGTGCGAGCTCGCGCGCAATCACTGCGTAGACCGTCACGTCCAATCCGAGCTCGATCAAACGGCGGCGTGCTTCGAGAACCTCACGTCCCGACGTGACAACGTCTTCGAGCAGCAGTACGCGTTGGCCCGATTCAAAGCCGCCCTCGACGTATTCGTCCGCGAAGGCGCCGTATGATTTCGGCGTTTTGCGCACGACGATCATCGGAATGTTCGACATCTGTGAGACGGCGGTCGCGATGATCACGCCACCGAGCTCCGTCCCCGCCACCAGATCGGGATTGACCTCAGACAGAATCGGGACGAACATCCGCGCGATGCGGCGCAAGACGTGAGGATCACTGAATAGCCGGAACTTATCGATGTAGTAATCGCTGCGCGCGCCGCCGGCCAACACGTAATCACCACGCGTCAGCGCGCGTTCGACGATGATTTGCTTGAGCCACTTGAGCTCAGGGAGCCGGTGGAGCGAGGAATCAAAATTCCCCGGCGGACGATCATCGCGCATTTAAATCGACCACTCCCAACAATTCCAGGCTTCATTGACCGGATTGGGATCGAAGCCTTTGAAATCGACGCTGATCGGCTGCAGCTGCCGCGGCCACCACAGGTAGTCGATGGGCATCTGCTCGTAGACAATTTGCTGAATCTGGGCGTACGCTTTTTTGCGCGTCGGAATGTCGTAGTGCGTCAGGGCGATCTGTTCAGCCGCATCCATTTGCGGCGAACAGAATCGTGGGTTGTTGCTTCCGTCCGGCGGAATCGACCTACACATCAGCAAGGTTGAGTCGTCGGGATCGATCCCCGCGATCCATCCGGAAACATTGAGATCGAACTTGCCGGACGCCAAGATTCCGCCCATGCCGAGCGGTGCGAACATTTCCACGCCGAGATAGCTTTTCACGGTCGCATCTACGCCTATCGCCTTCAAGTAGGATTGGATCTGGACGACCGCCGTTCGACGAGTCACGTTCGAGGTATTGGTGGAAAGGACGAGACTCAAACGCTTTGTGCCCTTCCGCAGGATCCCGTCGGCCCCTGGGGTCCAACCATCGGCGGCAAGCAACGCCTTCGCCTTCGCAGGATCGTATGGGTACGTTTTCCCGCCGACGTAGGCCCACATGAATGGCGGATGCTCGTCGTCGGCGGCCAGCGCCGTGCCAAAGGTGACCTTATTGACCAAGGCTTGTTTGTCGATCGCATATGCAATCGCACGCCGCACGGTGGCATCCGAGAGAATCGGATTCCGAGTGTACATCAACAGACCGAGATACTGATTCTGCTGAACGAGCAGATTCTTGATGTCCGGAATCGTCTTGAGCTGGCCGTAGAGCTGCGGCGACGCTTCGAATATCCAATCGATCTCGTGGGAGCGCAACAGGTTCATCGACGTGTTCTCATCGGGAATGATCTTGACGACGATCTCTTTCAGTTTCGGCGTACCCATGAAGTAGTCGTCGTTACGGACGAATTCTAAACGATCGCCGCGGATATACTTTGAAAACTTGAAGGGACCGGTCCCGACTGGACTTACGTTTTGTGGAGCGTTGTTGACGTTCGGTAGCGCGCCAAGAAGGTGCTTGGGGATAATGAAGATCGGCGAGTCGCTCTCAGCGAAGAACGTGTTTACGGCCGGCGAGAATTTTTGCTTGAGATGGAAGACTGCTGTGTAGTCATCCGGCGTATCGATCGAGCGGACGAGATTGTAACCGGAGCGAGTGCCGACGTTGTTCGCCGGGTTCATGATGCCTTGCCACGTAAACTTGACGTCCTGGCTCGTGAACGGAGCACCGTCGTGCCATTTGACGTTATGGCGGAGCTTATAGGTGATCGTGAGCCCGTCTTTGCTGATCCCGCCGTTTTCCAGCGTGGGCACCTGGGTCGCAAGAATCGGAATCGGCGTTTTGCCGTTGGCGCTGACGGTGATCAACGGATCGTAGACGAGACGGTCGAACATAACGTCCGTCGTGTTGCCGCTCAGAAGCGGCTGCAGATTGGTAGGCGGGCTCTGCACGGCGACGCGCAAGACGCCGGGAATCGACCACGAGTGACGCTGGACGGTTGTCGACCCGACCGTGACGCTTTGTTCGGTTGCGCGCGTGCACGCAGACAACAAAAAAAGAACGGCGAGTAGCGCGCGGATCCGCACTACCGGCGCTTGCCGGCCTTCTTCGATGATTTCTTCGCGGGCATCGATCGCTTGGGAGCCGCCTTCTTCGCAACCGTTTTCTTTGCGGGCATTTTCTTCGCCGGCGCTTTGACTGCGGGAGCTTTCGCGCGCTTGGGCGGGGCCAGTTTTTTCGCCGCAACCGGGCGTTTTGCCGCTGCCTTTTTGGCGACTTTCTTGGCGGGTGCGGGCGGCTTTTTCGCTTTCACAGGTTTCGGCGCTGGTTTCGCGACCGGTTTTGGCACAGGCTTTGCGGCCGGTTTTGTGGCGGCCGGTTTTGCAGGCGCCTTGGCGGATTTGCGCTCGGGCGCTCGCGCCGGCGTCGCCGTCTTTCGGGTGGGTGCGGCACGCGGACGTTTTTCCGCAACCGGAACGGGCGGGGGCTCGGGCTGGACGACGCGCAGTGCAACGCGCGCCATGCGTCCGCCGAGCGGGAACGCTATCTCATTGATGTCGAGCTCGTCGAGCAGATCGAGGACGATGTCGAACGCGCCGCCCTGGTCTTTGGGGCTGTGCGCATCCGAACCGACCGAGATCATCACTCCGGCGTCGCGGCACTTGCGAAGCAGCCGTTTGTTGGCTTCGAGGTAGCGCTGCTTTTCCTCAGGAGCGTGATCGCGATAGAGGAAGCGCGTATTGAATTCGATCGCCATTCCTTTGGACTTGGCCACGGCGACGATCTGATCTTCATATTTCTCGAGCGTTGTGCGGTCTGGCCAATGGCCGAAGACTGCAGGGACGTAGAAGTGCCCGACGATCTGTCCGGGCTGCTCTTCGATCGCTTTGAGCAGCGCTTCCATATAAAGCTGCCAGGTGCGCTCCATGCCGACGTGATCGTAGAGCGCGATGAACTCCGGATTATCGAAGTTCCAGGTGTAGTTCGGTCCCGCCGTCGGATGTTCGATATTCAGGAAGTGCACCGAGCGGATCATGGCGTCCGGGCGCATCGCATCGACGATATTCTGTGCGTCGGGCCGGCTGCGGGGATCGTTATCGAGCTCCGCGCCGATCGAGAAGTGCATCCCGCGGCGCAAGCCCTCCGAAACGACGGCGGCATGGGCGACCTCGACGCTGGCGGTCTCGGCTGCCCCGTACAGGTCGCCGGCCTGTGCGAGTTTGAGCGCGCGGCGGACGAGATTGACGGCGGCCGGGTCTTCGAAGGTCAGGTAATTCATGTGATCGGTGACCATCATGAATCGCGGGAACCCCCGCCGGCAGGCATGGTAGAACCAAAGGAACAGCATCCGCGCTGAGTACGGGATGGGCCGCTCCTCCGCGAACGCCTTGTGTTCACCCTTGGCGTGACCATGCGTGTCCGGGATCGCAGCGATACGCGCGTCCCGGCTCTGATTATCGTTCAAGCTCGGGTCAATTCGTTAGCCGTGCCTGCCTGTTCGCCTTCTTGAGAGTGCCGGGCCTGGGAGCCGGCCAGGGGCAAAAAAAGAGCCGACGTCCGCGCCGGCTCGAGTCGAACTGAGTTTCGAGTGTCTGCGACTAGGTCGCAGTACCTCCAATCATCGTGTGATTTCGTTTATTTCCGTCGCTTGTAACGATGATCACCTCCTCTGTCCGACTGTTCACCTTCATTGTTCTCTATCTGAAGGAACCGCGGACGTTTTCTGTTTGGCGTGTTCGCAAACGCGGAGGTTACGCCCTGCCCATCGCAGCGAAACGCGACGCGTTCGCCGGCACGTAGCCTTCCATTTCAAGGAGGCGCGCTTTCAACTCGAGGCCGTATGCGTAGTTATGAAGCGCGCCATTCGAATCGACGACGCGATGGCACGGATACAAGAGTGGTACGGGATTGCGTGCCATGGTGCGACCGACAGCGCGCGCGGCGGACGGTTGCCCAATCTCGCGCGCGATCCAACCATAGGAGCGAACCTCGCCAGGCGGAATTTCGGCAGCCTTTTTCAGCGCCGCTCGTTCGAACTCGGTCAAGCCTGCGATATCAACGCGTGACCCGTCGGTTTTGAACGTTCGAAAATATTGATCGACGGTGTCCCGCACCCATTGCGGGGCTTGAGCCGGAACGAGACCCCGGTGCAAACGTTTGGCGATCGCTTCGCAAAGTGCACTCTCAACGCCGTCGGCGCAGATCACGATTGCTGTGATGCCGCTTTCGCGAAACGCGACGAGCAAATCGCCAACTGGGCTCGTCAATCTGGCGAACATATCCGGCGCGGCCGGGCGCATCGACTTGAGATGGTCGAGAATCTTCGGTACGAGGCCGGACGGTGGCTCGACGACCGGTAAGCAATTCAGGCAGTACGCGACGCCTTCGTACTCTTGATAAGCTTCTTGACAGTCCGCGCACTTGCGCAAGTGCGCCAGAACCTCATCGCGGGATGGAGCAGAGCCGCCTTCGCGCAGCTCGTCCCACATTCGAACGAGATCACAGCACCGCATGATTCGGTTCTCCTTCCTCCGCGTTCGTGGGGGCAACGCGCCCGACTTGTGGGCCGAGTATCCGCCGGAGGATGCGGACCGCTCGGTGTACGTGGGATTTAACAGTTCCTATCGGTTGATCGAGAATCTCCGCGATCTCCGGATGGCTGCGCCCCTCGATAAATCTTAACGTTGCCGCCGCACGCAAATGCATCGGCAATTGCAACAGCGCTTGCTCGACGAGCACCATGTCGGCGCCGCGTTCGACGATCTGCTCGGGTTGATCGGGTCCCTCTTGCGTTTCATTGAGTAACGCATCCGGATCCGCGAGCGAATCTAGCGCAACGTTCGTCGGCCGCTTGCTGCGAAGACGGTTGCGCGTGACGTTCAGCGTGATCGTGTAAAGCCACGGCTGCAAGCGAAGCTCGGCCCGTTGCTTCGGATCCATTTTAACGAGGGCTCGGTAGGCTCGCACGAACGCATCCTGGACGATCTCCTCGGCGTCTTCACGATTGCCGGTCATACGCAGCGCAAAGCCATAGAGTCGCCGTTGATAGTCGTCGACGATTCGTTCGAAATTCTCCGGTGCCGGAGCCGCCTCCGACCGAGTGGGTGCCGACGCCGCGGCAGGTTGGGCCAAACCATACTCCCGTCGGAGCGGGGCGAGAGCTGCCATACGCGCCCCCTGACCGCTCGGACTACTGTGAAGGTTTCGCGTTTTGGTCGGCACGGAAGGTGCTCCTTCAGCGGACTACCGAAGCCAGCACCATGGTTCGCCTCGCGCCTACCTCGCCTCGCTCCGGCACATGCCGAGCGGGGTTTTTTTGTTTGACGTAACGAGGTTCTCTGATGTCGTTACAGATGGGTCCTAACGAGCTTGCATTCGATGGGTACACGTTGTGCAGCTTCGTACCGCGTCTCCCGGATGGGACGCAACGCACAGCACACGCGATCCCGCTCGTAATAATCGGATACAACGACGGATGCGATCCGTCGTTTGTTTGGCTCGTTCCAAGGGCCGGCATCGATCCTGAGGGGCTTACGAGCGATCCATATTATGCCGGCCTCTTGCGCGACCCACATAGTTATTTCAGGCGCAAAGTCAGCAAATACGTCGGTAAGACGGGCAGCGTGAAGCGTGGCATTCAAATGCTGATCGACTGTCATCAAGAACATTTGTCGTTCAGCAATTTCATCGAGCTGGGAGATCGCGTCTTGGCGCACCCACTCGAAGTAGATATCGCTTCCGAACTAGCCCTTACATAGCTTCTACTTCTACTGGGCGCGGATGATGCGCCGGTAGAGTATCTTCACCGGATCCGAGGCGTTCGTATCGGCGAGCGTCCCCGCTATTTGCAATTTCGCGTCGAGAGCGAGCAGAAGCGCGGAGGCACTGGTGTAGTAAGCGCGTCCCGACATCCGGATCGTCCCGTGCAGCGAGATCTCGGGATGTTCCGGAAGGCCGCCCCGCATCGGGCCGCTGGCGTCAAAGCCGATCCCGACGACGGCGTGCCCGGCGATCAAGCCGTCGGTGATGTGAAAGAGCGTTCCGCGCAGCGTCGCGCCCGTCATCGCCGAGGTGAACGTAAATGGCGATGGCTCGCGGAGCTTGCGCACGTCGCGTAACGTTTGCTCGTCCAGCTGGACGGCGAACGGTTGGTTGAGTACGGTCAGGAAATCCGGATCGTCGCCGGAGATGTCGCGCTCTTCGCCGTCGCCAAGCACGACCGACTCGAAGGTCGCGATGCTCGTGCGGCGTCGGCCGAGATCGGTCTTAATGTACGTCGCACGAGCGCTATAATGTGTCAGGCCCGCCGCCTTACGTATCGTTAGTCTCTCATTGCCTGCGTACGATGTGTCGCTTCGCAGTTCACGCGAGCCGATTTGATAGCTGTCCGTGCCGCTTACATGATACGTCTGATGGCTTTCCGTCGACCCAGCGGCGAGTAGCAGCGCGAGAATGGCCATCGACGACCGGGCGACGAACACGATTGAAGATCTTCCTCCGGTTAAAAGTCAGTGAAGACGTGAATAACGTCAAGAATGCAAGAGGGAGAGTGCGCGGTTATTTCCGGAAGACGTGTTCACTCTTGAACACATCGCGTCGCCGTCTTCTTTTTGGAATCGCCGCTACGCTCGCTCTCGGTTCACTATGGCCGAGACGGGCCTATTCTGCTGTTTCGACGGATCCATTGTATCTAACTGCGTTCGATGAAGCGATCAATCGCCACGCAACGATCGAGAGCGACGGCACGACGTACGTCTCTAGCGGAGACATCCCGGCGATGTGGTTGCGCGATTCGGCGGCGGTGGCGTTACCGTACATCGAGCTTGCGGGCAAAGACACGTCGACCGCGTCGTTGCTGCGCGGGCTCTTGGCGCGCCAGGCAAAATGCATACTCAAGGATCCGTACGCGAACGCGTTTACGGCCGAATACGAAGTCGCTGAAGAGAAGTTCGAAGTCGATTCGCTTCTGTATCCCGTCTGGTTTGCGGCGCTCTACTACAAACAGACCGGTGACAAGTCGATCTTCACAACCGATTTGCGTCACGCGTTCGATCTGGTCCTCAAGACGCTGCGCAACGAACAGCGTCATGGCCGGCGCTCGCAATACCGGCATCCGCAGTTGGCCAATAACGGCCGCGGCTCGCCGGTCGCCTACACGGGCATGGTGTGGACGGGGTTCCGTCCATCCGATGACGCCGCGCGCTACCAATACAATATTCCCGTAAACATGTTCGCATCGGTCGTCATGCACATGCTCGGCGATCTCGAACGCGACGTTCTCGAGGACATGGATTCCGCCCGTAACGCGTGGGGACTCGCGGTCGATATTCAGCGCGGAGTCGAGCAGTACGGCTACGCTAATCTCGATGGATTCGGTAAGATCTACGCTTACGAAGTCGACGGATTCGGCCACGCCAACCTGATGGACGATGCCAATATCCCGTCGCTGTTGGCGATCCCGTATTTCGGATATCTACCGGTTACGGATTCAGCCTATCAGCGCACGCGCAGTTTCGTGCTCTCGCCGCGCAATCCGTACTACTTTGTTGGAAAGTACGCGCAGGGCGTCGGCAGCCCGCACACGCCCAAGGACTACGTCTGGCCTCTCGCGCTCGTCGTGCAAGCGCTGACGAGTACGGATGAATCCGAGGTCAACCGCGTCCTCGAATACATCGCAGCCTCCGACATCGGCGATCACCGTCTGCACGAGTCATTCGACTCCAACGCGCCGCATGAGTACACACGTGCTGATTTTGCGTGGCCGAACGCGCTGTATGCACAGCTGGTTCAGAATCGGCAAGTCGCGGCCGAGCACGGTTAGGTCTCGCGCGCCATCAAGTCCATATAGAGATACGTGAAGAAGGCTTGCGTCGGGCCGAGCACGAGTGCGTCGATCACAATATTCGACCAGAAACTGTTCTGCGCGATGGGGATCCCGCGGTGCGCGAGAGATTGCTCGATTAGCCACTGCAGCAGCATCGGGACAGCGATGATTGCGCCGCCGATCATCAGTCTCCAGACGTTTGCCCACGTTCGCGCGAGCAGTAGACTTCGCCAAAACGCAAAACCGGGTTGTGCATACCAGGGACGCGACGTATCGAGGCATGCGATCACGGTCGCCATGTAGATGGTGCCGAAAACGATCATCGTCGGAAGCACGCCCAGCCCGTACATCATCTCGTCTGCAGTTCCGAATATCCACGGCGAAGACGCGATGATCACGATCTGAATCCCGAAGTAAACGGTCGTGACGACGGGGGCGCGCCTGAGTGCCGCGCGGGCTATCTCCCATGCGGATGCCTTCACTTCTTGGCGCTGGGCTGCGATTGCAATCGTGAAAAACGCCGTCGCGTATCCATCGACGATGCAATTCGCGATCAGTATCGTGACAACGTCGAACCGCGCGATGTATGCGATGGCAGTTTGGATGCCGATGCATGCGATGGCGATTGCAAGATAAAGCGGCCAGCGTGCGCCCCAGGCTTCGAGAGCAGCGTCGACGACCGCCACGAACCGTTCGGAACGCGGTCTGCGATTCTCGTCCAGGATCACTCGATCGGCGTAGTAACGCGACGGTGCGCAAAAAAGCGCAAGGTTGCGGAGCCGCCGCTACAGACGATGACGGCATCCGGATCGCTGATGCGGCGTCCGTCGATATCAAGTGAGAATGAGCCGGAGCGTAATCCCGCCAGCGTCGTGTTCATGACGCGCGCGCACCGATCGGCCGGCGCGCGGCGTCCGAGTGTACGCGCAATCGCAAGCTCGATCAGCGTAGCAACGCGAATCGGTGTAACGAGCGCGAAGGCTGACGCGCCTGCGGTTATCGCGGTTCCAAGATCGATCGGCACGGCCACACGGATCATGCTGCCTGTCGATTCGCTTCGCTGCGCGTTCGCCCATCCAGGGCGAGACCTTCGCGCGTGGAACGCTGCGAGGAGATGAGTTCCGGATCAGGTTCACCACGCAGACGCCGTTCTTCAAGTGACGACGAAGAGCGGGGAGGTTTACCGATGGTCCCGCTTTTTGCGGGCGTCATCATCGCAGGCTTGGGAATCGGCGCTCTCCTTTCAGCGTTCGCTGCACGACACGTACCCGCACCGGTGCAAAGGAGCACGCCGCTGGCAGTAATGCAGACGCTGACGCCGGCACCGGTCGCCTCCATTGCACAAGCGACCGCGACGCCGCGGCGCACGGCGACGCCTAGCTCTACGGCGACCGCGACCGCATCCGCGAAGCCGGCGTCAACATCAACGCCGTCGTCAACGCCAACCTCTAAACCAACGGCAACTCCGGCCGAAACGAGAACGCCGAAAGCGTCGCCCACACTGACCGCTACGACGCCCGCGCCGACCGCTACACCTGCGGTGCGAACGCCGCCGCCGACGGTGGCTCCGACTGCAGCCCCGGTCGCGGTGCAAGGTTCGCCCGCCGAGGCGCTCGTTCGTAAGTTCTTGGAAGCAGTCGCGCACGGCGACGATGCAACGGCATATGGCACGCTCCCCGGAACGGCCACGCCTCTTGGCGAGGCGCAGTTCCTCGATCCGACGATGCGCATTACGTCGATGACCACCGGTCACGGCCCCGGCGGCGGGACGAACGTACAGGTCGAGTTCCGGACCTCGCGTGGCGAGTATTTCGGAACGTTCACGGTCGATAGCTCGGCCTCAAAGATAACCCAGCGGGAGGTCATACCGGTCGGAGGGACGACCGCTCGTTAATCGGTGAAGACGGGTAAAAGCGTCGCATGCTTACTTCCTTACGCTTCATCGGCCTCAGCGTCGCAGCGGTCCTCGCATCCACGCAGATCGCGCTCGCTTCGCCACCGTCACACTACATCGCCCCAATCTTCAATGCCGGCGGACAACAAGTCGGCAGCGTCAACTTCGTCCCGCAAAATACGGGTGGGATCGAAATGGTCCTCACGTCGACCGGCTTAGAGCCGGGCGTTTACGCGATGCGGATCAGCACCTCGACGGCATGCCCCGCGAACGATGACATGATCGCCGCATTGCCGGACCTGCTCGTCGATTCGCGCGGCAACGGTGCCGTCACCGCATATCTGCCCTCGCTCAGCATCGCCGGTGCCAACGCGATCCTGACGCATTCGATTGCAATCGGCTCCCCAGCCATCGCGTGCGGCGTCATCGGTAGCCCCTAGCCTTAACAAACCGGCGGGTACCGGCTGGACCAATTCTGAGCCGATACCCTGGCCTGACGAAGGGGGACGGCGGGCGCGAGACCAAACGACCGACCACTCCGCTGTTTTTTTGCATAGTTTGGGAGGGGTATCCCGTGTCAGAAAAATTCGAAGGCCCGCAGAGTGCGGGCCTGTCGCGTGGCGCGATGCTTGCCGGCGGTGCCGGGCTCGCCACGGCGACGTTATGGCCGTGGGCAATGGTCGGCGCAGCCGGCGAGGCACCAATCGGCACATGGCCGGATGGCACATCCGGCAGTACGATTACTATTGGTGCGGCCGTGCCGCGCACCGGCGCCTATGCGGTGCAAGGCGAGGACGAACTCAAAGGCATGCAGCTCGCCATCGAGCACATCAATAATGGCGATCCACTGATCAAGAAGATCGCACCTAAAGTTACGAAGGGTGTACTCGGTAAGCAGGTGCAGCTCGTCGTTGCCGACTCCGGCGCCAAGCCGAACGACGCAGTTCAAGAGCAACAGAAATTCATCACGGACAACAAGATCATCGCGATGACCGGCTCGACGTCTTCAGCGGTCGCGGTTGCGCTCAACAAGTTCGCTCAGCGTGAGAAGGTGCTTTACCTCGTCGCGATTTCGGGCTCGAATGACACGACAGGCAAAGACTGCGCGCGCTACTCGTTCCGCCAGTGCTTCTACGGCGAGACGGCAGCAAACGCGATCGGCCCGGTGATCGTCAAGAATTTCGGCAAGAACCGGAAAGCCGCGTTCATGACGCCGGACTACACGTACGGTCACACTGTGACGAAGTCGGTGAACGACTATCTTACCCAGAATGCCGGTTGGCAGCAGGTAACCGACCAAGTGTCGCCGCTCGGTACTCAGGACTTTAGCCAGTATCTCACCAACATCGCGCATTCCGGCGCCGAGTTTATCATCAACGTGAACTGGGGCCGCGATGCCGTGCTATCGATTCAGCAGGCGAAACAGTTCGGCCTCATCCCCAAGATGTCGCTGATCATTCCTTATCAGATTCCATTTCTCGCCCCGCAGGTCGGACCGGAACTGACTGAAGGCGTTTTGGCGGCCACCGACTTCTGGTGGACGCTCGAGGACAAGTATCCGCTAGCCAAGATGTTCGTCGAGTCGTTCAACACGAAGTACGGCTACCGGCCGGAATGGGGCGCCGAAAACGGGTACATGCAGTTCGCAATTTGGGCGCGCATGGTCTCGGAGGCGGGTACGTTCTATCCGCCAGACGTCATCAAGCAATACGAGAAGGGTCAGACCTTCCCGTCGTTCGTGGGCGACGTCCATTTCCGCGCCTCCGATCACCAATTGGTTCGTCCGGTCGTCATCGTGCGCGGCAAGAAGCCGAGCGCGATGAAGAACAAAGACGACTTCTGGGAAGTTCTCGAGGTCGTCCCGGGCGAGGGGTTGATGCAGAAGCCCGATGCGTTCGGGTGCAGCCTCGGCGACTACACCTGATCTGGGACATAGAAACGAGCGTGGTCCGCGAAAGTGCGGACCACGCTTTTCTAATTTTGGCGGGCTGGGCCATTTGTGATCAACTGGGCTGATCTCGTCTCGCAGATGTTCAACGGGCTGGCGCTCGGTGCGTTATTAGCGCTCATCGCATCCGGCCTGACGATCATCTACGGAACCCTCGGAGTCCTCAACCTCGCGCACGGCGCGATGTTCATGCTCGGCGGCTACGCGGGCTGGGTCGCGTATCAACACACGGGCAACTTCCTTGTTGCGCTCATCGCCGGCGCGCTATTCGGCCTGATCCTTGGCGTGCTGACGGAACGGTTGATCATCCGTTATTTCTATTCACGGCCACCCGAGGATCAGCTGCTCGTAACGTTCGGTCTCGGAATCGTCTTCGTCGAGACGGTGCGCTTCTTTTTCGGGAGTCTCTCGAAGACGACGACGTTGCCCGCATGGCTAAACGGCACGACCGCTCTCGGCTTCATGTATTATCCGACGTATCGCCTCGTCGTCGTCGGGATTGTCGCGGCGGCGCTGCTCGCACTCTACATCGTCCTCTATCGTACGCGCATCGGCATGATCGTGCGCGCAGGCATCGAGGATTCCGGCATGGTCGATGCGCTCGGGATCGACGTCTACCGCGCGTTTATGCTCGTGTTCGGAATCGGCGCGATGGCCGCAGGTTTCGCGGGAATCGTCAATGCACCGGTGGTGTCCATCTCGCCGGACGTGGGCGAGGCAATCCTGGTGCAGACGTTCGTCGTGATCGTCATCGGGGGCGTCGGCTCGTTTCCCGGTGCCATACTCGGTGGGCTGATCGCCGGCGAGATCATCAGCATCACCTCGGTGTTCAACCCGGGCTACTCGTACGTGATGCTCTTCGTTGCGATGACGCTGGTATTGGTACTGCGTCCTTACGGTTTGCTCGGAACGGCCGGACGCGAATGAGACAACGTCCATTTCTCGTCGAGGGATTGACATTGCTGGCGTTGATTGCAGCGCCGTTCGTGTTGCCGCATCTCGGATTTACGTCGACCACGATCAATCGCATCCTCGTCTGGGGTCTGTTCGGAATCGGCTTCGATATTCTGTTTGGTTTTAGCGGTTTGCTCTCGTTCGGCCAGTCGGCCTTTTTCGGGACAGGCGGCATGATCGCCGCGTACTTGCTCACCGTCATGAACCTTTCGAATGTGACCGTCGCGGTGTTCGCGGGCACGATCGTAGCGGCCATCATCGGTTATCTGGTCGGATTGCTCGCGCTCAGGCGCACCGGCATCTATTTCGCCATGATCACAGTAGCGATCGCGGAAGTTTTTTATTTTGTCGAATTCAATCCGCTTTCGCGTTTTACCGGCGGCGAGAACGGATTGCCGGGCGTGCCGCAGCCGAGTCTGTGGCTCGGCTTCACGACCATCACGTTCGGTAACGATCGGCTAGTCTATTGGTACTTGGCGGCTTGTTATTTCATCGGCATGGTGATTGCGCTCCGCATCATACGCTCGCCGGGCGGCGCCATACTGAGCGCAATCCGCGAAAATCCCTTGCGCGCCGCCGCCGTCGGCCACAACATTCATAGCTACAAGCTCGCCGCTTTTGTTATCGCCGCGACATACGCCGGGTTTGCGGGCGGCTTACTCGGCTTGATGCAGGGCTTCATGCCGCCCGATGCGTTTGCGTTCGACACGTCGGGGCAACTCGTGATGCAAACCGCAATCGGGGGAACAGGCACGCTGGTCGGACCATTGGTTGGCGCGGCGGTGTGGCTCTATCTCAGCGACTTTCTCCAGACGACGCTGCATTTAGGTGCGGCGTGGAAACTGGTGCTCGGCCTCATCTTCGTGCTGCTCGTCTGGTTCTTGCGTCATGGCATCGTCGGTGCATTGGTCGATCTTTGGCGACTCGCTACATCTACATCGCGCAGCAAACCGCTTGAAGCCGCAAAATCAGATCCGACTCCGGTAGCGAACGCGCCAGTCGTTCAGTTTATGCCCGCAGCGCAGCGCCCGTCCTCGGACGGCAATGAGACGATCTTGAGAGCCGACGGTGTCACCAAGCGCTACGGCGGGATTCTTGCCAACGATCAAGTCGATTTCGCGGTGCGGCGCGGCGAGTTGCGCGGCATCATCGGTCCAAACGGTGCCGGCAAGTCGACGTTCTTCAAGATGTTGACCTGCGAAGTTCCGCCGACGTCCGGCGCGATTCTCTTTGAAGAACGTGACATCACCGGATTCAATATCACGCGAGTGTGCCAGCTTGGTCTCACCAAGAGCTATCAGGTCAACCAACTGTTCAACAAACTGACGGTCCGCGAGAACATCACTGTCGCCGCGCTCTCCAAGCGCGGACCGTTCCGTCTCGATTTTCTGCGCAGCCTTCGCAGCGTGCGCGGTTTGCGGGAGCGCGTGGATGAGACGCTGGAGTTGGTGCAGCTCACCGGCCGCGCATCGTTTCCCGTTTCGGAGCTCGCCTACGGCGAAAAACGACGCCTTGAAATCGGCTTGGCATTGGCGACGTCGCCAAAGCTCTTGCTGCTCGACGAGCCGCTAGCGGGGATGAGCCCACGCGAGCGCATCCAGACGATCGAGCTTATGAAATCGCTCAACGCCGGCCGCACCATGGTCGTCATCGATCACGACATGGATGCCATCTTCGAACTCGCACAAACCATCACTGTGCTCGTACGAGGCCGCGTCTTGGTCGAGGGCACTCCCGAAGAGATCAGGCGCAACAGTGCCGTGCAGGAAGCCTACCTTGGCGTCAGCGAGGCAGTGTGAGCCTGCTCGAAGTTAAATCACTCAACAGCTATTACGGCGACTCGCACATTTTGTTCGACGTGACGCTGCGCGTTGAAGCACACGAAGTTGTCGCACTTCTGGGTCGCAACGGTGCCGGCAAGAGCACGACGTTGAAAAGCCTGATCGGACTCGTACGCCCACGCTCCGGCTCGATCGTATTCGACGGCCAAGAGATTGCGGGCAAGCCTGCACATGCCATCGCTAAAGCGGGCATGCAGCTCGTACCCGAAGACCGGCGCATTTTCGGCGCGCTCGATGTCGAGGAGAACTTGAAGCTGGCGACCTTCAGCGCGGCGACGGCTTGGACGCTCGAACGCATCTACGACATGTTTCCGCGTCTGGCCGAACGCCGCCGCAGCCGCGGCACCGATCTTTCGGGCGGTGAACAGCAAATGCTGTCGATCGCGCGTGCGCTGATTCGCAGTCCGAAGCTCATCTTGCTGGATGAGCCTTTCGAGGGATTGGCTCCGGTGATCGTCCACGATCTGATTTCGATTTGCCGCAAGCTGGCGGATGAGGGACAGACGATCGTGCTGGTCGAGCAGAATCTCGCAGCGACGCTGGGCTTGGCGCACCGAGCCTACTTCCTCAATAATGGGCATGTCGTGCACGAGGGGCCGGCCAGCGAAATAAAAGCGGACCCTGAATTCCTCCAGAAGCACCTCGGCGTATAGCGCAGCAGGCGCCCAGGCGTCCGATTCTGTACAGAGTGGAAAAAGAGGGAGTTCTATGACCCACACCAGACGCACGTTTGCCGCCGGAGCCGCTGCAACGTTCGCTTCAATCGGCGTTGTGCGCTCGAGCGCGAGCGCAGCCCAATTTTCATATAAGTACGCGAGCAACGTCGACGTCTCGCACCCGCTCAACGTCCGCATGGTCGAGATGTGGAAGGCGGTCAAAGACGAGACGAACGGCCGTCTCGAGGTTCAGAACTTTCCGAACAATCAGCTGGGCGGCGATACCGCGATGCTCACGCAGCTGCGCTCAGGTGCGTTGCAGTTCTTCACGTTGGACGGCGGCATCTTGCAGTCCGTCGTCGACGTTGCGGCAATTCAGGGCGTTGGTTTTGCGTTCCACAACTCAGCCGACGCGTTTCGCGCGATGGACGGAGCGCTCGGTGATTACGTCCGCAGCGAGATCAAGGCCAAAGGCATCTGGGCGTTCGATCGGATGTGGGACAACGGGATGCGCGACATCACGTCGAGCAAAGGCCCGATTCGTACCGCCGACGATCTCGTCAACTTCAAGATTCGCACGCCGGCCGGAAAGCTATGGGTCGACCTATTCAAAGCGCTCGGCGCGTCGCCGACTCCGCTCAATTTCAGCGAAGTCTACACGTCGCTGCAGACGCACGTGATCGACGGTCAAGAGAATCCGCCGGCGATTCTGCAAACGGCGCGGCTGTACGAAGTCCAGAAATATCTGAGCATCACGAATCACATGTGGTCTGCCTTCCACTTGCTTGCAAATATGGATGCGTGGAATGCGCTTCCGCCCGACATCCAAGCCGTCGTGACGCGTAACCAACGCAAGTACGCTCCGCTCCAACGGCGCGACGTTCAATTGCTCAACGACACGCTGATCGACAAGCTGCACCGGGAAAACATGGCCGTCAACTATGCGGACGTTTCGACGTTCCGCGCTAAGCTTGGCGGGTTCTATCACCAATACCACACCGAATTCGGCGACACCGCATGGAGTTTGCTCGAACGATACAGCGGTAAGCTCGGCTAGGTGGCCGATACCGCGGACCCGACCGTTTCGTTCGAAGCCGTCGAAGGGATCGTCCCGACCGTAAGCGGTTTGTGGCGGCCCTGGACCGTCGCGATCGATCGCGCGATCGGCATGATCCTCGAACCGGTCACATCCGTGATCCTCGTCGTCGAAGTTGCTATCTTGGCGAGCGGCGTCTTCTCGCGTTACGTCCTGCACAACGCGATCGTCTGGACCGACGAGCTCGCCACGATTCTTTTCTTGTGGCTGGCGATGCTGGGTGCGGTTATCGCATACCGGCGCGGAGAGCACATGCGCCTCACGGCGCTTTACCGGCGACGTCCTCGCCGAAATCAACAGGTTTTCGATGCGATCACGGCCGTCGTCGTCGCGTTGTTCGCAATCGAACTGATGCCGTCGAGCTACTCGTTCATCGTTCAGGAAACTATTGATCTCACGCCGGCCCTGAATATTCCGCGATCCTACGTCGTTTCGGCGATCACCGTCAGTTTGATTTTGATGCTGATCATTGCGATCATGCGTTTGATCGATTCCGATTGGCGAGTCGCGGGGCCGGTCGTTGGTAGCGCGATCGTTATTTCCGCAGCGGCCGTCTTGCTCCACGGCTTCTTGGTCCCGCTCGGCAATCTCAACTTATTGCTGTTCTTTGTGGTGCTGGTGGGCGCGCTGATCGCGATCGGCGTTCCGATCGCCTTCACGTTCGGGTTTGCAACGCTGAGTTATCTCGCACTGACGACGACCGTTCCGCTGAACACCGTGGTCGGTCGCATGGACGAGGGCGTCTCGAATCTCGTCCTCTTGGCGGTCCCGCTGTTCGTGCTGCTCGGACTCTTGATGGAAGTCTCGGGCATCGCAAAACGTCTCGTCGATGCGATCGCGGCTTTGATCGGCCACGTCCGCGGAGGCCTCGGGATCGTGTTGCTCGGCGCGATGTATCTCGTTAGCGGTATTTCAGGCTCGAAGGCCGCCGACATGGCGGCCATCGCGCCGGTGCTCTTTCCCGAGATGGAGCGGCGCGGCCAAAAGCGCGCGGAAATGATCTCACTGCTCTCGGCATCGGGCGCGATGTCGGAAACGATCCCGCCGAGTCTGGTCTTGATCATCATCGGTTCCGTGACCGGCGTTTCGATCGCGGCGCTGTTCACGGCGGGTCTATTGCCCGCCGCTATTCTCGCGCTTGCGCTGGTTTTCGTCGTGGTGTGGCGCTCGAAAGACGATAAGGTCGAGCTTGCGAAGCGTCCCACGCTGGGATTCATCGTTAAGGCGTTCATCGTCGCGATCCCCGGTCTTTTGCTGCCGCTGGTCATTCGATTCTTCGTGCTCGACGGCATCGCAACCGCGACTGAAGTGAGTACGGTCGGAATCGTCTACACGATTTTGATCGGCATCTTCGTTTATCGCGAGTTCCCAATCAGACGGATCTATCCGATCCTGCGCGAGACGACTGCGCTGACCGGCGCGATCCTGTTGATCATCGCGACCGCGACGTCGATGGGCTGGTCGCTGACGCAATCCGGCTTCGCGCAACAGCTCGCGACCTCACTCGCGGCCGCACCGGGCGGCAAAGTCGGATTCATCGCGATGTCGATCGTCGTGTTCATCGTTCTCGGCTCGGTGCTCGAGGGTATACCTGCGATGGTGTTGTTCGGGCCGCTGCTCTTCCCGATCGCGCAGCAATTTCACGTACGCGACGTGCACTATGCGATCATCGCGATCATCGCGATGGGCATCGGTTTGTTCGCGCCGCCGCTCGGCGTTGGGTACTATGGCGCATGCGCGATCGGCAAAGCGTCACCCGACGAGGCTGCGATACGCGTTATCCCGTATTTGGGTGCCGTCTTGATCGGTCTCATCGTCATCGCGTACGTCCCGTGGTTCTCGGTCGGATTTTTACCCCCCGCACGCTAAGCGCGATCGCCGCCCTCGTCGCCTTTTGCGGAATGGTCGCAGGTTGTTCGCCGCACGTCGAGCCGCTCGCGAGGCCGACGCGCGTCGAGTCGTTTTGTCCCACGCATCCCGTCCACGAGTATCCGAAAACGACCTCGATGGGCAGCATCATGACTTCCGTCTACGATTCGCTTCCGACCGGGTCGAACGTGCCGACGCTCGCAAAGTACCGGGCAGATTTAAGAACGTCCGAGGGCGCGATTGAGTACTACGATCGTTTGCGTCTGCTCAAGCCCGGCCTGGCGAAGCAGCTCGGTTCGAGCGACGACTATGTCGTTGCGCGTGAGGTGATCTTCAACAACGACATCGTCTCCGATAGCGAGCGCTACATCTACATGGAAGTGCTCGACCACGGTGTCTACCGCTGGCAAGCCTTACGCGCACCCGACATACAGAATGTTTGCAGTCAGGGGCAACGCTTGATGTAGCCGCGCTAGCGGTTGTACATATAGGCGCGAATCGTCGTGCCCAAGAGCGACTCCACCAGCAAGCCCGCGACGACCGCGATCAGCTCCAAGATCGTGAACTCGTGCTGCATGTCGAGCAACGTCACGCTCAGCATCAATGCCGCGCCGGCGATGAGAATGACGAGTCCGAGCACAAAATGCCACGCGCCGCGCCACGTGATTTTCCCGAGGTCGCGGAGCAGCCGCATCGGCGGACGCGTTCCGACGTTCCAAATAATGAACGCCATCGCGTGCAAGAGGATTGCGGCGAAGACGAATGGCGCGATGCGGAACAGAAACGGATCGACTACGACGCGTCCTCGTCGGGCCAGCCGGCAATCTCGCCGAGCGCGGCGGAGCGAGCGACCTTGAGGCCGAGCGTCGCGCACTTCATGCGTGCCGGGCTGATTCCGATGCCGACGTTGTCGAGCACGACTTGTGTGCCGAGCTTGGCGACGTCCTCAACGTGCATGCCTTTGATCGTATCGGTCAGCATCGACGCCGACGCCTGGCTGATTGCGCACCCGCGGCCTGAAAAGCGAACGTCCTCGACAATCCCCTCGGGATTCACTTTCAAATCAAAGCGAATCTTGTCGCCGCACAGCGGATTGAGATCCTCGAAGGTAGCGGTTGCGTCCTCGAGCTGCCCGAAATTGTGTGGCTCTCGATAATGCTCGAGAATGTAGCCTTTATAAAAGTCGTCCATGCTAGCTTGGAAGCTTAAAGATGTCGCTGGCTTTCTGCAGCGCTGTGACCAGCGCGTCGACGTCGGCTTCCGTATTGTAGACATAGAACGACGCACGCGCGGTTGCCGGCCAGCCCATCTTATCCATGAGCGGCATCGTGCAGTGATGTCCCGCGCGAACGCAGACACCGTCGGTGTCGAGAATCGAGGCCACGTCGTGCGCGTGCACGTCGCCAAGGTTAAAGGAGATGACGCCCGCACGGTTGTTTGCCGGCAGTGGACCGTAGACGACGAGACCACGGCGCGTGAGTTCTTGCAAGCGCTCGAGGGCATACGCCGTCAGCGAGATCTCGTGCTCGCGCACCCAATCCATGCCGATCTCGCTTAAGTAATCGACCGCAGCGCCCAGGCCGATCGCGTCGGCCACGTTACTCGTCCCGGCTTCGAACTTCCAAGGAATCTCGTTATATTCGGTGTGACGGTACTCGACACGCTTGATCATATCGCCGCCCGTGAGGAATGGCGGCATGGCTTCGAGCAGCTCGCGCTTCCCGTAGAGAAAACCGATTCCGGTCGGACCCAGCATTTTGTGTCCGCTCGCAGCCAGAAAGTCGACGTCGAGTTTGCGCACGTCGACGCGCATGTGCGGGACGCTTTGCGCGGCGTCGACGAGAACGCGCGCGCCGGCTGCATGCGCGCGTTGTGTCAGCATCTCGAGCGGCGCGATCGTACCGAGCGTATTGCTGATGTGCGATAGTGCGAGCAGTTTTACGCCCTCGAGAAGACGGTCGAGATCGTCAAGGACGTGCACTCCGTTTGCGTCGACCGGAATAAAGCGCAGCTCGGCGCCGGTGCGATCGGCGAGCAGCTGCCAGGGGACCAGATTACTATGATGCTCGACCTGCGTTGTGAGGATCGCGTCGCTGGCGTGCAGATTCTGGAGGCCCCATGTGTACGCGACAAGGTTGATCGATTCGGTTGAGTTGCGCGTCCAAATAACTTCCGCGTCCTCGGCCGCATTGATGAAACGCGCCACTTTCGTGCGAGCTTCTTCGAAGGCAGCCGTCGCGCGCTCTGCGATCTCGTAGACGCCGCGATGGATGTTGGCGTTATATTCGCTGTAATATTTGACGAGCGCGTCGATGACGGCTTGCGGCTTTTGCGAGGTCGCGGCCGAATCCAAGTAGACGAGGCGCTTGCCGCGCGACGTCGGCTTGTGCAGGATTGGAAAATCCCGCAGGATCCGCTCTTGGACGGTATCAGGGCGAACCGTCGTCGTCACGCGATCTTGCCCGCGAGGGCGCCGCGTAATTCCTCACGCAAGCGTTCAGTTGGAAACCGTACGAGGGCCGGCTCGAAGAAACCGAGTGCAATCATACGTTCTGCTTCGTGCCGGTCGATGCCGCGGCTCATCGCGTAGAAAAGCTCCTCGTCGTCGATCGCACCGATCGTCGCGCCGTGAAACGCCTTGACGTCATTGGCGCCGATCTCGAGTGCCGGAATGCTGTCGATGTGCGAGTCTTTCGAGAGGAGCAGCGCGTCATCACGCAGCGTCGCATCGACGCCGTGCGCAGACGGACGAATGCGAATGTTGCCGATGAAACGGGCCTGACCGCCGTCGATTGCCGCACTCTTGAAGATCGTCTCAGATTGTGTTTTGCCGGCCGGATGATCGGCCTCGGATTGCAGGTCGACGTGTTGACCCTTGTTGGGGAAGAAGAATCCCGCGATCGTCGTTCGCGCGCCGGCTTCGAGGGTCGTCGATTTTACGTCGCCGATCGAGACGCCGGCGCCCAGTTCCGCAAGTGCCCAATTCAGCTCGGCATCGCGACCGACGTTTCCGCGACGACTCCAGAACACGCGAACGCTTGCCGGCAGATCTTGTACCGCCGAGTAGGTTATGGACGCGTGCTCGAGTGCAACGATCTCGACGATCTCGCTGACAAGCTCGAGATCGGGTGCCGCTTCGTAGCGCGTGATGATCGTGGCCCGCGAACCTTCGGATGCGGCGACGAGCACGTATGGAAACGCGGCCGGTCCTTCCAAGCGCTGCGTGACGACGATTGGTTCTTCGATGACGACGCCCTTGGGCAAGAAGATGAATGCGCCGTTTTCGCGGCGTGCCGCATTGAGCGCCGTAAAGCGTCCGCTCCGCCAATCGACGGCGTTGCCTTCGGTAGCGGTGATGACCGCTTCGTGTTCGCGCGAGGCGCTGCCTAGATCGGTTGCGATGACCCCTTTGCGTTTGGCTTCATCAGAGAGCGCGAAGCGCGACGTGACAGTTCCAGGCTCGACCTCCTCGAGCGCGAGCTTGGTGAGATCGATCTTCCAATAGCGTCCCGGCACTGGCCCCGGCGGAGGCAACGTGCGCGCAAGTGCGAGCGCTTCATCGCGTCCAGCACGCGACGGTACGACGCTAAGCTGCGCCACTCGCCGCGACCTCATCGCGAATGTTGTCGTAGCCCTCGGATTCAATACGATGTGCGAGTTCGGCGTCGCCCGTCTTGACGATACGGCCGTCCATCATCACATGCACCACATCCGGCTCGAGGTATTGGAGGATGCGCGGATAGTGCGTGATGATCAGGAAGCCGGTATCTTTGCCCGCGCCGGAGCGAAGCGTCGTCAGCGATTCGCCGACCGCGCCTAGCGCGTCGACATCGAGACCCGAATCAGTTTCATCCAAGATCGCATACTTCGGCGCGAGGATCGCAAGCTGCAACATCTCGAGACGCTTTTTCTCGCCGCCCGAAAACCCATCATTGACGTAGCGTCCGAGAAACGACGTATCGATTCCGAGATGGTCGAGCTGTTCGAAAACGAGCGTGCGAAATTGCGCCGGTGTGAGATCGCTACCGCGTACGGCAGTGCGCGCGGTACGAAGAAAATTGGCGACCGTCACGCCTGGGATGGCGGCCGGATACTGAAAGGAAAGAAATAGCCCCAGCTTCGCTCGCTTGTCGGGCGAAAGAGCAAGGAGCTCCTCGCCATCCAGCGTGGCGTTTCCGCGCACGATCTGATAGCTGGGGTGACCGGCAAGAGCGAAAGCCAGCGTCGATTTGCCGCTTCCGTTCGGTCCCATGAGTGCGTGAATGCGTCCGCGCTCGACCTTGAGATCGATCCCCTTGAGGATCTCGCCCGAGTCGCCGGTTGTGACATGAAGATCGGATACGTTCAGACCGCTAGCCATACTGCCCCATCGTACGGTTTTGGCGTAGAGAAAGTCAAGAAAACCCTGGACTTTCCTCCGGCTCCCATGGTACGATTGCCTGCGACAAAGTATGCAGACCGAGCGTTTCTTTGCCACGACCAAGGGCCGAATTGCCGCTGAGCTGCGGCGCAGAAAATCCGCGTCTGCCGCCGATCTCGCCTTGGAACTGGCCCTCTCCCCGAATGCGATCCGCCAACAGCTGGCGGGATTGCAGCAAGACGGCCTCGTTAGTGAGCGTCCAGTTCGGCGCGGCAAGACGAAGCCCACCCACGAGTTCTCACTAACGAGCGATGGTGAGCGGCTCTTTCCCCAGCGCTACGATCTGCTGCTCAATGCAGTGCTGCGCGAGGTGCGCGATCTTGGCGGCGACGATGCGGTTCGCGAAATTTTCGAGCGCATGGGTCGCCGGGCCGCAGAAAAAATGTCGGCGCGTGCTGGTGAACGGCAAGGCGAGGAGCGCGTCGGTGCGCTCGTCGATCTGCTGCGCGAACACGGTGTCGAGGCCGATTACAATGCGGACGGCAAAACGTACGAGATTCGCGAGCACAATTGTCCCTACGCCGAGACGGTGAAGGAACACCCACAGGTCTGCTCAGTGATTCACACAGTTCTCGGTGATCTTTTCCCGGCGGGGAGCAAGCAGACGGAATCGCTTGCAACCGGCGGCGAGGCATGCCGGTTCGAGGTCAAGGTATGAATTTTCCGAAGTTTCAGCAGCTGGTCGAACAGCGAACCGGTTTCCGCACGATGGATAACCCGATGGCAACGGGTGAATATTTCAGCGATTCGTGCGGCGACATGTACACGTATTATTTGCAAATTGGTCCCGGTGACGTCATCGAGGACCTTTCGTATTTTACGACCGGCTGCGGCTTCGGAACCGCGACGTGCAGCTTGCTTGTCGAGCTAGCGCGCGGGAAGACGCTCGATCAGGCGCTCGCGATCACCGACGCGGACATTGAGAACGCGCTCGACGGCTATCCCGACAAGAAAAAAGATTATCCCGAGCGTTCGCGCCTTGCGCTACAAGCAGCGATCGAAGATTTCCGCGCCAAACGCGCCGCCGGCAAGATCACCGACGACATGCTCGCGCAAGCCGCAGCGGCGGCAGCCACCGCTCGCGCAGCGACGATACCCGGAAACGGGAAGACGTCACAAGACGAAAACGCCGGCCCACGCATCATGCGCGAAGCCGACAAAGTCACGATCAAGCTGCATTAACCGGTCGTCGACGCGAATGTCATCGCATCAACGCCCTCTAGGTTACTAAAGAATAGCTTCGGCTTCGATTGTAACGTTGATGGCGGTGCCGACGACCTCGGGTGGCACGCCGGCGCCGATACCCCATTGCGTTCGATCGAGGGTTAAGCTCGCCGCGTAGCCGACGTGAGTCCTACCTCTGCCGTCCTTGACGGTCCCAACGACGTTTCCGTTGACGATCACGGGTTTCGTGACACCATGAATCGTCAGGTCGCCGTTCATGATGAAGTTACCGCCGCTCTGCGAAGTGATTTTGGTGCTCTTGAACGTCATCTCGGGGAATTGTTGCACGCTCAGGAACTTGTCGGATCGAAGGTCGCTGTCCCGTTGATCGTTGTGCGTATCGATTTTCGTGAGATCGAGCGTTGCCGAGACCGATGTAGGAATGTTGTTTGCTCCTAGCGTGACGGCGACGGATTTGACGGGAATGTCACCTTGCACGGTCGAGATCAGCAAATGCTTTGCCGCAAAATGCGCAGAGGTGTGATTCGGGTCGATTGAAACCGATTCGTCGGCCCGAGTGGCCGGTGCCGCCCAAACGATCAGGGCAGCGACGATCAAAGCAGCTCGAGTGATTCTTAACATACGCGTTCACCCTATCAGCGAAGTCTAAAGATAGCCTGAATTTTTCTCACGAGGCGAGATACGGATTCCCGGCTCGCTCATCGCCGATGGTCGTGGCCGGCCCATGTCCGGGAATTACGACGGTCGTATCCGGATAGCTGAAAAGCCTCGTGCGGATACTGTGGACGATATCCTCTAGCGAGGTTCCGCCCAGATCCCAGCGCCCGACCGAACCTCGGAAGAGCGTGTCGCCGCTGAGAATTCGTGGTTTGCCGTCGATCTCGACGGCGAAGCTCGTGCTTCCCGGCGTGTGCCCAGGCGTGTGAATGCAGGTCAGACTGACCGATCCGGCCCGTAGTACGAGGGCATCTTCGAGATCGCCGTCGAGCGTCGTTGGCGCGAGCGTGACCGGCAGGCCGACCCAGCGCCCTTGTTCGGTCAATTGCGCGTAGAGCGGACGATCGCCGGGATGCAGAAGGCCTTCGCCGCCGACGCGTTCACGCAATGCGCCAAGCGCACCGATGTGATCGAAGTGTGCGTGGGTGTGCACGAGATATTTCGGGCGGAGCTTGTGCTCTTCGAGAATTCCCACGATGCGCTCGACGTCATCTCCGCCATCGACGACGATCGCCTCACCGGTCGCTTCGTCACCCAAGACGCTGCAATTACAGCCGAGCGGTCCGACCGGAAAGTGCAGTGCGATCACGGGACGTCGATTCCAAAATCGCGATAACCCGCGTTCAAATAACCCAAGGGCCGTCCGTCGATGAATCCCGTGTCGAGCACCTCGCCGAGAAAAACGGTGTGCGTCCCGGCCGTGTGCTCTTCGGCCAAGCGACAGTCCACGTAGGCCAGGCAGCCGTCGATGACTGGCGCCCCTGTCGCCGCGCGCCGGGTAGCAAGACCTTCGAAACGATCGGTACGTCG
Organism: Vulcanimicrobiaceae bacterium; assembly: GCA_049520515.1. Classification (GTDB taxonomy): domain Bacteria; phylum Vulcanimicrobiota; class Vulcanimicrobiia; order Vulcanimicrobiales; family Vulcanimicrobiaceae; genus JAFAMS01. The sequence goes on from JBEKPS010000003.1 coordinate 56,658, forward strand.
CGCGTGATCGGCAAAAAGCTTTGCAATCTTCTCCTGTCCGATCGCGAGAATGTTGACGCAGAAGATCGATGAGCGCGCGATCATCGGATGCGCCGAGGCATCGCGGTTGACGCACACCAGAACGACGGGTGGGTCAGCTGAGACGCTCGTAAACGCGTTGGCGGTAAAACCATAGGGCACGCCGTCGGTTAGCGTCGTGACGATGGTAACGCCGGTCGGAAATCGGCGCATTGCATCGCGAAACCTATTCGACACGCGCGCCGATGCCGACGCCATCCCCGAGCGGGATGATCGTCGCATCCAGAAGCGGATGATGTAAGAACAGATCGTTGAAGCGCCGGATCGCGCGCGTGTCCTCCGTGTCCGAAGGCCGCTCCGCAGCCGCAGCCTTGCCGCCCCAGAGCAGGTTGTCGACGATCATCAATCCCGAGCGCTTGAGCATCGGCACGCAAATCTCGAGATACTCCGGATACTGCTCCTTGTTCGCGTCGAGGAAAACGATGTCGAGATTGCGATGTGAAAGCGATTCGAGAATCTCGAGCGCGGGCTGGTTCATGATGTCGACTTTGTCGGCAACGCCGGCGCGTTCGAAAAACTGCGCGGCAATTTGTGTTCGTTCGCGATCTGGATCGATCGTCCAAATTTTCCCGGCCGGCGGCATTGCGAGCGCCATCCACAGCGTCGAATATCCGTACGCGGTCCCGATTTCCAAGATGCGATTTGCCTGCATGCAGTGCACCAGCGTCGAGAGCAGTCGCGCAGTGGCGCGATCGACGATCGGGATGCCCGCTCCGATCCCGAGCTCCTCAAGCTCCAGTACCAAGGGCGAGGGCTGCGTATGCAGGCGCGCTAGGTAGGCGAGGTCTTGGTCTCCCACCCCTAATGTTTGTCGCCGCCAAGGAAAGGGAACCTTTTTATTCTACCTCTCCTTCAAACCATCGAGGATTAAGTATTTTTAGTGGCAACGCTTACACTCGCGACGCAGACCTACTCGCCCAAGAAGTGGAACCTTTCCGGCTTGAAGGGGATATCCGACAAGACGCTCGAGACGCATTTTGGCTTGTACGAAGGCTATGTCAAGAATACGAATTTGCTGAACGAACAGATTGCGGGCAAGATCGAGGGTGGTCACACCGCCGCGACCGATTTGGGATTTAGCGAATTGAATCGCCGTCTCGCGTTCGAATACAATGGTATGCGGCTGCACGAGCTGTATTTCAACAACCTCAGCACCAAGGGCGGAGAGCCCGGCGATGAACTGACCAAGGCGCTGGCTGGAAGCTACGGCGACTTTGAGACGTGGAAGAAAGATTTCGCCGCGATCGGAGCGATGCGAGGCGTCGGTTGGGCGATTGCATTTCAAGATCCTCAGAACGGTCGCATCACGAATCACTGGGTCGAGCTGCACCAGGACGGCAATCTGGCTACGTTCATTCCGATCGTCGTTATGGACGTGTGGGAGCACGCATTCTTGCTCGACTACAAGCCGGCGGACCGCCCGAAATATATCGAAGCCTTCTTCGAGAATGTTGATTGGGAGACGATCGCGGCTCGTCTCGGCAAAAAGGACGCAAGCGGAACGGTGCCCACGATAAGGTGAGCGAACGGCTCCGGCTCTTCCCGCTCAACACGGTGCTGTTCCCCGGCTCGACGTTGCATCTGCACGTCTTCGAGCCGCGTTACAAAGAACTCATCGCCGAATGCCTCGATCGAGGGGAGGCATTCGGCGTATGTTTGATTCGTGAGGGCAGCGAAGCGGGAGATCCGGACGTTAGTCCACACGAGATCGGGACGACCGCCGAGATCGCCGAGGTAATGCCGTTGCCGTTCGGTCGTTACTACGTGAGCACCATCGGCAGACGCCGCTTCCGAATCACGGACATCATAAGCCGGGAGCCGTTTCTGCTGTGCGACGTCGAATATCTCGACGATCCGGCCATCGAATCTGCCACGCTGGATTCGATGATCGAGCGCGTGCGCACGTCGTTCGATGAATACAAGCGTCTCCTCGTCTCGTACGTCGGCGCGGAAGCAGCCGTCGAGCTGCCGGCCGATCCGAACGAAGCCTCCTATGTAATCGGAGGAGCATTGCAAGTCGCCGACCTCGTCAAGCAGCGGCTGTTGGAAACGAGCAACGTCGAGCAGCGTCTTCGCGTCGAGCTCGAGTTCTTGCGTCGCTTGTTGCCGCAGTTACGCTCGCGCATCGAGCGCGAGCGTTCGCATCCGATCCCGGCGCGACGTGAACCGCTTGGCGGCGAAGCGCGTACGCAGCAAGAGAGTTACTACGGGAAGTTTTTCAGTTTAAACTAGCGAACGCCGAATGACGTGCGCACGATTTGGGCGATCGTCGGCGTTATTATCGTCGCAGCTTTGGCGGCTTCGTTCTATCTCGGCGGCGGGCCGCGGCGCCCTGACGTCGTCGTGGGACCGTCCTCGCTCGCCGGAGCGCCGGCGGCGAGCTTCGACATCGCTCGGGCCGACGGTTCGCCGGACGCGCTCGCGCGCTATCGCGGAAAAATCGTACTCGTTAATCTATGGGCAACGTGGTGTCCGCCATGCCGCGAAGAGATGCCCGCGCTCGAAACGCTCTATCGCGCGCATGTCGCGCAAGGCTTTGTCGTCCTCGGCATCGATCAGGGCGAATCCGCAAAAGTTGCCGCCGATTACGCGCATGCGCGCGGCGTGACGTTCCCGATCTTAATCGACGATCAACAACAATACGGACGGGCTTACGCAGCAGAAGGTTTGCCGACGTCGGTGCTCGTCGATCGAACGGGCCACATCATAAAGGGAGTCGACGGCGAGATGTCGCTCGATGCGATGCAAGCGCTCGTGACGCCGGTCTTGAAATCGCAGTGAAAACGCGTTTCGCGGGAATCGTCACGGAGCTCGTGGCGTGCATTCTCGTGATCGCGCAAATTGTCGTCCCGGGCGACGCGCTTTTCCACACTTGGCAGTACGCGCTTGCGCTCGCCGTCGTCGCATGGTTGTTGATCGCCAACATTTCTCGCAGCCGGCGCGCATTGTTCGGCATCTCGCTCTTCGGCGCGCTGATCGTTATTGCCGACGGATTTGCATCGGGCTTACTCGGGCCGGATACGGATCGTCTCGCGCGGGCTCCGGGGACCGTCGCACCGATCCCGGACATTGGCGCAGCGGCTTTTTTCTCGAGTGCGACGCCGCAAACGCTCACAAAAGGTGATGGCGTCATAACGATACGACGACGCAACCACTCGGATGTTCTCGTGACGTCCGGCGCGCGAAAATTCTTAGGCCCCTCGCTGCTCACGGCTGTTTCGATGCCTGTTGCGTACGTCGAGGCCTTTGATGAAGCCGGCAATCATCTGACGGTCACGCAACCGACCGGAGCCGCGTTTCTCTCGCCGTTTCTGCTCTTTCGTACGCGGCAAGAGATTGCGGGCGGAACGCATCCGATCGACGGATTCGCATTACCGGGTGGCAACCGAACAGTGAAAGTCGTCTACTTTACGCCGCAGGACGTCGTGCGTCTGCATATGGCGCTGCCGCCGTCGGCAGCCGGGCAGCCCGCAATTCTGTACGACGTCTTCGATGCGGGATCGAATCATTCGCTCGGCATCGGCGTCGCAGCGTCGGGCGTCCAAGCAGAAATCGGTGGGGTTCGCTTGGACGCGACGCTGGGGACATATCCGCAGCTCGTCATCGCAAGCGCCCCCCACCCTTACGTGTTGATGCTGGGGCTGGTGCTTATCGTCGTGGGTATAGCCGGTTCGTTCTTAGAGCCCGACGACGGCGCGATGCGTGAATCCAAACGCCATGAAGAACAGCATGGGGATGGAGAGCATGGTGTTGGTGCGTGACATCAGGAAAGCCAATCGGCGCGATTTGGCTTTCTGCTCGTCGGTGAGTCCCTCGACGAAGCCGAGAGCACGCATGTTGTTTGGGTAGATAATCGCCCAAACGTTGATGGCCATCAGCGTTCCGAGCCACGCACCCACGCCGATTCCGGTGAACGGAGGCGCAAGCGCGAAGGCGTTCGGCAAATGCGCGCCGAGCAATCCCGCACCAAAAATCCACGTTCCGAGCGCAGACCAGCGGAAGAACTGCAACGCCCGCGGCGCGACAAACTTCGTGATGCCCTTTGCGCTGCCGTCGGCGGCCGCATTGGCCTGCGCAAGCGCTTGCACTTGCACAAAGTTGAAGTAGTACAGTATCCCGATCCACATGACTCCGAAGAAGAAGTGGAACCAGCGGAAGAGATTGAGCGGAAAAATCGTTGAATCCATCGTCTATGCCCCCGCCGGCGGCTGAATCAATTTGACCACGTAGTACAGGATGATCGTGATAACGAGGCCGCTGAGGATCGTCCCGGTGAGCGTGTCGAGCGGATTTTTCAAGGTTTAGCTACCCCCTAAGTGAAGCAATCGCCCGCCGCGGGGGTGGGTTCCTGCTCCCGCCTAGTACGAGGTGACGCTCGAAACGGAGAACCGGTCGAACCGTGCGGCTGGGCAGACCATCCCGTAGGAGTAGCCACCCGTTCGCACCGTCTCGTCGGACAGCTCGCATGACGAGAGCAAATCGAGGATGCGCACGTTGAAGCGGAGGTTTTTTAGCCCGCCTTTGAGCTTTCCGTCCTCGATCAGAAACGTTCCGTCGCGCGTCATTCCCGTCACGATCGCTTTGCGCTGATCGACGACGCGGATATACCAGAAGCGGCTAACCAAGATGCCGCGCTTGGTTGAAGCGATAAGGTCTTCGCGCGAGCGCTGTCCGGGTTGTACCACGACTGCGCGCGGATACGGACCTTCGGCGCCGCCGGGAACGTAGTGACCGGTGTTGCGGCGCTCGAGGCGTTCGGCCCACTCCATGTCGGTCACGAAATCTTTCGCGATTCCGTTTTCGATGAGCGTTACACGCTCGGTCGGCGAACCTTCGCCGTCGAACGGACACGTCGCAAATAACGGATGCGCGTAATCATCGATGAGCGTTACATTTTCGCCCATGTACTGCCGTCCGAGTCCGTCCGCCAGAAACGAAGCACCCTCGAAGACGCGCTGCGCGGAGAAATGCGGAACGAGAAACGCAACCAGCTCTCCGAGGGCGGGCGGTTCGACGATGACGGTCCAGTCGCCGATGTCGGGCGTTCCCAATTCGCCGGCATCCGTTGCTTTTGCGGCCGCACGTGCGCCGACGGCCGTCGTATCGAGATCTGCGAAGCGCCGGCTATATGCCTCGGCATAGCCGCTTGCAATTGGAGCGACGCACTTTGTGTTCGTAGCGGCGATCGTCCCCGAGAACGCAGCGCGGATGCCGTTCGAGTTTGCGACGACGACTGAGCTGGTTGTGGTTGCGACGTAGCCCGCGGCCCATGCACCCGCTTGCTCCGCGACGGCGAAGATTTTGCGCGCAGCTTCCGCGCGTGCAGACGGCGGCGTATCCGCCGTTGCCGCGTCATACGGCAGTTGGGGCATCGCGTACGTTGCTTTTCCGGGGAGCCGAACCGGAACGATCGGTTTCGGTGCGAAGCGCGCTTGTGCGATCGCGCGATTGCGTGCGAGCGCAAGATCCCCATCATCGCGGCCGTTCGTGGAAGCCCAGCCCGCGCGTCCGTCGACGACCGCGCGAATTTGTACGAGGGTCTGTAACGAATCGAGATTTTGATGAATCGAGTTGTGCGTGAAGCGCGTCAGCGAGTCGTGCTGGTCGGATACGAGCGCTTCGATACTATCCGCGGCACCGTCGCTTATCGCGCGCTCCGCAAGCGCGAGCCGCTCCCTATCGTCCATCGTAGCCTACGCCGACGCGAACGTTCCGAAAACGCGCCGGTGCAGCGGCTTGCGTCGTGCGTCCGACTTGCATCGGCTCGCCCTTGCCGCAGTTCGGCGTTCCCCACGGGACCCACGTCGACGGCTCGCCGATCGCGTCGCACGATCCCCAGAACTCCGGCGTCACGCCGGCGTACGTTGGATTCTTGAGCATACGCCCGAGCTTGCCGCGTTTGATTTCCCATCCGATCTGACAGCCAAATTGAAAGTTTAGGCGGCGATCGTCGATCGACCACGAGCGATTCGACTCCATATAGATCCCGTCGTCGATCTCGTCGATCATCTGATCGAGCGTATGCGTTCCGGGAAGTAAATTGAGATTGCACATGCGGATCATCGGGACGTGTTGCCAGCTTTGGGCGCGCACGCATGCGTTGGTCGTGCAATCGATGAGCCGCGCGGTGTCGCGCGACATCTCAAAACCTTCGAAAACGCCTTCGCGCACGATATCGGAGGTGCCGCTGGGGCTGCCTTCATCGTCCCAACCGCAGGTTGCGAGTCCGCCGGGAAGTGTATTGTCGATCAGGATCGTCACCAAGGGTGAACCGTAGCGCAGCGCGCCTCTCAGCTGCGGTTCGAGAAAACTCGTCCCGGAAAAGTTCGCTTCCCATCCGAGCGAGCGGTCGAGCTCCGCTGGGTGACCGCATGATTCGTGGATCTGCAGCGAGACTTGCGATCCGCCGAGCACGATGTCGAGACTTCCGGACGGCGATTGCGCCGCCGAGAGAAGAGCGACTGCTTCCTCGCCGATGCGCGGCGCGTTTTCGATCAACCCCGCGCGCGCAACGACTTCCCAGCCGCCCGTCATATACAAACCTCGATCTCCGGGCCAGCCGCGGTCTTGCGCATCTCCGTTGCCGACGGCGAGCGCGTGCACGGAGCTTCCGATCTGGCGAATATCCTGCGCAATTTGCGAGCCGATCGAGCTGAAGAATTCTTTTTTCGTTCGCCAAACGTCGAGGTGCGCGCGGCCCGTCCGGACGGCCGGATTGACGTGAAGCGCGTACTCGGCAGCGATGAGCAAATCGACACGTTGCTCGAGTGAGACCCGATCCGGATCGATTTCTACTTCGGTTACGTACGTTCCGACGTGTGCGTCGCCCGGTGCCATTCCAAAACGCGTCGTTCCCACCGCGGCGCTCGCGCGCGCGATGTCGACCGCACGAGCCACGGCCGCATCAATACCCGGACCGCTCAAGTCATCGGACGACGCAAATCCCCAGGAGCCATCGCACAGTGCGCGCACGCCGTACCCGCGCGAGACATCGTCGCGGAGCGCAATTACCTCGCCGTTGCGAACCTCGATGCGCTCAGAACGCGCGTCTTCGAAGCGAATATCGGCGTAGTCCGCATGCCGAACTGCCGCCGTCTCGAGTGCCCTCCCGGCAAGCTCCTCAAATTGCACGGGTGTCACATACGTCCCGAATCGACGGGGGCCTGGCGGCGACCCACCGAAAAACCGGGACGGGGGTCATGTGAGCCGTTTTCTTCTGGTTGTAACACTCATTGTCGCGGCGTTCGTTTATGGCGAGCGTTCTGTTTCCGTTGCAAACACGACGTCGAAGATTGCGCCGGCCGACGAATATTTCGGCCGTCTCAAAATGAGCATTCTCGGAATCGCAAATACGATCAAAGATCAAACGCTCCGATTCGATCGGCGTCCCGAAGAGATGGAAAGCGAGATGGGCTCCATCGGCTTCGTCGTCGACGCAATTCACGATTGGGAACATAAGTATCCGAGCGATCCATGGATCGCGAAGTCGCTCTTCTACGTCGAGCGTTTCTACAATCGCATTCCGACTGATGCGGGGCGCGCGCAAGCCAAGGCAACGATGGCGTGGCTCGTGCACGATTTTCCGAATACGTGGTACGGTAAGGTCGGGAAGCGCGAACTCGTCGAAGGCAAAGTCGGCGCGGTTCCACCGCCCAATGTCGTGCAATCGGCACCGCCCGCCGTCGACCTGACAAAACCAGTCGGACAGAGCGCGCAGGCGGGTCAGTGATTCTTCCTAGAGCGTCTCTTGTTAGATTGCGCAACGGGATTATCTTTGGGTTCATATTCCTCGGTCTCATGGTTATATTCGGCCACTGGTCGATTTCAAGAGCGGCACTGACCGGCTCGCTCGGGATCGTTGGCCTCGTTGCACTGACGTTGGTTGGTCAATTTATTTCAACGCAAATCGAGAAACGGGGCTGGTCGTAGCCGCAAGCAAAAAAAGGGCCCCCGGAGTTTCCTCCGGGGGCTTTGTGTACGATCTCGGGTGCTAGGTACTAGAAGTGGATTCCGAGACCAACATATGGACCGTACTCATTTGCGTTTGACGGTGCATTGACTTTGTTCGTGTAGTAGTTACCCATGAACCCAACATCGAGGAACACTGGGAAGCTTGGTCCCGCGAAGTTCCAGTTGACGCCGATGTTGTAGCGCATCAGACGATACTGGAGCGAGAAGGGACCGTACGAACCTTGCAGCGACGGATAGTAGTAGAAGCTGCCGTAGAGCGCAATCGCTTGATTGAGATCGGGCAGTTTCTCACCACCGAAGCCCCAGCCGCGCAGTTCCGGATACCCGTAGTTGTTTTGCTGCCACAGGTAGCTCGCTGCGATGTAGAACTTCGGATCGAACACGCGGATACCGACGCGCGCGTCGACGTCATCTTGATGCGCGGTGAACGACGGTACAAACGTCTGTCCTCCACCACCGATGGTCGTTACGCATCCCGCTTCAGGACACACGGAGACCGGACCGGAAGCGGTCGGGTAGCTCCAATGACGCCAGTCGCCTTCGACCATGAACGGGATGTTGAACAGCGGGAACTCGAAGCCAGCGCGCGCGTCATACGTGCCGTGGCCTTTGTCGCCCGGACTGAACTCGTTATAGACAGTTGGTGAGATGGCGTAGTCACCGACCACGAAGTGATCGTAGTACGGAGTGTGAACCGGTGCCGGCGTCGGAGTTGGTGCCGGCGTTGCCGGTGGCGGCGGTGCCGGTGTTGCTGTCGGCGGCGGCGGTGGCGGCGGCGGTGCCGGCGTAGGCGGCGGAGCCGCTACGTAACGGACGACCACAGTTCGCTTGTCCGGAACCCACAGAACGTATGCGCCCATTCCCTCGGAGATGACGCGCACCGGAACCATGATCGTTCCATGCCACACGATCGGAGGAACGTCGAGCGGACGACTTTCGCCGTTGATGATGACGACGGGTTTACCGACCGTAACTTTGATATCGGAGCCAGGCTTCGATACGTCAACGGTACTGTTAGCCGGATCGAACGATACCGTCGCACCCATTTGCTCGAACATCGAGCGAAGTGGTACGAGAATCGTGCCGCCGCGAACGAGCGCAGCAAGCACGCGATTTTGTTTGTCTGTGTCCGGCTTGGCATAGACATGATGATCGTTGAAAAGTATGGGATATTCGCCTGACGGCGGAGATCCGAAATCCGGGGGTGGCGCGCCTTGCGCGACTTCAACCGCTGCCGCGGGCGCGTAGGGTCCAATGTTACCTTGCGCTGCGAGAGCTGCGGAGCCCACAAGAACCGAAAGCCCGAATCCGACGGCAACTGCTGCCGCAAGAACCCCGGAGCTCACGTGTTTCAAAATTCCCTCCCTAGCTTGAATAAGTTATAATTTGAAGGGGCGGTGTGATTAAACTGAGCGTCCTTCGCCTCGGTCGCTCAGTACCCAAAATGCAAGGTCACCAATCAAAAAATGAGCCCCCGACACTCGATCGAGGGCTCATGCATTATCGGGCGCGCGCTCGGCTAGAAGTGTAACCCAAGTCCAGCGTAGGCCCCGTATTGATTGATATTCGACGGTGCGTTGGCCTTATTATTGTACTGATTTCCAAGGAAACCGAGGTCTAGATAGACCGGGAACGACGGTCCGAGGAAGTTCCAGTCAACGCCGATTTCGTACTTGAGCGCACGATAGGCGAGCGTTCCGCCCGGGGGCGCAAGCGCTGCAGTGTACGTGCCTTGTACGCTCGGGAAGTAGTACACGCTACCGTATACGCTGATGGCTTGATCGAGATCCGGCAGTTTTTCGGCGCCGAAACCAGCACCACTGATGCTCGGATAACCGTAGTTGTTCTGGCGCCACAGATACGATGCGCCGATGTAGATGCGCGGATCCGCAACTTTGATACCGATCCGTGCATCGACGTCATCTTCGTGCGCGGTGAACGACGGCACGACCGTTTGTCCGGTTTGACCGATCGTCGTTACCGGCCCGCCGGCCGTCGCGTACGACCAGTGACGCCAATCGCCTTCGGCCATCCACGTCAAGCCCAGGAGCGGAATTTCAATTCCCGCGCGACCGGTGTACGAACCTGAGCCTTTGCCGCCCGGACTAAACTCGTTGTAAACGGTCGGCGAAATCGTGTAATCGCCAACGATGAATTTGTCGTAGTATGGCGGCTTGGGCGGCACAGGCGTCGGCGTCGGAGCTGGCGTCGGTGGCGGAGGCGGTGCCGGAGTTGCCGTAGGCGGCGGCGGCGGTGGTACCGGCGTCGGCGGCGGCACCGGGACGTAACGCACGACGACGGTTCGCTTGTCTGCGACCCATTGCACGTAACCGCCCATGCCTTCCGAAATTACGCGGACAGGCACGAGCATGTTGCCGTGCCACATCATCGGTGGAACGTCGAGCGGACGACTCTCACCGTTGATAACGACTTCCGCTTTTCCGACCGTGACTTTGACGTCGGAACCTGGTTTCGAAACATCGACGGTTCGCGTCTCCGGATCGTAAGCAACGGTCGCGCCCATCTGTTCGAACAGCGAACGCAGTGGGACGAGGATCGTATTGCCGCGGACTTGCGCGGCGAGAACCCGATTTTGCTTGTCGGTGTCGGGCTTCGCGTAGACGTGGTGATCGTTAAAAAGAATCGGATACTCGCCCGAAGGCGGTGATCCAAAATCCGGGGGTGGCGCGCCTTGTGCCAACGCGAGCGTCGGACCCGAAAGCGCAGCAAGCCCGAATCCCGCGGCGAACAGTGCCGCGAGAATTCCTGAGCTCACCTGATTCAAAATTCCCTCCTCAAATAGAGCGTGGCGCTAGCTAACGATTAAACGCTCGCTACACGACCGCCTTGCTCTACAGGTAAGAAGAGGCTTGCTTGCCTAGCTCTGTTTCTCTTCGATTCGTTCTTTGAATTTACCGAGATCGGTGACGTATCGTTCGTGCGTCCCTTCGGCGATTTTTTCGCGCTCGTCAAAAGCCGCGAAGGCTAGCTCGATGCGGCGGCCGTCGACCGTAATCACTTCGACTTCGACGCGCACAATAAAGCCGACGGGCGTCGGCGCGAGATGCTGAATCTCCGCGTGCGTTCCGAGTGTAACCGTCCCGGCTTGCAACGTCGGCGCGATGCATTGCATCGCTGCTTCCTCGACCAATTGCAACAACATCGGTGTCGAAAGAACATCGACGCCCGCGTTACCCGCTTTTTGGGCCGTCATCCATTCTTCCACGCGGGTTTGATTTTGATACGAGCGCCCGACCTCGAGCTTTGCCGGCATGCCGCCCTTTTTGCGCGGGCACCTCGGCCCTCCCGCCCTTTTTCTGAGAAGTTGAATCTTTTTGCGGGCGGGCAGCGTATGTGATTGGGATGAACCCGCCGCTTGTCCACGTCGCCCGTTAGGAGAACCATGGCCCTTCGCAGCACCGTCACGGTGGCTTTAGTGCTCGCCGCTTCCTTCATGACCGGTTGTGCCGGGAAGAAGCAGCAGGCCGTGGCGCCGCCGCTTGCCGTCGACGCGCAACCAGTCGTGCGCCAAGATATCGCGACTTACATTCAGCTCGACGGTCAGATCACGCCGCTGCAGCAATCGAATCTGAGTTTGCCGCAATCTGGGACGCTGTCGGCCGTTTACGTCACGGAAGGCGATCGCGCGACGAGGGGGCAGCTGCTCGCCAAGATCGACGATTCGACGTTGCGCGCACAGCTGGCCCAAGCCAAGGCGACGCTCTCGGGCTCGGCACTCAGTACGCCGGTGACGGTGCAGCAGAACAGCACGGCGCTGATCGCGGCCCAGCAAGGCGTCGCGAACGCGAAAAACAACGTCACGAGCGCCCAGGCCGCGTACGACAATGCGAAGGTCTTGTATGACGGCGACGAGTCGCTCTATAAGCAGGGTTTTGTCGCGCAAACTGCGCTCGAGCTCGCGAAGTCGCAATACGTAGCGGCGCAACAAACGCTCGCGAGCAATAAGGAGCTTTTGCGCGCTGCTATATCGCAGCTGAAAGCTGCGCAAACGAACTTGGGCAACAATCAAGTGCAGAAAACGCAAGTCGACGCGTATGCGGCGCAAGTCAAGCAGCTCCAGACGGCGATCGTTCAGACTTCCCTATATGCGCCGTACGACGGGATCATTACGGCTCGTCTGCTCGATCCTGGATCGTTCGCAGGGCCGAACCAAAACATTCTGCAGATCTCGCAAGTCGATACGGTCTACGTCAACGCGAACGTTCCGGATGATGAGCTCGGCTACGTACGCCCAGGTACGCCTGTTGCGTTCACGACCTCGAGTTTGCCGGGGACGTCCTATCATGGGCACGTCTTTGACGTCAATGCGGTTCCGACGACCGGGACGCTTTCATACCGCGCACGCATCATCGAGCTCAATCCGGGCGACAAGCTGCGCGGCGGAATGCTCGTGACCGTAAATGTTCGTAAGCAATATCATCGCAACGCGCTCGTTGTCCCGCGCACCGCGATTTTCCAGGGCGACACGGGTTCCAGCATCTTCACAGTCGCAGATGGTAAGCCTGGACCTGATGGGAAGCCAACCAAGATTGCCAAGCAGATTCCGGTTACGGTCGGTCTTCAGACCGACGTGCTTTCCGAGATCACCGCGCCGGTTGCGCCGGGGACTCTCGTCGTGACGACTCGACCGGACGCGCTCGCCGACGGTAGCACGGTCGCCGTGACGCAGACCGGTGGTCCGGGCGGAGCAGGTGCAAGCGGTACCCCAAGCGGGAAAAAGCCCGGCTAGTTATGATACGACGACATCTCCTTGCAGCGTCGGTTGCGACGTTGCTGATCGCCTCCGCATGGGCCCCGCAGCTGGTGCGGGCGCAGCCCGCATCCATGCCCGCTACACTGCCGACGCCCGGCCCCGCCGGGTCGACGACGATCCCAACCGCGATTCCGGTGCCGACGATCGTCCCGTCCGCGATTCCGACGCTTCCGCCGGCAAGTGCCTCGCTATCGCTGCCCTATCCGGCAGTCGGTACGCCCGCGCCCGGCGTGACGGCGAACGCCGTCAATCCGTCGGTACCGCAAACGATTACGCTCAAACAAGCAATTTTGATCGGCGTAGCAAAATCGCCGACGCTCGCATCCGCACGTGGCGATTTGCAGCTCGCAAAAGCCGGCGTCGATCTCGCTCGCGTCCCAATTATGCCGAATCTCAGCGGGACGGCGACGACCAGCCACACGCATTCGTCCGCCGGTGCTGCGCGTGGCACGAATAACGGCAGCGGCGGCACGACGTTTGACACGACCGAGGTAACCTCGAACTCGCTCTCCGCGAACTTGCAGCAATTGCTCTTCGACGGTGGACGGACGTTCGCGGCGATCAAGTCCGCCTCGGCAAGTCAGGTTGCGTCGATCGACACGTATCAGCGCGATCTGCAAACCGTAGGCTACAACGTCGCGACCGCGTACTACACCGCGCTTGCCGCACAGCGAACGACGGCGGTCGACTACGAAACGATGCAGCAAGACATCGTCCAAGAGAACCTCGTCATCGCCGAATATCACGCGGGTCAGGCCTCGCTCGTCGACATCGCCACGGCGGAACTCCCCGTTGCACAGACGCGCGTCGCGCTCGTCCAACAGCAGGGAATCGAAGCCGGCGCGCAAGCCGCGTTCGCAAACGCAATGGGGCTTGACGCCAACACGATCGTTCGACCGGCCGACGACGCGTCGACGTACCAGCAAGTGATTGCGACATCGATCGCGATCCCAACCTACGATAAAGCGATATCGCAAGCGTTCTTACTTCGTCCGGATCTCAGCTCCGCGGCGCAACTCGTACAAGCGGCGCAACTTTCGTTGCGTTCCGCGAAGCTCGGCTACGTCCCGACGCTAACCGGTACGGGATCGCTTGGAACGGCATCGACTGATCCGCATGGGGGCACGTTCTCCCCGAGCTGGACGGTCGCGGCGACACTCGACGTTCCGATCTACGACGGCGGCGCAACACACGCAGCGATAGAACAAGCTCAAGGCAACCTGACGAAATCTCTTGCCAGCTACGACACGACTCGGCTTGGCGTGCAGCTGAACGTTAAGCAAACGCTGACGGCGTTGATTTCGGGACGCGCCGCGCTCGATGCGACGCAGGTTGCGTACAATGAAGCGGCGACCGTTCTGCGTGCGACACAAGCACAGTACAAGGCCGGCGTCACGACGCTTCCGCTGCTCCTCAACGCGCAAGTGCAGCTGACGACCGCATTGCTCAACGAGGTCAATTCGATCTACAGTCTGCGCCAGGCCGAGCAGGCCTTCTTGTTCGCAACCGGCCAAAACACGTAATTCTAAAGGCGCTCCGCCCCAGGCTCCGCGCCCCCCATGCTTGGCATGGGGCCCCCATACGCACTCGGCCCATCACCACTATGCACATGCCAACGTGTTTACGCCGGCCTCGCTACAACCTGTGAATACAGTGCCGACGCACGTCGAGGATCCGACGAACGCTGCCATTCTGGCGATCTCCGAAGATCGTCTAGGTGGCTTCGTGCGCGATCCATTTGGAACGATCGCCGAACGCTCCGGCGTGCCGGTCGAAATCGTGCTCGAACGCATCGGTGCGATGTTACGCGCCGGTACGATCCGCCGCGTTCGCCAGACCTTGATGGCGACGAATCTTGCGGACGGTGCGCTGGTCGCGTGGCAAGTACCGCAAGAACGCCTCGATGACGCGTTCGATTTTCTGTTCCGCGACGATCCGTTTTCGGGACACGTCGTTATCCGCACGACCGATGCCGCGACGCCCGGTTCGACGTACCGTCTCTGGACGACGCTCAAGGTTCCACAAGGTTTCTCAATCGAGAAACATGCGGAGTTTTTGCGCGGGAAAATCGGCGCGGATCATTTTCGGTTGATGCCGGCCAAGTGTTTGTTCGTGCTCGGTGTCGGCCACGTCCGGCGCAGAACGGTCCAGCCCGGCGAACGCGCCGAGGGACCCGCTGAACCGCGCGATACGAAGATCGTCAACTTGAACGCACGGGAGTGGCGCGTCCTGACCGCGCTCAAGCGCGAGTTTGCGCCGGACGAGCTCGTGCGCGATCTGTGGCGACCGCGCGCGGCTGAAGCTAGCGTGAGCCTCGAAGACTTTTTTGCCGCGGCGCAGAGCTTGCACGACCGGGGCGTGATCGGACGTTTCTCGACGTTTCTCGAACACGTCAAGGCGACCGCCGGAAATCTCGGCAACTCCGTCACGCGCTACAACGCGCTCTTTCATTGGGCGGTCCCGCCGGGGCGAGAGCTCGACGCCGGTCGCGAAGTTGGACGCCACTATTGCATGACGCACGCCTACTGGCGCGAAGGCGGTCCTGAGTTCCACAACGTGAACGTCATGGGGGTCGTCCACGGTACGGATAAAGCGCTCGTTCTCGCGCACAAAGACGCGATCGACGCACATCTTGCGGAAGCGGGGATCACAGTTGGATACACCAACGTTTTCTGGGGGGGACGCAGTGAGATCAAGCCGTCCGAAATCTCACCGCTCGCATACGAGGAGTTCTGCCGGTCGAGCGGCCTTGATCCCGAGTCGATGCGCGCATAGAGCCGCGCTCGCGACGGCGCTGTGCGCGCTCGTTGCACTGTGCGGTTGTGTCAAGACGGGAACCGTGAGCCAAACCGGTTCAACGGGGACGCAAACCTCGACCACCGCGCGCAATCGTCCCGCGCACGTGCTCGTGTACGCCGACGGCCAAAACTTCGATACGCTGAATCCTCATCTGTATCAAGCGACGTCGCTTGCGAATTTGTCGTCGCTGACGATGGGTTGGCTGACGCGATACGATAGCGAGAACAAACCGTTTCCGGAATTGCTCAGCGTGCTGCCGACGGTTGAGAACGGCGGTGTCAGCAAAGACGGCAAAACGATCACCTGGCATCTTCGTCACGGCGTCAAATGGTCGGACGGCGCTCCGTTCGATGCGGACGACTTCGTGTTCTCGACGCAAGCCGTTCTGAACCCCAAGAATAACGAGGTCGGTCGCGACGGCTGGGATCTGATCGAGAAGATCGACGAGCCGGATAAGTACACCGTCGTCTACCATATGAAGAAGCCCTACGCGCCGTATCTTGCGACGTTCTTTGGCACGGCCGGTGCGAACCCGTGCATCATTCCCAAGCACATCCTCGGCAATCTCCCGAACATCAACACGGCGCCGTACAACGCGCTCCCAATTGGAATCGGACCGTTCCGCTATGTTGCGTGGAAGCGCGGGGATTCGGTCGTGATGGAAGCCAATCCGTACTACTGGCGCGGGATGCCGAAGCTCAAGCAAATCGTCTACAAGCAAATCCCGGATCGAAACACACTGCTGACGCAGCTACAGACCGGTGAGATCGACTTGTGGTCCGACGTCGGTGCAGGGTACGTTCCGCGCGTTGCGGGACTGGCGGGACACACGACGATCACACCGATCGGCAGCTATTTCGGTCATCTCGATTTCAACGTCACGCATCCGCCGCTCGACGACGTTCGCGTGCGCCGGGCGCTCCGCTTCGCGCTCGATCGCGACACCATTCTCAAGGAGGCCTACCACGGCGGTGGTGTCGTCCAGGAATCGATGATCTCGCCCGTCTTTCCGCAATATCGTAAGTTCGATCTCGTGCCGACCGACGACACGCAAGCCAATGCCTTACTCGATCAAGCCGGATGGACGCAGCGCGACAAAGACAACACCCGGATGAAAAACGGCAAGCGGTTGAGCTTGGAATACGCAATCTACAGCGGCGCGGCCGACGTCGACACGATGGTCGAGCTGATTCGCAGCATGTGGAAGGCAATTGGCGTCGAGATCGAGGTCAAGCACTACGACACGAGTCTCTTCTTTGCGCTGATGCAGAACGGCGGTATCTCTTACGGCGGGAAGTTCGACGTCGAGAGTTTTTATTGGGGTGGTGATCCAATCGGAGACAACACGAGCCTCTACTCGTGTGCCTTTATCCCCCCGAACGGCCAAAACGTGACGCGCTGGTGCGACAAACGCTTCGATAACGACATGGCGCATTTCAAAGCGCTTCTCGATCCGAAGGCGCGCCAACCATATCTCGACGACGCCGTTGCGCAAGTCATCGACCAAGTGCCGACAGTCGTGCTTTACATTCGCAACGACAACTATTCATTTGCGAGCGGTCTAAGCGGCTTCCACCCGGGCGCCCTGGCCCCGTTCGACGATTTCATGAACGTCGACATTCAGTAGGCAACGATAGAGCGCAAAACCGAGCAGCGCGTCCGACACAAGCGCTACGAGGCGTAGAAAAGCCCAGACCGGGTCTTGCGTTTCGAGGCCGGCTGCGCGTTGCTCGAGACCCCATAGCGTGCTGACGTTTGCGTCGACGGGCCCGTGCCAGCTCGGCGGAAGGGCGTCCGGCCAAATCGGTACGGGATGCGTGCGTGCGACGAGCGAGACGACGATAACGACGAGCGGGACGACGAGCCCGGCCAGCGCTTCGCGCCGCATGTGGGCGAGCAACGCGAATCCGAGTGCGCACGCAATTGAAAGCACGACGCTTTGCACCTCGGCGTTCGGACGTTGCCCCAGGCCAAGCCAATCGACGCCGCACATTGTGCTCGCAAGCGCCGAGAACGCGAGCGTCGTACCGCGCGCGTGAATCGCACAATAGAGTGCCGGCAACAGGAGCAAGATAAAATCGTGCTCGTGAAAGAACGGAACGACGAACGGCAGCACGCAGACCGCGATACCGACGCGAGCTACCGGCTCCGGGATACGGCGAATCGCAAGGACGCCGAGCACGAGCGCGACCAGCGCTGATGCATAGCGAACGAACGCCACCGTCGCTTCGCCGGCGCCGAATCCGAGTGCGACGCCCGGAGGCGTGATCTGAATGACGGTGCGTTTCTCCGCCTCTCCATGGATGGCAAGCAAGTGCACGTAGCGTTCGACTGCGCCGAGGCCGCCGGCATGCAGCATCATGACGAGAAAGACGATTGCGCCGAGAGCAAACGCGACTAGCGCACGCAGGTCAGTGGCACGTGGAATCAACACGATGCAGAGATTGGGCTGAAATGCAGCGACCGCGCTCGTGAGCGAGGCGACTAGCCACGACCGCGAGCGTAACAGCAGTAGGGTCGCGATGATCGCGGCGGCGGAAAACAGCGCCAATTGTCCGAGTGCCACGTCGCTGACCAGCGCGCCGAACGCGCCCGCGAAAATTGCGGCTCCCAAAACGATCGTCACTTCTTCGGGTGCGCCGATGAGCACAAGCGTTCCGAACACGAAGACGAGCATTGCGCAGGCGAGCATTGCACCCCAAATCCGGCCGGCGGTCGAAAACGGGAGAAGCGCGAGCGCGCGCCACAGCGGTAGCACGGCGGGCGGTCCGACGAACGGCAGCGTCTCGTCGTGCGTCGTATCGACGCCCGGAATTGCGCGTTCGGCCTGCCAGATCGCGCGTCCATACGGATCCGCGCCTGCATTTGCGATCGCTCCGGCCGCGTAGAAGGCTTCGAAATCGCGCATCGCCGGTCCCGAAACGCCGTTCGGGCGCACGATAAAGAAGCCCACCACCAAAAGCGCGAGCGCGCAGACGACAGCGAACGACGGCGCGCGGTTATTCTTCGCTATGATAGACTGCAGGCTTCGAACGATCGGCGTAGAGGACGAGGCGCTCAACGCGCATCTTGTTTCCCATGACGTATGCAACTCCGCCCGGAAAGCGAACTTCGTAGCGCTGCGCGTAGATAGCTGGGCTTGGCCCACTAATCGCGGGAACGAATTCGTCGGAAAGCTTCGACATCGGCATCCCAAGTGCGATCTCGCCTGGAATCAACCGGAAGGCCCCGATCGCGCGCGGCGCGAGTGACGGCGTTGATTTTGACGTGACGTAGTAGTGCTCGACGCCGATGAGCAGTTCGTCCCGATCGAAGAAGGCCGAGATGAGCGCGGGCTTCCCCTCATGGCGCAAGCCGTAGCTGTGAAAACCCTTCGCGGGATAAGGGAATCCGCTTCCAAACGAACGGTCGACCTCGCTGCGTGTCGTTTCTTCTAACTTGAAGGAAAGGTTCTCGTTGAACAGGATGACGGGCTTGTCGATCGGAGCAGGTGGGACGGGCGGCTTCTCGAGTTGCTTCTCGACGAATTGCGCGATGAGCTCGACCGCGCGCAGCATAGCAAAATCCGGAGGCGGTTTTTCGCTCATAGTAAAAGGTTCGGAAGATGCGAATTGTCATCCTCGGCGGTGGTTTCGCAGGGCTTGCCGTGGCACAACGTTTGGAGCGCGCGCTGCGGCCGGCGGAATGCGATGCTGTCATCATCAGCCGCGACAACTACGCGCTCTTCACGCCGATGCTGCCCGAAGTCAGCAACGGCGATTTGGAGCCGCGGCACATCGTTTCGCCGTTGCGCGGGCTGTTGCGCACGACCAGACTCGTCCTCGGAGAAATCGTCGCGATCGATTTTGACGCGCACAAGGTCGAGACGCAGTTGCTGCTCACGAACGAGCGTCAGCAGATAGACTACGATCATCTCGTGCTCGCGACCGGAAGCGTCTCCGCTACGTTCGGTATTCCGGGCGTTGCCGAGCACAGTTATCCGTTCAAACGTCTCGAGGATGCCGAGGATCTGCGCAATCATATCGTCGAGACGCTCGAGGTCGCCGATATCGAGAAAGATCCCGCGCGGCGCCGCGCTCTGCTGACGTACGTGATCGTCGGCGGTGGCTACACCGGCGTCGAAGTCGCGGGCGAACTCGTCGATTTCTTCCGCAGTATCCTGCGCTTCTACCGTCACATCGAGCTTGCGGACCTCGAGGTGACGCTCGTCGAAGGCGGCGGAAAGCTGCTTCCCGATTTGTTGCCGAGGATGGGCGAGTATTGCGCCGCGTTTCTCGCGCGGCGCAACGTGCGCGTGCGGACGAACGCGCTCGTCGCATCGGTCGACGCCGGTGGCGTCGCACTCAAAGACGGCACGCGTCTCGATTCGGCGACCGTGGTATGGAGCGCGGGCGTTCGTCCGTCACCGCTCATCGCATCGCTGCCGTTGCCGCACGCTCGCAACGGCGGCATTCTGGTAAACGCCGACATGTCGGTAATAGACACGCCCAACATCTGGGCGCTCGGCGACTGTGCATGGATTCCGATGCCGGAGGGTGGATTTTATCCGTCTACCGCGCAGCACGCAATTCGCGAAGGCCCTGTACTCGCGGGCAACATCGTCCGAACGCTGCGTGGTCAGTCAACGCAGCCGTTTCGCTGGAAAGCCCTCGGGACAATGGCGTCGCTAGGCGGACATCGCGGCGTCGTCGGATTTCCGAACGGCTTCGTGCTTACGGGTTTCGCGGCGTGGTTTCTCTGGCGCACGTACTATCTCGCGCGCATTCCGGGCTGGTACCGCAAGCTGCGCGTCGCGTTCGACTGGCTGCTCGCGCTTATCTTTCCGCGTGATATCGCGCAGCTGCGCGTCGACACGAAAGCCGCGCGCGGCGACGCGCTACGCGACGCCGGCCGCTAGATCCATGCGTCGGTTGCGCCGGCGTAAACGTTCGTGTACAGCGTGCTCGGATTCGGGAGCGGCTCGGCTTCGATGCGATCGGTCATGTCGTTGATCTGCTCTGCGATTTCCGAGCGCAGCTGCTCGATGGCGTCGCGCGTGAGCACGTTGTGGTCGATCAAGTACCGTTCGAAGCGGGGCACGGGATCTTGCGAGCGCTGTTTCTCGACTTCATCGCGCGTCCGGTAGGTGCGATCGTCGTCGTCGGTCGTGTGCGAGAGAAAGCGGTAGCACTTGGCTTCGACCAGCGTCGGGCCGGCGCCGGAAACGGCTTTGTCGCGCGCGGCCTTCACGGCATTATAGACTGCGATCGGATCGAACCCGTCGACGGTGACGCCTTCGATGCCGTACGCAGCCGCACGATCGGAGACGCTGGTATTGCGCATCTGCATGGTAATCGGCGTCGAAATCGCCCACTGATTGTTCTCGCACAACCAAATGACCGGGAGGCCGTGAATGGCCGAAAAGTTCACAGCCTCATGCCACTCGCCTTCGCTCGTTGCGCCCTCGCCGAACGTACAGAGGACGGCGCGATCGTTCTCACCGCGGAAGTTGAACGCATACGCAGCGCCGGCAGCGTGGGGACATTGCGTTGCGATGATCGACGAGATTGACGCGATGCCGCGCGCGCGGTCCGTGGCGTGATTGATGATCGAGCGTCCCCCGGTGCTATCCGTCGCTCGCGCAAACTGCGAACGAAACAGCGTCTCGATCGGAAGACCGCAGGCGAGCGAAATGCCCGTATTGCGGTAATACGGATAGAGCACGTCCTTGCCACGCACGAAGGCAAGGCCCGCGCCGGCTTGCACCGCTTCGTGTCCCTCGGAGCCCATCGCGATCGCAACCTTGCCTTGCCGATTGAGCTGGAAGCCGCGCGTGTCAACTGCGCGCTGCGTCAACATGTTTCTTAGGAGCTGGACGAGCTGTTCTTCGGAAAGCTGGTGCGCCGTCGCCGCCTGGGTCGCCATGCAGCGGTTTTGCCCATTTTCGAGCCGAGGACCTACAGCCGCAACCGCAAAGCAGAAAAAGTGAAGCGCCGCTACGACATCGATTCGCTCACGGACGTCGCGCTACGCGTCTTTGCCCGTAAGGGATACGACGGCGCGTCGATGGACGACGTCGCAGCCGAAGCCGGCATCACGAAAGCCAGCATCTATCATCACGTTAGCGGCAAGGAAGAGCTGTTGGCGCGCGGCTTCAACCGGGCACTCGACGCGCTCTTCGCGATTTTCGAAGAGCCCGATGCAACCGCAGGGACGCCGTCGGCGCGCTTGCGCTATATCGTGCGTCGTGTCGCTGAAACCACGACACGCCATCTGGCTGAAGTGACCGTGCTCTTTCGTGCGCGCGGCAACTCCGACGTCGAACGTGACGCGCTCGAGCGCCGGCGCCGATTCGATCGCAGCGTCGCCGACCTCGTCGTACAAGCGCAGAGCGCGGGTGAAGTGCGCGCCGATCTCGACGCGGGCCTCGTGGCGCGTCTGAGTTTTGGGATGTCGAATTCGATCGTCGAGTGGTATCGGCCCAGCGGCGCAATCGATGCAGCGAAGATTGCGGACGCGATTCTCGCGGTGCTGTTCGAAGGGCTTACGTAGGAACCGGGAGGCGAACCGGGGCGGGCAAGGGCTCACCGCGCAGCGCCGCGATGACGTTAGAGACCGCGAGCTCGAGCATCTCATCGCGCGTTTCGGGTGTCTGCGTGCCGATGTGCGGGATGACGACGACGTTCTCAAGCGTGTACAGCGGGTGGGCGAGTGGAAGCGGTTCCGGATCGGTGACGTCGAGACCGGCATAGGCTAAGTGTCCCGATTTCAAGGCTTCGTAGAGCGCGTCCGTTTGCACGAGGCCGCCGCGCGCGATGTTCACGAAGTACGCGCCGCGCTTCATCTTCGCAAACGCCTCTTTATCGAATACGCCTCGCGTTTCGGGCGTCAGCGGCGCGGTCACGGCGATCACGTCCGACGTTGTGAGCAGATCGTCGAAGCTCACATACGTTGCGTCGCTCGGTTCGACGTCGCTGCGTTTGGTGCGGTTGTGGTAGATGATTTTCATGCCGGCTGCACGCGCTCGCTGACCGAGCGCCGCTCCGACCCCACCCATGCCGAAGATGCCGAGCGTCTTACGATTCAGAGCGTTTCCGTATGGCGCCATCTCGCCGCGCTCGAACTTGCCGGCGCGCACGAAATCTAGACCGGCGACAACGCGCCGCATCGTCACGAGAATCAACGCCATCCCGATGTCGGCAGTGTCGGGCGCGATGACGCCCGGCGTGTTGCCGACTTTGACTCCGCGCTCGGCGCACGCTCCGAGATCGATGTTATCGTATCCGACCGAGACCGTCGCGATGACCTTGAGATTCTTGCAATGTGAGAGCAGCTCACGATCGAAGCGAATCGCAAGGGGAAACGTGATGATCGCGTCGGCATCCTCGAGGCGCTTCGCGAGCTGATCCAGCGGAAGATTGTCTTTCGAGACGTCTTCGACCGTGCCGGCAACTTCGCGCAAGCGTTCGACGGCGTGCGGCGTCAGCGGCCAGGTTGCAACAATGCGCGCCTTGGCCATCAGTACGTCGACCGTCCGCCGGAGATGTCGAACGCGGCGCCCGTCGAGAACGTGATCTCGTCGCTGCACAGCCATGCAATCAGTGCCGCGATTTCCTGCGGCTTCCCGAAGCGTCCCATGGGAATTTTCGAAAGCATGAAGTCGATGAACTCCTTGGTCATTTGCGCGAACATCGGCGTCTCGATTGCGGCGGGGGTGATGCAGTTGACGATCACGCCGTCGCGGACGAGCTCCTTCGCGGCGGATTTGGTCAACGCGATGACGCCCGCCTTCGACGCGCTGTAAGCCGATGCGTTGGGGTTGCCTTCTTTCCCCGCAACCGATGCGATGTTGACGACGCGACCGTAACCCGCGGCCTTCATGATCGGCAGCACGGAGCGCAAGCAGAAAAAAGTTCCGCTCAGATTGATATCGATGACTGCGCGCCATTCTGCGATCGGATAGTCCCACACCGTCATATTTGGTCCGGTGATGCCCGCCGAATTGACAAGAATGTCGATGCCGCCCATCGACGCGTTCGCTTCGCGTGCTGCCGCGTCGACGGAGTTCGGATCGGCGACGTCGACGACGCGCGTCTGGACATTGAGGAGCACTTTGCGAGCCTCGGCGAGCGCCTTCTCGCTGCGGTCCCAAATGGTCAGCGCCTTCAGGCCCGAAGCCAGAAGACGGCGGCTGGTCTCCATGCCGATTCCGCTGGCACCCCCGGTTACGATGGCCCGCCGCCCGGAAAGATCGATCTTGTTGCTGCTCATCCCGGCGCATTTCAGGGACTTGACGGGTAACACCGGCTAGGTGCTACAATCGGCAAACCTACCATTTGGTAGGGAGGCAAAATGGATATTGTGATACCACCCGGCGGGCTCATCCCCGCCCCCGAAATCCCGCAGCCCAATATTTATCCGCTCGAATGGCGCGTCGAGACGCCCAAGCTTGCGGAATTGTACGAGCGCAGCAAGCGCGCGCTCTGGAATCCCGCCGATTTCCCGTGGGACGAATTGCGCGCGGAAGATTTCACTCCCGAGCAGCGAGTTGGAATCATGTACTGGTATGCAGTGCTCGCGAATTTCGACGGCTCCGGACCGCCGGTGTTTGCGCAAGCAACGGTCCACTCGTTCGAGCAACATTCGGAAGATCCAATCCGTAAGTGCTTTTTCTCGATCACGCGCGACGAGATGAATCACGAAGAAGTGTGTCAGCGCGTCATTCAAAAGCTCGTCCCAGGCGGACCGCTCGATTTCAATCCGAAAACGCCGCTCGAACACGCGGCCAAGAACAACATCGAGTGGCTCTATCACAACGGCGGCCGTTACTGGAAAGGCTACGCCGCGTCACTCGGCAAGTATCCGCTCTCGGTTCTGTTCACGTCGTTCATGATGGGCGAAGTCGCTGCTTCGACGCTGTTCTTCGGAATGTCGAAGAAAGCCAAGCATCCCGTCTTCCAACAGATCTTCAAGCGCGTCGGCCAAGACGAAGCCCGGCATCTCGCGATTTGCCTTGCGATTCTCGAAACCGATTTCCCGGGGTTGCAAGAAGAAGACAAAGTCCTCATCACCAAACAGCTGCGTGCCGGATTCGTCTTTCTCTCGATGATCCTGTGGGAACCGCCGCCGCAGTTTTGGGAGCTCACGGATTACTTCATGCCGAACCACCGCGTGTTGATTCAACACGCGCGCGACGCCGGACTCGGCTGTTTGACATACGAAGAACAGGCCGACAATTGGCGCAACGCGCTGGCGAAGGTTCGCGCGATCGTCGGCGAGTGGGGAATTCAATTCCCCGCCATCCCAGAACTCGATCTCGACGGCGTCGACGTCGGTCACATCTCAGCCGAAGACATCATCCCCGTATTCTAAGCGGAGGACCTCGATGACCACGACTATCGCTCCCTCGCCCGCTGCACAGTGGTTTAGCGAGCACCAGCCGATCTTGGATCACGCCCTCGCCGCGATCAAATCGCGTGAGTATTACTCGGCGTATCCTGAATCGGCGAGATCCTACGGCGAGACTGCGCAAGCCGAAGGCAAAGCAAAGCTCGAGGCGCGTCTCGGTAAAAGATTTGAGTTGGCGCAGCCTGGAACGACCGGCTGGATCGGCGCCGAAAAATCGCCGTTCGGCGTGCCGATCGGCGTAACGTATCCGCAGATCGACGTGGATCAGGTCATCGCCGCGATGCTGAGCGCACAGCGCGATTGGGCGACGGCATCGATACAGAATCGCGTGGGCGTTTGTCTCGAGATCGTGAAACGCATCAACAAAGACAGCTTCGAGATGGCCTTCGCGGCGATGTACACGACCGGCCAAGCCTACATGATGGCGTTTCAAGCCGGCGGTCCGCACGCGCAAGATCGCGCGCTGGAAGCGATTGCCTACTCCTACGATGCAATGAGCGACGTGCCGCCGTTTGCGCTGTGGGAGAAGCCGCAAAAGAATCAGCCATTGCGCGTCGAGAAGCGCTTTCGCATCGTTCCACGCGGAATTGGTCTCGTGATCGCAAGCTCGACGTTCCCGAACTGGAATTCGTATCCGGGAATGTTCGCAAGCCTCGTCACCGGGAACCCCGTCATCATCAAGCCGCATCCGAACGCGATTCTTCCGCTTGCAATTACGGTCGAGATTGCGCGCGCGACACTTGCGGAAGCCGGCTTCGATCCGAATGTGGTGATGCTCGCGGCGGACGTCCCCGACGCGCCGATTGCGAAAACGCTCGCAACACGCCCGGAAATCTCGATCGTCGACTTCACTGGTTCCTCGGCCTTTGGTGAGTGGCTCGAAAAGAACGCGACCAACGCTAGCGTTTTCACGGAGAAGGCAGGCGTGAATGCTGTCGTGATCGATTCGACCGACGATCTCGCCGGACTGGCGCGAAATCTGGCGATGGCGCTCTCGCTCTATTCAGGACAAATGTGTACGGCGCCGCAGAACATTTTCGTTCCGCGCGGCGGGATCAACGCGGGCGGATCGCACCTCACCTTCGACGATGTCTTGGCCGCAATTACCAAAGGTGTCGACGACCTGCTCGCCGCGCCGGAACGCGCCGTCGAAGTCCTCGGGGCGATCGCATCGGATGCGACGCTGGCGCGTGTCGATGCGCAAGCGAAGGGCGACGGCATCGCGCTTGCATCGAAGACACTCGTGCATCCGCAATTCCCGGATGCGCGCATTCGAACGCCGATCGTCGCCCGGCTCGATGCGGCCGACGAAGAACGCTACGGCGGCGAGATGTTCGGGCCGATCGCATTCGTGATCGCGACTGATTCGACCGCGCAAAGCCTCGAGCTCGCAACCAAATGCGCACGTGCTTGCGGTGCGATCACGGCAATGTTGTATTCAACCGATCCTGCGATCGTCACCAAGGCCGAAGACTTTGCGGCCGACGCCGGCGTCTCGCTCGCGATCAATCTAACCGGACCGCTGCTCGTCAATCAATCGGCGGCGTTCAGTGACTATCACGTGAGCGGTGCGAATCCGGCCGGAAATGCGTCGCTCACCGATGCGGCATTCGTCGCCGGTCGTTTCCGGATCACGCAGACACGGACGGTGGTTCCTGGACCCGCAAGCACTAGCTGAAGCCTCCGCGCAGGCAATGTACGCGCGGGATGCCGCCGCGCGCACGCTCGGAATCACGATAGAAGAAGTCCGTCCTGGTTACGCGCGCCTCTCGATGGTCGCCGCGCCATCGATGCTCAACGGGCACGACGTCATGCACGGAGGCTTCATCTTTGCGCTCGCCGACACTGCGTTCGCGTACGCGTGCAATTCACGCAATGAAGCCAACGTCGCGCTGAACGCGGCAATATCATTCACCGCGCCGGGGCGCGCCGATCAGCGTCTTGTCGCGGTCGCACAAGAACGTTCGAGTGCCGGCCGCACCGGGATCTACGACGTCGAAGTACAGAACGAGGCAGGCGAGACGATCGCGTTCTTTCGCGGAACGTCGTATCGCATCACGGGGACCGTTATCTCGTCTTAGTGCGTGATGATTAGGCGCAGCGCGACGCTTCCAAGGGCGATTGCGAGGATGCGCGTGATCATCGCACCGGAGATCTTTCTTGAGAGGTGCGCACCGATCGGGGCTCCGACGAGCGCGCCGACTGCCGTCCAAAGCGTCAGCACCCAGATCGCATCGTAATCCCCGTGCACAAGATGCACGATCGATCCGACGATCGCGGTGACCGCGAGGACTGCGTGTGACGTCGCGGTTGCGATGTGTTCCGGGAATCCAAGGACAGCGATCATGAACGGGACCTGGACGATTCCGCCGCCGATGCCGAGCAGGCTCGAAATAAAACCGACCAGCACCGAAACCGCCATTCCCAACCGCAGGCTGAAGCGCCATTCATACGTATGGCCCTCGCGATCGACGAGCGAACGCGACGTCGATCCGAATGTGAACGCGGCGCGCGCGTCGGGACGAAAGATCAGCCACGCGGAGATTGCGAGCAGCATGCAACCGAATCCGACGTCGAAGACGTGGCGCGGAATGAATCGCGTTGCGTACGCTCCGAGGATCGATCCCGGAATCGCCGCGAGGGCGAAGAGTGGAAAGGTCCGCAGATCAACACGCATCTGCCGCCAGTAAGAAAGCGCACCGGCAGAGGCATTTGCGGCAACGACCGCGAGCGAAAAGGCGGTGATCGACTGTGTCGACCACTCCGGTTCAACGACGATCAGCGCAGGGACAAGCAGAAATCCGCCGCCGGCTCCTACAAGCGTGCCAAGGGCACCGAGGATGACGCCGGCGACGAACGCGATTGCGTCGGTCACGTGGCGCGGAAGACCGACTCGACGAATTCCGGGACGCTCATCCCCGCTCTGCAGCCGTATGCTTGTGCCAGCGAGTTAGCGTGCGAAATCTTACCGCTCTCCCATGTCGAGCGGGCGTCGCCGATGCGCGCACTTTGCGCGTCGACCGTCACCGCGGCAATCCCGCGCGCGTCGAGCGCCGGTAAGCGCGAGATGCCCGCGTTGTCGATACCGACGCCCGCATCGTTGTAGACGGCAGCGAGTGCATCGATGCGCAGCGCCGTCTCGGGTTTGCCGCCGAGGATCGCGCCGTGCGATCCGGTCACGACGATCGAGCCGGTATCATCCAGCGTGACGAGCGAGTTCGAGTCGAGGCCCCACACTTTTTCGCGACCGGCACGCGCGAGCAGAAGCGTGCGCGCTTCTGCGTACGCGGGCGCCGCTGCATCGGATGATTGCGCGCGTTCCATGCGCTCGGCGCATTGAATCGTCGCTTGCCCGGGAGCACATCCTACTTCGCTTGCACGCGCATTGCAAAAGCTGATCCGTCCACGTTGCGCAAGATCGGCACCGTCACCGATCCGTGCGGAGCGATAATCGACGGTCGCCGCCGGAATGCGAAGCGCCTCGAGATAATCGAGCGCGGCGATCCCCGCGTTCTCGAGGCCTACCCCGGCGTCTGAAAAAATCGCGCCGAGAACATGGCCTTTCGCCGCGCAGTAGCCGCAATACAGACCGCCGTGCGACGCCGCGACAACGACCTTCCCGGCGTCTTGCTCATCGAGATGTGTAATGCTGTCGTGGACGCGGATCAAACCGGACGATCGCCGGCCTTTACGACGAGCGTGCGATTATCGGCGGCCGGCAGCATCGCGCCGGGATCGCGCGTGACGACGACGTCCAGCACGATCGGCGAGCTGCGATCGTCGATCGCGGTGCGGTACGCCGCGGCGAGATCGTCGGGCCGCTCGACGCGAATGCCGCGACAACCCATCGCGCGCGCGATCGCAGCGTAATCCATCTCGATGAGATCGCTCGACTGATAGTTGCCTTTGCCGTACATCGCGTGCTGAAGCGCTTTGACGTAACCGCTTGCCGCATTGTTGACGACAACGACGATGACGTTCGTCCCGGCGCGTTTCGCCGTCTCGAGATCGCCGATCGTCATGTTGAAACCGCCGTCGCCCGTGATCGCGACGACCGGTGCATCCGGTGCTGCCAGCTGCGTGCCGATAGCGCCCGGTAATCCGTAGCCAATCGACGCCAAGCCGCGATCCGCCACGTAGGTGCGTCCGGCTTCCTTCGTGTCGTAGAGCAAACCCGTCCAGTGCGCGGCAAACCCGCCGTCGGCGACGACGATGCCATCGGGCGGAAGCGCGCGTTGCAGCTCGCCGATCAGGCGTCCCATGTTGATCGGGATCTCGGCCGACGTATAGCGTGGTATCGCGTCAATGCGCCAACGGTTCATGCGCGTTGCGACTTCCGCAAGGTAATCGCGGCGCTCGGTTTGACGCGCGGCACGTCCGTCTGAAAGCGCATCGGCGAGATCGTTCATGCCTTCGCGCGCGTCGCCCCACATCGCGACATTTGCGAAGGTCGTCCGCCCAATCTCTTCAGCCACGAGCTCGAGGTGAATCAACGGAACGTCTTTGGGAATGAGCGCGTAACGTTTCGTTGCGATCTCGCCCAGTTTGCAACCGACGACCAGGATGCAATCGGATTCGGCGATCAGCTCGTTCGCGATGCGCGAATAGCGTCCGAAGAGTCCGGCGGACAGCGGATTCGTACACGCAATCGAGCCTTTGCCGCTCATCGTGTGCGCAACCGGAATCGATTGTTCGCCGGCTAAGCGCGCGAGTGCGGCGTAGGCACCGGAGAGATGAACGCCGCCACCGGCGAGGAGGATCGGCCGCTTGGCTTTTGCGAGCAATGCGGCTGCGGCGTCGACGTCCTCGTGAGCCGGACGCATGCGGCGTGCGGGAATCGCAAACGTCTTGGGATCCATGCGGAAGTCAGCTTCGCTGAACTCGTGCTCTCCGTGCGCGACATCTTCCGGAATGTCGACGACGACCGGACCGGGGCGTCCCGACGTCGCGATCGTAAATGCGCGCGCGACGAACTCAGGGACGCGCTGCACGGATTCAACGCGCAGCAATTCTTTGACGGCAGGACGCAGAATGTCGACTTGACGCGTCTCCTGCGTCATGTTTTTCCAAGCGTGCGAGCGATTTGCGTCGCCCGCGATCGCGACCATCGGCACGCCCGCATTGTACGATTCAACGAGCGCCGTAACGAGATTCGTGACGCCCGGTCCGAGCGTCGCATCGCATCCGCCTGGCCGGCCGGTGACGCGCGCGTACGCATCGGCGGCGAAAGCACCGGTGCGTTCATCGTTGATCAGAATGTGCCGTATCTTCAGCTCGCGGACCGCTTCGTAGAATGGCAGCAACTGGAATCCCGCCATCCCGAATACCGGACCGATTCCGGCGAGTCGAAGGACCTCGGCAAGCGCGCGTCCGCCTGTCATCTTGCCTTTAGGAAGCGTCTTTTGTGCTGGTTCTGCGATCATGGCGGTGGCTTCGGTACGACCCCCCTTTGTCATCCCGCTCCCGAAGGGAGCGAAGTCGAAGGACAGCGGAAATAAGGCCCATGGCAGATATCGATCTCGGACTTTCATTCTTGCGCACCATGGTGCGGATTCGCGAGTTCGAACAACACGCACGGATCGGCTACGACGGCGGAGAGATTCCCGGCGTCGTACATCTTTCGATCGGACAGGAAGCCGTGGCGGTCGGGGTCTGCGCAAATCTCGAGCGCGCTGATTATGTCGCGAGCACGCATCGCGGGCACGGGCACTGTATCGCAAAGGGCGCCGAGACAAGTGCGATGATGGCAGAGCTATTTGGAAAGTCGACGGGGACGAACAAAGGCAAGGGCGGCTCGATGCATATCGCCGATTTCTCGGTCGGGATGCTCGGCGCGAACGGCGTTGTCGGCGGCGGAATCGGGATCGCTGTCGGTGCTGCGCAAGCCGCGCGCCTGCTGGGCAAGAAAAGTGTCAGCGCTTGTTTCTTCGGTGACGGCGCGGTTAATCGCGGGCCGTTTCTTGAAGGCCTGAATTGGGCGGCGGTGTTCAAACTTCCAGTCTTGTTCGTGTGCGAAGACAATGCGTTCTCCGCGTTCACGCGCGCCAGTTCGACGACGGCGGGCAAAGGCGCGACCGCGCGTGCCGAAGCGATTGGTGTCGAGACGCGGGCGGTCGACGGCAACGACGTCTTCGCAGTCTACGACGCGGCGCGTGAGCTGATCGCCCACGCGCGCGCGGGTCGCGGCCCCGCATTTCTCTACGCGCCGACGTATCGGCTCGACGGTCATACCGTGTTCGACAAAGCGCCGTACCGTTCGAGCGAAGAGCTGGAGCGCAAACGCGAAGACGATCCTCTGAGCGAAATCGAGTCGCGCTTACGCCAATGGGGCGTAACGCAAGAGCAGCTCGATAAGATTCACGTCGAGGCACGCGAGGAGATGGTGCGCGCGATGGAGTCGGCACGGCGTGCGCCGTTGCCAACCGAAGCTGATGCATTTCTCGACGTGCAAAACATCGGTGCGCCCGTATGACCGTTCAGAGCACGCCAAAGACAACAACGATGACGATTGCCGAGGCAGCGCGCGATGCGCTCGCCGAAGAGATGCGCCGGGATCCGACCGTGTGGGCGCTCGGTGAAGATCTTTCCGCGGGCGGAATCTTCGGAACGTACAAAGGGTTGCTCGACGAATTCGGGCCGGAGCGTATCGTCAGCACACCGATCTCCGAGAGCATGATCATGAACGTCGGGTTCGGGGCCGCACTTGCGGGCACGCGACCAGTGATCGAAATGCGTATCCTCGATTTCGCGCTCTGTGCATGGGACGAGCTGATCAATCAGATCGCAAAGGCGCGCTTCATGTTTGGAGGACAAACGAATGTGCCGGTCGTTGTGCGATTACCGCAAGGGATCGGCCGCGGATTTCAAGCCGCGCAACATTCGCAATCGCTCGAAGCCTGGCTCGTGCACACACCAGGACTGGTCGTGCTCGCACCCGCAACGGCAGCCGACGAGAAGGGCCTCTTAAAGTCGGCAATTCGCAGCGACGATCCGGTCGTGATGCTCGAACCCAAATCGCTCTTCGCAACGACGGGCGACGTCCCCGAAGGCGAATATACGACGCCAATCGGTGAGGCGCGCGTTGCGCGTGAGGGGAGCGACGTCACGCTCGTGACGTGGTCGTCACTTCTGCCTGCAGTACTCGCCGCAGCCGAAAAAGCTGCCGCTGCCGGAATCTCGGTTGAAGTCATCGATTTGCGCAGCCTCTGGCCATGGGATCGCTTGCGCGTTCTGGCTTCGGCGGCTCGCACGAAACGAGCGCTCATTGCACACGAAGCAGTGCTCATCGGCGGATTCGGTGCGGAAATCGCGGCTACGATTACGGAAGAGCTCGGCGTTCCGGTCGCGCGCATCGGCGCCCCGCGCATTCCGGTCGGCTACGCGCCGATTCTCGAAAATACGTACCGGGTTGACGCCGATAAAATATTTGCGGCAATTCAAAAGGCCACAAGGTGAACACAAATATCACGGCCGACGCGTTTTTTGCCAAAGCGAAGATATGGCAGAAAGAGCTGAAGAAGCTCCGGGCGATCGTTAAGTCCACAGGGTTGAAGGAAGAAATCAAGTGGGGAAAGCCCACCTACACGCTCGACGGCACCAACGTCGTCATCTTCGTACCGCTCAAAGAACATTTGGCGCTGATGTATTGTAAAGGCGCACTGCTGAAAGACGCGCGCAAGCTGCTTCAAAATATCGGACAGTCGCAAAGCAATCGCTGGATAAAATTCGGCAGCGTTGACGAGATCACAAAACTTGAGCCGGCCATAAAATCCTATATTCGTGAAGCGATCAAGAACGAAAAAGCCGGCTTAGAAGTCGTATACAAGAAGACGTCGGACTATCCGGTCCCCGACGAGCTGAAAGCGAAGTTCGCCAAAGTGCCGTCTTTCAAGAAAGCCTTCGAGGCGTTGACGCCCGGACGGCAGCGCGGCTATCTCATCTATTTCGCTGGGGCCAAACAAGCCAAAACGCGCGAAGCGCGCATCGAGAAATCCACCGCGGCGATCCTCAAAGGCAAAGGGCTACTGGACTAATCCCAAAGAGGTTAGTAAGCCCCGAGTATGCGACTTTCGCCGTCGATTTCGGCGAGGGCGCGCATCAGCGCGGCCGGTTCAGCACGATCGATCTCGCAATAGAAACGATACTTGAACGGACCCGCATCGGGCGCGGGACGCGAGACGAGCGAACGCAGATTGAGCTCCTGATCCGCAAACGCGGATAGCGCGTCGCGCAGTGATCCCGGACGATCCGCGAGTGCGAGCGCAACGCAGGCGCGGTCGCCACCGCGCGACTCACCGTCGTTGCGCCGCACCAAGAAGAAGCGCGTGAAATTCTCGGGGTTATCTTGCACCGCTTCGGCCAGAATCGATGCACCGTAGCGATTTGCCGCTGTTCGCGAACCGATCGCGGCGACGCCCGGATCGTTTTGCGCGACAATCTCGCGCACGGCGCCGGCCGTATCGTCGACGACGGTGCGTTCCCAGCCCGGATGGGCTGCGAAGAGACGCCCGCACTGCTCGAGCGCAACCGGATGCGAACGCACTTCGCGGATGCCCTCAATGGTTGCGCCCTTTACTCCAAGCAGCGATTGCACGACGCGATGCACGGTCTCATCGACGATCGTGAGTATCGGGTGCATCCACAGCAGATCGTAGTTGGCCGAAATTTGTCCCGAGATCGAGTTTTCGATCGGGAGAAGTGCGGCATCGACTTCACCGCCGTCGACGGCCGCGATGAGCATCCAGAACGTCCGGTAACCACGCGGCTTCGCAGCCGGGATCAGACTGTTTGCGGCTTCCTCGCTGAACGCGCCGGGTTCGCCTTGAAAGCCGACCGTCCGTATCTCGCTCATTTTGTCGAACGCGGACCTTGCGATGGGATCGGGGTCGCGACGCTTGTGCCGAACGCCGCACCAGTTACGCGGAAGCCCACGCTGAGCAGATAGTACATCACGCTGAGAAACAGAATCGCGACGATGGCGAGGATCGGAAGGTAGATGCGCGGAGGCAAACCGCGTGCCGGCGGTGGGTTCACGGCGAAGGACTCGCGTCCCGGCGACTGCAATCCCTTCTCTGTGCTACCGGACGTGGCTGAATTGCAGCTCATGTTTGCGCAGTTCAACTGGACGTATTTCGACGGCGAGATTCCGACACACGAGATCTCGTACAACAATCGCTTCTCCAACGTCGCCGGCCGCATTACATATAAGCCGCCCAAGATCGAGCTTTCGCCCAAGCACCTGCGCGGCAAGCCTGACCAGTTGAGGGAAACGTTGCTGCACGAGATGATTCATGCGTGGCTCTTTGCCCGCAAGCAGAATCCTGGTCACACGCCCACGTTCAAAAAGAAGATGCGTGAGCTGGGACTGAGATCGATCTATCACGATCTCGGCACGGCCGTGCCGCTTAACGAGAGCGCGAAACGTTACATCCTGCGCTGCGATCACTGCCGCCGCGAGGTCTTACGTAAGCGGCGTCCGCCACTCGGCGCCCGCTGCGGGCATTGCCGACGTCAGATTCTCGTTTTCGAAGTCGTCGAGATGCGTCAACTCGATGAAGGTGGCGTTCGCGCAGCGCGCAGCGCTGGAACGCTATAAGCGACCGCTACCCGAACCGGTCATATCTGATCCCTTCAGCGCCGGCTGGCCAAACGGACTGAACCCATTTAAGAATTGATCGATCGCCGGGTTGTTGATCGTCCGGTTCGCGACGACTTCGCTTCCTGTCACAACGCCGTTATCGAGGTGCACGTTGAGCGATTGCCCGCTGTGGATTTGCACTGTTTTTGTTCCGGTCGTGATCGTGACGTCGCCGTCCGCACACTTCACGCAGTAGATTTGATCGCCGGCCGGTCCGGCAACGAAATATCCAACCGTTCCGCGAACGGCGAGCTGCGATGTTGGTGTGACAAAACGATAGCTGGCCTTTGCGCCCGTCGGATGCACGACGTTGAATCGCACGGCGCCGTGCTCGATAAACACGGTTCCACTGGCGGGATTCGCCGCTTCGGCAGCGTGCAGATCGCCGATGCGCACGCTGGTGCGATCGCCGATGCGGATCTGACTCGAGTCGCTCAGCTGCAGGGTCGCGAGCGCCGCCACGTCGGTCGTTGCGATCACGGAATCGCCGACGGCAACCTCCGCATAGAGCGATCTCGGATCGGTCGTCGGCAGCTTATATGTGACGATGCCTTTGTCGCGGCGCAGAATGTTATCGTCCGCGCTGCGAGCCGCGAGCCCGAGCGCCAGCATCGTCATCGCGAGAAAGGCGATAGATTTATGCATGCCCAGGCATATGTTTGACGGCCAAGGCGAGCGCGGCCACGAAAAGCATTCCTGCCATCACCGTTGTGAGCGCGGAGGCGTGCATCCTGCGTGCGACGTGCGCACCGATCGCGCCGCCTGCGAGTCCGCCCGCGACGAGCGGGACTATCGCCGACGCTTCCAGATCGCCGTACAGGCCGTGCGCGATGATACCCACCGGCGACGTTAGCATAACGACGAAGGCCGACGTGGCTGCGGTCATGTGTACGTCTTCGCGGAACATTACGAGCATCGCCGGCACCAGCACGATCCCGCCACCGATGCCGAACAAACTCGAGGCAAAACCGACCAAAAGTCCGAGGCAAATCTCAATCGCTAGTTTTTGATGTGGCGTGAAATTCCGCGGCTCAGGTTGCTTGTTGCGTCGCATCACGATCATGATGGCGGTCGCGATCAAGAAAGCGCCGTAGATGAAATCGAAGCTGCTTCCGCTCAGCAGTCGCACGACGTAGGCGCCCAAGATCGAGCCGGGAATGCCGGCGGCAGCGATCGTGAGCCCGCGCGGAAGATCGACGGCGCGGCGGCGCATGAACATGAGTGAGGCCGCGAGCGTGTTCGCAAAGACGAAAAATAGCGAATCGGCTGCGGCGAACGCCGGTTCGACGCTGAAGAACAGCCGCAATACCGGAACAACCAAGAACCCACCGCCGAGTCCGGCTAGTGAGCCGAAAACTGCTGCGATTGCTCCGATGAAGAAGAGCGCGAGTGAGGGGAGAAACGACTCGTTCGTTAGTGTGCAGCCGCCATTTGCACAACGACCGGTTCGTTCGGATCGCGTAGCTTCGAGGGGTTCACTTCACCCGGATTCAGCTTGCGGATCACTTCGAAAATGCGCAGTGGCTTTTCCTTACCCTTGACCATGACCGGATCGAGCTCGTTGACGACGACCAGATCCTTGACTTCCTCGTAGGTCGTCTCGCTGATGATCGTCTGACCGCCCTTCGCAACGTTGTAAAGGCGTGCCGCGGTGTTGACGTTGTCGCCGATGACGGTGTAGTTCAAACGGTCAGCCGAACCGAGGTTGCCCATGACGACTTCGCCGGTGTTGAGTCCCATGCCGACCGTGAATACCTGGCGGCCCTGCGATTTCCACTCCTCAGCGATCTGTAGAATCTTCTCTTGCTGTTCGATCGCTGCGAATACCGCGCTCTTCGCATCGTCCACTTTGGGATTAGGAGCGCTAAAGACGGCCATGAGGCAGTCGCCGATAAACTTGTCGACGTAACCGCCGTACTTGAAGACGATCTGGCACATGTCTTCAAAATACTCGTTCAGTTGGCCGTAGATTTGCTCCGGCGTCATTTTTTCAGACATCGCGGTAAATCCGCGAATATCCGAGTAGAAGATCGTGACCTTAACGCGCTTTCCTTGCAGATTGAGCGCGGCTTTGGGGTCATCGTGCTTGAGCATTTCGCTGACGATTTCGGGGCTGACGTGCTTTCCGAACATGTCGCGAATTGCGCGCTTGTCGTTGCCTTCCGTGATGATCCGGTACAGTGCGACGAAGAGCGCGGTTGCAAGCATCGCGCCGTCGACGTGGATCAAATCGAGCCAATAGAGCGAGAAACCGTACGCGGCCACAACGATCGCCGAATACGCACAGATGAGCGCGAGTGACGAGCCGATACCGATGAGCGGCGGCAAGAACGTCACGATTACGCCGACGACGATCGGCAGCGCCAGCAACAGAATGATGTTGACCCACGGCCGCGAGCGCGTGATGTACGTGCTTGTGAGGAATTGATCCATGAACCGAAGGTTCGAGAAGACTCCAGGAAAGCGACCGTTAGGCGTCAGTACGTAGTCTCCCGAACCTTGTGCGGTGCTTCCGACGACGACGATATTGCCGTTCGCGAACATCTTGAGATCTGTTGAATTTGCGTTGAGCGCATCCCAGAACCCCATCTGCTCGGCGAACGCGATGTGCTCGGTCGGCGCTCCGGTTCGCCCGGTGATTTCTTGCAACTCGTACGTGCGGAACGGCAAATTGAGAATACGGTTGTCGCCGTCGAGTGGAATCGTGCGATCGCCGAAGCGTGCACGCCAGCTATTGATCGCCGAGAATTTCCTCCCCGTGAACTGCTGGACGGTCGCGCCCGCGAGCGACAAGTACGTTTGTTCCTTGCCGCTGGCGTCGGTGGTGACGAGTGGGAACGGCTGCGAGAGTGTCCATCCGCCAGGATTGTCGACGGTCGTGTAACCTGAATTCGCGATAAACGGAAGCAGTGTCGGCGCTACTTGTTCTACACCGAGATTCCCAGCGCTCGTCGTGTTGATGTCGACGCCGAGGACGGTCGGGACGGCGCGAAGACCTTTCGCGAATATAGCGTCTTGACGCGGATCCTGCGCCGGATCGATAAACAGCACGTCGAAAGCGACAACTTTTGCGCCCGCCTTACCCAGTTTTTGCAGCAGACGTCCGTAGGTCGAGCGCGGCCACGGGAACGGTCCGAGCTTTCCGAATGCCTCTTCGTCGATGGTCAGCAACTTTAGGTGCGGATTGACCTGGTGCCGATCCGGAAAATGCAGGCCGACCTTGTGGAGCCAATCGGAGTCGTCGGCGGCGAGCATCGCCTCATTGACGACGACGTAATCCATGACGCGGTTCGCATTGGAGAACGTCTGGGCCGGCGCAAGGTACAGCAGTATGCCGAAACCTGCAGCGACGAGCGACAGTACGATAGCGATCGATAACGTGCGAAGACGACGCATCTGAAACTCCCGACGAGCGTTCCGATGGCCTTAGACGGAAGGCCCTTGCCTCCCCGTCAGACGCGGCTGATGTAGCGGCGGTCGCGTGTATCGATCCGGACGACGTCGCCCGGATTGACGAAGAGCGGCACCTGTACGGTCGTCCCGGTTTCGAGTTTCGCGGGTTTGGTCGTCCCGGTCGCGGTATCGCCTTTGAAGCCCGGGTCGGTTTCGGTGACCGCTAGCTCGACGTGCGCGGGAATGTCGACGCCGATCGGATTCCCGTCGTAGAACTGCACGGCGACCTTCATTCCGTCCTTGAGAAAATCGGCCGGCCCGCCGATCAGGTCGCGCTGAATCGTCACGTTCTCGTACGACTCGGAGTCCATGAAATGGAAGCCTTCAGCATCGTTATAGAGCATCTGCATGTCGCGGTTGTCGACGATCGCGCGTTCGAGTTTCTCTCCGGCGCGGAACGTGCGCTCGACTGTCGAGCCCGTTTTGACGTTTTTTAGGCGCGTGCGAACGAAGGCCGAGCCTTTGCCCGGCTTGACGTGCAGAAATTCGATGACCGTCCAGAGCTGGCCGTCGATGACGATGGTAATACCGTTGCGAAAGTCATTACTTGATATCATGGAGCGCCACCGGGGTTGGACGCCGACCTGGAAGCTCCTATCAACCGATTTTCACGCCCCTCGAACAGCCGGCGGATGTTGTCGTTATGGCGCCACGCGATGACGGCGGCGACGCACGCGCCATAGATTGCGGCGCGCACATCGAGAAACAACCAAAGCGTGGCAATCGTCGAAATACTGGCGAGAAGCGAACCGACGCTCGCGAACCCCGTCGCGACCACGGCAAGAATCCACACGCCGATAAATATCAGCGCAGCCTGCCAGGACAGGCCGAAGAGCACGCCGAGCTCGGTTGCCACTCCTTTGCCCCCTCGAAATCGCATCCACGGCGAATAACAGTGTCCGACGATTGCTGCGAATCCCGCGAAGAGCGCGAGCGAGAGGCCTCCCACGTCCTGCGCAAGGACCGTTGGCACGAAGCCTTTGAGCGCATCCAACACCAATACGAGCGCGCCTGCGCCCCGGCCGAGCGTGCGTGCTGCGTTCGCGGCGCCAATGTTGCCGCTTCCTCGCTCGCGAATGTCGGTCTTGAAGAAAACGCGTGCGACGATCAAACCGAATGGGAGCGAACCGAGAAGAAAAGCAAGGACGAGTATCCCGGCTTCCTTCATTAGTCTTCCGGTCCCGAGCGCGGCCGGAATTCGAACGTGAGCGGAACGCCCTTCCAATCGTCTGAGGCTCGCAAGACGTTCTCCAAAAAGCGTTGATACGACGGCCGCACGAGATCCGGATCGTTGCAATGCAAAATGAAGAGCGGCGGCCGTGTCGCGACTTGCGAGCAGTAGAAGATCTTGAGAATCTTCCCGCCCATCATCGGTGGCGGGTGCGCGCTTACGGCGTCGCGGATGATCGCGTTGAGGCGTGCGGTCGGGACGCGCCGCTCGAGATTTTCCGCAACGCCTATGACGGACGGCATCAACGCGCCAAGACGGCGGTGCGTCAGCGCGGAAAGAAAAACGACCGGCGCAAACCGTGCGAAGGGCATCTGTTCGTAGATCGCTTCGCTCAGCTCGGATTGCGAATACTCACCTTGCGCGCGCGCGAGGTCCCACTTGTTCGAAACGATGATCAGGCCTTTTCGTTCCTCGATCGCGAGTCCGGCGAGCCGCCGATCCTGCGCGAGCGGACCTATCATCGAATCGAGGACGAGCAACGTAATGTCGGCCCGCGCGATCGCGGCCAGCGAGCGTAACGAGGCATAGTATTCGATCGAGCCACGCGTCGACGGTTTCTTGCGCACTCCCGCGGTATCGATCAAACGAATCGTTCGGTCGCGATACGGGAAGATGGAGTCGAGTGCGTCGCGTGTCGTTCCCGGCACGTCAGAGACCAAAGCACGTTCGGTGCCGAGTAGCGCGTTCAGGAGCGAGCTCTTGCCGACGTTTGGTTGACCGATGATCGCGATTGCTAGCTCATCGACCGGCGTTTCGACCGCCTCCGTTTGCGGTGGAAGCCGCTCGATGATCGTGTCGAGCAGATCGCCGGTGCCTTCACCATGGATTGCAGAGACGGCGATTGGTGGGCCCAGGCCCAAACGCGTGAACTCGGCGTGGACGGCATCACGCGCGGTATTCGATTCGGCTTTGTTCGCAACGAGGACGACCGGGCGTCGCGTGCGGCGCATGATCGCGACGACGTCTTCGTCGAGCGGATTGAGCCCTTCGGCAGCGTCGACGACGAAAAGGATCACGTCCGCATCGGCGGCCGCCGCTTCGGCTTGGCCGCGTGTCTTGGCTTCGATCGAGTCGCTGGCAACGTCGGTATCGATGCCGGCCGTATCGACGAGCGTGAATACATGGCCGCGCCACTCGGCGAGCGCATATAATCGGTCGCGCGTAACGCCGGGAGATTCGTCAACGATCGCAAGCCGCTGGCCGATCAAGCGATTGAACAACGAGCTCTTGCCGACGTTCGGACGCCCTACGAGTGCGACGGTAGCTGGGCGAATCGAAGCAGATACGGTGGGGGCTGACATCTCGACAGGCAGCCTACGGCGCCCCAGGGGCGAAGTCCGCCACCTGTGATCCCCTTACGCGGTATCCTAGTCGCTTGCGTTGCCGCCGTTTTCGCGACCACGAGCGCCGCGCGAGCGGGTACGAGCGCCGGCGCGATCTATTTGACAACGCTGCCAAGCGGCGCCGATACCTGGGTAGACGGCGCCTACGTCGGGCACTCGCCCGTCCTCGTCGATGCGCTTGGTCCGGGGAAACACACGATCACGGCTGCGAAGACCGGCTGGGAGAGTCGCGAATTGCGGGTAACTGTCCGCGATCAGGATCCGCTGCAATTCATCGACATGCAGCTCGATCGCGATCCAAGTGCAGCCGCGCTGAATGGCACGCTTGCGCTTCACGCCGGACGTCCGATTCGCAGCCTCACCGTCGACGGTACTCCGGTCAAGCTCTCGCCTTCAGGGAAAGTCGACATGGCGCCGGGCCAGCACGCGATCGTGGTCGCGACGGAAACGGGCCGCTTCGAACGGCAAGTCGATATCTATCCGGACACAACCACGAACGTGATCGTGCGAATCGGAGGCGAGGGTGCAAACCGCGCCATCGTCGTCGCACCGGTCACGAACTATCTTCCGCCCGCAGATGTCACCGTCGACGGTAAGCACATCGCGATCCGCCACAACGGCCACACGGTTACCGGCACGCTGGGGAACGCGACCATGCGGATTGATGGAGCGTCGGCTACCTTTGATACGCCGCCGGCCATGATCGGCGGGAACCTCTTCCTGCCGCTCGACGTCTTCGTCCGGATCGGGGCGGTGCCGCTTCGCCCGCATTAGGTTGAAAGGGAGAGGCCGCCCAGGGCGAACCTAGCTTGTCCCGTGCCAGGCATATATATCGAAACATTCGGATGCCAGATGAATGAGGCCGACTCCCAAGAGATTGCGGAGCGGGCTCAGCGCGCCGGATATACCGTCGTCGACAGACCGCACGAGGCTGCAATCATCGTCATCAACACGTGCACGGTACGCGACAATGCCGAAGCGCGCGCCTACGGACGTATCGGCCACTTGAAGTCGCTCAAAGACGCGAATCCCGGAATGCGTCTTGTTGTTACAGGTTGTCTTGCGGAGCAAGACCGTGATCGCATGCAGCGGATCGTTCCGCACGTCGACGCCGTCTTCGGGACGCAGGAGATCTCGCAGCTTGGCGATGCGATCGCGGCCTGGCGCAGCGAGTTCGGCGAGATCGATTCGGAAGAGGCCGAAGAGCGCGCGTTGCTCGTTCCGATCGGCGGGACCGGCGATGCCGTCGCTGACGCCTATTCGCACTTACGTGCATTCGTCACCGTGCAGCGCGGTTGTTCGTATTACTGTACGTTCTGCATCGTCCCGCATGTGCGCGGCCGGTTCGATCACCGTCCGATGACGGAGATCCTCGCGGAGGTCGAGCACCGGCTGGACGAAGGTTCGCGTGAGATTACGCTCGTCGGGCAGACGGTGAACGCCTATCGCGATCCCGGAAGCAGTGCCGACTTCGCCGAGCTCTTGAGCCGGGTCGCGGAGCTTCCGAGACTCGAGCGTCTTACGTTCTTGACCTCGCATCCGAAGGACTTCACGGCGCGAATCGTTCGCGCGCTCGCCGCGTATCCGAAAATTAACCCGCGCTTGCACTTGCCGATGCAGTCCGGTTCAAACCCGGTGCTGCGCAAAATGAACCGCAAGTACACAATTGAGGAATATCGCGCAAAGGTCGAGGCGTTTCGTGCGAGTTGCTCCGACTGGGCGTTGACAACCGACGTAATAGTCGGTTTCCCGGGTGAGAGCGACGATGATTTTGCCGCGACGCTCGCGTCTTGCCGGGAATTCGGCTTTGCGCAGGCCTTTAGCTTCGTATACTCGCCACGACGCGGGACGCCCGCCGCGCGTTGGCAGCAGCTCTCGCAAGCGGTTGGGGCCGAGCGTCTGCGTGAGCTGTGCCAAGTCGTCGACGAAGGCGTCGTCGCGCATAACGCCTCGAAGATCGGGACGACCGTCCGCGCTCTGATAACCGGGCCGTCGAAGAAAGATCGAACGAAGCTCGCGGCGCGTGCGCTCGACAACGTGAACATCATCGCACCGGACAGTGAAGGCGAAGCGCGCACGCCGCGCCCGAACGAACCGTGGCTCGACATTCGTATCGAGGCCGCGCATCGTTGGGGATGCTCGGGGACGATCGTCGGGCGAGCGCAGAATTTCGACGGACCAGCACGCGCAGTGGCGCTTCCCATGCTCGATTTGATCGTCGCGTAAACATTAACTCGCTTGTGGATTTCGTGGATAAGCGGCCTTCGTTTGCGAATAACTCAACAAACTTGTGAGTAAGCCTGTGGGCACTCAAAACAAGTATTGCAATGCTAACTCTGCTTGATTAATATCATCTTACTTCGAGCAATTGAAGTGCGGCGCGCGTAGCCGCCGTGGGACACCAGCGATGACGATCAACGCTAACGCGGGGATCTGAGCTGCAACCGCGAATCGACGGCCGGCACTGAACCGGGCAACTGGATCAAGTCGGCGAGCAGAGTCAAAGCTACGTAGATGAAGTCAATCGGTACCCCGGTTGGCTTCATCGCTTTTCTGCGCCATAAACTGGGCGAGGATGCGG
Organism: Vulcanimicrobiaceae bacterium; assembly: GCA_049520515.1. Classification (GTDB taxonomy): domain Bacteria; phylum Vulcanimicrobiota; class Vulcanimicrobiia; order Vulcanimicrobiales; family Vulcanimicrobiaceae; genus JAFAMS01. The sequence goes on from JBEKPS010000003.1 coordinate 99,912, forward strand.
AATGTCGCTGCACCCGAGCCACAGAACAAAGCCAGCGTGACGAGATACTCACCAATGCTGGAGCAGTATTTCGGGATGAAGGCTCGCTATCCCGAAGCGCTGCTTCTCTCACGCGTCGGTGACTTTTACGAATCGTACGGCGAAGACGCGGAGACGCTTGCTCGCGCGCTTTCGATCGCGCTGACGTCAAAGGAAGCGGGCAGCGGACAGCGGATTGCGATGGCCGGCGTGCCGCATCACGCGCTCGACGGTTATCTTGCGAAGCTCGTCATGCAGCGATTCGTGGTAGCGCTCGCTGAGCAGCTCGAAGTTCCGGTTCCGAATAAGCTCGTACGCCGTGACGTCGTTCGCGTCGTCACGCCGGGGACGGTCGTCGAAGAACCACTGCTTAAGAGCAGTGCGAACAACTATCTCTGCGCTCTTGTCGCGATGGGCGATTCGCTGGGCCTCGCCGGAGCGGATCTGTCGACAGGATATGTCGCGGCCACGGCCTTTTCGGGCGAGCATGCATTCGAAGATGCGCTTGCCGAGCTGGCGCGATTGTCGCCGGCGGAGATCGTCGCCGACGTCCCGCCGCAGATCCGCCTCGCACTCGAAGTCAATCTCAGCGGAGCTGCGCGCGTTACGTCGTCATCGCTGGCCTCCGTCAACGGCGTACATCACGCCGTGGTCGACGGCTTCGACGCCGAAGAAAGCGCCGCGATTCATCGCGCGCTGGGTGCCATCCGTGCTTTCGTGCGGCGCGTCGGCTTCGAGGGCGAAAGCACGCTGCGCGAACCTGTCTACTACGCGCAGCGCGCCTTTCTCGCGCTCGATCCGCGTTCGCGCGCCCATCTCGAGCTGACGCGCGCGCTCGGCCAGAACGAAAAAGCCACGCTACTCGCGACGATCGATCGGACGCGAACGGCAATGGGCTCGCGGATGCTTGCACGCTGGCTGCTGGCACCGCTCGTCGATCGCGACGAGATCGAGCGGCGTGCCGATAGCGTCGAGGCCTTCGTCCGCGATCCCGGGCGGCGGGAATCGCTCGCGAGCGTTCTCGACGGCTGCTTCGATCTGGAACGCATCGCGCAGAAAATCCGGCTGCGCCGCGCGCTGCCGCGCGATCTCGCGTCGCTTCGGCGAACGCTCGCCTATCTGGATCCAATTCGCGACGCACTTGCCGATTCGAATTTGCCGGCGAACTTGCACGCCTGCGCGGCTGCGATCGGGAACTTCGAAGAGCTGACGCTCGATCTGCAGCAGACGCTGGTTGAAGAACCGCCCGCGACGCTCGCCGATGGCGGTGTCATTCGGCCGGATAGCGACCCCGATCTCGAAGAAACGGTTTCGCTGCGAACGGACGGCCGCACACGCATTGCGGCGCTGGAAGAGCGCGAGCGCGAGCGTACCGGGATTCGCTCGCTGAAGGTCAAGTATGCGAGCGCGTTCGGCTACGCAATCGAGATCAGCAAGAACAATCTCAGCGCTGTTCCCGAAGATTACGTTCGGCGCCAAACGCTCACGAACGGCGAACGCTTCGTCACGCCCGAGCTGCGCGAGCTCGACTTGGCGATCGCGAACGCGCAGACGCGTCAGCGTCAGCGCGAGGCAGAGCTGTTCGAGACGCTTGTCGAGCGCGTAGCCGTCCGCGCCGACGATCTCATGCGAGCGGCCGATGCACTCGCAGAGATCGATGCGATTTGCGGACTCGGACAAGTCGCGGCCGAACGCGGTTACGTGCGTCCGCGTTTCGTCGACGGCTCACACATTCGAATTGTCGACGGCCGCCATCCGGTCATGGAAGCGATCTTGGGGACGCAGTTCGTTCCGAACGACTTGAACGTCGAAGAAGGCCGCGCACGCTTTCTCGTACTGACCGGACCGAACATGGGCGGCAAATCGACGTTTCTGCGGCAAAGTGCGCTGCTCGTGATCTTGGCGCAGATCGGTGCGTTCGTACCCGCGCGCTCGATGGAGCTTGGGCTCATCGAGCGGATCTTCACGCGCATCGGCGCCGGCGATGACCTCGCGTCGGGGCAGTCGACGTTCTACGTCGAGATGCTCGAAACGGCGAACATCTTGCGGCGCGCGACCCGGCGGAGTCTGCTGCTAATCGACGAGGTTGGCCGCGGGACGGGAACCGTCGATGGATTGTCGATTGCGCAGGCGATTTGCGAGTATTTGCTCGATCAGGACACGCGCGCGCCGATTGTTTTGTTCGCAACGCACTTTCACGAGCTCGTCGCGCTCGCAGACCGCTGGCCGCTCGTCGTCAACTATCACATCACCGCCGTTGAGAACACGAAAGACGGTGCCCCGATTTTCTCGCACCGCGTCTTGCCGGGAAGCTCATCGCGTTCGTTCGGTATCGAGGTCGCGCGGATGGCGGGGTTGCCGCGGACCGTTGTGGCACGCGCTAAGGAAATCGCGCAGGCGCTCGAAGAACGGCCGACGCTCGAAGCGCAGCGGCCATTGCGTGGCCGTATGAGCAAGCCGAACGTCGAAGAACAACCGCTGCTCTTTCCGCACGCGTGATTCAGCTTCTCGATCCGGAAACGATCGGCCAGATCGCAGCCGGCGAAGTCGTCGAGCGCCCGATGTCCGTCGTCAAAGAGCTGGTTGAAAATGCACTCGATGCCGGCGCGCATCGTATCACCGTGCGTATCGCCGGCGGCGGACTCGACGAGATCGAGGTCATCGACGATGGTGATGGGATTGCACCGCCCGATCTAAAGCTTGCGGTCGCACGTCACGCCACGAGCAAGTTGCGCGAGACCGGCGACCTCCAGCGTGTGATGACGCTCGGCTTTCGCGGCGAAGGTTTGGCGAGCATCGCATCCGTTGCGCGGGTCGAGATCGTTTCGCGGACTCCAAGCGCGGACATCGGCGCGCGTATCGAAGCGTTCGCAGAGCAGACCGGAGATGTCGAGCCTGCCGCCTCACCGGTCGGAACCCGCGTCGTCGCGCGCGATCTGTTCGGCAACATCCCCGTCCGTCGCGACTTCTTGCGTTCGGCCAGCGCGGAATTTTCGCGGATCTCGAACTGGCTCGGGATGATGGCGCTCGCGTACCCGGATACGACGTTCGCGCTCGCGCACGATGGCCGCGAAGTTTGGATTCTTCCGTCGGGCGACGTCGTCGATCAACGGCTCGAGCACGTGTTCGGAAAGAATTTGGCTCGCGCACTGATTCCGCTGCGTCCGCTCAGCGGCGCGCACGAGATCGGCGTCAGCGGTTTCGTCAGCGCTCCCGGCACCGATCGCAGCGACCGCCGGATGCAGCATCTGTTCGTCAACGGGCGCCTGCTGCGCAGTGGCTTGCTTGCGGGCGTGTGGAGCGCCGCGTATGCAACGTTTGCGATGAGCGGGAGGCATCCGTACGGCATCCTCTTTCTATCGCTTCCACCCGATCACGTCGACCCGAACGTGCATCCCACGAAAAGCGACGTACGTTTGCGTTACGATCGGGCCGTTTTCGAAACGGTCCGGGGAACGCTGACGAATTCACTGCGCGAACATGCGCGCGAACGTCTCTCCAGTAGCGTTTCATTCTCTCCGTCGCCCGCAACAGGCACTCCGAACGGTTCGCAGGCACCGCTCTTTGCCGCTGATCTCGCAATCGTTCCGGAATCGCGCACGCGCGTGCTCGCGCAATTGGACGCGACCTTCATTTTGGCAACCGACGGCGACGCGCTCATCCTCGTCGATCAACACGCCGCGCACGAACGGATCGCCTTCGAGGCAATCGAGCGTAATGCGGCGTCCTCGAGTCACGCGCATAGCGAGCCGCTGCTCGTGCCGTTCGTTTTCGAGCTCGACGCGGCGGAGAGTCAGGCGCTCGATGCGGCGCTCGATACGCTGACGGCCGGTGGCCTGGAAATCGAACCGTTCGGCGAGCGCGTCTACCGCATTACGGCAACGCCCGCCGGATATCGCTGGGCGACCGGTTCGCGCGAATTCGACATGGGCGATTTTCTGCGCGACCTCAGCGACGAGGGCGCCGGTATGAATTTCAAGGAGCGCGTCTGGGCGTCGCTCGCTTGTCATTCCGTCGTCCGCGCACATGAGTTTCTCTCCGACGTCGAGATGCGCACTTTGCTCGATCAGCTTGGAGGGTGCCGCAATCCGATGCACTGTCCGCACGGCCGGCCAACGGTCGTGCGACTCGACGCCGAGGCGATCGCAAGGCTCTTCAAGCGTACGTGAAATCCGGCGTCGTCATTCTCGCAGGGCCGACGGCGTCCGGAAAGACCGATGTAGCAATTGCGCTTGCGCAAGAGCTCGACGGCGAAATCGTCGGCGCCGATTCGCGCCAAATCTATCGTGGGATGCCGATCGGTACCGCGGCTCCAACCGATGAACAGCTTCGCAGCGTCCGGCATCATCTGGTCGGTTTTCTCGATCCGCGCGAACGGTATTCGGCCGCGGTGTTCGTGCGCGACGCGCTTGCAGCAATAGGCGATATCACAGCGCGTGGAAAACGAGCGATCGTCGCCGGCGGAACCGGATTCTACATTCGCGCTCTCGCCGGTGACGTCGCACTCGCCGGTGCGCGAGATGAGATTCTGCGCGCCCGCTTCGCGCGTGAAGCGTTGATTCACCCGCCCGAGGTCATGCACGCGTGGCTGGCTGCGATTGATGCGGCGCGCGCCGCTGCGCTCGATCCCGCCGATCGTTATCGCGTTGCGCGCGCACTCGAGGTCGCGCTTGCGGCGCGATCTGAGGCCGGCCCACCCGACGTCGAACGACGCTCGCTGCGCTCGGAGCAAATACCGTATGTCAAGCTGTATCTTGACGTCCCGATTGCAGTGCTCGAACCGCGCATCGAAGCTCGCGTCGATCGTATGTTGGCGCAGGGGCTTCTCGAGGAAGCCGAGCGGCTAGGCGATCATGCCGTTGCTGCCGACGCGGTCGGCTATCCGCAAGCCAATGCCTATCTGCGTGGCCATGCAACGCGCAAAGAGCTTCGTGTGCACCTCGTTCGCGCGACTCGCCGGTATGCGAAACGTCAAGAAACGTGGTTCCGGAGTGAACCGGACGTCGAACGTGTGCGTCCGGAGCATGCCAGGGAATTCGTCCTTGCCCGCATGAAGGCGTGGTCATGAACACGCGGCCGCAGCTTTTACAAGATGCCTATCTCGGAGAGGTCAAGCGCCAAGCCGTTCCGGTCGTCGTGTACTTGATGAACGGATTTCAGTTGCGCGGGGTCGTCAAGGGTTTCGATCCGTTTACGATCGTTTTGGAATACGAGCGTAAGTCGCACCTCATCTATAAGCATGCGGTCTCGACGATTTCACCCGAAGGCCCATTTGCCACCCCGGCGTTTTCGGGTGAAGAAGAAAAGGCTCGTAGCGGGTCTTAGAAGGCATGAACGTCCGCTTGGAGCTCTTACACGGCGCCGAAAATGCGTTTGCGCTCCTCGATGACCGCGAGCCGGGCGAGCGTACCACGCCCGAATACGCCGGAATTGCTCGGTCCGTCATAGATACCGATGGCCTTCTCGTGTTGCTGCCTTCGAAAGAAAGCGACGTTCGGATGCGGATGTTCAATCCGGACGGTGGTGAGGCCGAGATGTGCGGCAACGGCGTTCGCTGCGTCGCGCGCTACCTCGAAGAACGCAGCGAGGGCGATCGTTTCGTCATCGAAACGCTGGCTGGTCCGATCGGGGCGCGCGTCGTCGACACGACTCCGTACGAGGTCGAGACGAAGATGGGCATACCCGTCGTGGGTGAGGAGAGCGAGCTCGATGCAGCCGGGCAACGCTGGAAGTACATCAGCATTTCGGTCGGCAATCCGCATGTCGTCATCTTTGTCGATGATCTCAATGCCGTCGATCTCGCGAAGGTCGGACCCGCGATCGAAACGCATCCGAAGTTTCCGGGCGGAACGAACGTGCACTTCGTGAACGTCGCGGGTCGTTCGAAGTTGAAAGTGCTGCACTGGGAGCGCGGCGCGGGCGCAACGCGGGCCTGCGGAACCGGAATCGTCGCCTGCGCGACGGCGGCGGTGCGCGAAGGGTTTGTCGGTCCGCCGGTCACCGTTTTTGCTCCGGGTGGGACGCTGCGCGTCGCGTGGGATCGCAGTGGTGAAGCGATGTTGACGGGACCGGTCGAGCACACGGGAGCGCGCGATCTCGTCGTAACGTGAATCCCGGTCTCGCCTACACCGATAAACGCGGTCGCATCTTTTTCGATGTGAATACCGAACCGCTTGCCGACGGCGGCGTCGTCCGGCACGTAAAGCGCAACGAGCTTGTGCGTGCTCCAAAAGGAACGGTTCCGGTCACATTGCCCGGCCGCACGCCGCTCGTTGCCGGCGGTAAAGCCGCGCGGCGCACGGCGCTCGGCGCGCTGCTGCCTGCGGGTTACACGCGATTGCTCGTGCCGGCATATGAGGAGCGCGAGGCTGCGCCCCAATTGCCGCTGTTCGGCTACGCCTTTGCTTGCGTGATCGACGACGTGCTCCATGTTGCGGCGATGCGGACCGACGAAGATGCGAACTGGCGCCCACGCGCGTTCGCGGACGGTGAGCTTGAAGAGATCGTCGCAGCCCGCATTGCTCGCGATCCGAACAACCAGATTCTCGCGCAGCTCGGACGTTGTTCGATCGAGTATGGTTGCTTCACCGCGCAAAACGTGTTTCTCGAACAAGGCGAAGCCGCGCTGCCGGTTTCGCCGAAGTGCAACGCGCGCTGCGTCGGCTGCATTTCGGAGCTGGACGCGGATAGCGCGATCGTTGCACCCCAAGAGCGAATTCGGATCGAACCCGAGGTCGAAGCGTTGACGCGTATCGCCGTGGAGCATCTCGAACGCGTCTCCGACGGAATCGTCTCGTTTGGGCAAGGTTGCGAGGGCGAACCACTTTTGCGGAGCACTGCGATCGCGCGAGCGATCGAGCGAATTCGTGCGCGCCACTCTAACGGAACGGTGAATCTGAATACGAACGGCAGCCTGCCGAAGTCGCTACGTATGTTGATCGATGCGGGTCTGGACGCCGTGCGAATTAGCCTGAATTCGTTTCGTGCGCCGGTGTACGCAGCGTACTATCGGCCCGTGGGCTACACGCTCGACGACGTCTTGGAAAGCATTGCGCTCGCGGTGGGCGCCGGCTTGCGCGTCTCGTTGAATTTGTTGACGCATCCCGGCGTAACCGACGACGCGCAGGAGGTCGCGGCAACGACGGCGTTCTTACGGAAAACGCCTGTTGCGCTCGTGCAAACGCGAACATTGAACATCGATCCGCACGTTTATTTTTCGCGTGTCGGCAGGCCGCTCGAGCCGATCGGGATGCGCGCCGCCCTAGCGGCGATTCGTCAAAGCGGAGCCGAGATCGGGAACTTTACGCATACGCATTAACTCGCGATGCGGATCTGTTCGGTGAGCTTCTCGCGCAGAAGCGGCGCCGGCGAATCCCCTGCGAGTTGCGCGAGTGCTTGCAGCGCGTCGGCGTTTGCCGACTGGGCACCGAAGAAATCATTTGCGCTGGCCGGACCGCGGAGCGATTGCGCGTCGGTCAGATCGATCGAGATGCCGGTCAACGATTTTATCGATTGCAGGACGGTAAAGCGATAATCATCCGAATTCAGACGCTCCGTTTCGATCGTCAGATCGCATTCAGGTAACGCGAGGAATGCGGTCAGCAGCCAAAACGCCAGGAAGCCACGGTAGAGAATGGGGGCCGGCGTTGTGCGGACCGCCTTGCGTACGGCTGCGTGCTTCGTGGGCAGCACGAAGTCGCTCGGAGCGATGCGCAGCGCGCCCATAACGAGGGCCACGAGTGGGTGCTTGTGATGCAGCGTTAGGATGCGAATCGGCGTGAGGAGATGATGCGGATTGTCATCCTCGCGCGAAAGGCGCCACGCAGAGAGCCACTGGCTTCCGGGTTCGCGCATCACGAAGATATGTGACGCATTGGGGAAATTGCGGCGGAGCCACGCAATGCGCCCCAGCGTTCGGCAAAACTTGAAGACGGGGACCTTCCCGCTCGATGCCGCGAGACGCAGCAGCGATTCGATGTATTCCCGCAGCTCGGGGAACTCATCATCCGCCTTCATGAAGAACGATTCGTACGCGAAGTCGGGTCGATAACCGGCGACACCCGGCCGGTGCGACGAGAGAAGCGGCGCAAATTCCTCAAAATACGGACGTTGCTCGTCCGGATGACGCGATTTTGATGCTGCCGGTCGCATCGTCGGAAGCGTTCGTAATGTCAACGTCGCCAGCGATTGGTTGAGGGGCTCGTATAAGCCCAGCACGTCTTCTTTGCTCCGAAACGCCGACCACAGCCACGTGCCGGCCGTTCGCCAACCGGTGTGCAGAAAGACCGGGCGCACTTCCGCTGACATGTCAAGTTAGAACGTAGGGTCAGATTGTCTAGAAAAAGTTAAGTCTTGGAGATTCTCAGGCATGCTTCACGATTTGAGCCTCATGTAGTCATCGTATGATTGAACGGTGATGCCCGAAAAGTTCTGTTGATTTACGAGCGAGCTCAAGCGAGACATCGACGAGAGAAATGCCGCCCGCGTGCCCTTTGCATAGCTCTCGCTCGACGAGGTCAGCGGTTCGACGCTCTGCGCGATCGAAAACGCGATGTCGGGGTTGGCCGAAAGTATCGGCACGGTGCGGCGCGCGACGCGATCCGGATTTGCGATGTACGCCATGATGGTGATGTGCCTAACGCCCGCGGATTGCAGTGCGCAAGCGAGGCATGGCGACATTGGCATCTCGAGGTATTTCAGGTTGACGCTGACGCCGACGGGGATTGTCGCGGCACGGACGGCAGCTGCCGCCGACGCGACCATTTGCTTGAGCCCACCTTGCGCCGTCAACCCCAGTTCGTTCAGCTGATTGGGCTCCATGTCGAGCTCGATTCCAGAAAACGCAATGTTGCGCAGGCTCGTGACGATCGCGACGAGCTCGGACCGATGTTGCGGCAAAATCCACGATGGCTCACCGAGGAGCGCATTGACCTTGACGCCGTGCGAAGCGGCTTGCTGTAAGAATCCCTCGAGCCGCGGACGGAACTCGCCGTCGGAATCGAGCGCTTGCAGCTGCGCGCCATTGAAGGAGAGCAACAATCGCGAAATGTGCTGCGAGAAGAGCGTGTCCCAAAAATCGGGCGCCGAGGACGCGTCTAAGACGCTGTCCGCATTCCACGCGTACGCCGTAAGGGGGTAGCCCGGATCGGCCTGCGCTACGGCTTGCGGTGTAGCGCTGAGATTGAGCGAAATGAAAAACGCGAGCGTGGTCGCGAGACGTCGGATCATGTTTGGCATCGAGCACTCCGTCTTCATCTTATACGACTATTAACCCCGGGGCGGGCGCCCGCTTACTAGCCAAATGGATCGTCCATACGGATGTTGTGAGCCGACGCTCCACGTCCTACGCTGGGTCCATGTGGCAATTGCAACTCGGCGTCATAGTCTTGAGCGTCGTCCTATTTTTCTTGGCCGATCGTTATATCGGCGGCTGCGAGCGCATCTGATGACGATCGACTACATGGCCGGCCTGGTGCTTTCAGCGGCGGCTTTCGTTTACTTGATTTACGCGATGCTGCGCCCGGAGAAATTCTAGATGACGATTACCGGGTGGTTGCAGTTCGCTCTGCTGTTCATCGCCGTGCTCGTTTGCGTGAAGCCGATGGGGATCTATCTCTATCGCGTCTTCGAAGGCGAGCGGACGTTCCTCTCACCAGTACTTCAGCCGGTCGAGCGCGCGATCTACGCGGTCTGCCGCGTCGAGCCATCGCAAGAGATGGGCTGGATAACGTATGCCTTTGCCTTCTTTGCATTCCAGCTTGTCGGCTTCGCATGGCTCTATGCGGTGCTGCTGACGCAGCAATGGCTGCCGTTCAACCCGCAACACTTCTCGAATCTCTCACCCGATCTGGCGTTCAATACTGCGGTTAGCTTCGTTACGAATACGAACTGGCAGTTCTACTCGGGCGAGAGCACGCTGAGCTATTTCTCGCAAATGGCCGGCCTGGCGTGGCACATGTTCACATCGGCCGCCTCCGGCATCACGATTGCGGTCGTTTTGATTCGCGGCATCGTGCGGACGGATCGATCGACGCTCGGTAACTACTGGGCCGACATGACGCGCACGATTTTCTACGTGTTTGCGCCGATCGCGTTCGTCGGAGCACTCGTCTTCTTATGGCAGGGCATGCCGCAGAACTTCGCGCCGTACACCGACACGGTCTCGATGGAAGGCGCCAGGGTTTCGATTCCGCAGGGGCCGATGGCCTCGATGGAAAGCATCAAGGAGCTCGGCAATAACGGCGGCGGTTTCGTTAATGCGAATTCATCCTCGCCCGACGAGAATCCGAACCCCCTCACCAACGAGCTCGAGCTATTTCTCGAGCTGTTGATACCGGCCGCACTCACCTACACGTTCGGGCGATACGCGCGCGATCAGCGGCAAGGATGGGCGCTGTTCGGTGCGATGTCGACCCTTTACATCCTCGGCTTCTGGGCGTGCTACTATTTCCAATCGCAGCCGAACGCCCTTATGGCCGCGCACGGGATCTACAAGAGCTTCGAGGGTCTCGAATCGCGGTTTGGCATCGCGGCTTCCGCGATGTACGCGGTCACGACGACCGCGACATCAACGGGCGCCGTCAACTCGATGCACGATTCGTTCCTGCCGATGGCAGGCGCAATTCCGCTCGTCAACATCCAAACCGGCGAAGTCATATTCGGCGGGGTTGGTGCCGGCATGTACGGCATGCTCGAGTTCGTCATCTTCACGGTGTTCATCGCCGGCTTGATGGTCGGACGCACGCCGGAATATCTTGGAAAGAAGATTGAGCGCCGGCAAGTCGTCCTTGCGTCGCTCGCGATTCTCTCAATTGCATTCTTCACGCTCGTTCCGGCCGCAGTCGCGGTCGTCGTGCCGGCTGGTCTTGCGGCGATGAACAACGCGGGACCGCACGGCTTCAGCGAGGTGCTCTACATGACGACGTCGTGGACGGGCAACAACGGCAGCGCCTTCGCGGGGATCAGCGGCAACACGTTTACCGAGATCCTCGGAGGCATCACGATTTTCGGTGGACGCTACGCCGAGATTATTCCCGTGTTGGGTCTGGCTGGCTCGTTGGCCGGTAAGCGCGCCGTTCCGTTCTCGTCCGGGACGTTCAAGACGACGACTCCGCTGTTCGTCTTGCTCTTGCTCGGGGTCGTGTTGATCGTCGGAGTTTTGACCTTCCTACCCGCTGATGCCCTCGGTCCGTTCGTCGAGCATCTGCTGATGACCCAAGGAAAGACGTACTAATGATTTCGCAATCACGGATCGAGCGCCGTCCGAAAGCGCGCTCGCTCTACGATCCGGAGATTATCATTCCGGCCATCGGCGCTTCATTCAAGAAACTGGATCCGCGTTGGCAAGTGCGCAATCCGGTGATGTTCATTTGCGAAGTCGGTGCGCTCGTTACCTCAATCCTGTTCTTCCGCGATTGGGCGACGCACGTTTCGACGCCGACCAGCGGCGCGGGCTTCGATTTCGCAATCTCGATCTGGCTGTGGTTTACGGTCATTTTCGCGAATTTCGCGGAAGCGGTCGCCGAAGGCCGCGGTAAAGCGCAAGCCGAGTTCTTGCGTCGCACGAAATCCGATACGCAAGCGCGCAAGCTGGTGCGCGACGGCGAGTACGCGACGATCGCCTCTTCACATCTGCGAAAGGGCGACGTCATCCGGGTCGAAGCCGGCGAGATCATCGCGGGCGACGGCGATGTCGTTCAAGGTGCTGCAAGCGTCGACGAATCGGCGATCACGGGCGAGTCGGCTCCGGTCATTCGCGAAGCGGGCGGCGACCGCAGCTCGGTTACGGGCGGCACGCGCGTCCTCTCGGATTGGGTCATGGTGAAGATCAGCGCCAACCCGGGTGAGACGTTCCTCGATCGCATGATCAATCTGGTCGAAGGCGCGCAGCGGCAGAAGACGCCGAATGAGATCGCCCTTTCGATCCTGCTCGCCGGAATGACGATCATCTTCTTGATCGCGGTCGCAACGCTCGCCCCGTTCTCGATTTATGCGGGCACCGTGCAATCGATCACGGTTCTGATCGCGTTGCTCGTCTGCCTAATTCCGACCACGATCGGTGGCTTGCTTTCCGCGATCGGTATCGCGGGCATGGATCGCGTCATGCAGCGCAACGTGCTCGCGATGAGCGGCCGCGCGGTCGAAGCCGCCGGCGACGTCGACACACTCTTGCTCGACAAGACCGGAACGATCACGCTCGGTAATCGTCAAGCCGCTGAAATCATTCCGGTTTCGGGCGTGACTCTCGAGCGTGCGGCGCGTGCCGCGTATCTTTCGTCGCTCGCCGACGAAACGCCCGAAGGACGTTCGATCGTGATGCTCACCGAGCGGATGGGGACGCCGAATGGCGGAGCCCCGGTCGGCTCGACCTTCGTTCCGTTCAGCGCATATACGCGCATGAGCGGTCTCGACGTTCAAACTAACGGCTCGGTCCACGCCATCCGTAAAGGCGCCGCCGATGCGGTCGTCGCGTTCGCCCGCTCGCAAGGCGGCAACGTTGATGATGCGCAGTTCAATGCGGACGTCGAGCGCATCGCGCGCTCAGGCGGCACGCCGCTGCTGCTCGCGGAAGGGTCGAGCATTCTCGGCATCATCCATCTCAAAGACATCCTCAAGCCGAACATCAAACAACGCTTCGACCGCTTGCGTGCGATGGGCATTCGCACGATTATGATCACCGGTGATAATCCGTTGACCGCTGCGGCGATCGCCAAAGAGTCGGGAGTCGACGATTTTCTGGCGCAGGCGACGCCTGAGACCAAGATGGAGCTGATTCGCCGCGAGCAAGGTTCGGGACGGCTCGTCGCGATGACGGGCGACGGCACCAACGACGCGCCTGCGCTCGCGCAAGCCGATGTCGGGGTCGCGATGAACTCCGGCACACAAGCCGCAAAAGAAGCAGCGAACATGGTCGATCTCGATTCGGATCCGACCAAACTGATCGACATCGTCGAAATCGGCAAGCAGCTGCTCATGACACGCGGTGCATTGACCACGTTCTCGATTGCGAACGACGTCGCGAAGTACTTCGCAATTCTTCCCGCGATGTTTGCGACGGCGTATCCCGCGATGGCCGTGTTCAACATCATGCGTTTGCATTCGCCCGCGAGCGCGGTGCTCTCGGCGATCATCTTCAACGCGCTCATCATTATTGCGCTTATTCCGCTCGCGCTGCGCGGCGTGGTCTATCGTCCACGCGGTGCGGATGCCGTGCTGCGGGAAAACGTCCTGGTCTACGGTGTCGGCGGAATCATCGTGCCGTTTATCTTCATCAAACTGATCGACGTGATTCTCGTCGGTCTCCACCTCGCAGGTTAATCATGCAGCAAGCGACGACACCAACCAAACAAAGCACCCTCTCGCATCTCGTACCAGCCGTGCTCTTTACGGTCGTCACGGTCGTCGTCTTCGGCCTGATCTACCCCATGATCGTTTGGCTGATCGGCACCATAGTGTTTCCGTTCCAGGCGAACGGTTCGCTGATCAAAGATGACAAAGGTGCCGTGGTTGGATCATCACTGATCGGACAGCTGTTTACGAAGCCGCAGTACTTCCAGGGCCGTCCCTCGGCAGCCGGCAAGAACGGCTACGATCCAACCCAGACGGGCGGAACGAACCTCGCACCGACGTCGAAAAAGTTGATCGACTCCGTTGCGGCCACAGTCACGGCGCTCAAGAAAGCCAATCCGGACGCGACCGGCGACATCCCACCAGAGCTCGTTACGTCGAGCGCAAGCGGCATCGATCCCGATATTTCACCTGAGGGTGCATATTACCAAATCCCGCGCATCGCGAAAGCGCGCAACGTCTCACAAGACGCGGTTCGTGCGGTCGTCGATGCGCATATCCAAGGTCGAACCTTCGGAATCTTAGGTGAGCCGCATGTCAATGTGTTCGGCCTTAACCGCGCGTTGGATGCGGCGAATATAAAATAGTGTCGCCCGCGCCGGCGTCGAGAACGCGACGAGCGAAAGCGGGCGGCTGCCAAAAGCGCCGCTTTCCACGAGCGCCCTCGATCACGATCGCAGCATCCGCAATTTGCCGTGAAAGGCGCACGAGGACGCTAGCCGGATTCGGATCGACTTCGAACCTCCATTGCGCCCCAACGCTCTTCGCTGCCGAACGCAGCGCTTGAACGTCAGGCGAATTCGTCGCATCTTGATTGGCAGCCACGTGAACGACCGTCAGCTCAACATCGAGACGCGAAGCGAAGCGTGCCGTCCACCGAATCAGCTCGACGTCGCGTTCGCGTGCGTGCACGCCGACCACGATGTGCGCGAAGGGCGCCGGCAAGCGCGTCGGCTGCCGGGCGCGAATCGTCTCGCGGATCGCGAGCTCGCGCAGCGCGGTCAAGTTTTCGAGCGTGAAGAAGTTCGAGAGCGCGCGATCGATTCGCTCCGACGTATAGATCTTGCCGGCGCGCAATCGTTCACGTAAAACCTCCGGCGTCGCATCGATCAGAACGACATCGTCGGCAAGCTCGAGAATCCCGTCTGGCAGCGTTTCGCGGACGCGCGTTCCGGTCAAGCGTAGAACTGCGTCCGAGAGGCCCTCGAGGTGCTGCACGTTGAGCGTCGTGATAACCGAGATCCCGGACCGCACGATGGACAGCACCTCTTGGTAACGCTTGGGATAATCGCTGCCTGCGGCGTTTGTGTGCGCGAGCTCATCGATCAACGCAACTTGCGGACGGCGCGCCATCAGCGCCTCGCGATCGACCTCGTCGTTCTTGCGGGGAAGTACCTCGAGGCCCTCGAGCATGCGTACGGTTTCGGCGCGTTTATGCGTTTCTACCAGCGCCGCGACGACGTCGACGCCGGCCGCTTTCATTTGATGGGCGCGATCGAGCATCGCATAGGTCTTCCCGCAACCCGCCGACGCGCCAAGGTACACGGTGAAGCGTCCATATCCAATACGCAAACGATCGCCGGCCGTTTGCGCGAACGAATGCCGAGCGCGAATCTCCGTCCCCGTTTCGTAGACGTGCAGGGCGCTGGGGTCCGCGATATACACGTGACGATCGATCCCGCCGGACGCGATGCTCTTCGCCTCTTCGCCGCTTGGCACCGCAACGATCGTTGCACCTGCGTTCGTCCAGTTCGGTACACCGTGCGACTGCGGAAGCGGCGGAACGAGACGCGCGTTGGCGCCGCGGGCAGCTTTTTCGATTCGATCGCCGTGATCGAGTGTGCGCGCGACTTCGAACGAGAGATCGCTTGCGTCCGCGAGAGCCGCGCATTTGCGCAAGAAGACGGCCGGGTCGTCCAGGCCCATCGGAATGGCAAGCAGAGCGGAAACCTTTACAGGTCGCAGCACCGGGTCGGTGAGCTCGTCGAGCGTTCGCAGCATCAGCTCGCGCAAGATTTGCAGCGTTTGCGGTTTGAAGCTTCCGGCGAGCGCGCGCTCGACATCGTCTTGCGCAACGATCTTTCCCGAACGCAGGCGCGCTTCGATCAGATCGGGCGGCGCATCGAGCGCAACGACCTGATCGGCAGCTTGCAGGAATGAAAGCGGTACGATCTCTCGGATCGGAAATCCGATCGCACGCTCGGCGACGGGCGCAACGGTTTCGACATGCTGCACGTTGAGCGCACCGATAACACTGATGCCTGCCTCGCGTAACGTCAGCGCATCTTGCCAACGCTTGGCGTTGCGAGCGCCGGTGAGGTTCGTGTGCGCAAGCTCGTCGAGGATGATTGTGGACGGATGCGCCTCGAGCGCTGCTTCGAGATCGAAGTCCGCGAATGTTGATCCGCCGGTTTCGATCGTTCGCGGCGGGATGACGCGCAGACCCTCGAGGATCGGTTCGAGGTCGGTACGGCCCTTGAGATCGACCCAGCCGATCGCAACATCGATCCCGCTGTGCTGGAGCGCGCGGGCTTCCTCGAGGATGCGCCGCGTTTTGCCGGTCCCGGGTGCGCTTGCGAGATACACGGTGAGCCGCGCGCCGAGACCGAGCTCGCGCAGCAGTTCTTCAGCCCGCGGTCGTTCGTCGGTGTCCCGGTCCATCAAGAGGGCGCTTCGTGGCAGCGCTGCGGGCCTCCGCCGCCGAAGGCGCGAGACATGAATCCGCGGCTACTGACTGCGCTCTGCATTGCGGGCCTGGTCGGCGCGTTCACGATCGACTTAGTCACGCCGCAACTTTTCATTGCAGCGATCCTGCTCGACGTGCCGATCGTTTTGAGCGCGTTTGCGGGCAATCGACGGCTCACGGGACCGCTGGTCGTAGCTGCGCTGGTCGCCAACATCGTCGCGGGCTACATCAACGGTCTACAGGCCGGCGGCGTATGGGATTCCGTCGCGCTTGGAAACCGCGCCCTCTCCGCGCTTTCGATCATCCTCGTTGGGTGGCTTGGACTTGCGCTGCATCGCGGCGCGGAGCAGCAAGGAATTGCGACCGCTATTGCAAGCGCAGTGCGGCGCGAGCGCAACTTGCGCGAAGCTTCCGAGAGCATTCGCGCCTCGCTGAGCGAGGCGCTCGTCGAACGCGCCATAGCGCGCGAAGCGTTGTGGCTGGTTTCGGCGACGCGCGTCTCGCTCTATCGCGCGACGACCAGCGGTACCGCGACGCGCTTCGAGGCGACGCAAGATCGTAAAGAAGTCGTCGAGATAACCGAAGCCCCGCGTCCTGAGATCCAATCCGCTCTCGCGCGCGCGCTCGAAGCGCGCGAACCGTCGCTGCTCTCGCGTGACGACGCGATGGGCCGGCTCGTTCTCGACGCGCTGGAGATTGATTCTGCGGTCGTCGTACCGTTGATCGACGGTCCGACGCGGTTCGGGACACTGCTCGTCTCGCTCAATCGCGCAACGACTGAAGAAGATTTGCTCAGCCTGCGCGCATTTGCCGAAGCTGCCGTCATCGCGCTCGGACAGTCGCGACTTTTTGACGAGCTTGCGAGGAAGAACGACGAGCTCGCGCAGCGCAGCGAGGTCATTCGCGATATTGTCTACGCGCTCTCGCACGATCTGCGAACACCGCTTGCGGCTGCCGGTTTGACGCTGCGGCAGGCTCGCGACGGTTCCTACGGTCCGATGCCGCAGCGTTATGTCGAGATTTTGGATCGAAGCGTCTCGGCCAACGACGAGTTGCAACGGTTGGCCGAGACACTATTGCTCGTCGCACAATATGAATCGGGCGATCGCACGGCCGAGCGACGTGCCATCGAGATCGATCGTCTCGTGCGCGACGTCGTTGCGCAGCTCCAGCCGCTCGCCGATTCGAAAAAGTTGACCGTGGAGGTGACGACGACGGATGCAGTCGTGAGCGGCGACTCCGGAGAATTACGGCGTGCGCTCGTCAATCTGTTTGCAAATGCGGTTAATTGGTCGAAAGACGGAGGCCGGGTTGCAATTCAGATGCACGTCGAGGGACGTATGGTCAGCATCAGCGTTGCCGACGAAGGTTTCGGCGTCCCCGATGACATTCGCGACACGCTCTTCATGCGGGTAGCCGGTGCGCACGCGCGCGGCGGCGGTACGGGTCTCGGACTTTACATCGTACGGCGCATTGCGGAAGAACATGGCGGCAAGGTGCACTATGAACCGAACATGCCGCAGGGGAGCATTTTCACGCTCGAGCTTCCACGCGTCGTGATCTCAACGCCAGTGGCGACATGATCCGGGTCGGCGTCGTTGAGGATCATGCGCTGACGCGTGCCGGCATCAAGACCGCGCTCGAAGGCGAGGCCGACTTCGAGGTCGTCGCGGAGGCGGGCGACGGAAGATCGGGCTTCAGCGAGATCGTTCGCACGACTCCCGACGTTGCGGTGCTCGACATTGGCTTGCCGGGGATCGACGGCATCGAGTTAACGCGACGTTTGCGCGCGCAAATGCACAACATCAGGATCGTCATTCTCACGATGCACGATCTCGATCGCGAGATTCTCGCGGCGCTGGCGGCCGGCGCCGACGCCTATGTCGTCAAGGGGTCCGATCCGTCGAATCTGCTGACGGCAGTGCGTGTCGTCGCGGATGGAGGCGCGTATTTCGATCCGCAGATCGCGCACGTGGTGTTACGCCATTTTGGCTCGCCCTCGCCGGCACCACCGCCGACCGACAATCCGCTGACGCCGCGCGAGCTCGAAGTCTTACGTCTCGTTGCCGACGGCGTCGGAAACACTGAGATCGGTCAACGCTTGTATCTCGGCCTCGGCACCGTCAAAGGCCACATTCGCGACATCCTCGAGAAGCTCAGCGCCTCCGATCGCACGCAAGCAGCCGTCACCGCGCTGCGCCGAGGTTTGATCTAGCTCGCTCCGTTGTTGGCGTATCCCAGCGAAATTTGCGCGAACGCTGACGGCGCGTTCTTGATGACGCCAAGCTTGGCCAAGAATGCCGCCACTTGCAAGACGCCGTGCGGCGGAATCGTGAAGAGCGTACTCGCAAGGTCATGCATCAGTGGTGCAACATCTTCGATTTGCGCTTTTCCGCTGGTCGAGTCGACGTACATCTTCGCAGCCTCGTCCATGTGCGTTTGAATGAACTTGATGGTGTCGACGTATTCCTTGAAGTAGGCGTCCATGAAGGCGGGATACTGCTCCGCAAATGCCGTCGTCGTAACGCTGATCGTTGAAGTTATGCCGCCGGGAAAGCCGTCGTTCGTGCGCATGATGACATGACCGCCACGTTTTACTTCATCTTGCGCGAAGGGCGGCGTCGCAATATGCGCCACGACTTGATGGTTGAGCAACGCCTGCTCCGCGAGGGGATGCGGCATTGCGACCATCCCGACGTCGAGGTAATTGGCCGGAAGGCCCATGCGCACGAGCGCGGAGCGAATGACCATCGTGTTAATTGCGTCGGGCGAAGGAGTCGCGATCTTATCGCCCGGCTTGAGATCTTTGATGGACTTGATGTTCGGATCCATCGTCACGAGCCAAAAGTCGAAATTGTTTGCGTCGCACAAGATCTTCCACGGAATCCCGCGATCCCAGCCGATCAAAAACGGGGCCGTACCGACGACGCCGATCTGAATCGTGTTCGAGATGACGCCATCGCGGATCGCATCGCCGTTTGAAAGCTCGCGCCAGGAAAATTGCGTCGTGGGAAATTGCGCTGCGAGTCGTCCGCGTTTCTGCATGACGATGAACGGTGCGTAGCCCATTCCTGGCTGGTACGCAGTCATCACACTCGCAGGCGCGGCAGGTGGTGCGGCCGCAACGAGCGTTGCGGCACTGCCTGAAAGAAAACCGCCCCTCGTAATCATGGGCGGCGCTTCCTAGACGGCGGCGCTAGTTCCTCGGAGCACGTCGCGAACTTGATCGCGGACGGAGCTCTTGATCATCATCACGACGTCGTCGCCGGCGGAAAGGCGCGTGTCGCCGGTTGGGATTGTCACCTCACCGTCGCGGCTTTCGACTGCGACGACAATGGCGCTGCGCGGGAAGCCGAGATCGGCGATTCGCTTGCCGTCGGCGGCCGTTCCGGCCTCAACTGACATCTTCACGAGCTGTACGTCGCCGTTGCGCAAACGCAGGAGCGGCCGGCACTCAGAGATATTCACTTCGTCCTCGACCATGCGCAGGATCAGCTCGGTCGACGAGATGACGGAGATCGGATTTCCGTCTTTGCCGATCGAATCGAAGATGGCTTTGTTGCGCGGATTGTTGACGCGCGAAATGCAGCGCGCCTTCGAATTCTTCTGCGCGATCAAACTGACGACGAGATTGTCTTCGTCATCACCGGTGTCGGCGACGACGACGTCGGCGCGCGCAACGCCGGCTTGCGTGAGCACGACCGGGTCGCAGCCGTCACCGACGATCGCGACATCTTGTTCGAGAAGGTTCGTCATGAACTGCGCTTTGCGCGCATCTTTTTCGATGACGACGACTTCGTGATTCTCCGCGAGCAGGTCGCGTGCCAAGTACGTTCCGACTTTTCCGCCGCCGACGATCAGAATGAACATCAGGCGCGTACTTTCTCGGGAACGACCGGGCTCGTGTCGGAAAAGAGCTTTGTAAATTGTTCGAGGGCATCAGGTGCGACGATCACGTTGAGCTCATCGCCGAGCGTGAGCACGTCGTTGGGAGAGGGGACGCGGACGGCGCCGTTGGTCCGAATCGCCGCGATACGAATCGCGCCGTCGCGCTCGATCTCACTGACGCGCCGGTTCGCAACGGCTTTCGTAACGGCACAGCGCAGCGAGCTGACTTTGCCGAAATCGAACGCCGCAGATACATCCGACGGTGCGACGAGAATGTCGCGAATGAGCTGCGCACCGACCGTCGTCGGGCACACGGTCTCGATGCCGAGTTCCCGGTACATCTTGCCGCGTGGCGGATCGTAGATGCGTGCCACGACCTTCTTGATGTTGAAGAGACGCTGTGCGATGAGCGCGGCCATCACGTTGCGATTGTCGCCGTTCGTGGTCGACGCGAAGCCATCGGCGGTCTCGCCGCCGGCGCGCCGGATCACTTCAGCGTCGATGCCCGTGCCGAGCTCGACTTGTCCCGTAAAGCGGGATCCCAATCGCTTGAAGGCAGCCGGATTCTCGTCGACGACGGTCACTTGGTGACCCTCTTCGACCAGCAGCTTCGCCAGCATCGACCCCACTCGGCCGCAGCCGACGATGATGTACTTCATTGGAGAACAGGCAAGTTATACACCCTGGCGCCGGTCTCCGCAAGGCGTTGAGGAGGACCCCGGCGCAGACGGGTAGCAACCGGGTAGGTCGTCGGGGCGTAGCTCAGCTTGGTAGAGCGCTGCGTTCGGGACGCAGAGGCCACAGGTTCAAATCCTGCCGCCCCGACCATTTACGATGTTCTCACGTTTTAGTCCAGCCGCACTCCGTGTGCTTCGTCTTGCGGAGCAAGAGTGCCGGAATCACAACCATTACTACGTTGGCGTGGAGCACATGCTCTTTGCATTGATCGAAGAGCAGGATGCCGACGTTGAAGCTGCGCTGCGCGAGGAGCAGATTTCATCGGGCGACATCTACACCGAGCTCAAGCGAGCGCTGGGTACGGGCGAAGACCGGGTATGGGAAGGCATTCTCATCACGCCGCGCGTTCGTAACATCGTGCGTAACGCCGAGGCCCGCGTCGGCGATGGGAACATCGAGCCGATCGACTTGTATCGAGCGATTCGCGACGAGCGAGGAGGCGTCGCCTCCGACGTCCTGGCGCGTCTCGCCGCAAGCCAGTAAGGGATGGAGCATTACCAAAGCCTGATCCTTGGGCTCATACACGCATACGGCTACGCCGGGCTCTTCCTTGTAATGCTTCTTGGAAACGTCGCCATCCCGGTCGGCGCGGAAGTGGTGCTCGTCGTCGCAGGCGCGGCCGCCGGTGCAGGACATCTCTCAAGCTGGGTGCTCGTGGGCACGTTCGCGACTCTCGGCGAGATCGTCGGCGGCATCATTCTTTACGGAATTGGCTATTATGGCGGTGCGCCCGTCGCGCATCGCTTCGGACGCCGGGCCGAGCATGAGCTTGCTCGCGCGCACGCGTTCTTCGAAAAGTTCGGCGCTCGCACGATCTTCATTTGCCGTTTCTTGCCGTTCATTCGTGGGATCGCGGCTCTACCCGCGGGTGCGTCGCGTATGCCGAAGCGCTATTTTCTCATGTATCACGCCTTCGGCTCGGCGATCTTTTGCTTCGCGCTCGCCTACCTCGGCTTCGCCTTCGGGCAACATCTCGACG
The DNA here is from genome assembly GCA_049520515.1 of Vulcanimicrobiaceae bacterium. Taxonomy (GTDB): domain Bacteria; phylum Vulcanimicrobiota; class Vulcanimicrobiia; order Vulcanimicrobiales; family Vulcanimicrobiaceae; genus JAFAMS01. Next base: position 121,568 of record JBEKPS010000003.1, read on the forward strand.
CGATTCTGCCGGCCGTGCAGCGGTCGTCGCGCTTCATCCTGGTCATAGCCATTCTCGGCGTCACGTCCTACCTTGTAATGCGTCGCCGATTTGCGGCGCGACCGGGTTTATAGGAGTGTGGCTCTAGAGCAGACGCTCGCGCAGATCGCGGACGCTCCCGGCGTCTACATGATGGTCGGGGACGAGAACCGCATTCTGTACATCGGGAAAGCGGTCTCGCTGCGCAATCGCGTGCGCTCGTATTTTCAAGACAGCGCTGCGCATCCGCTCCGGACTTCAGCCATGGTCGAGCGCGTCCGCGATGTCCGTACGATCGTCACCAGCAACGAGATCGAGGCGTTGATCCTCGAAGCCAATCTGATCAAGCGGCATCAGCCGCCTTTCAACGTGCGCCTGCGCGACGACAAGCGCTATCCGTATTTGAAGGTCACGAACGAGCCGTTTCCACGGGTCATCTTCACGCGGATGGTGCGCAATGACGGTGCACGCTATTTCGGGCCCTACACCAACGCGCACGGTTTGCGCGAGCTGATCGATCTGATCCGGATCGTCTTCCCGCTGCGAACGTGCGCGGAGCCGATCGACGGACGGCGCAAACGCCCGTGCCTCCAATATCACATCAAACGCTGCCTGGCGCCGTGCGTCGGCTATCAGAGCGAAGCCGAGTATGATGCGCTCATTGAGGAGGCGGTGCTCTTTCTCGAAGGCCGTCAAGAAGCGTTGCTCGGGCGATTACAGAGCGAGATGCAAAGCTCGGCCGAGAACTACAATTACGAGGCGGCCGCCCACTTGCGCGATCGCATCATCGCGGTGCGGCGCGTCACCGAAGGGCAGAAAGTCGTTTGGCGTTCGCGGATCGACATGGACCTGATCGGCCTCGCGCGCGGGCAAGGACAAGCCTGCACGCAAGTCTTCATGGTCCGCGCCGGAAAGCTGCTCGGGCAGGAGCATTTCATTCTCGATGGCGTCGCGGATCATAGCAACGAAGAGATCGTGCGCGAGTTTCTCGAGCAGTTCTACACCGCGCGCTCGGCCGGCGTACAGACTCCGGAAGCGATGAGTCCGCTCGCGGTGCGGCAAGCTCGCGCTCAAGAGGTGCCGATCCCCGAGAAAGCGCGCGCTCGGGCACGCTCCGTTGTCTCGACGGCAATTCCAAAGGAAGTGCTCGTCGATGCATTGCCGGCCGAGCGTGAGACGATCGAGGCCTGGCTGACGTCGCTCAAAGGACAGCGCGTGCGCGTGCTTCGGGCGCAACGCGGTCCGCGTGCCGAGTACATGCGGCTCGTCGAGAAAAACGCCGAGCAAAATCTCAAGGCCTTCCTCGCGCATCAAGAAGTTCAAGAAACCGCGTCTGCGCGCGCGCTCACCGATCTCGCGGCGGCATTGGATCTGCCGGAGCCGCCGCATCGCATCGAGTGCTACGACATCTCGAACATCCAAGGGACGAATTCCGTCGCCTCGATGGTCGTATTCGTCGAAGGCCGAGCGAAGAAGAGCGACTATCGCAAGTTCAAGATCCAATACGATCAGGGCCCTAACGATTTCGCGATGATGCAGGAAACGCTGCGACGGCGACTCCGCTATTTGCGCCAGCAGGCCGATCGTGCACCGACGCATCGTTCGCAATCCATCGAGAAAGCCGTCGAAGCCGTTGAGGAATCAAAGGTCAAACGCGAGCGATTTCACCATAAGCCGGATTTGCTGTTGATTGACGGCGGCAAGGGGCAGCTCAGCGCTGTCGTCGAGGTGCTGCACGAGATGGATATGTGGGGGATTCCGGTCGCGGGCCTCGCCAAAGAAAACGAATGGCTGTACGTGCCGCATCAATCGGAACCGATCGTATTGCCGCCGAACTCGCCGGCGCTGCACCTCGTCATGCGTATTCGCGACGAAGCCCATCGCTTCGCGGTCGAGTATCATCGCAATCGTCGCGCAAAAGCAATGACGGCCTCGCAACTGGATGCGCTTGCTGGGGTGGGGCCCGTACGCAGAAAACGTCTGCTCACTGCATTCGGTTCCCTCGCGGCAATCAAGCGCGCGAGCGTCGATGAGATTGCGGCGGTCAAAGGAATGTCGCCGGCTCTCGCATCGTCGGTGAAGGCAGCGCTCGGCGGCTCGTAAAATCGGGGTGTATGCTTTCTGCACTACCGCCATGCACGCAAGTCATTATCGAAACAACCAAACCCGTTGAATCGCGCACCGCAAAAGCCGGAGACTTTTTTCAGTTCAAGTCGATTGGTGCCGTGACGTTTCAAGGAAGGATTGTCATTCCGTCGGGGACGCCGGGATACGGCGTCGTTACATTGGCGATCGCAGCCGGTCGCGGTCACGGCGGCGCGATTGGCCTCGAACCGTTGTACTTTAAATTTTCGGATGGTAACGAGCTTCACGTTGTACGCGATCGACGTCCGAACGCACTCGCGGCGCAAGGTTATAACGGCCAGCTTCCGGGGTACGTCGGCGCTGTTCCGGTCCCGGGCTTAGGCCTCGTGATAGGCGCATACAACGCCTTGCACAAAGGGAAGGACGTGACCATCGCTCCGGGCGCGCTCGCGTCAGTCTTCGCCAGTGACAGTCCTGAGACGGCGAAATGTCAATCGAACGTCGCTCCCGGGTAGGAGAGAGCAAATGCTAATTCTACGAATCATCATCAATATGGCCGCGCTCTTTGTTGTCGCGTACTTTGTGCCGGGCGTACACGTATCGGGCATTCTCGGCGCCTTGATTGCAGCAGTCATCCTCGGTATCGTGAACGCCATCATCAAACCAATCCTTATCATCTTGACGTTGCCGGTCGAGATTCTGACGCTGGGATTGTTCACGTTTATCATCAACGCGTTTTTGTTCTGGATCGTCGGGCATCTCGGTATCGGCTTGAGTGTCCACGGTTTCTGGGCAGCGCTCTGGGGATCGATCATCCTGTGGCTCGTCTCGTGGGTTCTCTCCGCGCTCCTCGCGCCGGTTCGCGACTAGCGAGCAATGCGCATCCTGGTCACCAACGATGACGGCGTCGAGAGTCCGGGAATCGTCAACGTCGCCGAGGCTCTACGCGAGCTCGGCGACGTTATCGTTGTCGCGCCGGACGGTGATCGCAGCGCGATCTCGCACCGCGTGACATTCCGCGATCCCGTCTCGATAACTCCGGTGAGCGGACGCAGCGTCACGACGTATGCGTGTTCGGGGACGCCTGCGGATTGCGTGATCCTCGGCGCATATGAAGCGTGCGGCGCTTTTCCCGATTTGCTCGTGAGCGGAATCAATTGCGGCGCGAATGTCGGTGACGACATCAACTACTCCGGCACCGTCGCCGCTGCGATCGAAGGTTCGATCATCGGCATTCCCTCGATTGCCGTGTCGCTCGCAATTCAGTGGGGCGATCGCGAAACGCCGTTCAATTGGCAAAGCGCGAGCGACTTGACGCTGCGCCTCGTGCGTGAATGGCGAACGCGCCTTCCGCAAACATCGTTTTTGAATCTGAACGTCCCAAACGTCCCTGATGGCACATTGCGTGGAATTCGGGTCACGCGCCAAGGGCGCAAACGCTACGAAGAGCGACTGCATCGAGAAGAAGGCGGCGAACAAATGTTCCGGATCTACGGTCGCTACGACATGAACAGTGCAGAAAAGGGAACCGATTTGGAAGCTGTTCGGGAAGGGTACGCGAGCGTCACGCCCATCTCGATTGACCGCACCGATGACAGCTTGCTGGCCCTGCTCCGCAGCGAACTGGAAGCAACCGCGCCAACCTAGGCTGGGTTGTGCTACAATGCGCAAGCGCATCGCGGGGCTGATCAGCTTCGACGGAATGATCCGCGGTACGTGTAAGCAGGCAGAGCTGCGAGCACTCTTAAAACGATCGCAACCGCTATACACGCGGATAATCAATACGCACTCGCTGCCTAATCTAGGTTAGCGACGGTAAGGGAGAGGTCGCCGCAATCAGCTCCCGCGCCGACATTAACTGCGGCTAGAACGGTGAGGTTGGCCCGAGATCCGTTCGAGAACAACTGGGCTTGCGGCGGAAGAGATTGCGGTCTCGACAAGCTCCTCCGCTTAAGACAAACTCGAGACTCAGCCTGAAGAAAGCACGTGTCCGGCTTTTCGGACCCGGGGGGCGGTTCCCCGGCAGCTCCACCAATTTTGCGCAACAAATGAACTCGGCTTACTGCCGAGTTCTTTTGTTTTTCGTTTGTCATCCCGAGCGAAGTCGAGGGACAGCGATGTAGTCCGCCGGGTGAGTGATCCAACTTCCGTTCTTCCAATGTGGACATTGCGATAGCCAATGGTCCTGGCGCGCTAGGATTCGCGCTCTACTGGATCCTTCAGTTTACTCCGCCTATCCTGGCGTGAATAAAAGAACCCTTGCCACTTTTCGCCGTTTTTGCCTCGCCACGTTTCACCACGGCGTCGAGCTCTAACATAACCAATTACGCACCACACGAATCCAAGAACAATGGCCAACCCAAATAGGGCAGCGATGTTCGTAGTCGTCGGATCGCTTGAATTCACGACATGTTTTTTCGCTAGCGATCAGCATAACAGCTTTTTTGAAACCGCCCCGACCTATGCCATCTTATCGCGCTGCACCGAGATCAGAGAGGATGATGCCTAGTGTCGACATCTTTGCCATCCCGAGCCAGGTCGAGGGACGGCGACGTTGCCCGCTGGATCAGTAGGGCTAACCACCCTGCGCCATCTTGGATTATTGCAAATGCGAATTCTCGCGTTGCTTTTAGTCGTCGTCAGTAACCTAATTGCCGGATGCTCCCGAGATCTCACCGATCCGGAGGAGCAAAAAGTGCACGCTGCGGCGGAATTCTATGCCCCTGGGCCCTTTCAAAGAACGTTCGCAATCTCAGGAAGGATGACGCTCCCGCTCGTCCCGCGCAATGAGAGCTGGTATGCGCTGAGTTTCATGGTGGTCAGCAAACCCGACACCGTGACGGGCAATTCGGAATTTTGGCAAGTCGGCCTAATCAGATGGAGGGAAAATTATCGCCTGGAATCGTTTCTTGCCGGGCGTACTAAGGACGGACCGTTCTTTTTTCGTAGTCTTGGAGTTCTGGAAGAGGGATCACATCTCGTGCGACTTGCCGGTAGCCATGGGAAGCTACAATTCATCCTTGACGGAGGCGAAATAGCGAGCGATGATTACGACAAATACTTCGAAGGACGAGAACCGTACTTGCAAATTATGGACGAAGTAAGCAAGTCGGGTGATCAGGTCGCGGGGCGACTTAGCGAGGTAGAGATCCGACATGACGACGGGAGTGTTTCTACTCTGTCCGACTCTACTTGCTCCTTGAACGATCGGGGAGTGTACTGGCAACGGACGGGACCGACGGAATTTGCAGCGTACGGAGTGTTTGGTCGTAGCGATGCGAGAGCGTTCGGCGGCAACTGCAGCTGGTATCAGCGCTAGAACTTCGAGCCTATGAGTATGCCCAAGCAGCGATTGGAAGACGTCTTCGAAAAAACGCGCCGATCCGTTGCTCGGCCAGCGACAGGTGAGTTCGCACGCGGGAGGTCATGCAGTGTCGCTGTTCCCGTCGGGGTCCTATAGTTCGTGAGCGTGAAGAACGCTGCCGACTCGCGACCCATCTGTAAGTTGGCGGTGGGGAGTGCGTGATCTCTCCGACTACATTGACGCCGTTTTTGCTCGCGATCGCATCACTGCTGTCGACATACTCAAGACGCTCTTTGACCAGCCCGTGGTCGCCGAGGCCTTTCGCACCCGTGGGCTGTCTACCGCCTCGATCCTAGATGCAACGTACCTCCTTGACGACGTCTCAGAACGAGGCGCGCAGCTGCGGTCCACCCCAAAATGGCAAAAACTCGACGCAAAGCTAGTGCTGAATAATAAAATGACCGACCTCGCCATCGAGCTTTGGGATCATATAGGGAATCCGCAGTTCGGACAGGAGCTTCGAGACGCGAAAGCCAGCAGTCGTCCGTTTATCCCAAGCGAGTTTAAGCCAACGGTCGGAGTTCTACGGGATGCTCGGTCGTTCACTCGCGCGATTTTGGTGTCGCTCCGCGATAGAGTCAGCGGAATGGGTGTAACGGCGAAGGATGTTGACGCTCTAATTGCTGCTTTAGAGTGACTGTATCTAAGCGCGCCATCATCGGGAAGGTTCGCTCAATAGATCGCCGATCACGCTATTCGGATAAAACTTTGACATCAGCAGGGCCGCGAAAAGCAGCAATCCGACGCCACAAGAAATCGCGATAACCCTAAGCTGAAGCGTGTCGACAACCAAAGCGCTTAGCAAACTGAGACATCCAGCCGTAAACGCGAACACAATTACACGACGCCACAGGCCTGTAATGCGAAAGATTCCGACATAAACAGCGTACATCGCATAGCCAAAGCCAACTAGTTCGAAGAGCAGCACCTTCAATTGTTGACCCCAGCGGAACGCCATGAGATCGACCACTATGGTCAACAAGACGCCGAAGAGCGCTGAACGCCAAGGCGCACGATAAGCTGAATCCGTTTGCTGTCGCATTACCGCTGCAGAGAGTTTCGGAAGCGTCATTGATCTCGCGACTTTCTCGTTTTGTTCAGTCATCCTTGATATGCTTATGCTGGGCTCGACGACCAGCAATATTTCCCCCGATGCCGGCGCCTATTCCACCGCAAATCCCAGAAATGATCTGCGATAGTGGACTGAAATGCATTTGGACGGCGGCCAAAAATCCGCCAACAAATCCTCCGCACGCCGAGAAAAGGATGCAACCGAGCACAAACTGTTGTCTTAACATACCAATCCTCACGTACCAATGATGCCACCGATAGCGCCACCAATGGCGCTTCCAATGGTTGCTCCTGCCAGGGCGCCAGAAGTACCACCTATGAACCCTCCTATCCCACGCCCTACCTTTGTTCATTACTGATGTCGCTCGACTTCGCTCGTGATGACAAAGAAGGCCCAATCGTGCCATGCGGCAGCCTGGGCGATCCATTCCAGCAAAGGTTACAGTCGGTTACTCTTCCGAGTTCTCGTGTTCGTTCGAACGGGGAACCCAACGCCGTTCCATTTCCTGCCTTTATATCGCCATGTTTGACCTCTCAAGCGAGCTATCACATAGGAAATCGCGAAAATGCCCGTGAGAAATACGAAAACAAGTAAAAACTCCTCATTCGACATAATTCACGTCCACGATTGGATCATTCGGTTTGTAGCTTGAGACTTTCGAGGCGCACGGGCCAGTCGTACCAAGCTACCAGAAGGAAACTGAAGCAAAATGATTTCGCGTAGATTCCATCAGCGTAGCGCAAGGTAAGCCTTTGCGAGATGCTTGGGCAAGTACGCGCCGGCCCGCACGCGCCGTGCGCCTTCGAGGAACACATCGTACGAATCCTGATCAAGCCACTTGCCATCTTTGCCGTCCGGAGTTCGGATCACCAGGGAATGATAGATCGGAAATGGGCTACGCTCGGATTCAACACCGCGCAATTGTTTTCGTGGCCGCCCGCGCAACAGAGCCCCGTGGATTTGCTTTCGCTCCAAGGTTTCGCTCAGTCCGAACCCGATTGTCTGGTCGTCTTGGAGCGCTGAGCGCACGTGAGACAGTTCGACAAACTCGCTCCCAGCGTCGAACGCATACGCAACCGCTTTGCGCATGACTGCAACGAGCTCGCGCGACAGAAGCATCTGATTGCGCATGGCCGTAATCTGCAACCTGAGTGTGCGCGAATTCCTCCAAGTGCCAAGCTATTTTGCAGTGTCTCCTGCGGTACGGCCACCGCCTAACTGTCGACACTACTTAGGGCGCGGTCCGTTCTTCGAGAATCTGAGGCGTCTATGTCGAAGAGCTTCAGGGCTATGGCAAGACGCGTACTCTGTTGCTTCTTGTTGCTATTGGTGACACTTTGCGCATTGCTCGAATCGCGCCCGGGGTGGGCCCAAAGCGTTGACTCCCAATCTCCGGACTGTTACAAGCCGGCTTCGATGATCAAGAAAGTCACGCCGGCCATGCCGGAAATTGCCATTCGGGAAGGCGCAAGTGGCACGGTTCAAATCAAAGTAGAACTCGACGAGACCGGTAGACTTGTTGCTGCATCCGTGGTATCGAGCAGCCACAATGCTGCGCTCGATGAGGCAGCTCTCGGTGCGGCGCAGCACTCGACGTACGCGGCTACGATCTTAAATTGTAAGCCTGTGAGCGGAGCCTATTTGTTCGTTGTAACCTTCAGAAATGCAGCGGGCGCACCTGTCGGCGGATCCTATCTTCAAATATGCGCGCCACTCAATAATCTTAGTGGCGATCTGCTCGCAGAGAGGGCAGCCCAAATCCAGTACATGGGGGCGGTGCCGACCATCTCAGACGATAAGAAACAAACGACGGGACTAGAGGAACGCTTCGCGGTGGCGGTGATGCTGGCCAGTGACCTGATGGTAAGCGACCCCGTCATTCCCTATAATGGCTGCCGCGCCATCGTAGCCGCCAGCCCAATTCTCAAACAAATTCCGGACGTTCGAGACGAGATCAGCCGGGCAATGAAGCCGCCTGACCTGGATACGACTCTCAACGCTGCCTTCGAACAGCAATATTCGGCTGCCATAAACAAGACGCCCGCGAACAAAGTAGCGGTCGCAACGTTGGGCATGACACCGCGAATCTTCGTGATCTATCGAGACCGATTCTCGCCTCTGTACGGGTACGATGAAATCGGCGTGGTCCGAATTGAAAATGGACCAGTGCGCGGGTATGCTCCATACTCCCGAAAATTTGGTCAAGTCGCGCTCGGAGTTGGTGGGCAAGTGTGCGTACAGGGTGACACACGGTGCGCGCCGTCGGATCCAATGCTACCGTAGCGTCCTAGAACGGAATTCTGGAATTCTTGGGATAAGTTGTTTCAGTATAAGACGCTAACGCTGCTCACGAGTATCGAATACAGGGCAAGTAAGAAGAGAGATGCGAATAGGCTCCTAACTGAATTCTTGATGGATCTCTCGCCTGGTAGTGTGCCGATGCCGTGGTAAGTAGAGTTGTTGCCATCGCGCTACTGCTGCTGGGAATGGCTCTTCGCGGCGACTGCGCCACACACGCGGAAGCGTTCGTTTTTAGTACCGGCCCCAATCGACTTGAATTGGTGAATCCGCTGTACTCGGCCGTTTCAACGATGCCAGTTGGACTTGGAATCGCAACTGGAGCTGTCGTTGATTCGGATAGAATTGTAGTCCGCTTTTCGAATGGGCTGGTCGTTTTTGGACGCGATGGATCTTTGCTCCGCACACTTGTCTATCAAGCCGGCCCTGGCTCGGTTGCGCCGCTACGGCCCGGTTGGGTGGCGTGGTCGTCACTTTCAGGCGTCGACGCGATCGCAGTTGACGGATCGAGGCACATGCGTATCGCTAGCGCTAGTGATCACTTGCAAATTCGCTCCTTGCCAGGTAGCGAGCTGGCAATAAGTACGCGTGACCGACTGCGAATCTACGGAGGGTGGCCTCTGAGACTGATTCATGAAATGCAATTTCGTGACGAGATAACCGCCCTTGAATCAATTGCGCCATCGACGATCGTCGTCGCAACGGCGCGCTGGGCGCGCTATTCAATTGAAGCAGACGGAGACCCTCAGCTTTTTCTGTATGATAGACGGACGTTCAAAATCCGCGCGCGCCGGTTGTTCGGAAATCGCGGATTCGTCAATGCAATAAGGTCACTCGATGATCAAATCATCGTAAGCCTTGATACCTGCGCTGTCGACGTTGACCCCGTGCATGCGATTCTGCGATTTTTGCATCTGGATCTCTCGGACGCTTCTCAAGAAACGATTACGCTGCGGGGGCCCGCGACGCTCGCCGTGCTCGATACGCACCTCGCGATCGCGGAACGGTCATGCATGTACTACGAACAAGGTACGCTTTGGGACTATGATCCGCAAAACAAGCAGATGCGTAGAATTTATGACGGACCTCATTTTGTATATCAGGGAGACGGATCCTGATGCCTAACGGCGGCGGATGGCAATTCTTGGGATTTATGACGAAAAGCCTTTGGGTTCCGGAGATCCTCGCGTTGTTGCTCCTACTATCAGGCGCGATCATCTTCGCGCACACGATCGGCTTGTTACCGCCGACGTTCAACGAAGGCTTCGACGCGCTTGGCCTGAGTCAGGGATCCGCGGTAAACCCGTTCGTGGTGGTATCCGGAATCATTTATCTTTTCATCACGCTAGTCATGGTGCTTACGGCGACTTTCTTCAAGTATACGGCGAAAGCGTTCGCTCCGGAGGACCGTATGCGTGGCGTGGCACTAACCCGTCAAATGCTTAGCTGGATAAAGGTTTGGATTGCGGCGTTCGGCCTCGTCTCCACGCTCCCTATCGTGCTAGGCGCGGCAGATTCCATGTTGAACGTCGTCATGGGTTTTGGCATGCTTTGGACAATCGGGTCTTTCAGTGGACGCATCCAGCGTATCGGACAGAGTGGTGGGCTCAAGTAATGCTTTATCGTCCTGAGCCTCGGTCGTGGTCGGAGACCTTGCGCATAACGATGAAGGTCGTGCTTTTAATCGCGGCTTGCTTCTTTATTGTGTTCCTGTTTCGCGATGCAATTGCCCAAAGATTTCCAAGAGTATCCATTTACGCTTTCACGTTCGTCTTACTCGTATGGATTCTTGTCGCATGGACTTTCGTTGAGGTGTTTCGGGCGATGCTGCGCACGACAACCTTGGCAAGCCGCCTGCTGCTCCTTCTAAGATTTGCGCCGGCGCTTTTTCTCGGCATATCGACGATTGAACGAGGCCCGTGGCTAACGATATCGGGGATCGCCTATATCGTAATGTTCGCTAACTTTATGAGACTGCCGCGCCGACCTCGTGAATCGCTGCCTTAATTTGGCAGTCCTCGGAGAGATCTGGCACAGTTTCACAGGCGCGGTCTGGAGATCCGTATCATTAAGCGGAACCTCTCAGTTGGCTGACGCAGGGTCCAGTTTCGTACGGTACCGCGGCGTCGGGTAGAGCCGGAAGACGAGCAATGTCATAATGCCCACGGCTAATAGCGCCAGCGCGCTTCCCTCGGGTCCGTCGTTACCGCCGGTTAGCCACACCGGTCCCTGAAACGTAGTCGTGAATAGCGGATGCCACGTGGTCGTTCCACTGTCAGGCACGCCGTAGAGGAACGATTCGCACCAGTCCCAGGTAGCGTGAAAGCCGACGCTCATCCACAGATTGCCGGTTTGCCGCAGCGTGACGCAGTGGAAGAGCGCGAAGCATATTACCGAGATAATGCCGATCGCGTTTTCCCCATGGTTGCCCATGTGCAGGAAGCCAAAGAGGAGCGACGTGATAGCTGAGGCGATCCAGAAGCCCGTGCCAGTCGTCAGCGTAAACTGGACATAGCCGCGAAATACGAACTCCTCGAAGAGGCCGGCGCACACAAATACGAGCGCCCACAAGACCGCCGCTTCCACAGCGTCGATACCCGACGTTGCTAGCGCGTTGATACGGTACGCGCCCGCAGCGTACAGGCATAGCAATATCGCAGTGATTGCTACGCTGCCGAAAAGAAAGCCGATCCAGAACTTCCTGCGGAACGCCTCACGAAGAGGAAGGCCGTAGATGAAAAGCGGCCGATGCTCGATGCGCGACATCAGCCAAGCTGCAACGAGCACGACGACGAGACCGGTCAGGTCGGACAAACCCAGCCAGGGACGAACAGTGCTCCCCTCCATGCCGGCTGGAAATAAACGGATGACCGGGGTGGCGATCTCGTAGATCAGGGCGACAATTGCGGCGAAGATCAACAGCCGCCAGCCGGCGCGGATGCCGCTTGAGCCGACGAAAATCCAATGGAAGAACTTGTTCATAAGAACCCGCTCATAAGCGCCCTCGCACGGCTTCCGACGGCATCATTCACGGTTAGTCTGCGAGCGACTTTTCGATAAGCGGTACCTCTAATGAGACCGTCATGCGATACCGGATTTCTTCAGCCCCCGAAGCCGATCGGCCAGTAAGAACATCTAGGGGCGCGACTATTTTGCGCGATGGCGTGCCCGATCGACAACTTCGTCGACCGCGGAGATGACCGCCATCGGTCTATCGAACTCAATAACATGGCCGGAATCAGCAATAACAAAGTTCACGCCGACCGACGACAGAGAAGCGATCTTGTCATGCAGTTTTTTCCATTCCGCTGACAGCGCAACTTTCTGCGTCTTGGAAGCCGGGACCGGCAGATCGTTCATGGTGTTCGCCGCAGTAAGGACGATAAGCGGCATCGCGCCGTAACTCCGCTGCTCGTCGAGCACCTGCTTCGAGCTAGCCCCATCGAGCGACCTCAGTTCGGACGCAGTCGCTCGCCAGGGCGCCGGACGCTGCCACAATTCGTTATTGATCTCGTCGAGCTTGCACAGCGCCGGCCCGTCTTGCGCGCAGTCCCTACGCATCGCGGTGGCATCATCAAGGCCGCACTGCGCAAATATGGCAACTCCCGCTTTGAGATTACCGGCCGCCGCTGCTGCACCGCATGCCTCGTCCTGGCGCGCTGCGGACGCGAAGCGAAGGTTATATGCAGGCAACACGGTCTGAAGACGTTTACTTTGGTACGGGACTGCCGGGTCGACAAGCATCATTCCCGCGACCTGGGACGAATATCGATCAGCGTAGAGCTGAAGGTGTAATCCCGCACTCGAGTGTCCGACGAGAACGTACGGAGGCGCGAGCCCGGCTCGGTGGAGCAGTGAATGAAGGTCGCTTACGAGAGCAGCGGCATCTCGCGGCAACGGCCCCGGATCGCTAAACCCCATGCCTGCGCGATCGTAGGAGCAGACGCGAGTGGTGCGTGCAATTTGAGGTTGAACGCGGTACCAGATCTTATTCGTCGCGCCGGAAGGCGCATCGAGGATAACCGTAGGCGATCCAGCGCCCGTGCAATAGAGATTCAGACGACGCCGGCCAACGTCGACTAAACGCTGCGCGTGTAGATAGGGCGTCGGATCAAAGCCAGCCGATGCCGCGGAACTGCTCGTCACGGATAAGGCGACGACAGAGCCTAGAATCAACCGAGATGCTAGTGTCGACACTATTTGTCGCGAACAGCTTTTCGAGAACCTGAGAAAATCCACGTCGAAGGGACTTCGCACTATGGCAAGACGCGTACTTCCGCTGCTTCTTGTTGCGGCGACCCTTATTGTGATTACGACGTTCGCTGGAAGCGCAGCTTCATATCGCTGGACGTATCCGGCGATTAGCCGCAGTTCGGCAACGAATCTTTATTTCGGGCATGCGACGCCCAATCCGTACGAGTCGCTCGAGAACGTGACATCGCGCGCTACAAAAAATTGGGTTACGCAAGAAGAGCGCGTGACGCACGAAGTGCTTTCTTCATTCCATGATCGCAACGCGACACGTGCTCTCGCGTTGAGAATTGGAACGGCGTGGCAAGACGGTCTTCCTCAGGTTGGAGGGTTCAGCACTGTATGGTCTCACCACAGGCCGGATAAAAGCGACGTTCTCTTTGTTAAGACACAGAGTGGAACGCGTGTGCTGCTCGATCCGGATCGGCGTTGGCCGGACGGGAAGATGTCGATCGGTGCCTGGAAGCTTTCACCTGATGGGTTGAAGCTTGGCTACTCCACGCCGACCGACGGAGCCGGGATCATGCACTGGCATGTGATGGACATCAAGAGCGGTCGCGATCTTCCGGACGTTGCTACGGGCGTTCCCGACTGGTATCCAATCCAATGGTCAGCCAATAGTCGCGGATTCTACTATGACAGCTATAGCTCGGACGCGACACGCAAAGCTGGAACGGCAATCGGACAGGATCTCGCCGTGCGCTTCCATCCCCTCGGAGCCACAGCCGATCCCTGCATTTATAGTCTTCCCTCTCATCCGCAGTGGATTCCGTATTCGCAGCCGACGGCAGACGAGCGTTATCTTTTTCTAGCCGCGGAGTCGATCGGTAATCTCGCAGCGGTCATTGATTTAACTGAACACGACGCGCCTGTCCGAGTCGTGCGTCCTATGAGTAGCTCGAGCTACCACTTTATCGATAGCAGCGGATCGGTTCTGTATTTCCGGACCAATCATTTGGCGCCGAACTGGAAGCTCGTTGCAATCGACCTAAAGAAACCAGCCGTCGAACGCGACGTCGTGCCCGAGAGATCCGAGACGCTTACGAGCGTCGATGCGTCCAGTGGCTTCTTTATTACGCAATATCGTCGTGACGCGCACTCAGAACTTGCGATCTTCGACCGGCGCGGAAGACACGTGCGCGACGTCGCGCTTCCGGGAGTCGGCGTCGTTGATGTTTCGGCTGAGCCGGCAACCTCAAACTTTTACTATCAATTCTCGAATCTAACGACGCCGCCGGTCACGTTCCAGAGCGACACTCGCTCCGGAAAGAGCGTTGTGTTCAGTCGCGTCCACGCTCCCTTCGATGTTTCGCGCTATATCACGGAAGAGATCTTCGTAAGATCCAAGGACGGCACTCGCGTGCCGGTATTCGTCGCACATCGAAAGAACGGACGGGTCGCACCCACGTTGATAACGGGGTACGGGAATGCCGGATTTCCTTGCTATACGCGCTGGTACCCGATCGACGCCCTGTGGCTCGCGAAGGGCGGGACGTTCGCGGCCGCATGCATTCGCGGGGATGGCGACTACGGTGAGGCTTGGCATCGCGCGGGCATGCTCGGCAAGAAGCAGAACTCCTTCGACGATTTTGCGGCGGCGGCGCAAGCGCTCGTCGCGCGCGGCTTCACAACACATCGAACCTTAGCCGCGTACGGATTGTCGGCAGGCGGCCTTCTCGTCGGAGTGACTGAAGTACAACATCCGTCGCTTTTCCATGCGGTGGCCGATGAGGTTGGTCCGGTCGACGTTTTGCGGGCCTATACGTATGGGACGGAAACGTCCTATTCGAGCGAAATTGGATCGCCGATCGCGAGCGAACAACAGTTCAAATGGCTTAGAGCCTACGCCCCGCTACTCGCGATCAAGCAGGGAACGACGTATCCCGCAACTTTCGTCCTGACGTCAGAAAATGACGCTCGCGTTTCGCCCGTACATGCGTATAAGTTCACGGCGACGATGCAGTGGGCGCAGAAAGCGAACGCGCCGGTCGTCCTGTACGTTGTCGGCGGCGGCCATATCGGCGGAACGTTGTCATCGGAAGTAGCGGTCTTGACCGACACCGTGACCTTCCTCTGGAACGAAACGAGGTAGTGGTGCGGCAACGCTCGCCCCAGACCTGCGTGCTACGCTTGGAATGGATGAAACAAATTCGGCTTCTTGTTGTCGGCGTTCCGAATCCGTCGCGATGATCCGGCTCATGAGCTTAGCGCTCGTAGTGCTCGTCTGTGCGATGGAGCCGGGTTCTTGCCGCATCGATCCCCCGAATAAGGCTTATCTGATATCTGCTACGCTTGAGGTACAGGGTTCCGACTCTACGCTTGAGCAACTGGGTTCCGACTCGTCACATCATCTCAAAATTGATCTGGGCTTCGGATCTCTCAACACGGTCGTCAGCGGGGCTGTAGGCGGCGTCGTTGAGGATTCTGGAAATCTGGTTATGCGTTTCTTAAGCGGGGTTGCCGTTCTCGGTCCCGATGGCAAAGTGCGTCGAACACTTCTGCGACTAGGCCCCTTGGGCTGGATTGCGCGTATCCGCCCGGGATGGATTGCGGCGACGGAACAATCGAACGTCGTACTTTTCGCAACGGATGGGTCTTCGCGCATCCCATTTGCTCATTTTCAGTCTTACCCCCATTTGCGTTCATTGCCTAATGATGTGCTCGCCATTTATGACACGTTCGACGTTTACAAGGACCACGAAAGTCGTCGACTGAGCATTTACGCAGGTTGGCCATTAAAGTTAGTTCATCGTGAGCGCTTTAGCGCCAGCATAACAAGCGTCGAACCTCTATCTCAATCAGTAATAGCTGTGGCGACCGGAACTGGGCCGTTGCCTGTAGACTCGAAGTATGTTTCTCCAACGGTTATGCTATACGATCGTCACAATTTCAAGCTCCTTGCGAAGCGCCAGCTTAGCGAACACGGCTGGATAAATGCGATGCGCGCATTCGATGATCAGCTCGTCGTAAGTATAGCAATGTGCGACACGGACCGGATGAACGGAACCCTGCGCTTTTTTAGAAATGACCTTTCTGATGGCAATCCGAGTCCAATTACGACTTCGGGACCAACAATGCTCGCGGTGGTTGATGGTACGCACCTCGCAATGGCAGAGAGCGACTGCCGTTTTGATAATGTTGGATCGGTTTTGGAATTCGATTCAAAATCACAACGTTTGCAAACGATAAACGATAACCTGAGCCTTGTCTTTCAAGGGGATGGATCGTGATGCCTTACGATCACGATGCCCAGCACCGCCCATACAGCGCGGCGAGACGCCTAATTATCTCGCACTAGGCTATCGGGAAGTCACCGGCTGATGCCAACGTCGACCACAAAGCGTTAAATTCGATTTGCGTTCGAGCGACACTAGGCATTCTGAACTCTTTCGGTCCGCTTGCGTCATACGTGACGAAGTCGTTTGGTGCGACGACGACTCGCCCGCGAGTGACGGTGCACACGTGCAGATGCGGACTGACGCCGGCTTGAGGTGATTCCTGAAGCAACTTCGTCAGCTCATAGCCTAACGTGGCAGCCGCTCCGATCTGCGGAACCGTCATAAGAGACTTCAGAATGCCGAGATCTCTCTCTTCATTCCGCATTATTTCGTGAAGGGCTCTTCGACATGACTCTGCCTGCGAAGGCGACCCAATGGACTCGATGCGCGATGTTTGCACCTCCGTCGGCTCAAAGTCGGGACAGCGGAAAGTATGCAAAAACGTTGCCGGAAACGGGGCCTCTCCTCGGTTCCGAAACGGGTGCGCCGAGATCATCATTAGGCTGCAGCCGCCCTCTTGCGCCTGATCGGGAGATCGGTCAAACTCGTCGCGAGCAAGACCGGGTAAGGCAGTAGCCACGGCGATTGGATCCGGCAGATCCGAACTGCTCCGCACCAGTTCATCCGTTAACGCAGCGACCATGCGTAAGCCGATCATGACCGAACCAGAGAAGCCCAGGGCAATGCCGGGCGCGACCCGGTAGACCTTCTGCAGGCAATCCCGCTCGATGGTGCCCCGGCTTACACGAATGTCCGATATCGCGATGGCATACCCTATCATTGTCGACATGCCGACGATCCACGTCATGAGTCGGTGCTTCCGCGAAGCCGGAACGGTACGCCTGGCTCTATCCCAGAAGCTTCGAGCTAAAGGTTTTCGGTGCGTTTGGGAATTGTTGGGATAAGCTCAATTGTTGGGATGCAGCCCCAATTTTGCGCTCTGTACCGATAATCCAATTTGCGCGTCCATTTTCGGAAGGATTGGCCCGCACAGATTGGATTATCGGAGGCGCCGGGCCATCCAACGGCTCGGCCTCGGGAATTCGAGGAGTCAGCCGCCACTCACGGATTCATTAGGGATCACTGTGGGATCGGACTTTGCCGCGAAGCTGCACGAGCGTGTCGCCTATTGGCCATTGCTGATTCTTCTTTTCCGTATCCGATGTCGGCGTCGCTCGCCGTCTCTAGGTCTTAGGAAAGAGTCCGACGCAAGAAGTCCGTTGTGCGATCGTTGGCCAACTTTGCCGCTTCTGCATTGTAGTGTTCTCCGTTGTGCCGAGAGAAAGCGTGACGTTGGCCTGGATAGGTGTAGATAGTCGCGTTTGTTTTGCCGGAAAACGCTCCTTTGATTTCTTCCTGCGCCGCCTTGGGCATGAATTCGTCTTCGCCGGCCAAATGCATCAGGATCGGTGCGGTGAGTCCCGGGACTTCGTTGAGATATTTATCGGTATCGCCGCCGTGAAACGCGACTGCAGCGGTGATACCATCAAAGCGCGCGGCCGTTAAGAATGTCATCAGCCCACCAATGCAATAGCCCAACACCGCGACACGACCGTTGCATTCCGGCGACCCAGCTACGGTGTCAATCGTATCTTTGATGTCCTCGGCGCCTGCGTCTCGATTATAATTCTGATTGAGTCGAAGGCCGTGGTCCCAGTCATCCTTCGATCTAACGTTAAGGTCGACGCCCGGTTCCTGAGCCCAGTAGAGGTCCGGCGCGACCGCGAGGTAGCCTTGTTCGCACAGCTCGTCGCAGTGCTGACGAATGTCGCTGTTTACTCCGAAAAGCTCTTGAAGAACAATGATGGCGGATGCCGACGAAGTTTTTGGTCGCGCGATGTAGGCACTAAACGACCCATTGCGGCCCTCGATTAGGACGTGATCTGGCACAATGTCTCCAAAGATCTAGCCTGCTGAATTACTCAGCGGGTTGTGGCAATTTACAGTCTTCGTCATCTTCGTTCATGATGTGCGAGGTCATCAGGACGATAAGCGGCATTGCTCGACGTTCAGCCACAGTCACCACCTCAGCGACGCGTTTGTCACCGAGGTGGCCGAATCGTGGGTGATGCTTGCGCACGGCTCACCGCTATCGGTGCGAGGACCGTTAGCCGACTAGTGACTCCCGTTCGCGGCCTTCACGATCATTTCGACGACCGCGTGCGGTTGCGATAGCATTGGCGTGTGGCTGGAATCCAGCTCGATAGTCGTCGCGCCCATGCGTTTGGACACGAACCGCTCGAGCTCGGGAGGCACAGCCTTGTCGTTTTTGCCCACGATATACCAACTCGGCTTCGTCTTCCATGCCGGCGTGCCCATGGGCGCGTTGAAGAGATCCGCTGCGGGTGGATAATTTGTCGCCCAGACGACTTTTTGTTCGGCTTCGGGAAGATCGCCGCAGAAGTCCGCGATGCCCGCGGGCTTCATCCAGATGCGACCGTCTGCCACCTCGATTTGCTGGAAGACGGGCGTGGTCGGATACTTACCGAGCTGCGCTTGCGCAGTCTCGCCTTCATCCGGGCCGAGTGCACAGATGTACACGAGACCGCGAACGCGGTCGTCGGTTCCGGCGCCGGTGATGACTTGGCCGCCGTACGAATGTCCGACGAGGATGGAGGGACCGCTGACACGGCTGAGTGTTTTCTTGACGATTGCAATATCGTCGGCAGTTGTATTCAGCGGGTACTGCGCCGAGATACATTCGTAGCCGGCGGCTTGAAGAGGGGCGATGACTTTGCTGAAGCACGAGCCGTCCGCCCAAATCCCGTGGCAAAAGACGATGCTGGGTTTGCTCGTTGAGGCCATTGCGTATTCTCCTTTTCCGTGTCCGAGCAACGAGGTACCAATGACCGCCGTGCTCGCGGATAAAAATGTCGAGCGCTTCACAATTTGCGTGCTCATAGTGGACCAGAGTATGCGTACTACCGGCTCAAGGCGCCACACACAAATAACATCGGCCTAATTGTGGGAGTTGTGGGTGGCGTCACCATGTCCGAAGCCGTACTGGTTAGGACGTGAGTGCGTCAACATCACGACGAAGCGTTGAAATCGCGCACGTCCTCATTAGGTCGACGAAAGGATTCGCCGAGGTACGCTCGGCTCTGGAGAACCTAGTGCCCTGGCTCGATGAAGAAATTCCTGAGCTCCTTCGCGACGGGATTACCGATCGCTTAAGACAGCGGCTCAAAGCGGCGCCGGAACTCTCGATCTTCGAAGTCCGCGATCACGGCATGCTGCTTGGCTTGTATGGTCAGGCGCGAAACGCAGTACAGTATGAGATTGGAAACCCTTTGATAGCGTCAAGCATGACGCGGTATGCGCTCGGCGCTGGTCTCTACGCTCCTCTGCGCGTGCTCCTTTACGAGGGCGACAGCGGTGGCTCGTGCATTGAATACGACCTTCCGTCGTCTTTATTTGGTCAATTCGGGGACGATCGTGTCACTGAGGTAGGTCATGCACTCGACGTCGCGCTCGGTCGCGCGTTGTCGGCGGCTGCCGGCTGAACGAGAAACTCTTCGAGCACGTCGAAGAGATCTTCATTCGCTCCTTGCGCGCGGAGCTTTTCAGCTCGTTCCTGCGAAAGCTGCGCTGAGATAGATCTTGCCGCAAGATCTTCGGCGCAGGCATCCTTATTCGAGGGGCGACCATTGTTTTGATCCGTGCTATCAGACGCAGCTAGAAGGCGTATAGCCAAATCCGCGCGACCGGCGCGGCCGGCGAGGGCTGCCGCGTGGCGTGCGAGCGATGACGTCGTGTAAAGAAATCCGAAATTGCGTATTTCTACGGCACGCAGCAGTGAAACTCGAAGAGCTTCCTCTGCGGCATCCTCCGCACCCATGTGAAGCAAATATCGCGCATGGTTTCCGAAGATCATGATCGTGTTCTGATCCATGTCGGGATAAGAAGCCAGTTTGGCGATCATGTTCTTTGAGATTTCGTAGGCTCTTTCGGGGTAGCCTTCGCGGAACTCGACCTCGGCGAGGACGATTTGAGCTTCGAGCTCGTACTCATCGCCCTTAGGAATCTCTAAGTTTGCGAGCAACTTGCGGGCTCCATTAAAATCTTTTAGTTGAGAGCATACGTATGCGCAGGTCATTGCCGCTATTAAGCCGTGTCGTGAACGTCTGAATTCTCTTGTGTTTAGGAGATTTTCTGCGGCTACAACATGCTCGTGAGCAGCGGAAACATTGCTGCGGCTGCATTCAATTTCAGCTAGTCGTGCATGAAGGTACGCGGCGCGATCTAGGTCGCCGTTTTGTTCCAGGAGAGGGATCGCGCGAGGTGCCATTGACACGCGGTCAGTGGCGGTGAGGACGGATACAAGCGAGGTAATGAGTCGCGCTACGACGTTAGGATCGCTATCTTCATTTAGACGTTCGAGTATTTCGAGCCCGAGCATTCGTGCTTCGGGCTGTCTCCTTGAATAATAGTAGACTCGTGCAAACCCGATGAGAATCTCCGCTGCCGATACAATCGTCGAGTAATCGCCGCTCAATTGAGCCCATCGGACCGCCGCGCGGACGTTGTCCAACTCGATTTGCTCCATTACAGATGCGTCAGACCGCAGATCCCGGGCGACTGTTGCTTTTCGCCGAAGCCAGTTGATGCCGCGCAGCACTGTCGCATCAAGCTCCCCACTTTCCCGCAAACGTTCGCGGGCAAAGACGCGGATCGACTCCAAGAAGCGATAGCGCACTGACGTGCCGACGTGTTCGATGTTGATCAAACACTTCTGGACAAGGCCGGACAGTGTCTCAGCGACTGTCCCGAGGGGAAGCAAATCGTCGGCGCAGATCTCTTCTGTCGATTCTAGCGTAAAGCTTCCCATCGCTACGCTCGACCGGCGGAGAAGCAGTCGTTCGTGCTCGCTCAGCAGATTATAGCTCCACGCAATTGTCGCGGTCATGGTTTGATGCCGAAGCGGCAGATCGCGGCTTCCGGTCAAGCTGACCCCGCCCTTGAGCCGATTACGGAGCGTCTCCACGCCGAGCGTCGAAATGCGCGAGGCAGCGAGTTCGATCGCAAGCGGAATGCCATCCAACTTTTTGCAGATGTCCGCAACGAGGGTGAGGCGTTGTGCGTCTACGGACCACGTTATATCACTTGCCTGTGCGCGCGCAACAAAGAGTTCGGACGCCGCTCGCGCATCCATGGAGGGGAGACGATACGAGAGTTCTGCGGAAAGTCCGAGCGACTCACGACTCGTTGTGAGTACAGCCAAAGACGGACAGCGACGCAGAAGTGTCCCAACAACTGCGGCGACATCCGCGACAACGTGCTCGCAGTTATCTATCAGAAGCAACGCCCGGCGGGAACGGAGACGAAGAACGATCGCCGAGAGACCGTCGTCGCCTTGAAGAGGGACGTTGGCTTCCCTGGCGATCTGTGCCGCTACCTGGTTTCCGTCAAGAATTGGCAGCAAGTCGATGAATAATGTTTCGTCGTACAGTTGTTCTGCTCGGTGCGCTACTTCAATTGCGATTCGGGTCTTCCCGACGCCGCCCGAACCTGTGATCGTGATCAATCGATGGTCTGATAGCAACGTCCTTAGTTCATTGACCTCGTTGCGTTCAATAAACGAAGTGAGGAACGCCGGAAAACCGGATAAGGTAGGCCGACTACGACGTCGCGCGCGAGCCGCAGTCTCCTCGAACCGGTCGCGAGTTGGTCCTGAAAAACCCAACGCTTCCGCAAGCGCGAGGACGGTTTCCCGATGTGGGGCACGGCGAACCCCCTGCTCCAGCGCCGCTACGGCATTAACGCTCAACCCAGCACGCTCGGCCAGAGACTCTTGAGAGTGTCCGGCTGCGCGTCGATGTTCCCTAAGGAGGTCGCCGAAAGTCGGTTCGGGCGCCATGCACCCAATGACTTAGGTGACGGCTCCGTATGTTCCGGGTTGAGGCGTGCAGGGGTTGGGATCTCACCCCGCTGGAGGTCGGCCCTGGAGTAAAAAATTGGATTATCGGAAGCTTATCGAGTCAGAAAATGGGTTTTCGGACTTTCGCCCATTTTCGGTACAGAGCCCCAATTTTGCGCAACACAAGAATTCGGTTCAAAAGCCGAGTTCTTGTGTTTTTATTTTGTCATTCCGAGCGATCCACCGCCGAGGATACTTGAGCGCCGACTACTTAATGCTAACGGCGAGGGACTGAGGTTGGAAACGTTGAGTCAGGATTGGGCCGGCTTTGGCCAGGTCGCCGGCGGGGCAAGCGGTGCGCTAATAGGCCTTTTGTTTGTCGCGGTTTCGCTAAACCGAGAGCGAATCTTACAGCGTCCGGCGCTGCACGCCGGCGCGATGCAAACAGTGATAATGTTCATGCTTCCGTTACTCATCGCGATATTGCTTGTGACGCCACGGCAGCCTTCGTGGGTTCTCGGGATCGAGGTCACCATATTAGGATGCCTGCACGGGCTAGCACTGGTGCTGGCAGCACGCATGAAGCACAAGGCCGCGGACGGTGATCAATCGCGAATTGCTCGACTGCTCGAGTACACGAGCCCCAACACCACCACAACTTTGATCGTTCTTGCTGCCGGCGGCGTTTTGCTCTCCGGCCACGTCATTGGCGCCTACTTACTCGTACCCGCGGTTATTCTCGCACTCATCGGCGGTGTCACGAACGCGTGGATGTTCCTTACCGGTCGAGCTTAGGCAGCAATTCCTCCAAAGGTATGCCGGCGCGTTCGGCAGCCTCAAGCACGGAAACTCGCTTCTGCTCGATCGCGCGCCCAACCTGACAATCTATGGGTTGGGCCTCGCCCCGTGCCGATGTATCTTCGTCGTCTGCATACGCGTCAAGATCGATATCCATCAGCTCGTGTCGGCGAGGCCAAGACATACAGTTGGACGATAGCGCGAGGCGGCGTGTTCGCGCAAGGGGCCCGCTGGTCCGGGTGGTATTGGGGTGTCAAAACAGCCCGCGTTCATGAGGGAGTGTTGATTCATGATTTCACTGCTGATCAATGGCGAGAAGCACGAAGTCGATGTTCCGGGTGAGATGCCTCTGCTGTGGGTGATACGCGACGTCGTCGGGTTGACCGGGACGAAATTCGGCTGCGGTGTCGCCCAGTGTGGAGCGTGCACCGTGCACATCGGTGATAACGCGGTGCGTTCGTGCGTCACACCGGTCGGTAGTGTCGCGGGCAAGCCAATTACGACGATCGAAGCACTCGGCGGCGCACCGGGGCAACTGCACCCGCTCCAACAAGCGTGGATCGACGAAGAGGTTCCGCAATGCGGCTATTGTCAATCCGGCCAGCTGATGGCGATCTCGGCGCTCGTGAAGCAGCATCCGCATCCGACCGACGCCGATCTTGCGCAATCGATTACGAACATTTGTCGCTGCGGCACCTACGATCGCATTCGTAAAGCCGTCGCGCGCGCAACTGCTGGAAAGCAGGCCTCGTAATGACGCTCAATCGCACGGATTTCGTTCGGCTCGGGTCGTTGTTTACCGGCAGCCTCGTCCTTGGCGTAGGCGCGAGCGTTTGCGTAAACCCAAGCATCGCCGAAGCACAGGCCGCTGACTTCAAGCCAAACGCGTGGTTGATCGTGCACCCGGACGAGAAGGTCACCGTCTTCGTTGCCAAATCCGAGATGGGCCAAGGCGTCGCAACCGGCATGCCGACGATCGTCGCTGACGAGCTCGACGTTCCATTCGAGAACGTCCTCGTGCAATTTGCACCGGCAGCTGCGGTCTACCGGGATCCTGATTTCCACATCCAGATCACCGGTGGCAGCACGAGCACGTTGTCATCGTGGATGCCGCTGCGCATTGCCGGTGCGAGCGCGCGTGCGATGCTTATTGCGGCCGCCGCCAAGACGTGGAGCGTCGACCCGTCGACGCTAACGACGAAGGCCGGCAGCGTCATCGACTCTGCGAACAATCGCACTGCGACCTACGGAAGCCTCACCG
Organism: Vulcanimicrobiaceae bacterium; assembly: GCA_049520515.1. Taxonomy (GTDB): domain Bacteria; phylum Vulcanimicrobiota; class Vulcanimicrobiia; order Vulcanimicrobiales; family Vulcanimicrobiaceae; genus JAFAMS01. The sequence goes on from JBEKPS010000003.1 coordinate 145,850, forward strand.
GCGCGGCTGCGTTGATGCCCGTGCCGGCGAAGCCGAAGCTCAAGACTCGCGATCAATTCACGCTCATCGGCAAGGTCAACAAGCGCATCGATACGCCGTTGAAAGTCAACGGCGCAGCGAAGTACGGCATCGATGTTCGCGTTCCCGGAATGAAGTTCGCCTCGATTCTCTACCCGCCGGTCTTCGGCGCCAAAGTACGATCGTTCGACGCATCGAAGGCGAAGAAAATTAAGGGCGTGATAGCCGTCGTCCAGGTACCGAGTGGCGTTGCGGTCGTGGCGACCAATTCGTGGGCGGCGTTTCAGGGCAAGTTAGCGCTGAACGTTACGTACGATAACGGCCCGTTCGCGAACGCGAGCACCGCCAACCTCAAGGCCCAATTCCTCAAACTCGCGAGCCGCCGCACAGGCGCAATCGTCGCCGTCGAGCGCGGTTCGAAAAGCGTGAACGGTACAAGCCTAGAGGCGACCTATTTTGGACAACCCGCTGCGCATGCGACGATGGAGCCGCAGAACGCGACTGCTTCGGTGACAAAGGACGGCGTTGATATCTGGGCTCCGACGCAAGTTCAAACCATGGCTCAAGCCTCGGCCGCGAAGATTGCCGGCGTTCCAATCGACAAAGTGCGAATCCACACAACCTACTTGGGTGGTGGATTTGGGCGCCGTCTCTATTGGGACTACACTGACGACGCGGTCGCGGTCAGCAAAGCGATCAAAGCGCCCGTGCAAGTGATTTGGACGCGCGAAGACGACATTCAGCACGATTGGTATAAACCGATGGCGGCAAATTCCGTCAGCGGTGTGCTCGACAAGCACGGCAACCTCGTCGCGATGCGGCATACCGTCGTCATGGATTCGATCTTTGTACCCCTTGGTTTCCCGCTTCCCAAGAGCGGCCTCGACGCCATCTCGATGGATTCGGTGATCAACTCACCATACGAGATCCCGAATTATCAGGCGTATTATATCAATCCAAAGAGCGGCGTCCCGGCGGGCAGTCTGCGCGCACCAGGAGCGAACTGGAACGGCTTCGTCATGGAAACGTTCCTCGATGAGCTCGCGCACAAGGCCGGAAAGAATCCACTCGCATTTCGCCTTGCGCTGCTCAAGAAAAATCCGCGCGCCATCGCCGTTCTCGAAAGGGTCGCGAAAAACGCGTCATGGGGATCGCCGCCGAAGGGAATGAAACAAGGCCTCGCGTTCGGCTTTTGGGCCGACACGCCCGTCGCTACGATCGTCGAAGTCTCGATGAACGGGTCCGTACCGCGCGTGCATCGTGCGTTCGTCGTCGCCGACGTCGGCATCGCAGTAAATCCAACGATCGTGCGCCAGCAACTCGAGGGTGCCACGAACTACGGGCTATCGATGGCGCTCGCGAGTAAGATCACGATTGCGAACGGCGCTGTGCAACAGCACAATTTCTACGATTTTCTGGTGCTGCGTATCGATCAAGCGCCCCAGATTCACGTCGATGTGCTCGAAAACGCACCATCCCCGACCGGAATCGGCGAGCTGGGCGTTGTCCCGATCGCACCTGCTGTCGCGAACGCAGTCTTCGCGATCAACGGCAAGCGCGCGCGGACGCTCCCCTTTACCGACGCTTACGGCACGGGCTAAAGACGCATCCGCTTGTTAGCGTTTTGAAAGCTTACACCAACCGCCGTTGAACCCTGAAAAAACATAGTTCCCCGGCCCGCTCGCGCTGGTTACGCATGACTCGGCCTGCATTTTCGCGCACTGGCCATTCATGTAATGAGCCGTGCATTTCTCGCGACCCTTAAACTGGACTTGTGAAACATTCTCGAAAGACGTCGTGAGGTTGCGTGCAATCCAGTTGCAGTTTTTCCCGAATCCGCCGGCGCAGATTTCTTCGCCCGTTTCGTTTTTCACGGCGATGGTAGTGTTGGGTTTCGCGTAACGGTCAACATTACAGCCGTCGCGGCTATTTCCGAGAATGAGAAAGTTCTCGGCCCCGTCAGGGCTCACTGAAATGCAGTTGTGAATGATCTTCCCCGCCTCGTCCCTCATCGTGGCTTTGACTGACCCAACTGAACACGAACCGGCACCGACCTGCCAATGCTTCCCTGCCGCTATATGAATATTGTTATCATTCCGGCAGAACGTTCCCGGGAATGTAACGTCTACGACAATTACGCGATCCGTCTTGTTCTGGACCACGATAGTGTTCGCATAAGCTGCTTGGTGCCAGCACAGTACGGTCAGTAAACCAAACAACCCAATAGCAATGATCTTTTTCATAGGTTTCCCCTCGTTTCGACGGGCGCCATTCGTCGTAAAAATGGTTCGACCCTCAATTGACATGCGCGATGCTTGGACGCCGCAGGGCGGCGATCGCTCCGAAAGCGAGCGCGAACATCGCAACGATCAACAGAAGCAACGAGACTTCGTCGTGCCACCATGCGACGCCGACCCCTTCGCCAAACCAGAAGATTCCGAAGCTCACGAGCATCGTACCGACGACGAACTTCAATGTGTTTTCCGGTACTCGTGAGAATGGCTTGCGCAAGAGCGCGGCTATTAGCGTCATGAAGATGCATGCGGCCAGCGCCGCACCGAACGCTACACCAAGCGCTGCGCTCGAAGACGAACCGACGGAGATCACGATGATCGCGACCTCGAGCCCTTCGAGAAAAACGCCGTTGAACGCGACGGCTAGGCCGCCACGGGACTCACGGGTGTCGCGCAAAGCGGCGACTTTCTTCTCGTACTTTGCGCCCTCGTCGTGTATTTCCATACGCCCGGCAAAGCGGAGCACGCTCTTGCGCAGCCAGCCGTAGCCGAAGTAAACAAGAAACGCACCGACGACGATCCGAACGACGTGGATAGGTATGATCGTCACCAGCACCGCGCCGCCCGCGCCGACCAGCACGACGAGCGTTACGACCGCCGCGAGCGCACCGAGTAGCGCGGAGCGCCAGTTGTACGCGGTTCCCACCGCGAGTACGATCGTGATCGCTTCCGCGGCCTCTACCGAACAAGCGACGAACGCCGTTAGCGCCAGCGGCCAAAGGTGCGCCATAGTGACTTCACCTGCGGGCTGAGCTTCGTGCAGTCCTCTTACGTCAATCGGTTATGTCGCGCGTATGCTACGATGGGCCAACAGATAAGGAGCTAGCACATGGCACAAACCGTGAACGGACACTCAACCGCGAGTGAGATCCAATGGCGCACGTCCTTCGAGGGCGCGCTCGATGAGGCACGTAAGACCGGAAAGCTCGTATTTCTGGATTTCTTCAATCCGGGTTGAGGCGGCTGCAAAGCAATGGGTGCCGTGACGTACCCTCAAGCCGAAGTTCGCGAGATCCTCGAGCGCGCGACGATTCCGATTCAGTTCGACAACACCGTCGACGCAGCGCAACCGATCATAAAGCGCTATCACCACATCTGGACGCCCGACCTTCGCATTCTCACGGGCGACGGCGACGAGCTCTATCGCTGGAACGGCTACTTGCCGCCTGCAGAGTTTGCGGCGCAGCTGCTCGCGGGGCTCGCGCAGGCGCGCTTACGCTTGCGCGCATTCGACGAAGCGATCGCGCTTTATGAAGAAGCCCTCAAGCGGTTTCCAACATCGCTCTGCGCCCCGGAAGCGCAGTACTTCCTCGCGGTCGCAAACTACCGAAAATCCGGCGAAGGGAGCGATTTGCTAAAAGGCTGGCACCGGCTCGAAGGCCGCTATCCCCTTACGGAGTGGACGGTCAAACAAGACTTTAAGTAGGTTCGCTCAGAGCTGACGTAACCCTAAGAGCGTCTCTTGCAACACGGAATCCCAGTCACCATACTTCGGCTGGCGAATAAGACGCATCGTTGGGTACCACGGTGTATCGCTGCGACCGAGCAGCCAACGCCAATCCGCCGGTTGCGGAAGAAGTACCCAAACGGTCGCGCCAAGCGCGCCGGCCAGATGTGCAACGGCGGTGTCAACGCTCACGATCAAATCGAGGTTCGCGATCAATGCCGCGGTGTCTGCGAAGCTCTCGAGCGATGCCGACACGTCTAAGACGTTCTCGGCAGCCGCAAGACCAGCGCGGTCTCGTTCACGCACATCTTTTTGCAATGAGACAAAGCTGATGCCGTCGATCCCGAGCAGGGGGCCAAGCTGTTCGAACGTGAGCGAACGTTGCCCATCCCTCACGTGGATCTGGCTACCCGCCCAATTGATTCCAACGCGCGGTTGCCCTTTAGGCAATTTGGAGTCGAGCCGTGCGCTCCATTCCTGCTCCTTACGCGTGTCGAGTGGCAGATACGGTATCTGAGCGGGAATCGTCTCTAAGGTGGTGCCAAAGACGCGCGCCAGATCGCAGATCATGACATAGGCGTCGAATTCTGTGTAGCTTGGTCGCGATAGGAGCACGTCGGATACGCCATCGATGCCCGCAAAGAGCGCAGACTGTTCGTGCCCCCATCCAACGTTGACGGTGCTGACGCGCTCTGCGGCGCGTGGAAGGTACCGCGAGAACATTATCGCATCGCCGATGCCTTCGTCGCAGATCACTAAGAGACGGCCGCCGTCCATTCGTTCTCCGGCCCATTCCGGAATCGTAATGTCATCGAGCAGCTTCGTCGTCTTCGGATTGAATGGTTTCCGCCAGACGTACTCGCGCCAGCCGGGAAGAAATTGACCCTGCGCGAGGAGTGCTTGCGCGTAAGCCAAGTGCGCGCCAGAGTAATTGGGCGCCAACTCCGTGGCTCTAAGGAACATTTCAGATGCCGCGGCAACGTCGCCGGCGGCAAATAAGCCCAACCCTACGACGACTCGCGCGACGGCTTCAACGACGGCCGATGAGTCCGGTACATCATCGACACGATCTCCGTCCATCACTCTCTACTTCCTGATTCTTGGATCTCGCCCCGCCCAGCTCTCACAGGCCGGAGAGGCGCACTGCAGGTCTTGGGATAACGTGAAACGTGCAGCGCGTGGAGGATGTTGACGATGAAACACCCGCTTCCCAAAATAGTGGCCGCGATTATAGTTGTCGCGATCTTGCCTATGGTTCCGGCGTGGGCGCAGCAGCCGTCGCCAAACTGGACGTCCTGCAACAACGAGGGTGACGCCGTCACACTCGACGTGCAGATCGCCGCGTGTGCCGCAATTATAACGTCACATAGCGAGAACTCGAAGAATCTGGCGATTGCATATAATAAGCGGGGCCTGGCTTACTATAAGAACGGCGACGATGATCGTGCGATCGATGACTTCAACCAGTCAATCAAACTCAACGCGCGAGACCCTATCGTCTTCAGTAATCTTGGCGATGCGTACACCGACAAGGGCATCTATGACTCCGCGATCGCCAGCTTCAAGAATGCTATTTTCATAAGTCCTCAGCTCGCGGCCGCGCTTATCGGTCGCGGCTACGCGGAGCTAGGACAAAACGATTACGGAAGTGCGAATACCGATTTCGACCAGGCGATCGGAATCGATCCAAAGTCTGCAGCGGCTTTCACCGGCCGGGGTACTGTCTACAGCCGTCGAGGAGACTACGATCGGGCGATCGCCGACTTCAACCAAGCAATGAGCCTCGACCCGAAGTTCGTGCGCGCCATTAGCGGCCGGGGTGATATCTACTTCATCAAACGTGATTACGACGCAGCGATCGCCGATTACAGTCAGGCGATTAGTATCAATCCACGCTATTCAGTTGCCATCTTCGATCGGGCTCTTGCGTACGGGCGTAAGAACGATCTCGACCACGCGATCGCCGACTATACTGAAGTGATCCGAATCGATCCCCAAAAGGAGACCGCGTACAACAACCGCGGTGCTCTGTATCGTCGGAAGGGTGACTACGATCGGGCGATTGCGGATTTTGATGCCGCAATCCGGCTCAATGCGCAGGATGCATCAGCCTACACCAATCGGTGTTGGACGCGCGTCGTCTCTGGCCGCGATCTGACGACCGCGGCATCCGATTGCGATGAATCTGTGAAGCGAGCCCGGGATGCCACAGCCTACAGCAATCGCTGCGATCTCGATTTCAAGCTCGAACAGTTCGATAACGCGATAGCGGACTGCACCCAAGCATTCACTCTCGATCCGAAATTCGCTGGATCGCTGTACGTGCGTGGCCTTGCCAAGCGCAAGAAGGGCGATCCGAGTGCGGCCGCAGACATCGCTGCCGCGAAGGAACTAAGAGCGAACGTCGATGCGGAATTTGCGAGTTACGGCATCAAATAGGCGCGTCGTGAGTGGAGCGTTAGTGCTCGATGGGTCGGGAAGCCCGGCTTGCGAGGACGACATCTTCATCGTCGATGGCAAGGTTGACGACGTCCGTCCACATTCGGATCATCATCCCGGCTGGGAAGTGATAGACGCGACTGGGCTCACCGTTGCTCCCGGCTTCATCGATGCACATTCGCACGCCGACAATGTGCCGTTCTTGTCCGAGAACGACACGTCGAAGATATTTCAAGGCGTGACGACGGAAGTCGTTGGCAATTGCGGATTCAGCCTTGCGCCGGTTAATCCGCGATATCGATCTGAGCATCTCGGCCGCGTATCGATGTGGCGGCACGAATTCGCAGGCTGCACGTTTGCGGAGTTCTTAGCGGAAGCCGACGAGCGTGGATACGTTACAAACTACGCGCCGCTGGTCGGACACGGCACCTTGCGCGTTGCCGCGATGGGTATGGACGATCGCACGCCGACGGTAGCCGAGCAAAAACACATTGAAGACTTGCTCGATGAAGCCTTCGAAGCCGGCGCTTTCGGCATGTCGAGCGGGTTGATCTACCCTCCCGGTACGTACGCAGAGACGGACGAACTGATCGGGTTAGCAAATCGAATGCCGGAACGCGCCGTCTATGCCTCGCATATCCGAGGCGAGGGATCAACGCTTCTCGACGCAGTGTCCGAAGCGCTGCGGATCGGCGAAGAGTCTTCGAGGCGCGTGATGATCTCGCATCATAAAGCGACAGGGAAGAGTAACTGGGGCGCGACAATGAAGTCGCTCGGACTCATCCACGCTGCGCTTGGGCGCGGTGTCGACGTCTATCAAGATGTCTATCCGTATATTGCGGCAAGCACGTATCTCTCGACGCTGGTTCCGCCGGAATACCATGCCGGCGGACGAGATGCGACGCTTGCGCGGCTCACGGATCCAGTGCAGCTGACTCGCCTGAAGGCGCAGCTCTCACAGGTCGGTAACGGCTTCGATAATCGCTTGCTGGAAGCGGGATACGATCATGTCCTGATCGCGTCCACCGCGAGCGGCGCCTTCGAAGGCATGACGATCCCGGAAATTGCAACGTCGCTCGGCAAGTCCGAATTCGATGCTTTGATTCACGTGCTCGTCAGCGAGCAGCTGACGCCGACGATGATCATCTTTCTCATGGACGAAGGCGACGTCAAGCGCGTTATGAGCGACGACCGCACGGCGATTGGTTCTGACGGTCTTGCACCAGGCGCCGGCGGGAAACCGCATCCTCGCATGTTCGGTACCTTCCCCCGCGTCTTCTCGCGATATGTGCGCGAGCTCGATGTGCTCACGTTCAATCAAGCCGTTTATAAGATGACGGGGCTACCGGCGGAAATCTTTCGCCTGGATGACGTCGGCATCATCGCGTCCGGAAAGATGGCCGACCTCGTCGCATTCGACGCCGCGACCATTGCCGACGATCTCGACTATCGCGATCCTGTTCGGCAGCCGAAGGGAATTTCGTGGGTGATGCAAGCCGGAGAAACGATCGTCAAGGATGGACGGCTCTGCTCCGAACGCCGCGGCAGACGTCTGCATCCCAGTGGACTAACGTAATAAGACGAAGCGTCCGCCGTCGGTGAAGAGAATGACGAGTAGCGCCGACGTCAACATCGTGTCGTAGTACCAACCGAATCCGTCCGCTCCCCAGAAACCGGTTTTCCAGACGAAGATTTTTTTCTGAATCGCTCCGAGCATGATCAGGACGAGGCCGATTGCGGCGAGTTGCGGTAGCACGCCGAGAATAATGCCGGCTCCGCCCGCCATCTCGGCAACCGCGAGAAAGATGGTGAAGCCCTTGGGCATCCCGATGCTCTTGCTGCGCGTGTCGGGATCTTTAAAATCGCGATAGCCGCTGTTGGCATAGATCGCTCCGACCATGATTCGCATAAAGAGCAAGCCGAAGTCCGTCAGCGATGTAAGATCAAACATGGGCGCTTAAGGCCGTAGGCTCGGCGACGTCACGAGATTGAGATTGTTCGCGGCTTCCTGGAGCACGAGCTCCGGATGCCCGCTGATCGTCGGATTGAGCGCATCGCCGACGATGCCGTAGCATCGGCGTACTCCAGCGGCGCTCAGCAGCTCCCACATGGCATCGGCGACGTTCTTGCTCATCGTAATTTCTCCAATGTACGCGTGACCACAATGGACTCGAAATGTCAAGAAATGATGTGCGGCTGGCGATCGCTCTTATTTACTCTCTAATCTTTCGACGCCATCCCATGACTCAATCGATCGAAAAGCCTTGAGGTCGCGGCAGCGCTGCGCAAAGTGTGCTGCGGCTCGGTCATCCGGGGCGTCTGAAGCAATACGATCGAAAACAGCCTCTGCTTTCTCGAAATCCCCGCGCGCGAACACCGCGACGGCGTCTGAGAAACTCTCTTGAGACTGTAATTTCTGCAGTATTAGTTCGGGTTGATCGGCGTCGAAGATCTCGAATATCTCGACCCCGTGGGTCGTGCCTTTCACCTGTACGTGACCGAGCGATCGCAGGCGATACTGCTCCGGGTCCTCCAGCTTTGCGATGACGGCATCGCTGGCGATGATCCGGCTGCCGTACATTTTCGTCAGCCCTTCCATGCGCGAAGCGACGTTCACGGCGTCGGCGATGACCGTCGTCTCGATCCGCTCCGTCTCGCCGATCGTACCTAGCGCGAGAGTGCCGTGATGGAGGCCGACGCCGATTGCGATTGCACGATAACCGGCGCGCGCGCGCATTTGGTTGTAGTGAGCCACCTCGACCTGCAGTGCGATCGCGGTGTCGACGGCATCATTCGTGCTCTCAGGGAAAAGAGCCATGATGGCATCGCCGATGTACTTGTCGATGAAGCCGTTGTGGTCGCGAATGACCGGCCCGACGCGCGTGAGATATGAGTTCAGAAAATCAAAGGTCTCCTGCGCTGACATCGATTCGGCTAGCGTCGTAAACGAGCGGATATCAGAGAATAGCAATGTCATCTCGCGGAGAATGTGGTCGCCGAGGTTGAGGTCCTCAACCGACGCCTTGCCGAGATGTTGAAGGAACGCTCGCGGGACGAAGCGCTCCATTGCGATATTCTGGGTGTTGAGCCGCGCGACCATCTGCTCTTGCCCCGACGCGAGCTTTTCGAGCGCGTATTCTTTTTCCGACAGTGCCCGGACGGTGTCGCGGTTTGCCGTTTGAATACGATCCGCGAGCGCGAACGTGAGAAATAGCGCGTCCCAGATAAACGCGACGTTGCCTCCCCATTCCTGAACGAAAGCGAGAACGGTGTTGAGCGCCGCCGGGATGTTTACATACGCTACCGCCACCACACCGTACAGGATGAAGAAAAGACCGCCGATCGCCAAAAGGTAGAACCGCGCCGGCTGGAACCCCTTTCTCCACACAACGAATCCGCTGGCTATCAACAGACAATAGAACAGCACGTCCGGACCATAAATGAGCCAATTCACGACCGACGTGCTCGAAAGCTGGGGCGTGACCCCAGGGTAGATTACGCAAACAACGTCGAGAATAAGTGCAAGCAGCACTGCGATGTGCAGCAGTGGCACGCGTCGAGGAAGATCGAGAAAAAGTCGCCCAAAATTGTAGAGTGTAATGCTTACGGCGGCGTACACGATGGATTCCGTTGGATAGATTGGCACCGCGGCCCACGGCCAAATGAATTTCCAGGCAAGCTGCGACGGCACGAGATTCATCAGGATGCTGACGAGCATAAAGAAGACGTACGCCAAGAATGCGCCGTCGCGCAAATAGACAAACAACAACAGATTCGTGAGCGCAAAGGCGAGAAAGATGCCAACGTACACGGCGTCAGAGACGTTAATGTCGTACTGCGTGACCAGCGCTTCGTCATATCGCGCGGCGCCTAAAAATAAATGACCCCCGACTCCGTGATATGAAAAATGAAGAAACAATGGCTGGCCGGTCATGGCTTGCTGCGGAATGATTATGGCGGCGTAGGGGAGCGTTTTCAGCGATCGATGTGCGAACGGGATGAGGCGTCCGAATCGGAAGAGCGAGTGTGCGCCGCGGGCGTCCGGCACATACAGATCAGCGACGTTGAGCGTTCCGGACGTGACAATGATCCATGCCTGTTTCGCGGCATGCGAACGCAGTCGAAAACGCACCCAGCCGCTTGCGTATCTGCTGCCTAAACTCGACGTCGCAGTCCAAGGTTTGAACCGGGCTTGGTACGTTTTCGAGGCAACGTCCTCGATGGACGCCGGGTGATATTCGTCATCTACGAAGTAGTCGAAGGGGATCTCAGCGCCTCGAATCGAGACATCCTCAGTGGGCTGAATGGCGTCCGGATCGAGTTGCGCCGTATCGAGATCGAGGACCGGCGATGCGAAAGCCGCGCGCTGCACGCTAAAGAAGATCGCCGCTATGACGATCGCGCTTACCGCAATCAGCGCTAGCCCGAATCGCATTTAACATTGTTAGCTAGAAAGGCGCCCCGGCCCTATCCTTGGGTCATCGCCGCGTCGCGCTGGAGATCATGCGAAAACCTTAGCATAGGACCTGGCATGTTCGATCCGTCTCAGGATTCACAATCCGCAACCGTCTCTGAGCAGGCGGCACATGCGTTAATCGACGCCGGTTGGGTATTGAGATTCGCCGGCGACGATCTTGGGGCGACCGAAACATTCTTGCGCGCCGTGGAGATGGCGCCGCTTTTGCCCCGCGCACATCTCGCGTATGCGGAGGCGCTTCTCGCGCGCGGTGAGCTGCTGCGCGGCTGGAAAGAGTTCGCGTGGCGAAAAATACTCAACGAGCACACACGAAAGATCGTGGAGCGAATCGAGTTGCCCGAATGGACCGGCGGGCAGATGACGGACGGCCGCCTCCTGGTTGTCTGCGACGAAGGCATCGGCGATGCAATAATGTTCGCACGCTATCTACCGCTTGTCGCCGAACGTGTCGGCCAGGTTGCGGTCGGATGGGGACCGGAGCACGCGGCGCTCCTCAAGCGGATAAACGGCGTGTCGGACGTTCACGTGTCCGCACCCAATCCGCACGATTTCGACGCCTACCTGTTCATTTGCGATCTGCCGGACGTGTTCGAGACGACGCTGGAGACGATCCCCGCCGCGATTCCGTACATACCGCTCGATGAGGTGAAGGTTCAGCAGTGGAGGCAACGGCTCGCAATCGCGATCTCAGGCGACCAACTTCGTGTCGGAATAAATTGGTCCGGAAATCCGTCGAATCGCCGCGACGCGCAGCGTTCACTTGCGTTCGGTCAACTTGCTCCGTTGCTCGATGTCGAAGGGATCAACTTTGTGTCGCTGCAGAAAGAGGTGCGCGAAGCGGGCCGATCGAGCGCCCTGACACGCCGTGGTATCCGACGATGCAGCTCATTCGCCAGCAGAAGAGCGGCGACTGGACTCCCGTCGTGATGGAGGCCCAGCGTTGGTTGCGTCATCCGCCTCCAAGATAGCGGTGTACGAACGCGATTGCCATGCTGCCTTCACCGACGCTGGCGGCGACGCGTTTGATCGAGCCGGCGCGAACGTCGCCCACGGCAAAAATTCCCGGCACGCTTGTTTCCAGAATGAACGGATATCGCTCGAGCGGCCAATGTCCGCCTTGCATAGCATCCGCTCCCGTGCAAACGTAGCCGTCGACATCGCGTTGGATTGAGGCGGGCAGCCACGCGGTCTCGGCATCGGCGCCGATCAGAATGAACAGTGCGGAGGCGTCCCGCTGTGTCGTCTTTTGGGTCATGTTGTCGACGACGGTAATCGCTTCCAAGTGATCGTTACCGATCGCATCAACGACCTCGGCGTGCGTCTCAACGCGTACGTTCGCTTTGGTCTTCAGCTGTTTGATGAGATAGTCCGACATGCTGCTCGCGAGGGAATCGCCACGAACGAGCAAGGTGACCGATCGCGCAAAACTCGAGAAATTTATTGCCGCTTGGCCCGCAGAGTTGCCGCCGCCGACGAGATAGACATCCTTGCCCTGAATCGAGCGTTCCTCGCCGGGAGCCGCGCCAAAAAATACGCCGCGGCCCTGCAGTGCAGAGAGCGACGGGACGTTGAGCCGCCGCCAGGCGACGCCCGTTGCAATGACGATCGTCTTCGCGCAGACGTAATCCCCGCCGTCGAAGCTCAGGACGCGCTCGTCGACGTCGAGACTCTCAACGGCGCGCGTTACGACGATTTCTGCGCCCAAGCGCGTGGCCTGTTGCAGTGCGCGATTGGCGAGGTCATCGCCCGAGATGCCAAACGGAAATCCCAAGTAGTTTTCGATGCGCGAGGACGTGCCGGCCTGACCGCCCGGAGCTTCCTGCTCGATCATGATCGTCGAGAGGCCTTCGGATGCACCGTAGACGGCTGCCGCAAGTCCCGCCGGGCCGCCGCCGACAATCGCGACATCGTACGTTTTCGTTCTTGGGAAAACGCACAAGCCGATCGCGACGGCGAGATCACGAATTGAAGGTTCTCCCAGCAATGTTCCATCCGGCAGCCGGACGATCGGAAAACGCTGAGTAGGCGTTGTCACGGAATCCTCGGGGATGGTCCAATCATACTCGATCGAATTGCGTCGCAAGAACTCTCGTAGATCATGCCCCGCAGCATGGTACTCCGGCGCGATAACGGCGAGGATGTGCGCTGGTGCAGCGGCGAGCTCTTGGAGTCCCTCCACGCGTTCCATTGCGATGGTCGTTATGGACGCGGCGATCTCCGGTGCTGCCGTGGCGAGTGCGCGAAAATCTTTGAGTTCGATGCGCATCACGCGAGCGGGAGTCGTAGCACGGAAGTTTGCGAGCGACGGCGTGTCCAGAATGACGGGAACCTCGCCGAACGTCTCGCCGGGACCGCGCGCTCCGATCACGCGTTCGACGCCGTCGACGAATTTGGTGCCTTCTATCCCGCCCTCGACAACGATGTAAAACGCACGACGCGGCTCGCCCTCGCGTATCGCGTACTCGCCGGCCTGTAGCCGGATATCGGCGCTCGTGCTTGCGAGGTGGTCGAGCTCTTTGTCGGCGAGCGAGGAGAAGAGTGGAATGGTCCGCAGTTCATCGCGCGTGAACATCGATTACGTGAGCTTTCCTACCGTGGACGGCCGAATACCTATCGCGGGTGGTCTTGCGCGAGCGCAGAAGGGACCGCCATGCTCCGGAACTTCGCACGCTATCCGCTGACCTTCGGGCCAACGCCCATTGAAAAGCTCGAGCGTCTGAGCGCGCACCTGAACGATCAAGTCGAGATCTACGCGAAACGCGAGGATTGTAACTCGGGACTTGCGTTCGGCGGCAACAAGCTGCGCAAACTCGAATACATCGTCCCGGACGCAATTGCGTCAAAAGCGGACACGCTTGTATCGATTGGTGGAGTCCAGTCGAATCACACGCGCTTGGTCGCTGCGGTGGCGGCGAAGATCGGTATGAAATGCGTGCTGGTTCAGGAAGCGTGGGTTCCGCACGAAGACGCGATTTACGATCGGGTCGGCAATATTCTCCTCAGCCGGCTCATGGGCGCTGATGTACGTCTCGTCAATGACGGTTTCGACATCGGCATTCGCAAGAGCTGGGAAGATGCAATCGCCGATGTCCGAGCCAAAGGCGGGAACCCTTACCCGATTCCGGCAGGTGCTTCCGTCCACAAATTTGGCGGCCTCGGTTACGTCGGGTTTGCTGAAGAGGTCCGCGCCCAAGAACGCGAGCTCGGTTTCCGCTTCGATTACATCATCGTCTGCACGGTGACAGGATCAACTCATGCCGGGATGCTGGTCGGCTTTGCGGCAGATGGGCGAGCACGCAAAGTAATCGGCATCGATGCCTCAGCGACGCCGGCGCAGACCAAGGCGCAAGTGCTCAAGATCGCGCAAGACACTGCCGAGCTCGTCGAGCTTCGGCAAGATATCGCTGAAGAAGACGTCGTGCTGATCGAGGATTATGCCTATCCGCATTACGGTGTGCCGTCGGAAGAGACCAAAGCCGCGATGCGCCTCAGCGCGCGGCTCGAGGGAATGATTACCGATCCGGTCTACGAGGGCAAGTCAATGCAAGGTTTGCTGGACTTGACGAAGCGCGGCTACTTTCCGCGGGGCGCAAAGATTCTCTACGCTCATCTCGGCGGGGTACCCGCGATCAATGGCTACGCCTACGCCTTCCGAAACGGTTAGATATCGAGATCCAACGGATTGCCGAACGCGGTAAACGGACCCTGATGAAGTCCGCGCAAGTGGCTATCGAACGCCGAGACGGCGAGGCGCTGGTAGACCGCGATCACCGGAACGTCAGCGTCGATGGTGCGCTGCACTTCTGCGGATAACTTCTTGCGCTCAACCGGGTCAAAGGTTTGTTGGTATTGCGCATTGAGCGCATCGACTTTCGGATTGCAATAGCGAACGATATTAAAGCCGTTCGGCGGAACGCTTGCGCAGATGAAATATTGCGAGACGTCGGCATAGTAGGTTCCGCCTTGCGAGAGTAGCGCCGCATCGAATTTCCCACTTTGCACGACGCCACCGGATGCTGACGGCGCGAAGAACGAGGCATCCGACCACACATGCGTGTTGACGTGAACGCCGATCGCGTTCCAATCCTGCTGCAAGATATTGGCCTCGTTCGCGCTGGGTGCGTATCCACCGGGAATCGCAAGCTCGATTGCCAGGGGGACGCCGTTTTTGCTTCGCACGCCGCCCGGCCCGAGTTTCCAACCGGCTTGGTCGAGAATCGCTGCGGCCCGTTTGGGATCGTACGGAATGAGCGGCAACGCGAGATAGTCGGGTAAATTCGAGGGTATCACCGAGCGCTGAACGAGGCCATTTCCGAGTGCGATCTTATTGACGATCGTTTCTTGATCGGTCGCGTAGCGCAAGGCTTCACGCACGCGCCGATCGCTGACGAGCGGCCGCTGCGTATTGAAATAGATTCCACTAACGATGCCACTCTGCGTTCGCATGACGCTTTTGCCCGGGAGGGTTCCCACGCGCTGCGCAAGGGCTCCGTTGATCAATTCCCACAGGTCGATGTCACCGGTTTGCAACGCCGTGAAATCGGTGTTCTCATCGGTGATGGGACGATAGATGATCTTGTCGAGCCTCGGACGCCCGCCCCAATAGTATGGGTTTGGCTCCATGACGATGCTGTCGCCGCGATTGAACGCACTATACCGGAACGGACCAGCGCCCACGGGCAGCCCGTTATACGCCGCTTGATTGATCTTCGTCCCCGGCCCGAGTACGTGCATGGGCAAGACTGCCGTATTGCTGATCGGCGAAAAATAGTCACCCAGAAAAAGTGCGTACGGTTTCTTGAAGTGGAAGACGACGGTGTTGGCATCCGGCGCAGTCATCGTGAGCCGGTCCCACGGTTGACGCAGCACGATATTGTTGTCGTTGTCTGTTGCAACACGGTACGTGTAGAGGACGTCGGCTGATGTTAGCGGCTTGCCATCACTCCACAGAAGGCCGTGTCGCAGATGCCAGGTGATGGTTCGGCCGTCCGCGCTGATCCCGTGATTCGCTTTGCTGGGAATCGCCGTAACGAGATCGGGAATCGGCTTGCCCGTGGAATCGAAACGTACGAATTCTGCCGCCGTCAGCTCCGCGAGCGGCGCATTTGGTGGCGCGGACTCTAAGAACGGGTTCAAGTTGGCGATGTCGTCTTCGTCGTAGTTGAAGCGCAGGACGTGCGGCGTGTAAGCGCCGAGCGACAAGAGGCCGATCGCAAGTACCGCGAAGATCTGTGAAACCCTCATCATGATGATAGCTTCTCAATTAGCATGTCCATGCCCGTTAAGCAAATAATCGCGATCGGTGGCCGCGTGGGTCAGCCCGGCGACGGCGATACGAGGCTGGAACGCTTCATACTCGAGTCATCCGGCAAAGAGGCGCCCAGCGTTTGCTTTATCCCAACCGCAAGCGGCGACAACGCCGAATTCATAACGAGCGTTCTGTCCACGTATACGGGGCTCGGCGTCCGAGCCGACGTGCTGCGGTTCTTTGACCGCACCCCTGCGAACTTGGCGGAGTTCTTGTCGACCTTCGACATCCTCCAAGTCGGTGGCGGAAACACCCGAAGCATGCTCGCTGTGTGGCGCCATTGGGGTCTGGACGTCCTCGTGCGGCAGGCATGGGAGCGAGGAGTTCTACTTTGCGGCGCGAGTGCCGGATCGCTGTGCTGGTTTGAAAATGGGCTGACCGACTCGGTCGCGGATTCGTATACGGCGATGAACGGGCTTGGGTTTCTACGCGGAAGCAATTGCGTTCACTACAACACACCCGAACGCCGCCTCGCATACCTTGCGATGGTTGAGAAGGGTGAGCTTTCGCCCGGAGTTGCCTGCTCGGACGGCGTGTCGGCGCATTATCACGGAGACAAACTGTTCCGTACAATCAGCCTCGTGCCTGAACGGCCGGCGTACTTCGTCGATAAGGTTGACGGAAGCGCCGTGGAATCGGCGCTAAGTACGTTGTTCCTTTAGCTTGAGCAATCCGTACAGCGCCGTGTGAGCCGGTGTGGCGATGCCTTTCTCTGCGCCGATCTGAATCAATCTCCCGGTCAGCCATTCGAGCTCGCTTCGCCGGCCGGTGCGAATATCGCGATTCATCGACGACGTGAAACCGGGCGCTGACTGCGCGAGCGCTTCGATTCGCGTGAGCATGGCTGCGAGCGACTCGCTCACGTCGTAGCCGTCGGCGCGCGCGACGGCGACTGCTTCCGCGCAGAGCGCGTTCCAGTCGATTCTCAGCGCCGGAATTCCGTAAATCTCGCCGAGGCTACAATCGCCGGACGCCGTGAGTGTAGCGAACGGAATGAGAAAGCAGGCTTTGTCCCAGAGTGCCTTGCGTCCGTTCTCCGCCACCTGCACGTTTAGCTCAGACTCACTAAGCGTCGTTTGCAGCTTTTTCAGCCTATCCTCAGGAGGGCCGGAGAATTGCGCGAGCGTGAGCGCATGCATCGGCGTCGTGTGTGCGATTTTCCCCGGCGCCGCGATCGAAGCTTCGATCGCGATCGTGCCGATCAGCGTGCGCTTCTCACCGACGACGCGCGCGAGGATGTCGGGCGCGTCGATTCCATTCTGAATCGATACAGCGAACCCGTCGTCAAGGAGCGCGCCTTTCGCGGTACCTGCGGCCTCTTCGAAGTCGTTCATCTTCACGGTGATGAAGACGAGATCGTTGCGACCGAGCTGTGAGGCATTGTCAGTTGCCGCCGGAGTCACAGTGAACGCGCCGAATTGCCGGCTCTCTAGCTGCAGCCCGCTTTGCGTGATTGCGGCGAGGTGTGGCCCGCGCGCGAGGAGGCCGACCTGATGGCCCGCACGCGCTAACATTGCTCCGAGGAATCCCCCGACGCCGCCGGCGCCGATAATGGCGATCTTCATGTCGCATTCTCGCGTCGGCGGGCCGGGAAATTCCTCGCTACTTTAGTCGCTTATTGAAATAATTTTGTGGCGTTCTTGATCGTGTCGGCAACGCCCCAGGCCAGCGGGATGCCGACCCAGAGCCATGCCAGGTAGAGCATCACCGTGTTGTTGCTAGCAGCTCCGCTGCGTTCTTCCAGTTTGTCCATGATCGGGGCTCCTTATGTTGTTGCCGGCTGCGATTGAACGAAGTAGCGCTCGTGGAGCGCGCGTATGCTCACGTTGCAGATAAGGCCGACGACGAGCAAGATCGCCATGAGGTACATCGTTATGGAGTACGCGTCGGCTTTCGCAACGCCGTGCGTGATTTGATACTCGCGGATGTAGTTGACGGCGACCGGTCCCGCAACGCCCGCCGCAGACCATGCGGTCAAGAGTACACCGTGAATTGCACCGACGTTGACCGTTCCAAAGAGATCGCGCAGATAAGCGGGGATCGTAGCAAACCCGCCACCGTACATGCTGATGATCACAAGGAAGGCGAGCACGAACAGTACGAGGCTGTGGATGTGTCCGAATGTCGGCACGAGGAAATACAGAATCGCGCCGAGCACGAAAAAGACGACATACGTCATCTTTCGTCCGATGAAGTCGGATGTTGACGCCCAGAAGATGCGTCCGCCCATGTTAAAGATGCTCATCAGGCCGACGAAGCCCGCGGCTGCCACGGCCGTCACGCCGAACATCTCTTGAATCATGAGCGACGCTTGCCCGAGAACGCCGATTCCCGCCGTAACGTTCAGGAACAACACGGCCCACAGCAGATAGAATTGCGGCGTCTTGAGAGCTTGGCCAAGCAATACGTTGCCGGAAGTGATCATGCGCGCTGACTGGGCCGGCGCGATGTATCCAGCCGGTTTCCAATCCTCGGCTGGGACGCGGACGATCATCGAACCGACGAACATCCAGATAAAATAAAGGATGCCGAGCGTGATCATCGTTTGCGAGACGCCGGTCCCGGTCGGATCAGAAAAGTGGCGCATCAAGAGAACGGAAAGCGGTGCGCCAATCAACGCGCCACCGCCGAAGCCCATGATCGCGGTTCCGGTTGCGAGACCAGGACGATCGGGGAACCACTTGATCAGCGTTGAGACCGGCGAGATGTAACCGATCCCAAGCCCGATTCCACCAATCACACCGTAGCCAAAATAGACGAGCCACAGGAGATGGAGATTGACGCCGATACCTGCGACGATGAATCCGCCGCAGAAGAAAAGCGCCGACATAAACATCGCCATCCGCGGTCCGACGCGCTCCACCCATTTGCCGCCGAAGGCACTTGCAAGACCTAAGACGAGGATTGCGAGACTAAAGATCCAGCCGAGCTGGGGAACCGTCCAGTCCACTCCCGGCGTCGGTGCGGTAACGCCGATCGCTTGAACCATCGGCTTCGTGAAAACGCTAAACGCGTAAACTTCACCTATGCAAAGGTGGATGCACAGTGCCGCCGGTGGTACAAGCCAGCGGCTAAAGCCGGGCTTCGCGACGGAATGCGCACGATCAAAGAAAGCAGCCATTCAGATCCCCTCTAATAAGCGGCTCGACTGTCGTGATTTGCGAGATGTCCACAACGGAGTTGCGCGTTTTGACATGCGCTCTCCTTGAAGGGCTTACAAAGCGTTCCGCGCTTGTCTGAGGAGTTTGAGTTTGTCGGCGCGCCGCAACGACTTGAGTTTTGCCTCCAGACGGCGCGCTTGGGTTCGGGTGCGGACCTTAAACGATCCGGCTAATTCCACGGGAAGTCGCGAACGCGTATATTTCGAAGCGCGCGCTGCACGGTGCTCGCGCAGGCGCCGCTCGAGATCGATCGTCCAACCGGTGTAGAGCGATCCGTCAGAACAGCGTAGGATATACACGACCGGCGGCATTTAAGCGCCTCGCACCCAGGTTGGATTGTTGCGACCGAGAACGAATGCGGCGACGCCGACGATGAACACGATCGTCGCTGCGGCGGCGAGCGCGTAGGGAATGCCGAGGTAAAGGACGGTCCCAGCACCGGCGAGCCCCCCGACGAACATTGTCGCGACCGCGCTCAGCCGGCGCATTAAGCGCGGATTCTTTCCACCGGCGAGCGCGCTGTCGGCCATGATGCCTGTTAGCGTCATCGTAAGCACCGTCGTCGTGATGTCGGCGATCGCTAGCTTACGAGCGACTGCGTTTTGCATGCCCATCGAAAGCCCGAGTATGGGGATGATCACAAACGGCGACACGCCGAATATTGCGCAAAGCGTCGCGCTGAGCAATAGCGCGAATTTCACGAACGTCGACTTTACCAGAAGATTTCCGCGGTGTACTGCCAGCCGTTCGTTGAGAACACCGCCCGCGAGTGCGCCGCCCAGAAATCCCAGGAGCGCAAGGATCGAGCCGGTGATCGAGATGTCGCGGCTACCGGCCACGCCAAAGCCGAGAAGTACGACGTTGCCAGTCATATTCGCAACGAAGACATGCCCGTATTTGAGATACGTGACGGCGTCGACGAACCCGGTCAGTAACGTGAGCAGCCCGAGCAATGTCGGAAGCGGACCGTGATCTTCCTTCGGCGGCGTCACTGCGTCAAATGTCCGCTCAAGAAATCCGCAGTGATCCAGGCCGCGCCGGCGATCGCATAATTTTGGGCGAGCCCCGCCCAGTTCATGTGCGTGTGCGGATCGAGAATCACGGCCGGAACCCAAATCAGCAGTCCGAACACGACGATCATCGCCGTCGTCAACCTGGATGCGAGGCGTGACATGAGGCCGCTAAGCAGCGCGATCGCTGCGAGGCCAAACGCGATCGTCGTCGCGATGGCCCAGAACATCTGCGACGGCAGGATCCATTTGGGAACAAACTCGGCGGTGGCTTCGAGATAGAGTGCCTGTTCGATCGTGAACGAGACGACGCAGAGGCCGAAGAGATAACGCCCGATCTGCAATGCGCGAGCGCGCCACGGCGACGGAGGCTCGGCTGCAAAGAAAACGATCCATGCGCCCGAGACGAGTGAAAGCTCTTCGAAGAGCGTTCCGAAGCCGCTACCATAAGAGAGCGGCTTCGCGATGATCCGCGGAACGCAGATCAGCGCGAAGAAGAGATAGATCAGACCGAGGAGCAGCGCGCCAAGACGCTCCGAGCGCCGCCATTGAATGCAAAGGCCGCCGATCATCTCGACGATCGAGACGATCCGAACGAGCAACTCGCCGCCCGGCATGCTCGATAGCGTTTGGAGATGCTGCCACGCATCGAAGTCGTGCCAGAAAAACGAGATAGCGCCAAACGCAAAGGCGGCTGCGCCGAGGATGTGACGACCGAAACCGTACCCGCTGGTTCTAGTCAAGCACTATATTGTTCGTCGCCCGTTTTTAGCGTCCCGTCATTGCTTCCATGCGCTCACCATAGCGTGCGCCCTGAATCGGCGTCTGCGACGCTTCGTCGATCTCATGCAGGTCGTCGGTACTCAGCGAGACTGAAGCAGCACCAATGTTTTCTTCGAGGCGGGTTAGCTTTGTCGTCCCCGGAATCGGAACGATCCAGGGCTTTTGTGCCAAGAGCCACGCGAGCGCAATCTGCGCGGACGTCGCGCGTTTCTTTGCTGCGATCGCAGAGATTCGATCGACGAGCGCTTTGTTCGCTTTGCGCGCGTCGGGTGTGAATCGCGGAACGGTATTCCGGAAGTCGGAAGCATCAAACGTCGTGTTCTCGTCGATCTTTCCGGCCAAGAACCCACGACCGAGCGGGCTGTAGGGTACGAACCCGATGCCGAGCTCTTCCAGCACCGGTAGCGTCGTCGTTTCTACCGTTCGAAACCAAAGCGAGTATTCGCTTTGAAGAGCCGTGACCGGCTGCACAGCGTGCGCGCGGCGAATCGTCTCGACGCCCGCCTCGGAAAGTCCGAAGTGCTTGACTTTGCCTTGCGCGATGAGGTCCTTGACCGCTCCGGCGACTTCTTCGATCGGGACGTCGGGATCGACGCGATGCTGATAAAGGAGGTCGATAACGTCCGTTTTCAGGCGCCGCAGCGATGCTTCGGCAACTGCTTTGATATGCTCGGGGCGGCTGTTCAGCCCGTTCTGCTTTCCATCGGCGCCGATCGAGAAGCCGAATTTTGTCGCGATAACGACCTGGTTGCGGACGGGTGCGAGGCTTTCGCCAACAAGCTCTTCATTATTGTATGGACCATAGATTTCGGCCGTGTCGAAGAATGTGACGCCTTGCTCGACACCGGCACGAATAAGCGCGATCATCTGTTTCTTGTCGGCCGGAGGCCCGTAGGCGAAGGTCATTCCCATGCAACCGAGCCCGATTCCGGACACCTCTAAGTTGCTGTTTCCAAGTGTGCGTTTTTGCATTGCGTAGACAAGGGTACTCTGCCCGCGACGGATTCGGAAGAGTCGGCGGCTCGAAAACGGGAGGTTCGGTTGAGAGCGCGCGTCGCTAACGACGTCGTCACCGCAGGCTGGGTGGCGGCCGGAATGGCCTTCATGGCAGCCGTTTGGTTCTTGTGGAGCAATTCGCTGACGCTTATCCCGGCTGGGCTAGTTGCGCTTGTCGAAGTGGCGCTGATCGTCGCCGCCGTTCGCCTGATTCAGAAAGGGAAGATTCTTCGCGAGCGTTTCCCAGTTGAATCCGGCTGGAGAGACGACGATTCTCGATCCTTTTACATCGTCTTCGGGACCGAATTCATCTTGATATTTGTCCTCGACATGATTGCAATCAACGTCTTACATCGCCCGGACCTCGTACCGTTTTTCACGTCAATCGTCGTCGGCGCGCACTTCGTCCCGTTGGCCCGTATTTTTCATACGCCGAGCCACGCACTGTTCGGGACCGCGATCGTTGTGTGGTGTGTGATTTGTTGGTTTGCGTTCCCTGCGGAGATTGGCGAGTACAGTTGTCTTGGTACGGGCGTCATTTTGTGGGGACTATCGTTATCGCTACTTTGGCGCGGCCGCCGCGACGCGCAGTCGATTGAGGCACGATCATGAGCAAACATATCAACGGAATTGACCCGGCCGTTCCGCCTTCAGGCACTGGTTGTGTCGAATGCACGGCGGAAAACAGCTGGTGGTTTCACCTTCGCCGATGCGCGCAGTGCGGGCACATCGGCTGCTGCGACAGTTCGCCCAACAAACACGCGACCGCGCATTTCCATTCGACGAAGCATCCAATCATCGCCAGCTTCGAGCCGGGAGAGGCCTGGTTCTACAGTTATGAGACTGATGCGGTTGTCGAGGGGGAACATCTTGCAGAGCCTCGCTGGCATCCCAAAGATCAACCCACCCCCGGACCTCGTGGTCGCGTTCCTGCTGATTGGCAATCGAGACTGAACTAATGAAGATCCTGGCTCTGCTGCTTGTCGTTCTTAGCGGCGTCGTTCGCGATCAAACGACGGGACAGCCGCTAGCCGGCGTAAACATAACTGTCGATGGCAAGCACACCGTGACGGACAGCGCTGGCCACTATGTCGTCAAAGGCGTGCATCCCGGCGTGCACACGCTCACGATTGGTTCGAAAGACGTTCCGTCGCAGCGCTTTCACGTGAACGTGAAGCCGCCGTCAACTCGATTTGACATGCGAGCGTGTAGCACGACGCTCGACTACAGCTGTTCGGGGCCCGCCGGCTCGCAACAGAACGGCTGACCTCAGCCGGGCGACGGTGCGGCACTAAGACTCCTAATCGATTCTTCGAGCGTGTGAGCGCGTTCGCGCCACTGGCGAGCTTCGACCGCTCCATAGGCGTTTGCAGCAGATGCGGTGAGACGCGCCAGCAGCGAAACTTCCTCGGGGTCGGGTGAGGCGCCGTCGCGATGATTGCCATACAACACCAAACCGGTCAGCTCGTGTTGGACGAGAATCGGAATCGCGAGAATCGGGCGCCCAACGCCTTCTGGAAAGCCGGCCGGCATGAGCGCGGCATCGTCGAGAAACAGCGGACGTTCGATAGCCCGCAGCGTGCGGATGATCAAGGAATCGGGATCGAGCGAAGAAGCATCCTGCGTTGTCCAGCCCGTCGCCGCGCTGCGACGGAACTGCGCCGTCTGCGACAGGCGTCCAAAGACCGCTGCGGATGACAGATTCAGGATCTGCGCTGCATCGGAGGCAAGCCCCTCATCGATAGCCGCGATTGACTCCGCGAATGCAAATGCTTCGATTCGGTAATTGATGCGCGTTTCTGCGACATAGCGCTGACGAAAGATGACGCGATCGAGCAAGCCTTCCAGACGTCCGTGCATCCAGTTCAAACCAAAACCGAACGCGATCGTCATCAGGGCTTCAATTGCCATGGCGACGTGCTGCTCGCCGATGAACCGCGTGGCGAGCCAGTCGATGAATCCGACGAAGGCCACCACGAGCGTCGTCATCACCGCGTATATCGCGGTACGGTTGAGGACAAAACCGATATCGAGAACGCGATGACGCAGGACCGCGTAGGCCAGCGCAAGAGGTAGCGCAGTTTCGAGACACTGCGTCGTCAACATGACGCCGAGCGCCCACCAGTCGTTCACGGTCACGAAGTCGGTGTTAGCGGTATTGAACATCGCGAAGCTGACCGCGGTTATGACGAATCCTGTCAGAACCCAACCGATTCGCCTGCGTTCCTCTCCCGCCGCATCGCGATAACCAAGAATCGCAAAAATAAGGACGATGAGCGCATAGATGGGCGGCGACCACGAATCGTAAGGACCCCATGTCGAAAATGTCAGCGGCTCGTAGATTGCCTGGATAACAGCGGCGACGATGCCCGCGAACAGAATGCCGTCGGCGATTCGTGCCCGCTTACATTCGCGCTCCGTTTTTGGTGCATGCGGAAAACGGACGATGAATGGAAGAAGAGCCAAGCCAGGGAGCATTCCAAAGCCGGCGTTGATGATGACGGCGACGACTCCATAAATCGGGTTTGGCAACCACGAGAACTGCGCAATCACATTCCCGGTTGTGACAACGCCCGCGCCAAACCATACGAGCGCAGCTGTTGCCAATGATGGCCGACGCAGGCCAATGAACGCAACGACCAGCAGCGTTAGCGTTGCGGAAAATAAGAACGTCGGGCCGTTCAGCCGGAGATCTCCTTGAGGCGAAGCTCCAGGCGCAACGGCTATCGTGACGATACGCCGCGTTGCCCCGTGAAGAAGGGGGACAGTAACGGTTGCCCCCGCAGGGCTCGTGCCCGTCAGCAAACGATAGCGGTCCGACAGCGAGATTTGCGAAATTTGAAGAATGTCGCCGCGCTGAATTCCCAGCCGTGCTCCTTCAGAGTTGGGGCTGATGCGGTTGATGACGACGTCGGAACCGTTCGGACGCAAACTTAGGCCGAACGTCGTTTGGGTCAGGGGTGAGAAGCGTTCGCCCCAAGCCAAGAACAAAGCGACGGCTGCACATACTGCGAGCAGGTAACCGAAAAGTGGACGCTCCATCGGAGACCTCCGTTTTAGTACAGTCGTGCGCCGTTCGTGATGCTGAGGTCAGGACGAACGAGCACAACCTCGCCGTTATCGTCAGGGAGACCCAGGACGAGAACTTCGCTAAGGAACCCAGCAATACGTTTCGGCGGAAAATTCACGACGCCGATCACCTGCGAGCCGACGAGCTTCTCAGGCGTGTAGTGCACCGTTATCTGCGCGCTCGAGTGCTTCACGCCAATATCCGGGCCGAAGTCGATCGTGAGCTTGTATGCGGGTTTTCGCGCCTCCGGAAAGGGTTGCGCGTCGACGATCGTTCCGACGCGCACGTCGATCAGCGCAAACGCATCCAAGGTCCCGATCGTATTTGTGGACGAAGACATGCTCGCCGACTATGATTCAAAATCGGAAGTTCCTCGGCGTTCCGGAATCGATTGCGACGGAACGGCTCGCGAACGGCGCTTTTGTCGGAACGGCCGGCCTATTCTACGAGTGGGCGAGTGCGGTCTTGGTTCGCAGGTTTCGCAGCTCGTAAGAAGTCGCCACCCCACTGCCGAGTCCAGTCAGGCGCAGTACGCGTTCGACGCTGCGTGACGGCCGCGCGAAGATAAGCCTGCCGTTGCGCTGTTTGCATTCGTCGTTGAGCTCGACGAGCGCAAACACAATCGAGCTGTCGATGTGCGTAATCGCGCCGAGATCGAGGACGAGCGAGGATTCGGAACCAAGCAAATATTCCAATTCGCGCCTGAACCATGCAACGTTTCTGATGTCGAGCTCTCCCGAGAAAACGGCGAGCGGTAGTTCTCCATTCATGGATGCATCGTAAACTGGCTCACTGAGATGCGACTGCGGAGAAGCTGGGGTTTCCCCGAATATGGCCGTGTGCTCGATCCCGAGGATTTCTATTTCGAAAACGGCTTGATGGTGTTCACCGAGCACTATCATCGCAAACGCGGCTTCTGCTGTGGGAACGCTTGCCGGCACTGCCCGTACGATCACGTGAACGTCCCGGGTCGCTCGGATCAGGCAAGCCAAACGGGCGCCGGCACGTTAGAAACTAATAAAATAGTTGACAAGCCGGACGCCCCGGAGTAGGCTACTCCTAAAGAATTAGGAGATAGGGCTTCGTGAGCGATTCCTGGATGTTCCGATTGATCCCGATGTTCGTCGTCACCCTGCTTATGTGGAGCGGGCTGCGCGTCGTCGTGGAAGCGCAATCGGACGAGCCGACCGCGACCGTCCACGAGTCATTCGGCTGCACATCCGAGGTACAGGTCAGCCTTTCGAACGTCTCAGGCCGGATTCTGGTAACCCCGTCAACGGGCAACGTCGTCGATATCTCGGCGGTGAAGCACGCGGCGAACACGGACGCGCTCTCCAAAATCTCGGTTGTAATCGATCGTAACGGAAGCCCGGTCAACGACGTGCACATTCGGACGCATTACAACCGCGACAGCAAGGGCGGCGGCTCGGTCGAGTATACGCTCTCGGTGCCGCGCCGTGCCGTGCTTCGGCTTTGGAACGTCACCGGGAGTATCATGGCAAGCGGATTTACGAACGATGTAACGGTGAATGACATTGCGGGCAACGTGACCGTTGAGAACATCGATGGAAATCTCAAAGTGGAAACGGTCAATGGCGGGATTCTTGCGTCACTGACGCGCTTTCCGGATCACCGGATCGTGAGGCTGCACTCGGTCACCGGCCCGCTCAGCCTCACGATCCCGCGCGATACAGGCGCCGCCGTTAAAGCGCAAAGCATCTCCGGCGAATTCCACTCGGACTTTCCGCTAACGGTCAAATCCGAAATGATCGGATCACATGTGGATGGGCGCATCGGTCATGGCGATGGTTGGATCAATCTCGAGACCATCAGTGGATCGATGGAGCTAAAGTCTTTGGGACGCTAGACGCTCGCTGAGAGTTCTTCCAAAACGCCGGGACGCTCGGCATCCCACTCCAACTCGCGCGCGGCCTTTGCACCCGAGATACGTTGATCGAGTGCCAGCGCATCCGCGAATGGACCCATCATCTTGCGACCTTCATCAAGTGAGACCGCATGCACGTTGCCGTCGCCGCCTGCGGCTCGATGTACGGCACGCACGATCTCGCCGTACGCGGCTGAATCGCTGCTGACGCCGTTGTAGATCGAGTCGGCGGGTGCACGCTCGATCGCGAGGGCGTAAAGCTCGCCGAGCGCGTTGACGTTCACCATCTGCCAATGATTCTTTCCGCTGCCGATGATGACGAGCTGCTGCGCTTTCGCGAGACCCATCATCATTCCGACGAGGCCACCGCTGCCGCCGTACACGAGGCCAGGCCGGATCACGATCGTGCGCAGCTTGTGCCGCTGTGCATCTTGCACTTTTCTTTCGATCGCGGGCCGCCATGCGACGAGGGGAATCGGATTGAGCGGCGCGGTTTCGTCGATCGTCTTTCCACCGGTGTCGCCGTAGACCCACACGCCGCTCGTATAGATGAAGGCTTCGTGGTCGGTGTCCACCGCGCCGAGCATCGCATCAAGCACGCCTGTTTCAAGAGCGACGCCTTCGGCAGATTGCTCGAATGCGCAGTGAATGACGGCATCGGCGTCGTGCGTCATCTCGCGCAACACGTTGTGGTCGCTGAGCGTGCCCAGGACCGGATGAACGCCGGCGGCTTTGAGTTTTTCGATCGAGTTCGCGCTGCGGGCGAGACCGACGACGTCGTGCCCGCGTTTCTTGACGGCGGCGCAGACAGCAGTCCCGATGTAGCCGGATGCGCCGGTGATGAAGACTCGCATGCTTGGGGCTCCTTACAGCAGTTTGTCGGGTGTTATCGGTAAATCGCGCACGCGTTTGCCGGTCGCGTTGTAGACGGCGCTCGCAACAGCTGCCGCAACGCCGGTCGTTCCGATTTCACCAACGCCGCGCACGCCGAGCGGATTGAGCAGAAAATCCGGATGCTCGACGGTGATCGCCTCGATTTCGCCGATGTCGGCGTTCACGGGAATCCGGTAGTCGGCGAGGTTGTCGGTCATGACGCGCCCGGAACGCGTATCGAATAAGCCTTCTTCCATCAGTGCCATTCCAATTCCGAATATCATGCCGCCAAGAAATTGGCTGCGCGCCGTTTTCGGATTGATGATCTTGCCGCAATCGAACACGCCCAGTGCGCGCTCGACACGGACGCGTCCCAGCGTTGCATCGACGCGCACTTCAATGAACTGTGCTCCGAATGAATGAAACGCATAGCGGCCTTGCTCGTCGCCGGGTGTCGAGCTAGCCTCGGCTTCGTTCGCGCCGCTCTCGCGCAATTTCAGACAAGCGGCTTGTACCGCGGGCATAACGCTCGCCGTGCTCATCGAACCACCCGCAACGGGGGCCGGCGGCAACGTCGAATCTCCAATGCGGACCTCGATGTGCTCGATGCCGACGTCGAGTGCATCAGCGGCAACCTGCGCAATGATCGAGTACATACCGGTTCCGATGTCGTGGGTCGCGACCTCGATCAGAAAGCTGCCGTTATCTCGACGCACGCGTGCGCTAGCCGGTGAACGCAGTCCCGGAAAGGTCGCGCTCGCGACGCCATAGCCGACGTACTCGTTGTGCTCGCGGCGTTCGCGAGGCTTACGCGGGCGATCTTTCCAGCCGAAGCGCGTTGCGCCCAGTCGTAGACATTCGACCAAATGCCGGCTGGAGAAGGGCAGCTTCGATTCTCCGTCTTGCGTCGCATCATTCTTCACCCGCAGCTCGATCGGATCGATCCCCAGTTTTGCGGCGAGCTCGTCGAGAGCGCATTCGAGCGCGAACGTTCCGGGTGTCTCGCCGGGTGCGCGCATCGGCGCAGACGCGGGCGTGTTCAGCGCCACCGCTTCGTGGCTTATGCGAACGTTCGGGCATGAATACAGCATCTCGGTGATTCGTCCGGACGGTTCGACGAACCAACCCGCGACGGACGTGCCGATTATCGATGCGTGCTCGATCGCAACGAGCGTACCGTCCTTTTGGGCTCCGATGCGGAGGTGCTGTTCGGTGCGCGGCCGATGCCCCGTCTGCTCGAAAAGCTGCGTGCGCGTCAGCATCAACTTCACCGCCCGCTTGAGCTCGCGCGCCGCCATTGCGGCGAAGATCGTGTGCGCAAACGAGAAGCCTTTGTTGCCGAACCCGCCTCCGACGAATGGCGAGATGATGTGCACGTCGTCGACGGGGAGCCCGAAAACGGTCGCGACGTAATTCTGCAGACCCTTCACCCACTGTGACGGCTCATGAATCGTCAGCTTGTCGCCGTTCCACTGTGCGAGCGTCGCGTGTGGTTCCATCGGGTTGTGAAACTGCGTCGGCGTCGAGTAGTGCTCGTCGATCCTCACCGCGGCGCTTGCGAGGTGTTTCTCGACATCGCCGCGTTCCGTTTGAAGGGCCGATCCGAAAAACTGCTCGGGCTTTGTGTGCTCCGCCTTCGGATCGTCGAGCGTAAGAACAGCGTGGCTCGGTTCGTACTTCACCCGTACGCGAGCGGCTGCAGCGCGGGCCGCTTCAAACGTTTCTGCGACGACGACTGCAATTTGCTGCCCGTAGTGCACGATTTCCGGGCCCTGCAACGGCATGAAGGTCTGAGCCGGCACGAGTGCCTTCATGAAGTCGGCTTCCGGTTGCGTGAAGCGGGGTGAATTCTCGTGCGTGAAGATTTTAAGAACGCCCTGAATCTTGCCGGCCGCGCTCGTATCGATCGTTACGATCTTGCCGCACGCAATCGTGCTCGATACGATCACCGCATAGGCAACGTGCTCGACCGGCGTGTCGGCTGTGTATTCCGCCTGGCCCGTGACTTTGAGGCGTCCGTCGACGCGATCGATCGGCGTTCCGACGGAGGGCTTGCGCCCGGTAGCAGTCGCCGTCATTGTCCGCGCCGCACCGTTTCCAGCGCGCGAACGATGGCGCGCTTCGCAAGCTCGACCTTGAACGCGTTGTCGCGTCGCGGTATGGCATGGTTCAGTGCGATCTCGGCAGCTTTCTCATATGCGGAATCGCCGGACGTTCCAACCAACGCTTCCTCAGCGCCGCGAGCCCGCCACGGTATCGTGCCGACGCCGCCGAGCGCAATGCGCGCCTCGTCAATGCGGTCGCCGTCAAATTCGAGTCCGGCAGCGACCGAGACCAGCGCAAATTCGTACGAGGCCCGATCGCGAACCTTGAGATATGTCGAATGACGATGTGCGCGTCCGAGCGGAACATCGATGGCGACGATCAGCTCGCCCGGCTTCAGATCGTTCTCAACGGACGGTGTCTCGCCTGGAAGCGAATAGAATTCCTCGAGCGAGACCTCACGCGAGCCTGACGCACTTTGGATTTCCAGGGTTGCGTCGAGCGCGACCAGCGCCACGGCTGCATCCGACGGATGCGTCGCGATACAAGCATCGCTTGTCCCGAGAATCGCGTGCATCCTGTGGAAGCCCTCGAATGCGTCGCAACCGTCTCCTTCGTGCCGCTTGTTGCACGCCGCCGCAGGATCACGGAAGTACGGACAGCGCGTGCGCTGCAGAATGTTGCCGCCGACCGTTGCCATGTTGCGCAACTGCGGCGATGCGCCGGCCAGAAACGCTTGTGATAGCATCGGGAAATTCTCGACGATCGCAGGATGATGCGCGACGTCGCTATTGCGGGCCAGCGCCCCGATCCGAATGCGCCTCGCGTCGGATTCGATCGAAGCGAGCGGAAGATGTGTGATGTCGACGAGCGTCGAGGGCGCCGTAACGCCGCACTTCATCAAGTCGACAACATTCGTTCCGCCGGCGATGAAGGCGGCATCCTTCGTCTCCGCCATCAGCTTGACGGCGTCGCGAATGTTGGTGGGCGTAAGAAGATCAAACGCCTGCACGGCGCACCTCTTGTCGCACGGCTGCAAGGATATTCGAATACGCGCCGCAGCGGCACAAATTTCCGCTCATTGCGTCGCGGATCTCTCCGTCCGTGTGCGCATGACCCTCGTTCAAGAGTCCGATCGCCGAGACGATTTGTCCGGGCGTGCAGAAGCCGCACTGAAACGCATCGTGCTCGATGAAGGCTTGCTGCAGGGGATGCAGCGAGCCGTTCGGGGCGATGCCTTCGATGGTCGTGATCTCTACATCGGCGTGCATCATCGCAAGGGCCAGGCACGAGAGAACGCGCTGGCCGTCGATGAGCACCGTGCACGCACCGCATTGGCCATAGTCGCAGCCATTTTTCGTGCCGACCAGTCCTAGCCGCTCGCGCAGCGCGTCGAGCAACGTGACGTTTGGTTCCAAGTCCAGGTCGTGCTTGGAGCCATTGACTTTCAATTGCATTTTCGGCATTTGTATGCCCCAGGACCCAGGGCTCTTTAGGTCAGTTTCGGGACATCCGCGAGAGTTCGGCGTTGACCTCTGCGACTAAGCGCGATTTCTCCGCCAAAGCGATCTGAGGTGCCGAAAGGCCGCGCTTTATGAAGGGCGCCGCTTCCGGCGGGAAATTTTGCCGCAGCCAAGCGACAACAGTGCTCGTCGGTATCTTGTCGCCGTAAACTCTCAAAACTGCGCCCGTCATGTAGACGGCTACGACTGTAGTCCCGTAGTCCTTTGTTAGTGCGGCTTCGTGCGTCTTAAAGAAGAACCAGGACAGCTGCGGATTAGCGTCCGCAGCCTGGAAGATGAATCGAAGCCTTTGGTCTTGTTCCTGCGGTAAGAGCGGATCCGTGACGACTGCTTGCAACGCCTTCGTTGCAATCCTTGGATCGCGGGCGGTGACGAGCGCCCGATAGAGGCGTTCGAGGTTCGGAACGTCTCGAGTCGCGAGCGCCAACTTGTGCAGTCGGCGGAACGTCGCATCGTCGGCGTAGGTCCCGACGATTATAAACACCGTTTCTTGTTGATCCGGCGTCAGCGATTCGGGATTGTGCTCGAAGATCGCAAAGCGTCGCCGCGCCTCGCCGATGACTGCGGGATCGCCCCAAAGGCCAAGTGCGAGAATCGCTTTGTTGCGCAGCACGCGAACAGGCGGAGCCTCACCAGGCTTCGGCGACCATCCGAGTGCAGCGACGACGGGCGCAACCAGTGCGCGCGCCTGCGTGACGAGCGCAGCGTGATTGGGGAGTCCGCGCTCGTCTTTCTCAAGGGTCGTCAGTGATGCGATAATTTGTTCCCAAGCGCGAGCATCGTAGTCGGTACCCAGTTTACCGGCCATGTCAAAATACGCGCCAAGCCCGGATCGGCCGGCCCTCGCGAATGCCCACTGATTGTCGAGCAGCGCGATCTTGTCGGGATTGGAGAAGGATGCGAACGCGTTCGCATTGTTCGCAAGCGTTTGCGGGTCGTACGCGACGCGATAGAAGCCATAGCCGCCGGCGTTCAACAGAAGCGTCTGATCGCAACGACCGGCGCTCTCTGTCTGGCCATCGTTCCCCAGGAGAACCTTCTCGACGTCGCCGTTTCCGCTTTGGATTTGGAGCGGGACATTCCAGCGCTCGTTCTTCGGGTCAGATCCCTCCGCGAGAAAGCGATGCTGGCGCAAGGTGATGGTTCGATTTCCGTTCGCATCGCAGGCGGCGCTTTCGGAAACAACGGGATAGCCCGGCTGCGTGGTCCACGCTGAGGCGACAGCCGCAACGTCGCGTCCGCTTTCGGCGCTCAGCGCGCGCCATAAGTCACTGCCGGTCGTATTCGAATACGCGTTCGTTCGGATATAACGACGCATGCCGTCGCGGAACGTGTCTTCGCCCAGATACTCTTCGAGCATCCGCAAGACTTCGCGTCCTTTAGTGTAGACAATTGCAGGGTTGAACGAGTCTTCGGCTTCGAGCTCGTTTGTAACCGGAGAAATGATCGCCAATTGCGTCGGCCTAGCATCGGCGTCGAACGCGCTCTGAAGTTCGTCATCCACGCCTTCCCACCAGGCCCAATCAGGATGCCGAAGCGCCGTCTCTTTGGCTTCCATCCACGACGCGAAGCTCTCGTTGAGCCAAATGTCGCTCCACCAGTCCATCGTTACGAGATCGCCGGTCCACTGGTGCGACATCTCGTGCGCCTGCACGTCCCATGCTTCTTGACGGGTCCCAATCGTCCGATTCGACCCGGTCAGCAGATAGTTTTCCATGTACGTGATCGCGCCCCAATTTTCCATCGCTCCGGGGAAATCGCCGGGGATTGCGATCGAATCCAATTTCGGGATGGGAAAGCGGAAGCCGAAGTAGTTGTTGTAGTCGTTGAGGATATCTTGCGAGGCTTGCAGCGCGTCGCGTCCGGTTTTCTCTTGGCCGCGCACCGCCCAGATCGTGTGTGTGTAACCGTCGTTACGCGCGCTGATGTGTCCGAGATTTCCGGCAGAGAATTCGACAAGGTAGGTCGACATTTTCGGCGTGCGCTCGAAGGTGACATCGGCGAGCGATCCGTGTACGACGCGATGTGCGATCGGCATGTTGCCGACCGCGCTCCAAGCGGCCGGAATCGTCGCCGTCAACGTGAAGCGGGCGCGGAATGCAGGCTCGTCCCAGCTCGGGAAAAAACGCCGTGCGTCGGTCGATTCGAGTTGGCTCACAAGCATCGTCCCGCTACCGGCCGCCGTGCGGTAGGGCTGTACGAAGAGGCCGCGGGGCGCAGTCTCGATCTTGCCGGTGTAGGAGAGCGTCATCACGTGCTGGCCGCGATGCAGGCTCTGTGCGAGCATGACTGTCGAGAGTTGCTTGTTATTCTGCGTGAGCACACTCTGCACGGCGACGCCGTCAACGCGGACGTTGCTGAGCCTTAGGTTGAGCGTGTTGAAGACGAGACGGTTCGTCGCCCTCCGAACCATCAGCGTGATGCGCTCGGTCCCGCTCATCGTCTTGGCCGGGATATTCGGCTTGAACGCAATCGTGTAGTCGAGTGGGACGACGATCTTAGGCAGTCGTCCGGGAGTCTTGTCGAAATCGAATGCGGCTGCGCTGCTCGCCGTAACGGCAAAGAGGACCGCGGTGAGCAGTGCTTTCACTTACCGGTCGCGCCCCATGCGCGCACGATTTGATCGAGCGCTTCGGCCGCGCGCTCGTCGAGCTGTTCGCTCGAGAGCGTGCTGAGCGGATGGGTAACGACCACGGGTTCGATGTCGATCATACCGAGTGCCTCACGTTGAACTTTGGCTTCGTGCTGTCGGCGGCATTGTCCGATTGGGACGCCTTTCCCGCGAGGACCCGTGACGCTATGCGCGCCCAGCCTGGTCCAAAAGAAGCTAATGCGCGCGCACGCTTGCCTTGCCCCCCCCCCCCCCGGAAATTGTATTGCATCTCGTGCTACATTGTGCTACATTGTAGCACGAATGCTCCGCATCCCCGGAATTCGCTTCAGCGAGAAATTCCTCGACTGTAATGAGGCCGCACATAACGTTGGCGAGCTCGAAGTCCTTGAGGTTCTGAGTCGTCCATATCATGTGTCCGGAGCATTCTTGCACAAAATGTCAGGGCGAACGCGTAGGGTGGCGATTGGAAGGACGGATGACGCATACATAGCCATTGTATTCGAAATCGACTCGGAGCTATGGACTGTTCTTTCCGCACGCCCGGCAAGTAATAGCGAGCGCAAGCGCTACAAGGAGCATGTTAGAGAAAATGATTGAAGAGCAGGACGAAATCGACGAGAGTGTGTGGGAAGATGCGGAAACGGTTGTTCCCGATCCCAAGAAGATGCCCAAAGTGCATGTAACCCTCCGACTAGACGCACTGCTTTATCGCGCTATTCTCGCGTACAAGCGACGAGCGGGCATCAGAAGCACAACAAACGCTATTGAACAGCTCATTACTCGCGGACTCGAACAGGGAGAGGTTGGTTCAGATATTGGATTTCTGAAATCTTCGCTCGAATTAGTCATAGCGCATCAGGAGCATCTGGATAAGGAGTTTCGTAAAGCCGCGACGGGGTCTGTCGCCCGGAAAACGTCGCCGACCGCGTCTCTAAAGACTTTAGCCAAGAATTTGGTGGATCATGACAAGGCGTTGTCACAAGCTGCCAGTCTACTCAAAGGAAATACATCTGAGACAGGCACTGGCAGAAATTTATCTAGACGATGAATGAAAAGGAAGTGGCCGTTGTAGTCTCTTCTACAGCGAAGCTAGCGGCAGCCGACCCGTTTGCGTCGCTGCCGAATCCCTATGACTTTTCGAGGCCGATTCGCGAAGCGGACCAACTAATTGGACGCGAGGCGCAATTAGGCGATATTCAATATTATCTAGACGCTTTGCGTCTCGATGCCCATTCGGTCAACCTCGCTGTGATTGGTGAATCAGGGTCGGGGAAGACGAGCATATTGAACGTCGCAGAGAAGGAAGCATTATCCAGGGGCTTGCTGGTGTTCGGCTGGACTTAACTCGGGCTCACAACGGAGTCGGGACATTTTGTGCAAAAATGTTCAATGCTCTCTTCTTGGCCGCGAAGCTACCCGAGGGGCGTGCAGATTTCTACGGCGATCAACATCAGTACGCAAGAATAATCAGAGAGGGAGCGGTTCCATCTTTTGCTGACTTGCCATATTCTCTGGCACCTCGGCTGGCGAACATGTCAGAGAACGCTCTGAGAAGCATTGCCATTCCCGAAGAGCTCGTTCGTCAAGATCTCGAAACTGCCGTGCGCCGCGCGGCGTGCCCCTTTGTCTTGCTATTCGATGAATGTGACGTGTTTGCAAACGAGCGGGCGCTGCTCGAACTTATGCGCAGCGTCTTGGCGAACGTTTTGGGAATGCAGCTTATAGTCGCTGGAACGCCAACGCTGTTCGAAGCAGTGGACGAGCTGTTCTCCCCGTTGACGCGGCAATTTAAGAGGATAGTCCTTGGGCCTTTGTCGTCCGATGCCGACATCAACGCGTGTGTGACGTCCCCGCTAAAGCATCTCGATCCAGCGATCGCATCGAGACTGTATCCAACGCCGAATCCCATGGCGACTGAAATCGCGAAGCTGACTGGTGGCAATCCGTATGAAATTCGCCTGCTTTGTCACTTCATGTTCAAAGCAGCCCAACAACGGAATCGCCCTTACCTAACGCTGGATCTCGGCGTAATCGACGGCGTGCGCGGTGAACTAGCCGCAGGTCACAATCTTAAAACTCGTCCAATAATGGCTGCTGTTCATGAATACTCCGCAACGCAGCTGCATCATCTCGCTTTGTGCCTCAAAGGGGACGGGGCGGCAACGTTAGATCAGCTAGGCTTGATACAAGATATCGCAACCGAAGTGGCGGACGACCGGCTTCTTGTCGAGTCCTTTAGACGATTTCATGAGGATCTCTTATATAAAGGGGTTGGCGGAAAGCTGAAATTCGCGGGCGATGAGCTTGACCGAATTTACATCAAGTATTTCGCTCGAACGAAGAATGTGCAGATTCCAGACGGGTCGGCGTCCTTTGGCGCACTTACACGCCTCGAGGTAGAAAAATGTCTCGTTGCGCATGGCATCAAGCCAATCATTGTAGCGGGCGAAGCGGCGGCCGGTCGAATCGATGTGGGCGCCGCGAGTTTTGACGCGATTACCGGCCTTATTGAATCGCCTGAAGATATGGTCGGACTGTCATCCGGACCGTTCGGCGCTGCGTGCGTTCTCGCTTACGGCAGACTAATGAACCATCTGCGACAGAAGAGCTTGAAGATATTCCGGGTGGTCGGTTCGTTTGAAACGCAGTGGGCACAGATCCCATTGCTATACTTTTTCTCCGAGCGTGTCCAGCCCGAGGTCTTGACATCGCTCGTGGACGAGATAAATGAACGCATTGGAAATCGCGATTCGCGTATCTATCTCGAGACGGACGAATTGATCATTGAGTCA
This sequence comes from Vulcanimicrobiaceae bacterium, assembly GCA_049520515.1. GTDB lineage: Bacteria > Vulcanimicrobiota > Vulcanimicrobiia > Vulcanimicrobiales > Vulcanimicrobiaceae > JAFAMS01. The sequence goes on from JBEKPS010000003.1 coordinate 182,583, forward strand.
GTAGTCGAGCACGTCGAGAAAATCGCGCCGCGATTTGAGAAACCGATGAGAGGGATATTCTCGGCTCTCCATATTTTGTCTCTCTTCAGCCTGCACAGAAACGAGGATTTAGAAGTAAGTCGTACGGTTTCCGAGATCGCTTCGAAATGGGATAGCGAGAGAACGCGAGTCCCCTGCGGATATATACGACTGTTGCAGCGGGACTTCGAAGCGAGTCGCGAGATTCTAGAACCTGCATTGGAAGTCAATGACGCCGAAACACAGACTCTTGCGGCAATCGATCTGGGCGTTATTGCAGCTATCAAGGGAGACGTGGATAGAGCTCTCAAGCTATTCGAGAAGGCTCAGCTTAGCGCCAAAGCAGCAGGTAAGATTGAAAAGGCCTATCTGACAGTACCGGCCCTCAAAGATGGCAAGCTTGATTTCGTAGAAGAGCATCCGGCAGACGTCGAGGACACAATTCGCAGATGGCAGAGCATCCTTACCGGATCTAGTCGAGACAAAGATAAGTCAGTGGGTGCCCTGGTCGTCGTTTCCAGGGAAGAAGCTCCAACCTAGGTCTTACCGCTACCGCTCGCGCCCCACGCGCGCACGATTTGATCGAGCGCCTCGGCCGCGCGCTCGTCGAGCTGTTCGCTCGAGAGCGTGCTGAGCGGATGGGTAACGACCACGGGTTCGATGTCGATCATACCGAGTGCCTCACGTTGAACTTTGGCTTCGTGCAGAAAAACGGTCGTGACCAGTACGGCAGTCGGAATCCCCGCCGTTTCAAGCCGGATGGCGTCATGCATACAGCACGACGTGCACGAGCCTCAATCACCTATTCCGGTGAGCACGAGATCGTTTTGCGCCGCGATCTCGGCCAGCAGCTCAGGACGCGCGTCCCGCGAGAAGCTTTCCTTCTTGTAGCGCGTTACCGTCCCGAGCGAGAGCCGCTGCGCCAGTATTGTTGCGATGCGGTCTTCGACCTTCCACCCGTTCCATTTCGTGTTGTCCAAAACACCGACGCGCAATCCGCGTAAGCTTGCCGGACGTTTGGCAAGGTGAAGTACGGGTGCGTCGATCGTCCCGCGTGGATCGTAGATCATCGGAAAGTCCTCTCTAGAGACGGCATGTGCCGTCTTCACACATTGCAGCCGCGTTCGCTGAGGTTCCGTCGATGCGCAGCAAGACCGGACTGGTCATGTGGCCCCAACCCGGAATGAAAGCCGAGAAACGGCCGGCTTCGCCGCCGGCGACGAACAGATGGATATCGTCGGCGCTGGGCACGATTGGAATTCGGGAATCCGGTTCACGCTTGTACCAGCGCGGGAGATTGCGATTGTAGATCTTGCCGTAACGATCGTTGAAGGTTAGTGCCGAGAATTTATTGCCGGCGTTCATCCAAAGATAATTGCGCACGTCGTGCCGCGTCCAGCCGCTTTTCGAAATCGTCGCGGCATGCTCGGGGCCGATGACGACGGCACATGATCCGCTCGAGACCGCGTTGTTGTTTGCAATCGTCGACATTGCCGAGACGATGCTGTCGAGCACGCCTTCGGCGTCGTCGGCGATGTGGTTGGTAATGCTATGCGGCGGTTCGCCGCCAATCACGAACACGGAGCTGTCTTCGGGGCTCATCCCGTGTTCGACGTGGTAAGGCGCCCACGGCGAGATCTCTTCGTTCTCGGCGATGCAGTACGTATATTTTGCGGGACTCCCTAGCGTGCTCTTGTCGAGATCCCCGGGCGTGCCACCGCCGACGGAAAGCAAGATCATGCGGATCGCGCGCCCGATCGTTGCGTTAGCCCGGTTCCCCGAACCAAACACGTTGTGTCCGGCGTTCATTCCAATTGCGTTACGAATCGGTCCGTTGACGACGAGCAGCGGCGAGACCATGTGCGTCGTCGCTTGAATGCCGTTGAGATTGAATGCGGGCGAACAGAGCGCAAGCATCGCGGCGCGGACGACCGGCGCGTATTCCGGCTTGCAGCCCGCCATCACGATGTTGACGGCGAGTATGTTTCGCGTTAGGCCGCCGCGACGTGGCGGAACAACGGCCTCGAGATGTTCGGGGTCGCCGCCAAGCACATCGAGGACTGCGTCGATTTTCTCAGGTGTCGGCGGAACGACGGGCAATCCGTCGCTCCATGCTTGTTCGAAATAGTACTCGACCAGATCTTCGGGTTTTGTTGCGATCATTTTGGCTCCAAGGGTTGTGTAAATGCCTTGCACAACTCGCGGAGCGTGCCCTTTCTTTCAGGAAAACGCGCGTTTCTCGAGCTGCTGAAGCAAGAAGGCGTCGAGTATATCTTCGGAAATCCGGGGACGACTGAGCTGCCGTTGATGGACGCGCTCGCCGTTGAAACGGAGCTCCGCTACATCCTCGGGTTACAGGAAGCCGCGGTGATGGCGATGGCCGACGGCTACGCGCAGGCTTCAGGAAAACTGACGTGCGTCAGCGTGCATGTCGCACCGGGACTCGGCAACGCGATGGGGATGCTCTACGATGCGCGCAAAGCCGGATCGCCGATTATTGTGACGGCCGGTCAGCACGATCAGAGCTTCACGTTCAGCGAGCCGCTCTTGTGGGCCGATCTGCCGGAGATCGCGCGACCGTTTGTCAAATGGTCGAGCGAAGTTCGCCGTCTCGAAGAACTGCCGCTTGCGATTCATCGTGCCGCGAAAACGGCGCTTGCGCCACCGACCGGGCCAGTTTTTCTATCGCTGCCGGGTGACGTGCTGACGAACGAGGCCGAGATCGCGATGGGAACGCCGTCGCGCGTGGCACCCAACGTGCGCGGCGATCGCGCCGCAATCGAAGCGGCCGCCGTTTTGTGCGCAAGCGCGAAGCGTCCGTTGATTTTCGCCGGCGATGCAATCGCGCAAAGCGATGCGCTCGCCGAGACCGTTGCGTTTGCGGAGCTGCTTGGTGCGCCGGTTTACGCCGAAGCCGTGTCGAGTCGCGCCTCGTTCCCGTCGTCGCACCCGCTCTTTTTCGGAGCAATGGTGCGGCTGCAGAAGAACATCCGCGAGATCCTTGCGCAGCACGATCTCGTGATCTCGCTCGGCGCCGATCTGTTCACGCTTTCACTTCCTTCGCCGCTCAACGCGATGCCCGAGAATGTGAAGATCGTTCATCTTGATACCGATCCGTGGGAGATTGCGAAAAACTACGCGGTGGAAGCCGCGATCTTCGGTGAGCCGAAGGTGACGCTCCCCGAGCTTACGGCCGAGACGCAAGCGCGCATGACGCGTGACGAACACGCGTCTGCGCGCACACGTGATGAAGAGACGCGCCGGACCAATGCGCAGGCGCGCGCCAAGCTTGCAGCATCCGCCTCCGAGGCCGCGAAGCGAACACCGATCGAGCCGCTTGCGCTCTTGCAGACGATCGCCGCGACGTTGCCGCCGAATGCAGTCGTCATCGATGAAACGGTTTCTTCCGGAATGGGGATGCGCTCGCTGCTGCGCAGCGATGATGCGCAGAGCTATTTTGGTTTGCGCGGCGGTGGGATTGGTTGGGGATTGCCGGCCGCAATCGGTGCACAGCTCGCGCTGCCCAACCGCCCCGTCGTTGCGCTCATCGGCGACGGCAGCGCGATGTACACCGTGCAAGGGCTGTGGACGGCCGCGCACGAGAAACTCGCGGTGACGTTCGTGATTTTCAACAACACGTCGTATAAGATTCTTAAGCAGCGCGCGCTCGCGATGGGTGCGCTCACCGCCGAGACGAAACGCTTTGTCGCGATGGATCTGACCGAACCCGCGATCGATTTTGTCGGGCTCGCGCGTTCGCTTGGTGTGGCCGCGGAACGTGTCACGACGCTCGACGAGGTACGCGCGCATCTCAAGCGCGGGCTATCCTCGAAAGTGCCGAATCTGATCGAGGTCGTCATCGCCGCGTGAGCGGTCCACTTGAGGGTGTCCGCGTCATCGATCTCTCGACGGTCGTTGCGGGTCCACTCGTCACCCGTCTGATGGCGGACATGGGTGCCGACGTCATCAAGGTCGAGTCCAAAGCCGGCGACATCATGCGCTGGACGGGCCCGGGTCGTCACGTCGGGATGGGTGCGCTGTTCATGCACCTTAATCGCGGGAAGCGCAGCATCATTCTCGACTTGAAGAATGATGTTGACCGCGAGAAGCTCTTGAAATTGTGTGAAGGCGCTGATCTGCTTTTTCACAACATCCGTGCTGCAGCTATGGGTCGTCTGCGTTTAGGGTACGCCGACGTTGCGGCGCGTAATCCGAAGATTCTCTACGTGAGTCTGGTCGGATTCGCGCAGAACGGACCGTACGCGCCATGGCCGGCATACGATGATCTTATTCAAGGCGCATCAGGCCTCGCGGCGATGTTCAAACGGACGGGAGAAGCTCCGCGCTACGTTCCGCTCAACATGGCTGATCGGACGAGTGGAATTACGGCCTTCGGAGCCGTCCTTGCGGCGCTCTATCATCGCGAGAAAACCGGGAAAGGCCAAGCCGTTGAGGTCGCGATGTTCGAGGCACTCGTCGATTTCGTGTTCGGCGATCATCTCGGCGGTCACAGCTTCGATCCAATCGAGGGCGATTTCGGCTACAATCGATTGCTCACGACGCTTCGCCGTCCGCATCGCACGCTCGACGGCTATATTTGCGTGCTGCTCTACGACGACAAGCAGTGGGAGCGATTCTTCGCTCAGGTTGGCCGGGCAGAGCAATACGCGAGCGATCCCAGGCTACACGATACAATCAAGCGCCGCGATCACTATCACGAAGCCTACACGATCGTGGCTGAGATTCTCGCAACGCGAACGACGGCCGATTGGCTGAAGATGCTGCGTGAAAACGATCTACCGGCTATGCCGATGAACGATCTCGACGACGTTCTGCACGATCCGCACCTGGCTGCGACTGGGTTCTTCGTGAAGCAGCAGCATCCAACCGAAGGCGCGATGCAAACGACGGGTCATGCGTCCCGCTTCGCGGTTACGCCGCTCGCCGATCCGGGCGTTGCGCCCAACCTCGGCGAGCATACGGAAGAGGTCCTCAACGAGCTAGATTAGGGCGGCCCCTCGACTTCGCTCGGGGTGACAACGCCTACACCGGTGAGAATGAAGTAGACTTCATGATCTTATTCTCTTGGTGCTGCATGTGGCCGGCTTCGGCGCTTTTCTTGAGATAGGCTTGCCACGCGGGATCGGCTTGCATGGCACCGCGCTTTTTCTCCCGGTCGGCCATGCTCTCGTATTTCCAGATGTGCACGACTTGGTTTTGCGTGCCGACTTCGCTCATAAAATACCCGAGCGGCTCGCCCAGATGCTTGAGCTGAACCGGGTAGCCTTCTGATTCATAGAGGGCGAGCCAGGCGTTCAGTCTTCCTGGAAGCGTCGTATAGGTTCGAATGTCGACGATCACGAGTGTCCTCCGTTTGAAAGTGCGTTGCGGACGATACGAGCTGCTAGTCGTGCGTAACGTGGCGCGCTTCGCGCGAGCCACGGCAATTCATTCCACGCATCAGGACGTAGGAGTACGCTGAGCGGATGCAGCCATGCGTCGGAAAGCTCGCGCTCAGGGGTGTCGAGAATGACGCGAACGACTGCGATGCGCGGTGCGACAACGAGCCCGCTCTCCATGTCGACGCCGGCAAAGCCACGCGACGCGAAATCACCGCGTGCGTTCCCACCCACGAGCGTGGTCGACGTAATCAGCGGCGCGCCGAGCGGAGCTTCGCCGAGTTGGCGTGCTGCATCGCGCAAATGTGTCGCCAGCTCCGGATCGCACGCGACGCGTTCACCATTCGGACGCTCGATCTCGTCGGGAACGAGAACCGTCCCGCTTGGAACGCCAGGTCGCAAACCGCCGCAGAGTCCTACGCTGATCACGGCATCGTCGAACGTCCCACCTCGACCAATCCCCGTCCGCACGACGCGCACGTCGTGATTGCGGAGCTCGCGCTGCGCGGCGCGGTATTCGGTCTGCGTTGCGCAGACAACGATCACTTCAAATAGCCGCGACCGCGATACCAGTTGACGGCGCGCTCGAGTGCGCCGCGAACGGGCCCGGGCTTGTAGCTCAACTCGCGCTCCGCTTTCGATGAATCGACGAACATCCGTTCCTCGGCCATGCGTACGCCTTCGAGCGGCACGAGCGGTTGCGTGTCGCGCCGGACGAAGCACCGCATCTCGTCGACGTACGCGATCGTGTAGAGCACCGGCTTCGGGATGCGAACGCGCGGGACGGGTTTACCGGTGATTTCGGAGAGCATCTCCCACACCGCGTCGAGCGTAAGATTTTCGCCGCCGAGGATGTAGCGTTCGCCCGGGCGACCCTCGCGCAGTGCGGTTACGTGTGCACGCGCAACGTCCTCGACCGGCACCAAATTGAGGCCCCCGGACGGCGGCTTTGCGAACATGCGGCCGCGCGCGAAATTCAGAATCATAGCGCCGGTCGGCGTCGGCTTGTGATCGTTGGGACCGACGGGTGCAGTCGGCAGCACGACGACGGTCGGAATGCGGCTGGAAACTGCACTGCGCTCTTGCGCGAGCTTTGAAGCGTGGTAACCCTCGCCGCCTTCGGGCGCGTAATCAGCCTCGGTCGCGACGTTTGCGCCGTGCGCGGGTCCTACGGTTGCCGAGCTCGACGTCAGAACCGCACGCTCGACACCGGCCAGATATGCCGAAGCAAATAAACTCTCGGTGCCGGTGACGTTGATGCGCTCGAGTTCTTCGCGATCGCCGGGTGCAAAGGAATACAGCGCCGCGCAATGCACGAGATAGCGGCATTCGCGCAGACTTTCGACGAGGTCGCCGGCGCGTTCGAGATCGCCAACGACGGTCTCGCAGCCGTCAAGGCGTGCGGACTTGTCGCGCACGAGCGCGCGCACGACGAAGCCTGCCGCGAGCAGCTCGCGCAGGACGTGACTTCCGACGAATCCAGTCGCTCCTGTTAGGAAAACGCGGTCATTGCGCAATGGCCGCGCGAACCGCTTCTTTTATCGAACCGGTCGTTGCAAGGACGGCAGTCGGCTCGTAGCCGCAGTGCGCCATGCAGTTTTCGCATTTCGGGTTACGTCCGCGGCCGTATTTCGACCAATCGGTCTCGTTGAGCAGCTCTTTGTAGCTGCCGGCGTAGTCGCCATCCGACATCAAGTAGCACGGACGCTGCCAACCGAAAATGGAGTAGGATGGAATCCCCCACGCTGTGCACGCGAAATCGACTTTGCCCTCGAGGAAATCAAGATAGAGCGGCGTGTGATTGAGACGCCACCGCGCGCGGTTGCCGTTGGCGAACGCTTCACGGAAGATCGCACGCGTTTGCTCGACGCCGAGAAAGGACTCTTGATCCGGCGCTTTCTCGTATGCGTAGCCGGGCGCGATCTGCATGACGTCGACTTCCGCGACGTCGTTCAGATAATCGAGCGTCTCGATGATTGTCTGCGGCGTATCGCGATTGAAGAACGTCGTGTTGGTGGTGACGCGGAAGCCGCGCGCTTTGGCTTCTTTGATCGCCGCTACCGCTTTATCGAAGATGCCTTCGCGGCAGACTGCTTCGTCATGACGCGGGCCGACGCCGTCGACGTGGACGGACCACGAGAAGTACACGGACGGCTTGAAGAGGTCCATTTTCTTCTCCATCAGGATCGCGTTCGTGCAGAGATAGACGAAGCGTTTGCGCGCCACGAGCTCTTGCACGATTTCCGCAATCTGATCGTGGACCAGCGGCTCACCGCCGGCGATCGAGACCATCGGTGCTTCGCATTCTTCGACCGCGTCGATGCACTGCTGCACCGTCAGGCGCTTGCGCAGCGTGTCGGCCGGAAACTGAATCTTCCCGCAGCCGCCACATTCGAGATTGCATTGAAAGAGCGGCTCGAGCTGCAGGACGAGCGCGAATTTCTCGACTCGGGCGAGCTTCTTGCCGAGGATGTATTTGCCAACGGCGACTTTTTGCTGAAGCGGAATACTCATGACGTCATAACACCTTCGGTTGAAAGCTCGGAGCGGCCCCCTTGGGCCTCACCCGTCTTGGCAAGCGCCCGATCGAACGCCAAGGCGGTCAATGGGAACAAGTGGCGATAAAGGTGATAGTTAATGTAGAAGTCGCGTGGGAAACCGGTACCCGTATGATACCGCTCGTCCCACGTTCCATCGGGGCGCTGCCGGTCGCGCAGAAATGCGAGGCCTCGTTGCACCGCAGAATCGCGTCCGCGCCCTGCGAGTTGCAGAGCGCATAGGGCCCAGCCCGTCTGCGACGGCGTGCTCGCGCCGACTCCGGCGAGTGATTCATCGACGTACGAATGGCACGTCTCGCCCCAACCGCCGTCCGGATTTTGCACGCGCAGTAGCCACGCGACAGCGCGCTCGATCATGTCGTCGCCGGTTTTGAGCGCGACCAGCGCCGAGATCACGCACCACGTGCCGTAAATGTGGTTGACGCCCCAACGGCCGAACCAGGAGCCGCCCGGCTTCTGCGTTGCGCGCAGATACGCAAGTCCGGTCGCAACATACGGATCGGACGTGTCGCGACCGAGCAGCGCCAGCATCTCCAGCGCGTGCGCCGTGACGTCTTCGGTCGGAGGATCGATCAGCGCGCCAAAATCCGCGAACGGCATCCGGTAGACGATCTCGTTGTCGTTGTCGCGATCGAAAGCGGCCCATGCGCCGTTGCTCGAACGCATCGCGAGCGTCCAATTGCAGGCGCGTTCGATCGCCGCGGTCGCGCGCTCGTCGGGGACGGCGCCTTCGAGCAAAGCGCACACGATCACGGCGGTGTCATCGATGTCTGGATAGATGTCGTTGTCGAACTCAAAGGCCCAACCACCGTTGGGAACGCCTTTGCAGCGCACTTGCCAATCGCCCCACTGTTCGGCTGCGATTTGCTCGTCGAGCATCCAATTAACAGCGCGTGTCAGCGTCGGATGTTCGCGCGCCATACCCGCCATGCGCAGCGCGCGAATTGCCCACGCAACATCCCATACCGGCGACATGCAGGCTTGAAAGCGCCAACCGGTCTCATCGTTTATGACGAAGCGTTCCATCCCGGCGAGCCCTTTTCGCATCACCGGATGTTGGAGCGGATAGCCCTCGACCGAAAGCGCGATCAGCGAGTACACCCACGGCGGTTGAATGCCGCCCCAACTGCCATCGATTTCTTGGCGTTCGATGATCCATTCGCAGACGCGGTTGAGTGCGGTTTCACGCGCCGGCTTGCTCGGCAAACGTTCGTATTGCTTGAGCAATTTGTCGAGCCACCACATCCAGCCGGTACCGGGGACGCTCCACATGCGGCCGCGTGTCCCGTGCGCGAAGATCTCGTCGACGTCGATACCGAGGGGGCGAACCGGACGGCGCGTGATCACAATCGTGAGCGGCGCAACCGTGCCGCGCGCCCAGCATGAGAAGTCGTACAAATTGAACGGCACTTGCGGCGGAAAGAAGATGATCTCGGGCGGGAGCGAGGGGATGCCCTGCCACGGATAGATCCCGAAAAGCGCCATCCAGATCTTCGTGAAGACGCGCGCTTCGGTCAGTCCGCCGAGACGATGAATCGTTGCGAGCGCGCGCTGCATCTCGTCGCGTTTGGGATCGACCCCGAGCAGCTTGAGGGCTACGTACGCTTCGATCGTCGTGCTCAAGTCGGCCGGACCGTCGTAATAGAGCGCCCACGATCCGTCGCCGCGCTGCTCGTGCAGAAAATGACGGACGACGCCATCGCGAATGTCGTCGAACGGGATGCCGAGGAAACGCATCAACAAGATGTGCTCGGCCGTCATCGTGACGTTGGTCTCGAGCTCACCGCACCACCAACCCTCGGGCGACTGATTCGCAATCAGCCAATCGACGGCACGCTGTGTGTGGTCGATCACGCCAGAACCTCGGCTGCTGCAAGTCCGCTTCGCACTGCGGATTCCATCGTATCAGGCCAGCCCGTTTCGAGCCACGAACCCGCAAGTGCCAAATTCGGAAATTCGGTGCGGGAATGCGGGCGCTGCACGCCGGGCTTCGGCATGTAGGTGGCGGTGGGATTGCGCGTCACGGCACTCTGTACGATTTGGGCGGTGCGCAACGCGGGCAGCGCCGCGCAGAGCTCTCCCCACGTGCGTTCGACCAGCGACGCCGTCGTCGCGGTGAGAAAGTCATCGGCGGCGCTCAAACTGCAACACAGATATCCGCAATCCTTTTGGAAGACCCACTGCACCGGTGAGTCGAGCAAGGCGGCGAAATCGAAATCCAAGCTGGCGGAATCGGTCCAGATGTGGATGTCGAGAATCCCGTGCGGCTCGTACGCATCGAGGCTCGCAATCCCCGAAAGGCGTGCTGCCTGCGCCGGCGGTACCGCGAGGACGACCTTGTCGAACTGGCGGCGGCCATCTGCGAGAACGACGCCGACGTCGGCGCCGCCGAGCTCGAGCGACGCGACCGGGGTCGAGATGTGGACGCGGTCGAGCCGTTGTGCCGCGGCTTCGGCGATGCGGGCCAGCGGGACCGTCGACCAACCGAAGCGCGCCGCGTTGGCATCGTTCAAGAATGCCGTCTGCAGCACGAACGCGGCGTCGCGTAAGCTCATCTCATCGAGTGGTATGTTGAGTGCCGGGACGAGAAACGGATCCCAAAACGCACGAATCTCGTCCGGACCCTGTCCGTTACGCCGCAACCACGTCGCGAACGTTTCGTCAGGAAGGTCCGCGACGTTTTTGCGCAAGCCGAGCAGTGAGCGCCCGATGCCGAGACGCGCTCCGAGCCGCAGCGGTGCGTAGTGCAAGAGCGACCATGCGAGATGGAACGGTGCGGGCAAATTCGCGGCGCGCAAGCGGCTGCGCACGTCTTTGCCGATGACGAGCACGTCGAAGCGCTCCTGAAGGTGGAGTTTATCCGCCATGCCGACGCGCTCGACGAACGTGATGAATTCGGTGCAGCACGCTAAGAATACGTGCTGACCGTTATCAACTTCATGACCGTCGACGGCAAACGACGTCGCGCGCCCGCCGAGCAGACGCGTGCGTTCGAAAAGCTCGACCTCGTGTCCCTGTTCCTTGAGCGCGAGCGCCGCAGAAAGACCGGCGAGACCGCCGCCGACGATCGCTACACGGGACGTAGCCACGATCCGACCATGACGCGCAGTTTTTCGCTCGGTGTGAGCGACGTTCTGCCGCGTAACGGGAAGTCGGGATCGCGTTCGATCTTCTCGAGAATTCGTTCGTAGATGCCCGCCATCGTGTGGACGCACACCGCTGAGCGCCGCGGAATCAATCGCAGCACGCCGTAGCCACGGGAAAACAGCGCGCGCGCGCGCGATGCCTCGAAGGCGACAAGACTGCGCCAACGATCGTCTGCGGTTCCGTCAAAGAGCTGCTGTTCGGTGACGCCGAAGCGGTCCAAATCTTCCTGCGGAAGATAGATGCGATCCATCCCCGCGTCCTCGCGGACGTCGCGCAAGATGTTCGTCAATTGCAGCGCGAGCCCAAGGGCATCCGCAAGCTCCAGCGCAACCGGATCTTCGAAGCCGAAGACGCGCACGCACATTCGTCCGACGACGGATGCGACGAGATGGCAATAACCTTCGAGCTCGTCCCACGTGCGGTAGCGCTTGCGAAAGAAGTCGAGCTCGACGCCGTCGATGAGTTCTTGAAGCTCGCTCTCCGGGATTTGGTAGCGTTCGATGACGTGCGCGAGGACGTGCGTGATCGGATCGTTCCACTCGCCACGCATGCACATGCGAATCCGCTCGCGATGAATCGCTAGACGTTCCGGGAGGTCGCCACGGTTTGGGCCGTCGGCATCGTCGTCGACTTGGCGCGCAAAGCAATAGAGTGCGTAGATGGCGATGCGCTGCTCGTAAGGCAGCGAGATGAATCCCCAATAGAAATTTTTAGCTTCGCGCCGCGCCAGCTCGTGGCAATATTTCTCCGAGCTGCGGAGGTCGTAGTCGGGGGCCTCGACTCGCACTATGCGGTCTCGGCGCGCTCGACGGGGCGAGCCGGCTGCAGTGAGAGCGCTATCGCGCGGGCGAGTAAACCAATCTTCACAGGACGTGTAACCGTCGGACGCTCGAATTCGGTGCGGTAGCCGATCCGGGCGATGGCGTCGCAGATCGCGAGGCCGCCCAGGCGGTAGAGGGCGAGTTGGAAACGGAGCCCCGCCGGGGCCATCCGTTCGAGGGCACGCCCGGATCCGAGCAACTCGCGTGCGCGGCCGACCATGATGCGCGTCGCCTCGGCCACGCCGCCGGCGCGAATGTCGGATTGAACCAAATACGTGCGGCCAAGCGCGGCATCGCGTGCCACGTCTTGTGCGAAATTCGCCAGCTGCAAGCCGACGCAGACGTCGTCGGAAAGCGGTACAGTCTCGGCATTGTAGATGCCGAAGACGGCAAGCACCATCCGGCCGACGGGCGCCGCCGAGTTACGGCAATATCCGAGGACGTCGGTCCAGGTCTCGTACGACGAAATCTCTTGGTCTTGGATGTTCGCGGCGATCAAATCGACGAACGGTTCGATCGGCATCTGACGCGCGGCGATCGTTGATGAAAGCGCGATGAGCACGGGATGGATAGGCGGCTCGCCGGCAAACAGCGCGGTGAGTTCGTTGCGCCAGAGCTCCAAACGCGAGCGCGCCGATTCGCGCGAGCCGCTTTCGTCACCGAGATCATCGGTGGTGCGGCAATACGCGTAAATTCGCGCTAGATCCAGGCGTATCGGGGCCGGAAGAAGCTTTGAGGCGACGCTAAAATTTTCGTAGTGCTGATCTGCCAGCGACAGACAATACGCATCTGCCGACAGCAAGTCTCGTCTATTCATCTGCCCCACGGATGGTGGACATTCAACTTGTCCATGGCAAGCCCTAGCAGGTCATATCCACCCTAGCGCGGGTATTCCACCAACCTGCTGCGACAACTACTTCATGCCAAGGTTGACGGAGGATAATGCAGGGTTTTCTAATCGGGTCCGAGGCGCATAAGCAGTTATTTTGTCGCACATTCATGGAGAGTCACGAGGCATACGAGCCTGTGAATTTACCGTGGCCGACGCTAGACGAACAATCGCTTAGAAAGCTCCGCGCCCTTCCGATTTGGCCGACGGCGCTGCAAGCTGAGACGAACGCCGGTGCGATGGTGAGCGGGTTCGCTGCGACGATTTCCGACCCCACGATTCGCCAAGCGATCGAGCTGCAAGGTTTTGAAGAGACACGGCACGGCCATCTGATTGCGACGATGGTCGAACGCTACGGACTCGGTGCGAAGGCTCAGCCGCCGCAGCTCGAGCCGACCGAAAGCGCCTTCATTCATTTTGGCTACTGCGAATGTCTCGACTCGTTTTTGGGATTCGGTGGATACCGCTTGGCGCGAGAAATCGAGTTCATGCCGCAGTCGCTGATCTCGCTCTTCAGCCGTGTCCTCTGGGAAGAAGCGCGTCATATCGTGTTCTTCGTCAATTGGATCGCGTACGAGCGCGTGCAGCGCGGTTACGGCGGTGCATTCATGCAAGCCGTCGCGACCGCAATCGGATATATTCGGGCAGTCATCGACCGTATCGTGAGCGGCCGCGACGTGGCCAATAACGCGACGGAACCCGTCGAGCTTCCGAGTGTCGGACTCGTTCAGCTTCTGACGGCCGGCGTGACCGAGAACGCGCGCCTCATGGCGCAATTCGATCCGCGCTTGTTGCGCCCGCGCGTCGTCCCCGGAATTGCGCAGATGATTATCAACGCCGCCAATACGGGCCAGAACCTTCGGGGAGTGTTCGAACCGCGCGCAAGCTGATCGTAACTGCGGACGATTTCGGCCTTTCGACCTCCGTCAACGATGCGGTCGAGCGCGCTCACCGCGAGGGGATTCTCACTGCGGCGAGCTTGATGGTCGCCGCTCCCGGCACGGGCGATGCGATCGCGCGCGCACGTGCGATGCCGTCGCTCGGGGTCGGACTGCACGTCGTTCTCGTGAACGGGCGCCCGAAGTTGCCGCCGTCGCAAGTCCCCGATCTGGTCGACCAGAGTGGCGATTTCCCGACCGACCTCGTCGCCGCCGGCGTGCGTTATTTCTTTCATCCCGGCGCGCGCCGCCAACTCGAGGCCGAGATTCGTGCGCAATTCGAAGCCTTCGCGCAAACGGGCCTACCGCTCGATCACGTCAACGCGCAGAACCACATGCACGTCCATCCGACCGTGCTCGCAACGATTCTGCGCGTGGGCGCGGATTTCGGAATGCGGGCCGTGCGCATTCCGCGCGAGCCGTTCTTGCCGTCGTGGCGCAGCGCGCATCGCGATCTCGGTCTACGCCTCGGTAACTCGGTGCTGCTTGCGCCATGGTTGGCTCTGATGCAGCTGCAGATCGAACGTGCGGGAATGCTGCACAACGATGCAGTGCTTGGATTGAGCGACACCGGAAAGATGACGTCCGAGCGCGTGCAGCGACTGCTCGAACAGCTCCCCGCGGGAGTCACCGAGCTGTACTTTCATCCCGATGCCGACAGCGACGAGTTGAAAGCGCTCTGCGATCCGGCGGTTATTCGAACCGTACGCTCCGGTCAGATTCTGTCGATGAATTTTGCGCAGTTGGGAAATGCCGCGTAGTTTTTTCGGCCTTGGGCTCGCGATTGTGGCGCTCGGCGGTGTCGGCTATCTCGGCTTCGCGCTTGCGCGCGTGCGCGAGTTCAACCGGCGCGAACGCGTGCAGGCTCGCACGCTTCCTGCGGTATCGATTCTCAAGCCGCTCCACGGTGAAGAAGAAGGCCTGTTCGAAAATCTGTGCAGCTTTTGCGAGCAGAATTATCCGGTCTTCGAGGTGATTCTCGGCGTCCACGATGCGCGCGATCCGGCTCTCGAGACGGCGCAGCGGATCGTGGCGCGCCATCCCGATCGCGCGCGCCTCGTCATCGGTGACGGTACGGCTCATGCGGGCAATCCAAAGGTTGCAAATCTTTCGGGGATGATTGGTATCGCTCGGCACGCGGTCATCGTGATGGCGGATGCGGACATGCGGGTCGGCACGACCTACCTTCGCCGGCTTGTCGCGCCGTTCGAATCGGGCGACGTCGGCGCCGTGACGTGCCTCTATGCGGGGTCGCCGAGCTTGAATCTGCCATCGCAGTTGAGCGCGATGTTCATCAACGAACAGTTCGCGCCGTCGGTACTCGTCGCGACGGCGCTCGAGCCACTGCGCTATTGTTTCGGTGCCACGATCGCCGTGCGCCGGAGCGTTCTCGATGCCATCGGCGGCTTTAAGGCGTTGCGCGACCACGTCGCCGACGATCATCTGCTCGGCAAGCTCGTCACGGATCATGGCCTGCGTGTCATTCTCTCGAACTACGTCGTCGAGAACGTTATCGACGAAGCCGGTATCGAGAGCGTCTGGGCACGCGAGCTGCGCTGGTCGCGAACGATTCGCTCGGTCCGACCGCTCGGGCATGCACTTTCATTTCTGACCTTCGGCTTGCCGCTGGCCGCGCTGGCAACGCTCTTGACACGCGGCGGCTACGGCACGCCGGTTTTGCTCGCGCTGGCGGCGGGTCTGCGCCTCGCACTTCATCTGGAAGCAAAAGCAGGCTCGCCGGTGCTCATTCCGCTGCGCGACGCAATGAGCGTCGCAGTCTGGGCCGCCTCGTTCGTCGCGCGCGACGTCGATTGGCGCGGACAACGCCTCGAGCTCGATTCGGTCGGCGAGATTCTCGAGAGTTAGCGGCGCTCGATTTCCCGCACGCCGCCGGCGCCGCCGACAAGCACATGCGAGGTAAGGCCGACAAAGATGCCGCTGGCAACGACGCCGTTGATCGAGCGCAAGCCTTTGTCGAGATCGGCCGGATCGGCAATCGCGCCGAAGGCGCAGTCGAGAATATTGTTGCCGTTGTCGGTGATGAACGGTTTCCCATCGCGAACCCGCACGCTTACCTTAGGACACATCTGCGCGATCTCGCATTCGACGTAATGCAGCGTGTACGGAACGATCTCAACCGGCAGCGGAAATTTTCCAAGGCGCGGCACGAGCTTGCTCTGATCGACGACGACAACGAATTTTTCCGCGGCGAGCGCGACGGCTTTCTCGCGGAAGAGCGCGCCGCCGCCGCCCTTCGTCAGAGCGAAATCGGGAGCGACTTCATCCGCGCCGTCGATCGCGACCGCAATCGGTGGACCTTCGCACAAGCCGACGACCGGGATATTGCGCTCGCGGCACAGCTGCTCGGTTTGCACGGACGTCACGACCGCAGAGAGCGACCAGCCCGCTGCGACGAGCGCGCCGACCCGCTCGATGGCGTAGAAGGCCGTCGTTCCCGTCCCGAGGCCGATGCAGCGCATCTCCTCGCGGACGAACAGGTCGACTGCGGCGTACCCCGCCGCTCGCTTCTCTTCGGCTACGTCCACTAGCGAGCCGATTTCAAAAGGTCCCTTACCGAAGGTCCGGTCGCGATTTTGCCTTCCGTCATATAGGCCTCGTGGTTGTCGTCGATCTGATCGAGGACGTAGAGGTAGTTGACCATCATCCCCGCGGACTCGCGCAGACCCTTCGGCGAGGTGTCGCCGAGCCAGTTGATACGCTCGAGCCGCGCCCCGTTGCTAAGATGGAAGTGGGCGACCGGATCGCGCGCAAAATTCCCAGCGCGTTTTTCGCGGGCGAGATAATGGCTGCACAGCCGCATCAGCGGAAGACGCAGCGCTTCGGCGACCTCGGGATCGCGTTGCCAACCGCGCTGACCGAGCGCCGCGGCGATCCCATCCGGATCCTCCACCAAGCGTCCGCGCAGCCAGGTCATGAAGCCCGGAATTGGCGAGAGCGTCGCAAACGTGCGCAGCGAGCGGAATTGTTTTGAGAGTTGATCAGCGACGCGCTTGATCAACGCGTTGCCGAACGAGATGCCGCGCAAGCCCTTCTGGCAATTCGAGATCGAGTAAAAGATCGCGACCGATGGATCGCCTTCGAGCTGGTGCGCGTTGCGATCCAGAACTTCCGCGATGTCACCGCTGAGCTCATCGGTCAACGCGACCTCGACGAAGATCAATGGCTCGTCGGGCATAGCGGGATGCAAGAATGCGAAGCAGCGCCGGTCGCCTTGCAAACGATATTTAAGATCGAGCCAATTGCGGACCTCGTGCACGGCCTCGTAACGCGCTAAGCGCTCGAGAAACGCGGCCGGCGCGTCCCACGTGATCTCGCGCAGCTCGAGAAAACCGATGTCGAACCACGCCGTCAGAATCTCGCGGAAATCAGCATCGATGCGTTCGAAGACGGGATCGTGGTCCAGCATGCGCAGCAGATCAGCGCGCATGTCGACCAGGAACTTTACGCCGCCCGGAATGCTGTTGAATTGCGTAAGCAGCCGCACCCACGGCGCTTGGAGTGCGGCGCGCAGCTCGCTGGCCTTGTGTGCGCGCTTTTCTTCTGCCGAGTCGCGCAACGCTGACAGCGCAGCTTCAACCAAGGCTTCGTCGATGTCGAACGTGCCCATCGATTTGAAGAACTGCTCGCGCCCCGCATCGTCCAGCTCGAGGTATTGCTTGCCAAGTGCGACTGCGCGAGCCCGCGCCGCGACCTCGCCCCCGCGCGCTTCCAAGCACGCGCGCATCTGATCGAGCAGACGCTGCGACGTCTTGCGATTATCGGACTCGGCCCGCGACCGCAAAATGCTATCACGGGCTGAAGCAGCGGCCTCTCGCCAACCTACGATCGATCTAATCATCCTACCCAAGCATACTACAGTTGGTCGAGGTGGGTTGCGGCTGTTGCTCGGCATGCCCCTGTGCCCCCGAGGCTCAAGTATTTGGGCCTCGAAGAGGGGCGCATATGGCGTACGAGTTGACGATTCTGCAGCAAGGCTACCCTGGGAAGAGCGTTCATCACGGCGGGCTCGGGTGGAGTACGGTTGCGTTGTTGCGCGATGGGAAGCATAACGTGCTGTTTGATACGGGGCATTATATGCACCGGGATGTTTTGGGGAAGCGGCTCGGTGACGCGGGTCTGGATTTCGGGGACATCACGGCCGTGGCCATCACGCATTCGCACTGGGATCATTGCGTCAACTTTGCAATGTTTCCGAAGGCCGAGGTGTTTATCGGCGATGCGGAGTTGAAATGGGCCGCTGAGCAGCCCATCGGCAAGTACCCGATTGCGGAGTTTCATGTTGAGAAGCTGTTGACGTACTCGAATGTGTCGCGGATCGGCGACGGCGATGTCATCGTACCGGGGATCGAAGCGATTGCGACGCCGGGACATACGCCCGGACACATGGCCTACGTGGCGCAAGGTGCGCGCGGCGAGTACATCTACACGGGCGATGCAATCAAGAACGGTGCCGAGCTGTGCTCGCAGCGTGTCGACATGACGCTCGACCTCGCGCGCAGCGAGGATGCGATCCGGCGCGTGCGTGAGCGCGCGGCCTCAAATCCCGAGAACGTCATCGTCTTCGGTCACGACCGGTGCTGCAGCTTCGACGGGTCGCACGTCCACGAGCGTGAGCCATTGCGATGCGCCTTGACGGCGCGTCTCGGCGAAGACTTCGACGACCTGACGACCTTCGATTTAACCCGCTCGGGAGTAACAGCGTGAAACTCGCCTATACGATCGTCACACCCGAGGTGACGCGCATGCCGATGGCATGGATCGGCGACCATGCGACGATCCTTCCGGCACTCGCGAAGATGGGCTACGACGGTGTCGAGCTGCAAACGCGCGATCCCGCGGCATTCGATACGGTGGCGTTCGAGAAGCAAGTCAAAGACGCGGGACTTGTGATCTGCGCGGTCTCGACCGGCGTGATCGGCGAGACCGACAACATGTACTTCATGTCGCCGGAACCGGAGCTGCGTAAGCGCGCGATCGAACGTTATAAGACTGTCATCGATCTGGCAGCGCGTTACGGCGTCGATTCGAGTATCGGACGTTTTCGCGGACAAGCAAAATGGGCGCCGGATCGAAAGACCGGTGTCGGTTGGTTCCGCGCTGCACTCGAGGAGCTGCTACCGTACGCCGAACGTCAAGGCGTGAAGATCGTTCTCGAACCGCAGCACGTGTACAATCTCGATACGCTCAACACTCTGGCCGAGACCGTCGAATTCATCACGTCATTCAGCGCAAAGAATCTCACGTTCGAAGCCGACATTCATCACCAAGGTTTGGTGGAGAAAAGCATCCCGGCTGCGCTCGTGTTCGGCATGCTGAGCGGTTACATGACGTTCGTGCAAGTCAGCGACGCGAACCGTCTTCCACCCGGACTGGGCATCTTCAATTGGGTCGATGTCTTCGAGACATTGCGTGCGGTTGGATACGACGGTTGGATCTCCGTTGAGTGCAAGCAATTCCCAGACGGAGAGCGTTGCGCACGTTATTCTCACGGCTTTTTGAGAAACGTTATGAACCTGCCGGCGCTTCCCTGAGATGAAGACGGTTGGCTTGGTTCACGCAGTTCTGCCGGCGCTCGCACCGATGAATGACGTCCTCGCACGTCGCCTACCGGGCGTTCGCATCATCAATCTGCTCGACGAAGGGCTACTTTGCGAGGCTGAGCGGTTAGGCGGCCTCGTTCCCCAGACGCTCGATCGCATGGCCGACGTCATCGGACTGCTGCAAAAAGCCAATGTGGACGCGGTTTTGCTGACGTGCACCGCGTATTCGACGGCGGTTCCCGAGATGCGCCGGCGGTTCGGTTCGCTCCCGATCATGGCTGTCGATCAGACCATGGTCGACAAAGCGATTACGCTTGGAAGCCGTATCGGCGTGCTCGCCACCGTGCAAGCGGGACTGGATCAGCAAGTCGTCTTGCTCAACGAAGCAGCTGCTCGCACCGGAACAGCTATCGAGATCGTTCCAAGCTTTCATCCCGAGGCGATGGAAGCGTTGCGCCGCGGTGATCGAGATGCGCACGATCGCATACTCTTGGATGCGTTGCCTTCGCTGCTCGAGCGCGTCGACGTCGCGCTTCTCGCGCAAGTCAGCATGTCGCCGCTCGTCGCGAAGCTGCCTGCGAATCTATCGAAGCCCGTTCTCAGTAGTCCTGAGCTTGCCGCGGAGCGTCTCACCGAAATCTTAGCTCCCGCATAACAGGCAGAATCGGCCCAAAGTCGAAGCAAACATTCCGTGCGATTCTTGCGCGGTCTCGCTCTCATTGCGGTATTCGTTCTTGCTCTTGCTGCGGGTTGGTTCTATTTCGGTCACCGCGGCGGCAACAACGTCAAGAGCGGTACGGTAACCGTGTACTACACGAAGTACGACGGCACGACTGAGGTCCCGTACAGTGTGACCCTCGGCACAGCGCACGACACGCAAAGTATCGCGTTCTACGCCGCAACACAAGCGGTTGCGGGACCGCCGCCAAACGTCGAGGGTATACGCTTTCCAGCTGGTACGCATTTGCTTTCGCTGGATATTCACGACGGCACCGCCATCGTCGACCTCTCCGGCGACGTCAACAAATATGGCGGCGGAAGCTCGGACGAAGCCGGGATGTTCAAATCGCTTGTCTGGACGTTGACCGCGATTCACGGCGTCAACGCCGTTTCGGTTCGCGTCGATGGTTCGCGCGTCGCAACTCTGCCTGGAGGCCATTTGGAGCTCGATGAGCCGCTTTCGCGTTCGAGCTGGTAAGTCAGCAGCGCTCGCGCTGCTCGCTCTGTGCTCGGCATTTGCAGCCACACCGGTAAGCGCGCAATCGACTGCGACGGTTCCGGTTTTCTGGTTTGCCGGAACGCAATTGATCTTCGAACACGCCGATCGCGTTGACGGCGAGATCGCGGTTCGGGGAAGCGATCCCGGACTCCAACGTTTTCTTGCCCGCGTCGGAGCGACGCTCTCTTGGGAGCCAAGCTCGCGGTACGTCGTCGTCACAACTGCCGATCGTCGCACGCTGACATTTACGCTTGGTGTGCCGCACTTTCAAACCAGCTCCGGCGGTGAGAGCGTACCGCTGCGCGCATACATCGACGGCAACGATGTCTATCTGCCGTTTCTCACCCTCGCGCGCGCGCTGTACGTTGAGCCGGTTCCCGAGGGTTCGGACTACGTCTTGCAGCCGCAAATCGGCTCGCTCAATCTCCGCGCCGAAGGACGCCGTACGATCGTTTCGCTCATCGGTGGAACGCCGCTGCGCTTCACAAAAGATATCGATGAGCCCGGGCGGATGACGCTCGTTTTCAGGGGCGTGTCATCGACGCTACAGCCGTCGCGTGCGGTCGATTTACCGGGCCTCGGGCGCATCGACATTACGGTCGCCGGCAACAGCCGCAACCCAACGACGGTCGTGACCTTTCAGACGGCGCCGGGCGCAGCGCGCTCTCTCTTACCGTCGAGCAGCCGCAACGAATTGGACTTCGCCTTTGGGGCGCAAGACGTTGCGCAGACTGGGATTCCGATCCCAGCGCAGGGCCTAAGCCCGATTTACCGGAGCGTAGCCGCAGCGGTCGAGACGCCTACCCCGTCGCTCGCTCCGCCTGTTCTGGTGACCGCAGCCGCGATTCCGACTGCCGTGCCGACGGCGGTAACGACGCCCTCCATCGCATCCTCACCGGCCACGGCCTCCGCCGTGACCGGACTCGACGTAGAAAATCCGGCTCCGGACGCGCTGCTCATTCACATTGCGACGTCGCCTGGTGTTTCATTTGAATGGCATCGCCTTGGGATCGACCGTTTCTACATTGATTTCCCGAATGCGGCGTTGACGTCTGCGCCGCGCGATGACCGTCCGACGGTCGCGTTCGTCCAAAGCTATCGAATCAATCAGCTTGCAACGTCGGCCGTTCCGACGGTGCGGTTCGCGATGACGATGACGCCGAACCGCCGTCTCGATATCATCCCGGATGCCCAAGGTGTGACGATCACGGTCGCAGACATCGACGCGACGGGCGATTTCATTGCGCAAGTCGGCAGTGGCCTCACGGGCGGCGCCGGCAACGTTGCGGTCGTGCCGACGGCGACGCCGTCCGACATCACGGCGCCTCCGGGCGCGGTTCCGCCACCAGGTTCGAATCCGCGTTTGATCGTGCTCGATCCCGGACACGGCGGCAGCGACACGGGCGCCATGCACAACGGATTGGTTGAGAAAGACATCGCGCTCGACATTGCCATACGCTTGCGAACGCTGCTCGTGGCGCGCGGTTGGACCGTACGAATGACGCACGATACCGATCGCGACGTGTCGGGACCGAACGCTTCCGACGTTGCGGAGCTGCAAGCGCGCGTCGACGTCGCGAACAATGCGGGGGCGCGGATGTTCGTCTCAATTCACGCCAACTCGAGCACATCCAGCGTGCCGAGTGGGACGACGTCGTATTACTATAAGCCGCAAGATCGACCGCTGGCCGCAGCGATTCAGGCTCGCTTGATCGCGTTGCTTGGAACCAAGGACGACGGAGTCGTTCGCGAGCGCTTCTACGTCATTCATCGCACCACGATGCCGGCGGCGTTGATCGAGACGGCGTTCGTGTCGAATGCCGCAGACGCAGTGCGTTTACGTTCGTCGGATTTTCGGCAGCAAATCGCAATAGGCATCGCCGACGGCATCAAGGACTACGCCGGCAAACCCTCAAGCTCAGTCTCGGTGCAACAGGGGAGCTTCTAACGAGAATACATGCTCGGGATCTTTGACTCCGGCCTCGGCGGATTGACCGTACTTCAGCAATTGCGGCGCCGGTTGCCACGTCACGACATAACGTATCTCGCCGATCAAGCGCACGTGCCGTACGGCGATCGCAGCGAAGACGAGCTCGTCGGATTTTTGCGCGACAACATGCGTTATCTGCAGGACGCCGCTTCAGACGCGATTGTCGTCGCCTGCAACACGACGTGCGCAGTCGGGGTGAAGCACGGCTGGCCGTCGTCGAGTGTACCGGTTTTGAACCTGATCGACAACGCTGCCGAAGCAATTGCGGCGCTTGGTGCAAGCAAGGTTGGAGTTCTCGCCACGACGGTCACGACCCGAACGGGGGCCTACGGCAACGCAATTCGCGCGCGCATTCCGGGCGTTCGCGTTGAAGAGGTCGCCGCGCCCGCACTCGTTCCGCTCGTCGAAGCCGGACGCTACAGCGGTCGTGCCGTCCGTGCCGCTGTTGAGGAGGCGTGTGAACCATTTTCGCGCGACCTCGACGTGCTCGTCTACGGCTGCACACACTATCCGATCCTGGACCAACATTTTAATGAGATCTTCGGCGACGGTTTGGTCCGGCTCGATCCCGCCATTGCCCAAGCGGATGCCACGGTAAAGCTGGTCGCAGAACGTCGAATCCCCGAAGGCAGCGGTACGACGCTCTACGCGACGACGGGCGACCCGCTGGCATTTGCGTCCGCCGTTCGTGCGCTCTTGGCACAGGAGAATCCGCACGTCGTAGTCGCCCACGACATTCTGACGCGCATCGGCAACATGTAGGCAATCGCCGCCCGCTATCACAAGCGGGTGGCGATCGACTTTCGCGCCGTCACGGGCGCGAGCGGCGTACTCGGCGAGGACGGCTTCAAAGCGTGCTTGCCTTCCGCGACGACACCCGTGCTTTCGCTCTCGATCGATCGAATCGAGACGAGCGCTGCCGTGGCCGAAGGCTATCGCAGCGTCGATTTGCGTGCGATTGAAGGCGAAAACGGACACACGTTGCGGCGGCACGTTGGGCTTGCTGACGAGGCTCTGCGCGACCGCGCCGTGCGCACGCACCATGACGTTTCGTGCTTCGACGATGCCCGTACCGCGCAGCAGACCGTCGATGCTGCATTCCAGGAAAATCAAGGGAAAATCGCGCGCTGGATGGGTGCAAATCGTGGCGGAAACCTTGATTTACATGTCCATTTCGATCACGAGGTAGGGCGCGTCTTTCGCTACGACACGGACGCATTCCAGCGAAGCGCCGACGCCGACGTCATCCTCGAGCATCGTCCGTCGCTTCCAGGCGGCTACACCGTGATCACGGCGTATCCGAGCGCACGATGACGCAGCTAACGACGATGTTCCGTGCCTACCTGCACCAAGATTACGACCTGAGCTATCCGAGCGTCGAGGCGGCGATCCGCGCGTATCGCGAGCAGGCACCACCCCACGACGTGGCCCGCGCGGTCGCAGAGATCGACGCGCTGCTCGGCGCGAAGCTCAGCGACGATCAGCTGTACCGCGAGCTGCGCGGGCGAGGCTTCATATTTTATCCGCCGCGCGACGGCGAAACGGCCCGCGCGTGGCTCATGCGTGCACGAGCCATCTTAATTGACGTGGAAGATTTGGAAGAACAGCACGACTGAGACCGCACCGAGCAGCGTCCCGGCGCAGACCTGTGCGATCGTGTGTGCTTTGAGATAGACGCGCGACCAGCCGACCAGCGGAACCAAGATCAAGAACGGCAACGGATCCCAGCCATACAGGTAGGTCAGCGCGACGACCGGCGCCGTGATCCCAACCGCATGCGTGCTGATCTTCCAGAATCGAGTAATCTGTTGTACGACGATTGCGGCGGCAGTGTAGCCGGCCATCGAGGCGGTTAGGATCGCTGGTGCGTGCGTGAACAGCAGCGTTGCCGTGCCGATCACATAGAAAACGATGAAGACGGTGAAGACCTTGCGCCGCTCGTCCCGGTCTGACATGTCCAAATCGGTGATGCGGTCGGTCGAATAGAGCCAGAGCAAGAAAAGCATCGGCCCGACCGACGTGAAGACAGCGCAAACGCTCAGGCGGTACCAGAATTGCCCAAACGTATGTGTCGTTCCGGCGCACAATAAGACGAAGAGAACGAGCGGGACGACAAACGGATTGCATACCGTGGAAACGGTGCGGGCGACGTCCCGCAACGCGCGCCCCGAACGCCTCGCGTCTGCGGGCGCCCGAATTTGCCCTTCGGCCATTGCTTGGAAAGCTACCGTGCGAGGGAGTTGGCCGCCTTCAACGGGGTATGCGAAGGGCAGATCGAAAAAAGGGGCCCCATATGATCCTCGACCGCATCTCGAACCCTGCCGACATCAAAGGACTGACGCGTGAGGAGATCGACGAACTCGCGCGCGACATTCGAACCACACTGGTCGATGTTTGCTCGAAAACCGGCGGCCATCTCGCGCCGAACCTGGGCGTCGTCGAGCTGACGCTCGCACTGCACAACGTCCTCGATCTACCCGAGGACAAGATCGTGTGGGACGTCAGCCATCAGAGCTACGTGCACAAGCTGCTGACCGGACGCCGGGATCGCTTTCCGACCTTGCGGCAAGGCGGCGGCATCTCAGGGTTTTCGATGCGCAGCGAGTCAGTCTACGACGTATTCGGTGCGGGACACGCATCGACGTCGGTGTCCGCTGCACTCGGAATGGTAAAAGCACGCGACCTCGCGGGCCTCGATCATACCGTCGTCGCGGTGATCGGTGACGGTGCCTTGACGGGCGGCTTGGCCTACGAAGCGATCAACAATGCGGGTCAGCTCAAATCCAATCTGATCGTTATTCTGAACGACAACGAGATGTCGATCGCACCGAACGTCGGCTCGATTGCTTCTTATCTTGCCGTCCTGCGTTCGAAGCCGCTGTACAATACGGCGCGCCAAAAAGTCAAAGATGTCCTTGGACGCATGCCGTTCGGAAGTGCGGTCGGGCGCGCGATCACGACAGGCGAGGTCGCAACGATGCGGTTTTGGTCGCCGGAACACAAAGCCGGCGTCATCTTCGAAGAGATGGGCTTCCGCTACATCGGGCCGATCGACGGCCACGATTACGACACGCTGATCGACGTTCTCTCGAATGCACGCCAGGTCAAGGGACCGGTCCTCGTGCACGTCCATACCGTTAAAGGAAAAGGCTACGATCCGGCTGAGCTCGACTCGCGGACGTTCCACGGTTGCGGCGCGTTCGATATCGAGAACGGCAAGATCGAGAAGAAGGCCGGCGCGCGCAAATCGCATTCGGAAGCCTTCGCCGATGCGCTGATCGATTTAGCGGAAAAAGATTCTCGCATCATCGGGATCACCGCTGCGATGCCGGACGGCACGCAGCTTGCCAAATTTCACAAGCGCTTTCCGGATCGCTATTTCGACGTCGGCATCGCGGAAGCGCATGCGGTGTGTTTTGCGGCGGGCGCCGCGGCCTCGGGATTGCGGCCGATCGTCGGGATATACTCGACGTTCTTGCAACGCGCGTACGATCAAATCGTCCACGACGTGGTCGTGCAGAACCTGCCCGTGATTTTCTGCATGGACCGCGCCGGCTTCGTCGGCGACGACGGTCCGACGCACATGGGCTTGTACGACATCGCGTACATGCGCACGCTTCCGAACATGACCGTCATGGCGCCGCGCAACGAGGATGAGCTGCTTCCGATGATGGCGCACGCCGTATCGCTCGGCACGCCGGTTGCAATTCGCTATCCGCGTGGCAGCACGAGCGGTAAGCATCAGATTCCCCTCGCCCCAATCGAGCAGGGCAAGGCTGAGGTCTTGCACGAGGGAAGCGGCGCAGCACTCGTCGCCTTCGGGAATTGCGTCGATCTCGCACTTGATGCGCGCGATTTGCTTATCGCCGCCGGCTGGACGGCGCCGACCGTTGTCAACGCGCGTTTCGCGAAACCGCTGGACGAGCGGTTGCTTTGCGAGCTGGCGCTGACCCACGATCGTCTCATAACGCTCGAAGAGCACAGCTTGGATGGTGGTTTCGGATCGGCCGTCGTCGAGCTATTCAACGATCGGCGCATTCGTACGAGCGTCGAGCGGATTGGATGCCCGAACGTCTTGATGCAGCAGAATTCACAGCCCAAGCAACGCGCACAGGTCGGATTGTCGGCCGAAGCGATCGTAGAGCGAATTCGCACGCCGCTCGGCACACCGGCATCCGTCTAAAACACCCCGAAGGCGGGGTAGAACGTCCCGTCAAATGGGAGGCGTCGTGATTTCAGGGATACTGGCCTTTTTAGCGGCTCCGACTGCCCCTGTTGCGGCGGCCAGCGCAGCTGCAACGGCGACGCTGAGCCCGCAACAGCAGGCCCAGTTTCAGCAACAGCTCCAACACGCGCTCAACCCGTCACGCAGCGCGCTTGCTATGAACGCGCCGTGGTTGACGCACGCCTTTGCCGGGATATTCATTTTCTCGGCAGTTTTGTTGATCGGGTTGCTCGCTATCCAAACGACGAAACAAGAAGGCCTCTCCGGGACGATCGGTGGTCGTACCGAGAGCGCGTACCGCGGACGCTTCGGCGGCGACGCGCAGATCGCGCGGTTCACCACGTTCGTCGCGATCAGCTTCATCTTTTTCGGCACGCTGCTCTCCCTGACCGGGATCTGATCGTCGCGTGAGCTTACTCGAGGTCAAAAGCCTTCGCGTCAGCTTCAAGACTGAAGACGGAATCGTCCGGGCCGTAAACGGCCTCTCGTATGCGATCGAAAAGGGCTCGACGCTCGGTATCGTCGGCGAGTCCGGAAGCGGCAAATCGGTCAGCGCGCTTTCGATCATGCGTCTCATCCCCTCGCCACCCGGCCGTTTCGACGGCGGTGAGATCAACTTCAAAGGCCAGAGCCTGCTGAAGAAGAGCGAATCGGAGATGCGAAAGATCCGCGGGAAAGACATCGCGATGATCTTTCAGGATCCTATGACCTCGCTCAATCCGGTGTTGACGGTCGGCGAACAAATTGCAGAAGCGGTGCAGCTCCACCTGAAGCTGTCGAAGAAAGACGCTTGGGACAAGTCGATCGAGATGCTGAGGCTCGTGAAGATTCCCGTCCCGGAAAAGCGGATCAAGGATTACCCGCACCAGTTTTCGGGCGGCATGCGGCAGCGCGTCATGATTGCGATGGCGCTCTCGTGCGATCCGGAAGTGCTGATCGCGGACGAGCCGACCACCGCCCTCGACGTGACGATTCAGGCTCAGATCCTCGAGCTGATGAACGAAATGCAGCAGCGCTTGGGGATGGCGATCATTCTGATTACGCACGATTTGGGCGTCGTCGCGGAGACGTGCAAAAACGTGCTCGTCATGTATGCCGGCGACATGGTCGAATACGGCACCGCCGACCAGATTTTCGCCTCGCCGAAGATGCCGTATACGCTAGGTCTGCTTGAATCGTTGCCCCGTCTCGATGACAAAGAGCATAAGCGTCTCGTGCCGATCGAGGGCCAACCGCCGAATCTCTTGCGGCTTCCGAGCGGCTGCAGCTTTGCGGCGCGGTGCCGCTACCGTATGCCGATTTGCGACGAACCGGTCCCGCTGTTCGACTTCAAGGACGGCCACGTTGCGCGTTGCTTGCTCTACGACAAGCGTACCGAGGACTATCGGACGCTGCCGGTCGAGAGCGCACCGACCGTCTCGCTCGATGCGGTCGCCGAGACGCCTCAGGAGCTTGCGACGTGAGCGCGGACATCCTGGTCGTCCGCGATCTTTTCAAGTATTTTCCAATAAATGCCGGGGTTTTCTCGCGTCACGTCGCCGACGTGCGCGCCGTTGACGGGATCGATCTGGCGATTCGCGCGGGCGAAACGATGGGTTTGGTCGGCGAGTCGGGCTCCGGAAAAACGACTGCCGGCCGCGTGATCTTGCGCTTGACGCCGTCGACCAAAGGAACGATCGAGTTCGAGGGCCGCGACATCACGCATCTCGCCGGCTCCGATCTGCGCGCGATGCGCAAAGAGATGCAGATCATCTTTCAGGATCCTTACGCGAGTCTCAATCCGCGTATGACGGTCGGTGCCATCATTACGGAGCCTCTCGAGATTCACGGCATCGCTAAGGGCAAAGCGGCCGAAGAAAAGTGCCAAGATTTGCTCAAGATGGTCGGCTTGCAGCCGTACCATGCGAACCGCTATCCGCACGAATTCTCGGGTGGTCAGCGTCAGCGCGTGGGCGTCGCGCGCGCGCTTGCAGTCGGGCCGAAATTCATCGTCGCTGACGAGCCGGTCTCGGCACTCGACGTTTCTATTCAAGCGCAGGTCATCAATTTGCTCGAAGACCTGCAGCAGCAGCTCGGCCTGACGTATCTGTTCATCGCGCACGATCTCTCCGTGATCCGGCATATCGCGACGCGTGTCGCCGTAATGTACGTCGGGAAGATCGTCGAGCTTGCCGACCGGGATGCGCTCTACGAGAATCCGCTGCATCCGTACACGCAGTCGCTACTGTCGGCAGTTCCGATTCCAGACCCCGTCAAGGAGCGTCAGCGCAAGCGAATCGTGCTCAAAGGCGACATTCCATCGCCCGTAAATCCGCCTCCGGGCTGCCGTTTTCACACGCGTTGTCCCGTTGCGTTCGAGCGTTGCAAAACGGAAGTTCCGGCCTTCACGGACTACGGCGGCGGACATTTTACCGCGTGTCATTGGGTCGAAGAACACGGTGGAAAAGCGCCCGACGTCGCGTCCTCCGCAGCCGCGATCGCAGTATAAAAAAAGAGCGATTCGTGAGAATCGCTCTTAAATTTTTACGGCCGGTCGGCGCTATTTCTTCTTTTTGCGTCCGCCCTTTTTCTTTTTGCGTCCGCCTTTTTTCTTTTTGGCGCTGCCCTTTTTCTTTTTGGCGCCGCCCTTTTTCTTTTTGCGTCCGCCTTTTTTCTTTTTGGCGCCGCCCTTTTTCTTGCCGGCCTTTTTCTTGCTGGCCTTTTTGCGACCGCTCTTTTTGCTCTTCTTGACTGCGACCACTGCCTTCTTTTTCCGGCGACGACGTTTCTTTTTCGCCGGTGCGGGCGCTACCAAGCCCATCGTACTATCGTCCATTACTCCTCCGAGTCGGAAAAGGTTGTGCCGACCGCCAAGCGGCGACACAGTTGCTTGCATCGTACACCGGAGCGACGTTTTATGCAACTTTTGTCGCGCGATGTGTTCGCCTTCCTCGACACCCGCTTGACACGGGCGCTATACTGAGGGCGTTTTTTTGGGGCGGGTTGCTCCATTTTCTGAGGGAGGCTAGATAGCTTGGCGAGGCCGCTCATAATCGTAGAGTCGCCGACCAAAGCGCGTACGATCAAGAAATTCCTACCGGGGCGTTACGCAGTTAAAGCCTCAGTGGGTCATGTTCGCGATCTTCCAAAAAGCACGCTTGGCGTCGACGTCGATAACGGCTTCATTCCCAAATATCTCACTATTAAAGGGAAGGGCGACATTATCAAAGAGCTGCGCGCGGCCGTCAAAACGGCGACCGATGTGTATCTCGCGACCGACCCCGACCGCGAAGGCGAATCGATTGCCTGGCATCTGGCCGAGCTCCTAAAGCTGCAAGATCCAAAGCGCATCGAGCTGCACGAAATCACGAAAGATGCGACCCTCGCCGCGCTCAAAGATCCCCACCAGATCAATATCCCGCTCGTGAACGCGCAGCAGGCGCGGCGCATTCTCGATCGCCTGGTCGGCTATAAGATCTCACCGCTGCTCTGGGCCAAGTTGCGTGGGGGCCTTTCGGCTGGGCGCGTTCAGTCTGTGGCGGTGCGGCTGGTCGTGGATCGCGAGCGCGAAATTCAGGCGTTCAACCCCAAAGAGTATTGGTCGATTACGGCAACGCTCGCGCCGGGATCCGGCGACCTGAGCTTCCCCGCCGAGTTTTACTCGCGTGATGGCGAGCGGATCGAAATCCCGAATCAAGCCTTGGCCGACGAGATCGTCGCCGCGGTCGAGCGCGCGCCATGGCGCGTCGCCAGCATCAAGCAGCGCGAGCAGCGTCGCAATCCTGCGCCGCCGTTTACGACGTCGACGCTGCAACAAGAAGCTTCACGCCGGTTGCGGATTCGCGTCCGGCGCGTCATGCAGCTCGCGCAGGGGCTGTACGAAGGCGTTGACTTGGGGTCCGAAGGGACCATCGGTCTGATCACGTACATGCGCACCGATTCGACCCGTATCGCGGATACGGCGCGCGAAGCGGCGGTCAGCTACGTCGAGACGACCTACGGTAAAGATTTCGTCGGGCCGTTCCGCCAGCCCAAGCTGCGCGAAGGCGCGCAGGATGCGCACGAAGCGATCCGCCCGACGTCCGTCGAGCGGACGCCCCAGCGTATGTCGCAATTCCTCAAGCGCGACGAGCTTCGTTTGTATACGCTCATTTGGGAGCGCTTCGTCGCATCGCAGATGGCAGCCGCGGTCTACGATCAGACGACCGTCGATTGCGAAGCCAAGGGTGGCGATCACACGCACGTTTTCCGCGCCACGGGGAGCGTGCTGAAGTTCGCCGGCTTTACCGCCGTGTACGATGAGAGCACGGAGGAAAGCGCCGACGCCGCCGCTGCTGCCCCGGCCAAGAGCAAGAACGGCAAGACGTCCAAGCCGCGCGTGATGCTGCCGGCGATGCAGGCGGAGCAATCACTCGATCTGCGCGCTCTCGACCCGAAACAACATTTCACGGAACCGCCCCCGCGCTACACCGAAGCGACGCTGGTGCGTGCGCTCGAGGAAAATCGGATCGGCCGGCCGTCGACGTACAGCACGATCGTCGAAACGATTCAGGCGCGCGGCTACGTCGAACAACTCGAGAGGCGCTTCCATCCGACCGAGATCGGCTTTGCGGTCAACGATCTGCTGGTCGAGCATTTTCCGGATATCGTCGATGTCAATTTCACGGCGAACATGGAACAGCGACTCGATCGTATCGAGGAATCGGATGGCGATTGGGAACCGACTCGCCTCCTGCTCTCGGAATTCTACGGCGGCTTCAAGCTCGAGCTGGAAGAAGCCGAGAAGAAGCTTCCGAAACTCGAAATCCGCGACGAGCCGACCGACGATATCTGCCCGAAGTGCGGGCGTCCCATGGTGATCAAGACGGGACGTTTCGGGCGCTTCATCTCGTGCACGGGTTATCCCGAGTGCAAGACGACGCGGCCGATTCTCAAAGACACTGGCGCCTTGTGTCCCAAAGACGGCGGCATGATCGTCGAGCGCAAATCGCGCAAGGGCCGCATCTTTTACGGCTGCGCAAACTATCCGGCCTGTGATTTTGTATCGTGGGATCGCGTGATTCCCGAGCCGTGCCCGGTGTGCGGATCGTACGTCGTCGCCAAAACGCGCCGCGGCGGAAACGTACGCCTCGAGTGCTCGAACGATCGCGAACACGATCTCTCGCAGCTTGGCGCTAAAGATCGCAGCGGCGAGCAAATCGAAGGCGGCACGTCGGCCTCGGCTGACGAGGTCGAAGCCGATTTGGAGCATGTCCCCGTCTAAGTCGCTTGTCGTGATCGGCGGCGGCCTTGCCGGCTGCGAGGCCGCGTGGCAAGCAGCGGAAACGGGCGTTCAGGTCGAGCTCTATGAGATGCGGCCCGGGCGCCGTTCACCAGCCCATCAAACCGATTCGCTCGCGGAGCTCGTCTGCAGCAATTCGCTGCGCGGCGCGGCGCTCGAGAACGCAGTCGGCCTTTTAAAAGAAGAACTGCATCGTTCCGGCTCGCTGATCCTGACCGCGGCGCGCAAGCACGCCGTCCCGGCCGGTGGAGCGCTGGCGGTCGATCGCCTCTTGTTCAGCGGCGAGATCGAATCGCAGATAAGCGAGCATCCGCGGATCACGCTGCGCCGCGAGGAGATCCACGAGATCCCGCTCGACCGCCGCACGATCGTCGCGTGCGGACCGCTGCCCGGAGCCGGCCTCGCTGATTCGATCGATCATCTCGTCGGCGGCGGTCGTCTGCACTACTACGACGCCGCGGCGCCGATCGTCGCGACCGATTCGATCGACGAATCCAAGATGTACCGCAAGTCGCGTTATGACAAGGGCGGCGGCGATGACTATCTCAACATCCCGCTCGATCGCGACGCGTACTTGCAATTCATAAGCGACCTACGCTCGCAGCCGCGGCACGAGCTCAAAGAGTTCGAGAAAGTCAGCTACTTCGAAGGCTGCCTTCCGATCGAAGAAATGGCGGATCGCGGTGAGGACGTATTGCGCTTTGGTCCGCTCAAGCCAGTCGGACTTGCCGATCCGCGCACGGGCAAAGTGCCCTACGCCGTCGTCCAACTCCGCAAGGAGAACGCCGCGGGTAGCGCGCTCAATCTCGTCGGCTTTCAAACGCGGCTGACGTGGCCGGCGCAAAAAGAAGTCTTCGGACGATTCCCGGGCCTCGAGAATGCGGAATGGCTGCGTCTCGGCGTGATGCATCGAAACACATTCATCGATAGCCCGCGACTGCTCGACCGGTTTTTCCGGCTGCTCTCGCATCCAAGCGTTTCGTTTGCGGGCCAGGTTACGGGTGCCGAAGGCTATGTTGAAGCCGCCGCCTGCGGGATGATTGCCGGTCGCGCTGCAGCGCGCGAGCTGCTCGGCATGGAACCGATCGACGTGCCCGCCGACACGGCGCTTGGCGCGGTCGTCGCGCACGTCCAGAACACCGCGACGCACGATTTCCAGCCCGCGAACGTCACGTGGGCGTACTTTTCCACCGGAGCCGATCTGCCGCGTGGCAAGCGCGAGCGTCATCGCGTTCTCGCCGAGAGGGCGCTCGACCGGATTGCCGCATGGGAAGCGGCACACGGAACCTTGCTAGCTTCTATCGGGTAGTGCAGGCAGTGCCATCACGTTTTCACTCCACAACGATTCTCGCCGTCCTTCGCGACGGCAAGCTGGCGGTCGCCGGCGACGGGCAAGTGACGTTCGATAAGACCGTCATGAAGCACAGCGCCCGCAAGGTGCGCCGAATCGCCGACGGTCGTGCGATCGCGGGTTTTGCCGGATCTGCAGCCGACGGAATAACGCTGCTCGAGAAATTCGAATCGAAGCTCAACGAGTACAAGAACAACATCGTGCGAGCCGCTGTCGAGCTTGCGAAGGATTGGCGGCAAGACCGCGCGTTACGCCGGCTCGAAGCGCTCTTGATCGTCGGCACGTCCGAGCATCTCTTCGTACTTTCGGGGACGGGCGACGTCATCGAACCGGATGACGGCATTGCAGCCGTGGGAAGCGGCGGACCGTACGCGCAGGCAGCCGCGATCGCGCTGGCTCAGAACACGTCGCTCACGCCCGAAGAGATCGCGCGTAAGGCGCTCGAGATCGCGGGAAAGATCGACATCTATACAAACGCGGATATCACGGTGGAGATGCTCTAGGAACATGCCGGAACTTACGCCGCGTCAAATCGTCGCGGAGCTGGACAAGTACATCGTCGGGCAAGCAAATGCGAAGCGTGCCGTTGCAATCGCGATGCGCAATCGCTATCGCCGCGAGCGGTTACCCGACGAGCTGCGCGCCGAAGTCAGTCCGAAGAACATTTTGATGATCGGCCCGACCGGCGTCGGCAAAACCGAAATTGCGCGGCGTCTGGCCGCGCTCGCAAACGCCCCGTTCATCAAAGTCGAAGCCACCAAATATACCGAGGTCGGCTACGTTGGGCGCGACGTTGAGTCGATGGTTCGCGATTTGGTTGAAGCGGCGGTTCACATGGTGCGCGAAGAGCGCCGCGCAGAAGTCATCGAGCCCGCCGATCACAATGCGGTCGAACGCGTCGTCGATTTGCTCTACCCCGATACGCGCGCGCCCTCTCCACAATCCGCGCAGAATCCATTTGCGGCGCTCGGTTCGATTTTCGGCGGCACCGGCTTTTCGGGCGCGACGGCAACGCAGACGCAAGCACCGCCACAATCTCCACCCGATCCGAACGTGCAAGACAAGCGCGAACAGGCTCGCGCCGACGTGTTACGTGGATTCTACGACGTGCGGCTCGTCGACGTCGAAGTCGAAGAGTCGGCATCGATGCCGATCGGCGTGATCGGCGGCGATTCATCCGGCGGGCAGGCCGATATCGGCGAGATGCTCGGCGGATTGCTGCCGAAGCGGCGCGTGCACAAGCGCGTTACCGTGGCCGAGGCCCGCCGTATCTTCGCGCAAGAAGAAGAACAGAAGCTGATCGACATGGACGCGGTCAAGCGCGAAGCGCTACGCCGCGCAGGCGAGAACGGCATCATTTTCATCGACGAGCTCGACAAGGTCGCGGGGCGAGACGGTCGCGGCGGTGGTCCCGACGTTTCACGTGAAGGCGTGCAGCGCGATATTCTGCCGATCGTCGAAGGCAGCACCGTCAACACCAAGTATGGGCCGATCAAAACGGATCACGTGCTCTTTATCGCGGCGGGCGCATTCCATACCAGCAAGCCGTCCGATCTGATTCCCGAGCTGCAGGGCCGCTTTCCGATCCGCGTCGAGCTCGATTCGCTCACGGCCGCCGACTTCGAAACGATTCTCACGCAGCCGAAGAACGCATTGATCGAACAATACAAGGGTTTGCTCGGCGTCGAGGACGTGACGCTCGAATTCACGCCGGACGCAATCGCCGAGCTTGCCAAGATCGCAACGCATGTTAACGACGTCACCGAGAACATCGGCGCGCGCCGGTTGCACACCGTGCTCGAGAAGCTGCTCGAAGACGTCAGCTTCGAAGCTCCGGAAAAAACGGGAACTGTCCGCATCGATGCGACCTACGTGAGCGATCATCTCTCGCAAATCGCCGGCAACACGGATCTCAGCGCGTACATTCTCTAGGCGCGATTACCGGGCGCACCTACGTCCTTTGGAAATCGAAACGTGCGCCCGGCAATACGCGCCTGCGAACGTGCGCCCCGTGATCGAGGCGCGTCTCATTTCGTTTCAATCTATCGAGCTGTTCTGATTTAAGGTCCGTTAGAAGCGGACGGTTTTGCGCACGGTTGGGAGCGTGTAAGCGTATCCTCGTGCATACCGTCTTTATTCGGAGGACCAATAGATGAAACGACCCTTTCTTGGAATCGCACTGGCTCTGGGCGTGCTGGCGTTTGCAGCGCCGGTGGTCGCACAGGCGCAGCCCGTCTTCGAGCAGCCCGTCACGGTTGCGCCGCACCCCGGTGGTCCGTTCGTGGGCGACCATGAAGTACGCGGCACGGTAACCTACTTCAATGCGTTCACGATGGACGTCCGCGCGGCTGGTGAAGTCGTTCCGATTCACCTGCATCAAGGTACGATCATCAACCCGACCGGACTGACGCTGCATCAAGGCATGTACATCCGCGTGTTCGGATTCTGGGCAAACGGAAACTTCCAAGCCGACCGCATCGGCCTGATTTACTAGCGCGGGCTCGGGATGACGATCATCAGCGTGAGGAAAATCGCGTTGTTGGCTGCGTGCACGATCATCGGGACGATCAGGTTGCCGCTGATGCGGTAAAAGATCGCTTGTAATACCCCAAAGAGCGCGAGCGCAGGAAAGAGCACGAGATCGCCATGCCCGAGGCCGAACAGGACGCCGCTGATCAGGGCTGCGACGAGCATCGGCATGCGCGTTGCAAGCGCGTTGAAGATCAGGCCTCTGAAAAACATCTCCTCGGCGATCGGAGCAATGACTGCGCCGGTGATGAGCACCATGATGGCGCTGGTCGGAGACGTGGCGCGAAAATGTTCAAAGCCGGCTTGGACGTGGTTCTGCTGATGAAACGCGCCTAAGACCGCTTGGTAGACCACTTGCATCGTCACCAGCACGACGAGCGAAACGGCTACGATGCCCCACGAGAATTTGTCGAGCGGTCTGACGCCGAGCTGTGAGAGCGTGCGATGCGAAACGCGCTCGAGCAACGGCACGAGCACCGCGAGCCCGCCGAGATAAAAGGCCGACTCGACGATGTTGGCGCCGATGTCGCCGGGATTCATTGGGGCGCCAAGGGTGATGACGGTTGGGATAGCCGCCACGATCATCGCGAAGAGGCCGGCAACCAGTACCAAGACGATTGTTCCGAGCGTAGGCCACAGCGGATATGGTCGGGGCGGCGATGGAGCGGCTGTCGTCACCACGAGCCGCGGTTGCTTCGGGAGGCCCCGCAAACCTCTTGGCGCGAAAGATGTTTTGCAACGCTGCCATGCCTTACATTCGCCCGATTCTGACCGACGATCACCCCACGCTGCGTAAGGTCGCGAAGAAAGTCGATCTCGACGAGCTTCGCGAGCCGCTCTTTCAGCAGTTGATCGATGACATGTTCGAAACGATGTACAACGCCCCGGGAATCGGGCTGGCAGCCCCGCAAATCGATATCGGGAAGCGGATCTTCGTGATCGATCTGCAGGACGAAGATGAAAATCACGGGCCGTTCGTTTTCATCAATCCGAGGTTTACGATTACGGAAGGCGAGATCGAATCGATCGAAGGTTGTCTTTCGGTCCCGGGATTCATCGGTGACCTCACACGCTTCGAACGCGTCGTGTGCGCAGGTATCGATCGCAACGGCCGCAAGATTTCCGCCGAAGCCAGCGGCGACTTGTTTTCGCGCTGCTTGCAGCACGAGATGGATCACCTCGACGGAATTCTGTACGTCGACAAAGCCAAGAATATTCGTCCGGCCGTTACGGAAGAAGAGCTCGAAGCAGCCGAAGCCGTCGAAATCTAAGGTGAATCTTTAAGAGCGTCTTTTTTGGGACGAGCCAGTTCGCCGTCCCAAGTCTGCGAGCGCTGCGCGACGTAACGCAAATCGTCGCCGTCGTTACGCAACCGGACCGGCCGGCCGGGCGGGGACAAAAGCTGCAATCGACGGCAATCAAAATCGCCGCAGCTGAGCTCGGGATCGACGCTTTGCGGCCCGAAAGTGTCCGCGAGATCGTGCCGCAGCTGCGTGCGCTCGATGCGGATCTGTTCGTCGTCGCGTCGTACGGCGAGATTCTCTCGCAGCAAATTCTTGATCTCCCACGCGCCGGAGCATTCAACGTGCACCCGAGCCTGCTGCCGCTTTATCGCGGCGCGACGCCGCTGCAAACGCAGATTCGGGATCGCTGTACCGTCACGGGCGTAACGATCATTGCAATGGATGCCGGTATGGATACCGGCAACATCCTGGTTCGCGAGCAAGTCCCACTCGGCGCTCGGGAAACGTACGGCGAGCTGGAAGCGCGGTTGGCCGAGCTTGGCGCGCAGGCGCTCGTCAAGGCAATCGATCTTGCGCAGCGCGGAGAGCTCGTGCCGGTTGCGCAAACGACGCTCGCAACGCCGGACGAAATCAAAGCTACGCTTACACGACCGCTGCGCTCTGACGATTTGCGAATTGACTGGGCGCGGCCCGCGATCGAGGTAGATGCCCTCGTGCGCTCGCTCTCCCCGCAGCCGAGTGCGCGCGGCGACATTCAGGGCATCGGCGCAAAAATCATCGCGACGCATCCGCTCGAGACGAGTGTGGAGCAGGCACCCGGAACGCCGTCACGGATTCCGCACGGGCTTGCCGTCGCGTGCGGCAAGGGAGCCGTTGCCATCGATCGCATCCTACCCGCCAACCGTGCCGCGATGAGCGGCGAGGCGTTCGCAGCCTCGCTTTTCGCGCGAACATGACGTCACGCGAGCTGGCACTGAACGTCGTGCGCGACGTGTTCCCGCGCGATCGGCGTTCGCGCAGCGCGCACGAATCGTTCGACTACCACGCCACGCGCTCCAACCTCGATGCGCGCGATCGCGCGTTTGCTGCGGAGCTCGCGTACGGCTCGATCAAAGCGCGACGCTATTTGGATTGGCTGCTCGCGCCATTCGTCGGAGCGCGCGTGACGCAACTCCCACCCACGATACTCGAGATTTTGCGACTGGGTGCCTATCAGATCGCGCGTATGGCCGTTCCCACGCACGCGACGGTCAGCGAAACCGTCGGACTTGCAAAACGGCATGGACATCGCGGTACGGCGGGACTCGTCAACGCCGTTTTGCGTCGTCTTAGCGAGCTCGAACCTGAACGCCGCACGCCCCTGCGCCAAGACTTCGACTCCGAAGATGACTTCTTCGGGACGCTCTATTCATTTCCGACGTGGATCGTGGCGAGCGTGCGCGCAGTCTTCGGCGATGCGCAGGTCGAGCCGGTGCTGCATGGCATGAACGAGCCGTCGCAAGCGGCGTTGCGCATCAACCTGCTCCGCACGACGACCGGCGAAGCGCTTGAAGCGTTACAGGCCCGCTCGATCGCGGCGCACGTCTCGAGTCTCGTTCCCGAAGTCGTGCTGGTCGACGCGTTGCCGGAAGCGATCGCTGACGCCGACGGCCGCTGGGAACAACAAGGCGAGATCGCAGCTGTTCCGGTCGACGTCCTAGACCCCAAGCCGGATATGCACGGAGTCGAACTCTGCAGCGGACGCGGCAACAAGACGCTCGAGATCGTCGGGCGCACGGGCGATCGCGGAACGCTCGAAGCGATCGAACGCGACGCGCATAGAGTCGCGCACTTACGCGCGCTTGGCCTCCAAAGCGTCGAGGTGCATGAAGCCGATGCCACTCGGCCGGCCGACACTGCGCAAGACGCAGATTACGTGCTCGTTGATGCACCCTGCTCCGGTCTTGGAATCCTCGGACGCCAGCCCGAAGCGCGCTGGCGAAAAGAACCCAGCGATCCCGATCGGCTTGGACTGCTACAAGCCGAGATGCTCGAGAGCGGTTCGCAGCGCGTTCGTCCCGGCGGCCGGCTCGTGTATTCCGTCTGTACATTCAGTCCGGTCGAAACGGACGGACAGATCGAAGCGTTTCTGCGCCGGCATCCCGATTTTTCGCGCGCGGCAACCGCACAGAAGTACGAAGTCTGGCGCCTACCGTCCGGCGATTTGCGCTTCCCGCCCGGAATCGAGCGCCGAGACGGCTTCTTCATCGCGCTTCTCGAACGTGGCGCGCCGGCATGAATCCGTTTGCTGCGATTGAGGATGCCTGCGCGCAATTTGTCGAGCGGACGTTTGCACGCATCTTTCCGAGCGACGTCGCGCCGGCGCAAATCGCGCGTAAGCTCGTTGCGACGATGGAAAGCGCGCCGGCCGAAACCTATTTGATTCGATTGCACCCGCGCGATCTCGCGAGCTTAGACGGTGAGCGCGCCCAGCTGGAGCGGGATTGGAGCGTGCTGCTCGAGCGCACGTCTTCGGCGCTCGACCTCGCGCTGAAGCGGAGCGCGCGCGTCATCCTCCACGCCGACGAGTCGCTCGTCGCGGGAACGGTCGCGATCGATCCTGTCCAGGGCGACGAAGAAGAAGCCTCAGCCCGCGGCTATGCAGTCCGTGTGAAGAGCGGCGTTCCGCTGGGTGCCTCATGGCCGGTCGAAGGGACGCTCAGTATCGGTCGCGGCTCTGAGGATGGGATCGATCTCGTCGATCCGCGCGTCTCGCGGCGACACGCGCGTCTGATGCGAACCGACGACGGTCTTGTCCTTGAAGATCTCGGCTCCACGAACGGGACGATGGTCAATGGCACGCGCATCGCCGGGCCAACGCGACTCGTCCCCGGCGACGCGGTGACGCTCGGGGACACCGAGTTGAGAATAGAAATCGGCGGTGGCTGACCTGGTCGCGAATCCCAGACTCTGGACGCTGGGAGTCGTCGTGGCGCTTGTATTATTTGCCGCTTTGACCGCCCGACGCCGAATGTCGGACGTCCCCGCCTCTGAGGAATTGGGCGGCGCGCCGCTTGCACTCGAGGTCGAGGTTCAGGAAAGCGGCGACCGGCGGCGGTATCGGGCCGCACACAGTCTTCTGATCGGACGCTCTCCCCGCGCCGCGATCAGCCTCGCAGACCCGACCGTCAGCCGTGTACACGCACGTATTGAACGGCGGGGCGTAGACGCGTATGTTGAGGATCTGGGAAGCCGGAACGGCACGCTTCTGAATGGAACATCTCTCGTCCGCGAAGCGCTCCTTCATCCGGGGGATCGGGTAAGAATAGGTTCGACGGATGTTGTCTACGTAGGAGTGGACGAATGGAAATAGCGGTCGGCTCCGAGCTCGGCATTTCGCAACATCAGCGTAGCGCTGATGCATGTTGCTCGGAAGCGCTCGCACCCGACGTTGCGCTGATCGCGGTCGCCGATGGTTTTGGAACGATCGGGCGTGGATCCGTCGCAGATGCTGCCGTTGCAACCCTTCGTGATTTCTTCCGCCGTAAGATTCGCAGCGGAACGCTGTCGTCGCGCAGCAACATGGCGCTGACACTGCGTCGCTTGATGTTGGCGGCGTTTGCGCATGCGAACAACCGCATTTATGCGCAAAGCGGCTCGCACGATGATTTCGTTGCCGGCGGCGCATCGCTGACCGCCGCACTGGTCGTCGGGACGCACGTTTTCATCGGACACGTCGGTGAATCGCGCGCATATCTCGTGCGCGAAGAAAAACTTTCTCTGCTTACCGAAGACGATTCGATCACGCCCGAAGTCAGCGGCGGCGGCAAGATGACGATCGGCGCCGGTGCCCGGCTACACAGTCTTTTGACCCGGACGCTTGGAACG
Organism: Vulcanimicrobiaceae bacterium; assembly: GCA_049520515.1. Lineage (GTDB taxonomy): Bacteria > Vulcanimicrobiota > Vulcanimicrobiia > Vulcanimicrobiales > Vulcanimicrobiaceae > JAFAMS01. The sequence goes on from JBEKPS010000003.1 coordinate 223,599, forward strand.
CAACCCGCCCTCGAAGCCACGGTGACGAATTTCGAGCTCGGCGACGACGATCGCCTGATCTTGTGCAGCGACGGCGTCCATAAGACACTTTCGAATGACGAATTGGAGTTCGCATCGACCTCGCCCGGCAGTTCGGCGGAGGTCGTCGATCGTATTTTGGCGCTGCTCAAGATGCGTGGAAACCAAGATGGTGCAACCGTAATCGTCGGTCGCGATCTCACCGTCCCGATTTCACTCGGGGCAGAGCTTTCGGCGCGACGCGGAGTTTCCGGCGCGCTTGGCGCCGCCTTTGTCGTTCTGGCCGTAATCGTTGTCGTCGCGCTCCTCTACGAGGCGCTCATACCGCTCCATATTGTTCGCTGACGTCCTCGGCGCCGGCCGTGCGGCCGCGCCGATGCTGTGCGCGCTGATCATCGGCGCGTTCGCATTCGCGCTCATCCCGCCGCCCGGACTCGGACCGCAGTGGCTCATCGTCGTACTCGCAATGCTTGCACTTGCGTGGGTGGTCGTACGTCCGCTCGGTGAACGGCGTGACGACGTCATTCCGGCAATCGCGATCCTCCTCACGTCGATTGGCCTGGTCACGATCGTGCGTGTCGATCCCGTACTCGCCGCGCGACAACTCATCTGGCTGACGATTGCGCTCGCGATCGCGCTGGGGATCGGCCCGGCATTACGGCGCTATCGGGTGCTTGCGCGCTATAAATACGTTTGGATTCTCGCGTCGATCGTGTTGTTCGTACTCGTTGCGCTATTCGGGCAGGAAGTCAATGGCGCAAAGCTGTGGATTCGCGTCGGCGCGCTGCAATTCGAACCGATCGAAGCGATCAAATTATTCGTCGTGTTGTTCATGGCGGCGTATCTCGCCGAGACGGGCGACGTCATCGCGGAAACGCGGCCATGGTCGTTGCGCGCGAATGCAAAATACCTCGGCCCACTGTTTATCGGTTGGGGCACGTCGGTCGGCATTCTCGTGTTCGAACGCGACGTCGGAACCGCTGCGCTCTTGCTCGGAATTTTCGCGGCGATGCTGTACGTTGCAACGCGCCGCATTGACTTGATCGTGGGAAGCGTAGTCGTGTTCGGGCTGGCTGCCTTTTGGGCGATGCATCACTACACGTACGTCGCGCTCCGTATCGCTGCGTGGAAGCATCCGCTCGCGGACCCGTACGGCAGCGGATATCAATCCTTGCAATCGCTCTTTGCTCTGGCGGCGGGAGGCTTGTTCGGTACCGGCTACGGCTTCGGCAAGCCGGGCTACATACCGGCGGTCGCGACTGACTACGTCTATGCTGCCTTCAGCGAAGAGTTCGGCGCCCTGGGTGGCATCGCGGTCTGCGCGCTCTTTCTCGTCCTGGTGCTGCGCGCGCTTGCCGTCGCACGCGAGAAGCCCGATCTTTATGGAAGGCTCCTGGCGACTGGGCTCGCGGCGATTCTGGGGTTCCAGGTCTTCATCATTGTCGGGGGCGTCTTGCATCTCTTCCCGCTGACCGGGATCACGCTGCCGTTCTTTTCCTATGGGGGAAGCTCGCTCGTCGCCAACTATATCCTCGTGGCGTTTCTGTGGGCTCTGTCGGCTCGCGCGCCGGCGGCGTGAAGAACTTAGGAAATTGGTTCTGGGGGACGATCTTAGGGGTCGCCGTTCTTTCCATTTTGGGTGGAATGCTCGGCGGTCAGCTGCAGCGCGTCCGCGCGATGCCGATGAGGATGCAGGTCCCCGAGATCGCGCCTGTTCCGATCCAACGCTCGCTCGTCGGTGCGCGTGGCCGCGAGACCCAGTTCGATGCCTACGAACCCTTCGTCGACGACGCCGTCGTCGAGCGCCCTGATGGCTGGGCGCCGGATCGCGCCCCAGGTGAGGGCGACAGCGTACGTATCGCGATCGTCATCGACGGAATGGGCGCTGACGATGCGCTGGACAAGCGCTTCATGCAGATCCCATATCCGCTAACGTTTGCGGTGCCGGCGACTGGGGAGGCTCCCTCGGAGACGCTGCGGACCGATCCGAACCAGTTGGTCGTCGATACCGACGGTGCGAGCTCGGTCAATCAGATCGCCAAACGCTTACATCAGATTGGCGCCGGCGGCGTGATCACGCCGCTGGCCGGAAATCCGCCCGGTCCCGCACAACTCGTCCATCAATTGGCGACCTCGGGAGCGTTCCTTATTGACGGAATGGCGGGTGGTTCACCGACGTACTTCGACGTCGCGCACGGACGCGTTCCGAGTGCGTCACGCGACATCGTGATCGATGCTTACGATGAAGAAGGCTACGCAGCATACATGCTGCGACAAGCCGTACATCTTGCGCGACGTACCGGCGTCGCGATCGTCGTCGCGCACGCGACGCCCGACACGTACGAAGCATTGCGCAGCAATTTGGTCCGGCTCACCTCCGAGAATGATGTGCAGGTCGTTCCGGTAGGCGATCTCGTGAAGTAGGTCCGTCCTTTCGGCCCAATGGCGGACGGCCGGTGCCAAGCGTTTGGTCCTTGTCGAAGGCGCGTGGCTGCTTGAACCGCTACATTTGTTTTCGTGAAGCTACTCTCGTACAGGGGGATAACTTTCTTTTGTTTTTAGCTGACGTAAACCCATACATTCCCGCGCCGCCGTATCTCAATTCCGGTGATACGGCGTGGCAATTGACTGCTGCAACGTTTGTCGGTTTGCAAAGCATTCCCGGACTTGCAATCCTCTACGGCGGTTTGGTCAAGAAAAAGTGGGCACTGAACTCGTCCGTAATGTGCTTCTACGCGTTCTCGATCGTGCTCGTATGTTGGGTACTTTGGGGCTACAACATGAGCTTCGGCGCGCCGGCAATTCTCGGTGGCGGCATACTCGGCCAGCTGATCGGGATTCCGCACTTCGCGCTCGATCCGAACCAAATCATTGGGCAAGGAAATATCCCCCTTGCTGCCAGCGGAATGCCGCCGCTCCGTTTCCCCGGTGCGGCGATGATGTATTTCCAATTCGTGTTTGCGGCGATCACACCGATTTTGATTGCGGGCTCCGTCTTCGCTCGCATGAACTTCAAAGCGTGGATGATCTTCGTTCCGGCATGGAGTTCGCTCGTCTACACGGTCGGTGCTTTCGCGCTGTGGGGCGGCGGTTGGCTCTCGCAGCTGGGCGTACTTGATTATTCCGGTGGTTACGTCATCCACTTGGCGGCCGGTGTTTCAGGTTTCGTTGCAGCAGCCGTCGTTGGTCCGCGTTTGCTCGCTGACCGGCAAGATTTCGAACCGAACAACTTGATCATGGCACTCGCGGGCGCCGGTATCTTGTGGCTCGGATGGAACGGCTTCAATGGCGGCGACCCGTACTTCGCAAACGCCGACGCTGCAGCGGCCGTGCTGAACACGAACGTCACGACGGCCGTCGCGCTGCTGTGCTGGCTCGTGCTCGACATGTGGTCGACGGGCAAGCCGAATGCAGTCTCGATGATCAACGGTATGATCGCCGGACTCGTCGGCATCACGCCATGCGCCGGTTATGTTGATACTGCTGGTGCAATCGGTGTCGGACTAGCTGCCGGCATTATCCCCTGGCTCACGCTCAACCTGATCGGTCAGCGGCCGTTCATGAAGCGCGTTGACGATACGTTCAGCGTCCTGCACACGCACGGCGTTGCGGGTCTGGTCGGCGGTCTGTGCGTCGGCATCTTCGCCAACGGAAACATGATCGAGTACCTGAGCACCGATAAGAAGACGTCTGCTGTCTCAGCCAGTGGTTTGTTCTACGGTGGCGGCTTCACGCAGCTCATCCACCAGGCGCAAGGCGCGGCGTTCATCATCGTCTTTGATGCGATCGCGACGTTCATCATCCTCAAGCTCATCTCGCTTGTCGTACCACTTCGGGCGAGTCAGCCGGAAATGGAGGACGGGGATCTTGCGATCCACGGTATCGACCCGATACCACCGTACCCGCTGGACATAAAACCAGCGACCTGATGGAAAGAGGAGCCCCACTCCGGTGGGGCTCTTCACTTTTTGCAGGATAATTGGGGCGGCCCCACCGAGTCGGGCGCTTGATGGATCAGCTGCTGCCGTCAGTCTTCAATGGGCTCATCCTCGGCGCGTTCTACGCGGTCGTCGCTCTCGGCTTGTCGTTGATCATGAATTTGACCGGTACGATCAACCTTGCACACGCCAGTTTCTTGACGCTCGCGGGCTACATCGCGTACACGCTCGTGCTGCACGGTTCACCGTTTTGGCTCGCGTTGATCCTCGCGCCGCTCCTGACGGTCGTCGTTGGGATCATCGCGGAACGCACGCTCATTCGTCCGCTCTACGGCCGTGATCCGATCTATAGCCTGCTGCTGACCTTCGGACTTGCGCTGGTCGCGGAAGAAGCGTTTCGCTTGATTTGGGGTGCGAACGGCGTCCCGTTTTCGCCGCCGGCGGCGCTCTCGGGTACCGTGCAGCTTGGCTTCATGGCGTATCCGGTCTTCCGGCTCTTCATCGCGCTCGTCCTCATCATCGTCATCGCAGCGCTAACGTTCTTTCTGCGTGGAACACGATTCGGGCTTCGATTGCGCGCCGCGATTTTGGACTCCGAGATGATCGCCGCGCTGGGCACGAACACGCAGCTGCTCTACATGATCAACTTCGGCATCGGCATTCTCTTGGCCGGGATCGCGGGCGTTCTCGCGGCTGGTTTGCTCGGGCTCAATCCAACCAGCGGCAACGCGCTCCTGATGCCGGCATTTATCTGCGTCATCATTGGCGGCATGGGCAGCTTGTTCGGAAGCATTGCCGGAGGGATACTCATCGGCGTCGTCATCGCCCTCACGACGCTCTACATCCCGGCGGCGAGCGAAGTCTCGATGTATGTCCTGATGGCGGTGGTAATATCGATTCGTCCGCGTGGTTTCTTCGGTGAAGAAGGGCTGTTCGATTGAATCTCGCGCGTCTCGGCTATATTGCATCTGCAGTTGTGATCGCGCTCTTGCTGCTCGCGCCGCAAATCTCGCCGCACATTGGCCTGGATATCTCGATCATCACGGAAGTCATTCTCTTTGCGATGGCCGCGATGAGCGTCAACGTCGTGTTCGGCTACACCGGCCTGCCCTTGTTCGGAAGCGCTGCGCTCTTCGGCCTGGGCACGTACGGTGTAAGCCTCTCGATCAAGTATTTGCACGCCGGTCTGATCGAATCGATTCTTCTGGGCGTGTTGCTCGCACTCTTCGGAACGCTCCTGATCTCATGGTTTCTCTTGCGCCGGCGCGGGATATATTTCGGTTTGCTGACGATCGCATTCGGTCAGATATTTTACTTTGTCGCTTACCGGATGAATGATGTGACGGGTGGCGAGGACGGAATGACGTTTCGGCGGCCGCCATTCCAGCTCGGGGCCTTTAACTTCGTATTCCATGAGACAAGCCTCTACTATTTGAGCTTGGTGATCTTCTTATTAACGCTTTTGGCGTTTTGGTATTTGACGAAGTCGCCGTTCGGACACACGCTCGTCGCGATCAAGCAGAACGAAGTCCGCGTTCGTCACCTCGGGCTCAATAGCGACAGCTTTGTACTGGTCGCGCTCCTGGTTGCGGGGGCGTACGCCGGACTTGCCGGGGCGCTCTATGCCACCTCGATTCTCTTTACGTTTCCGCTCGAGCTCGATTGGCACCAGTCTGGCGATTTCTTTTTGATGACGGTCCTGGGTGGCGCGGGCACGTTGTGGGGACCGCTTCTCGGAGCGTTCATCTACGTACTCGGGAAAGAGATCATCTCGACGATAACGCCGGCCTGGGAGATCTTCCTGGGCGGCATTTTCATCGCGTGCGTCATCGGCTTTCCGCGCGGGATTCTCGGCAGCATAATCTCGGCGCTCAACGCGCGTAATGCCGTCGAGCGCGAGGATGCGCCGGAGGCCGAGCCGGCGGGGATTTCGGCATGAGCGAAGTTCTTCTGGCTGCACGGAACGTTTCGAAAAGCTTCGGCGGCTTGCAAGCCGTACGTGACGTCTCGGTCGACGTCATCTCGGGGAAGATTCACGCGCTGATCGGTCCGAACGGCGCGGGAAAGACGACGTTGTTCAACGCGCTTTCGGGATATTATTATCCCGATGCGGGCAGCATTACGTTTCGTGGCGCCGACGTCACGCGCGAAGTCAGCTGGAAGCGGATCCGCCGCGGTATGAGCCGCACCTTTCAAACGCCGAGCATCTTCCCTGAGCTCAGCGTTCACGAGAATCTGATGATCGGCGTGCAAGCGCAGCAGAACGTCGCATTCGAAATGCGCGTTCCGTCGCGCTCGCAGCGCAAGAAGCTCGAGGAGCGCGTCGACGAGCTGCTCGGCTTCGTCAACTTGACGCGCTACGCGAACCGTCCGGTCGCCGAGCTTTCGCACGGTAGTCAGCGCCTGTGCGAGATCGCAATGAGTTTGACCCCGAGCCCCGTTCTCGTGCTGCTCGACGAGCCGATGGCAGGTCTTGCGGAATCGGAAACGACGCGCGTCATCAGCACCGTGCGCGACCTGCGCGACCGGCTCGGACTGACGGTACTCTTCGTCGAACACAACATGCGCGTCGTCCTCAACGTCGCAGAAACGATCACCGTTCTGGATCGTGGTGCGAAGCTCGCCGAAGGAACGCCGCAAGAGATCGCGTCGAACGAGGCAGTGCGTGAAGCTTATCTTGGCCGTGAGGTGATTGCGCGTGTCTGAACCGCTGCTCGAAGTTCACCATCTCGAGACGTTTTATGGTAAGAGTCACATCTTGCGCGACGTTTCGCTGACGGTCGGCAAAGGCGAGTTGGTCGCGCTGCTCGGGTTGAACGGCGCGGGCAAATCAACGACGATGCGCAGCATTCTCGGTTTGACGCGTGCGCAATCGGGCTCGATCAAGCTCGGCAACCAAGAGGTTCTTGGATGGCCGGCATATCGGATCGCGCGCCTCGGCGTTGGTTACGTCCCGGAAGGCCGCCGCATGTTCAAGTCACTCACGACCTACGAGAACCTGCAGCTCGCGGAAAACGGCCGCTCAGGTGAGTGGTCGATCGCCCGCGTGCTCGAACACTTGCCGAAGCTCGCGGAGCTCCGGCGCCGCAAAGCCGGGCGTCTTTCCGGCGGCGAACAAGAGATGCTCGCGATTGGGCGCGGCCTCGTCGCCAATCCGATGCTGCTGCTCGTCGACGAACCGTCGCAAGGGCTCGCGCCAATGATCGTCGAGGACGTGTATCGGATATTGGAAGAGATGAAGGCGCAGGGCGTCTCGATCTTGCTCGTCGAGCAAAACGCACTGCTCGCGCTTAAAATTGCAGATCGCGCATACGTCATGGACGCCGGGAAGATCGTTTACGAAGGTGATGCCGCGCAGCTCAGCCGCGATAAAGAGCGTATTCGGACGCTGATGGGCTTGTCAGATATAGCTTCATGAACGTTGCCGTCCTCGACGATTATCAGGGTGTGGCGCGAACCCTTGCCGACTGGGGTTCACTCGGGAAGAACGTCGCCGTTCGTTTCTTCCACGATCACGTCGAAAATGAGGACGAGCTCATTCAGCGGCTTTCGATGTTCGAGATTATCGCAATCATGCGCGAGCGCACGCCCTTCCAGCGCTCGCTGATCCAGCAGCTTCCAAAGCTGAAATTGATCGCCACGAGCGGGAGGCGAAATTCATCGGTCGATCTTGCCGCGTGTAAGGAACGCGGTATCACGGTCTGCGGCACGGCCGGAAGCGAAGGCTCGACGATCGAGCTGGCGTGGGGATTGATCCTCGCGGTCGTTCGCGGGATTCCACGCGAGGATCACGGCCTGCGCGAGCATCGCTGGCAGATCGCGGTCGGCATGGAGCTGCGTAACAAGACACTGGGCGTCCTTGGCCTCGGACGTCTCGGCTCGCAGGTTGCGAATATCGGCCGCGCGTTCGAAATGAAGGTGATCGCGTGGAGTCCGAATCTCACGCAAGAACGCTGCAGTGAACATGGTGTCGAGCTCGTCACGAAGCGCCAACTGTTCGAACGTGCGGACGTGGTGACGATCCATCTCGTTCTGAGCGATCGCACGCGCAAGATCGTCAGCCACGAAGAGCTTGGCTGGATGAAGAAGACTGCGTATCTCGTCAACACGTCGCGCGGCCCGATCGTCGACACGTCGGCGCTCATCGGAGCGCTGCACGCAAGTCAAATTGCGGGAGCAGCACTGGACGTCTACGACCATGAGCCGCTTCTGGCCGACGATCCCATTCTGCACGCACCAAACACGGTACTGACACCGCATCTCGGCTACGTTGCCGACGCCTCTTACCGAACGTTCTACCGCGAGACGGTCGAGGACATTGCGGCATGGCTCGCGGGCAAACCGATTAGGGTGGTCGAGTAGTGCTGTATTTGATCGTCAAGTTCGTCCACGTGCTGCTGGCGATTGTCGCAGTCGGCGCAAATGCAACCTACGGCATCTGGCTCTCGCGCGTCGAGGCTCACCCCGAGTCGGCAGAAACGATTTTGCGCGGCATCAAAATCCTCGATGACCGCCTTGCGAATCCCGCATACGGCTTACTCCTCGTGACGGGCCTGCTCGAAGCGTATCTTGGAGGCTACAGTCTGGGCACGAAGTGGATCGACATCGCACTGATTCTCTACGTGGTGCTCGTCATCGTAGCGGTTGCGCTGTACACGCCGACCCTCAAGAAGCAGATCGCTGCGGTCGCCAGCGGCGGCGTTAACAGCCCCGCAGCGAAGAAGTTAGCGTCACGCGGACAGGTGGTCGGCATTCTTCTCGGCCTCATCGCCGTTGTCATTGTCTTCCTGATGGTCGTCAAGCCGACGTAGCTCTCCCGGATGTCGAGAAATGGCTCGCGGCTCCGACTATTGCGTGTAAGGAGGACACAATGAAGTACATTCTGATGATGAACACTATGAAGGCGGGATCCGGGGGATTCGACAGCTGGTCTCCCCAGGAGATCAAGGCGCACATCGCTTTCATGATCGACCTAAATAAAGGCCTAAGCGCGTCGGGAGTTCTGGTCGGAGCCGAGGGGCTCGCGTTTCCGAGCGAAGCCAAAGTGGTTCGCGCCGGGAAGAACGGCGAGCCGATCACGGACGGCGTATTTCCCGAATCAAAAGAGTTTCTCGCGGGTTTTTGGTTCGTGGAAGTCGAGACGCCCGAGGAAGCGTACGCCATCGCTGCCCGCGCGTCGGCGGCGCCTGGCGCCGGCGGAAAGCCTCTGAATATGCCCATCGAAGTTCGACAGGTGATGAGCGGACCGCCTGAAGAGTTCGTTTGACGGAGGACCTTCTGCGTGAACTGACGCCGAAGGTGCTCGGCTCGGTCGCCCGACGTTCAGGCGATTTTCATGCAGCCGAAGACGCGGTGCAAGAAGCCCTTCTTGCTGCCACAGCGCAGTGGCCGACCGGAGGGATTCCCGAGAACCCTCGCGCCTGGCTCATCCGTGTCGCTTCGCTGCGCATGATCGATCACCAGCGGAGCGATTCGGCGCGCCGTGAACGCGAAACGCGGGCCTTGCATTTCGGATACTTGTCGGCGAGCGAGAGCGATGAAAATGCTGACCGTGACGACTCGCTGTCATTGCTGTTCATGTGTGCCCACCCGGCGTTGAGCGCTCCGTCGGCCATTGCTCTGACATTACGAGCCGTCGGGGGATTGACGACGGCACAGATTGCGAACGCCTTCCTCGTGCCCGAAGCGACGATAGCGCAGCGTGTCAGTCGCGCGAAGCAAAGCATAAAGGAGTCGAGCTCGCCATTTCAGTTGCCGAGAGGCGAGGAGTGGAACGCACGGCTTCGGTCCGTCTTGCACGTGTTGTATTTGATCTTCAACGAAGGCTACGTTACGAGTACCGGCAGCCAATTGCAGGTGCTCCAGCTTTCAGACGAAGCGATCCGCCTAACGCGCATGCTTGCGCTCTTGCTGCCGAAGAACGGCGACGTAATGGGGTTACTCGCCTTGATGCTGCTCAACAACGCGCGACGGCGAGCGCGGACCGGACGCGATGGTGAGCTGATACCGCTTTCAAAGCAAGATCGAGGCCTCTGGGTTAAAGCGGAGATATCCGAAGGCGTAGCGCTCGTCTCGGGCGCGCTGTCGAGTGGATCGATCGGTGAGTATCAGATCCAGGCGGCAATCGCCGCCGTGCATGACGAAGCCGCAAGCATCGAGGAAACCGACTGGAAACAGATTCTTGCGTTATACGACATCCTCAAACGAATCTCGGACAATCCGATGGTGAACCTCAATCGAGCGGTTGCGGTGGCCATGGTGCACGGTGCAGCCGCCGGGCTCGATTTGCTCGACGAGCTCAATTCTCAACCTCAGATCGCACGATATCATCGTCTCGAAGCCGTCCGTGCGCATCTCTTAGAGATGTCTGGTGATCGCGCGGGCGCGATCAGATGTTTTCGTCTTGCGAGCGAACGTACGGGGAATGCTGCTGAGCGCACCTATCTCCGCATGCGTGCCGCGGAGATTGCGGCAAACCCGACGTAAGTTCGTCACGAAAAAGCTTCGCGATGATCTTCGCCATTTGCGGATCGACGGCGCGTAACCGTTCGCGTGTCGCTTGCGGCCAGGGCGAGACGGGATCGTTCGCGCCGATGTGTGCGCGAATCGCTTCCGCGAAGTATTCATCGATTCCGGAAGCCGCGTACGGCGTCACGAACGCCTTGGCGTGCGAGTATGCATGGCGGATCGCCGGATCGACTGCGGAGCGGTACGTCCCACCACCGAGTGCGCAGTCGAGTGCGTGTCCGAATTCGTGTGCGACCGTCATTGCGCCGAGCGCGCGCAGATAGACGCGGCGTTCTTCGACGACGAACAGTCCCGCCGGCGGCGCAGGCCACGAATCGACGTCGATGCCGAGGCGCCGAAGGGCAGGCGAGAGATCGCGATAGCATTCGCCTTCCCCGAGGACGTGCACGCGAATTCCAGCGGCCAGCGCAAAGCGTAGCGCGCCGGACCCAAATCGTCGCAGCGTTGTGGTAACGGCGCGGCGGCACGCCGCATCGGGCGCGGCAACGATGTCGCGCGCCAACGTATCCGACACCGCGAGACGATAGCGTCGCAAGGTGGCCGTGAAGTTGCCGGAAAATCAGCATTTATGTCCGAGATCGGTCCGGTCAATCTGATGAACGCCGTCGACAAGCAAGAAGCAGCGCTTTCGCACACGGCTTCGGAATCGATCGCGTCACTCGCCGAAGGCGATGAAGCCGGGGCAGTCGGCGAGATTCAACAATTCAACCTGGGTGACGTCGCGCGCAAGGCGGGGCTGCACGCGTTGGCGCAGCTTGACGAGCAAGCCGGCGCGACGCTCGGAATGCTCGATACCGAGGCTTAAGCCGTCGCGGAGAAGTCGGGAATTTCGCTGACGACGACGTTGCGTCCGAGTTCCTTGCCCTCGTAAAGACGCCGATCGACCGCGAGCAGCAGCTCGTCCGGCGTGTAGCCGTCGTCGCGTAACATCGCGACGCCGATCGTGATCGTTACTCCCACGTTTTCGAAGACGTTTTGCCGAGCACGTTCGGCGAGCTGGGTTGCAGCTTCGAAATCCGTGTTGGGAAGGACGACGACGAACTCTTCGCCACCGTAACGGCAGACATAGTCGGCCGAGCGGAAGGTCATCGTCAACGAGCTTGCCACATCGTGCAAGACGCGATCGCCTCTGGCGTGTCCTTGCGTATCATTGACGTGCTTGAAGAAATCGATGTCTGCCATGAGAATCGAGAGCGTGCGTCCGGAGCGTAATGAGATCGACGTCTGCGATTCCAAGATTTCGTCGAGGAAACCGCGGTTGTAAAGGCCGGTGAGCGTGTCTTTGTTCGTGTGCGCCTGGAGCACGTCAAAACGTTGGCGATACGTGAGCACGCGAATCGTGTCGCTGATCGGAGCCTCGCCCGCATCGCTTGTCGTCTGCATCGCAAACCAGCGGAGATAGACCGTGAGCGCGGCTGAGTAAATCACCCCGACGACAAGCTTACCTATGATCCCGCTTTTTAGGATCGCCGTGTACTCAGGCCGTTCGAATGCGATCCCCGTGACAAAGAGCAAGGTGTCGAATGTTAGCGTGATCCCAATCGCGACGTAGATGCGTAGGAAGAGCACCGAGACGTAGCGGCTCAGAATCTCGTAAACGATGATGATCATCAGCGTGTCCGCGAACATCGCCAGCAGGCTGACGGTCAAGATGCGCGGTTGCGTGACGAAGAGCCCAGCCGGCAGATGGTACGGATTGATTGCTCCCGGCAACTGTAAGTGCAGGGCGGTCAAGTAGCCGACGGCCGCGAGAAAGACGTTCGTGGCGAGCAGCCCGGAGATCAGACGTCGCGCTTCCAGGGCGTCCTCCACGATATAGATCGCGAGAACGACAAACAGCAGTGCAGGGAAGTACGCGACGGAGCCGGGTGAAACGACAATCGAGGGCGCGACCTGAATGTAAACCGTTCCCGCCAAGAACGACGCAAGATAGTAGACCACTCCGGTCATCGCATAAAGCGGCGTGAGACCTAACCACGGACGCACCCGGAAGCAAACGACGAAGAGCACTGATACAAACAGTGCCTCGCCGAGTATGAGAAGTATCTGGACTCCATTGAGCGATCCGGAACCCACGAGGGAGAGGTTCCTCCCGGACCTCGTCTCTTCCGTGCGGTTTGGCGCACAATTAGAGCTTGGGGCCCCAGCCGGGGAACGTACGCCGGTCTTGCGATAGGGCGTTCGGCACCGTTCCGCTGACCGGAACTGCTGGCTGACGAACCTGGATTCGGACGGCTGATGGTGATGCGAGTGTCATTGTTTTTCCCTTTCTTTTCTTACGTTCTATGTACGTTGCGCCGTGGGGCATGTTTCGTACGCCGCAGTGAAACATTCGGTCGCGTTGCACGGTAAAGGGAACTTCATAGCGGCACAGCCGAATGACGCGGCGTGATGAACGTCAGTGCTGAAGAAAAAACGCTGCAGTATTTGCAGCGCATCGATGAGCTCGATGCGAAGATCGGCGCCTTCATTTATGTCGATCGCGAAGGAGCGCTCGCGACTGCGCGTGGGCTCGATCGCTTGCGCGAAGCGGGGACGGTCTTGAGTCCGCTGCACGGTAGCGTCGTCGCAGTCAAAGATCATCTTGCGGTGACCGGAATGCCGACGCGTGCCGGAAGCGAGATGCCGATCCAAGATCTCGTGCCGCCTGAAGGTCCCTTCGTGCGCAGTTTGCGCGACGCCGGTTGCGTGATTGTCGGTAAGACACGCGCCACCGAGTTTGCGCTTGGCACGTACAATCTCGAGCGGCGCACGCCGTGGAATCCATCCGATCTCGCAGTACACCGCATACCGGGCGGATCGAGCAACGGATCCGCGTGCGCAGCCGCGGCGGGCTTCTGTGATTTCGCGATCGGCACGGATACGGGTGGATCGGTTCGCGAACCGGCGGCGCTGTGCGGACTCGTCGGTTATCGTCCCACTCCCGGCGTGTGGTCGATCGAGGGTGTTTTTCCGCTCTCGCCATTGCTGGATACGATTGGACCGCTGACGCGAAACGTCGGCGAGACAGTGACGATTTTCGAAACGCTCACCTCGCAGCATATACCTGACGTGCGTGTTGATCGGCTCCGATTCGGACGGCCGTCGCGCGTCTTCTTCGAGGACCTCGATCCCGACGTCAAGCGTTGTACGGATGCGGCGATCGCGCGCCTCGAGCGCGCGGGCGTCCGGATCGACGTCGTCGATCTGCCGGAACTCGATCTTGTCGATCCCGTCTTTGCGAAGATGATAACGGCCGATCTCGTGGCGACGCTCGGACGCGAGCGCGTTGAGAAGCACCTCAACCTCCTCGACTCCGTCGTGCGCCAGCGCATTGCGGGCGGTCTCGAGATAACGGCGAGCGACTATATCACGATGGTTCGCCGGTGTGCGGTTCTGGTCGCGGCCGCGGCGGAGCGCTTGCGTGGTTTCGACGCTTGGATCACCCCGACCAGCCCAACAATTCCTTTACCTGTAGCCGAGTGCACGACGATCGATGCCGCTGTCGCGTGGAATCGGCGTACTCTGCGCAACACACGGCCCGGCAACGTCTTCGGACAGTGCGGAATTTCACTGCCGATCGGATCGCTCGGGTCTCCGCTTCCAGTTGGTTTGCAACTGCTTGCAAGCGGTGGCGATGATGCGCGCTTGCTGGCAATTGCGCGCTGCGTCGAGGATACGCTACGTCACTAAAGGTGCTTGCTTGCGAGGGGGTACGATCGAGCCTGCAAAAGGATTGCGCATGCAAGATGACTCGCGATTCATGGACGATCCCATTGCGGAGTTAAGGGACGCCGACTCAGCTAAGCGCGTGGCCGAAGCAGTCAATGCGATAACCGCCGATTTGATCCGCAATGCTGCAAAATACCCCGCGCAAGTGCGCGATCTGCCGCGTCTCGTGACGGCGCTCGAGAAGTCGGTCAAGACCGAAAACTACAAGGACGCGATCATGCGGGCTTCGCAGATCGACAAACAAATGGATGCATTTACGCCGTCCGACGAGCCCGGGCAAGAAGCCAAGCTTGTGCTCCGTCATCGTCTCCTCGTCATCGCAAAGCTGACGCAGTAACGTAACGTGCGTGCCGTCGTCCAACGCGTGGCGCGCGCGCAGGTGCGTGTCGACGGGGACGTGGTCGGCGCAATCGACGGCGGATTACTGGTGCTCGTTGGTGTCGGCCTTGACGATGTTGACGACGATGCGGTCAGCCTCGCGCGAAAGATTGCGTTGCTGCGCATCTTTCGCGACGACGAGGGCAACATGAATCGCGACGTTTCCGAAGCGGGCGGCAGCGTTCTCGTCATCTCACAGTTCACGCTCCACGGTGATGTGCGCAAAGGCCGGCGGCCGTCGTTCATCACGGCCGCGCGTCCCGAACGAGCCGAGCCGCTCTACGAGCGGGTCGTCGCCGAGCTGCGTGCACTTGGGCTCGTTACTGCGACTGGCCGTTTCGGGGCAACGATGGCGGTCGAGCTCGTAAATGATGGTCCGGTCACGATTCTACTGGATACAAAGCGGCTGTTCTGACCTCGAAAGGGCCCGGTCAGGTAAGAGCGAAGCGCCCCGTCCCACGCGTAATCTGGAGTGACTGCCATGCCGGAACTTTCACGCCTGAGGGACGTAGCGGTCGTCGGTCCGCACCATAGCGGTAAGACGACCCTCATAGAAGCGCTGCTCGCACATTGCGGCGCGATTCCACGACGCGGATCGGTACACGATGGGACAACCATTACCGATTTCGAGCCCGAATGCATCGGGCACGCGCAATCGACGTGCGTCAGCTTCGCCTACACAGCCTGCGGCAATGTTGATCTCAATTTGATCGACTGCCCGGGCTTCGTTGATTTTTTTGAGGAGACGAAGCAGGCACTGCTTGCGGCCGACGCCGCAATCGTCGTGGTCGACCCCGACCCGACGCGCATCATGCAAACGCAGTCGCTGATCGATTTCATCGAATCGCGCAAGATGCCGCATCTCTTCCTTGTCAACAAGATGGACCGCGAAGGCGCGGACTTCATCGGGACGCTGGCCGCGTTGCGCGACGCGTATGGATTGCACGTTATCCCCGAACATCTCCCGATCGGCGCGGGTCCGGAGTTGCAAGGCTACGTTGATCTCGTCGATCAGGTTGCATACGCGTTCGATTCGAACGGCAAGGAGCATCAAGTCGAGATCACCGACGGCGTGCGCGACAACGTTTCGCGCTTCCGTCGCGAGATGCTCGAAGCGCTCGGAGATTTCGACGATACGTTGCTCGAGGAGCTGCTGGAAGACAAAGAACCGTCTAGGGAAGAGGTCCTCAAAGATCTCACCGAGGACGCGGCTCACGATCTCGTCGCACCCGTGCTTGTCGCTGCCGCCCTGAACGGCACCGGAATGAATGCGTTGGTCGCTGCAATCGAGCGGCTCTTCCCGGCACCTAATACGCTTCCACACACCGACATCGATGGTCGCGAGATTAACGTGCGGGCTGACGGACCCGTCGTTCTGCAGGTCTGTAAGACGACCGTCAATCAACAAGGCAAACTCTCCGTCGCGCGCGTTTTGACGGGGACGTTGAAAGCCGATTCCCCGCTCGTCGTTTCATCACGCGGCAACGCGCAGATCAGAATGAGCGGCCTGTATCGCTTGCAAGGGAAAAAGCAGAACACCCTTACCGAGGCCGGCCCGGGCAGCATCGTCGGAATCGCGCGCATGGATGGCGTCGGCACCGGTGATACGCTCGTCTCTCCGGGGACGGATATCGTCATGCCGACGGTCCCTCTTTCGGATCCAATGTTCGCCGTCGCGGTGAAGCCCAAGGAAAAGCTCGACGAAGCCAAGCTCTCGCAATCGCTGGCACGGCTGATCGAAGAAGATCCGAGCTTGCGCGTCGGACGCGCGGAGTTCACGAACGAGCTGCAGCTCCTCGGCAGCGGCGAAGTCCACGTCTCGACCGCGCTCGAGCGGCTTGCGCGCAAATATAATCTCAGTCTCGATGCAAGAGAGCCGTCGATCGCCTATCGGACGACGATCACCGGTGGGACTGAAGTGCACGCGCGGTACAAGCATCAAACCGGCGGACACGGCCAATTCGCCGACGTGAAGATCCGCATCGAGCCGCGTCCGCGCGGCAACGGCGTGACGTTCGAGGACAAGATCGTCGGCGGAGTCGTCCCGCGTAATTTCATTCCCGCCGTCGAACGGGGCGTGCGCGAAGCGCTCGAGCGCGGGCCACTGGGCGGATATCCCGTCGTCGACGTGCATGTCACGCTCTACGACGGTCAGTATCACGACGTCGATTCAAGCGATCAAGCCTTCCGTACGGCCGGCTCGATGGCGATGCGTGAGGGACTTCCGAAGTGCAAGCCTGTCGTGCTCGAACCGATCGTTCGGCTCGACGCTGAAGTTCCCAATGCGTATGCGTCGAGTGCCCTCTCGCAGGTGACGACGAAGCGTGGACAAGTTCTCGCATTCGAGCCTTCGGATCGGCCGGGCTTCCATCACATTGCAGCCTTCGTTCCGCAAGCCGAGCTCTCGCACTACATCACCGAGCTGCGCACGATCTCGCAAGGCCTCGGAACGTTCCGTTGGAAGCACGATCGTTTCGAAATCGCACCGCAAAGAGTCGCCGACCAGCTAATGGCGACGGCAGGCGCAGCCAGCTAGGCAGAAAACTACCGTACGAGAGGGGAGACCGCGATGCGTTTAGGACGGCGCGAATTTCTCGTTGCGTCCGCAGCGACAGGAGCTGCGCTCGCAACTGCGAGGCCGCTGAGCGCGGCAGACACCTGGGTCGAGCTTCCGATGCAAAACGGAAGGCGGCCGCTCGTAAAATACCCGCACAAACGCGCGATGATCGTGCAGTCGAGCCGGCCCCCCATTCTCGAGACGCCGTTCGAAGCGTTCGACGAGGGTGACCTCACGCCGAACGACGCCTTTTACGTGCGTTGGCACGAGGCGGGATTTCCGACGAGCGTCGATGCGACCAGCTTCCGGCTCAACGTTCACGGTGTGGTGAAGAAGCCGTTGTCGCTGAGTATCTCCGATCTCCAAACGCAGTTCGAAGCTGCCGAAATCGTTGCAGTCAATCAGTGTTCCGGAAATAGTCGTGGCCTCTTTAGTCCGCGCGTCGCGGGCGGAGAATGGGCGAACGGCGGAATGGGCAACGCGCGCTGGAAGGGCGTGCGGCTCGTCGATATCTTGAAACAAGCCGGCGTCGACGCCGGCGCAAAACAGGTCTCGCTGCACGGACTCGATCACGGCGTGCTTCCGGCTACGCCGCGTTTCCAAAAGGCGTTTGACGTCGAGGTCGTGACCGCCAATCCGGACATGCTTGTCGCGTACGAGATGAACGGCGAACCGCTGCCGCTCCTGAACGGATTTCCGGTTCGACTTGTCGTGCCGGGTTGGTACGCGACGTACTGGGTGAAGATGCTTTCGGATATCGAAGTCATCGATCACGTCGACGACAACTTCTGGATGGCGACCGCGTATCGCATCCCCGATACGCCGAACAACTCGGTCAGGCCGGATCAAACCGGCTACAAGACAATCCCCATCAACAAGATGCACGTGCGCTCGTTCGTGACGAACATTCAGAACGGCAACTTCATCTCGGGGCTCGAGAAGGCTGATCCGATGTATCCGTATCGCTATGGTGCCGAGGTTCGCGGGATCGCATTCGATGCAGGCAGTGGGATCAAGATGGTCGAGTTCTCGGATGACGGCGGTAAATCGTGGAGGGAAACGAAGCTCGGCCGTGATCTCGGAAAGTACAGCTTCCGCAGATGGTCGACGCGATGGACGACGCGTGCCGGATCGGGAACGCATACGCTCGCGTGCCGCGCAACCGCGAACAGCGGCGAGGTGCAGACGAATGTTGCGGTCTGGAACCCGGCGGGTTATCTCAAGAACAACATCGAGACGTATGAGGTGACGGTATGATGCGCGCGATCGTGCTCGGCGCCGTCGTGCTGGGGCTCGTCGCGGCGGGATTTCCCAAGAGTGAATCGATCACGCTTCCGGGATCAAGCATCATGTTCAAGCCGGGACCAAATCTCGGCCTGGTGCAAGCGAATTGTCTCGTCTGTCATAATGCCGACTACATCTATTTTCAGCCGGCGCTGACGCGGGCGCAATGGACCGCTGAGGTCAACAAGATGCGCGCCGCCTACAAGGCAACGATTGCCGACGACGACGTTCCTAAGATCGTCGACTATTTGATGTCACAGAACGGCAAAACCTAAGGCAGCGAGTACGCGGATGCTAGCGCGGTCTTGACGTCCCACACGCGGCGCCCGGTCGCGCGTAAAAACACTCCACCGTGCAGCGTGCTGCCCACGCCGACGCGAACGGCGTCGTTGTCGGCGGCCGGCTCGCATAGCTCGCCGCCAAAACCGACGAGCGTTCCGACTGCCCCGCTCGCAAGTTTTTCGGAATCGAGCGCGATTGCATCGCGAAGCGCTAGACGCTCGGCGCGATGGATCGTCGTGATGAGCCGTGCGCGTGACGGTGCGTCCTCAGCTTGCGCGATACATTCGAGCATCGATACGCGCGCTGTCGGTGCGAGCACGAACTCGGTTCGAACCTCGTAAGACGCGGCTCCGAACAGCAGCAGTGGCTCCGTGCGCAGCTCGAGTGTCGCGTCTTCGGCAACGGTCCAGGACGCGATGCATTCGGAGGTTCCCGGACCGTAGATTTTCGTTGCGCTTTGGCTTTCGACGATCAGGTGCGCTCCTGGACCGACCTGTCCCACGATTCGCAGGCGGTCGCCACCGAGCGAACCGGGTCCGAGCGTCGAGATGATGACGCGTGTCCCGTGGCCATCGTCGAACGCACGGCTCGAACGCGCCGTTCCTTCATAGTGCACGCGAACGAGCCGCGTCGCGTCGGCGCGCTTCTCTGCGTCGAGAAGCAGTAGCCCGTCTATGGGCGTGCGTCGAGCAGCGTCGCGCGCTCGACGAATTCGACGACGGCCTCAACGCCGACACCGTGCCGCATATCAGTGAACACAAACGGGCGTTCACCGCGCGCCACGTGCGCATCGCGCCGCATCCGTTCGAGGTCGGCACCGACGTGTGGCGCAAGATCGATCTTATTGATGACGAGCAGATCGGAGCGGCTGATTCCGGGCCCGCCTTTTGCGGGAATTTTGTCGCCGCCGGCAACGTCGATGACGTACAGCGTGACATCGGCAAGGTCCGGACTGAACGTCGCCGCGAGATTGTCACCGCCACTCTCGACGATCACCAGCTCGAGGCCCGGAAAGCGTCCCTCGAGATTTGCGATGGCGGCGAGATTCAGCGAGGCATCTTCGCGGATCGCGGTGTGCGGGCAGCCTCCGGTCTCGACTCCGACGATACGTTCCTCCGGCAGACAGCCGCTGCGCGTCAGAATGAGCGCGTCTTCTTTGGTGTAGATGTCGTTCGTTACGACGGCAAGGTTGAAGCGGGGATAGAATGCGCGCGCAAGCTGCTCGACGAGCGCGGTCTTGCCGGTTCCCACGGGGCCGCCGATTCCGACACGCAGCGCGTTCATGACACGAACATTCGACCGTCGAGCGATGCGTGGCGCATCGCATCGATCTCGCAGGCGAACGCTTGCGTACACAGATCGTCCGGGCTCTCGACGCGCTGAGCGCGTTGCGCAGCTTCTTCGATCAGTGGGCGAAGCCGCCAAAGCACGTCGACGCCCGCGCGTTGTCCGATCGGTATCGCGCGCGCAGCGACCGAGACGAGCGCGCTGACCGTGCTCGAGAGATAAGCGCGCAATCCATCACGCCATGGCACCCCCGCGGCTTCGTAGCCGAGCCCGCACGCGAGCGCGTGCACACCGTAGGCTTGGTTTTGCGAAAGCGCCGTGCGGTAGCGATCGAGTGCTTCCGACGCAAGGCGCATCGCGCCATAGCTTTCGAGCGTTGCGCGCGCTAGTTGGCCATTCGCGGCACGAAGCTCATCGGCGACGATCGCGGCACTAACGACCTCGTCGAGCGCGAGCACGTCGTGCCTATCGCGTGTTGCGAGGACGAGCGCTGCAGCGTCGAGCGTCGCCAGCCCGTCCAAGACGAACGACGATATCCATGCCGCAACTGTATCGGCGTCGTGTGCGCGGCCATCGAGGATCGCCGTCTCGAGGCCGAACGAGTGGCCGAAGGCTCCGGTTGGAAACGCGCTGTCGGCGAGGACGAGGATCTGTGCCAGACTCATTCGTGGTTGTGCGGCGCTTGCGCGTGGCGAAAAGCGTCGGCAACGACCTGCGCTTCCCGTGTGAACGGAACGCTTTTCTCGCGCAGAAGCTCTTCGACAAGCGGATCGTAACGAACCAGGATCGCGTCGCCGTCGAACTGCGCAGGAAGATGGCGGTTGCCGAGTGCGTGCCCGATTTCGAGCGCTTGCCCGATGTCGCGCGGCCGAATGACGAACAGATCGTCAGCCTCGACACCGATGATGATCACGAGGTTCTCGTCCGCGTAAAGGACGTCGCCGTCGCGAAGTCGGCGGTCGTCGTCGAAGCGAATGCCGATCTCGCCGACGCTGCTCTCGAGACGTACGACGCGCTTCGCGAGATCGTCGCTGCGGACGACGACGCGCTCAACGCGGCGCGCACCGACCTCGAACGTATCGAGATTTCCGAGCGGGGCGGGGACGGTGCGCAGTGTCAAAACAGTGCGTACCGCTGGGCAAGGGGAAGGTCGTGGGCCGGCTCGCACTTTAGAAGCTCGCCATCCGCGCGTACTTCGTAGGTTCGCGGATCGACTTCGATTCGTGGAAGCGCGGCGTTGCGGATCATGTCGCGTTTGCCGATGCTTCGCGTACCGCTGACCGGAACAAAACGCCGCCCGGTCGCGTGGCGCTTCATGATTCCCATATCGAGCGAGGCCTTCGAGACAAACGTTACCGCGATCGATTGCGGCATTCGTCCGTAGGCGCCCCACATCGGACGCATGCGGACGGGCTCCGGCGTTGGAATCGATGCATTTGCATCGCCCATCGCTGCCCACGCGATCGCACCGCCTTTGATCACCATCTCGGGACGAACCCCAAAGAAAGCCGGTTTCCAAAGCACGAGATCGGCAAGCTTGCCAACTTCAATCGATCCGACTTCGTGCGCGATGCCATGCGCGATCGCAGGATTGATCGTGTATTTTGCGATGTACCGTTTGACGCGCTCGTTGTCGTTGTTTGGGCCGTCGCCAGGCAGTGCACCGCGCTGTGTCTTCATCTTGTGTGCGGTCTGCCACGTCCGCATGATTACCTCACCGATGCGGCCCATCGCTTGAGAATCGGACGATAACATCGAGAGCGCGCCGATGTCGTGCAAGATGTCCTCGGCCATGATCGTCTCCGCGCGAATACGTGAGTCGGCGAACGCGACGTCCTCGGGAATCTTCGGATCCAAATGATGGCAAACCATCAGCATATCGAGATGTTCTGCGATCGTGTTGACGGTGTAGGGCCGCGTTGGGTTTGTCGAGGAAGGAAGCACGTAGGGTTCACCGGCGATGCGGATGATATCGGGTGCGTGGCCGCCGCCCGCGCCTTCGGTATGATAGGTGTGGATTGCGCGGCCCGCGATTGCGCGAATCGTTTCCTCGACGAAGCCCATCTCGTTGAGCGTGTCGGTGTGGATCGCGACCTGAACGTCGTACTCGTCGGCGGCACGCAAGGCGGTGTCGATCGCAGCCGGCGTCGTGCCCCAGTCCTCGTGCAGCTTTAGGCCGATGACGCCCGCGTTAATCTGTTCGGCAAGCGGCGCTACGGCAGACGCGTTCCCTTTACCGAGCAGACCGATGTTCACCGGAAGCGAATCGACGGCTTCGAACATGCGCGCGATATGCCAGGCACCCGGCGTGCACGTCGTCGCATTGGTACCGGAGGCCGGTCCGGTGCCGCCGCCGATCATCGTGGTGACGCCGCTTCCAATCGCGACGTCGACTTGTTGCGGACAGATAAGATGGATGTGCGCATCGATAGCGCCGGCGGTCAGGATGTGATTTTCGCCCGCGATCGCCTCCGTTGCAGCGCCGACGATCATGCCGGGCGTCACGCCCTCCATGACCCACGGATTTCCAGATTTTCCGATCCCCGCAATGCGACCGTCACGGATGCCGACGTCGGCTTTGTAGATGCCGCCGATCGCATCGATGATCGTGACGTTCGTGATCACGGTGTCGAGGACGGCGTCGCCTTCGCGCGTCGCGGTCGGATGCTGACCCATCGCATCGCGAATGACTTTTCCGCCGCCGAAGACCGATTCGTCTCCATAGGTTCCAAGATCGCGCTCGATCTCGACGATCAGATCGGTGTCGGCGAGGCGCACGCGATCGCCGGCCGTCGGCCCGTAGAGACGCGCGTATGCCGCCCTGTCAAGCTTCATTTTAGCGGCGCTCCGCCCCAGGCTCCGCGCCCCCCGTGCTTCGCATGGGGCCCCCAAACCGCAGGGCCCAGCATCATTTCTTTTGTGCCAACATTCCCCGAGGGGGCCCTTAACAACATTAGTCTAGGCCCCCATTCACCTTTCCGCGCAGGCCCACGATACGTCGCTCGCCGCCGATTGCGACGAGATCGACCGGTCGTTCCATACCGGGTTCAAAACGAACCGCAGTGCCCGCGGGGATGTCGAGACACATGCCGTGCGCGGCAGCTCGATCGAAAATAAGTGCATCGTTCACTTCGGCAAAGTGCGCGTGCGAACCGACTTGGATCGGTCGATCGCCGGTGTTCTTCACATCGATCGTACGACGGTCGCGCCCGGCACGGAGCTCGATGTTGCCGGATGCCGGAAACAATTCGCCCGGCTTCACGGAATCGGCTCGTGAATCGTCACCAGCTTTGTGCCGTCGGGGAATGTTGCCTCGATTTGGACCTCGTGCAGCATCTCAGGGATGCCGTCCATGACGTCATCGCGCGTCAAAACACTGCGACCACGCTCCATGAGATCGGCGACGGAGACGCCGTCGCGAGCTCCTTCGAGAACGAACGACGAAATAACAGCGATTGCCTCCGGATAATTCAACCGAACGCCGCGCTTGCGCCGGCGCCATGCCAATTCTGCCGCGTATGAAAGCAAAAGCTTGTCGCGCTCAACATCTGTAAGGTGCACGCAGGGTCCTTATCCCGTCTCCGTCATTGCTTCGAATTCTTCAGAACGCAGCACCGATGGATCCCCGCGCATCAGCAGTGCGTACGCGATCAATCCGCCAAGAAGGCCGAAGAGCCATCCTCCGGACCATAAGAAATGTAGCGCCGGCGTCGTCAACCCAAGGAGGGCGATCGCCCACCCGACGATCACGGAGATCAGTGCGCGCAGATTGAGGCCCCCGGCGTAATCGTAGCGGCTTTTCTCCTGATAGAGCGCGCGCAAGTCGAGCTGGCGGCTCCGGACGAGCCAATAGTCGGCGATTGCGATGCCGTCGATCGGTCCCAAGAGCGCGCCGTACGTGCCGAGCCAGGTAAAGATGTAGTTGCCGTAGTTTGCCAAGACGTACCACGGCTGCATCAAGAGCGAGAGCAGGCCCGTGATGACGGCGCCGATCGCGAATGTGATCCGGCTCGGCCAAAGATTCTCGAACGCGCGGGCCGGCGCCATGACGTTCGCGCCAACATTGATCGTGATTGACGACATCATTACGATGATGCCGGCGATGACGACGACGGCAGTCGGAAATTTGAGAATCAAGTCGATCGGATTCCACAAAGCTTTTCCGAAGAGCAGCACGGTTGCAGACGTGACGGAGATCCCGATGAAGGAGAACAACGCCATCGTGAGCGGCATCGAGAACGTTTGCCCGAGGACTTGGCCGCGCTGCGTTATAGCGTAGCGCGTGTAGTCGGGAATGTTGAGCGCCAATGTCGCCCAAAACGCGATGACGCCGATCACCGACGGAAAGAACGCCGCCCAAAAGGTTGCGCCGTGCAGTGTCGGTGGCGTTGCAAGCATCGGTCCAAAGCCGCCGGCGCTGCCAACGCCCCACGCCAAAAGCGCGAGGGCTGCAAGCGCGAGTGTCGGCGCTGAGATCTGTGCGAGGCGTCCGATGGCTTGAGGTCCGCGCGATGCAACGCCGACGTTCAAGAGCCAGAATACGCCAAACGCGATTGCGAGATGGCCGCTCGTTGCATTCCACGACGCGACCAAACGGCCGAGAATGGCGTCCAGCGCGAGACCACCGAACCACGAATTGATGCCGAACCATCCGGCCGCAATCACCGCTCGTGCGAGTGCCGGCAGATGCGCTCCGCGCATCCCGAACCACAAGCGGGCAAACACCGGATATGGAATGCCGAAGCGCGTTCCGGCATGCGATACCAAGAGGATCGGCATGAGTACGACGCAGCTGCCGACGAAGATCGTCAGCACCGCTTCGAACCAGTTCATGCCGAGCGCAATCATGCCGCTGGCCAGTGAATACGTCGGCAAACACAAGCACATCCCGACCCAGAGAGCGGAGAACTTCGGCCCCGGCCAGTTGTGCTCGGCGAGCGTGCACGGACGCAGATCGTCGTTCCAGAGATCTCCGTTGCCGCTCACCTCAGCGATCGCATCCGCTTCCAGGACGATAATATCGCCGTGCTGCGCTTGCGTCTTTGCCACTAGATTTCGACCATTGCGCCGTACGTTTCCGGACGGCGATCACGATAGAATTGCCAGGTGTCGCGTACTTCACGGATCACGTTGCGATCCATATCGCCGACGATTGCTTCGTCCCGATCGCGTGAGGCTTGAACAACGAATTGTCCGCGCGGATCGACGAGATAAGATTGCCCATAGAACTCGCCCATGTTCCAGGGTGTCTCGAACCCGACGCGATTGATCGCGCCGACATAATAGCCATTTGCGACGGCATGCGCCGGTTGTTCGAGCTTCCAGAGATATTCCGAGAGGCCGGCGACCGTCGCCGAGGGGTTGAAAACGATCTCGGCACCGTTGAGTCCGAGCAGTCGCGCACCTTCAGGGAAATGCCGATCGTAACAGATGTAGACGCCGACCTTTGCGAAGCGTGTTTCGAAGACGGGATAGCCGCTGTTGCCCGGCTTGAAGTAATACTTCTCCCAAAAGCCGCACGGTGACGGCCCGGCTGCAACCTGCGGAAGATGATGCTTGCGATACTTCCCGAGGTACGAGCCGTCGGCATCGATGACGGCGGCCGTATTGTAATAAACGCCGGGCTGTTTCTCTTCGTACATCGGAACGACGAGCACGATCCCGAGCTCAGCCGCCAGATCCTGCATCAGCTTCGTCGTCGGTCCATCCGGTATCGCTTCGGTGGCTTGGTACCATTTCGGGGTTTGTTCCGTGCAGAAGTACGGCCCGTAGAACAGCTCCTGAAGGCAAACAATCTGAGCGCCCTTCTTGGCGGCTTCACGAACGAGCCGCACGTGCTTTTCGATTGCCCTTTGTTTGTGCACCGCGACGGGCTCTGCACCGTCGACGTCGTGATGCGTTTGGACGAGCCCGATTTTGACGATGTCTTGCCTGCTGTCGTTCACAATTGCACCGGCCGGAAGGGAGCTGAGCGAGTAAATTTACCGCGTCCACGCTCGCCGACGAAGGTTCCGTCGCGGACGATCTGCGTACCGCGCGAGAAGACGTGCTTCGCGCCGCCATGGACTTTCATGCCTTCGAAGATATTGTTGTCGACGTTCATGTGATGGTCGCGCGCGCTAATCGTGCGCGTTACCTTCGGATCCCAGATGACGATGTCCGCATCGCTACCTATGGCGATCGTCCCCTTCTTGGGGAAGAGGCCGAAAAGGATCGCCGGATTCGTGCTGGCTAGCGCGACGAATTTGTTCAGGCCGATCTGTCCTCCCACGACGCCGCTTGTGTATAGGATCGCGACGCGGTCTTCGATCGTCGGTGCGCCGTTTGGAATTTTCGAGAAGTCGTCTTTGCCGAGCTCCTTTTGCCCCTTGTGATTGAAGGAACAATGGTCCGACCCAAATGTCTGGAGCTCGACGTTCTGGAGCTTTCCCATGAGCGCTTGCTGGTTCCACTTTTCACGCAACGGCGGCGACATCACATAGTTCGCTCCGACGAAATTCGGCCGGTCGTAATCATCGACGCTGCACACCAAATACTGCGGACACGTTTCGCCGTAAATCGGGAGACCTCGTTTGCGGCCGTCGCTGATCGCATCGGCCGCCATTGCGCTCGATACGTGCACGACGTAGATCGGCGCCTCCGCGATCTCCGCGAGCCGGACGGCGCGATGCGTGGCCTCGCCCTCGCATTCGACGGGACGCGTCAGTGCATGATACTTGGGCGCGCGCTGACCGTCGGCACGGGCTTGCGCAACGGTGCACTCGATCACGTCGCCATTCTCGGCGTGAACCTGCACGAGACCGCCGTGCTTGGCTGCGGCCTTGAGGACCTTGAAGATCGTCTCGTCGTCGACTTGTAAGATGCCCTTGTACGCCATGAACACTTTGAACGAGTTGACGCCTTCGTCTTCGATCATTCGCTGAATATCAGCGATCGTTTGGGGAGTGCCGTCGGCGATCGTCAGGTGGAACGCATAGTCGATCACCGCTTTCTCGGCGGCTTTTCCGTGCCACGTGTCTAGGCAACTTTTTAACGTCTCGCCCTTGGTGTGCAAGGCAAAGTCGACGATCGACGTCGTCCCGCCAAGCGCCGCAGCTCTCGTTCCCGTGAAGAAATCGTCCGCCGTGACCGTGCCGCCGAACGGCATGTCGAGATGCGTGTGTGGGTCGATGAAGCCCGGGAAGACGTACATCCCCTTCGCATCGATCGTTGTGTGCGAATCCGGCGGGATATTTGCCGCGATTGCAGCGACCGTCTCTCGTTCGACGAGGACGTCGGCGCTGCTGATATCCGTCGCCGTAACGACCGTCCCACCCTTGATGATCGTGCCCATTTAGCGAGTTGATGCCTCCGTGTCGCGCCATGTCCGAGTCGAATGTCCGTCGTCGACGCGAACCATCGTTATGCAATCGTCGATCGGACAGACCATCTGACAGAGATTACAACCCACGCAGTGTGATTCATCGACGACGCAGTCGGTCGTGCCGTTGCGCGGTATCCGGTCGATACATTGGTGCGCGGCATCTTCGCACGCGATGTAGCACTTGTTGCAATGAATGCAGAGGTTCTGGTCGATCCGAGCTACGATCTTATAGTCGAGATTCAGATCGTTCCAGTCGACGAACTTCGGGACGGTTTTCCCGACGATCTCGTTGAGGCTTGTAATGCCGCGCGCGTCCAGATAGTTGTCGAGACCTTCGATCATGTCGTCGACGATCCGGAATCCGTGATGCATGACCGCCGTGCAAACCTGGACGGTGGTCGCTCCCATCAACATGAATTCGACGGCGTCTCGCCACGTCGCAATCCCGCCGATGCCGCTGATGGGAATCCCAATCTCGGAATCGCGCGCGCATTCACCCACCATGTTGAGCGCGATTGGCTTGACGGCGGGTCCGCAGAATCCGCCGTGCGAGCTCTTCCCATCGACGTGCGGAATGGGATTCCACGTTTCGAGATCCACGCCCATCAAGCTGTTGATCGTGTTGATCAAACTGATCCCGGCGGCCTTACCGCGCCGCGCAGCACGGCCCATGTGCTTGATTGACGTCACATTCGGCGTGAGCTTAACGAGAACCGGGATGCGGGTCGCCTCGACGACCCACGCGGTGACTTCCTCGATCAACTCGGGATCTTGACCCACTGCGGAACCCATGCCGCGCTCGCTCATGCCATGTGGGCAACCAAAATTTAGCTCAAGTCCATCGCACCCGGTTTGCTCCACGCGCGCAACGAGCTCGCGCCAACGCTCACGCTTGCATTCCATCATCAAGGATACGACGATGGCGCGATCGGGGAAGCGTTTTTTCACTTCCACGATTTCGCGGCAGTTCTCTTCGAGTGGACGGTCAGTGATGAGCTCGATGTTGTTCATCCCGAACATCCGGTAACCAGCGGCATTGAGCCCGGAGAATCGCGACGTCACGTTGACGATCGGATCGCCAAGCGTTTTCCAAACAGCGCCGCCCCAGCCCGCTTCGAAGGCGCGCATGACCTGGTAACCGCTGTTCGTGGGCGGAGCCGACGCAAGCCAAAATGGATTGGGGCTCGCGATGCCCGCGAGATTCGTTCGCAGATCGGCCATTAGGAGCCACCCGCGGACAACAAGCCGTCGATCGCACGCGCCGCGAGTTTGCCTTGCTGCGCGGCCACGACGACCATTGCATCGGTCGTTCCGCTTCGAAAAACGATGTCGCCGGCGCAGAACACCTTAGGGTTCGATGTCTGAAAATCGTCGTTGACGATCGCGACGCTACCGTCGTGGCGGACTCCGAAATCATCGAGCAGAGGAAGAAGCCGCCTCTGACCGATTGCGCGAACGATCGTGTCGGCTTCTACTGCGAATTCGGATCCGGGGATCGTTTCGAGCTTGGCGCTTCGCGCTCCGGGCTTCGCTCGCAGAAACTCGATCGCACCTACGCGTCCGTTGCGTTCGAGAATGCGAATCGGAACGGCATGAAAGCGGAACTCGACGCCTTCGCTTTTCGCGAACTCGACTTCGAACTGGTATGCGGTCATCTCATCGGGCCCGCGACGATAGTACATCGTCACCGATTCGGCGCTCAGACGCCGGGAGCAGGTCGCAGCGTCGATTGCAGTGTTGCCGGCTCCGATGACCGCGACACGGTTTCCGAGCCTCTCGATCGGTTTGCCGAGTTTCGCACGCTCGATAAAGTCGAGCGCGTCCCACACGCCAGGAAGGTCTTCACCTTGAATCCCGAGCTTGGGAACGCTCCCCATACCCAAGGCAATCACGACGGCGTCGTAGTTCGCAAGAAGCTCTTGCGGGCTCACGTCGGTGCCGACGCGCGTTCCGAGGCGCATCTCGACGCCCATCTTGGCTACCTGTCGTGCTTCCCACAACGCAACATCAACCGGAAGCCGGAAAGGAACAATGCCGTACGTATCGAGACCACCCGCCTCGGCTCTGCTCTCGAAAATCGTGACGTCGTGGCCCATACGCCGTAGGTCACGCGCGGCAGCGAGCCCCGCTGGGCCGGCGCCGACGATTGCGACACGCCGTCCCGTCGGCGCGCCCGCGGAGAAAAGTTCTACCTCGTCGTGATCGATCAGCCAATCGGTTGCGTAGCGCTGCAAGTCACCGATTCGAATCGGCGTTTCTTGATGTTGATAGACGCACGCTCCCTCGCACAGCTGTTCTGTTGGGCAGACGCGTGCGCAGCTCGCCCCGACCGCGTTTGCGTCCATGATGGTGCGCGCGCTCCCGAGCATATCGCCGGTCGCGATCTTTCCTATGAAGCCCGGGACGTCGATATGCGTCGGGCAAGCCTGGATGCAGGGCGCGTCATAACAGTACAGGCATCTGCTCGCCTCGAGAAAGACCTCGAGGGGCGAGAGCCGCTTTTGTATCGGTTCTCCCAAGCTCGATTCGGGCATAGAACGCGGTCAATTCGAGGGTTTCGTGCGGGAGCCCCCTGAACTACGTACGTTCAAATAATGTGGAAAACGGTTAGCCGGCCGACGACGCTCGATCAGGCGCTGCGTGAATTACGAAACGCGCAGGCTGGCACGCGTCTCGTTGCCGGCGGAACCGATGTTGTCGTCGAGCAGCAGCGCGGAGTACGTCCGGCCGAGCACCTCATCGATCTCACCGGTATCTCGGACTTGCGCTACGTGCGCCAGGATGGCGACATCGTTCGGATCGGAGCGCTTGCGACGCACAACGATGTGCTGCGCGAGCACGATCTGCGCGATGCGTTGCTGCCGCTCGCGCAAGCATGTATAGAGGTAGGCGCACCGCAAATCCGCGCCCGCGCGACGATAGCCGGGAACTTGGTGACGGCGTCCCCGGCGAACGATACGATCGCGCCGCTGATCGCCCTTGGCGCCGAGATCGTTCTTGCGAGCGCCGACGGAACGCGCACCTTGCCGCTCGAGGAATTCTATACGGGTTTCCGTGCGACGGCACTTCGCCCCGACGAGATCGTTCGCGAGATCCGCTTCCCTGCGCTCGACGTCGAACGCCGCGGAATTTTTCTCAAGCTCGGACTGCGACGCGCCCAAGCCATCTCGGTCATCAACGTCGCCGTCGTTCTGCGCTTCGATGGCCTGAAGATAGAAGAGGCGTCGATCGCGCTCGGGTGTGTCGGGCCGACGATCGTCCGCGCTCCGGAAGCCGAAGGCGTGTTGACGGGCAACCGGCTCGAACCTGCGACGATCGAGCACGCTGCAAAGCTGGCCGTCGAAGCTATCGCACCGATCGGAGATTTGCGCGGTTCGGCAGATTACCGGCGCCGTACCGTTCATGCGCTCGTCACGCAAGCACTCGAAACGCTCGCGGACGGTTCGGAAGCTGATAGTTTTCCGGAAGACCCTGTTTTGCTCGAGACCGAATCTGCGCTCGGGGCCGCGCTCGAATTCGATGAAACGATCGAAGCGACCGTCAACGGCGACGCGTGTGCGTTCGAGAATGCGCAGCACAAGACGCTGCTCAATGCGCTGCGTGATTACGGTCTAACCGGTTCGAAAGAAGGTTGCGCGGAAGGTGAGTGCGGCGCATGCACGGTGTGGCTCGACGGGCAGGCGGTCATGTCGTGTCTCGTCCCAGCGGTGCAGGCACACGGCGCGAACGTTACGACGATTGAAGGCCTCGCAAGTGGCGAGCGGTTGCATCCGCTGCAGCAAGCCTACATCGATCGCGGCTCCGTTCAGTGCGGATTCTGCATCCCCGGCATGCTGATGGCCGGTGCGAAGTTGATGGAAGAACGCGAGGCGCCCACGACCGACGAAGCGCAGGTGGCGATCAGCGGCAACCTTTGCCGATGCACCGGGTACCGCAAGATTCTCGACGCAATGGGCGAGACGATCGTGAAGCTCGAGCAGCCGCGGCCGGACGCGCTCGAGAAGGTCAACGGAACGGCGATGTATCCGGCCGATCTGATTCAGGCGGAGATGCTGCACGCGGCGGCCGTCTTCGCGCACCGCGCGCACGCGCGCATTCTGCGCATCGATCCGTCGGCGGCGCTCGCGCTCGAAGGCGTACACGCGGTCTTGACTGCGCAGGACGTGCCATACAATCGCTTTGGCTTGATCGAGGCCGATCAGCCGCTCTTGTGCGAGGATATCGTTCGCTTCTACGGCGATCGCGTTGCGCTCGTCGTCGCTGATAGCGCGGAGCGTGCGCGCGAAGCAGCGGCTCTCGTTCGGGTCGACTACGAAGACCTTCCGCCGCTGACCGATGCGCGCGCAGCGATTCTACCGGATGCGCGGCGCGTGCATCCCGACCGCGAGAACGTGCTGCTGCGTCAGAAGGTCGTTCACGGTCAGCCAATCGATCAGGCGTTGCAATCGGCAGACGTCGTCATCGAGGCGACGTTCACGACAGGCTGGCAAGAGCACGCCTATCTCCAGCCGGATGCGGCGATTTCATATTGGGAAGACGAGCATCTCGTCGTTGAAACCGCCGGTCAGTGGCTGCACGAAGATCGCCGTCAGCTTGCCGCACTCTTCACGCTGCAAGAAGACGACGTCATCGTTCGTTACGCAAAGATCGGCGGCGCGTTCGGCGGACGCGAAGATCTGTCGCTGACGCCTCTCGTTGCGCTGGCGGCGTGGAAGTTGAAGCGCTCGGTCGGCATGGCGTGGACGCGCGACGAGTCGATCATCGGGCATCACAAGCGTCATCCGTTCCGCATCACGACAACCTGGGGTGCGATGCTCGACGGGCGCATCGTCGCGGCCAAGACAGCGATGATCGCCGATGGCGGTGCGTACGCGTCGACATCGGTCGAAGTTTTGAAATGCGCGGCGACGTTCGCGACTGGTCCGTATCGAGTCGAGAGCGTCGAGACCGACGCATGCGTAACCTATACGAACAACGTCCCGTGCGGTGCGTTCCGCGGGTTCGGCGCGCCGCAGGCCCACTTTGCAGCCGAGTCGATGGTGACACGGCTCGCGCACGCGCTCGAAATCGACCCGATCGAGATGCGGCGCAAGAATCTCTATCGCGAAGGCGATATCGAGCCGACCGGCGCGCCGCTTCCGGAAGGCGTCAGCGCGCAAGCGGTGTTCGAACGTTGCATCAAGGAAGTCGGCGTTCGCATGTCACCCTCACGCTCGTACGCACCGCATGTAAAACGCGGTATCGGGATCGCGTGCGGCATGAAGAACGTCGGCTATTCGTTTGGCTTTCCGGATCAGGCGACGGCGACGGTCGAGCTCAGCGTTGGCGGCGAGAAACTGCGCGGCGCATCGGTTGCAATCGGAGCGGCGGAAGTCGGTCAAGGCTCGCACACGATCATGCGGCAGATCGCCGCTAAAGTGCTCAACATCGATGTGAGTTTGATTCGTATGGTCGTCGACGATACGAGTCTCGCGCCGAACGCCGGCTCAGCTTCGGCCTCACGAATGACGCTCTTTGGTGGGCGCGCCGTCAAAGACGCGTGCGAAGCGGCACTGCAAGCCTGGGAAAGTGGTCATCCGCCGCGCGCGACCGTACAATATTTACCCGGAGGCACGACGGCGCTCGATCCGCAAACCGGCCACGGGACGCCGCACTTCTGTTACGGATACGCAGCGCAGGCGGTCGAAGTCGAAGTCGATACGCGTACTGGTGTGACGCGCGTCCTGCGCGTGATCAGCGTGCATGATGTCGGCCGCGCAATCAATCGTCAGCTGGTTGAAGGGCAAATCGAAGGTTGTCTCGCGCAAGCTGTCGGTTACGCGCTTACGGAAAACTTCATTTCGACGGACGGCAAGATCGAGACGCCGTATTTTTCGACGTATCTGCTGCCGACGACGCTCGACATGCCCACCGAAGTGTATCCCGTCATTCTCGAGAACCCGGATCCGAATGGGCCCTTTGGCGCGCGGGGTGTTGCGGAGATGCCGCTGATTCCGTTCGCTCCTGCCGTCGCTGCTGCGATTCACGACGCAACCGGCGCATGGGTCAGCGACTTGCCGATGACGCCCGAGCGCGTGCTCCGCGCCTTAGATCAAGTTCGAGATCTCGATCAGGTTGAGATCAGGATCGCGCACGTAGACGGAGCGGATGGGGCCCTGCGCACCGGTCTTGGGAACGGGGCCTTGCAAAATGGCGATACCGTTCGAACGCAGAGTTTCAATGACCGTATCGAGCGGCACCGAGGTCAAGAAGCAGAGATCCCCTGACCCCGCCGTAGCGCGCTCGGCTTTCGGCTCAAATTCTTTGCCGACGAGATGCAGATTGATTTTCTGCTTCCCAAAGTGCACTGCGGTGCGGCCCTCTCCGAACGTCTCAAATTTCATCCCGAGCACGTCACAATAAAACTTGCGCGTCACCTCGAGGTCGCGCACGGTGAGTACGAAATGGTCGAGCGAGTCGATAACGATCATTGGTCTCCTCTAGACGAGTGCCCGAGCGAGTTCGTTGTGCCGCGCGACGAGAGAATCCACATCGACGCCGACCAGGCTTCCTTCGCGAACGCGCACCTTTCCCGCAATGATGCTGAGATCGACGTTCGGTGTGCGACAAAAGACAAGTGCCGCAAGCGGATCGTGTATCGCACCGCCCGCCAAGGGTAACGAATCGAGACGAATGCCGACGAAATCCGCGGCCATGTTCGGTGCGAGATAGCCGATATCGTCGCGCCCGAGAACCATCGCGCCGCCGCGTGTCGCAAGGCGCAATGCATCGCGCGCCGAGAGCGCATCCGCGCCGTGCACGACGCGCTGCAGGAGCATCGCCGCTCGTGTCTCGTCGAGGAGGTGCGAGGCGTCGTTTGAGGCGGATCCGTCGACACCGATGCCGACCCGCATTCCGGCGCGATGCTGCGCCAGAATCGGTGCGATCCCGGAGCCGAGCCGCATGTTGGAGCTCGGACAATGCGCGACGCCGGTTCGCGAGCGTCCTAAGAGCTCGATCTCATCGTCATTCATCACGATTCCGTGCGCGTACCAGACGTCGGGCCCAGTCCAGTCGAGAGTGGCGGCGAGGGCGATGGGGCGCTTTCCGAAGTGTTCGAGACAATACGCCTCTTCGTCGTGCGTTTCGCAGAGATGCGTGTGCAGCGTCAGCCCACGTGCGCGCGCCAGCTCGGCACTTTGCCGCATCAGATCGGTCGAAACCGAGAATGGCGAGCACGGCGCAACGACGATGCGGGTCATCGCAAAGCGTGCGGGGTCATGATAGGCGTCGATCACGCGGACACAATCGCGCAGGATCGCATCCTCGTCCTCGACCAGCGCGTCGGGCGGGAGGCCGCCTTTCGACTGTCCGATCGACATCGAACCGCGCGACGCGTGAAAGCGCAAACCCATCTGACGTGCAACGTCGATTTGATCGTCGAGGCGCGCCCCGTTCTTCCAAATGTAGCCGTGATCTGCGGCGGTCGTGCACCCGGAAAGGATCAGCTCGGAGATCGCGATCGCAGTTGCGGAGCGGACGCCATCGGCCGTGATCCGGCCCCAGATCGGGTAGTGCGCGACCAGCCACGGGAACAGCGGTGCGTCTTGAGCGACCGGGAGATTGCGCGTTAGCGTTTGGAAGAAGTGATGGTGCGTGTTGACGAGCCCCGGAAGGACGACCATCCCCGTCGCGTCGATCGTGTCGTCGGCGCGGGACGGCAGACCAGCGCTTGGGCCGACGTACTCGATGACGCCGTCGCGCACGAAGATACCGCCGTCCTCGAAGGTGCGATCGGAATCGTCGAAAGTCGCGAGCAGGTGCGCATTGCGCAGGAGAAGCGTCGTCATAGCGAAGATGGGCCGGATGCGGAGCGTGCGATGACGATCGCCGATCTCAATGCGGCCGAGCGGCCTTCGTTCGTCGCGGCGGTCGGCTTCGCTTTCGAGAGCTCGCCCTGGATCGCGGAGCTCGCGTCCGAGCAGCGGCCCTTTGCCGACCTCGATGCGCTCAGTGCGTGCATGAATGCTATCGTGGCCGGGAGCTCGCTCGAGCGTCGCATTGCGTTGATCGCGGCACATCCCGATCTGGCAGGTCGCGTCGCGCGCGAAGGACGGCTAACGCCGGCGTCGACGAGCGAACAGACCTCCGCGGGTCTCGATCGGCTAAGCGCCGAGGAGATCGTACGATTCGATGTACTCAACGCTGAGTATCGCGAACGTTTCGGATTCCCGTTCGTCATCTGCGTGCGCCAACAGACGAAGAGCTCGATACTGGAAGCCCTGGAGCGCCGAGCCAAAAACGATCGCAATACGGAAGTTGCAACAGCCCTAAGTGAAATCGGCAAGATCGCGCGCTTGCGTTTGCACGACGTGATCGAATGACGTCGTACGTACTGGATTGGCTCAGCTTGCTCTTGCGATGGTTTCATCTGACCATCGGCATATCGTGGATCGGCGCCTCGTTCTACTTTGTCTGGCTCGACAACAATTTGCTGCCGGCGAAAAATCCTGACGACACCGCAAATGGTGTTTCCGGCGAACTGTGGTCGGTGCATGGCGGCGGGTTCTATCACAATCAGAAGTATCCGACCGGTCCGAAGCGCGAGCCGCTTACGGAGCATCTGCACTGGTTCAAATGGGAAGCGTACTCGACGTGGCTTTCCGGTATGGCGATGCTGGCTATTGTCTATTGGGCCAGCGCAAGCACGCTGCTCATCGACAAGAGCATTCTCGATCTGACGCCGGCCGAGGCGATCGGGATCAGTGCCGGCTCGATCGTCATCGGATGGCTGATCTACGATGCACTGTGCAAAGTGCTCGAGCGTCAACCGATCGCGCTCGGCATCGCGGTCTATGCATTTCTCGTTTTCGCAGCTTGGGGTCTCTCGCACGTCTTCAGCGCGCGCGCAGCCTACATTCATGTGGGCGCAATCATCGGTACGATCATGGTCGCCAACGTTGCAATGGTGATCATCCCCGGTCAGCGCCGCATGCTCGCGCAAATTCGAAAGGGAGAGAATCCGGATCCACGTCCGGGCCTGCTCGGCAAAACGCGCTCCGTCCACAACACCTATTTCACGCTGCCGGTCCTCTTCACGATGATCAGCAATCACTACCCGATGACGTACGGAAGCGCGTTCGGATGGGAAGCACTTGCGGTTCTCAGCTTCGCATCGATTCTCGTGCGGCAGTTCTTCTTGTTCACGCACAAGCAGCGTTATCTTCCGTGGCTTTTGGTCGGGGCGGGCCTCCTCGTGATCGTTGTTGCGCTCGTGCTCGCGCCGCGACCGGCGGCAGTTTCGAAAACCGTGACCTTCTCGGATGTGCAGCCGATTTTCAACCAGCGCTGCACGGTCTGTCATGCACAGCATCCGACGCAGGCCGGATTTACGGCGCCGCCGGAGGGCGTGCTGCTCGATACGCCGGAGCACATCAGAGACAATGCTGCGCGTATCGAAGCTCAGGCGGTTCTTACGCAGAATATGCCGCTTGGAAATGTCACCAACATGACGAAGGATGAACGTGCGCAGATCGGCGCATGGATTTCGGAAGGCGCACCCTGATGCTCTCGACACACGTGCTGGATACGTCGCGCGGCGGACCGGCGGCCGGCGTCAATGTGAGGTTGTACCACGTCGGTGCCGAGCGCACCGAGCTCGCGCGCGGGACCACCGATGTTGACGGCCGCATCGCTGCACCCTTCGGCGGAACACTCGCGTCGGGCTGGTACGAACTCGTCTTTGCGGTCGGCGCGTACTTTGCAAGCGCGGGATCTGCGACGTTTTACGACGAGATTCCGGTGCGATTTCGCGTTGACGTCGGGGAAGAGCGGTATCATGTCCCGCTGCTGATCTCGCCCTGGGCCTACTCGACCTATCGGGGTAGTTAGGAAGTTTTCGCGGCTTTGTACGCCGCCCAGCCGCCGTAGTTCGAGATGTCGGGATAGCCGCGTTCTTCGATGAGTTTTCGCGGATAGATCATCGCCGACGCGGTCGAGCCGTCGTCGAGAATAATCGTCCCTTCATATAAGTCGGGTGGTTCGTTCGCAAGGAGATGCTCGTGCTGCTCGGGGGTAAACTCGTAGAGCTCACCCGCAATCGAGACTCCGCCGATGCCGACTTCGTAGATCCCGGGGTGCTGGTCGCGAACCGAGTGGAGGCGGTAACGCGGGGCCGTCCGCGCTTCCCGGACGAAGCGCGCGTCGCCCAGATTCTTGTGGTCAGGCTGGCCGCGAAGCGCCGAACCGCAAATGAAGAAGTTCATTCGCCCGGTGATTACGCCCCGAGGTCCCGGTCAACCTCGACGAGCGCGGCCGCAAGTGTTTCGACCCCGAGCTCGAGGTCCGTGTCCGAGGTCTTCTCGACGCCGACGTGACTGACGCCGCCGATGCTCGGGACGAAGATCATTGCCACAGGTGCGATCGCAGCGATGCACATCGTATCATGGCCCGCGCCGCTGGGAACGTCCATGCTGCGCGCGCCGATTGAATTCGCCGCGCGCCGAACCGCTTCGCGCATGTGCGGCGTCATCGGCGTCGCTGTGCGTCCTTCAAGGGCCTCGATCGACGCGCGTACGCCACGGATTGTCTTGGCTCGCGCGATCGCATCGCGTAACGTCTGCTCGATCGCATCAACGTGCGCGTCGTTCGGCGAGCGCATGTCGACGCTGAACGTGACGCGTGACGGAATCACATTCGTCGATCCGGGTTCAACCGTCATCCGGCCGACGGTGACGACCGCCTCGTCGAGGGCGCGCGCGGTCGATTCGATCGCAAGAATGATCTCGGCCGCACCGCCGAGCGAATCCGAACGGATCGCCATCGGTACGGTTCCGGCATGACCGCTTCCGCCATCGAGCGTTACGCGAAAGCGCCGCTGCGACGCGATCGCGGTGACAATGCCGAGACGCACGCCGGCACGTTCGAGAATCGGACCTTGCTCGACGTGAAGCTCGACGTATCCCGCGATGGTGTTGTTTGCGCGTTGCGGCACGTCGCGTAGCAGACCTCCGGCTTCGCTTGCGAGCGCATCGCGAAGCGTTGTTCCGGCCTCGTCCGCAAGCGCGAGTGCAGCGTCGGCCGGTGTGAGGCCCGCGAAGACGGCGCTCCCCAAACATCCGAGCGGAAAACGGCTTCCTTCCTCGCCGGCCCATGCCGTAGCTTCGATCGGATGTTCGGTTGTGATGTTCCGCGCATCGAGAAGTTCGAGCGCGCACATTGCGCCAACAACGCCGTACGCGCCGTCATATGCGCCACCGGTCTTTACGGTGTCGAGATGCGAGC
Organism: Vulcanimicrobiaceae bacterium; assembly: GCA_049520515.1. Lineage (GTDB taxonomy): Bacteria > Vulcanimicrobiota > Vulcanimicrobiia > Vulcanimicrobiales > Vulcanimicrobiaceae > JAFAMS01. Next base: position 262,207 of record JBEKPS010000003.1, read on the forward strand.
CCGCGAGAATCGGAGCGGCGTCCTTGCGTTTGCCATCGCGGCGTGCAAACAGATTGCCGACACGATCCTGCGAGAGCGTGTACTTGTTCGCGCGCGCCCAGCTTGCAAAGTGTTCGCGTGCCGCGCGCTCTTCCGGAGTTGCCAAGCCCCGATCGATCCCGCCCGGATAGCGCCCGAGTATCGAAAGCTGCGCCAGCCGTTCGACGACCGTGCTAATGTCGTGCCTCGGGCGGATGGTTTGCGATCCAATGGCGTGCGATATCGACCCGTTTGCAGACCCATACGTCTTCGTGCTTTCCGACGTGATCGAGGAAGCGTTCGAGCGCGGCTGAGCGCCCTGGGCGTCCGGCCAGGCGGCAGTGCAGTCCGACCGACATCATTTTCGGTGCCGTCTTGCCTTCGCGATAGAGCACGTCGAATGCATCGCGCATGTATTCGAAGTAGCCGCTCGGCGACGAGAACCCGGGTGGAACGGAAAACTTCATGTCGTTCACGTCGAGGGTGTACGGAATGACGAGATGATCTTTTCCGGAGACCTTCACCCAGTAGGGCAGATCGTCGTTGTACGCATCTGAATCATAAAGAAAGCCGCCCTCTTCGACGACGAGCCGGCGCGTGTTCAGACTCGGCGCGTAGCGGCAATACCAGCCATAGGGACGCTCGCCGATCAATTTTTCGATCGATGCAACGGCGCGACGCATCTGCTCGCGCTCCTCGGCTTCGCTCATATTCTGGAATCCGATCCAGCGCCAGCCGTGCGAGCACACTTCGTGTCCGGCCGTTCGGATCGCAGCCGCTGCGTCCGGATTGCGTTCGAGCGCGAGCGCGGCGCCGAATACGGTGACGTTGAGCTTGCGTTCCTCAAAGATGCGCATCAGTCGCCAGAAGCCGGCGCGGCTTCCATATTCGTAGATCGACTCGACGATCAAATCGCGCTTGCCGGGGCCGAGCGTCGCGCCCGGTACTTCGGTCAGATAGGTTTCCGAGGTGTCATCGCCCTCACCGATTGCGTATTCCGAGCCTTCCTCATAGTTCATCACGATCTGGACAGCCAGACGCGCGCCGTTCGGCCAACGCGGATGCGGTGGCTGGGCGCCATAACCGGAAAAATCCCGGGGATGATCGTAGTGATGCGACGACATCGACGGGGTCGTTTCGGCACCGCGCCGTAGTGTCCGCCATGGCTTGGAAACTTGGCACCGTCGGCCACTTCGGAATTCGCGTGCGCGATCCCAAGAAGAGCGCGCGCTGGTGGGTGCACAACATCGGCATGCGCGTGGCGTTTGAATTCGAGGACGGCGTCGCAATCGAAAGCAACGACGTGACAATCGTCCTGCACGAAGGGGTTCCGCATCCGGGAATCTTCGGACACATGTCGTTCCACCTGAACTCGATGGACGAGCTGCGCGAAGCGCTCGAAGATCTGCGCGAGAAGGGCGTCAAGCTGGAAGATCCCGGCAACGAGATCGGTCCTGAAGCGCCGGGTTCGCCGCATCTCGCGTTGTGGTTTCACGATCCCGACGGTTATCGTTGGGAGCTGTCCGTCCAAAACGGCGCGAAAGAAAAGCGCTGAGTCTTCACGCGGTCATCTCGATCGGGACGAACTCGACGCGTCTGCTGATCGTTCGCGAAAGTGTCGATGGAAGGCTCGAACCGGTCGTCCATCATTCGATCGGGACGCGCTTGGGCGCAAAACTCATGGAGGCCGGTCCCCTCGATCCCGAGGCTCGCGACCGGACGCTCGGCGTGATCGAGGACTACGCCCGCGAAGTGCAGAGCCACGGCGCTGACGCCGCGGCAATCGCAACGAGTGCGATGCGGCGCGCATCGGACGGCAGCGAGTTCGCACAGGAAGTGGAGCGTCGTGTCGGAGCCCGACTCGAGATTCTTTCGGGACCGCGAGAAGCTGAGCTTTCGTTCATTGGTGCGACATCCAACCGCAAGCACGACGGCGAGCTCGTTGGTGTGATCGACATCGGCGGTGGCAGCACGGAGTACGCGTCCGGTAAAGTGCAGGTTGAAGAACGCGTTTCGTGCGAGATCGGTGCCGTTCGATTGTCGGAAGCAATTCCCGCATTGCTCGGCGCGGACGTTCCCAGTGACACTCCGGCACTCGAAGAAGAAGCGCGTGCGTTTGCGCGCATTAGGCTCGCGCCACTCAAGGATTTCCTTCGCCCGTCTGTCGTGTTCGCGGTCGGTGGAACGATATTCAACGCTGCGGCGATCGTCGCGGATCGCGATCGCGAGGACATCGACGGCATCATCCTGTCGCGTGCAACGCTCACGGATCTGGCGCGAAGGTTCCTCGCGATGGATGCACCGGTGCGTCGCGTGCAGCCGCGCATCACTCCACAGCGTGCAGACATCTTCCCAGCTGGCCTGTTGATCGCCGACGAAGCACTGGGTATCCTCGATCTCGATCGATTCACCGTCTCACAACGCGACTTACTGTATGGATACTTGATCGAGAAGTATCTCTCGTCGAGGGACAGCGACTAGGGCGGACGAACTGAGCGTTGTCATCAGGGGTGGTGGCGGAATCGGTAGACGCAGCAGACTTTTATTGGAGCCGATCGTTTGGAAACGGCGATCGGGATGCGCTCAAATTCGGTGAACTCTTCCGTCGCACAGACGATGACAACGCCGAGCCAAGCCGTTTAAACGGAAGGTGTAGAGACTGGACGGGCGCGGCCTACGTGAGAACTCTCATACGGTCAAGGCACAGTCCGGACCACAAACGCGGAGCGGTGGCGAAAGCCATAGTGGTAAGAAAATCTGCAGCCCGAAAGGGCGTCCGAGTTCGAGTCTCGGCCACCCCATGTACGACGACCGAAACAAGCAGCGCGCGCAACCCGTAAGGCGAGGGTGATCACCGTGGTTCGAGTCCTCAAGCGGCTTGGCATCATGCTGTTGGGGATCGTTGTGTTTACCGCGATCATCATCGGCGTGCAGTGGCTCGCCCAGCAAGCGCATGCACCGAACCTCGCTATTGCGGTCGTCATCTTCGTACTGGCCATTGCCGTTTACGCCGGATACGAACGATTCGTCGAGCGGCGCACTCCCAAAGAAGTCGCACCGAAGCGATTCGCACGGCTCACGTTTCTTGGTCTCCTTGTTGGACTTGCAATTTTCTCGATCACGATCGGGATTATCGCGCTTGCCGGCGGCTATCGAATCGCCGGGTCGTCGTGGAGCAACGCGCTCATCGTCGCCTTCATCGCAATGCTTGCGGAAGCGGCAGTCGAAGAAATCGTCTTTCGCGGATTCATTTTCCGAACGTGTCGCGATCTTTGGGGCACATGGATTGCGATCGCGATATCGGGCGTGATCTTCGGTGCGCTGCATGCGTTCAATCCGCACGCGACCGTCGTCAGCAGCATTGCGATTGCAGTCGAAGCCGGTGTACTGCTCGCGGTCGCATACGTCGTAACCGAGAGTCTGTGGTTTCCAATCGGTATTCACGCTGGTTGGAATTTCGCCGAAAGCACGATCTACGGTACGAACCTCTCCGGTAACACCGTGCACCACTCGTTCTTTAGCTCGACGATGGCGGGGCCGGAAGTCCTCACCGGAGGCTCGTTCGGCCCTGAAGCGTCGATCGTTGCTGTTGCGGTCTGTTTGGTCGCGAGTCTCGCCCTAGGATGGTCACGCCGCCGAATCGCGTAACCTGACGGATGGGAGGGGACCTATGCACGACTCGCTTTCACGGCGCGCCATTCTCGCCGGAGGTGCCGCCGCACTATCGACCGCCGCGCTCACGAACCGAGCGCTCGCGGCCGACCCGCCGTTGCCCTCGACGATAACGATCGCCATTCAGCCGGGACTCGGATACGGCAACCTCCTGGTGATGAAGTATCGGAAGCTTCTCGAGAAAAAATATCCAGGAACGACCTTCGATTGGCCCATCCTCACGAACGGCGACGCGATCCGCGATGGAATTATCTCAGGAAACATCGCAATCGGTTCCGGTGGGTCTGGACCATTTCTTATCGGGTGGGATCGTGGAGTCGGCTACAAGCTGATCGGCGGCCTTAATCTGATGGATCTCTGGTTGGTGACGCGCAATCCGGCCATCAAGAGCCTCAAAGACATCAAGCCGGGCATGACGATCGGAATGCCATCGCCCGATTCGATTCAAGCCGTCGCGCTGCGCTTGGGCGCGAAGCAGCAGTTAGGCAATGCAAAGGCGTTCGATACGAACATTATAGCGATTCAGCATCCGCTGGGACTCGTGGCCCTCAAGAACGGTCAGCTCGATGCGCATTTGAGCTCGCCGCCGTTTCAATTCGAGGAAGTCGCCGACGGCGGGCGCGTCGTGTTTCGCAGCTGGCAAGCTACGGGTCGCATGACGTTCAACTGCGTGTACACGACCGATGCATTCAACAACAAATATCCTGAGTTCGTCCGTTATTTCTCCGAGCAGCTCAATCGCGCGACCGATTACATCCGTAACAGTCCCGGCGGATATGCCGACATCTTGATGCAAGATTCCGGCGGCAAAGTCCCCGCGGCTCAATATCTCGGATGGCTGCGCGAACCCGGTCTCGAGTACTCAACGGTGCCGCACGGCTTCGTGAAGATCGCCGCGTTCATGAAAGAGATCGGCATGTTGAAGAAAGCACCGACGATTCGCGATCTCGAGCTGCCGCTGATGAACGGGGAAGGCGACTGAACGGCTCGACTGCGGTCGTCGTTGCGCGCGACGTGACGATGACGTACAGCGAATCCACGGGGAAGCGCGTCGTCGCCGTTGACGCCGTGTCGTTCGACGTCGGCCGCGGAGAGAAGTTCGTTGTTATCGGTCCATCGGGTTGCGGCAAGACGACGTTGCTCAAAGCGATCGGTGGATTCATGCGGCCGAGCGCCGGTCGTCTGACGATAGAAGGGCGTCCGATCGCTTCGGCGGGCCCCGATCGCATGGTCGTCTTTCAAGATTTCGATCAACTCTTTCCGTGGCACACGATTCGCGGCAACGTCGCGTACGCGCTGCGAGTCGCGAAAAAGGGCGTTTCGAAAGAAGAGGCGCTCAAGCGCGCCGATTCCGTTCTCGATCTGGTCGGCATCGGTCACGCGGCCGATCGCTATCCGCATCAGCTCTCGGGCGGCATGAAGCAGCGTGCCGCAATCGCACGGGCAATCGCGCTCGAGCCGACCCTGCTCTTGCTCGACGAGCCGTTCGGCGCGCTCGATGCAATCACGCGCACGCGCATGCAGCGCGAGCTGCTCGCGATTCACGCGCGTCTCGGCCTTTCGATCGTGTTGATCACGCATTCGATCGAGGAAGCGGCCGCGATCGGCGATCGCGTGCTCGTATTGACTCGAGGTCCCGGACACGTCCGTGAAATCGTCGATGTCAAATCGGCGGGCGCGAATGCGGTGGAGTATCTCCATCAGCTGCTCGACGAAGGTGCAGCGGCGTGAGATTCCGCTGGACGAATCTGCCGCCGATCCTTCGCCGCGCCATCCTCGTCGTTGCGATTATCGTCATTTGGCAAATTTGGGTGATGGCGTTCCACGTTCCGCAGCTGCTTTTTGCGGCGCCCTCGGATGTTGCCGGTACGCTCGTCACCGACATCGCCAACGGTTCGCTCGTCGCCGCGACCGTGCACACGCTCGAGATCCTTATCATCGGCATGGCGATCGGCGGGGCGATCGGTATCTTGCTCGCGGCATTCGGAGTTCTCTCGAGTGTCGGACACGATTTACTCCGCGTGTTGACCGCGGCGTTCAACCCATTGCCCGCTGTTGCGGTGCTGCCTCTTGCCATGCTGTGGTTTGGATTGACGCCGCGCTCGATTATCTTCGTCGTTGCGCTTGCTGCAGTGTGGCCGGTTGCGCTCAATACCGAGAGCGGTTTCCGCACGATCTCGTCGACGTTGCGCATGGTCGCGCAAAATCTCGGCTTGCGCGGACCACGCCTCGTGTTCGACGTGTTGCTCCCCGGCGCGTTACCGCAGATCATTACGGGCGCGAAGACATCATGGGCCTTCGGTTGGCGTACGGTCGTTGCGGCTGAGCTCGTCTTCGGCGTCGCCGGGGCGGCGGGCGGACTCGGTTGGTATATCAGCAACGCGCGCTACTATCTTCAGACGCCCGCGATGTTTGCTGGTCTCGTCACGATTTCAGTGCTGGGCTTGCTGGTTGAAGCGGTGTTCAACGCGGTCGAAACGCGAACGGTCGTACGTTGGGGAATGTCGCTTGCGGCAGAGACGCGCGAAGAACCGGCTGCCCCTGACGAGGAAACCGTCGCAGTTCTCGTCGCTCCGTAGAGCCGGTACTAGGAGTCCCCCTTTCCAGGCCCGAACCCGCGTCGGTTTGGCAATGCTGGCAATTAAATGAAAATCATCGTAACCGTGAAGTTGGTGCCTGACACCAACGCAGATAAACGCATCGATCCTGGGACGAAACGTCTCGTGCGCAGCGGCGTCGAGAACGTGCTCAATCCGTTCGACGAATACGCAATCGAAGCGGCGCTGCAGCTGCGTGAAAAGCGCAACGACGGCTCGACCGTCACGATTTTTACGATGGCGCCCGAGAGCGGAAAGGAAATCGTTCGCAAAGCGCTCGCAATGGGCGCGGACGATGCGGTAATGCTGAGCGATGCGAAGCTCGAGGGCTCAGACGTTGCAGGCACCGCGCACGCGATGGCCGCGGCGTTGAAGAAAACCGGATTCGATTTGATCCTGTGCGGTACGCAGTCGACCGACGCGACCACCGGCGAAGTCCCCGGCTTTCTTGCTGAGCTGCTCGGCGTTCCGGGATTGACGTACGTGCGGAAGCTCGATTCCGACGGAACGACGATCAACGCGCAGCGCGAAACCGATTTGGGTTACATCGATGTTAGCGTCGCCACGCCTGCGCTCGTGTCCGTGACGAAAGCGATCAACGAGCCGCGCTATCCTTCGCTCAAAGGCATCATGGGCGCCAAGAAAAAGGAAGTCAAAGTACTCTCACTGGCCGACGTCGATTTCACGCGCGCAGCTGGGAGTGACGGCGCAAAAACGGAGCTGCTCGAGCTTGCGACGCCGCCCGCACGCCAAAAAGGCCGCGTCGTCAATGCGGCGGATGGTGCCGAGGGCGCGACTGCGATTTTCGATTTTCTCAAAGAAAAGAAACTGCTCTGATGCGCGATGTCATCGTTTTCATCGAACAGCGCGCGGGCGCACCGCGCCGCGTTTCATTGGAGCTCGCGACCAAAGCGCAAGATCTCGCAACGGCACTCGGCGGCAAGACGCACGGCGTTCTCGCGGGTGCCGGCGCAGCGCAAGCCGCTGAGGCGACCAAACCGTATGGCCTAGGGACGCTGCACGTTGCCGACGGCGGCGCGACTGCGGAGTACTTGATCGATCCCTTGGTCGATGCGCTCGAAGCCGCGGCAAAGGCGGCGGGTCCGGCGTTGATTCTCGTCCCCAACACCATGATCGGCCGCGATGTCGGCAGCCGGGTCGCAGCGCGGCTCGACGCTGGAATCACTTCGGACGCGACCGACGTTACTGTGGCAAATGGCAACGTTAGGGCGGTCTCGCCGAAGCTGGGCGGCTTGACGATTACGACCTGCGCGTTCAAGAACACGGAGTACGGCGTCGTCAGCGTGCGTCCGAACGTCTTCGCGGCGAAACCCGCGGCCTCACCGACCTCGGATGTCGAGACCTTGACGCTCGCGCCCAAGACCTACGCGATGAAGATGAGCGCCGAAGTCGAGGAAGCCTCGCCTGAGTTGGGGGTCGAGGAAGCTTCGGTCGTTGTCTCGGGTGGACGCGGTCTCGGCGGCCCCGAGCCGTTCACCACCTTGATCAAGCCGCTCGCCGAAGCGCTTGGCGGCGCAGTTGGCGCTTCCCGGGCAGCGGTTGATGCAGGCTGGATCCCACACGCTCACCAGGTGGGACAAACCGGAAAGACGATTAGTCCTTCCTTGTATATCGCCGTCGGCATCTCGGGCGCAATCCAACACAAGGTGGGCATGCGGACGGCTGGTACTATCGTCGCGGTTAATAAAGACGCGAACGTTCCGATCGCGGATTTCGCCGACTTGCTGGTCGTCGGCGACCTGTTTCAAATTATCCCCGAGCTGACCAAGCGCGTCGAGGCTGAGAAGGTACATTGAGATTCGTTTTTGCGTTTGTCGCCGCCGTGGCGATCGTTGCGGCGTTCATGAGCGCACCTTCTGCCGGCATAGCCGCCGGCAAAGCCTCACCGTCGCCATCGCCGTCCGTCTCGCCGACCGCAACGCCTGAACCACCCGAAGTTGCGATCCCGCATTTACAAGCGCGACTGAAGGTCAATCCGAACGACCGTGACGCGCTCTTGCAACTGGCCGGAAACTTCTTGCAAATCAACCGGCCCGATCTGGCCGAAGCGGCCGCTCAGCGATTGCTGCAGCTCGGAACGAAAACAGGTCAGGTCTACTACATCAGCGGCTTTTCAAACTTGCAACTGAACAGAGTCCCGCAAGCGATTTCCGATCTCGAAAACGCCCAGAACCAAGAGCCGACGAACATCAGCGTCCTATCGTCCCTGGCCGATGCGTATTCGCGCCAGAAGCGCTTCGCCGACGCCGAACGCGTCGCCAAACGTGCCTTGACGTTCAACAAGGACGACAGAGCCGCATACGAGATGTATGGCGGCGTGCTCGAAGGCGAAGAGAAATATGACGATGCGCGCGTGCAATATGAGACCGCTGCAAAGATGGATCCAAAAGATCCGCAGCCGGTATTGCTTGAAGCGCGCTCATATCTCAAGCAAAATGCAATCGCGCTAGCCGGACCAATCTTCGATCGCGCGCTCGCGATCGATCCCAACAATATCGATGCACTCAACGGCAAAGCGCAGACCCTCGCGGCTCAGCACGACGTCAAGGGCGCGATGGCTGTTTTCGAGCGCATTCGAGTCCTGCTGCCCGGCACCGATGAAAAGGCCAGTGTTTCGGTCGACGAAGCGCGCGTGTACACCAGCGAAAAGATGAACGACTTGGCGGTGGAAACTTTCAAGAACGGGATCGCGCAGTATCCGAGCGTACTCGGCCTCCATCTTGCCTATGGTGACTATCTTGCCAGTCAAAAAGATCTTGATGGCGCAGCCGCGGAGTGGCAGCTGGCACTCGGACCTAATCGCGACAACAAGGACGCGCTCGGGCGTATGGGTACGTACTACGCCGACAAGAAAGACTACCCGAAGGCAACAGACTATCTCAAACGCCTGTCGGAGATTTCGCCGAGCGATCCGCGCGCCTGGAGTATTCTCGGAAGCGTTTATGCGGAGCAGTCGAGTTGGAAGGACGCTCACGATGCGTTTCGCCATGCCTACGATCTGACGCACGCCCCTGATGTGCTTAAAGCCGTCGGCCAAACCGATCTCAACCTGCACAACTATAAAGAAGCGCAGCAGATCTTCGAAGCGATCGAAAAAAACGGTGGCGACTACGTCCGGCAAGATCCAAGCATCATCTATATGCTCGGCCAGTCGTACCAGAAACAAGGACTCAATCCGCAGGCCAAGAGCGCCTATCAGCGCTTCCTCGCGTACTTGAAACCCGGAACGCAAGCTTACACCGAAGTGGAAAAGATGATTCAGGACATCGGCAAACCTTCGGGGCAGAAGAAGCAACAGGGGTAAGCAACTGCTCGTCGTCGGCGATGAACGTTGCAGCGCGCATCTCGAAGGGATAGCGCATCCGGAATCACCCGCGCGATTGCTCGCGCTGCTGCGGCACCTCGAGCGAACCGGCCTCATGGCCGATCGCCGCGAAGCGCGCGATGCGACGCGTGAGGAGCTGACGCTCGTCCATCCCGGATCCTATGTCGATCTCGTACACGACGAGATCGAGCGACTCGGCGCGTCGGTTCCGGCTGCGTATCTCTCGACCGGCGATACGATTATCGATCGGTCATCATGGGACGTCGCGGTGCGGGCCGCCGGCGCCACGCTCACGGCGCTCGATGCAGCAATTAACGAGAATCGTGCGGCGTTCGCCGTCGTGCGTCCGCCGGGGCATCACGCCGAGCCGCGGCGCGGAATGGGTTTCTGTCTTTTCAACAACGCCGGGATCGCGGCGCGTTCGTTCGTCGCAAAGAGCGGCGGCCGCGCGCTCGTCGTCGATTTCGACTATCACCACGGCAACGGAACGGAAGCGCTCGTCGGAGGCGGCGTTTCATACGTCTCGACGCACGCGTCGCCGGCATATCCCGGGACCGGTTCGGGCCGCGAGAATCGTGTCGATGAAAATGGAACGCTTATCGACCTCCCACTCGGGTTGAGTTACCAGACCGAAGGCTTCGTCGCGCTGTGGCAAGAGACGCTGCGCCGTTTGTGCGCGCGCATCAAACCTGACATGCTGGTCGTGAGCGCAGGGTATGATTTTGCGGCCGGCGATCCGGTTGGCGATTTGGGTGTCGACGTCGGCGTCTCGAGTGCTCTTGGCGCATCTTTCCGAGAGATCGCCGACGAGTATTGCAACGGCCGCGCGGTGTTCGTTCTCGAAGGCGGCTACGATCTGGGATTACTGTGTGAGGGTGTCGAGCAGACCATTCGTGGATACGACGCCGGCGCGTCGAACCTCGGACAAACTTCCCAGGAAGCGATTCCCGCGCAACAGCGCGATGCACTGGCTCGCGCACTACAATGAGCGCACCACGATGAAGTATGTCTCGCTTCTCGCAAGGCTCATTGTCGGCGGCACGCTGTTGGTTGCGGGAGCCTTGAAGATCGGCCACTTCGATGCCCTGGCGAGCACGATCGCATCGTACCGCATCCCCTTTCTTGCGCCGGCCGTGATCGCGCCGATATCGGTCGCAATACCGCTGATCGAGGTGCTGCTCGGCGCGTATCTCCTGATCGGACTTTATACGCGCCTTATCGGTCTGCTCGCGCTTTGCGAGTTGGCGATTTTCGCAGCCGCGGTCGCATCGGTTGTCATGCGCGGGATTCCAGCATCGTGCGGCTGCTTCGGTCCGGGAGATACACGACCGGCAAGTTGGATCGAGGTTGCGCGCGACGTTGGCCTCGCAGCGTTAGCCGCGTTCATCGTTTGGCGCGGCCCCGGGGTCCTCGCCCTCGATCAGCGAATGCACGAGCAATAGTATGAGCAAAAGATCGATAATTGCGCCGCCTGAAGTGAATCGCCGTGCGCAGCGCAACCGCCTATTCTTATATCTGACACTGGGACTCGTCGTCGTGATCATTATTGCGGTTGTCGCGTTTTACTCGCGCGTCCCACAATCGGCGACCTCCGCCCCGATTCAATCAGGCATCAAGGTCGGGCAAGTCGCGCCCGAGTTCAACGTTGCGACGACCGATGGACCGTTCGATCTCAGAACAGCGGAGAGCGCCGGGAAACCGGTTTTTCTCGAGATCTTCGCGACGTGGTGCCCGCACTGTCAGCACGAAGTTCCGACGATTGACGCGCTCTACAAGAAATACGGCAGTCAGATTGCGTTCGTCGGCGTGTCGGGTAGCCCGTTTGGGATGGACGACCAATCGCCGTCTTCGCAATTGGACATCATCAACTTCCAAAAGACGTTTGGCGTCGAGTATCCGATCGCGTACGATCCAACGCTCGACGTTGCCGGCAAGTATATGCTCGACGGCTATCCGTCACTTGTCGTCATCGACAAGAGCGGAAAGGTCTCATTTCTCGCGAGCGGTGAGGTCAGCGACAAGACGCTGACGACTGAACTCAACAAAGCACTCAAGTGATCGAGCACGGGCTCTTCTCGCTCGATGGAGATCCCGACCCGACTGAAACACATGACTGGCGGGAAGCAATCGAGTCGGTCGTACGTACAGGCGGGCCGGAGCGCGCTGCGTTCGTGCTTGGGCACGCGCTCGAGCACGCAAACCGTCTCGGCGTGTATTTGCGTTCCGGACGCACGCCGTATCGCAACACGATTCCGCCCCGCCGTCAGCCGCAGTATCCCGGCGATCTCCAACTTGAAAGCCGCATCACTGGGCTGACGCGCTGGAATGCGCTCGCGATGGTGGTCCGCGCGAATCAGCAGCACCCAGAGCTGGGCGGACACATCGCGACGTATGCGTCGATTGCGGAGCTGTTTGAGACCGGCTTCAATCACTTCTTTCGCGCGGGACGCGACGGCGATCTCGTGTTCTTTCAGCCGCACGCAGCACCTGGCATCTATGCACGCGCGTTTCTGGAAGGGCGCTTAACGGAAGAGAATCTCGAACATTTTCGGCGCGAGACGTCAGGCAAAGGGCTTTCTTCCTACTGCCACACGTTTCTGATGCCGCGCTTTTGGCAATTCCCCAACGCATCGATGGGTCTTGGTCCGATCAATGCAATCTATCAGGCTCGCTTCATGCGGTATTTGCAAAACCGTGGTCTCATCGAGGCGAGCGACCGACGCGTCTGGGCGTTCATCGGCGATGGCGAGATGGACGAACCGGAGAGTCTCGGCGGACTTTCAATTGCGGCGCGTGAGGAGCTCGACAATCTCGTTTTCGTGATCAACTGCAATCTTCAACGGCTCGACGGGCCTGTTCGAGGCAACGGTTCGATCGTGCAAGAGCTCGAGGGTCTCTTCAACGGCTACGGATGGAATGTCATCAAATTGTTGTGGGGATCGGATTGGGATCCGATCTTCGCACGCGACAAGAAAGACGTGTTGTTGCGTCGATTTGAGGAAACCGTCGACGGTCAAATGCAGACGTACGCTGCGACCGATGCGCGCTTCAACCGCGAGCATTTCTTCAACAAGTATCCGGAGCTGGCCGAGTTAGTCGCCAATCTTTCGGATGAAGAAGTCGAGAATCTTCATCGCGGCGGACACGATCCCGTCAAAATCTATGCGGCCTACGACGCGGCCACGAAAGCACGCGGACGTCCGACCGTTATCCTAGCACAAACGAAGAAAGGCTTCGGGATGGGGCGTTGGGGGCAAGGCAAGATGACTGCCCATCAGCGCAAGAAACTCGAGTTCGAAGCGCTCGTCGAATTTCGCGAAAGCTTCGACTTGCCGCTGAGCGACGAGGATTTGCGCGGCTTACGCTTCTATCGGCCACCCGGCGATTCGCCGGAGATGCAGTATTTGCACGCGCGGCGCGAGCGCCTCGGCGGATATCTTCCCGCACGCGATCCGTCGGCGCCTGTGGTTTCAGTGCCGCAACTCGAAACGCTCGATTCTCTAATCAACGGCAGCGGCGAACGCGAGCTGTCGACGACGATGGCGTTCGTACAGCTCTTGCGCCAGTTCTTGCGCGATCCGGAGATTCGCGAGCGCATCGTTCCGATCGTCGCCGATGAAGCTCGCACGTTCGGGATGGAGGCGCTGTTCCGACAGATCGGCATCTACTCGCCCTTCGGACAGCTCTACGATCCCGAAGACAAAGACCAACTGTCGTATTATAAGGAAGCCCGCGAGGGCCAGATACTGGAAGAAGGCATTACCGAAGCCGGCGCGCTCTCATCCTGGATTGCAGCGGCGACGAGCTACGCCGTTCATGGCCGCCCGATGTTGCCGTTCTATATCTTTTACTCGATGTTCGGCTTTCAGCGCGTCGGTGATCTGATTTGGGCCGCGGCCGACTCACGTTCGCGCGGCGTCTTGATCGGCGCGACCTCCGGCCGGACAACCCTTTCGGGCGAAGGTCTGCAACATCAGGACGGCAGCAGTCACTTGATCGCTTCGACCATTCCAAGTTGTAAAGCGTACGATCCCGGATTCGCACACGAGCTTGCCGTGATCGTCCGCGATGGCGCGCGCCGGATGCTCGAAGCGCAAGAAGATGTCTTCTACTACGTGACGGTCATGAACGAAAACTACGCGCAGCCCGCGCTTCCGCCGCAAAGTGAACAAGGCATCTTGCGGGGGATGTATTTGCTCAGAGCGGCTGAGGGAGCAAAGGCTCAAATACTTGCTTCCGGCACGATCTTGCGTCAAGCCCTGCTCGCTGCGGACCAGCTACTGCGCGATGGTATTCCCGTCAATGTATGGAGCGTGACGAGTTGGACGGAACTGCGTTGGGACGGGATGAGGAAAGATCAAGAGGGTCGCGAGGAGCCGTGGATTACCGCATCGCTCGCTGCGACACATGGCCCCATTTTCGCGGCAACCGACTACGTTAGCGCGCTGCCGGATCTCGTGCGAGCTTGGATTCCCGCCGGAAGAAAATTTGTGACGCTGGGCACAGACGGATTCGGAATGAGCGATACGCGCGCTGCATTGCGCGATTATTTCGGCGTTAGCGCAAACGCAATTGCGCAACGTGTGCGTTCAGAGTTTCTTCAAAACGCGTGATGCACGTATCGACTAAGCCCACCGTCGTCGTAGGAGGCGGTGCCGCGGGTCTGGCCGCGGCACGCCTGCTTTCGCGTGCGGGTCAATCTGCAATCTTGCTCGAGGCGCGCAATCGGCTCGGTGGCCGAGCCTATACGCGCTCGCTACCGGGACTCGCGGCGCCCGTTGAGCTGGGCGCGGAATATATTCACGGCAACCCGCAGATCACACTCGATCTGCTGCACGACGCCGGCACGACGAATATCGACGTTGCCCGCGGCAACTTCGAACGCGTCGGCGACAAATTGGTCGACGGTATCGATCGGTTTGAACTCGCCTACCGGATCATCGATCGCGCGGGCAATCTCGAGCGCGACGTTAGCGTCGAGGAATTTCTGCGCCAGATCAAGGGCGAACGCGATCTGGACGAAGCGGCGCGCTGGTTTCGCGTGCTGGTCGAAGGCTACGACGCTGCGGATCCTGAGCGCGCGAGCCTCAAAGAGATTATCGCAGAGTGGGAGGGCCCGACACTCACCGGGTCAACGCGGCCGCTCGGAGGTTACGGCCCCCTCGTCGACACACTGGTTCGCTCGTTCGATGCGACGCGAATCGACATCCGGCTTCGCAGCGTCGTCGAAGAAATCGTGTGGACGTCCGGAGGCGTCGTCGTCGACGGGCGGAGGGACGGCGAACATTTTTCCATCGCAGGATCCGGCGCGATCCTCACCGTGCCGATCACGATGTTTCCGACGATTCGTTTCTCGCCGTCGCTTGCAGATGAAAAGATTCGTGCGCTAAGCGCGATCGCGATGGGTAGCGTGGTAAAGGTTGTCCTGCATTTTCGCAGGGCCTGGTGGGAAACGCTGGACGAGAGAATCCGCGAAGCGGCGTTCTTTCACAATTTTGCGACGGCGTTCCCGACGTTCTGGACGCAGCTGCCGCTGCACGTACCGGTGATAACCGCGTGGGCCGGCGGCCCGAAGGCCGAGCGCCTCGAGGGCCTGGGCGAGGATGAGATCGTCCATCAAGCGCTCACATCGCTTGAAGCGACGTTTGGCGTCCCCTCTGACGATATGCATTTGGAATCCGCGCTCGCGCACGATTGGGGTACCGATCCGTTCGCGCGCGGCGCGTACAGTTACGTGCTCGTCGGCGGGAGCGGCTCCCGTGAGTCGCTCGCGCAGCCGATTGCGTCAACGCTTTTCTTCGCGGGCGAAGCGACATCACATGACGCGTCCGGTACCGTGTCGGGAGCGCTCGCGAGCGGTGAACGAGCGGCGCACGAGGCCCTACTCGCGCGCTAAGCGGACTTCTCCACAGGTCACTTGAAATGGGCGCCAAGGGCACTCGGCCACGTTGTGACGAGCGTTCCATGGGTGTTTGTTAATGTCAACGGTCGCAGGAGAGTCATCCGAAAAACTTCCTCGTAAGAGCCAAGATCCAACGAGACTCTTACGCGAACTCGAGGCGCGTTTCCGCGGCTCGACGAATCCGCACGAACGCGCGATGTTGGCGGACTCGATCGTCCCCGAATACGTATCACACGGCGACGCGGTACGCGCTGCCGAGATCATCGATGGCGTTGCGGATGTCGACGACGCGGATCTTTCGGCGCGGATAACCACCTTACGCGCGATCGTCGAAGCGATGCACGGCAACGATCCGAGGCCGCTCTTAGAGCGCGCATTTCGGCTTGCTTCGGCCGGCTCGCCTTCGACGATTGCCGTCGTCCACCACCGCGCCGGCGTGGCCTACTTTAACGCGCGTCTTCCGCACGAAGCCGAGAAGCACGCACTGCAAGCGCTGTGGCTTTTGGATGCCGACGGGCAGCGCCGCCTCGCAGCACGCGCTGCCAGCGTCCTTTACGGCGTGCACTACCACCTAACCGGCGACCTGCATTCCGCGCGCTATTATGCGGAAGTTGGCGCGGTCGAGGCGACAGCCGCGGGCGACATGACGATTCGGCGACTCCTCCTGTGCGTGCAGCTCGATCTGGCCGTCTCTTTTGGCGAATGGGATCGCGCCCGTTCGCTTGTCGATCTCCTGCGCCGCGATCGCTGGTACGACTCATACTCCGGAGGGCAGGTTGCTCAATTCGGTATGATCATGCTGCACGGACATTCCGGGGACTTTGCGGCGATGAAAGGCGCGGTCGATACGTTCATCGAGTCTGCGAATGCCAACGCGGACTACGCCCTTGGAAATGCGCTCTCGGCATTAGCGCTCGCCGGTTCCGGCATCGACGATGAAGCCGCGATAGCCGCGCGCCGTGCGATCGGGCTCGGTCGCGAAAAAGGCGTTTCCGAACTTGCCTATCACTCGGTGCGTCGCCGTCTCGCGTCCGTGATTGGGGCTTACGTCTGCGTCCTCATTGGGGATGTCCATCGAGGCAGCCGTGCGCTCGAAAGCAAAACAAAGCTGCCGGGATACGTCGGGGCGTTCGCTCGCGCTCTGTATGCCGCCGCCCGCGGCGCGCACGTCGACGTAGCCGATCCCACGCTGCAGAACGTTCGAGGCTTGGTCGAGCTGCTGGCCGGAATAAAACGCTTACGGCTTGACCGCGTTGCGCGCATACCCGAGCGAATTCGAACGCTCACACACACCGAGCTAACGCTGCTTCGCGCAACCGCAACGGGCAAAACCAACGGCGAGATTGCGAAGGAACGCGGCGTAACGCGAAACGCCGTTGAGCGCCGGCTGATGAGTGCCTATGAAAAGCTCGGCGTCAAGAATCGCACCGAGGCAATCGCGAAACTGGCCGAAATCTAGGCTGACAAAGGCTCCGCGCCGCACCGTCAGTAGCTCCTGATCACGGCGACGTTCATAACCTGACATCATGTCCCTCACACCACTCGCTTGTGAGGTACATCCATGGTCGCTTTAATGGGCGTTTACAGTATTTTCCATGCTCTGATTTCGGTCATCATCCACGGCGGTCGCCACATCATGGGATGCATCGGAGCGAATCCGGCCTGTTAACGTTGCAAGATACACCTTTCTCGTTGCTGTCATCGGCGGCGTTCGGCGAGGCGCTTCTTTTCTTAGCCATGAACAGCTCGATCCGAATTACGGATCGACGAATCGCGCTGGTGCGCGAGCTATCGCGCGTTGAGATTCGGCGCGAGCTCGGTCTGGAACAAGGGCAGCACGTTCCGCCGCGTCTGCTTGCGCGTGAGCGCGAAAACATTCTGACCGAGCTGCGTCGAGCTGCCGAGTTCGGAACGACAGTCGCTCTCCAGCGGCTGCACGCCGGCGTCGTCGTTCCACGGGCCGTCGGCGGCACGGCGGCATGAACGGCGTCCCCATAGGCGAACCCTGATCAGATCACTGTGGGGACGCACAACGCCGAAAGTTCTTAGTCTCGATCAACTACGGTCGCTCTTTGCGGGTGATCCCGAAAACTTGCTGTCCTTGGTCCTCGAGGCGGTCGAAAACACCGCGGGACTCATCGAGCGCTTGCAAGCACTTTCCGACGCACGCAGCGACGATGCGAGCGAGGTCTTGCACGAGCTCAAAGGGCTCACCCGGACGGTGGGCGCCGAGGAGCTCGGCGATCTTAGCGAGCGGGCGGAGGAATGGGCGCGCACGGGCCAATGGGACGAGCTAGCCGAAAGCCTCGGCGCGCTCCGAGCCGCCCAAGAGCGCCTAGCAAAGACGGCTGCGGCTCTAGGGGACGATATAACCGGAAGTGAATAGGCCGGTCTCGATGGGCACGGTCGTCGTCATTGCGGACAATACAGCAAACTTGCATGCATATGAGTACAATCTCAAGCAGATTTCTGACGTGCAGGTCTTGACGTTTGCGTCACCCGCGGCGGCGGTCAAACAAGCCAGTGGCCTCGATTCGGATGTTTTGGTCGTTGATTTCCGTATGCCCGATGTACGCAGCTTGGATTTCGTCGATCAATTTCGTAAACGCGCGCGCGGTGACGTTCCGGTCGTCATCGTTACCGACGCCGACGAGAACGAGCTGCGCATCCATGCGCTGCGCATCGGTATCGACGACGTCGTCAAGAAGCCGATCGACGCCCTCGTCCTCGCCGAGCGCGTGCAGAAGATGCTCAAGCTTCGAGCTCGTAGCCGAAAGCTCGCGGACAAAGCGGCTGCGCTCGAGGAAGAGGTAGCGCGCTCGACTCGCAACATCCGCCAACGCGAGCTGGAGACGATTCACCGCTTGACGCGTGCCGCGCAGCATCGTGCCAAAGAGAGCCGAAACCACGTCGTGCGCATGGGCCATTACGCGCACATCTTGGCGAAGGCATATGGCACCGATCTCACGACGCAAGAGCTGATATTCCGCGCGGCGCCGATGTACGACATCGGCAAGGTTGCGGTCTCGGATCGGATTTTGCTCAAGCGCGGTCCGCTTACGCCGCCCGAGCGCGAGATTATCAAGACGCACACCACCGCAGGCCACGACATTTTGCGCGATAGTGAGTCGCCGCTTATTCAGCTCGCTGGTCAGATTGCGCTCTCGCACCACGAAAAGTACGACGGCACCGGTTATCCCGACGGGATCGCGCGCGAAGAGATTCCATTAGCGGCTCGAATCTGCGCGATCGGTGACGTCTTTGATGCGCTGTTGGCGACGCGCCCTTATAAGGCGCCATGGTCGCTGCCTGATACGATTCAGACGCTCCGGCGCGGCCGCGGATCGCACTTCGATCCGCATCTGCTCGACGCGTTCTTGGATATGATGCCGAAAATCCAAGAGATCCGAACAGAGTTTCCCGACGCCGAAGTCGCCGCCTAAGCGGTCAGGCTTCGATAGAGCCCAGATAACGCTCGGCGAGCGCTTCGGACTCCGCGAGGACTGAGGGCGGACCTTCTTCGATGATGCGACCGCCGTCAATGAGATAGGCGCGTCGCGCGAGCGGCGCAACCCACGTTACATTCTGCTCGGCAATCATAACCGGCAAGCCTTCATCGCGTAATCGTGCAACGATTGACGCGAGCTCGTCGACGATCGTCGGCGCTAGTCCGATTGAAGGCTCGTCGAGCAAGAGCAGCTTTGGACGGCGCATCAAGACTTTCGCAATCGCAAGCATCTGTCGCTCACCGCCTGAGAGGCTACCGCCGAGCGAGGTTCGCCGCTGCGCAAGCCGCGGAAAGCGTGCCATCATCTCGTCGACGCGCGCAGCGTACTCGGCTCGCGAGAGTCGAATGCCAAATGTTGCTAAACGCAGATTGTCGTCAACCGATTGGCGAGCGATGATCGCGTACTGTTGCGGGACGAGGCCAATACCAGCCGCGACCACGCGATCGGTAGCCAGCCCGCGAATCGACCGGCCTTGCCATACGACGTCGCCACCGCGTGGGCGCGGATCACCGAGAATCGTATTGAGCAGCGTCGTCTTCCCGGCACCGTTGCGCCCGAGCAGTGCGACGATTTCGCCCGTGCCGACGTGCAAGCTCGCGTCGCGAATGATCGTGGTGCCCCCGTAGCCCGAGGTCAGGTCGCGCACGTCGAGGATGCGTGTCATTTCGCTGCTTTGCGGTTCGATTGGCCCTGACGGAAGCGCCTGCCCATGGTTCGGACCGAGATACGACTCGACGACCGCTGCATTGATGCGAATCTCAACCGGAGTCCCAGATGCGATGCGTGCGCCCTCATGCATCGCCGTGACACGATCGCACAAGCCGAAAACGAATGGGACGTTGTGCTCTACGAGCAGGATCGTCACGCCGCGCTCGTCGCGCACGCTGCGCAGCATCGCGGCCAGACGCGCGATCTCGGCGCCCGTCAGCCCGGCCGTCGGCTCGTCGAGCAGCAGAATACGTGGATCGCTCATCAGCGTGCGCGCGACTTCGATTTGCCGGTGCGCGCCGAACGCAAGACGCTTTGCGGATTCGCCAGGATGGCGTTCGTAGCCGACTGCACGTAAGAGCTCTACGGCTCGCGCAGAGAGATCGCGCTCCTCCGTGAGCGCGAGATTCGTTCCGAACGATCCGCGTACGACACCCGTTCTACTGTGTGCATGCGCGCCCACCAGAACGTTTTCCAGCGCCGTCAGATCGAAGAATATAGCCGGCTTTTGAAACGTGCGGCCGATCCCGTATTCGACGAGCCGGCGTGGCCGCGGATCGATCAGCCGGCCTTCCAGCTCGATCTCGCCGCGCTGCCGTTCGACGACGCCGCAGAGCGTATTGATCGCGGTCGTTTTTCCGGCGCCGTTTGGACCGATGAGCCCGTGGATCTCGCCCTTTTCGATCGAGATGCTGAAACTACGGAGTGCCTGAACGCCGCCGAACGACACGTCGACCTCGCGCATGTGCAGCATCGCTACTGTCCCGGCCCCGTTCGGCGTTTTGCGAGATCGTAGATCGTTCCGGTGATGCCGTTCGGGGCGAGAATCAATACGAGTAGGAGAACCGCACCGTAGAAGACTTCGCGGTATTGGCCGATGGCGCGAAAGAGCTCAGGTATGACGAATAAGATGAACGGCCCGACGATGGGCCCGACAACACTTGCCGTCATGCCGCCCACGACGACGTACGTCAGATGCGCGACCGCGACATTCAAGCTGTAGGCACTCGGATTCGTGACGCCGAGCAGCAGTGCTTGGTACGTGCCTGCAAGTGTCGCAAGGCCGCTCGAGACCGCGAACGCGAGCGTCTTCATACGCGGGACGTCGATGCCTTGGATTTCGGCAGCGATCGGCTCGTCCTTGATTGCGAGCCAGGCACGGCCGATGCGCGAGCGTTGCAGTTCGCGCACCAGTACGATCGCAAGACCCGCGGTGAACGCGCAAATCGCGATCACGACATTGAGCGTTACGGGACCGATGAGCGGAAGCGTCGTCATTGGGACGATCAGTCCGTAGCCGCCGCCGGTCCAATCGCCGCCTTCATTCAAGATAACGAGGAAGACGTCGAGAAATCCGAACGTCACCATCGCGAGATAGAAGCCCGCAAGCCGTAAGGATACGAAACCGAGAATCCAGCCGATGCACCACCCGGCGAGTACCGCAATCGGAATCGAGATGAGAATCGGAACGTGGGCGCGCAGCATGATCGCGGTCGAGAGATTGGCGCCGATACCGACGAAAGCCGGACTCGCAAGCGAGAGCAACCCTGCAACGCCGAGCAGTAGGTTTACGCCTAGCGTGATGATGACGAGAATCGCGAATTGTCCGAACACGAATCGGGGGTATGCCGGCAACGCGAACTCAAACGCGATCGCGGCAATGCCGAGCACAGCGCCGTAGACAAGCGGCGAGTAAGGGAACCGCGGTAGTGGAGGTATTGTCGTCAATGCGTCCGCAGCTTGACGGTTGAGAAAATGCCTTGCGGGCGCCAGATCAATACGGCGACCAGCAGCGCAAAGGTGATACCGTCACGCGCGACGCCGCCGACGCCCACGACGGCGTAGGTTTGCACCACGCCAAGAATGATGCCGCCGGAGAGCGCACCGAAGACGCTCTCGAATCCGCCGATCGCCGCCGCGATGAATGCGGGAAACAGCACGCCGGCACCCATCGCCGGAAAGACGCCGGTGATCGGAGCGAGCAGTACGCCCGCGATTGCGGCCACCATTCCGCCGAGCGACCAGCTGAGCGCGAGCATGCGATTGACCGGAATTCCGGTGATCGCAGCACGCCTGGGGTCTTCCGCAACGGCGCGCATTGCTTTGCCGTACGTCGTTGTCGTGAAGGTTATGTAGAGCGCCGCGAAGATGATGAGCGTGACCCCAACGACCGTGAAGCTATTGAGCGAGATCGCGGAGCCGCCGCCGAGCGAGAAATCGCGATCGCCGAAGAGCCAGGGTACGGCGCGCATCGGATTGTCGGTGAATTGCAGACGTGCGCCGGCCTGCATCAGGATCGAGATCGCCAGCGTTCCGATCACGATGCTGATTTCGGGAGCGCGTCTTAAGAGAACCCGCGTAACGAAGAAGAAGATCAGACCGATCACGGCGCCGAGCGCGATCGGTCCCAATATCTGTACGAACGTATTCGCTCCCTTTTGCGCGAGCAGCACGTACGTGTACGCCCCAGCCATCAGCATCTCGCCTTGTGCGAAATTGACGACACCGGTTGCGCGGAAGATCAGCGTCAGTCCGATTGCGACCAGAGCGTAGACCGCGCCGATCGCGATACCGCCGACGAGTAAGGTCACGTACCGAAGTTCTCGACTCGGGTGTAGTCGCCGTTCTTCACGACGATGAGGACACACTCACGATTGCCCTTGTGATCCCCCTTGCGGAAGGATCGCGGTAATCCGATCGGCACGGCCCACGTAAAATATGAATCCTTGCCGGCGATAAAATTGTGCACGTGCTCGAGTCCGTCGATGACTTTGTCTTGGGTCGGATTCGGGCCCGCGCGCCGTAAGCCGTCGGCGAACACGTAAAAGTCCGCGTAAGCTGCCAGCGAGAACGAGTTGGGAATGTTGGGCGGCGGGTTCGGGAAGGCTTTTGCGAATCGCGTTTTCCATTCACCCATCGGGCCTGTCTTCTCGTGCAAAAACTGTTCCGAGTTGATCCAGAGCGCGTAGAAGCCGTCGGCAGCCGCGCCGGCGTTTTGCGGAACGACCGTGTCGCCAAGGACCGTGTCGCCGAGGAGCTTCGAGGTCACGCCGGCGCGCTTGAGCTGCGGCAGAAGCCGTCCGCCGTCTGCCGGTAAACCACACACGTACATCGCGTCGGGGTTGGCGGACTTGATTCCGTTGGCTTGCGCGGTGAAATCCGTGTCGCCGCTCTTGAATTTCTCTTGCAGGATGACTTTGATGCCCTCATCGGCGAGGCGTGGGATCATGAACGGCAGCACGGACGTGCAAAACGCTTCGTCGCTCGATAGAAATCCGACCGTGTGCGCCTTGAACGTTTGCCCAAGGACTCTGGCAGCATAGGCCGCGACGTCGGCACGAACGACGGTCATGCCGCTAAACACGTACGGGCTGTAGTTTTGCAGCACACGCGGGTCGCTTGCGAGCGAGTCGTAGTAGAGGAATTGCGACTGCTGAATGAGCGGAATGACCGAGGCGGTTGACGTGCTCGTTCCGCCGCCGAAGATCGCGAAGACCTTGTCCTGGTCCATCAAACGCCGGACGGCGGAGATTCCGCCCTCGGCCGTGCCCGCGTCGTCTTCGTAGACGACGTCAATGTGGCGGCCATTGATGCCGCCGTGCGCGTTGATCTCGTCGACGGCCATCTGTGTGCCGTCTTTGAACCCTTGCCCGATCGAACTGGCCGGTCCGGAAAGCGAGACTTGAACGCCGATCAAGATGTTTTTCGGGCCTAGACCTTGGACGCCGGCAGCGCGCGCCGGAACATACGCAAGCGTCGATACGAGTGCGACGAGTGCGACCCAAACGAAAAAGCGGATTCCCCTCATGCCTGTACTCCTTTGATGGACGCCGAGTGAAGCTCGAAAAAGCGCTCGGCGTTGCGATAGAAAATTTTCTCCAGAATGTCGGGCGCGTAGCCCTCCTTGGTCCAGTCGTCTACGAGCCGTTCGTACGTGAACAGCGGAAAATCAGCTCCGAACATGACGCGATCTCGCAGGCGTCGTGAGATCTCGTGCTTGAGCGCCGGTGTGTGATACTTCGGTGACCAGCCGTGCAGCTCGTACCAAACATTAGGCTTGTGGATCATGATTGCAATCATCTCGTCTTGCCACGGCCACGCTGGTCGTGCAGCGATGATCGTCAGTTCGGGATGCGATGCGGCGACTTCATCGAGATGGCGCGGATGCGTTGCATCAAGACGGATGCCGCCGCCGCCCGGTAAGCCGGCGCCGGCGCCCGTCGTGCCAACGAAAATTAACGCCGGAGCTCCGGCGTCGATGCACATCTTGTAGAACGGTTCCCACGCGGGGTCGGCGGCTGTCGCCTTTCCTCCGCTGGAGACGGCAAGCCCGCAGAACCCGGCGCCGGCGCGGAGGCAACGCTCGAATTCGTCGAGTGCAGGTTTGCCGGCTTTTGGATCGACGTGAATCCAGTTGCCGATGACGCAATCCGAATATTTGCGCTGGTACTCGAAGGCGTAGTCGTGAATCTCGCACGCTTCGGCACCGACGAGTTCCTTGTCGAACCCGAAATCGAGGATAACGCGGACATTGCTCTCGCGGAAGTACTGAGCTTGCTCTTCGTCCGTATAGTAACGCGGCTCCGAGCGCCACGTTCTTACTTGTTGAGCCAGCTGTTCGGGCGTGCGCAGCACGTAGCCGCGGCGCGTACCCCAGTGCGAGTGCATATCGATCAGCTTCATGCAGTTGCCTGCGACTCGATCAGATCGCGCAGGCGACCCTTTTGCACTTTTCCGGTCGGCGTGCGCGGCAGAACCTCGATCTGCTCGAGGCGTTCGGGAAGTTTGTACTTGGCGATTTGCGGAGCCAGAAACGCGCTCATCTCTTCGAACCCGAACGTCATCCCCGGGCGCACCACGACGCACGCGACGACTTGCTCGCCCGTCCGTGGATGCGGGGTTCCGATAACGGCACAATCGGCAATGGCGGGATGCTTGAAGAGAACCTCTTCGATCTCGCGCGGATAGATGTTTGCGCCGCCGCGAATGATCATCTCTTTCTTGCGTCCGACGATCTTCAGATAGCCGTCCGAATCGAGCACGCCGAGATCGCCGGTCTTGAACCAATTGTCCTTGGTGAACGCGCGATCGTTGGCGGACGGATTATTGTAATAGCCCGGCGTGACCGATGGCCCGATGTTTGCAATTTCGCCGGCCGTCCCAACGGGGACTTCGAGATCGTTCTCATCGAGAATCCGAAGCGGCACTTCAGGAACCTGGCGGCCGACGAGCCCAACGACGCGTTCCGGGTCGTCGCCCATCAACGTTTGCGCTTGCGAGCCGGTTTCGAGCATGCCGTACATCTCCAGGAGACGTCCCGGGATGTCACGCTGCGCACGCAGGATCACTTCGACTGGGCAGGATGCACCGCCGACGATGTACGCACGCAGCGACGTAAGATCGTATTTCTTAAGGTCCGGATGATCGAGCATTGCGATCACCGCGGCCGGTGCCGACGCAAAGTGCGTGATCTGCTCGCGCTCGATTTGCGCCATCAATAAACCCGCATCGAAGCGGTCCATTAGGACGGCTTTCGCACCGGCCAGGATCGCCTCGACGATCAGCATCAGCCCCCAGTTGAGTCCGACCGGTAGGAAGATCAAGGTCGCGCCGTCTTCACCGAGGAGCTGATTGCGATTGCAGATGTAACACGCCGAGATCGTGGTGTTGTACGTATGCTGGACCGCTTTTGGATCGCCGGTCGTCCCCGACGTAAACGCTACGCGGCAAAGATCATTGCCCTTCGGGCGTCGCGGACGCAGCGCCGCTTCGTCGATTTTCTGCGCACGATCCGCGAGAAACGCGCGGAGATCGAGCGCGCCGCTCGGGACGTTGTCGCCGACCATCATCACATGCTTCAGGCCCGGCAGGCGCGAGCGCATCTCGTCGACCATCGGCGCGTAAGCGAAGCCGCGGAACTCTTGTGCGAAGATGAAGCATGTCGCCTCGGCGAACGAAAGGATGAACTCGACTTCCTTGGCTCGGAAATCGGCGTGAAACTGGCAAAAGGGGATTCCGGCCAGCATCGCTGCGTTCACGGCGATCGCGAATTCGATCCAGTTCGGTAATTGAATTGCAACGACGTCGTCACGAGTGATGCCCATCTCGACGAATTTGGTCGCGAGACGCTGGACGGCCGACCAGTATTCTCCGTAGGTGAGGCGCGCGCGCCCATCGACGAGCGCAATCCGGTCGGGAAAACGGCGCGCGTTCTCCTCAAGGACCTCGCAAGCCGTTGTTTCCGTCCAAAGTCCCGCCGCCTCGTAGTGCTTTACGACGGCAGGCGTCAATCGATCTCTCAGAAGCTGCATTGTGTTCCCCTCACAATAGGCTGCGGATCGTCCCTCCGTCGGCTTGAATCGCCGTGCCCGTAATGTAACCAGCACGGGTTGAACACAGAAACGCCGCAAGCGCCGCTATGTCCTCTGGTTCGCCCGCGTGACCGACCGGAATCCTCTTGACGTCTTCGGCGATCATCTCTTCATAGTCACGACCGGAGCGCTCGGCTTCGAAGCGCAGCACGATCCCGAGCCGCTCGGTGTTGATGCGCCCCGGCAGAATCGTATTAATCGTGATGCCGTCGCCCGCGATCTCGAGCGAGAGCGTCTTTGCGAAACCGAACAAGCCGGCCCATGTTGCGACGGAAAGTCCGTATTGCGGAATCGGCGACTTTGCGGACGTCGCCGTGACGTTGATGATGCGGCCCCATCTGTTTGCCTGCATGTGCGGAACGCACAGACGCGTCATTCGAACCGCCGAGAGAAAGTTGCGTTCGATCGCGCGTTGCCAGGCAGCGTCGTCGAAAGACATGAGATCGCCGAGCGGTGGCGCGCCGTCGTTGTTGACGAGCACATCCAAACGCCCGCAAGCCTGGACGGTCTCGGCGACCACGCGTTCGTTGTCGGCGGCCTTCGTCCAATCACCTGGTATAGCCAAAACATCAGCGCCGGTCAGCTCTTTGATTTTCTTGGCGGCGTTTGCCAAGTTTTCGGCTTTGCGTGACGTAATCGTGACGAGCGCGCCTTCTTGCGCAAGCTCGCGCGCGATTGCGAAGCCGATCCCTTGAGCCGAACCGCACACGATTGCGGCCTTGCCGCGAAGTCCGAGATCCACTAGTTCGTCCCCACGAGTTGTACGAGCGAGGGTTTTTGAACTTTGCCGGTCGGCGTGCGCGGAAGCTCATCCAGAACGATCAGTCGTTCGGGCAATTTGTAGCGCGCAACGCGCGTCTCGAGAAACGCGATCATGTCCTCGAACGCGAGCTTTTCTCCGGGACGAAGAACGACGCAGGCCACGGCTGTCTCCCCGAGACGCGGATGAGGAATTCCAACGATCGCGCAATCGGCAACTTTCGGATGTTCGAAGAGCACCTCTTCGATTTCGCGCGGATAGATGTTGGCACCACCGCGAATGATCATCTCTTTGATGCGACCGGAAATACGCAGCAATCCGCTTTCGTCGAACACACCTTGGTCGCCGGTTCGGAAGAAGCCGTCGTCGGCGAAGGCGCGCTTGTTCGCATCGGAATTCTCATAGTAGCCGAGCATCACGGACGGACCGAAGCATTCGATCTCGCCGACCGTCCCAGCCGGCACCGGACGATCTTGCGCGTCGCAAACTCGCACCTGAACCTCGCGCACAGGCCGTCCGACGGTGCCGGCCACGAGCTGGTAGTCGTCTTCAACATAGGTGCGCGATTGAACGCCGGATTCGAGCATCCCGTACATCTCGAGGACGCGGGCACCGAACCGCTGTTGCGCGCGCTTCAATACCTCGAGCGGACACGAGGCACCGCCCGAGACGATTACTTCGAGCGACGCGAGATCGTAGTTCCCCGCATCGGCGGCATCCATCATCGCAACCAGGCTTGCCGGCGCCGTGACAAAGTGCGTGATCCTTTCGCGTTCGATGATCTCGAGTGCCGTTCGCGCATCGAACCGTTCCATGTACACGATTTTGCAGCCGGCGAACAGCGATTGTTTGGTGCAGCCCAATCCCCAGTTCAGTCCGACCGGCAAGAACAGCAGCATCGCGCTGTCTTCGCTCATGCGCTGGTCGCGTGCCGACGAGCGAGCCGTGCAGCTCGATGTGTTGTGCGTATGAACGACTGCCTTTGGGTCACCGGTCGTCCCGGAGGTAAATGCCATCCGGCATAGGTCGTCGCTCTTCGGACGCCGCTCCGCAAGCTGCACGAGCGCTTCCTGAGAAGCTGGGCGCTGCGTGGCGGCCCGCAGATCGACCACGCCTTGCGGAACGTTGTCTGACACAACGATGACGTGCTCGAGATTCGGGAGCTTCGGGCGAAGCTCGGCGATCATCGCTGTGTAGTCGAAGCCTTGATGCACGTGCGGGATCACGACGGCGCGCGCTCGCGAGAACTCGAGAACGAACCCAACTTCCTTGCTGCGAAAGCCGTGATGAAATTGACAGAACGGGATCCCGGCTCGCATCGCCGCGTTGATCGTCACAGGGAAATCGACGCCGTTCGGAAGCTGTACCGCGATCACGTCGTCACGCGTCAGGCCCAATCCCAGAAACGCGGCAGCAAGATTCGTGGCCTGCTCTTGATATTCTCTGAACGTTAGCCGCCGTGTTGAATCAACGAGTGCTAGTGTGGCTGGACGAACCTGTGCTAATCGATCCAGCGTTTCGTTCGCGGTGAGTTCCTGCCAATCGCCGCTGCGATAAAACCCGGAAACAACCTCGGGTGTAAGACGTTCGGGCCAAGGCACACGCACGCGCCAGCGTTCGCTAACGCGTTTTCGAGGTCCCTCGCCTATCGAGTGCGGCGGTGGATCTGTTCTATCTGGGAGACGCGCTCGAAGCAGCGTTGATGCGGCGCGAGCCGAATCGATTCGCTGGGACCGAGCACGAGATAGCCGCCGCGGCCGAGTGAGTCGAAGATCACTTGGTGCGCGCGATACGAGAGTGCTTTGTTGAACTGCGGCAGCAGCTCGCGGCACAACACCAAGTGAAATTCGTTGAATGAGCCGTCCGAAACGAGACTGTGCGTCGAGAAGACGATGTTCTCGCGCAAGGCTGGATTCATCGACGGCGTATCGCCGTTGAAGGAGATATAATCTTCGAGCGTCGATTTGCCGCCGGCCTCGCGGTAACGCCGAAACGCGCCGTCGAGCGTTTCGGCATGAATCTTTCCGTCTTTGGCGGCGCCGATCGCCGTGCCGGACACATCGGTCGCATAAATCCGCGCGCGCCGGCCGAGCCCTTCCTCGCGTAAGAGAATGGCGAGCGAATAGGCTTCTTCACCGCGTCCGCAACCAACGACCCACGCGCGGATGAGCGGAAAGGTGCGCAGCATCGGCATGACCGTGTTGCGCATCTCTGCGAATAGGGAAGGTTCGTCGAAAAGCTCGCTCGAGCGCGAGCTGAGTCCAAAGACGAAACGATCGAGTGCTTCGCCATCGTGCAGAACGCGTTCTTGCAGTGCGGAGATCGTTCGTAAACCCTCCGCCCGCATTCGCTCGGCCACCCGGCGCTTGACGAATGCGGGTGCGTAGTCGCGGAAATCGTAGCCGGCGAATCGATTGACGGCTTCGAGAAGAAGCTGCAGCTCGATATCGGCGACCGAGACGCTGCTCGGAAGCGGTGCAATCACGCGGGAACGTTCAGCCAGACGCGGATGAGCGAGATCAGTTGTTCGATGTCGACGGGCTTGGAGATATACTCCGAAGCACCGGCGGCAAGACACGTCTCGCGATCGCCCTTCATCGCCTTTGCAGTGAGTGCGATGATCGGCAGCTCGCGCATGCGGTCGTCACTGCGCATTCTCCGGATCGTCTCATAACCGTCCATCTCGGGCATCATGATGTCCATGAGAACGATGTCGACGTGCTCACCATGACCGAGCATGTCCAAACACTGCATTCCGCTTTCAGCGGTCAGCACGTTCAGGCGGTATTCTTCGAGCATTGTCTTGAGCGCGAAGATGTTGCGCGTGTCATCGTCGACGACCAGAATTGTCCGGCCTTCGAGCGACGATCCGATCCGAGCCTTGTCGAAGCCGCGTTTGCCGACGGCGAGGCGTGATTCGACTTGGTTGAGGAAGTAGTTGGTTTCTTCGATCAATCGTTGCGGCGCCATCGCGTCCTTGATGATGACGCTTTCGCTCAGGCGGCGCAACTCGTGTTCCTCAGCCTCGCTGAGTTCGCGTCCGGTGTACACGACGATCGGAACCTGCGGATGCGTCGGATGTTCCTTGATCTGCTTGATCAACTCGACGCCCGCCATGTCCGGAAGGCCCAGATCCATGACAATGCAGTCGAAATGATTTTCATCGAGCGCCGAGAGCGCTTCGGTTCCAGCCGCAACAGCCGTTACCACGATCTCGCCGGTACTGATCAGATTCGCCATCGCCGAGAGCTGCGTGAGGTCGTCTTCGACGACGAGCACGCTGCGTGAACGCTGCTCCGCGAACCCGAGTAGGTTATCGAACGCGCTTACGAGCTGTTCTTCGGTGACTGGCTTAAGCAGATGCGCGACTGCCCCGGAGCTCATCGCGCGTTGCCACTGCTCGGCTCCAGAGATCACGTGTACCGGTATTTCGCGCGTGCTGTGATCGCGCTTGACTGCGTCGAGCAGATCCCAGCCGTCCATGTCGGGCAGGCTGATGTCGAGGGTGATCGCGTCCGGTAAGAACTGCCGTGCGAGCGCCAGACCTTCGGCTCCGCTCGTCGCAACGAGCCCCTTGAATCCGCGATCGCGCGCGAGCCCAAGCAGGATGCGCGCGAAGATCGTATCGTCCTCGACGATGAGGGCGACGCGATCGCTCGGCTGCGCCGAGCCGCGATCGTCGGCGATCTCGGGATGTCCCGTGTATTCGATCACGGGCGCGGGAATCGGCTTCGGTGCCGGCCGCGCCGGAATCGAAGCGACGGTCGATTGTTGCGGAGCCGGCGCGAGGGTTACGTGCGAAAAACGTTGTGCCGGGCGGACGAGCGGATGCGAGAACGTGAACGTGCTGCCTTCACCCGGCGAGCTCTCGACCATAACCTCGCCGCCCAAGAGGCCCGCGATTTCGCGGCTGATCGCGAGACCCAATCCCGTTCCACCAAACTTGCGAGCCGTGCTCATGTCTTCTTGCTGGAAAGCTTCGAAGATAACTTTGTGCTTGTCGGGAGCGATACCGATGCCCGTATCGGTGACCGCGAAGTCTGCCCACGGGATGACGTTCCCGCTCGCATCGGCGCGACGTTCCGTTGTGACGCTCAGCGTCACAGCGCCCTCTTGCGTAAACTTGAAGGCGTTGGAGAGCAAGTTCTTGAGGACTTGCATCAGACGCACGCTGTCGGTTTCGATGTTTCCAGGTAGCCCTTCGCCCAACTGAACCGTGAACGCGAGTCCACGGTCTTGCGCGATACTGCGGAACGTGCGCTCGACGTTCTCGACGATGTCGGTGAACGGCATCGGTCCGATCTCGACCGGCGTCATGCCGGACTCGATCTTCGAGAGATCCAGGATGTCGTTGATTAAGTCGAGCAGGTCGATACCGGCGCGCCGGATCGACATCGCGAACTCAACTTGTTTGGGTGTGAGATTCTGCCCTGGATTGTCTTCGAGCTGTTTGGCGAGCAAGAGCAGCGAGTTGAGCGGCGTGCGCAGCTCGTGCGACATGTTTGCCAAGAACTGAGACTTGTATTTCGAGGTGAGCGCAAGCTGCTCGGCCTTTTGTTCGAGCTCTTTGCGCGCCGAGTCGATTTCGCGCGTACGGCGTTCGACCTCGACGTTCTGCTCGGAGAGGAGACGAGCTTTTTCTTCCAGCTCCTCGTTCGTGTGCTGGAGCTCGTCCTGTTGGCTTTGCAGCTCTGCGGTAAGCGATTGCGACTGCTTCAGCAGCTCTTCCGTCCTCATATTCGTCGCAATATTGTTCAAGACGACGCCGATCGACTCGGTGAGCTGGTCGAGGAAGAGCAAGTGGATCTCGCTGAACTGCTGGAATCCCGCGAGCTCGATGACGGCGCGCACTTCGCCTTCGAAGAGCACCGGCAAGACGACGATATTGAGCGGACCCGACGAGCCGAGACCGGAGCTAATCTCGATGTAATCGGGCGGCGCGTTCGTAACGAGAATGCGCTCGCGCTCGTACAGGCACTGACCGACAAGGCCTTCGCCTGCGGTGAAGTGCTGCTTGAGATGCTTGCGTGTCGTGTACGCGTAGCCGGCGATCAGCTTGAGCAAGGGTTGATCGTCGACGGGCTCGTTCAAATAGAAGACACCGGTTTGCCCTTCGACCAGCGGCGCGAGCTCGCTCATGATCATCTTGGCAACGGTCTTGATGTCTTTCTGTCCTTGGAGCATACCCGTGAACCGGGCCAAGTTGGTCTTGAGCCAGTCTTGTTCGGTGTTCTTGCGCGTCGTGTCGCGCAAATTCCGAATCATTTCGTTGACGTTTTCGGTGAGCTGACCGACCTCACCGCGGGCGCTGACCTCAATCGTTCGCGACAGGTCGCCCTTGGTAACGGCCGTCGCGACTTCGCCGATTGCGCGAATTTGCGAGGTCAGCTGTGCAGCCAGCTGGTTGACGGAGTCCGTCAAGTCACGCCACAGGCCGGCCGCGCCGGGAACCTCAGCTTGTCCGCCCAGGATTCCTTCGAAGCCGACTTCGCGCGCAACGGTCGTAACCTGGTCGGCGAATGTTGCGAGCGTGTCGATCATGGTGTTGATCGTCTCGGCGAGCTCTTCGATTTCGCCCTTTGCTTCGAGGAGCAGCTTGCGTTTCAAGTCGCCGTTTGCGACCGACGTAACGACCTTTGCAATTCCGCGGACTTGGTTCGTGAGGTTACCAGCCATCGAGTTCACGGAGTCGGTTAGGTCTTTCCAAACGCCGCCCACACCCGGCACCTGAGCTTGTCCGCCAAGTTTGCCTTCGGAACCGACTTCGCGCGCGACGCGCGTGACTTCCGATGCAAAACCGTTGAGCTGATCGACCATCGTGTTGATGGTGTCTTTCAGCTCGAGCATCTCGCCGCGCACGTCGACCGTAACTTTCTTCGAGAGGTCGCCGTTTGCGACGGCGGTTGTAACGCGCGCGATGTTGCGAACTTGGTTCGTGAGGTTGAAGGCCATTGTGTTGACCGAGTCCGTGAGGTCTTTCCACGTACCGGCGACACCGGGCACCTGCGCTTGGCCACCCAAGATGCCTTCGGATCCGACTTCGCGCGCGACGCGCGTGACTTCGGATGCGAATGCGTTGAGCTGGTCGACCATCGTGTTGATCGTACCTTTGAGCTCGAGAACCTCGCCGCGCACGTCGACCGTGATCTTCTTTGAAAGGTCGCCCTTAGCAACGGCGGTCGTAACTTCAGCGATGTTACGAACCTGCGCGGTCAGCGAACCTGCCATCGAGTTGACGGAGTCGGTGAGGTCCTTCCATGTACCGGCGACGCCGGGCACCTGGGCTTGGCCTCCGAGTCTTCCTTCTGTACCGACTTCGCGCGCGACGCGCGTGACTTCTGATGCGAACGCGTTGAGCTGGTCGACCATCGTGTTGATCGTACCTTTGAGCTCGAGCATCTCACCGCGCACGTCGACGGTGATCTTACGTGAGAGGTCGCCCTTGGCGACGGCGGTCGTAACTTCGGCGACGTTACGCACCTGACTGGTCAAATTACCGGCCATGAAGTTCACGGAGTCGGTAAGGTCTTTCCACGTACCCGCGACGTCCGGAACGACGGCTTGTCCGCCCAGCTTTCCTTCGGTACCGACTTCGCGCGCGACGCGCGTGACTTCGGATGCGAATGCGTTCAGACGGTCGACCGTCGAGTTAATCGTGGTTTTGAGCTCTTGAATCTCGCCGCGCACGGCGACCGTAATCTTCTTTGAAAGATCGCCTTGTGCGATCGCGGTTGTCACTTCCGCGATGTTACGGACCTGCGAGGTCAGGTTACCAGCCATCGAGTTGACGGAGTCGGTAAGGTCCTTCCACGTACCGGCGACGCCTTCGACGACGGCTTGTCCGCCGAGCCTCCCTTCAGTTCCGACTTCGCGAGCGACGCGTGTGACTTCGGATGCGAATGCGTTCAGCTGGTCGACCATCGTATTGATCGTCGCTTTCAGCTCTTGCATCTCGCCGCGTACGTCGACGGTAATCTTCTTTGAAAGATCGCCGCGCGCAACGGCCGTCGTGACTTCGGCGACGTTACGCACCTGACTGGTCAGGTTACCGGCCATGAAGTTCACGGAGTCAGTGAGGTCTTTCCACGTACCGGCGACGCCTTCGACGCGCGCTTGGCCTCCGAGTTTCCCTTCCGTACCTACTTCGCGGGCGACGCGCGTGACTTCGGATGCGAATGCATTCAGCTGGTCCACCATCGTGTTGATCGTGTCTTTCAGCTGTAAGATCTCGCCTCGAACGTCGACGGTGATCTTCTTGGAGAGGTCGCCTTTTGCAACGGCGGTCGTGACTTCAGCGATGTTACGAACCTGCGCCGTCAGGTTACCGGCCATTCCGTTGACGGACTCCGTGAGGTCGCGCCACGTACCGGCGACACCACGGACGTCGGCTTGTCCGCCGAGCCGTCCTTCCGAACCGACTTCGCGAGCGACGCGCGTGACTTCGGATGCGAATGCGTTCAGCTGATCGACCATGACGTTGATCGTATCTTTCAGCTGCAGAATCTCGCCGCGCGCTTCGACGGTAATCTTCTTTGAAAGGTCGCCGCGCGCAACGGCGGTCGTAACTTCGGCGATGTTGCGGATCTGGTTGGTCAGCGTACCTGCCATCGAGTTCACGGAGTCGGTGAGGTCTTTCCATGTACCGGCAACGCCGCGCACCTGTGCTTGGCCGCCCAGTTTTCCTTCGGAACCCACCTCGCGAGCGACGCGCGTTACTTCGGATGCAAATGCGTTGAGCTGATCGACCATCGTGTTCAGCGTGCGGCCGGCTCGTAGGAATTCACCCTTGAGCGGACGGCCGTCGATCTCGAGCGTAACTTGTTGCGAAAGGTCGCCGCGTGCGACCGAGGCCAGCACGCGTCCGGTCTCGATGATCGGATGCGCGAGGTCGGAGATCAACTCGTTGACGGAATCGATCGCGGCCGACCAGTCACCGACGGCGCCCGGAACGGAGACGCGCTGCGCGAGCCGTCCGTCGCGTCCGACGGTCTGACTGATGCGTTGCAGCTCGCGCACGAGTCGCGCGTTGAGCGTCGCGACGTCGTTGAAAGCCTCCGCCAAGTCAGGGTCGGTGGTGCTCGACGACAAGCGCGCCGAGAAATCACCGCGCCCGAGCGCTCGCAGTGCGCTGAGCACCTCGCGATTACCGGAGGTCTCGGCATTTGCTGCGCGGGATCGCGCGCCGTTCGAGTGGCCGTTGGATTTTGCGCCGTTCGAACGCGACGTAGACGAAGCTGATGACTTCGCCTTCGGACTGGGTGCGACCGTGACAGGCATAATCACTCCATGAAGTCAGAAAGGAGGCATGGTCCCAAGGGAGACACACACTTCACGCTGGCCTATTTTGCCGCCAAAGTACCCGAAATCGAGAAGCGCTAAACGCTTAAACGTTTGACCGCCCTCTCGGGTGGGCAGAACCGCGATATACCTGCAGGGGTACTCGTTTGCGTTCAAGCAATGCGCTCGCCGTGGCCGATGACGATCTTCTCGTTCTCGAACTCCTATCGTCTGCGAGCCGTCTCTTATTGCCGGCAGAGGATGTCGAAGCCGCACTACCGGTTCTCGCGCAACTCCTCGTCCCCGCGTGGGTAGATGGCTGCGCGATCGGCCTCATCGGCGATGAGGACGAGGTTCGCATCATGGCTTCGGTCGGGCAAGTGCCAGGCGAGCCGGACGGCGGCTGGACCCTCGAGGTTGCCATTAGCGGGCGCTTCGCGCACTACGGGTTCATGTGGCTTGCGGGAAGTGGCACGAAGCCGTCCCTTTTGGTGCAGAGTTTATCGGCCGAGCTCGCGCTCCGGATTGCGATCGGTATCGATACGGCACGCGCGATCGCGCGCGAACATCACATCGCGGAAACGTTGCAACGTGCACTCCTACCCGACGTGCTTCCCCAGAGCGGCTCCGCCGTTCTCGACGCTGCTTACCGGCCGGCTGCCGGTGAGTCGATCGTGGGTGGCGATTGGTATGACGCCTTTGAGCTTCCGGATGGCCGCATCGGCATATCGATCGGCGATGTGGCGGGGCACGGTCTGTCCGCCGCAGTCGTCATGGGTGAAGCGCGTCAGGCTGTGCGGGCGTCGGCCTATGACGCGCGTTCGCCAGGCGAAGTACTGAGCCGCGCTAACCAGATGCTGCACGCGATACCGATGATGGTCACGGCGCTGGTCGGAATCTTCGATCCGAGGACCTCGATCTTCACGTACGCAAGCGCCGGGCATCCGCCGCCGCTCGTCATCACGCCGGATGGCCATTCGTTCATGCTTCCAAATGGCGACTTGCCGCTCGGCGTCGTCGACGATTTGGCGCCGGCGCCGTGGACGTTTACGCTCGCACCGGGCTCGATGGTCGTGCTTTATACCGACGGCATCGTTGAGTTCGATCGCGACCTTATTTTCGGCGAATCGGCGCTGACGCGCGCATCGATCGATGAGCTTGCGGATCCGTCCGCGCATCCGGCAAGGTCGATCCAAGAGCGTGTCTTTGGAACGGCGCTAAATGTCGATGATGTCGCGACGATGACGCTGTTTATTCCGCCGCGTGAGCTCGAGACGTTTGATTGCGTGTTCTCGGCCGTGCCGTTTGCTGCACCGTTTGTCCGTCGAGGTCTCGAGCGCTTTCTTATCGATCGCGAAGTCAGCGAGGATAACCGATTCGCAATTATTACGGCCGTCGGCGAAGCGGTCGCCAACGCCGTCGAGCACGCTTACGGCAACGTCCCGGGAACGGTGCATCTGTGCGTGCGCTTCGAAGACTCGATGGTTCGCATCCACATTGAAGATTGCGGGCGTTGGCGTCCCGCGACAAAAGAAGAAGAACGCGGTCGCGGGATTCCGCTCATGCGTGCACTGATGGATCGCGTCGAGATTCGAACGGATAGTGCGAGCACGCAAGTTCGCATGCAGCTGCAAACGGCGTAACGCCTTCGTTTACGCCCAGGGCTCCGTCATCGGCGGCTGTTCCGGCGGCACGGGCGCGTCGGGCGTCATTGGAGGCTGGCCGGGCAGAAAGGGCATGTCCGGCGGCATTGGCTCGGGAGTCGGTCCGGGGCTGGTCGGTGGAACGTCGGGTGGAAGGCGATACATTGCGTCACTTGTACCCAAGCGACCGTCGGATTAGGCCAGGATGTTTGCGCGAAAGATTCGGCGGGTAATCCATCGCTCAATTGCTCTGCGGGCGAGGAGGCTTCTTCATGGATTCGATCCGGCGCTACTCAACATCGACATCTGCGTCCACAGCGAGCGCAACAACGACTGCTCTCGAGGCGCTCGTCGTGTGTGAATGTGGGCACCCAATCGGCGCGCACGATAGTATGGGTTGCCGCGCATTGCGCCCACATACGTGCAACTGCTCGCGCGATCGTGGCTACGTCCTTGACGCTGCCATCGCGCGCTCCATCTCGGACCATCGCTCAGTCTTTTTGAAAGACTAGCAAGCGTCGTTGTAAACCCTGCGAGCGGGTATAGCGTCAGCAGGAGGTTACTAACTTGGCAGACATGTCCGACCGACCCGTAGTGATTCAAAGCGGAGGCGGCACGGCGGGTGTCGCGATCGTCGCCGTTATCGCAATCGCACTGATCGTCGCAGTTCTCTTATGGCATCCGTGGGCAACCACGTCGAACACGACGACAATCGTTCAGCCGCCCGCACAAAGTCAGGGGGCAAGCGGCTCGAACTCGAGCGGTTCCACCGGCTCGAGCACATCCGGCTCGACAACCGGCAGCGGCACCAGCGGCAACAGCAGCGGAACCAACCACTAGCTGTAATCACGTTCCCAGCGTTTTTTGCCCGGGCTCTAATACTGAGTTAAAGCGCTGGCAATAAGCGAGCAGTACGATGAACATGTCAGACAGAGGAGTCCACGTGTTCATTCGTACTGCCATCGCCGTCGTTGTCGCCGCGACCGTTATACAAACCGGCGCCGCCTTCGCGCAAACGGCGCCGCAACCCGCAGCAGCGCCACCCGTTGCTAGTCAACGTCATCATCATTCCGCGCTCTTCCGCGGATTAAATCTCTCGCGCGATCAAAAATCGCAGATCAAAGCGATACGCCAGAAGTATCGTGCTCAGAACCAAGCCGTTACCGATCGTACGCAGCGTCGTGATAGCATGCTCGCGCAGCGCAAGGAAATCATGGCGGTACTGAATCCCGATCAACGCGCCAAATTCCAGCAGCGTCTACAGGCGATGCGGCAACGTCATCGTCAAGATCAGCAAGCTCCAAACGCGCCAGCGGCGCCGCAGAACCAATAAGCTAAGCTAAGGTGCCCGCGATGCGCGTCGCCTCGGCGATTGCGCGCGCGAGCACCGAGCGAATCTTTCCGTCT
Source organism: Vulcanimicrobiaceae bacterium (assembly GCA_049520515.1). GTDB lineage: Bacteria > Vulcanimicrobiota > Vulcanimicrobiia > Vulcanimicrobiales > Vulcanimicrobiaceae > JAFAMS01. The sequence continues at coordinate 300,417 of JBEKPS010000003.1, forward strand.
TCGAGCACCAAAAGCGCACCGATTGTGCACCCGGCTGGAGTTGCGACATCGTCGCGCATCGCCGCCGGGTGCCGTTCGCTATCTTGAACCATCTTTGACGCTCCCAGCACCGTTTGTGCGACGAGCTCGCGCGCGACGTCGCGCGGAAGGCCGACGCTGACGCCCGCATCGGCAAGCGCTTCAATTATAAGGAAGACATAAGCTGGGCCGCAGCCGCTGATGGCAGTCACGGCGTTGAGATGATGCTCGGGGAGCTCGATACAGCGGCCGACAGATTTGAAGATATCCGTTGCTTCGGAGATCTGATCTTTCGTCACGTGACGTCCGCGTGCAATCACGGTCATGCCCTCGCTCACGAGCGCGGGCACGTTCGGCATCGCGCGAATCACGGCGACGTCATCGCCGATCGCGCGCTCGAGTGCGGCGATGGTCACGCCGGCCGCTACCGAAATAACGAGCGCGTGCTTCTTGATCCCAGCTTTTCGAAGGCGCTCGAGCGTTGCATCGGCTTGCGCCGGCTTGACGCAGACAAGGATGACATCGGTCTCCGGTACGAGCTCGTCATACTCGTCGGTTGCCGTAATCGAAAAATCACGTTCGATGCGCGCCGAGGATTGCGGCGTGCGCGTTGCAGCCCAAATCTTGAACGGAGCCGAGCCGGACTGCAGCCCGCGCAGCAGCGCCTGGCCGATCGCGCCCGCACCGACGATCCCTAACGTTTTCTTTTTCATTTTAAAGGTGCTCCGCCCTAGGCTGCGCACCCCCCCACTGCTTCGCAGTCGGGGCCCCCAGAAGCGCTCGGCCCATCACCGTTTGTTTTGGGCGACGATTATAGCGCCGGCCGAGCAACAACGCTGTTGCTTTAAGCGCGATGGATGATCTCGTCATACGAACGCTTCTTCGCGGTTTGCAAGGACGTTCCGTTTGTAAACATGAAGCGCCGAAACGCGTGGGGACTGGCCTCGGGATACGTATCGGTATCGACGTCGGCGGCACGTTTACTGATGCCGTTGCAATCGACGCGACCTCGCTGGAATTGATCGGTCACGTCAAGGTCCCGACTTCGCATCGCTCGCCGCAGGGTGTTGCGGCCGGGATCATCGAGGCGTTGCAGCGTTTGCTTGCGGCTCACAATCTGCAGCCCTCCGACGTGCGTTACATTTCGCACGGCACGACGCAAGCCACAAATGCCTTGCTGGAAGGTGACGTCGCACTCGTCGGAATCGTTGGGATTGGCGGTGGACTCGAAGGTCTGCGGGCGCGCTCGCAGACGTTCATCAAACCGATCGAGCTGGCGCCCGGGACATACCTGCGTTCAGCGCGCGAGTTTCTCGCGACCTCGGCGCCGAGCGTAGAGGACGCCGATCGCGCGATCCGCGCGCTGCTCGCGCAAGGTGCGGGCGTGATCGTCGCGAGCGGTTTGTATAGCGTTGACGATCCGAGGGCCGAAGACACGGTTACGGAGGCAGCGCGGCGCGCCAACGTGCCGGCGGCTGCGGCGCACGCAATCAGCAAACTCTATGGTTTGCGAACGCGGACGCGAACCGCCGTCATCAACGCTTCGATCTTGCCGCGTATGATCGAAACGGCGAACAGCGTCGAATCGAGCGTTAGCGCCGCAGGGATTACGTCGCCGCTGATGATCATGCGCGGCGACGGCGGCGTGATGCGCATCGATCAGCTGCGCAGCCGCCCGATCCTGACGCTTGTCTCCGGACCGGCCGCCGGAGTTGCCGGCGCCTTGATGTACGAGCGCGTTTCGGATGCAGTCTTTTTGGAAGTTGGGGGAACGAGCGTCGACATCTCGGCCATTCGTGACGGCCGCGTGCAAGTACGGTACGCGATGCTCGGCGGTCACCGGACGTTTCTGCAATCGCTCGACGTTCGCTCGATCGGTATCGGCGGCGGATCGATGGTCAGGTGGCGCAATGGGCGGATCGATGTCGGCCCGCGCAGCGCGCACATCGCCGGGCTCGACTATGCGGTGTACGCGACTACAGGCGCGTGCGACAGCGCGCGGTTGATCGAGTTCCGACCGTTACCATCCGATCCGGAAGATTACGTCGCCGTCGATGCTGCGGGCGGACGCTATGCGTTGACGCTCTCGTGCGCAGCCAATATTGCCGGGTTCGTGGGCGAGAATGATTGGGCGCGCGGTGATGCCGGAAATGCGCGCGCCGCGTTTCTGCCGCTCGCACAGCGGTTCGACTGCTCGGTCGACGATCTCGCGCACATGGTGATCGATGCAGCCGTTGCAAAGACGCGTTCGACGGTCGAGATGCTCGCGGCCGATTATGGTCTCGACACCAAGAGAATGGTACTCGTCGGCGGGGGTGGTGGCGCGAGTACGCTGGTGCCGGCGCTCGCGAAATCGCTTGGCTGTGAATTTCGCATTGCGCGCAACGCGCATGTCATATCGCCGATCGGCGTCGCGCTCGCGCTGGTGCGTGATGTCGTCGAGCGCATGATCCCGAGCCCGACGCCCGAGGATATCGCGCAGCTACGCGCGGAAGCGGAAGATGCCGCCGTCGCCGCGGGAGCCACGCGTGAAAGCGTCGAGGTTGACGTCAGCGTCGATTCGCAGCGCAACATCGTGCGCGCCGCGGCGAGTGGTGCGACGGAATTGCGCGCGCGCGATCTCCGCCGGACCGAAGCCGGCGAGGACGAGAGACGCAACATCGCGGCCGAATCAATGCGCGCGGCGCCCGAAGCTCTAGAGCTGGGCGCGAGCACGGCGCAGTTTTCGGTCTACACGACGCGAGTCAAGCCGACCGGCTTGCTGCGCTACTTCGGATCGGTCAAGGATCCCGTGCGCGTCGTCGATCGTGAAGGTGTGATTCGGTTGCGAGTGCCGCATGCGCGCATCATTCCGACGACGATCGAGCAGGCCGAAGATGAGCTGCGCGATATTCTGGATGCGTTGACCTCATATGGTGATGCCGGCAAGATGCTTCCGGCGCTGCACCTGCTGCTGCGCGACCGGATCGTCAATCTGAGCGGCATGGTTGATCCCGAGCTCGTAGTGACGATTGCGTCCGATCATTTGCGCACGATGGCCGCCACCGAGCCTGGCGTCATCGTCGCCGAGCACCGCGCGTGAACGCACGCGCACTCGCCAAGCGTTTGGGCGCTCGGATCGTTGAGCGCCGCGGAGGGATCGGCGAGGACCGCTGGGTCATCTCCGAGCTTAATGCGCGCGATAAGACGATCGTGATTTATCTCGACACTCTCGAGCTGCTCTCTGACCTTGTAATCACGAGCGATTTGCCGTTCGATGCCGAGCATCTCGATGAGATCGCCATTGCCCACGAGTGCTTTCATTTGATCTCGGGGAGCGCGCATGGTCCGCAAGGTGAAGAAGACGCGCACCGGTTCGCGCGCGAGTTGCTGGATCTGCCCGCGTCGCCGGAATTGCTGAACGATCTCCTCAAACGACAATCGGGGCGGCCTTGAGCGGAGTATTGCTGCTCGTCGCGATGGCGATATTCGTCATTCTCATGATGACAAAGAAGCTCGCGACCCCACTTGCATTGATGGCGCTGGCCGTCATTATCGGCATCATTCTTGGGATCCCGTGGATCGGGAAGCCGGATGACAGCATTCTCGGTGGCATCATCGCAAGCGGTGCGACCGCGCTTGCCGCGACGATCGTCGCCGTCGTTTTCGGCAGCTGGCTCGGTGCCGTCATGGACGAGACCGGCATTGCGCAAACGCTGGTGCGCAAGGCCGTTGAGTTGGGTGGCGATCGTCCGTACGCGGTCGCGTTCGCCGTTTGGTTCGTCGCCATCTTCGTCGGCACGGTGACCGGGAGCGCGCCCGCAGCGATCCTGGTCGGATTGATCGGTATTCCGGCGATGCTCGCGGCCGGCGTTCCGCGGACGGTCGCGGCCTCGACGGTGGTCGTCGGGTTGTGGTGCGGCAATCCGCTGCAATTGCAGACCTGGAAGTATCTTTCGCAAGCGATGGGCGTGCCGCAAGCCGACGTGGTCGGATTCTTGGTGCGTTATTTCCCGATCGTCCTAATCGGCGGCCTTTCGTTCTTGTTCGTGCAATCCCGGATTTCAGGCCGCGTCTACAACTGGGCAGTCGCTGCGCCGCGAGTGCGCCCGGTCGTGCGCACTGCGCCGTGGTACGCGCTCATCACGCCGGCGATTCCGATTGCGCTGGTGCTGGGCAGCGCAGCTTTCGGGATTTCGTTCGACGTCATCCCCGCGCTGATTATCGGAATCTTGTACGGCGTGCTCACGACGCGGCCGCGCGCGTTCAACGAGGTCATGCTCAAGACGGCATATCGCGGGCTCGAGCTGGCTGCGGCGCCGATGTATCTCTTCATTGTGATCGGGATGTTGCTGACCGCCGTGCGCATGCCCGGAATCGTCGCTGCGTTGCATCCGATCGTCGGCGCGATTGCGCCGCACAACCCGTGGGTCTACGCGATCGGATTCGGATTGCTGGCGCCGCTCGCGCTCTATCGCGGACCTCTCAACATCGTCGGAATGGGCGTCGGCATTGCCGGCGTGTTGCTCGCGCTCGGAACCTATCCGGCGCTGCTCGTGCTCGGGACGTTTGCCTCGATCAACGGGATCGTCGGAGTCTCCGATCCGACCGGAACACAAACGGTGTGGAGCGCGGAATACGCGGGCGTTCGTCCCGAGGACGTCATGCGTCAAACACTGCCGTTCACGTGGGCGACGGCGTTTGCCGGCATCGTGCTGGCGGTCGTGCTCTACTTACGCTAAACGGCGCGGATCGTTCGATAACGGGCTTGCCATGTTGCATCGTCGATGGCTTGCGCGAGGTCAGTGATCTTCGTGCGCACGAGCCCTTCGCGCGCAGCTTGCTCGCCGACCGCGATCGCAACGGTGCGCGAAACCTCGCGCAGCGACGACACCGGCGGAAGAATCGCGGCGCCGAGCGTCGAGGGGTCGACCATGTCGGCGAGCGCGCCTGCTGCGGCGACGAACATCGCGTCGCTGATGACGCGTGCACGCGTGACGATCGAACCCAGCCCAAGGCCGGGAAAGATGATGGCGTTGTTGGCTTGCCCGATCGTGTAGTTGATGCCCTCATACAAAACGGGGTCGAACGGACTGCCCGTCGCAATCAATGCGCGTCCCTGGGTCCACTCGACGAGGTCTTCGGGGACGGCTTCGGCGAGCGCCGTCGGATTCGAGAGCGGCAGGATGATCGGCCGCGGCGTCCCGTCCGCCATCTCGCGGACGACTTCTTCCTTAAATGCGCCGGTTTGTCCGGAACATCCGATCAGGACCGTCGGCCGGACGCGCCGCACGACTTCCGTGAGCGTGATCCCGCGCTGCGCATCGGTGGCCCAGCCGGCTACGTCGTCCGCGCTGCGTGCGTACGGCACTTGGAAATCGCGAAGGTCCGGCATGTTGCGCACGAGCAGCCCATTTCGGTCGATGCACCAGAAGCTGCGCGCTGCTTGCTCATCAGAGACACCCTGCGCGGCGATAGCGCGCCGAATGAGATCGGCAATTCCGATGCCGGCCGTTCCGGAGCCGAAGATCACGATACGCTCATCGCGCAGACTGCCGCCCGTTACTTTCAGCGCCGAAAGAATTGCTGCCAGCACCACACCGGCCGTGCCTTGGATGTCATCGTTGAACGTGCACAGCTGCGTGCGGTATTGATCCAGGATCCAGCGCGCGTTCGACGCCGCGAAGTCTTCCCAGTGTAAGAGGGCGTTTGGAAAGAGGCGGTGTGCAGTCTGAACGTAGCGGTCGAGGAAAGCTTGGTAGAGTGCGCCGCGTATGCGCGGATGCCGGTATCCGAGATACAGCGGGTCTTCCATTAAAGATGGGTTGTCGGTGCCGACGTCAAGCATGACCGGAATCACCCGTGTCGGGTCGATTCCGGCAGCCGCGGTGTAGACGGCGAGCTTGCCAATACAGATGTCGATGCCGCCAACGCCCCAATCGCCGATGCCGAGAATCGCTTCGGCGTCGGTTGCGACGAGGAGATCGATGTCATCGCTCGAGGCGCCGGCGTTGCGCAGCGATTCCTCGACTAATTCCGGATGCTCGATTGAGAGAAACACGCCGCGCGGACGCTGATAGCGCCGGCTATACTGTTGAATTGCGGTTCCGACCGTCGGCGTATAGACGATCGGGAACATCTCGACGATGTGCTTTTCGAATAGGTAGAAGAACAGCGTCTCGTTACGATCCTGAAGCGCCGCGAGAAACTGATTCTTCGCGAGATCGTTCGGCAGACCGCGGTACATGTCGTACAAGCGATCGGCTTGCTGCTCGATCGCGACGACGGCTGGTGGGAGAAGGCCGGTCAATCCGAGCGCGGCGCGCTCTGCATTGGTGAACGCCGTCCCTTTGTTGATCGCCGGGAAATTCATAACATCCCAGCCGCGCGCGGATATTTCGAATTCCCCGCGTGCATTCGTCGTATACGGTCGGGCTGCAGGCACCTCGTCCCCTACGAGACGCTAGCGGCTATTGCCTTGAGCTCTCCCAGATCGAGATCGCCAACCAATGCAAAGGTCAGGCCCGAATTCTTCCAGGACAAAAATGTCGTCGAGCCGTCGTTGACGTAAAGCGCGTCGCGGTTCTCAACCTTGATGGCAATGGGCTTCATATGTCCGAAGTCAGCAGCCGCGTTCGTTGCGTTCTCGAACAGCGAAAGCGAACGGATGCCGTCGGAATACATGAGGTGGAGTGTCTTTACGCCTCGCAGAATCGTGACGTCCGCGCTAACGACCGTAAACCCCTCAGGCAGATAACGCGGACTTGCCGGCGTGAAGCCTGCATCCTTGATGACGCGCTCGATGTCGCTCGCGTTCGAGCTCGGCGTCGCGTTTTCGACGACGTGATAGCCCGACGGGATCGGCGTCGCGAAGACCGCACTGGGAATCGTTTGCGTGTAGCGGATGCTTTCGAATTGCATACGCGATCCGATCGTCCCGTTCGCGTGGTACGTTTCTTTCTGAAGGATCAAGCGTGTTTGCGCGTCGATCCAAACGCGCATCACGCGCGCGCCGGTAAACCGGTTGACGAGCGCACACGGGATGGTCGGCCGGCCGGCCACGATCTCCGGCGCGTCGAGCGTGGGACGGTAGTTGGCTAAGAGCAGGCCGAGATTTCCGTTCGTGATCGTCTGCGCGTCGAGCGAAGGGCTATGCGAGATCACGACGCGTTGATGCTGCTTGTCGTACGAGAACGTCTCAGTGCCGTGAATGACGACCGTGTCGCCGTACATCTCTTGAGGTGCGACATAGAGCTCATGCGTCTCGTCCGGCGCGAGATGCTCCTCGCGCGAGATCGTTGCGACGGCGCCCGAGGGACCGAAATGAATGGATTGAACCTGCGCCATGTACGAGGTGCCTGCCCGCGCATGCACGGCGTCGCTCAGCAGCTCAGTCGCGCGGACATCATCCGGGCTCGCCGATGGACTCGGCGTCGGCGCTGCGCCGCTCTGTGAAGAAGATGCGGCAACAAACGCAGCTAGTGCGGCAAAATACGCGAACCCAAACCCTTTAGCGGTTCGCATCAACGGCTTGGATCACCGGCACGCCGTCATTCGTCGAGTTCAGCGACGACAAGATGACTGCGCTCCGGTCACCAAGCGGGTTCTCTTGTGCGCGAACATCATGCTCTTGCAAATAGTAGCTAACAGGGAGCGCAGCGCTCGCCGACGTCGGCGGTGAGAGGACGGGCGTGAGGAAGAACGTGCCGGCAGCGACAGCCGCGGCAAACGGAACGATCACGATCGGACGCAAGAACCGGCGCAGAGTTTGCCAAGGGGCAGGCCGCAAGCCGGCGATGCGCGCCATGATCGCGCTTTGCATGCCGAGCGGGAGCTCGAGCTCTTCGGCGCGTGCGATCGCTCGCAGCCGGTCGGTTATCGTTGCCTCGATATCAAGCTCACGCTTGCACTCTTCACATGTTTCGAGATGTGCGAGTACGCGAGCGTCGTCGGCGGGTGCGAGCTCGTGGTGGAGATAGTCGGTGAGTAGGTCGCTCGTGAGATGCTGCATTATGGAGATTGAGAACGCTCGTTTTCTTGTAGGATCAGCCGGCGAAGGAGAGCGCGTGCGCGGTGAAGTCGAGACCGAACGGTCCCGATCGAACACCCCATTATGTCCGCGATTTCTTGGTAGCTGTATTCCTCGATGTCGGCTAGGATGATCACTTGTCGTTGGTCTTGCGAAAGCTTCCGCAGAGACCGTGACAGCGGTTCGGAGAGTTGCTTTTCGACGTACTCCTCGATCGGATCGACGGCAAGCGGGCGCTGGCCACCGAACTCCTGGGGAGCGTTGTCATCAGGTATCTCCTCTTGGAAACGTCCCTTTCGACGTCTTAGTTCGTCGCGATAGAGATTAGTGACGATTCGGTAGATCCAGGAGAGGAACGAGGTGCCTGGTTGGAACGACCGCCAAGCCCGGTAGACGCGAATAAACGCTTCTTGCGTCAGGTCTCGAGCATCGGTCTCGTTGCCGACGAGCCGGTAAGCGAAGTTGTAGGTCGCCTTCCCATGCTGGGCGATCGCCCGCTCGACGAAAGCCGTCTGTTCGGCCGAGGGGGGCTCTGGCGGCTTTCGGGGCTCTCCCACGGTCAGGCTGATTCTGGGGTCCGAGAACACGCCCCCTCGGGCCGACAGGGGCTACGGTCATGCGGGTACGAACAGCAAGACCCCCGCCGCCCCCTAGGCTCCGCTCGGGACAGGCCTCATAACGGCTTGTTCCTCTTTAGAAGCAGATGATGATTTCGACGAAAGTTCCGCTAGAAAACAGCAATACGGTCAGCTCGATCGTCTCGCTATTAGTGCGCTTTCCCGAGATCTCGTCGCTGTGGTCGCATCCCACCGACGGCACGTTGCGGCTCACGTATATTGTCGCACGCCGTCTTGCCAAGCCGGAGCAGCGCGAGCTCGCCGTCATCCTCGACGATCACGTTCGCGCGTTCGTTGCCCTCGAAGGGCGCGACGTGAACGCGATCAACGTACGCTGCGAGACCGACCAAGCGGTGACGTTCATACACTGCACGCGCGATTCGGCCTCGTTCACCCGCGAAGAGCTGTTGCTGCAGATCGGTGTGCTCAGCGCCCGCTATGGGGATGCGCTCGTGAAGAATCCGGTCGAAGAACAAGACGAAGAAAGTGCGGCGCTCGAGGACGAGCAGGTCGAGCACGCAATCGATGCGATGCGCGATCCGGATCAAAAGCGTTCGCTGGTCGGATATCGTGACGAGCGGCGCGTCATGGTGTATTTCGTAAAAAATCGTAAAGCAAAGGCACCCGCTCCGTTGTCTGCGGCTGACGCGCGAACAGCATAAGGTCCATCTGTGCATTGCCAACGGCGAAAATGCAGCGGGTGGATTCGGCTTGACGGTCTCGACTGCGGAAGAGATGTTCGGCGCCGGCGTCGACGTTATCACGAGCGGCAATCACATTTGGGATAAGCGTGAGTTTCGCGCGCACCTCGATGAGTCCGATCGTGTCATCCGTCCGGCCAATTATCCGCCCGGCACGCCCGGCCGCGGATCGTTGACGATCGACGCCGACGGCGTGCGCGTCGGCGTTCTCAACTTGATGGGGCGCGTCTTCATGCCGACAGTCGACGATCCGTTTCGCATCGGACGGGAACAGGTCGACGAGCTGCGTGCAGAGACCCCGATCATTATCCTGGATATGCACGCTGAAGCGACATCCGAAAAAATGGCGATAGCTCGCTTCTTCGATGGACAAGTAAGCTTCGTCTACGGCACGCACACGCACGTGCAGACGGCGGACGATCAAATATTTTCTGGTGGGACAGCCTATCTCAGTGACGTCGGGATGACCGGACCGACTGAAGGCGTGATCGGAATGGAAGCGGGCGGAGTCATCGATCGCTTCACGACGGCGTTTTCAGAACGGTTCAATGTGGAGAAGGGAGGTTTGAAGCAATTTTGTGCGGCGCTCGTCGCTATCGACCGCACAAACGGCAAGGCCCTCGAAATCAAGCGCATCTTTCTCCGAGGGATAGCATGAATGAAAACAACACGCAGCCGCCATCCCGCAGTCCCGGAACGCACATCCTCAAAGTCTCCGCACAGAGTAACCCGAATTCGGTCGCAGGCGCCCTGGCCGGCGTTTTGCGCGAGCGCGAGTCCGCCGAACTTCAAGCCATAGGCGCCGGCGCCACGAATCAAGCCGTGAAGGCGATTGCAATCGCTCGCTCGTACCTCGAGGCGAGCGCTTACGATATCGTGTGCATCCCGGAATTTATCGACGTGGAAATCGACGGAAAAGAACGAACCGCTATTCGACTCGCAGTCGAGCGACGATCTAAATAGATCTTGCTCGTCGATTTTCACTCGCATACGCGCAACAGCGATGGGACCCTTACGACTGCGGAGCTGGTCGAGTCGATGGACCGTCGCGGGGTTCGCATCTTTTCGATTACCGATCACGACACGACGCGCGCGTACCAAGAGCTTCCGGAATCGCGCGCGCAGATCGTCCCGGGGATCGAGATCAACACGACACGTGACGGTGTTGACATTCACATCCTCGGCTACGGCTTCGATCCGTCGGCAGCTGCGCCGATCCACGCGACGCTCGAGGCAAATCGGAAAGCTCGCGTCGTCCGCATTAAAACGATGATCGAACGGCTCGCGCGGGCGGGTTATCCCCTGACCGAAGAGATGGTCGCCGCTGAAGCCGACGGCAGTGAGTCTCTGGGCCGGCCTCACGTCGCCAAGGCGCTCGTGCGAGCCGGGATGGCCCGGGACGTCCAAACAGTCTTTACCGATCTCGTCTCGCGTGACGGACCCGGATTCGTCCCCTCGGCCCATATCACGGCTCCCGAGGCGATCGACGCGATCGCGCGCTCCGGGGGAATCCCGGTCCTAGCCCACCCGGGGCGGCTCTCCGACTACTCGATCATCGACGAGATGGCCGAGCGCGGGGTCGTCGGTCTCGAGGTCTTCTATCCGTCCCACACCCCGCCCATGAGAGCCCATTTCCGCGGCGTGGCCGAACGCCTTGGCCTGGTTATGACGGCCGGGTCCGACTTCCATGATGCCCGCTGGAATTCGAGCACCGTCGGCATGGATGTGGCTGAAGAGGACATCGCACCGTTTTTAAGCCTTATTGGCTGATGCATTTCTTGCCGATAAATGTAATGTTGTTCCGGGCCCCCTCGGGGTATCGTGAACACCTCGTAATGTTGGCGGGCCCGGGCGTCTGGGGGCCCCGCGCCGAAGGCGTGGGGGGCGCGCAGGCTGGGCCGGAGCGCCTTTAAAACGGGGCCGGAGCGCCTTTTAAAACTAGGAGTAAATCTTGCAAGTAACCACACCGCGCGGCGACATCAAAGACGCGAGCCTCGCAGAAACCGGCCGTTCCCGAATCGAATGGGCCGGCTCGTTCATGCCGGTCCTCGGCCAAATCCGGGATCGCTTTGCGAAAGAGAAGCCGCTTGCCGGCGTTCGCATCGGTGCGTGTTTACACGTTACGACCGAGACGGCGAACTTGATGCTTGCGCTCAAAGCCGGCGGTGCACAGATCGCGCTGTGCGCAAGCAATCCGCTCTCGACGCAAGATGACGTCGCAGCCGCACTTTCGGAATTGTACGAGATTCCGACTTTTGCGATCAAAGGCGAAGATAACAAAACGTATTACAGCCATATCGAAGCGGTAATCGCCAGCAAGCCGCAGATGTCGATGGATGACGGCTGCGACTTGGTCACGGCGATCACGACCAAGCATCCAGCGCTGCTTGCCGACATGATCGGCGGCTGCGAAGAAACGACGACCGGTGTCATTCGACTGCGCGCAATGGAGAAAGACAACGCTCTTCCGTATCCGGTGATTTCCGTCAACGACGCGTTGACGAAGCACATGTTCGATAACCGTTACGGGACCGGGCAGTCAACGCTCGACGGCATCATTCGCGCGACCAACGTTTTGCTGGCCGGCTCGACGGTCGTTGTCGGCGGCTACGGTTGGTGCGGCCGCGGTGTCGCCTCCCGGGCGAAGGGTCTTGGCGCGCACGTCATTGTCACCGAAGTCGATCCGCGCAAAGCAATCGAAGCGGTGATGGACGGCTTCATGGTGATGCCGATGAACGACGCCGCGAAGCTCGGCGACGTCTTTGTGACGGTCACCGGCAACTATCACGTCGTCAACGAGACGCACTTCAATGCGATGAAGGACGGCGCGATCGTCTGCAACTCCGGTCACTTCAACGACGAGATCGACCTCGACTCACTTGCACGCATCTCGACCGAGCGCGAGCATCCGCGCACGTTCGTCGAGCGATATACGCTCAAGAACGGCCGGAAGGTCTCGATTCTCGCCGATGGACGGCTCGTCAACCTGGCGGCCGGTGAAGGCCACCCGGCGGCCGTTATGGACATGTCATTCGCCAACCAAGCGCTTGCGGCGGCGCATCTCGCCAAGCACCACAAGAGTTTAGAGAAAAAAGTCTATCCGGTTCCCTTGGCGATCGATGAAGAAGTCGCGAGTCTCAAGCTCGCCTCAATGAACGTTCGTATCGACACGCTGACTCCGGAGCAGGCGAAGTATCTCGCATCGTGGTCGGAGGGTACGTAATTGGCGTATCGCAGACTGTTCACCAGCGAATCGGTGACCGAGGGTCACCCCGACAAGATTGCCGATCAGATCTCGGACGCGGTTCTTGATGCGATCATGGAAAAGGATCCGAATGGCCGCGTCGCCGTCGAGACTTTCGCAATCACGGGCCAAATCCACATCGCCGGCGAGGTAACGACGTCCAGCTATATCGATATTCCTCGCATCGTTCGCAAGACGATTGCCGATATCGGCTATACAAAGTCGCACGTCGGATTCGATGCCGAAACGTGCGGCGTTAGCGTTTCGATCGACGAGCAGTCGCCCGACATCGCAATGGGCGTCGACCACGCTCTGGAAACGAAGGAAGCCGGCTCGCACGAGGCCTTCGATCTGATCGGCGCCGGCGACCAAGGCATGATGTTCGGATATGCCTGCCGGGAGACGGCTGAGCTGATGCCGCTTCCGATTACGCTCGCGCACAATCTGACGCGCATGCTGGCGTCCGTTCGCAAGAACGAGAACGTTCCGTATCTGCGGCCTGACGGCAAATCGCAGGTTACGGTCGAGTATGACGGGCAACGCCCAGTCCGCGTCGATGCGGTCGTCATCTCGACGCAGCACGAACCCGACGTCCCGCTCGAGACGATCCGTGCCGAAGTCACGGAGCGCGTCATCGATCACGTGATTCCGAAATCGCTGCGCGATAAAGAACTGCGTATCTGGGTCAATCCGACCGGACGTTTCGTCATCGGCGGTCCGAAGGGTGACGCCGGCTTGACGGGTCGCAAGATCATCGCCGACACGTACGGCGGGATGTCGCGTCACGGTGGCGGAGCATTCAGCGGAAAAGATCCCACGAAAGTCGACCGGTCGGCCGCCTATATGGCTCGCTACGTTGCGAAAAACGTCGTCGCTGCGGGGCTAGCCGATCGTTGCGAACTGCAAGTTGCGTATGCAATCGGTGTCGCGCATCCGGTCAGCGTCCTCGTTGAGACGTTCGGCACCGGAAGGATCGACGAGGAAAAAATTGCGTCGCTGGTTGCCAAGCACTTCGATCTGCGTCCGGCCGCGATCATCCGCCATCTCAACTTGCGACGTCCGATCTACCAGCAGGTCGCCGCGTATGGCCATTTCGGCCGTCCGGATCTCAATCTGCCCTGGGAGCAGATCGATAAAGCCGCCGAGCTACGCGAAGCGGCCGGCCTCAAAGGCGCACCGCCTGATCCGGAACTGACACTCGTCGGTTAGGGTTTTGCTGGCCGGATGGCCCAGCAAGACCTCGGTTCGAATGTCGTAGAGTACGGCGGCAAACGCGTGATCGTCGTCATCGGGGTTATGCTTGCGACCTTGCTGCAGACCCTCGATACGACCATCGTCAACGTGGCGTTGCCGACAATTCAGGGAAATTTGGGCGCGACGATCGACGAGGGCGCGTGGATCGTCACGGGCTACATCATCTCGGCCGTCGTCATCATCCCGCTGACGCCATGGCTTCAGCTGCGCTTCGGACGCCGCCAGTATTACGCGACAGCGATTTTCGGCTTCACGATCGCATCGATGCTGTGCGGCGTATCGGGCTCGATCGAGCAGTTGATATTCTGGCGCATCGTGCAAGGCGCGTTCGGCGGCGGACTCATCGCAACAGGTCAAGCGACGTTGCGCGACACGTTTCCGAAAGCGCAGCTCGGTGCGAGCCAAGCGATCTTCGCGCTCGGCGCCATCGTTGGTCCGAGCGTCGGCCCCTACATCGGCGGCGTCTTGACTGACAACTACGCGTGGAATTGGGTCTTTTTCATCAATCTCGTCCCCGGAACGCTCGCGGGAATCATCATTCTCATGCGATTGCGCAATCCCACCGAACCGCGCAAGCTGCCGATCGATGCAATCGGGTTGAGTCTGCTCGCGATCGGCCTGGGCTCGCTGCAATACGTCCTGGGCCAAGGCGAACGCGACGAGTGGTTTGACTCCGGCCTCATCCAGTTTTTCGCCGCAACGGCGGTCGCTGCGCTGGCCGCATTCACATGGTGGGAACTCCGGACCAACAATCCGGTCGTCGACCTTCGCGTGCTCAAGTTCCGCAGCGTATGGTCGGGGTCAATGTTGGCGTTTACCGTCGGCGCGTCGCTTTACGGTGCAATCGTCATTCTGCCCCAGTACGTTCAAGGCGTCTTGGGATTCACGGCGACGCTTTCCGGTGAGTTGATCTTCATTCGCGCGATTTGCATCGCGATAACAACGATTCCAATTGCGAATTTGGTCGGCAGCGGAAAATTGGACGCGCGCATTTCGCTGGGAATCGGCTTCATGCTGTTGTCGATATCAAACTATCTGCAGTGTGTCGATACGACGTCGATTTCGACGTTTTGGACGTTTCTATGGGCGCAGCTGACGGGCGGCGTCGGACTCGGTATGCTGTTCGTCCCAATATCGATCGCCGTACTTTCGTCCGTTCCGCAAAACGTCGCGCCGAAAGCCGTCGCATTTACGAATCTCTCATTGCAGTTGGGCGGCTCGATCTCGACGGCGATTCTCGTCACGTTGCTCGATCGCCGGACGGCGGCGCACCTCTCGGATCTGGCCGGTAACGCGACGCTGCGCAATCCCGCCATTGCTGAATGGCTTGCGCACAAGCTTCCGCTTGCGCAGCTCTTTGGCATCATCAATCGCGAAGCACTCACGATGGCGTTCGCGGATGCCTCGATGTTTCTGGCTCTGTTGAGCTTCGTGCTCGCACCGCTCGTTTTCTTGATCCGTAAGCCGGCGCCGCACAGTCCTGCGCAACAGCAGCATGTTTCGATCGAAGTCGCTTAGCGCGTCTCTTTGCGAATCGTTGGGACTGCCGCAACCCAAAGCGATATCAACAGAATTGCGGTGACCGACACCGTGAGCGCAAAGCGCGCGCCGTAGGCATCCGCAAGTGCGCCTCCAATCAACGCACCCGGCAACATGCCCGCGAGAACGAGCAAGCGAACCGCTCCGAATACGCGTCCGACCGTCTCCTCGGGGATGATGCGCATGCGCCAACCGATCGTAGCGGTCACGCTGGCACCGCCTGCAATCGAAGCCAGCCCGAGAGCCGCGGCCGCGACGGCGATTTGGTGCGTCCAGATGACGGGTAGTTCGAAATTCGTCCAGAGATACGTCGCGATGATTATCTTGCCGTACGGGACACGTATCCGCGAGACGATAAGTGCTCCGAGAACGGCTCCCAATCCACAGACTCCGAACACGATTCCGACGGCCAAATCGTTGCCGCCCAGATCGCGCTTGATATAGGGAACGTACGCCGTGAATCCGAGCACGCCAAAGGTGTTGGCCAGAAACGACGTCATCGTTATCGTGCGCATTGTGCGATCCGCGAATAGAAAGCGAAAGCCGGTCGCGATATCTTCTACAATGTGAATCGGCCGAGGAAAACCAAGCTCCAGCTCTGGGCCGAGATCCCGAACGGCACTTAGAGAGCCGATCGACGCAATATAGGTGAATGCGTTGATGAGCAATGCCGGAAATGGCCCTGCAAAACCAAAGATTGCGCCGCCTATAGGCGGTGCGACAGTGTTGACCGCTGACTCTGTGCTGCTCAGCGCGGCGACGCCGCGAGTCGCACGGTCCTTACCCAGAACATAGGGTATGCTCGAAGCTTGGCCGCCGTTGAAAACAGCTCCGCACATCGAGTGCAGTACGATGCCGCCGTATAAGAATGGAAGCGTGAGCCAACCAAAGCGAAACCCGAGCGCGAACGACAAAATGATCGCGAACCGCATGATGTCGCAGACAATCATAAGACGCTTACGATTGAGACGATCGGCGAGCGAGCCGCCCAGCAAGCTAAAAACGCCGAAGGTGAAGACCTCGAGCGCAAACGTCAATCCGAGATTGAGCGCGGATCCCGTCAGCTTGAATACGAGCAGCGGAATTGCGATCGCGCGCAAGCCGTCGCCGACGTAGCTCGTTGCTTGTCCGAAATAGAAAAGTCGAAAGTCGCGAGAGCTGAAGATGCTCTCGCGTGCCATCGTCAGTGGCTTTCGCGCGCGACGACCGCCCCACTGTGGCCGACCAGAAAATCGAGATCGGCGCCTCGTTCGGGCCCGAGCACGTGCTCGACATAGAGCTTGCCGTATCCGCGTTCGAAGCTGACCGGCGCATACTGGTGCGCACGCCGCCGGTTATCGAGCTCCGTCTCGCTCACGGCGAGATCGAGGCGGCGCGCTTCGACGTCGAGCTCGATGCGATCGCCGCTTTGCACGAGGCCAAGCGGACCGCCGTTCGCGGCTTCCGGTGCGGTGTGAAGCACAACGGTACCGTACGCGGTGCCGCTCATGCGTCCGTCGGAGACACGCACCATATCGGTGATCCCCTTGGCGAGGATCTTGGGAGGCAGCGGCATGTTGCCGACTTCCGGCATACCCGGGTATCCTTTGGGGCCGGCGCCTTTGAGCACGAGAACGCAGTTTTCGTCGACGTCCAGATTCGGATCATCGATGCGAGCGTGAAAGTCCTCGACGTTTTCGAAGACGACCGCGCGTCCGCCGTGCTTGAGTAACTTCGGCGTCGCAGCGGATGGTTTGATCACGGCACCGATTGGCGCAAGACTTCCTTTGAGGACTGCGATACCGGCATGCTCTTGAAACGGCTTTTCGAACGTGCTGATGACGTCCGGATTCCAATTCTTTGCATCCGCAACGTTTTCGCCCACCGTCTTGCCGCTCACTGTGATGGCGCGATCGTGCAACAGACGATTCATGGCAAGCTCGCGCATCACGACCGGGACGCCGCCGGCATAGTAGAAGTCCTCCATCAAATATTTGCCCGACGGCATCAAATTGACGAGCAACGGCAAGTCGTGGCCGAGGCGATCGAAATCGTCGAGTGCAAGCGGGACGCCGAGACGTCCGGCGATCGCAAGCAGATGGATCACCGCGTTCGTCGAGCCGCCGATGGCCGCGTTGACGCGAATCGCGTTTTCAAAGGCTTCGCGCGTTGCGATCTGCGACATGCGCAAATCCTCGCGCACCATCTCGACAATGCGCCGGCCGGCCAATTGCGCAAGCGCGTAGCGGCGCGAATCGACGGCCGGAATTGCTGCGTTACCGGTCGGCGCCATGCCCAGTGCCTCCGACATGCTGGCCATCGTCGATGCGGTCCCCATTGTCATGCAGTGACCGTTGGAGCGCGATTGCCCGGCTTCGGCTTCGAAGAATTCTTCGGTCGTGAGCTTGCCGGCGCGCACGTCTTCGCTCAGGCGCCACACGGCAGTTCCCGAGCCGATATCTTCGCCGCGCCATTTGCCGTTGAGCATTGGACCGCCCGTGATTTGCAGTGTCGGCAAGTCGACGCTCGCGGCGCCCATGAGCTGTGCGGGCGTCGTCTTATCGCAACCGGAGAGCAGCACGACGCCATCGACGGGATTTGCGCGTAAGCATTCCTCGACGTCCATCGACATGAGGTTGCGAAAGAGCATCGCGGTTGGACGCATGTACGTTTCGCCGAGCGAAATCGTCGGAAACTCGAGCGGCCATCCGCCGGCTTCCCAGACGCCGCGCTTCACCGATTCGGCGATGCGACGTAAGTGCACGTTACACGACGTCAGCTCCGACCACGAATTGCAGATGCCGATGACCGGTCGTCCATCGAAAACGTCAGGCGCAAAACCCTCACTGCGCATCCAGCTGCGATGGATGAATCCATCGCGATCGTTCTTCGAAAACCATCCGTGACTACGAAGCTCGCCCGAGCTTTTTCCGTTACGCTTGCCGTTCGGCTGGCCGGCCATAGACATTCCCTCCCGTAGCAGTTCCCCGAATTGCGAGCACGACCAGCGAGCCGGCCGCAAACGCGAATGCAGCACCAAAAAATAAGATTTGATAACCAAGCACCGTGCCGCCGAAGCGGAGCAGTATCCAGCCACCGACGACCGGCGCGATTACTGCCGGAATGTTGGAAGCGAGTCCCCAGATGCCAAGATCGCGTGCGACGTCGCGCAGCTGCGGCACCGAGTCGATTGCAAGCGCCCACGCGCTCGAAAAGACGCCGCCGTATCCGAACCCGAACAGCAGCGCGAAGATGTAGATGAAGTGCATGCTCGGCGCGAGCGCAAAGCCGAACGCAGCCAGCGCCATCGGAACTCCGCAGAACGCGACGACGAGTTTGCGATCGACGCGGTCCGACAGCTTTCCGAGCGACATGGTCGAGGCGATCGCGCCGAGGATCGAGCATCCGGCGACGAGCCCAGTTCCGGCTTGCGGATTCGTCGTGTGGATGACGTCGCGGAAGAAGTAGAGCGCAAACGTCATCAGCAGTGAGAGTCCGAACCCGACACACAAGCGCGCAATGAATGCGATGATGAAATCGTGCCAGTCGCGCACCTTCGCTTGCTCTTCCTCTTCGTGGTGCATGCCCGGCTTAATCGCGTAGACCGTCGCGGTCCCGAGCGCGACGAAGATGGCGGTTGCGATCAGTGTGGCGGCGGGGCTCGTGACCGCCGCGATTCCTAGTCCAATGACCGTTCCAATCAACGTCGCCGCGCCGCGCATTCCAGAAACTTCACCCCACGCTTCGCGCGGAACGGTATCCGGGAGCAGCGCCTGATACGCCGCAATCGCCGTCATAACGCCTAGGATCGATCCGACGATCAGTGCGCCGAACGCAACGGTCGTCGTCGCGCGCGCCGCGAGCACGAGACATATAATGTCGACAGTCGCTCCTGTCACGATGATCGTTTTGCGAGTTCCGCCGTGTTGGCGGCGCAAGTGATCGGAGATCGTCCCCGCTATCGGCGGCGCGATCATCGAGGCCAGGGCGCAGAGAGAGGCGATCGTCGCGAGCGCGCTCGTATACGTGGCGGGTGCGAGATTCAGGAGCCGCGCCGGCACCGCGATTGCCAACAGTGCCGCTTCCTGAAAGGCGAGCGGGACCCAAAACGCGTTGAGAAGTGCCGAAGCGCGTAATGGATACGAAGCGCTCATCCCCGCAGAGTTTGAGAACCGAGGTTCCGCCGTCCTGGTTGGCGCAGATGACGGCCATGCAAACGAAGCGACCGCCCGGCTCGAATTGGGGCGATTACGGTGATACGGATCGCCGCGGGCGCCTCAATGAGCTGACGCCCAAGCGCGTGCGGCGCGCTGCGGAAGAGATCCGCACGGGCATGCGCTTCTGCCTGAGTTTGCCGCTCGACTTACCAGGCGGAAATGTATTGCACCCGAGCCGTCATCCGCCCGAGCGGAAGATCGTCGATCGCGGTGACGGCGTTCCGGCGCACGACTTTCCGTTTAGCTTGCAGCGCGAAGGCGCAACCGGCGTCGTCAACGACGACATCGTCGTCTTGTACACGCAATATTCGACACAGTGGGATGCGTTCAGTCACGTCGGCTCGCATTTCGACGCGAACGGCGACGGCGAGCCCGAGATTTGTTACTACAACGGTACGTATCCGGGACCGGATGTCGAGGAGATGGCCGCAGCGTGCATCGTCGGGCGCGGCGTCATGGTCGACTTGCACCGCGCGTACGGAACCGCAAAGACGTACGTCGACTACGACATGCTGCGCGACGTTATGCGCGATCAAGACGTCACGCTGAAGAAGGGCGACATCCTCGCGCTGCACACCGGTTTCGGTCAGCTGATTCTGGATATGCACGGGCATCCGGACAAGGAGACGTTGCACAACTCGTGCGCGGCACTGGACGGTTCGGATCCCGAGCTGCTCGAGTGGATCACGGAGTCGGGCGTCGTCGCAATCGTCGCGGACAATTTCGCGGTCGAAGCCTATCCGGCGCGCGTGCGCGATCCGGGGACGCCGTTCTTACCGTTGCACGAGCATTGCCTCTTCAAGCTCGGCATTCACTTAGGCGAGATTTGGTATCTCACCGAGCTCGCGCAATGGCTCGAGAAGCACGGACGCTTCCGGTTTTTCTTGGCGGCGCCGCCGCTGCGCTTACGCGGCCACGTCGGCTCTCCCGCCAACCCTATTGCTGTAGTGTAGGGCGACGCGTGTGGAAGCTCGTCCGTGATTGGTATGCGCTACCAATTGCGACGAGCTGTGGTTCGCGCCACGCGTTTGCAATGATGCCGAGGCCGGTCGGCAGACCGTGTTCGGCAAAGCCATTCGGGACGCTCATCGCCGGAATTCCGGCAAGATTGGCCGATGTCACGGGATCGACGGCGCCCGGCCACTGCGTGTAGGTTTTACTGAAACGGGGACCGACCGGATAGGCAACGGTCGGCTGCGTTGGGTGCACGAGCGCATCGAATGGCGCGATCATCCGGCGAATGGCTTTATCGATCTTGGCACGCTGACGCATCGAGTCGACGAAATCAACCGCTAGTGTTGCGTATTGTTCGTACCCGCCGATCTTATCGTCCGGTGAGCGCAGCATCTTCGAGCGTCCGCTTTCGATGAAATCGCGGAACGCGGATGCGCATTCACCGCTCAAGAGCGTGCCGAAAACTTCGGCGTAGGGAAACTCCGGATGCGGAACGTCTTCGGTGATGTCGGCGAAATCGCGCAGGATGTCGAGCGAGCGTTTGAAGTTCGCGACAACAGACGGCTGCGTCTTGTCCATCGACTTCGCGATGATGCCGATGCGCGGTCGCTGCGCCGTCGTCCGAAACGGGACGCTCTTCGCGCTTGCATCGTGCGGATCGGCGCCGGCGATCGTACGCAAGATCAAACCGGTGTCGCGCGCCGAGCGCGCCATCGGACCGAGTTTGTCGGACGTCCACATCAGCGCCATTGCGCCGTAACGGCTGACGCGTCCGAACGTCGGGCGCAAGCCGCTCACACCGCAATTGTTGCTTGGGTTCATGATTGAGCCGTTCGTTTCGGAGCCGATCGCGAAACCGACCAGTCCCGCAGCAACGGAGGCACCAGGGCCGCTCGAGCTACCGCCGCTCCAGTATCCGCGATTCCAGGGCGTGCGCCCCGGCCCGGTCAGCGACGCGTCGGCTTCGTCGTAACCGAATCCGCCGGCCAGCTCGACCATCGAAAGCTTCGCGAGCAGCACCGCACCGGCTGCGCGTAACCGCGCAACGACGGTCGAATCGTAATCGAAGATTTGATTGCGGTATGGTGCAGCACCCCACGTCGTCGGTCCGCCGATGGCGGCGAGCAAGTCTTTGACGCCGTATGGAACACCATGCAGGGCGCTCGAGCGATTACCGTGCGCAACGGCTTGATCGGCGGCCTGCGCTTCAGCGCGTGCACGATCGTGCAGGATCGTAACGACCGCACCGAATTTCGCACCGTAGCGTTCGAGACGATCGAGATAGATGTTGGTGAGCTCGAGCGAGCTGATCTTTTTCGCCGCGATCAGCTTTCCGAGCGTCGTCGCATCGGAAAACGCGAGGTCCTCGTGCGTCATTCGCCGATCTCGAACGCGGGCGACATCGGATCACCGTTCTCAAGCCCCTTATGTACTTTCGGCCCGACTTTCCATGTGTCGTCGTTGCTCTTTGCAATATCGTGCAGTTGTTGCGGCGTCAGCGACGGATCGAAGCGGCGCATTCGATTCGCGAATTCGATAGCGGCAGGCGATGGCGCCGGGTCGGCCTTAGCAATGGTCTCCGCTTTGGCGACGGTCGTGGTCGCGGCAATTCCAGCCGCCGTCAAAAATGCTTTACGCGTGCTTCCCATAATGCAGCGTGCGCTTCTGGGCGGGAGTCGACTCGCCTGCGGGACGTTTCGGTACGAGCAAAGGGCGGAATGAGAGCCATATGGGCCTGCAACGTCTGTCGACGAGCTGGGTCTGCGAGAACGGCGTTCGCGAATTGACCATCGTCGGCGACATCGACATTTCGACCGTACCCGAGTTTGATGAACAACTCTGCGAAGTGCGCAGGGACGATCCGTTTTCTCTTATCGTCTCGCTCGCGCAATGCACCTACTGCGATTCGACCGGCCTCTCCGTGCTGTTACGACATGCGCGCCAGACGCCGAACTTTATCGTTGTTTCCCCCGAAGGAACCGACGTCCGCCGGTTATTGCGCGTTGCAGGCGTCGAGAAGGCGCTCGGCGTCGTCGACGATCTCTCTAAAGCGCGCGCCGCTGCCCGTTTCGAGGGCCAGTTCGTAAAGGGTTTATAGGGACCTCGCTCCCCGAAAGGGTACAAGGGCAGCCGGGCGAACCACGGGCGGTTGCTGGTCCCGGATAGCTCAGTTGGTAGAGCAGCTGACTGTTAATCAGCGGGTCGTTGGTTCGAGTCCAACTCCGGGAGCCAATTGAAACGCAAGAAGCCCTCGGTATTTCGAGGGCTTCTTGTCTTTCGGAACAGAGTCGCGCGCGAAGCCATCACGACGAGGCCATCGTCGTTTGAAATGCGAGCTGACGTCGTTGAGTTAGTTCTTGTGAAAGGGCGACGGGCCGAAATCGCGGGTGTCGGCACCGTAGCGGATCGCAAGGGCTCCGAGGGCGGCTAGGGTTAGGCTAAGGGCGAGCAGTTCCATATACATATTCTAGGGGAATCCATCCATCTTAAAGAACGAATGTTTTGATCGGATCAATCTCTAAAACCGATTGAAGGAGTGGACGGTTGCTCGAGCTCAAGGAGCTGCGGACGTTTCGGGAGGTCGCTCGGACCCTGAACTTCACGCGGGCCGCCGAGCATCTGAGCTATGCCCAGTCCGCCGTGACTACCCAGATCCAGTCCCTGGAGCGCGAGCTGGGGCAGCCCCTGTTCCGGCGCCTGGGGAGGCGGATCGAACTGACAGCGGCCGGCGAGAAGCTCGAATCCTACGCGGCTCGTATGGTCGAGCTAGCTGAGGAAGCGGTCAACGCCCTGCGTGAGAAGGACGCGACCGAAACGCTGCGCGTCGGCACGGCCGAATCGCTGTGCACCTATAAATTGCCTCCGATCGTACAGGCGCTGCGCAAGCAGCATCCCACCGCGAGCGTTATCGTCGAGGTCGAGGAGTGCGGCGTCGTGCGCAACGGCGTTCAAAGCGGGCGCTACGACGTCGGTCTTTTCATCGATGAGGCTCGCGATTATCCGGCCTTTCGCACGCACAATTTCGGCGATGTCGAGCTCGTGCTGATCGCTCCGAAGGGACATCGCCTTGAAGGTCGCACGAGCGTGCGCCCATCCGATCTCGTACGCGAAACGATCCTCGTTCTTGAACCGACGTGCACGTATCGCACGCTCTTCGAGGCTTTTCTCGCGCGCGCTGGACGCCGGGCGTCGGTGATCTCGGAATTCAATTCGATCGAAGCCGTGAAACAGTGCGTTGCTGCCGGGATCGGCATCGGGATCTTACCGCGCTTTACGATCGAGCGCGAGCTCGCAGATGGAAAGTACGCTATTCTTCCGATCAACCTACGCGGCACGGTCGCAACGCTGCTCGCGTACCGCGAAGACAAGTGGCTTTCTCCCGCGCTCTCGACGTTCGTCGAGTGCGCATCCAAGGGTCTTGCCGCCTAGCTAGATATCCAGCTCCATCGGATCGCCCCACATCGAGAACGCGTGTGGATGGTAGCCGGTTATCCGGCCGTCGTAGACCGACGTGAACGCGCGTTCGTAGATGATGATCGTGGGGGCGTCGTTATCGATCAGACGCTGAAACTCAGCGGCCGTCTTTTTCTGCACGGCTGGGTCGTAGCTGTGCAGGTACTGATTGTTGAGCGCGTCGACTTTGTGATTGCACTCGCGCGATGAGTTCGCGCCGTTCGGCGGAATCGACTCGCAGTCGTAGACGCCGTTGATGTTTGGAAACACAGGCCCGAGTGATTGCGAATACAGCACGAGGTCGAACTTGCCGGTCTGAATGATCCCGCCGTTTGCGTAGATGGCAAAGAACTGCGGCGTCGACCACATGTGAATCGTGACGCCGGCGCCGACCTCGGCCCAATCTTCCTTGAGGATTGCAGCGAGCGTCGAGCTCGGCTGGTATCCCGACGGAATCGCCATATCGATGTTGAGCGCGACGCCGTTCTTGTGCCGAATTTTATCGGGACCGAGCTTCCAGCCGTCTTCGTCGAGCATCTTTGCGGCTGCCGGGGGGTCGTATTTGGGAGCACCCAAATCGAGCCAATCGCGCGCGATCTGTGGCACGACCGATTCGGTCATGACGCCGTTTCCGAGTACGACTTTGTTAAATGCCGTCGCGCGATCGGTCGCTAAGCGCAACGCACGGCGCACGACCGGATCCGAGACCACTTTGTGCGAAGTATTGAAGAAGAGGCCGGACATGTACTGGCTCGGTCGCGTCGCGCTCTTCTTGCCCGGAATGGCCTTCGCGCTCGCGACTTGCGTTCCGTTGATCAAGTCCGAGAGATCGAGCTCACCTGATTGCAGCTGCGTGAGCCGTGTGTTGTCGTCGGTGATGATCTTGTAGATGACCTTGTGCAGCTTCGGCATGCCACGCCAATAATACGGATTGGCTTCCATTTCGACGTCGTTACCGCGGTTGTACGCAGTGTAGCGAAAAGGCCCGATTCCGACCGGCAGCCCGTTATACGGTGCTTGGTTGATCGATGTCCCCGGGCCGAGAATGTGCTTCGGAAGAATCGCCGACGAACTCTGCGTCGAGAAATAATCTGCGATGAACGTTGCGTACGGTTCTTTGGAACGAAAGACGACCGTATACTTGTCCGGAGCCGTCGCACTAACGAGCCGGTCCCACATGTCGCGAACGAAGATGTTGTTCTGCGGATTCTTGGCGACCGCGACGCTGTAGATGACATCCGACGAGTCGAAGGGTTGACCGTCGCTCCATTTGACGTTGTGACGCAAGTGGAACGTGATCGACTTTCCATCGCGGCTGATGCCGTGATTCGCGACCGTCGGAATCTCGGTGATGAGTTCGGGAATCGGATTACCGTGTTCGTCGAAACGGACGAACTCTGCTCCCGTTAGTTCTTGAAGCGCTATTGCATTGCCCGAGGTCGCAAAGAACGGATTCAGCGACGAGATGTCGAGCCCGTCGGAATAGCTGAGTACGTGCGCTTCGTAAGCGTCCGCGCGCGGCATAATGGCCGGGCCCAAGAGTAGCGCCACCAGCGCCGCGAATGCAATAGTGCGTCGAATCATGGCCCCTCGTTCCTAGTGCGGCGTTATTGCTCCCGCTCCGACCGGCGATGGCGCGAGCCGGATGACCATCAAGACAACGTTGTCGACCGGCTGCGAGGTTCCCATAACGCGGCGTTATACGTAACGCCGTCGGTGTAGAAGAGCACGGCCGCATCCGCTTCGAGCGCGACGGGATGCGTCACGTACTCGGAATCCGCGAGCACGCCGAGCGGCAGTCCGCCGTACGGTAGAAGGCGTGCCCGAATGGTCGGACCAGCGACGATCGGCGGCGGATGTCCGGCGCTGGCTAACCGCGATTCACTTTCGCCAAGATCTCGGCCGGGTCGCTCGTGCTGAAGGCCGTCGCAAGAATGCGCTGACGAATTTCGGCGGCGGTTACGGCGGCGCTGACGCCGTGCCCAAGCATGTCGCCGATCGATACGACGATCTCACCATCCGGAATCGTAAACGCATCGTACCAGTCGCCGCCGACGAGCGCTTCGCGTCCGGCAGTGAGATAGAGTGCATCGAATGTTACGTCGCGATGTTCAGGAAGGCGCTTGGGAAGAAATGCGCCCTGCAGCCTGCGCGCAATCTGCGTCGCATTCTCCAGTTCGCGCTGCTCCGCGTCGTGTCGCATTTCGTCGGCGAGCTCGCGCTCGGATGTAACCGCGCCGAGAATTAGTCCGGTGATCGACAGCACTGCCATGAGTGTCATCAGATATGCGAGGCGTTGATCGAGCGTACCACCCGCGAAGGGACCGATCTCGTGTTGCGTTCCGATGATCGCGATCAACGAGACGAGGACGACGGCCGTCGACGTGACGCGTTGCTTAAAGCGCAAACCCGACCAGATGATGGCCGGGAAGACCAAGAATCCTAGTCGCAGGTTGTTGAGGAAACCGAGCCACGCAACGATCAGCAACGCGACCGGGAAAGCGAGCATTTCGATCGTTCGGCCTTGTGCGATACGAACGTCGCGCGACCCAATCCACGTCAGCAAGAACGGCGCAAAGAGCAAGACGCCCATCGCGTCGCCGTCCCACCAGGTTCGCCAGACGACAGCGTACGCGTGCCAAGGAACGATCCCCGCGCTCGCCAGCCAAATGACGCCGTTTGTCGCGGTGACGATCATCGCGAGCGCGCCGAAGCCCGCCAGCTGCAACACGTCGTTGACGCGCTCGAGCCGCGGATCGAATCCACTGCGCCGCAGCCAATAGACCGCTAAAAGAGGCCCGAGCGTGTTTCCGAGGGATATGCCAAGCGCCGTATGGACGGGTTCATGCGTCATCAGATTCGCAAAAAACGCGCCGATCATGACGCCAGGCCATAAACTCATCCCGCCCAGGAGTAGCGCAACGACGGCGATCCCGCTCGGCGGCCAAACTGCGGTGACCTGCTTTACGGAGAACGCCAGCGAGAAGCCGATCTTCGCGAACACGACATATGCAATCGCGACGATGAGGACTGCAAACGCATAACGAACGCCGTTCTCGCG
This sequence comes from Vulcanimicrobiaceae bacterium, assembly GCA_049520515.1. Lineage (GTDB taxonomy): Bacteria > Vulcanimicrobiota > Vulcanimicrobiia > Vulcanimicrobiales > Vulcanimicrobiaceae > JAFAMS01. Next base: position 327,462 of record JBEKPS010000003.1, read on the forward strand.
GCCGGAAAATGAAAAACTCGACACGTTCTTACCCACGGACGGGTTCGCGTTAGGTATGGAGCACCCCCCGTTTAGCGCGACCGTCGAAAACGCGTTACGCGACGTCGAACGCCGGATCAAAGCCGATCCGGCCTCTATCGATCTGCGCTACGAACGCGCGAGCTTGCTCGAAGTGCTCGGTCATATGGAGCTCGCGCGTATGGTGTACGCCGGCATTCTCGCAAAGCAACCCGGCGATGCCCGCGCGCTAAATGCGATCGGGCGTTTGCATTATAAGGCTGGCGCACGGACGGCAGCCCAAGCAGCGTTTGCCGAAGCAGCGAGCAAGCATCCCGACGACATCGCCAGTCACGTTAATCTCGCGTATACGTTCGTATCTACCAGCCGGTTCGAGGACGCACGCCGTCATTACGCTCGCGCGCTCGACCTCGATCCCGAGCATCCAATGGCGCATCAGGGGCTTGCGTACGTTCTCGACGAGCTGGGCGACACTGAAGGCGCCAACAAACATCGTGTCTCGGGCTTCCGTGAAGCGATTTCGGAGGGTTCGTATCGCGGCGATGGCGAGCCAGTACGCGTTTTGCTGCTCTGTTCGGCGCTCGGAGGGACGGTTTCGACTGCGCAGTTTCTCGACGAGCGTATCTTCCTCACGACGGTGCTTGTTGTCGAGCTCTTCCATGACGCTGTGCCGCTGCCGCCACACCACGTCGTCTTCAACGCGATCGGCGATGCGGATCGCTGTGCGGAAGCGCTCGCTAGGGCGAAAGAGATTCTGGCGCTTACCGACGCTCCGGTCGTGAATCAACCGGATCATGTTCTCGCGACGGGACGCCTGCAGAATGCTGCGCGGTTGCGCGTTCTGAGCGGTGTCGTAACGCCGCAGATCCGTCAGTTCGGACGCTCGGAATTAAGCAAGGTGTCGTTCGCGTATCCGATCATGCTGCGCGCGCCTGGGTTTCACACCGGCCGGTTCTTCGTCAAGGTCGATCGAGCCGAGGATCTCGCCGCGGCGATCGACGGCCTTCCCGGTGAGACCTTACTGTCGCTCGAGTATCTCGACGGACGCGGCACTGACGGTAAATACCGCAAGTTTCGCGTCATCATGGTCGATGGAGAACTCTATCCGCTGCACCTTGCAATTTCATCCGATTGGAAAGTGCACTACGGATCCGCGCAAATGAACGATGTCGCGCATCGTGGGGAAGAAGAGCGCTTTCTCTCCGACATGCCGGCGTTTCTCGGCGAGCATACGATGTCCGCACTCCGGAGCATCGTCGATGCGATGGGTCTCGAATTCGGCGGCATCGACTTCGGCGTCGATGCAAATGGAAACGTCTTGCTCTACGAATCCAATGCGACGATGACCGTCGTCATTCCCGAAAAGCACGACACCGCGACGTATCGCCGGCTTCCTGCCGAGCGAATCGTGCTCGCGGTGATCAAGATGCTCGCGCGACTAAGCGTGCGCGTTGACGGCTTGCGAAGTCCCTGAGAAGACTGCTTCGGTGGCTGCACCGTGCGAGTTGTAGCTGGGCAGCGCCGAAGTCTTCAACGACTCTTGCGGGAGCGGCAGCTCGTAATACTGTTGGAGCGGCACGCTGTCGTGTGAAGAAGTCGTTGCGCTTTGAGGCGTCGAGGATTGACCGCTCGCCGCTTGTTGCGGGGAACTGACAACCGACGCGATTTGTGCGCGTGCTTCGATCGGGCTGAGCATCCCGGATTGCATCTCTGATAGGATCTGCTCTATCTGCGCGCTTTGGGCGCTGGACAGATTCAGATCCGCTAGGGAGTTGCTCCCGACGCTCGATGAGGTTCCGTTTACTACCGCAAGTGACATTGTGGCTCTCAAACTTCCGTGTAATAGAGTCAGCTGGTCTTGCAATTTGTATCGGCGTCCCAGGGTGGGTTCTTTAGCTTCCGGGGGGATGATTTTAGGGGGGCGGCCCCTTCGGAGGCACCCCTAAATCAGAGACTGAACCGAGGGCGAGGGATGGCAAGCGGAGCACCAGCCGACTCGATCTGCAGCGACGGAGTGGCGATCGTCCGCGAGTTTCTGGCCGTGCCGAAAAACGCGGCCGCCGGGCGGGCCGTCCTACGCTCGTTTCTCGAGGAGTGCGCGGTCAAGCCCGAGTGGATCCACGAGGTCATGATTGCCGGCGGCGAGGCCCTCGCGAACGTCGTCCAGCACGCCTACCCGGTCGGCACGCGGGGCAAGATGGTGCTTTCGATCTACTGCTGCACCGAGCACAAGGTCGTCGCCCTACAAGTCCGCGACCGCGGCAGGGGCACGATGACCGACGAGAGCGATCTTCCCTCGCGTCGCGGGTTCGGGCACCTCATCATGCGGGCGCTCGCCGAAGCCGTCTCGATCGAAACCGCCGAGGGGACGACGGTGACGATGGTCTTTAAAAAATAGAGGCCGGCGCTTCGACCGCAAGGGCGAAGGCTGACGGCGTTTCCCCGGGGGCGTCGGCCTGGGCGAATTCGGGCTCGGCCGGCACGTGCTCGGCGGGTTGCGCGTCGCGAACGCGGCGCTTGCGCAACAGCTTGGCGCGATTCGGATTTGCGCGAATGAGTCCCAGAATCGTGCGTAAGTAGGCGTCGACCACATTGAGGAGCTGTCCGGTCGTCAGCGATAGTCGCATGACGCCCGCCGACGCGCCGTTGGGCCCGGGCGTATTGTCGGTATGCGCGATCATCAGGTCGCTTGGCGACTGAGCGACGCGAGCGTCGTTCGTTGCCGACTCGGATTGGTGCGTAAACACCATGTCGTGAACGTGCGCGAACGCGGCGTTAAAACCGTCAGGAATTACGATTCCGCGCCGCTCCGCAAACTCCGAAAAGTTCGCGCGCAGTTTGTCGTGCGTGCGGATCGAGAGCTTGGGCTCGGAACCGAAATAGAGCTCGACGTATTGCGCGACGCGCTCGAGGACAATTTTTGCAAAGAGATAGAACGTTTCGAGATCGACGTGCGCGACGTCGAGCAAGTCGCCCATGTCGGCGTCCATTGTCGCCATCTCCTCATCGTACGTGATCGCGCCGCCTTCAAAAGCGGGATCCATCCGTGCGATGAGCTGCGCTAAAAGCTCTTTATAATGCTTGGCGGTCGGGACGTGGCGCTCGTGGATGAGCTCGAGGTAACGATAGCCGCGCAGAATGTGGCCGAACGACCCATGCAAGGCCGCCGCATCCCGGCTGGAGTGGCTCGAAAGCCGGTCCCATTCGGCCTTCTGAAAAGAAAAGAGCTCGTCGCCCAGAGCTTCCATTACGCCGCCTTTCAACGAGGCGGACGCACGCTCATGCGGAGTTCTGTATAGTCCAGGTCAAACGCGAAATGCGATAGGAATGCACTCCCCACGCGCGATGCCGGCGACCGGGGGGCGTTCGTCACATCGGCGAGGACGTTCGTGAGCGAAATACCGGCAAATTCGACCTGTCCGATGTGTCCGACGGCTCGCGTTGCGACCCCGCCGACGCCGACGATATTGGTCCGCGCCTTGGTGACGATCAGATCGGGGCGAGCTCGGGCGAACTCCTTGGACAGATCGATCGATGCGTTATCGCCAGTATCGAGAACGAAGCTCTCAGCGCTCCCCTCAAGCCGGATCGGTACCGAGGGCGTGAACCCATCGAAGGTGAGTGGGACGTGCGTCCCCTCAATCTGCGAGCCGGGAGGGTCGAAGGCGATCGTGCGGTGCTGCGGGTCGACGTGGACGATCGCTCGAGCGATGGCATCTGACCCGACTATCACGTCAGCGCCGAAGCCCCCGACGTCCGGCAGGATCGCAAAGAGGGCCGGTCCGATCCGCATCGAGCCGAGCGTGAGCGAGTCGGCACGAACGACGCCGCTGCTCATGGTACCCAGCCCCTCCAGCTCCATCTCACCGACGAGCTTCTTGCCGAGCTGGTCGGCAAGATCCAAGCTCATTGCGAGCCCAGGGGCTCCGGTGTCGAGAACACAGCGGGCCACCACGTTCTCGATCCGGCAGGGGAAACGCGGGAGAATCCCCGCCTCGAGTGCTAGCGTCTCGTGCCCTCGGGCAAAGGTAACCGGCGGTCCCGAAGGCGCTATCAGCGGCGTATCGACGACGCGGCGGTCCTCGAAGGTCTCGCTTGTCCCGTCCCCTCGCGAGATATTGAACGGAAGCATAAGGGGGCCAACCCGCCGCTGGTCCTCATAGCGGTAGATGGCGTCATGCCCTTGAGCGACGCCGACCAGGAGCCCACTCGCCGTATCGAGCAGCGCGTCGAGCTCGGCACCGTGCGGCGCGGTCACGGCATAGGGCGCAACCTCGGCGTCTCCCATCCGGCGCTGGGCAAGCGCGACCACCGTGCCGCCATTCGCGGTGAAGGCCGGCGAGGTAAACGCGTACGAGACGATCGCGCGCAAGGTGGTTTGCAATGGATCGAGCTCCGTCGATTGCAAAACCGGCGTTTCGTTATACCAGAAGAATGAGACGCGAGCTCGCGCGGCGTTCACGACCGTCCCTTGACACACCACACCCCTGCAGCGGCGCGTCACCACGGTTTCGCCTTCCTCGTCTACTTGCGTTTGCGTGCCGGCGATGCGACTGACGATGTGAAAGCGCCACGGCGAGCCCGATGATTGCGCAGCGAGCAGCAGCAAATCGGATTTGACCGGAGTAGCTCCGACCAGGAGCACGACTGCAAGCAGGCACAACCAACGCACGAAGATGGACTTGCGGCCGCTGGACGGATACCTCCTCGACGGAAAGCCCTCGAAGCGCGAAGCGATCGAGCACATCCTGCGCGATCGTCTCGACGATCCGCGTGCAGCGCCATTCTATCGAGCCTTCACCGCCATCGGTGAGCGCGCGGCTGATGAAGCATTAATCGCGATTCGCGCGCTGGCGGCTGGAAAGACTCCTGAAGACGCGCTCATTCGCAGGTTGCGCGATCTTGCCCGAGCCGTTCGAGCCGGCGAGGGAAACGAGCCGCGCGAGGCGTTTCTGCGTGAGCTTTCATAGCCTTGCTGCGCAAGTAGTCTGCACCGGTTTTACTGGAACGAGTGAGGCTGATGCCCCGCTCGAGCGGATGGCGAATCTCGGCATTCGCGCGACGATACTATTTCCGCGAAATCTCGAGCATCCCGAGCAGGTCCAGCAACTAACCTCCGCTCTGCAACGGGCACTCGGAGATACGGCGCCTGCGTTGATCGGAATCGACCAGGAAGGCGGCGCCGTTGCTCGCCTGCGTGAGGGTGTCGTTGCGCTTCCCTCGATGATGGCGCTTGGAGCGACGCGCGACGTCGATTTGGCGCGCCGCGCGGCTAGACGCTTGGGCTGCGACCTGCGCGCGCTCGGCATTAATCTCAATTTTGCACCGGTGCTCGATCTTGCGCTGGAGCCCGGCAACACGGTTATCGGGACGCGTTCGTTCGGTGGCGACCCGCACACCGTCTCTGAATTTGGACACGCGTTTGCAGTTGGCTTGCGTAGCGGCGGCGTGGTTGCCGTTGGGAAACATTTCCCCGGACACGGCGCGACTGCGACGGACTCACACGTCGCGCGACCCGTAGTCGCCGTCGACGCGGCGACGCTTCGCGCGCGCGATCTCATTCCGTTCGCGGACGCGATCGGTGCCGGAATCTCTGCGCTCATGACCGCGCACGTTCTCGTTCCGTCGCTCGATCCGGACTTGCCCGCGACGATGTCACGCGTGATTCTGCACGATCTGCTGCGCGACGAACTCCATTTTTGCGGTGCGCTGTTCAGTGATTGCTTCGAGATGGCGGCGCTCGGCGAAGCGGATGCATCGCTCGCGCCTCGCGCGCTCGGTGCGGGCGTCGATTGCATTTTGATTTCGCATCGGCTCGATCTCGCCGAGGCGTCAATCGAGGCAATCGTCCAAGCCGTCGAGACGGGCATGCTGTCGTCCGAGCGTCTGTCGGAAGCGGCAGCGCGGATGAGGGCGCTGCGGGCATCGATTGGTCCAAATCCATCGCAAGATGAGGATGCGAGGGTTGGCGACGCGGCGGTTGGCAGAGAGATTGCGCGCAAGGCGGTCACAGTCGTGCGCGGCAGCATCGGGCTCGAAGCGCGCGAGCCGGTAACCGTCATCTCCTTCGAGCAAGACGAACCCGCGTCGTTATCGAGCGCGCTTCGCAAGCGCGGACACAAGAGCGAGATCATGCGCGTCTCGCTCGAACCACGCGTCGACGAGCTGGAGCTTTTGGAGATGGTAATCGCCGGAATGCCCGGAAGGCAAATTGTCATCGTGATGCGACGTGCTCATCTGCATCCGGGTCAAGCAGCCGCCATAACGCGCTTACTGCTGGCTGCACCGGACTCCATCCTCATCTCTGCGCGCGAGCCGTACGATGCGTCGCTCTTCGAACGCGCCAAAAATCTCGCGTGTATCTACAACGACACGGAGGTCAGTATCGAAGGCCTAGCCGACGTGATGACCGCTCGCGCTGCAAACGCCTGACGCAGCGCTGCGCGCAGCGGTCGGAACGCGTCTCTCCGCCGCCGTCCTGCGGGTCGAGCACCGCGGAGAGTTGGCGTTCGAGTGCGCTTATGGTGTAACGCGCCGGGAAGCCGGCCTGCCGGTCTTCGTCGACACGCGATTCGACTTGGCATCGCTCACGAAGATCGTCGTGTCGACGGTCGCGCTTGCGCACGTCGCAGGCGGCGCGCTCAAGCTCGATGCGCCACTTACGCATCTCATTCCGGAATGGCGCGGAACCGCACATGCTACGATCACGCTACGAATGATTCTCGCGCACGACGCGGGCTTCGCGTCCGGTGCCGACTACCGCGGGCTGCTCGAGACCGGCGTGCGCGTCGAAGAATATGCGCTCACGCGCGAGCTCGTGGCCGCTCCATGCACGCAAGTTGTTTATAGCGACCTCGGTTTTATTACGCTCGGCGTGATTTTGGAACGGTTGCGCTCGCGCGGGCTGCAATCGATCGTCGGGGAGACGCTGGCTGCCGTGCGCGTCCCCTTGCTCGGATTTCGGCCGCCACTCGTTGAGCACGAGCGCATTCCGGCGACGGAGCGTGACGCGTGGCGTGGACTCGTGCAAGGGACCGTGCACGACGAGAAGGCGCATCTGATGGGCGGCGTTGCGGGACATGCCGGATTGTTCGGTGACGCGCGCGACGTGGCGCGTATCGCGGAAATCTATCTTGGCGGGCTGTGCGGGCGCGATGCTGCGCCGGTCGGCATCGATCTGGTTCGTGAGTCGCTCGAGGAGCAGGCCTTCGATCCGGTTGCGCGTCGCGGACTCGGCTGGGTGCTGCGAACATCGGACGAGAACTCATGCGGAACGAAAATGGGACCGCGAGCGTTCGGACACACAGGCTTCACCGGGACGTCGATGTGGTGTGATCCCGATAGCGACATCAGCGTCGTTCTGTTGACGAACGCCGTCCACCATGAACGCGGCGATCTTCGCGCGCTGCGCGCTGCCGTCTGCGACGAGGCGGTCGAGTATGTGGAGCGATGCGCGCACTCGGCCTGATGTCGGGGACGTCGCTGGACGGGATCGACGCTGCGCTCGTCGATCTCATTCCACGCGGCGACGGCTATGCGGTGACCGTCGTGCGGTTTGATAGCCAACCGTTTGAGTCGCGTCTTCGGGAGCGGCTCGAGGCCGCATTGCCTCCGGAGCGCGGAAGTACGGCCGCGGTCGCACAGCTGCACGCGGACTTGGCCGCGGCATTTACGGCAACGGCAATCGCGACGGTCGAAGATGAGCATGTCGATTTTGTCGCGACGCATGGTTTGACGATTTATCACGACGGCCCGCGCTCGACGACGCTCCAAATCGGGCGGCCGTACGAGCTGCGTGATGCGCTGCGCGCAAGCGTCATTTGGGATTTCCGTTCCGCGGATTGTGCGCTCGGCGGCTCGGGTGCGCCGCTGGTGCCGTTTGTCGATGCGATCGTTTTCGGATCAGGTGAAGAAGACCGCATCGCTGTCAACATTGGCGGAATCTGCAATTTGACGGTTCTCCGTCGGAGCCAAAAGCCGAGCGACGTCGTCGCGTTCGACGTCGGTGCGGGTACGATGCTGCTCGATGCATTCGTCCATGAACGAACCGGTGAGACGATGGATTTCGACGGGAAGCTGAGCGCGAAGGGAACGGTCGACGAGAAGCTGCTCGAAGGCCTGCTCGCCGATCCATACTTTGCGCTCGAGCCGCCGAAATCGACCGGACGCGAGCAGTTTGGACGGCAAATGCTCGATGCGCATCGGCACGAGCTGAGTCGTCTCGGCGCGGAGGACGGCTGCGCAACGCTGGTTGCATTTACGGTGCGCCCGCTCGCGGACGCAATTCGGCGCTACGGCGCTCCAGGATCCCGCGTGATTCTTGGTGGTGGCGGTTCTCGCAATCCCGCACTCGTACAGATGTTGGGCGAAGCGCTCGGTGCGGGAGTGCCTATCGAGACCTCCGATGACTTCGGGATAAATGCCGATGCAAAGGAAGCCGTCGCGTTTGCGATACTCGGATATGAAACGCTGCGTGGACGTCCGGCAAACGTTCCGCGCGTAACGGGAGCGCACGCACCGGCCATCCTCGGTTCGATCGTGCCGTACGAGCTTCCGGTGCTCCTTGCAAGGGTCGCGCTCGAAACGGTAGATGCGAATCGCTAGCGTCGTCGGTGTCGACGCGGGCGCGACGAAAACCCTCGCCGCGCTTGCGCATGATGAAAGAATCGTCCGTCGCGCGCAAGGCCCGGGTGCGAATCCCACGATCGTCGGTGTCGATGCGGCAGCCGACGTCATTTTGCGGACAATTCGCGAAGCGTCCGGCACGGAGACGTCCGAGACGATCGCGGCGATTTACGCCGGTGTCGCGGGCGCGGGCAGTCCGGAGGTCGCACGCGATCTCGAAGCTGTCATTGCGGCTGCGTATCCCGCATCGAACGTGCGCGTCGGCGACGACGTTGAAATCGCGTTGCGCGCCGCGATTCCGGATGGTCCCGGCATCGTTGTCATTGCGGGTACCGGCTCGATCGCGCTCGCGAGCGACACCGGCGGAAAACTTCACCGTGCAGGCGGCCTCGGATATCTGCTCGGCGATGAGGGATCGGCAGGCTGGATCGGATTCGAAGGAGTTCGTCTGCTCAGCCGTGTGTATGACGGACGTGCGCGTGACGAGGAAACGAGCCGTCTCGTGGCGCGGCATCTCGGCGTGACCGATCGACCCTCACTCATCCGTGCCGTTTATGCCGAACGAATCGACGTCGCGAACATCGCCGCGCTCGCACCGAGCATCATCGCGTTCGCCGGCAAGGGGAATCGCGCGTCAAAGGCGATCGTCGAGCGCGCCGGCGATGAGCTTGCGCAGCTCGTCGTTGATGTCGCTTCTGCTGCGCACCTTACTGAACCCACAACTAAGGTCGCACTTTCCGGCGGGCTATTGCATGAAGAAAATCTGCTCGCTGCGCTGCTCAAAACCAAGATTGAATCGGAACTTCCGAACGCCGTCTTCGTTGCGGGTGGTGATCCGGTTGAAGGTGCCGTTCGTCTTGCGAAGGTGGGCTAATCCACCCGGGGTGACAAGCACCTAACGTGCTCGGGACGCGGTCCTATCCCAACAATATAGGCAGGTATGTTCCGTAGCAGCGACACCCGGTCGAGTATGCGTAAGATCAGCGGCGGATTGAAGTGTTGCGACGTGTTGAGGACGCTGGTCATAATGCGATTCTGAATCGTGAGCTGTATGCCCTGAATGATTTTTGTCGGGAATTCGCGGCGCCGCTGAACGGCGTTTAGATCGCTCATTCGTAAGCTGCGATTCCGCAGTGGACCGGCGAGGAGATTGGCCGTCGCGACCGCATCTTGAATCGCGAGGTTGATGCCAACGCCGCCAACCGGTGACATGGCATGCGCAGCATCACCGATGAAAAGAAGGCCAGGGCGCGCCCAAACCGGCAAGCGATTGACGGTTACCGTCAGGAGACTGACGTCGTCAAACGATTTGAGCTCGTGGACGCGATCGGCAAGATAGGGAGCGAGATCGACGATTCGTTGTCGCAAGTAGTCGATGCCGCGCTGCTTGATGTCATCGAAGCCGCCCTTGCGAATGACGAACGCGCATTGGTAGTAGCTTCCCCTATTGATGGTGACGAGAATCCCACCGGGCGCGATGTTTCCGAATGCCGCGGACCGATCGCTCTCTTTGCGTGAGATCCGCATCCAAAGAACGTCGATCGGTACTCCGTAATCGCGCGGCTGCATGCCAGCGCGCTGACGTAAACGAGAATCGCGGCCGTCGGCTGCCACGACGAGCGGCGCGCGTATCTCGAGCGGTCCGGAAGGCGACTGTGCACGAACGCCGACGACGGTGTCGCCTTCGAAGAGCAGATCCGTTGCCTCAGTTTTCATTTCCAATCGGAACGTCGAAAGCCGCCGTCCTTGCTCCGCAAGAAAGCTGAGGAAATCCCACTGCGGCATGAAGCCCAAAAACTTGCATGGCCCCGGAATGAATTGAAAGTTGACGAGCTTCAGCTCGACGCCGCCGATCCGGCCAGAAAGGTCATGAAGCTCGTCGTGCTTGACTTTCAGGAATGCGTCGAGCAGCCCAAGCTCTTGCATGACCGTGAACGTCGACGGATGGATCGTGTCCCCGCGAAAGTCACGGAAGAAGTCGTCGTGTTTCTCGAGCACCATGACGTCGATGCCGGCACGCGCGAGAATATAACCGAGCATGACCCCGGCAGGCCCACCACCGGCGATGCAACATTGTGTGCTCGCGCTCTGCGGCGGCATCGATTCCATCTGACGGGATTGTTCCCGCGCCGTGGAAGGGAAAACCCCCATGATCGACATTCTGGAAACGTTGGAGCGCTGGCACAGCGACGGTCGTCAAATCGCGATCGCGACCGTTGTCGCCGTGGAGTTTTCGGCGCCGCGCGATCCCGGAGCGGCGATGGCTGTGAACGATCGCGGCGAAGTGACCGGTTCCGTGAGCGGCGGTTGCGTCGAAGGCGCCGTCTACGAAGAAGCGCAGGACGTCCTGCGTACCGGACGCGCGCGTTTGGTTACATACGGTATCAGCGACGCCGATGCGATCTCAGTCGGTCTGACGTGCGGTGGCACGATTCACATTTTCGTTGAGATGCTGGACCCCGAAGTTCTGCGCCGCATCGCGGACGCCGTACGCCAGGATGCGCCGATCGCGCTTGCAATTGGACTCGACGGTCCAATCGTTGGAGGCGTGCGTCTCGTCACCGCCGACGGTGATCCGTTCGGCTCGATGGGCAATGACGGTCTCGATTACGCCGTGAGGGGCGAGGCGCAGGCCCTGTTAGCAGCCGGCGACACCGTGGTTCGAGCGTTCGGCGCAGAGGGCGAGCCGGTCGGCGTTGACGTCCGCGTGTTCATTCGTTCGTTCACACCGAAACCGAACATGTACATCTTCGGCGCGATTGATTTTTCGCGCGCGATGGTCCACGTCGGCAAAGATCTCGGCTATCGCGTGAGCGTTATCGACGCACGTCCGATCTTTGCGACCCGCCAGCGCTTTCTGCAAGCTGACGAGGTCATCGTCGAATGGCCCGATGAGTTCTTGGGAAAGGCGCCGATCGACGAACGTACTGCGCTTATCATCTTGACGCACGATGCAAAGTTTGACATTCCGGTTCTGCAGGTCGCCTTACGCACGCCCGCCGGCTATATCGGTGCGATGGGGAGCCGGCGGACGCACGCGGAACGTGTCGAGAAGCTTCGCGCGGCCGGCGTTACGGGCGATGAGCTTGCGCGCATTCATGCGCCGATCGGTTTGGATATCGGTTCGCGAACTCCGGAAGAAACGGCGATCTCGATCGCGGCTGAAATTATCGCAATGCGTTCCGGGCGTAAGGGCGGCAGTCTATCGAAGAGCACGGAGCCCGTCCATGCTCATTGAGGATTCGTTCGTGGTCGAGGCATCGGTCGATCGCGTCTGGAGCGTGCTCAAGGACATCCCGCGCGTTGCGAGCTGCATCCCCGGAGCGAAGATTACGGAAACCGTCGACGATCGAACGTATCGCGCGAATGTCGGCGTCAAAGTCGGGCCGGTCAACGTGAGCTACGACGCGACAATCGTCGTCGAACAGCTCGATGATGCTACGCATCATGCGCAGTTCTCCGTGAACGGCAACGAGACGCGCGGACGAGGCGGCGTGCGCGCAGGAATGTCATCCGACGTCGAAGCGGCGGGGTCAGGCTCGCGCATAACGCTGCGCGCGGACGCGAAGATCAGCGGTGTCGTCGCCACCGTTGGCGGACGCTTGATCGAAGGCGTGGCGAAAAAACAGATTGCGGCGTTTGCAGAAAATTTGAGCAAGCTTCTGTGACGGAAGGCTTGCCGCCGACCGAAGCAGTCGACGAGGCAACGCGCGGTCTCGATCGGATGTCGACAGAGGATCTCGTTGCTGCGCTGATCGCGGCGCAAGGGCGAGCCCTTGACGCGGCGCGTGCGGCTGCGCCCCAGATCGCGCGTGCGGCGGACGCGATCAGCGCACGCTTGCGTTCGGGCGGAGCATTACACTATGTCGGCGCCGGCACGAGCGGACGTCTCGGTCTTCTCGACGCCGCGGAGCTACCGCCGACCTTCGGCGTGTCGCCCACGCTCGCACGTGCACACATCGCCGGCGGCATTGATGCCATGAGCGGCGCCGTCGAAGGCGCCGAAGACAATGCGGCCGGGTTCAAAGCGGACATCCATTCAAAAGATGCCGTGATCGGGATATCGGCCAGCGGCGGTGCGCCGTTCGTTTGCGCGAGTCTCGATCGCGCCAAAGCGAAAGGTGCCTTGACCGTCGCGATCACGAGCGCTCCCGATTCGCGCCTTGCGAAACACGCCGACATCACCATTGTAACGCAAACCGGCGCCGAACCGCTCGCCGGTTCGACGCGAATGCTCGCGGGTACGGCGCAAAAGATCGTTCTGAGCGCGCTTTCAACGGCGGTGATGGTGCGCTTGGGAAAAGTCTACGACAATCTGATGGTCGACGTCGTCGCCACGAATGAAAAACTTCGTGGACGCGCGCTGCGTCTCGTATGCACGCTGTGCAAGGTTAATGAGGCGCGCGGACGCGAGCTGCTCGAACGTTCGGGGGGAAGCGTAAAGCGCGCGGTCGTGATGGAGCGGCTGGGCGTCGACGCCGATGCGGCGCAAACGCTCCTCGATCTCAAGCACGAGTCGCTACGCGACGTTCTGGAGAGCTCCCCGAAACCGTGACGCTTACTGAATCGCGCGCAACGGCTTTCGTCGCCAAACGAGCTCGTAATAGAGGAACTGCAACGAAACGTTCACGATGAATGCCGCCGGATAGCCGTACCAAACACCCGATAGGCCGATGTGATGCGAGAGCGTCCAGGCAACGGGTACTTCAATTCCCCAGATCGAGAAGATCGAGATGAGCATCGGTACGATCACGGTGCCGCTCGAACGGACGATGCCGGAAATGACGGTCGCGTTTCCAAAGATCGCATAGCTCCACAGCGTGATGTTGAGGAGATCGCGCGCGATGTGATGAGTGTGCTCGCTGGTCAAGAACATGCCGAGGATCACGTTTGCGAAAGCATAGACAACTAAGATCAACGCTCCCTCAATGAGGTAGTTGAGCGCAACGCTCGAGCGAACGACGGCCCCCAGAAGCTCCGGCCGTCCCGCACCGATCGATTGCGCACCGAAGATCGATGCGGCGATGCCGATCGAGAGCGCCGGAAACTGAACGTAGCTGCCAATCTGATTGACGGCGGCGTACGCTGCTGTGGCGTCCGAGCCGAAGCGGTTGACAAACGTAATGACCGCGATCTCGGCAAGCGAGACCATGATCATCTGCACGCCCATTGGTGCGCCGAGCCGTAACAGCGTCTGCACGAGCCGCATGTTCGGGACCATGGCTCGGAGGAGTTCGCGGCTCGGGGCGAGCGGATTGTGCTCGCGTGCGAGCGTTATTCCGAGGATGACGAGCGTGAGTGCGGTTGAGATTAAACTGCCGGCTGCAGCCGCGACCACGCCGAGCTTCGGCAGGCCAAACCATCCTAAGATCAGTGCCGGCGTGATCACCATCGTGAGTGCGGTGCTCACGATCAACGAGTAGAATGGAGTCTTCGAATCGCCGGTACCGCGCAAAAACGTTGAGTACAAGAGATACGTAAAGAGCAGCGGAAACCCGCCGAAGAAGACGCGCGCGTAGTTGGCGGATATGTCAAAGATGTCGGCAGGCGTGCCGATCACGTGCAGGAGCGGTCGCACGAAGATCGCGCACAACGCGCCGGCGATCACGCCCAGCGACAACCCCACGCCGAGAGTCGTTCCGGCAACGCGTTTCATTCGTTCCGTGTCGCCGGCGCCGTGCGCTTGACCGATGAGTATGCTGCTCGCACCGCCGATCCCGAGCAAGAACGAGATCATCAGGAAGATGATCGGGAAGAGGTTCCCGGCTGCTGCGAGCGCCTGTGGTCCGAGAAATCGCCCGAGATAAATGAAGCCGATCGTTTGCCCAAGCGATTGCAGCACGTTGCTGAGCATCAACGGTACGAGAAAGACAAGCAGCGATTGCCACATCGGTCGCGAATCATCGAGGGGTGAAGGTCGTCGCGTTTGGCGCACTACTGTCGTTTCTGTTGGGCTTCGGTGTCGCGTCGGCGAAATCGGATACCCCGGTCGTCGTCGTGCCAATCGACGATCGTCCGGTGAGTCGACAATTGCCGATGATGCTGGGCCGGATTGCCGGAATCCCGGTGGTCGAGCCGCCACGCGGACTCATCGGCAACTATTTGACGCCCGGCGATCCGGAGGGACTCGATCGCTGGTTGATGTCTGGTGCGACCAAGGGTGCCGATGCGTTCGTGCTGTCGAGCGACATGATGGTGTATGGCGGACTCGTCGCATCGCGCATTCCCGGCGTTCCCGCGTGGCTCGGATACTCACGTTTGCGATTCGTGACCGCACTGCGCGGCTTGCGGCCCGGCGCTCTGTTCTATGGCTTCGGCACGGTCATGCGTCTCGCGCCGACAGGTGTCCCCGCCATCGGCGATGCGGCCTCGTTCTTCGCCGCCGGTAAATCTTACGAGCTGATCACGCAGTATGCAAACGATCCGAGTCCCGAATTGGCGCAGCAGATTGGGCCGATCTTGGATACGTACATCGCGACTCGCAGGCGCAATCTCGACGTCGATTTATTCGCGCTGCAGCTCACCGCCGAAGGCGGCTTCGATCGGTTCGTCCTCGGACAAGACGATGCCGGGCCGCACGGTTTGCACATCGCGGATCTCGAATCACTCGAGCAAGCGCGCACACACTACGGATCGGGACTCTTGCAGCGCACATCGATCGAGCCCGGAGCCGACGAGCTTGCGATGATCATGGAGGCAAAGGCGTTCGCGACGCGCGCGAATTGGGCGCCGCGGTTTACGGTTACATGGTCGCAGCCCGACGGTCCGGCCATGGTGGATTCGATCGAGTACGCTCCGTTCACGCAGATTGCGCAGGAAGTGATTGGCTCGTGCGGAGGCACCGTCGTCTCGAGCAATCCGGACATCGAGCTGTTCGTGCGCGTTCGCAACACGAATGCCGAGCAAGAGAATGCCTTCGCCGATCGAATCGCGAGCGACGTTGCGGCCGGCAAGCTCGTGACGGTCGTCGATTTGACGTTCTTTGACGCACCGATCGCGGAGCAGCGCGCATTGGTTGAGGACTTGATCGCGCGCAAGGTTGCGGGACGGCTGGCCGGCTTCGCATCCTGGAACACCGCCGCGAACTCGCTCGGTACCGCAATCCCCGCTGCGATTGCGGTTGGCGTCGGCAAGCGTCTCGGTACGTTTAGCAAGATCGAGCTTGCTGATTTCCTTTTGGATCGCTATATCGACGATTACGCGTTTCATGATTTTGTTCGGCCGGCGCTGAACGACGAGCTCACCCGGGACGGTATCGATCACACCTATCTGCTACCAGACGTTGCAGCTCGAACGGCGAGCGAAAACCGCGCTCTGCTTTGGCCGTATGCCGTCGATTTGCTGGATTCGATTTTCCCCGAGTATCGCGACGGCGGTTTGACGATCATGCTGCCGTGGGATCGGACGTTCGAAACGGAGATCGACGTGCGGTTGGGTTTACGCGACCAATCGTAGGGCGAGACGCACCGTCGTGCCGTCTTCGGTTCGTTCCACTTGAACGTCATCGCTGAGCGCGTACATCAACATAAGCCCGCGTCCGCGGTCCGAAAGCACGTTGTGTCCGGCCGGTGGCTCGAGCTTCGGCAGCCACATCCCTCGATCGCTGATCTCCACGGTAATCGAATTCGCTCGACGCCGTGCACGTAACGAGAACTCGTCGCTGCCGAGTGCTCCGGCGTGCTCGACCGCATTGTTGACGGCTTCGCCGACGGCGACTTGAAGATCGAAACTTCGGTCCTCGTCGATACCGGATTCGCTGAGAAAGCGCCTAACGATGTGGCGCGCGCGACGGGCCGAAGCCGGCGTAGCCGGCAGGTTCACGTCGATCTCGCGCAAGGGGACGTGCGACGTCGAAACCGTGAGCACGGCGATGTCGTCACGCTGGCGTCCGACGATCGTGCTTGCGACGAGCGAAAGTGCCGAACGCTGTTGCGTCCCTCGAGCCTGCCGCGAAAGCGCGGCCTTCATGCGCTCCTCGGCGGCTTCCAAATCGCGATCCGATTCGATCAAGCCGTCGGTGTAGAACGCGAGAATCGATCCGGGAGAAAGCGCGACCGTACGTGTCTCCCATCCGGCTGCCTCGCCCGTGCCGAATCCGATGCCGAGCGGAATACCGACTCCTTCCAGCACGCGGACGGTTCCGTCCGACGATGCCAGAAACGGCGGCGAGTGTCCGGCCGACGCATAGCTCAATCGCAACGTGAGCCGGTCCAGAATCGCAAACATTGCCGTGACCATCGTCTTTGTATCGGAGAGCTCAACGGCCGCGTTTGCGTGATATAAGACGCGCGCAGGCTCGAGCTCTTCAATTGCGGCCGAGCGCAGCGCCTCGCGCACGCGGCCCATCAGAACTGCGGCTTCGAGTCCGTGACCGCCAACGTCGCCGATAGAGAACGCAATGCGGTCGTCGCCAAGATCGAATGCATCGTACCAATCACCGCCGACATTGGCTTCATTTGTATCCGGCTGATAGACGGCATCCAGCGATAGGCCGGGCACATGCGGCAGCGTTGGCGGAAGAAGCGCGCGCTGGAGCGTATCGGCGATCCGCCGCTCGCGCTGATAAAGTTCGGCGTACGCTTCCTCGCTGCGCTTTTGATGATTGATGTCGGTGCATGTTCCGAACCAACGCGCGATGCGGCCTTGCTTGTCGCGCACGGGATTGGCTCGCGTGAGAAACCAGCGATACTCACCGTCGTGCCTGCGAAAGCGCAGCTCTGCTTCGAACGCGCTACCGAGTAAGATGGCCGTCCGCCAATTGTGGAGCGTGTCGGTAAAATCGTCAGGATGAACGGCCCGCAACCAGCCCTCAGCAAGCGATTGCTCGCGATCCATGCCGCTATAGTCATACCAGCGTTGATTGAAAAAGATGGCGTAGCCGTTCGGTCGCGTCGCCCACACAATCGTCGGCAGCGCTTCTGCGATTTGCCGCCACTCAGGAAGGTGCGGGCTGCCGCTTATATTCGCTGGCATAACTCGATCAAGACCCCGCCGGTCGACTTTGGATGCAGGAACGCAATAAGATTTCCATGAGCACCCTTGCGCGGCGCCTGATCGAGCAGTTGGATTCCGGCGCCTTGAAGGCGCGACAATTCAGCCGGTAAATCCGGAACTCGATACGCAGTGTGGTGCAGTTTCGTCGACGCGTCTCCTCGGTAACGTGCGATCGCGGAGCTTGGATCGAGAGGACGTAGCAGTTCGATGACCGCGTCCCCGGCGCGCAAGCCAACCGCCTCAACGCCTTGATCTGCAATTGTTTCGCGGTAAACTTGCTCGAATCCCAAAACGTCGATGTAAAGCTTTAGCGTAGCGTCGAGATCGGCGACGACGATCGCGACGTGGTCAATTGGATACGAATTCATACATTTACACTGCGACCTCGCCGCCGGTATACCGTCCGAAGACGCCGCGCAGCACGTTGGAGATTTCACCGACGGTCGCGCCCGCATCGAGCGCTTCGACAAACGTCGGCATCAGATTCGCTGTCCCTTGCGCCGCAGCAAGAACGTCGTCGAGTCGTGCTTCGACGCGCGTCGCGTCGCGCTCGGCACGATAACGCTGCACGTTGGCGATTTGATCGCGCTCGAGCGAGGCATCGACCCGATGCAAATGCACGGGCGCGTCATTCTTCGAATCCGTGAACGCGTTGACGCCCACGACGACTTGTTTGCCCTCTTCGATGGCGAGTTGGGCGCGATATGCGGACTCCGCAATCCGAGCCTGCATCCAGCCGCTCTCAATTGCGCTTACGCTGCCGCCTTGACGGTCGACTTCCGCGATGAGCTCGGTCGCTCGCTCGAGGATCTCACGTGTTAGCGCTTCGACGTAATACGAGCCGGCGATCGGATCGACGACGTCGGCGACGCCGCTTTCGAAGGCGATGATCTGTTGCGTGCGCAGTGCAGTCCGAACCGACTCCTCGGTCGGCAGTGCGAGCGCCTCGTCCTTGGCATTCGTATGGAGCGACTGCGTGCCGCCCAATACGGCCGCCAGCGCCTGAATCGTGACGCGGACGATATTGTTCTCGGGCTCTTGGGCAGTGAGCGTCGAGCCTCCGGTTTGCGTATGAAAACGCAGCATCTGAGAGCGCGCATCGTTCGACTTGAATTCATCGCGCACGATTGTAGCCCAAAGCTCGCGAGCTGCGCGGAATTTTGCGATCTCTTCGAAGAAATCGTTGTGTGAATTCCAGAAGAAGGAGATCCGCGGTGCAACGTCTTCGACGCCGAGCCCGCTTTCGAGCGCAGCGCGAAGATATGCTTTCGCATTTGAAAGCGTGAACGCGACCTCTTCGACGGCGGTCGAGCCGGCTTCGCGGATGTGATAGCCCGAGATCGAGATCGTGTTCCACTGCGGAACTTCACGCGCGCAATATGCCATGACATCGGTGACGAGCCGCATCGAGGGCCGCGGCGGAAACATGTAGGTCCCGCGCGCCGCGTACTCTTTGAGCACGTCGTTTTGGATCGTTCCGCCGAGTTGGTCGAAGGGAACACCGCGCCGCCGTGCGACGACGAGATACGTGGCCAAGATGATCGAAGCCGGCGCATTGATCGTCATCGAGACGGTGACTTTATCGAGTGGAATATCGGCGAAGAGGCGGTCTGTATCGGCAGCGGCGTCGATCGCAACGCCGACTTTCCCGACCTCGCCGCGCGCCTCGGGCGCGTCCGAATCGTAGCCGAGCTGCGTCGGAAGGTCGAACGCTACCGAGAGTCCGGTCGTCCCTTGCGAAAGCAGATAGCGATAGCGCGCGTTTGATTCCGCAGCGGTGCCGAAGCCGGCGTACTGCCGCATCGTCCACAAGCGGCCGCGATACATGTCGGAGCGGATACCGCGGGTAAACGGAAACGAGCCGGGTGCCGCTGCTTCGGGCGGTGCGTCGCTTGCATCGTATACCGGTTCGAGAGGGATCCCGCTCGCGTTGGATTCGCGTGCCATATCAGTTGAAGGTTACCAGTATGGCACCGGTTTCGACAGTTTGTCCTGAACTGACCTTGACGTCAGCGACGGTCCCAGCGCGCGGCGAGCGGATTTCGTTCATCATCTTCATGGCCTCGATCACGGCCACCAGCGCTCCCGACTCGACCTCGTCGCCCGGCTTGACCTTGACCTCGACGACGACCCCGTGCATCGGCGCGACGACCGCGTTCTCACTTGAGGCCGCTTTGCCGCTGCGGCTTTCGAGTTTTGGCGGGCGGCGCCGGGTTGCAGCGGCACTCGTTGCCTGTGGCCGATCCAGCATCCGTACGCGAAAGAGTTTACCGTTGACCTCGACGCGTACGACGGCATCCTCAGTTGACTCAATCTTAGCGCTCGGAGCCGCTGCGGGCGTATCGATGTTCAGCGAGGCAGCAAACGGTTCGAGCGTCGCGGTTCCGTACGTTGCATCACGCACCGACGGTTCGTCCACGAGTGCCCGCAGAAGTGGAATCGTCGTTGCGACGCCTTCCACGATGAACTCGTCGAGCGCGCGTCGCAAGCGCGCGCGCGCAGTCTCGCGTGTCGGCGCCCAGACGACGAGCTTTGCGATCAGCGAATCGTAGTCGGGTGTGATCGTCATGCCGCCGAAAGCAGCCGAGTCGACGCGAATTCCCGGGCCGCCCGGTTCACGATAGCGCGTGATCGTCCCGGGGGCGGGTGCAAAGTTGTTGGCCGGATCTTCGGCGTTGACGCGCACTTCAATCGAGTGACCGCGTAGCTCGATCGCATCTTGCTTGTAGCCGAGTTGCTCGCCGGCCGCGACGCGGATTTGCTCGCGCACGAGGTCGAGTCCGGAGATCATCTCACTGACCGTGTGCTCGACCTGAATGCGTGTGTTCATCTCGAGGAAGAAGAACTCGTCGCCGGCGACGAGACACTCGATCGTCCCGGCACTGTCATAACCAATCGCTTCTGCGGCGCGTAAACCGGCCTGGCGCAACCCGTGACGGACTTTCTCGCTGACTCGGGCCGGCGTTTCTTCCCAAACCTTTTGGTGACGACGCTGCAGCGAGCAATCGCGTTCACCGACGTGCACGACGTTGCCGTGCTTATCCGCTAGGACTTGCAGCTCGACGTGCTTCGGATTGTCGAGATAGCGCTCGGCATAAATCGTCGAATCCTTGAAATAAGCTTCGGCTTCACGCTTCGCGACCGTCAGTGCCGATTCGATTTCATCGAGCGTGCGCGCGACGCGCAAACCTTTCCCGCCGCCGCCGGCCGCCGCTTTGAGCGCAAGCGGTAATCCGAATTCTTTGGCGGCGCGCTTCGCATCTTCGAGATCTTTTATAGGTTCGAGCTTCCCGGGGACGACGGGAACGCCGGCCTTGACCATCGCGGCCCGCGCACGCAATTTATCACCCATGGCGTCGATGGCGTCCGGATGCGGACCAACCCACACGAGGCCGGCCGCGATCACGCTGCGCGCGAAGTTTGCATTCTCCGCGAAGAATCCGTAGCCGGGATGCACTGCATCGGCCCCGGCACGTTTTGCGACGTCGAGAATCTTCTCGGCGTTCAAGTAGCTTTGCGACGGTGACGATCCACCCAGCGCGTATGCCTCATCGGCGTAGCGCACGTGCAGTGCGTCACGATCGGGATCGCTGTAGACGGCAACCGTTGCGATACCCATCTCTTTGGCGGTGCGCATCACACGCAGCGCAATCTCGCCGCGGTTAGCGACTAAGAGCTTCGTTATCGTCATCGTATTGACGGCCGGACATTTTCCATCGCGATTGAACAACGATCGATGCGGGTTGCTCCTCGGACTCGCGCAGCACGATCATGATCGCCGCGGCTTCGTCGTCAGTCGGCGTGGGCGTGATCTGGGGATCGCTCAAGTCGATTTCTGCTCTAAGGTCATCCCCATCGCATGGTAGCCGGCATCGACGAAGTGAACGTCCGCGGTTACGGCTTTCGAGAGATCGCTCGCGAGATAGACGGCGGTGTTGCCGACGTCTTCCGCGGTGACGTTACGATGCAGCGGTGCTGCCGCTCCGACCGCGTCGAGCATCGATGAGAAGCCTTTAACTTGGCGCGAGCTCGCGGTCTTGATCGGTCCCGCCGAGATCGCGTTGACGCGAATACCGCGCTCGCCGAGATCGAAGGCAAGATAGCGGACGATCGACTCGAGCGCCGCTTTCGCGATCCCCGCGATATTGTAGTTCGGGACGATCGACGTCGATCCGTAGTACGTCAACGCCATGATGCTGGCGCTATCGCGCAGTGTCGTGCGCAGCGCGCCGACCAGCGCGATCAGCGAATACGACGAGATATCGAGTGCAAGCGAAAAGCCGGCGCGCGATGTATCGTACACTTTTCCGGCGAGATCTTCTTTGCGGACGAACGCGATCGAATGAACGAGCGCATCAAGTCCGCCGAGCTCACGATCGACGTCGGCAGCAAGACGCTGTAAATCGTCGTCCGACGTCACGTCGCACGGCCAGCACGGGCCGCCGCCGAGTTCGGCCGCCAGCTTGCGCACTTCGTCTTCGACGCGTTCGCCTTGATAAATGAAAGACAGGCGTGCGCCGTGCTCGTGCAGCGCGCGCGCAATCCCGGTCGCAATCGACCAGCGGTTTGCGACGCCGGTGACGAGCGCCGTCTTGCCCTCTAAGAGTTTCACAGCGGCGATTATTGCGAGGCGCCCGTCCAAAATCCCGTGGGATCGGCCCTTCGGATCGCTTCCATCTCCGCATCGCTGGGTTCCGCCGTGACCGTCGCGGCCTCGAAGTCCAGCGCAAATCCGGTCTCACCCGTGACACGTGCGCGCGTAACGCCGGGGTGCAGCGAAACGACGCGCGGCGGACCCGAATTCAGCGCGAACACGCCCAGCGTCGTGATCAGCGTAACCGCGCCTTTCGGGTGCGACGTGATGTAGTCGACGCGCTCTACAAAGCGACGGCGTTCGTGCTCCATGATGAATACACAGCGTTGCGCGTGTGCGGCGATATCCGAGCCGCCGCCGGAACCCGGAAGCCGGGTAGCTCCAACCTGCGTCGTATTGAGATTACCGAGCGCATCAACCTCGGCGCCCCCCAGGAATCCGACGTTCACGCGTCCGCGTTGCAGCATTCCCATGACGTCGATCAAGGTCGTTGCGAACGTGGCGTCGCGCTGATTCGGCCCGTCACCCATCGTAACGACGGTGTCGTGTGCCGGAACTTCGCGGATCAAACCGTTCTCGAACAATCCGACGGCGCCGGGCGCATGCGTGTATTTAGCGACGGCAAAACCAATCAGCGGAAGACGCATCCCCGCGAACACGACGTCGTGATCCTCGATCTGTCGCGCGGCCGCGATGACCATCAGCGTTCGCGCATTCACATGCGCACCTTATTCATGTAAGCTGCGCGATCGGGAACATCGTCGATCCACTCCCCTCGCCACACATCGAAATCTTCGGGCAGCCGCGTGGCACGATGATACGCTTCGAACGCCGCGTGATCGCGCTCGCGATACCCTTCGACGGGCGACGGATGTGCGGCGCCCGGCTCGACGACGACTGCGTCGACCAGTAAGCCGGGGATCAGCGTACGATTGGGCTCGGTTCGTATGACCTCCGGCTGGACGAGCTCTTCGGTCAGTACGATCACGCGTTCGGCGGCCCGTACGCTCTCCAGCGTCGTGCCAAGGTTACCCCAGACGTGCGCGTTGCCATGGGAATCGGCGCGCTGTGCGACGACGATTGCGACGTCCACCGCGATCGCACGCACGGCGTAGACGCGTTCGCTGCCGAACGGATCCTTAATTTCGCGGAATACTTCGTGCTGCAGAGCGATGTCGGTCCCGAAGAGCGAGCGTGTAATTCCGAACGGTACGCCCTCAGCCGCCGCGCGCAAACCCGTTGCATACGTCAGATTCGTATAGTTGGTGATCGCGATCGTGGGCGGACTCGCCTCGGCCGCTCGCCGGAAATTGTGTCCGAGACCGGCGCCGACGTTCCCGACCCACGCAACCTCCAGTGCGCGCACGCAACCCGCGCCGATCAGTTGATCGTAGAGCATGTCACTGATCGGGCCGACGAGCGTGAGATCGCGTTTGCCCTGACGGATGATCTCATGTCCTGCCGAAAACGGAATGCGCGCTTCGAGACCGCATGCGGCGCTGACGCGATCCCCATCGCGTACCAATCGCGCGATGGCATCGGCGGTAGTGGTGAGTTTGCTCAAACCTCGGTCGTTGCTTCGCGCAGGACGAAGCGTTGCGTCTTGCCGGTCGCGGTTTTCGGCAACGAGTTGACGACTGTTACCCAGCGCGGGTATTTGTGCGGCGTCAGACGGTCTTTAACGAAGTCTTGCAGCTCGGTTTGCAGATCTTCGGAAGCGAAATTGGCCGCGCGCAACACGACGTATGCGTGCGGCTTAACGAGCCCATCGTCATCTTCGCGTCCGACGACGGCGCATTCGAGGATTGCATCGTGTTCGGCGATGATGTTTTCGACCTCGACCGGCGAGACCCACATCCCGCTGACCTTGAGCATGTCGTCGCTGCGGCCCGCGTGCCAATAGATTCCCTCGCCGTCGCGGCGATATTTGTCGCCGGTCCGAATCCACTCGCCTTCCAGCGTGGCTTTGGTGCGTTCATGCTTGTTCCAGTAGAACGCCATCGTCGAATCGCCGCGCACGAGCAGATCGCCGATCTCGTTGTCTGCGCAATCGCGGCCGTTTTCGTCGACTATACGTACGTCGTAGCCCGGAACGGGGCGTCCGCTCGCGCCGGCTACGGCGCCTCCCGGCATGTTGGCCATAAACATGTGTGTGATCTCGGTCGTACCGATCCCGTCACAAATCTCGAGTCCCGTTTGTGCTTGCCAACGATTGAAGAGCGCGGGGGGAA
The DNA here is from genome assembly GCA_049520515.1 of Vulcanimicrobiaceae bacterium. Classification (GTDB taxonomy): domain Bacteria; phylum Vulcanimicrobiota; class Vulcanimicrobiia; order Vulcanimicrobiales; family Vulcanimicrobiaceae; genus JAFAMS01. The sequence continues at coordinate 351,924 of JBEKPS010000003.1, forward strand.
GCGACTCGCCGGCGCTCACGCAGACGCGAACGCTCGAGAAGTCAGCCTTTACGCCTTCATCCATGGCGGCGAGCATTTGCGCGTACGCGGTCGGAACGGCGAAAAACAACGTCGGCTTGTGGCGCCGGACCTGATCGAAAACGGCCTGCGGCGTCGGGCGCTCGGGATAGAGAATCGCGGCTGCGCCGACGTCCATTGGGAAGTACTGGGCGTTGCCGAGCCCGTATGCGAAAAACAGCTTTGCAACACTGAAGGCACGATCCGAGGTGCGCGTGCACAGTACTTGCTCGCCGTAGGTGCGCGCGCAGACCCACATGTCGTGCTGGAGGTGGACGACGCCTTTTGGTTCGCCGGTCGTTCCGCTCGAATATAAGAAGAAGCAGAAGCCGTCGCGATGCGTCGACGCATAGTCGAACGGAGCGTGCCTTGCATCGCGCACGACCTGCTCTGGATCGTCGAGGACGGTGAAGGGTGCGCAATCCGCCAGAATCAATTCGCGTTCCGATTCGCGCAGCGACGTATTGAGCGGAACGGCAACGCCGCCGGCTGCGATCGTCCCCCAAAACGCGATCGACCATGCCGGCGAGTCCGGCAAGAAGATGACGACGCGCTCGCCGCTTCGCAAGCCGCGCTCGATCAAGCTACCGGCGAAGCCACGCACAGCCAGATCGAGCTCGCGATAGGTGACCGTCGATTGATCCGTGATCAGCGCGGGAGAATCGCCGCGTCCTAGGGCGACGTTGCGGCCGACGAAGTATTGAGCGGCGTTGAAGCGCTCAGGCAGATGGTCGGCCGCGCGCATGCTTTAGCGGTTTTCGAAGCGGGCGACGCGCTGTTCGGTAAAGGCCGCGATGCCTTCGTGCGCATCGTGGCTGCGGAAGAGAATTGATTGCAGCTCGCGTTCGAGTGCAAGCGCATCCTGCAGCGGAATCTCGGCGCCCGTCTGAATGCTGCGTTTCACGAGGCCGACCGCCATCGGCGCCTTGTTCGGCGAGCAAAATTGTCTGGCATACGTGAGGATTTGCTCTGCGAACGAAGCCGCGTCGCCTTCGTAGACCTCGTTGACGATCCCCATTTCCTCGGCTAACTCAAAACTGAACGTACGTCCGGTCGCGATCAGCTCGATGGCCTTCGCTTTTCCGATCAGACGCGCAAGCCGCTGCGTTCCGCCGGTTCCGGGAAGCACGCCGAGGCCGACTTCCGGTAGACCGATCTTTCCGCCGTCGCGGCGTGCGATGCGAATGTCGCACGCCATGGCGATCTCGAGTCCGCCACCCACGGTGTGTCCGTTGAGCGCGGCGATCACGAGCTTTGGCGTCTGTTCGAGGCGCGCGAGCGTCTCGTTGGCGTGCAAGCAGAAGTAATACTTGAACTGCGGCGTGACCGCGTTGAGCATACCGACGTTGGCACCGGCGGAGAAGAAGCGCTCGCCTTTTCCGGTCAGCACGATGACTTCGACGCCGTCATCGAAACGTGCGTCGAGAATCGCTTCGTCAAGCTGAAGCATCATCTCGTGTGTGTACGTATTCGCCGGAGGATCATCCATTGTGATGATCGCGATGTGCCCGTCTTTTGTGTAATGGATGACGCGTTTGCCGTTACGTTCGGGCGCCTGGCGACCGAACGGTGTTGCTTGCGCCTGTTTCGTATCGATCGCCATGCTTAACCCTCGTTTGTCCGTCCCTTAGGTGTAATCCAGTTCGGATTCTTGAACAGGTCGGCCAGACGCGCTTCATCATCGTGCGTCGGTAAGACGCTCGGCGCGTACGCCGCCCATTCGTCGTCGGTTAGGAGCCGCCCGTCGACGCTCCAATGCTCGGGAGCGTGATCACCAATCTTGCGGTTGAAGCGCGCGTCAGGCACGTAAAGCTTCTCCGCCGGATTGACGCTGTTCACTTGATCGACAGTTCGCTTGATCTCGTCGTAGAAGCGCTCGCGGGCGCGTTCGTTGAGCCCCTCGACCCTGGCGGGCTCGTCGGTTTTGTCCTCGTCGTCGCGCCCCTTGATTCCCCATTCGTACGCCCAACGCGCCGAGCGCGAATGGTCGGTGCCGAACAGATCGAGCGAACCCGAGATCCACTTGTTGTAGTATTTCTGCTGTATGAGGACCGGAATGACGGCGGCTTGCGCGATCCGCCGCAGACCCGAGATCCCGGTGCCCATGTGAAAGGATTCTTCTTTTAGCATCGGCAGCATCGAGCGCGAGAGCGGCGCAAACGCCGAGTGCGAAAGCATCGTCAGTTGAAATTTCCCGTCGCGATCCATGAAGTTCGTGTACGTAAAGAAATCGAGCCAGTGCGTGACGTCTTCGTTGAAGGCGCGCAGCAGCCGGTTCTTCTTACCGAAGGCACGGCGCTCGAGAAGCTTTTGGGCTTCGATCTTACCGTCGGCACCGAAATGTGTGATCAGAAGATGACACATCTGAAAACCATGGCGCGTCTCTTCGAGCATGATCCGTGCAAGCGACGCGAGATCGTACTCGCTCGGCGCGTTACTCAAAAGGAACCGCTGCTGCTCGTTGGACGCAAACTCGGTGTCGCCCTGATAGATCACCATGTTCAGGATCGAGTCACGGATGCGCTGATCGGGGACGTCGAGCAGCCTCTCCCACTTCTTTCCGCCGGCGAATGAGCCGAAGCTAATCTCGTCGCTGAGCAGCTCGCCGTATTTGGCCTCGAGCTTGTAGCCCGGAACGTGACGGTCGATCAGCTCGAGATCGAGGCCGATCTCCGCCTGCCAGTCCTTGAGCAGATCAACCCAGTCGTCGAACGTTGATATCCGCCTTGCGGTCACGTTCGGTCCCCCCTTTAGAGCGGTATGTTACCGTGCTTTCGGCGCGGACGCTCGACCCGTTTGTTCTGCAGCATTTCGAGCGACGTCGAGATCACGCGGCGCGTCTCTCGCGCTTCGATGACGTCGTCGATGTATCCGCGTTGTGCGGCGACGAACGGATTTGCGAATCGATTACGGTAGTCTTCGATCAGCTCGGCCGTTTTCGCGGCGGGATCGGCCGCATCGGCGATCTCACGCCGGAAGAGAATCTTGGCGGCGCCTTCGGCGCCCATGACTGCGATCTCCGACGTCGGCCAAGCGACGTTGATATCGGCGCGAATGTGTTTGGAAGCCATGACGTCGTATGCGCCGCCATACGCCTTGCGCGTGATGATCGTGATCTTGGGGACCGTGGCCTCCGCGAACGCGTAGAGCAGCTTGGCACCGTGTTTGATGATGCCGCCATATTCTTGCTCGGTGCCGGGCAAGAAGCCGGGGACGTCGACGAAGGTTACGAGCGGGATGTTGAACGCGTCGCAAAAGCGCACGAATCGTGCCGCCTTGATCGAGCTGTCGATATCGAGGACGCCGGCGAGCATCTCGGGTTGATTCGCAACGATCCCGACCGAGCGACCGGCGACGCGTCCGAATCCGATCACGATGTTCTTCGCGTAGAACGCTAGGATTTCGAGAAACTCACCGTCGTCAAGGACGGCGTTGATCGCGCGCTTGATGTCGTACGGCTTGTTGGGCGCATCCGGGACGAGATCGTCGAGTTCCGGGCACAAGCGCCGCGGATCGTCGTCGCTTGCAAAGACGGGTGGATCGTCGAGATTGTTCTGCGGCATGAACGAGAGCAGGGCGCGCGTCTGTGCGTTCATTTCATCTTCGTCCGCGGCGACGAGCTGCGCGACGCCACTCTTGGTCGCGTGCGTCATCGCGCCACCCAGCTCTTCGAACGTGACGTCTTCCCCAGTCACGGTCTTTATGATCTCGGGTCCAGTGATGAACATTTGCGAGATCTCTTCAACCATGATCGTGAAGTCGGTGATCGCGGGCGAATAGACGGCCCCGCCGGCACACGGTCCTGCGATCAAGCTGATCTGTGGGATCACTCCCGAGGCTTGCACGTTGCGCCAGAAGATCTCGGCGTAACCACCAAGACTGACGACGCCTTCTTGAATGCGCGCGCCGCCCGAATCGTTGATGCCGATCACGGGCGATCCGGTGTGGACCGCCATGTCCATCACCTTGCAAATTTTTTCGGCGAACACTTCGCCGAGCGATCCGCCTAGGACCGTGAAATCTTGCGAGAAGAGGAAGACTTGGCGGCCGTCGATGAGCGCGCGGCCCGTAACGACGCCGTCACCGAGAAACTCACGCTCGTCCAAGCCGAACGCGGAGGTTCGGTGAACGGCGAATGCGTCGAATTCGACGAATGATTCGGGATCGACGAGCGCGTCGATCCGTTCACGCGCCGTCCGTTTGCCGCGGGCATGCTGCCGCTCGACCGCAGCTTCACCGGCGGGCGCTTGCGCGAGCTCGCGCATCTTCGAGAGTTGGGCGCGTACGTCGGGCGTGGCTCAGCCGCCGATCAGTGGTTCTTCGCGTGGGAATGCCGCTTGTGCGATCTTGCTGAGCAGATCGCCTCCCTTGGGTGCCGTCGGCGGTTGGGTCCCGTGAAATTCTCGATATGCTTCTTGCAACAGCGTCTCGGGAGCGATCTCTTTACTCGGCATACGTGTCGCAACGCCGTGCCGTATGCGCAGATCGCCGGCCCAGATGCTCGCAGAGGGAACGTCGAGCGCCGCAATCGTGGCATCCATCTCGTCGGCGATTATTTTTGCGCCTTCGGGCGTTGTGTTAGGAAGAATCGCGACAAATTCCTTATCATGACGGGCCAGCAAATCGGAAGCGCGAGAAGCGCAGGAGCCGAGTGCGATCGCGACCTGCGTGAGCATCTCGTCGGTCCAGCGGCGATTGTAGCGGTCTTCGATTTGCGCGACAACGAGCGAGATCGGCGCCGGCGAGCGAATCCCGCGCGACCACTCCATGTGCAGCCGGGCTTCGAACGCGCGGCGATTGGCAACGCCGGTCGCTTCGTCGACGTCGGTGAGCGCCTTGAGCTTCTCGAGCTGCGTCGTTCGCTCGTTGATCATGCTGCCGAGCAAATGCGTATCTTGCAGAAGACGCCGCGTGATCAGGCGGACGAGATACAACCCGAACTCCGGATTCTGGTAGTAGAGCTTGAGGACCGAGTCGGTCGGCATGTGCAAGCTCTCGACGTCGGTGACGCAGACTGCTGAGAGACTGCGTTCCATCGTCGGCGAGAAGATCGCCATCTCACCCAGCAGCTCGCCGGCACTAACGGTAACCTCGATTTCGGGGAGCCGTACCGTACCGCTTACGATGTAAAGGACGTCGGTTTGTGGATCGCCCTTGCGGAAGATGAATTCACCGGCGACGAATTTGCGCGGCGTCATAAAAGGCCGCAGCCAGTCCATCGAAAGATCGTTGGTGAGCGCGGATTGCACTTTGATCGTCAGCAGCTTGAGCTCCCGCAGCCGCCAAATATTGAGCATCAGCAGGATCGCAAACAGCGCTGCGATCGGCCAGGCTTTCGTCCACACGCCGTAAACGATGAACATCGTGTTGCTGGCGATCGCGAACTGACGGAGACGGACCGGCGCGCGCATCAAGAAGGTCGCCAGCACAAGTGCGGCGGCCACGAAACCTAGGATGTCTGGAATGTATGACATCATCGCCGGTTAGCTCTGGCCGGTCCCTTTAGCCGCACCGAGGCTGACGCCTGCCCCCAGCGGGCAGCTACCAGATGCCCAGCTGAAGCTTTACGTCGTCGCTCGCCATTTCGCGCGGATCCCACGGCGGATCGAACGTGATGTCGACTTTGGCGCTCTCGACGCCCTCGACCGATTCGACCTTGGACTGGACTGCTTGCTTGAACATCGGTCCGACAGGGCACATCGGGGACGTCAGCGTCATCGTCACGGTGACGTTTTCTTGCTGCTGTCCGTCGCACTCGATTCCGTAGACGAGACCAAGGTCCAGGATTGGAATATTCAGCTCTGGGTCCATGACCTCCGCAAGCGATTCGCGGACCTGCTCTGGTGTGGGCATCAGCAACCTCCGGCGCCTAAGACCGTCAGACAGCCAAGTACCGTTGCATCAGCTCCGGATCGGCACGCAGCTGGTCAATTGGACCGCTCGCCATGACGCGTCCGTTAGAAAGGATGTAGCCGCGATCTGCGAGGCTCATCGCGACCTCGGCATTCTGCTCGACGAGCAGAATCGTGTTGCCCTCGCTCTTGATGTTGCGGACGACTTCTTCGACGTTCAGGGCGATCATCGGTGCCAAGCCTTCCATCGGCTCGTCGAGCAAGATGATCTCCGGATTCGCAATGAGCGCACGTGCGATTGCGAGCATCTGCTGCTCGCCTCCTGAGAGACGCGCGAGCGAGTTGCGGCGCTCACCGAGCACGGCGAAGTAGTCGAAGACCCGCTTCTCGGTCCATGGTCCCTTGCGGCCGGCAAGCGCGGCCAGACGTAAATTCTCGGCGACGGTCAGATTCGGGAAGATCCGCCGGTCCTCAGGGACGAACGCGATCCCTCGGCGCGCGAGCGTGAACGGATTCTTCCGCTCGATCTGCGTTCCGTCGAGACGAATCGTCCCCGTTTTCGGCGGTACGACGCCCATGATCGTCTTGAGCGTTGTCGAGCGTCCGCTGCCGTTGCGGCCGAGCAACGCGACGACCTCGCCTTTGGCAACCTCGAGAGCGACGTCTTTGAGGACGTGGCTCTTGCCGTAGAACGTGTTGATGCCATCGAGCGCGAGCAGCACTATTTCATGTCTCCGAGATAGGCGCGGCGCACCATCTCGTTGTGGCGAATCTCGTCCGGCGTTCCAACCGCAAGGATCCCGCCCGTCTGCATGACGGTGATCGTGTCGGAGATTGCCATCACCGTGTCGATGTCGTGCTCGACCAAGATGACCGTCCGGTTTGCGACGATGCGCTTGATCAGCTCCACCGTCGATTGGGTCTCGGCCGGCGACATCCCGGCGAGCGGCTCGTCGAGCAACAGCACCTTCGGCTCGACTGCGAGGACGAGTCCGATCTCGAGGCGACGCTGGTCGCCATGCGAAAGATTTTCCGCGCGTGCGTCTTGGACGCCCGAGAGGCCGATGTCGCCGAGAATCTGTCGCGTCCGCTCGCCGATATTCCCCATGCGGGATCCGGGCAAGAAGAAGTTCCCCTTCCCGTCATGAACCGCTTGGACCGCCAGGCGCACGTTTTCGCTCACGCTCAATTTCCCGAAGATATTGGTGATCTGAAACGAGCGCGCGATGCCGAGACGCGCGCGGCGATAGGCCGGCAAATCGGTGATGTCACGGTCTTCGAACCAGATGCGTCCGTGCGTCGGCGGCAGCAACCCCGAGAGCAAATTGAAGAACGTCGTTTTGCCGGCGCCGTTGGGTCCGATGATCGTGCGCACGCCGCCGCGTGGTATCTCGATCGAAATGTCGTTAACGGCGCGGAATCCGGCGAAGTGCCGCGAGAGATTTTCCGTCCGGAACGCGTAACCGGTTCCCAGGGTGGTCGTCATGGCCGTTGCGACGCGACTTCTTCGGACATCTCTACCTCGAGGCGCGCCCGGCGCGAGAACAGGCGGCGAAGCGCACTCCGTCCTCCGTAATGCTCGATGTCTTCGACCGCACCCCAAATCCCGCGCGGCGCGATCAGGACGAAGACGACGAACACGGCACCGATCACTGCTTCCCAGTACTTCGTCATCTGCGAAACGTCGTTCTGCAATTGCCAATAGATGAACGATCCCAGCATCGGTCCGAAAAACGTTTGAATCCCACCCAGCAGCGACATCATCACGACGCGCCCGCTGTATTCGATCGAACCGGCGTCGGGCGTGATCGACTGCTGGTAGTAGGTCCATAAGCAGCCGGCAATAGCCGGGAAGAGTGCCGAGACGAAGAACGCGTTGACGCGAAACTTACGCACGTCGTATCCGAGAAATTCGGCGCGCTGTTCGTTCTCACGGATAGCGTGGCACACCGAGCCGAACGGTGACTCGATCATCCACCAAATGATCGCGAGCGCGACGAAGATAACGATCGCCGCGAAATAATAGAAATGCCAAGACTCGTTGAGAAAACCCGCGGGGAAGCCCGGCAAAGTTGGACGCGAAATGGCTTGCAGTCCGTCCTCGCCGCCGGTGAACGCGTCGAACTTATACGTCATGAAGTAGACGACTTGCGCGAACGCGAGCGTGATCATCGAGAAATAGATCCCGCTCGAGCGCGGAACGATCAGCCGAGCCAGTAAGAACGCAAGCGCAGCGACGAGACCGAGCGAAAGCAACAGGCTGGTAATCAAACTGTCCGCGCCGGCCCATACGAGATTCGTACCGCCCACCGTTACGTTGAAGCCCTTCGTCGCGAGTGCCGTCGTGTACGCGCCGATCGTGAAGAACATGGCGTGTCCGAACGAGAGATCGCCGACGTGTCCGAAGAGCAGATTGAAGCCCATCGCAAAGAGTGCGAAGATCGCAATCGTTGTTCCGAGGTCAATGAATCCAGCTCGTCCGACGAACGGATTTGCACCCGGCAATAGCCACGGCAAAATTAATAGAACGATCGCCGTCCAAAGCAGTGGATGCTTTAGGAAGCGCATCAATGCGTGTTACTCAAAGAGCCCTTCGACGCCGAATAAACCCCGCGGCCTTATTAGCAAGATGATGCCCATGATCAAAAAGCCGGTCATCTCAACGGCGGGCGGCCAGATCAGCTCCATCAGGCTCGAGAGGATCCCGATCAAAAGTCCGCCGACAACGGCTCCCCAGAAGGAGCCGATTCCGCCGACGATGACGATCACAAAGGTGAGAATCACCCACTCCGACGCGAGCGTCGGCTGAATGGCGTAGACGGGCGCGGCGAGTGCGCCGGCGAGTCCGGCCATGAACGAGCCGATCCCGAACACGAGCGTAAACATCATCGGCATGTTGATCCCGAGGATGCGTACCATTTCGGCATCGCGCGTCCCGGCGCGAATGATCATTCCGATGTTGGTGCGATTGACGAGAAGCCATACCAGCGCTAGCACGACGATCGTGATCGCGACCAGCATCACGTCCTTATAAAGTGGAAACTCCGAGTTGCCGATTGCGAGCGTGCCGCTGAATTTGTCGGGAAGCTCGAAACGAACCGCGTCGTCGCCCCATATTCGCCGAACGACCTGCTCGAAAATCAGCGCGGTACCGAACGTCAGCAGCAGCGTGTATTCGGGAATGCGTTTGTAGAGCGGGCGAATCAGCGTCGATTCGAAGAGCATGCCAAAGGCGCCGATGATCGATGCCGCGAGCAGAATGCTTCCCCAGAAACCGACTATGGGATCGAGCGAATACGCGACGTACGCACCGAGCATGAAAAACGAGCCGTGCGAATAATTGATGACACCCATAAGCCCAAGGATGATGTTGAGCCCGAGCGCAACAAGGATGTAGAGCATCCCGAGCGTGACGCCGTTGATGAACTGATCCGTGAATTGGTGAAGCGTCAGGGCTAAAAACAAAAAAAGCTCCTAAGACGACTAAGCTTGCGCTTTTTCGTTCACCTCGACCCACCGGACCTTCGGACTGTTGTCGGAAGGAACGATGGGAAACAGGCTCCTCATTTCTTACGTAATAGAAAACGATATGGCCCGAAGAAGCACCACTGTCTCAGTTGCCGCCGGTTCGAAACGCTCCGGTGGAAATCACCGCCAAAATCCACCGGCTGCACGTGCAGTCGTCCGCATCGCCACCGTATCGCACACGCTCGATCTTCGTCTTGCGGAGCGTTTGCGGGAGTTCGCTTTCCGTCAACGGATCAGCGAGAGCGCTGTCATAGAACACGCTCTGCGTTCCTTCTTTGATGGAGGGAGCGACACCGAACTCGGCGCTCAGCTCCGTCGCGCCGGCGCGAGCCTCCGACGCCGAGCCTAGTCCCTAGCCCAATCGAGGGCTTTGCCGCCTGGTAGGCTAAGGGCCGAGCATGCCGAGGCGTCTTGCCGCGCCCGCCGCGCCCGAGGTCGTGAAGCTGTCCGTGAACGTCTCCGAGGAGATCGGCACGCGGTTGCGCCAGGTCGCGTTCGAGCAGCGGTTGAGCGAAAGCTCGATCGTGGAAGTCGCACTGGGATTGCTTTTTCGGCGCAGTGACGGTCCGTCGCTCGGTACGGTTTTACGTCAACACGGCGCAACGTTAAGACGCAAGCGACAGAAGACGTAGGAAGAGCCGTCTTTCGATTCCGAAACTCGCTTAACGGGCATAGGGTCATGGAGTCACTGGTCTTCGAGCATTAGCATTTGATGTGCTCAACCAACGCAACCGCATTGCCGGTCGTTGAGGGTACAGAAGGGTTCGACAGACCGTCTACGGAGTATCGCCAGTATGTCAATGTGGGAGCCGTTCACCGAGAGAGCACGACGTAGCATCGTGCTCGCGCAAGAAGAAGCGCAGCGGCTCGGAAATAATTACATAGGGACCGAGCATATTCTGCTCGGCATAATCTCTGAGGGCGAGAGCCTCGCGGCTAAAGTCCTGGAGACGCTTGGCGTCAATCTTGCCAAGGTTCGACAAGAAGTCGAGGCCATCGTCGGCCGCGGCGGTCAAACCGTCCAGCAAGAAATGGTCTTCACGCCTCGTGCGAAGCGCGTCATCGAGCTGGCCTTCGAAGAAGCTCGACAGCTGAATCACAACTACATCGGTACTGAGCACCTATTGCTTGGATTGATAAGAGAAGGTGAAGGCGTTGCCGCGCGCGTCCTAACGAATTTGGGCGTCGATCCCGCCAAGGTTCGCGTGCAAACGACCTCGCTGCTCGGAGCCGAAGGTCAGCCGCCGGCACCCAAGGGTAAGTCGAAGACGCCGACGCTCGATGCCTATGGCCGCGATCTCACGGCGCTCGCACGCGAGAACAAGCTGGACCCCGTCATCGGGCGCGCAAGCGAAATCGAGCGGGTCATTCAGATTCTCTCGCGCCGTACCAAGAACAACCCAGCCCTCATCGGCGAGCCCGGCGTCGGCAAAACGGCAATTGCCGAAGGTTTGGCGCAGCGGGTCATCAAGGGCGAGATTCCCGAACCGCTCCGCGATCGGCGCGTGATCACGCTCGATCTTGCGGGACTGGTCGCAGGCACGAAGTATCGCGGCGAGTTCGAAGAGCGCATGAAGCGCGTCATGGACGAGATCCGCGGGGCCGCCGGCGAGATCATTCTGTTTATCGATGAGCTGCACACCCTGGTTGGGGCAGGCGCTGCCGAGGGCGCAATCGACGCCAGTAACATCATCAAACCGGCGCTGGCGCGCGGCGAGCTGCAGTGCATCGGCGCAACGACGCTCAACGAATTTCGCAAGCACATCGAAAAAGACTCGGCTCTGGAACGGCGTTTCCAGCCGATTATGGTTGGCGAACCGTCGATCGATGAGACGATCGAGATACTCAAGGGTCTACGCGACCGGTACGAGGCGCACCACAAAGTGCAGATCACGGACGAGGCGCTGGCCGCGGCCGCGAAACTCTCGGACCGCTACATTTCGGATCGCTTCCTTCCCGACAAAGCGGTAGACCTCGTCGACGAAGCCTCCTCGCGCGTTAGGTTGCAAGCCATGCTACCGCCGCAAGAGATCCGCGATATCGAAGCCGAGATCCGCAAGGTCAAGGCCGAAAAAGAATCGGTCGTCAAGTCGCAAGAGTTCGAGAAAGCCGCCGCAATTCGGGATCGCGAAGAAAAGCTTCGCCTCGAAAAGCAGCGTCTCGAAACCGAGTGGCAAGAGCGCAAATCGCAGGTCGATAAGACTCTCCGCGTCACCGAGGACGACATCGCTCAGATCGTCGCTTCGTGGACGAAGATTCCGGTCAGCAAGCTCGCGCAAGCTGAAACCGAGAAGCTGCTCTCGATGGAGGACGCCTTACACAAGCGCGTCATCGGTCAGCATCCAGCCATCTCGGTTCTCACGCGCGCCATTCGCCGTTCGCGTGCCGGACTGAAGAATCCGAAGCGCCCAATCGGTGCGTTCCTATTCCTCGGTCCGACGGGCGTCGGCAAGACGGAAGTCGCACGCAGCGTCGCAGAGTTTCTCTTCGACGATTCCGAGGCGATGATTCGCATCGATATGTCCGAGTACATGGAGAAATATTCAGTCTCGCGGCTCGTCGGCGCACCTCCGGGATACGTCGGTTACGAGGAAGGCGGACAGCTTACCGAAGCCGTGCGTCGCCGTCCGTACTGCGTCGTACTGCTCGATGAGATCGAGAAAGCGCACCCCGATGTCTTCAACCTGCTCTTGCAAGTGTTTGAAGATGGCCGCTTGACCGATTCGCAAGGCCGTACGGTCGACTTCAAAAACTCCGTCATCATCATGACCTCGAACGTCGGCGCAGTCGGCATGCAGACGAACACCGACGTCGGCTTCCGTCCGCAGCGTGACGCAGGGCAGAGCGACGACGTAGCCTACGAACGAATGAAGAACAAGGTGCTCGAAGAGGTCAAGCATACGTTCCGCCCTGAGTTCCTCAACCGTCTCGACGAAACAGTCGTCTTCCATCAGTTGTCGCGTCCGGAGATCGAACAAATCGTCGGACTCGAGCTCGAGAAAGTCATTCGCGAAGTCAAGGCGCAAGAGATGTTCCTCGAGGCAACGGAAGAAGCCAAGACACTCTTGGCCAAGAAGGGTTGGGATCCGCAATTCGGTGCCCGGCCGTTGCGGCGAGCAATCCAGCGCGAAGTTGAAGACGAGCTCGCGGAAGAAATGCTGCGCGGCAGGTTCGGACCCGGCGATCGCATTCTGTGCGAAGTCGATCCGGATAATCCCGACAAGCTGCGTTTCAGCAAAATTCCGACGATCGAGCCTCCCGCGGCGCCATCGGCGCCGGAGATTCAACCGGCGTAAGAGCGCTGTGCGCAGGCTCCACTGACTGGGTTTGTTACGTGGCGATCGAGGCTTCCGGCCTCGATCGCTTCGTGGTTTGCACGTGATATAGTCCGGCCGGCGCTTGAGCTCGTCGACGCCGGCGGTGTCACCTTACGCACCGTCGACGATGCGCGCATCGAGGCGAGCGTTCGATCGAACGGACACGCACCGGATGTTGCAATCGAATGGGCGGGCGGCACCGGTCCACAAGGTTTGCGCGCGGTGTGCGACTGCTCAGGATCGGGAATCTGCGAGCATGTGGTGGCCGCGCTCGAAGCGGTGCGCGTCCACAGCGACGCATACGTCGAGACAACGGAAGAAGCGCCGCAGAACGGTGCGCTCGACTGGCTTCCGCAGGTCGTGCTCGCATCGGATAGCCGCGCGCGAAAAATTTGGGCGGTCTTTTCTTTTGCTCCAAACGGCGATGTGCCGAGTTTGTCGTGCTCGCTCTTTCTGGACACGCCGCGTCTTCGTGGTGTATTGCGTGAAGGCGAAGCGATCGCAACGATGCTCGATCAAACGCCGCTCGACGACTGGGACGAGCACGATCGCAATCTTGTTCGCGACGGCGTCTTGAGCGATGCGTTCGGACCGCGCCCAAGCTCGCGCGCGCTCGCGCAAATCATGTTCCGCCTCTCGCGTCATCCGCGCGTGCGCTACGACGACAGACCCGATTCGCGCCGGCATCCGGAAGAGCTGCCCTCGTTTGTGATCGATCCACGCGGGGTTCGTTTAGTCGCAAATTTGCGCGGAGCGATACCTATCCCCGGATTCGAAACCTCCGACGGCCGCCGCTTAAACGTGCGTGATCTCGTCATCCTCGAAGGTCCGCCGGCTTGGATTGCGGACGAGCAAGGCGCATATCTCTTGGACGCGACGCTGGATGCCACACGTGCGCAGCGCGCGATCGCCGCTGCGCGCAATGCAGAGTCCGCGCCGCCTGACGGTAAGCCGTCGCTCGAGACGCTCGCAAAGGTAGCGCCGTATCTTGCGCTCGAGGAGCGTGAACGGTTCGGGATCGAGGACGTTCGGGACCCGAAAGGTCGCCTCTCAATGGCATGGCGTGAGGGCGCGCTCATCATCCGCGCGCAACTTTACGACGAAGCCTCGGGTGCCAACGCCGGACTCTCGACGAACGGTGCGATTGCGACGATCGGCGGGCGCCTGGTGCGCTTTCCATTTGAAGCCTCGCGCGCGCTCGCGGATCGATTAACCGAAGCCGGTTGCGTTCCGCGCTTCGACGGAACGTTTTCAATGCACGGGCCGGAGCGCGCAGCGGAGTTCGTTCGCGAAACGCTTCCGCAATGGAGCGATCTCGACATCGAGCTCGACGCGACGCTCGGTGGCGTATCGACGTCGACACGTCTGGATTTACGCGTGGGTGCGCGTCCGCCGAACGGTGCCGAAGATTGGTTCGAACTGGAAATCGACGTGCTCGTCGACGAAGGCGAGCCGCTTTCGGCCGAAGAGCTGCGCGCGATCTTGGCGAGCGGCGGACGTTACGCCGACGTGCGAGGGAAGCTCGTCGACGTCGGCGCGCTGCGCGACCGTGAAGAGCTGTTGCAAGATTTGCTGGCACGGCCGAAGAGCGGACTCGCGGCACTCGTAGCGTTACGCGATGAAATCCATGAATCGTTCGGTCACGTGCGTTTGCCGGAAGAAGTCGAAGTGTTGCGCGAGCGCCTTCGGAATTTCTCCGGACTCGAGACGATCGAACCGCCGAAAACGCTGGCCGGAGTGCTGCGCCACTATCAAGAGCGAGGCCTCGATTACCTCAGCTATCTTGCGAGTTTTCGTTTTGGCGGAATCCTCGCCGACGAGATGGGCGTCGGCAAGACGGCGGTCGCGCTCGCGTATCTTCTGCGGCGCAAAGAGGTCGACGGGCCCGCGCCGTCGCTCGTCATTGCACCGACGTCGGTAACGCACACGTGGCTGAATGAGATCGCGAAGTTCACTCCCCAGCTGCGCGCGCTCAAGCTTTCCTCCGGCAGCGACCGTGCGGCGCGCTACGACGAGATCGAGCAATACGATGTCGTCATAACGTCCTACGCGCTCGCGCGCATCGATGCGGAGAAGCTGGCGCAATTCAAGTTCCGCACGATCATCCTGGATGAAGCGCAAAACGCGAAGAATCCCAGCTCGCAGATCTCGAAGGTCGTGCGCAGCTTGCGCGCCGAGCATCGTCTCGCGCTGACCGGTACCCCGGTCGAAAACTCGCTGCGCGATCTCTGGTCGATCTTCGCATTTCTTGAACCGGGCCTGCTCGGAACGGAGAGCTCGTTCCGTCGCCGTTTCGAGGTCCCAATCGCGAGCGGCGACCAGCGTGCGGTTTCACGCTTGCACGCGCGGCTCCAGCCTTTCGTTTTACGGCGCACCAAAGAAGAGGTCGCGCCGGAACTGCCGGAACGCACGGAGACGGAGATCGTCGTCGATCTTTCGCCGGCGCAGCGTCAGCTTTACCGTGCTATCGCGGAAGCCGCGCGCCGTGAGATTCTGGATGGCTGGGACGACGCGCCGCAGGAGAAGGCGAGCATTCATGTGCTCGCGGCACTTACGCGCTTGCGGCAAGTTTGCGCGCATCCGGGCTTGCTCGTAAAGCGTTTTCTCGAGGAACCGGAAAGCAGCTCAAAGTTCGAAGCGCTGCGTGAAACGATCGACGAGATTCGCGACGGCGGCCATCGCGTGCTCGTGTTCTCGGCGTTCGCTTCAATGTTGCGTCTGATCAAGGACGATCTGTATAGGCGCGATGTCGGGTTCGCGTACCTGGACGGATCCGTCAAAGACCGTGACCGGCAGGCAGAGGTCGAGCGCTTCCAGAGCGACGATGGTCCGCCCGTCTTCTTGTGCTCGCTTAAAGCCGGCGGCGTCGGCCTAACCCTCACCGCCGCTGACTACGTGATCCTGTACGATCCATGGTGGAATCCCGCCGTCGAACGTCAAGCCATCGACCGGACGCACCGAATCGGCCAACGGCACCCGGTAACTGCGTATCGGATGCTGACACGCGGAACCGTCGAAGAGAAGATTCGCGCGCTTGCCGCGCGCAAACGGGAGCTCTCCGAGAGCGTCATTCGTGCCGACTCGGCCGTCGCGAAGGCGCTCACACGCGATGACCTCGAATTCTTGCTCAGCGAGCCGGATTAGGGGGAGGGAAGATGAGTACCGCTCTCAGCTACGTCCACGGGGCAAGCGACGTCGAATTCATCGGTGCGACGATCGGCTCATATTTCGACGATGTCGTCAAACGCTTTCCGGATCGCGACGCCGTAGTCTCATCATATCAAGACGTTCGCCTGAGCTACCTCGAGCTGCAGCGAGCGGCCGAAGAGTTTGCGCGCGGTTTGATCGCGCTCGGTGTGGCGCACGGCGATCGCGTCGGGATTTGGTCGACCAACAACGCCGAATGGATTATCGCGCAGTTTGCGACGCCCAAGATCGGTGCAATCTTGGTCAATATCAATCCGGCCTATCGCACCTCGGAAGTCTCCTACGCCCTGCAACAGAGCGGCGTCAGCGTGCTGCTCACGCAAGTGCGGCATAAGACGAGTGAGTACGCCCGCATGCTGGCTGAGGTGCGTAACGCCCTGCCGTCGCTGCGGAAGATCGTGTTGATCGGCGACGATGATCCGGGCGTCGAGCTCGACGCCATCCGCTGGAACGACGTGCGGGCGCTCGGGATCGGGGTTTCGCCCGAGACGCTGGCGGAGCGGCAGAAGCGTACGCAGCCCGACGACGCGATCAATATTCAGTACACCTCGGGTACGACCGGATTCCCCAAGGGCGCGACGCTCTCACACCATAGCCTGCTCAATAACGGATTCTTCATCGGTGAGGGCTGCGGGTACAGCGAGCTCGATCGCGTCTGCATTCCGGTCCCGTTCTATCACTGTTTTGGGATGGTACTCGGAAATCTCGCATGCGTGACGCACGGTGCCGCGATGATCATCCCTGCGCCGACCTTCGATCCAGCCGCGACACTCGAAGCAGTAGCGGCTGAACGCTGCACGTCCTTGTACGGCGTGCCGACGATGTTCATCGCGGAGCTTGCGTTGCCGAATTTCAAAGACTACGATTTGAGCTCGTTGCGGACCGGGATCATGGCCGGCTCGCCGTGTCCCGTCGAAGTCATGAAGCGCGTACAAGCCGAGATGCACATGCCTGAAGTGACGATATGCTACGGGATGACGGAGACGTCGCCGGTTAGTTTCCAAACCGGCAAGCACGACTCGATCGAAAAGCAGACGACGACCGTCGGTCGCGTTCATCCCCACGTCGAGTGTAAGATCCTCGACGAGCAAGGTCAGATCGTCCCGCGCGGGACGCCCGGTGAGCTGTGCACGCGCGGTTATCTGGTGATGCTTGGGTATTGGAACGACCCCGACAATACCGCCAAAGCGATCGATGCTGCGCGCTATATGCACACCGGCGACATCGCGATTATGGATGCCGAAGGCTACGTAAACATAAGCGGCCGCATCAAAGACATGGTGATTCGCGGCGGCGAGAACATCTATCCGCGCGAGATCGAAGAGTTCTTGTACTCACACCCTGCCGTCAAAGACGTCGCAGTCGTAGGCGTGCCGGACGCTAAATATGGCGAGGAGCTCTGCGCGTGGATCGTCCTCAAGGAGAACGCAAGCGTCGATCTGGCGTCAATTCAGGAGTTTTGCAAAGGCAAGATCGCGCATTATAAGATCCCGCGCTACGTCAAGATCGTCGAAACGTTCCCGATGACCGTGACCGGTAAAATCCAAAAATATAAGATGCGCGAAGCGTCCATTTCGGATCTGGGTCTCGAGGCCGCAGCGAAAATCGCGACCGCCTGACGCTCTAGTTTACGCGGACGACGCGCATAGCGGGCGCTGCAGGATCGCCGTCCTTCGTGAAGCGTACCGGTCCGAGCGCCGTGGAGAAACTCTGCGTTCGAAGTATCGCGGTTAGGTCGCTTCGGCCGCCGCCGGCACGCTTAAGAACTTGCGCGGCGACCTGGACCGCTGCGTACGTTCGGAGCGCGTCGTCGCTCGCAAATTCGAGTTCCCGCGCGTGATAGCGCTCGGCCACCGCAAGGATCGCGGGCGTGCGCGTAATCGGTGAGGCTGTCGCGCGGAAGAGCTGGCCTGCGTCGGCAAAGGCGGTTGGGTCGAAGCCTCGGTGTGACACTTCGATCAGGAGCGTGAGCGGATTCGCGCGCAGTGCCGTCCGCCTCGAGCAAAAGACCGGCTCGCGACTGGTTGTGGCGAAATAGACCGCGTCGGCGGATCTGACGCATTCGCCTCGCGTGACGCCCGGGAACGCGGTCATGATCCGTGCGCGCCGTTCTCCATCATCGGATGCGTCGTCGAGGACGCAGATGCGCGGACCGAACGACCGGCGCATGGTGCGATATGCCAGCTGCGCCAACTGATGTTCGCTCGGCGTCAGCCGAAAAACCGGCGACTGAGGATCGCTCGGTCCGCCGGCCGTGCCGCTGATTGCGACTTCATGCAACGCTCGTAGCGTGGGCGCTTGGGCAACGGCGACATTGCTGCGCAGCGGGCCGATGAGAATGCGCGTGTTCGAGCGCGCTGCAGCACGCGCGATCGCCGGTGCCGCCTCGACGTCCACCGAATTGTCGGTGCCTTCGTCTTGGTGTGCGTTTTCCACGGCTCCGGCGCCGGCCGGTGTCACCAATTTGATGTTGACGCCACTCGTCCGCAGATCGTCGACGGCCAGCCTGACCGCGTCGCGCAGGCGCAATCCGGCGGCGCCGTCATCGCCCGTAACCGGAAGATTGAGTGCGAGAGACAAAAGCGCGGCACCGAATAGCGCCGCGCTCGTTATCGAACCGAAGAACAACCTATTTCGGGGGAGGCGGCAGGTAGTTGAATTTCCGGAGCGTTGCGAGACCCACCGGACCCGAAGCAAAGTCTGCAAAGTCCTTCGCTGTGGCAGCGTTCTTGGACGCTTTGACGACCGCGATTTGATAGGTCGAAACGACGTTGTACTTATCGTCGATCATGATCGTTTGATACTTGGATGGATCGACGTCCGACGCGAACGTGATCGTCGCGTCGGCTTTCGGTCCGAGCGCGGCCAACACGTCGCTGCCTTTGTCTTCTTGGACGACGATGTTCTTACGAACGTTCTGGACGAAGTCGAATCCCCACTCGGCGGCGCCTTTTTGAATGACTTGACTGGCGATCGTGCCGACGGCCGAGGATGGCGTGCCGAGCGAGAGCTTGACGCCGGGATTGGCGAGATCTTTGAGGCCCGTAACTTTACCCGGATTGCCTTTGGGGACGAGGATGACTTCTTTGTTTTGTAAGATGTCGATGGGCTTTTCGAGGAGACTTTCCTCGCGTTTGAGGATCGTGCTACCGGCCATCGCGACATCGGCAGGTTTGCCTTCGTCAACCATCTTCGCGATCGTAGCGCCGCCGAGAAATTGCGGCTTGATCTCGACACTGGGATGTTTGGCTTCGTAGTCTTTGATGATCTCGGTGAAGGCGTGTTGTGCATTCGACGCGATCAGCACGTCGAGCTGGACCTTGTCGGCCGCGCGCGTCGGAACTACTGAAGCGGTGACGACGAGCGCGAGCGTGGCCGCAAAGAAGAAGCTGCGTTTCATTATTGTTGTCCTTAACTAGCCGGTACTGCAGCCGGAACGGCTGGTTCCGGGACAGGTTGTTTGTTATCCCAGAGGCGGACGGGCTTAAGAACGCCGATCGCCATGACGGCAGCGATGACGTTCATCGCGGCGGCAATCTCGAGCGCGGCTGACCAGCTGCCCGTAGCAGCTGTGATGACGCTCGCCAACGGAACGATCAGGGCGGCGGTGCCTTTCGCCGTGTACAGCATTCCGTAGTTCGTCGTCGCGTATCTTTGACCGAAATGGTCGCGCGTCGTCGACGGGAAGATACTGAAGATCTCTCCCCATGCGAAGAATACGAGTCCGGAGAGGATGACGAATGAAACCGGTGTCGTCCCCCACTTCATCAGCGCTAGAATGCCGATGCCTTCAATCAGGAATGCCCAGAACATTGTAATCTCACGTCCGGCGCGATCTGAGATGAAGCCGAGCAGCGGGCGGGTGACGCCGTTCATGATGTTGTTCAGCGACAGCGCAAAGGTCAACGCCGGCAAAGTAATTCCGAGCAGCGAGACTGGGAACGTGTCGACATAGTAATCTTTCGCGATCGGACCGAGCTGCGCGACGGCCATAAGCCCGCCGGCCGCGACCAACACGAACATCACGTACATCACCCAGAATACGGGAGAGCGTAGCGTCTGGGCGGGAGTGTGATCGTACGTCCCTTGCAGCACGCGCGGCGGCGTCGTATCGACGGGTTTCGTCTTGGGCGGCGTGATCAGGATGAGCGAGGCGATCACGATGATTGCGCCTTGCAGAATACCGAAGAACAAAAACGTGTGCTGATAACCGCTCGATGCGATCATCATGGTCAGTGGAACGACCGTAATGGCCGCGCCGGCGCCGAACCCCGCGGACGTCAAACCCGCCGCGAGACCACGGCGTCCGGCGAACCACTTGAGTGCGTTACCGATGCAGGTGCCGTAGACAATACCTGCGCCGACGCCGGCGACCGCGCCCCCGATGTAGAGCATTGGCAGCGTCGTGGCGCTCGAATCGATGACCCATGCAAGACCTGCAAGAATGCCGCCGATCATGACCATCACGCGTGGCCCATGGCGGTCGACGAGCGCGGCCTCGAATGGCACAAGCCACGTCTCGACCAGTACGAAGACCGTGAACGAGACTTGAATCGCCGCTATGCCCCAGCCGTTCTTCGCGGCCATCGGGTTAACGAACGCCGTCCACCCGTACTGATAGTTCGCAACCATCGCCATGCAAACGATGCCTGCGACAAGTTGAACCCATGGGTTCTTTAACCCGCGGTATTCCGTACCCAGCGTTTCTGAAGTTGTTGACATCCTGCCCCTCCGATAGTTGTTGTCTAGGCTTCCCCCGATGTGCTTTGAACGTAGACGCCGCCGAAGCGTCCCTTGACGCAAAGGTGGCCGCTGGTGACGCCGTTTTCGACCGGTGACGTCACTTTCACGATAGAGTTGTCTTGTACATGAAGTGTTAAGGTGCAGCCGACGCCGCAATACGAACAAATCGTATCGGTCGCCGTCTGCTCTTTTTCGTCCCACGTGCCGGCTTCGCGCATCTCGTGCTCGGAGCTGAACATCAGCGCACCCGTTGGGCACACGCCGATGCAGTTGCCGCAGTATACGCACGCCGAATCGGGCAGCGGAACGTCGAATTCGGTCGAGATGTGGGCGTCGAATCCGCGTCCGGCCATCGCGATCGCGAACGTGTTTTGCGCGTCGGTCCCGCAGGCTTCGACGCACTTATAGCAGGCGATGCACTTCGAGTAATCGCGCACGTAGAGATCGTTGTCTATTTTTATGGGTTGGGCCACCGTCGCGGCTTCCGCGCCGTAGCGACCGGGGTCGGCGTCGTATTGCGCGATGTAGCGCTGCGCGTCCGGCGCGGTCGAGAGATCGACTGACGAGCCGAGAAATTCGAGCACCATCTTGCGGCTATGACGGACGCGCTCGGAGTCGGTCTTTACCACCATTCCGGCTTCGGCTTTGCGAGCGCAGGACGGCACGAGCACGCGCGAGCCTTCGACTTCGACGACGCAGACGCGGCAGGCGTTTACCGGTGTAAGATTTTCGAGATAGCAGAGGGTCGGCGTTTCGATCGCCGCTTGGCGGCAGGCTTCGAGCAGCGTCATTCCCTCGGTAACGGTAACGGTCTTGCCGTCGATCGTTATCTCGAGCGTGCGCGGCGGCGCTTCGAACGGTGCGTGTGGAACGATCATGCGAGTAATCCCAATTTGAGTGCGGAATCGATTGCGCCGGCGGCGGTTTGTCCCAGACCACAGATTGACGCGTCGCGCATGACGCGTCCAACGTCGGCCAGCAAGTCGACGTCGACGGTACGTTTGTCGATTGGCGAGTGGGCGATGCGATGCAACGCTTCTTCCTGACGAACGGTGCCGACGCGACACGGCACGCACTGACCACACGACTCGTCGCGGAAGAAGGCTGCGATGCGGTGCAGCGTGTGACCGAGATCGATCGATTCGTCGAAGACCATTACGACGCCGGATCCGAGCGTTGTCCCCGCGGCGCGCGTCGCTTCGAACGTTAGCGGCATCGAGAGGGCATCCGGGCCGACGAACGAGCCGGCTGCGCCGCCCATCAGAACCGTTCGAAGCTTCTTGCCTCCGCGTAGACCGCCGCCGAGCTCGATTAACTCACCAAGCGTCGTTCCGAACGGCACTTCATAAACGCCCGGCCGCTCGACGCAGCCGGACAGGCAGAAGAGCTTCGGTCCGGTTGAGTTCTCCGTGCCGATGCGTGCAAAGGCGTCACCGCCCTCGAGGATGATCAGCGGCAGACACACCAGCGTTTCGACGTTGTTGGCGAGCGTCGGTTTCCCGAACACGCCCGATTGCGCGGGGAACGGCGGCTTGTTGCGCGGCTCACCGCGTTTGCCTTCGATCGAATTGAAGAGCGCGGTCTCTTCGCCGCAGATATACGCACCCGCGCCGCGGCGGATCTCGATGTCGAAGTTCAACCCTTTGCCGAAGATGTTCTCACCGAGCAAGCCGCGAGTGCGAGCCTGATCGATTGCGTTCTGTAAACGAGCCGCCGCCAGCGGATACTCGCCGCGCACGTAAATGAAGCCTTGTTCGCAACCGCCGCCGAGCGCTGCAATCGTCATTGCTTCAATCACCGCGAACGGATCGTTCTCCATCACGACCCGGTCTTTGAATGTTCCCGGTTCGGATTCGTCGGCATTGCAGACGAGATAATGCGGACGCACCGCTTCTTTGGCGACCGCATCCATCTTGCGACCGGTCGGGAACGCGGCGCCGCCGCGTCCCACGAGCTTCGATGCGTTTACTTCGCGCACCACGCCGGCTGGACCGAGCTCGAGCGCGCGGCGCAGCGCAACATAACCTCCATGCGCACGATACTCGTCGATATCTTCGGGGTTGATCTTTCCGACGCGTGCGAGCAACTTGAACGGACCGCCGCCGATGTTGGGGCGGGAAGCACCGTTACGTGAAGCCGCGCCGATCGTTCCGCCCTGCGCAAGGCTCGTGACGTCGCCTGCATTCATTGGTGCGACCGCGCGTCCCCAGGGAACCGGCCCGGCTTCGATGACGAGCGCCGCAGGGGCGCGTTCGCAAAGTCCGAGGCATGGACTCCGCAGCCACGTGAAGCTTCCGTCCGCGGTAATGGAAGGCGTGCCGGCTTTACCGCAGGTGCGTTCGAGCTCGGCGCACAGGGCGTCTGCGCCATTCGTTTGACACGCGATGTCGTCGCAGACGTGCACGACCTTTCGCGGCTGCTCCTTCATCGCGAACATCGCGTAGAACGTCGCAACACCGTACACTTCGGCGGGCGCGACGTCCAAGCGTTCGGAGATGAGATTGAGCGCACCGGCGCTGATCCAGCCGACACGGTCGTTGACCGAATGCAGGGCCGGAAGCAACAGGTCGCGGCGTGGGATTTCTCGCTCGAGAAATGTCTCGATCGCGGACCGCTCCTCGTCCGTCGGTTGTGCCGACGTGAAGTGCAGGTCGGGCACTAGGCGCTCACCGCTTGCGCGGACTTGGCTTTATCGCGTGCCGGGGCAACCTTTTCGATCGCAACGGCAGCGGCTTTGAATTCGGCCGTTCCCGATTTTGGATCGATGGCGTCGATCGTCAGTACGTTGGTGGCGATGTCATCGTTGAAGTGGAACGTCGTGAACACAAGGCCGGCGCGCAAGCCCGAATCGATGTGCACGGGCATCTCGACCGCGCCGC
Source organism: Vulcanimicrobiaceae bacterium (assembly GCA_049520515.1). Classification (GTDB taxonomy): domain Bacteria; phylum Vulcanimicrobiota; class Vulcanimicrobiia; order Vulcanimicrobiales; family Vulcanimicrobiaceae; genus JAFAMS01. Next base: position 375,507 of record JBEKPS010000003.1, read on the forward strand.
GACGCGAACTAACGCGGATGGTCTCGCCTTCCTCAAGCTGGTATTGCCGCGCATCTTCCGGTGAGATGTCGAGCGTTTCGCCGCGACGCAGCGGCGAGACATAGCCGCCGCTTTGGACGCCGGTGTTGTAGGAGTCCAGGCGCCGGCCCGTCGTGAGCCGCAATGGAAATGCGTCGTCGAGTTTTTCGACCGGCGGATCGTCTTCAACCGCTGCGAAGGGCGCACGCGGACCGATGATCGGATCTTCCCACAAACGGCCGTGCAAGAAGACCTCGCCCGGATGATTCAAGTCGTAACAGGGCCATTGAATCCCGCCGAGCGCCTCGAGACGCTCGTACGTCATGCCGCAATGCCAGGGCGAGAGATCGCGGACTTCTTGCCACATTGCCGCCGGCGTCGCGTCGCCCCAATCGGAACCGAGGCGCTTTGCCAATTCGGCGATGATCTCGATGTCGTCGCGCGCTTCACCCGGAGGATTCAGTGCTTTGCGCACGCGCTGTACGCGGCGTTCGCTATTCGTGACGGTGCCGTCCGATTCGCACCAGCTGGCCGAAGCGGGGAAAACGACGTCGGCGAGCTCGCCGGTTTTGGTCAGGAAGATGTCCTGGACGATCAGACACTTCAAGCTGCGAAGCAGACGCATCCCTTTCTCTTGATCGGCTTCGGATTGTGCCGGATTCTCACCGATCACGTAGAGCGTATCGAGCTCGCCGTGCTCGACCGCTTCGAATATCTGCGAGAGATTTTTGCCGTTGCGTTCCGGGAGCGGTGAGGCATGCCAGGCCGCTTCGAATTTGGCGCGCGACTGCGGGTTCTCGACGTCTTGACCGCCGGGATATTTGTTCGGGATGGCGCCCATGTCGCCGCCGCCTTGGACGTTATTCTGTCCGCGCAGCGGGCATACGCCCGAGGCCCAGCGTCCGACGTGACCGGTGAGCAGCGAGAGATTGATCAACGAACGCACGTTATCGACCGCGTTGTGATGTTCGGTGATGCCGAGCGTCCAGCAGATGATCGCGCGTTCGGCCCGCGCATAGGCATGCGCGACCTGACGAATTGCAGCAGCCGGAACGCCGGTGATAGACTCAGCGTATTCCGGTGTGTAACGTTCGACGCAGGCCTTGTAGGCATCGAAATCAGATGTGGCGCGCTCGATAAAGGCGCGATTCTCGAGACCCGCGGCCAGAATTTCGTGTCCAACGGCATTTGCGAGTGCAATGTCGCTACCGACTTCGAGCCCCATCCAGAGATCGGCCCATTTGGCGCTGCTCGTACGGCGCGGATCGACAACGTACATTTTCGCGCCGTTGTGAATTCCTTTGAGGACGTGATGGAAGAAGATCGGATGCGTATCACGCGCGTTCGAACCCCAAAGGATGATGAGATCCGTCTCTTCGACCTCGCGGTAGGAGCTGGTCCCACCGCCCGCACCGAACACTGTCGTCAGACCGACGACGCTGGGAGCGTGTCAAGTTCTATTGCACGAGTCGATGTTGTTGCTGCGCATCACCGCTCGCGAGAACTTTTGCGCAGCGTAGTTCATCTCGTTGGTTGCCTTCGAGCAGCTGAACATTCCATAGGTTTTGGTGGCCCCACGCTCGCGTGCATCGCGCAAACCTGCCGCGGCGCGATCGAGCGCCTCGTCCCAGGTTGCTTTGCGAAGTTCCCCATTCTCGCGAACGAGCGGATGCATGAGTCGCGTGTACGCCATGAAATTATCTCCTAGATAGCGCCGTCTGTGCGAAGACGTTCGATGTCGGCGGACGTGTAGCCCAGCGTATTTAGGATTTCTTCAGTGTGCTCGCCCAGCAGCGGCGAACGCTTCACGTCGGCCGGGGAGTCGGAAAGGTTGAGCGGATTGCCAACCGTGTAGAACTCGCCGCGCTGCGGATGATCGACTTTGACGATCATCTTGCGCTTGCGTAGCGACTCGTCTTCGAATAGCTCGCGCATGTCGAGGATGGGCCCGCACGGGACGTCGATCTCGTTGCACTTTTCGAGAATTTCGTACTTTGTGAACTGGCTCGTCCATTGTTCGATGGTCTTGAACATCTCATCGAGCTTGGGAAGACGCGCTTCGGGCGTCGCCCAGGCGGGATCTTGCGCGAGTTCGGGCTTGCCCATGGCCTTGCAAAGCGGCTCCCAAACCTGCGGCTGAATGATCATATAAACGTAATCGTTCATGCCGCCCGGTTTGCACTTGAGTGCGGCGCCGGGTTGGCCGCCACCCGAAGCGTTCCCCGAGCGCGGAACGACGCCGTTGAAGCTTTTATTCGGATATTCGCGCAGCGGTCCGTGCGCCAGACGTTGCTGATCGCGCATCTTGACGCGGCACAAATTCAGAACGGAATCTTGCATTGCGCAGACGACACGCTGTCCGCGCTTGGTGTGCACGTCGCGCTGATAGAGCGCCGCCAGAATCGCCGCAACCGTGTGAATTCCGGTTCCGGAATCGCCGATTTGCGCGCCGGTGCTCGTCGGCGGTCCTTCTTCCCAGCCGGTCGTGCTCATTGCGCCGCCCATTGCTTGTGCAACGGTTTCGTACGCTTTGGCATTCTCGTAGTTTCCGGGGCCGAAGCCTTTGATCGAGGCGTAGATCAAGCGTGGGTTCAGCTCTTGCATGCGCTCCCACGTGAAGCCCTGACGATCGAGCACGCCCGGACCGAAGTTCTCGACGATCACGTCGCATTCGCGCAGAAGTTGTTCGAAAATCTTCTTGCCTTCGGGATGCTTGGTGTTGAGCGTCACGCTGCGCTTGTTGCAGTTGAGCATCGTGAAGTACAAGCTGTCGACGTTGGGGATGTCGCGCAGCTGCCCACGCGTGATGTCGCCGCGGCCCGGAAGCTCGACTTTGATCACGTCGGCGCCGAGCCACGCAAGAATCTGCGTCGCCGAAGGGCCGGCCTGCACGTGCGTCATATCGAGCACGCGCACGCCGTCGAGGGCTTTGCCGCTTTTCGCGGTGGTTGCTGTCGCCGTCACTTGTACATCGTCTGGTTTTCGGTCCCGGGCGCGTACGCGTCGGGGTCTAGCCAGACGTTGATGATCGCGCAGGTTCCTGAAGCGCGTGCGCGCTCGAGTGCCGGACGAATCTGTCCGGGCTCGCGCACTGCTTCGCCGTAGATGCCCAGCATGTCGGCGAACTTCTCGAAATCGACTTCGCCGAGATAGTTACCGACGTCGCCGCGCTCCTTACCGTACTTCTGAATCTGTCCGCAGCGAATCTGATTCATATACATATTGTTACCGACGATTGCGATGTACGGAAGCCCAAATCGGATCGCGGTTTGAATATCGAAGCCGGTCATCGCAAACGAACCGTCGCCGAAAAGTGCGACGACTTCGCGTTTCGGCTGGGTGAGTTTGGCAGCCATCGCAAAACCGGTTCCCACGCCGAGCGTTCCGAGCGGACCTGGATCCATCCAGAGTCCCGGACCCTTTGGACGCACGACATTACCCGCGAAGGTTACGACGTCGCCGCCGTCGCCGACGAAGATCGAATTATCCGTGAGGAACTCGTCGATTTCATAGGCGAGACGGTACGGGTGAATCGGATTCGCGTCGCTCTTCAACTTCGGAAGGCGCGCTTCGACTGCGGCATCTTCCTTGGCGCGTAGATATTTCACCCACTCGTTGCGGCCCGCAGCGCCGTTGTTATTGCGGCCCGATACCGCTTGCGTCACGGCCGCTAAGATCGCACCGACATCGCCGACGAGTCCGAGATTGATATCGCGGTTACGTCCGACTGTCGTGTACGACATATCGATTTGCACGACCGTTGACGACTTGAGGCTCTTGCCGTAACGCAGACGGAAATCAAACGGCGTTCCGACGACGATCGTGACGTCGGCTTCGGCGAACGCGTCGCGGCGCGTGAGCTGAAAGTTCAGCGGATGATCGGGGGGCAGCGTTCCGCGGCCGGCGCCGTTCATGTACGCTGGGATGTTCAGCTTTTCGACGAACGCGCGCGCCGCATCCGTGCCGCGGCAGGTCCAGACCTGTTGTCCCAGCAGCACGCACGGTTTCTTGGCGCTTACGATGATATCGGCAAGCTTCTCGATGTCGGCCGGATCGCCGATGCTATGCGTCGAGGCGCGATACTCGCCGGCTTTTGGGAGCACGGCTTTGGATGGATCGATTTTCAGATCGAGAACGTCGCGCGGGATCTCCAGATACGACGGACCATAGGCGCCATTGAAGCTCTCGCGCGCGGCCATCGCCACGAAGTCGGCGATTCGGTCCGTGGTCGGAACAGACGTCGCGAATTTCGTGATAGGTCGCATCAAGTCGACGTGGGCGAGATTTTGCAAGCCGCCCATCATGTGTTGTGAGAGCGCGGATTGCCCGCCGATCAACAGCATCGGGCTTTCGGCGCGAAACGCGTTTGCAACGCCGGTCGTGGCGTTCGTTGTGCCGGGGCCCGCAGTAACGACGGCACATCCCATTTTGCCGGTCATGCGTGCGTAACCATCGGCGGCGTGTGCTGCGACTTGTTCGTGACGAACATCGATGATCTTGATACCTTCATCGATGCAGCCGTCGTAGATGTCGATGATGTGGCCGCCGCAGAGCGTGAAGATCGCATCGACGCCTTCGGCTTTGAGCGCCTTGGCGACGAGATGACCGCCGGACGTCTTTTGCTCGGGCGGGTCGACGGAAAGGTTCGGTAACTCTTTGCCGGCCGGAATCGTTTGCGCCATGATCTCTCCTAGAGGTCGGTCGTGTACTGCGTCACGTGCGCAGCCAAATTCAATGCGTGATCGCGGACGAGCCGTTCTGCGAGATCGGCGTCACGCGCTTCGAGGGCCTCGATGATGTGCATGTGGTCGACGATCGATTTCTCGAACCGGCGGTTCTCACCGATCGCGCGGTGACGGATCGAACGGACATGGATCAAGATCCCTTCGGCCGTTCGGGCGAGCTGCGCGCAATGCGAAAGCTCGAGGATGCGTTGATGGAATTGCAGGTTCGCGTCCGAGTATTCGTCGAGCTTCGCGGCCAGACGCCCGCCTTCGAACGTCGCAAAGATGTCGCGGAGCGATTTGATCTCTATATCCGATGCGTTCGTCGTGATGAGCCGCGCGGCCATGCTCTCGAGCGCGGCCCAAACCGTAATGACCTCGACTAGCTCGGCGCGATTTTTGCGGACGATGAAGTAGCCGCGGCGCGGCAGGTTTTGTACGAGGCCCTCATGCTCGAGGCGAGCGAGCGCTTCGCGGATCGGCGTCCGGCTGACACCAAGCTTGGCGGCGAGCCGCCGTTCGTCGAGCCGCAGCGCTGCGGGCGGAGCCTCATAAATATTGGTAGCGAGGATCGCGGCGCGCAACGCCTCATAGGCGCGGCGACGGAAGCTCGCGTCGGATTCGATCGGCTCGAGTGGCAGAACGGACACAGGCACCCTGGAATACGGTATACCAGGAAGGTTTCCTGCGGAGTTTTAGCCCTTGAGATTGACCGCCGCGTAGCCCTCACGAGCCGGGACTTTCTGAGAACTGATGATCTTATGCGCCGCCTCGGCGTCGGGACTTGAGCACGGACCGGCCGCAAAGTCACCGCCGACCCGGTCGTGGATTGAGAAAAACTCGCCGGGGCCGGGCCGCTTGCTTTTTGGAAGCAGAATCCCGGCGTAGGTTTCCTGGATGGCTTCGTGGTCGCAGGCGCGCCAGTACGAATCTTGTCTCTTACCGGCGTCGTAATGATGGCCTTCGAACGCCTCGATGAGCTTTTCGGTGTCCGTCGTACCCGCTGCATTCAAACGGTCGACGATCTGCTCCCCGGCAATGAAGCCGAGGTATTGACGCCAGTTCGGCGGGAAGTCCTTCGCACGCGGCTTGATCTGATCCCAAATATATTTGGTGCGCGTGCCGCCGGCATCCGGGCCCCAGATATAGCCCCACAACGATCCCGCGATCTCGTCGGTCGGCATGCCGACGGCAACCTCGTTGCCGCACAGAATGCCGCCGACTTTCATTTTCTTATGTAAGCCTTGACGAACGAATGCTGTGACCGAATTCTGCGTGTCCGGTCCGTAGTTGCAGAAAACCATGACGTCAGCCTCGGTATTGCTGGCTTTCGTCATATACGAGGAATATTCGGTCGCGCCGAGCGGATGGAGATCTTCGCCCATGACTTGCCCGCCGTGCGCCAAAAGAATCTTCTTGAAGCGGTCGCGTCCGTCGGTTCCGAACGCGTAATCGGCAACGATGAAATACCACTTCTTGCCAAGCTTTAGGAGTGATGGGCACGTAGCGTTCGCGAGCATCTGCAGCGAGGCCGTCGTGCGGAAGCAGACGCGATTGACTTTCGGTCCGGTGATATTCGTGTCGTGCGAGCCGATGCAGAGAAACAAAACACCCGCCTCCTCGGCCGTCGCGGAGTCTGCGAGTGACACGGCGGAGGAAACCCCTCCGCACAGGAGATCAACCTTTTCCTGCGCGACGAGGCGCTTACACTCGTTTACGCCCGTGGCCGGCTTGGAGACGTCGTCGCCCTTGACGATCACATACTTGATGCGATTGTTTTTTTTCATCGCGATCTCGAAGGCGGCATCCAAGCCCGTATACTGTGACATTCCGGCGGCTGCGTAAACGCCGGAAAAGCTATCGACCTGGCCGATTTTTATCGTCGCGCCGCCTCCGGCTGCGATAACCTCTCTCGGGGGCGGAAGCGGCGCCGCACCGATTGGACGCGTCTCGAGAAGCGGGAAGCCAAGAGTCGTAGCCCCCGCAATTCCGAGTGCGCCGGTCCGGCGAAGAAATTCGGTTCGCGAAACGTCAGTCTGTCGTCGGAAATCGGGCATGCGAAAAACCTTTCTCGGTGGAACGCTCTTCAAAAATCCGCGTGCCGAGCGAAAGCTCCTCCCAACGAGACGTTTTCATACGGATGGAGAAGGTTCAGAAATCATCATGACCGCGTCGCAAGAAGAACGGGGAGAGCCTAAGGTCGTCCTTCTCGTGCGATTGCTCAACGCGATCGACGAAGGCCGGCACTCGTTCGCGGATCTGAAGCAGCGCATCGCAGACGGTAAACCTCCCAGCACGCGGACGCTGCGGCGGTATCTCTCCATTCTGGCCGACGCCGGATTCCCGTGGTATTTTGACCGGCGTCTTGGGACATACCGGTTCAGCGAAGGCTACAGCCTCAAGCGGCTCAACCTGTCATCGCGCGAGCTGTTCGGTCTCGTCACGCTCAAACGTCTGGGAGCCTCACTGGGCGGCACGCTCGCGAGCGCCATCGACGATGCCGCGTCGAAGCTCGTCGATATCGCAGATGCACGCGGCGCGATTCAACTCCAGGCGGGCTCGTCGCTCGCGCTGCGCATCGATCAAGTCGTGTTGGAGCCGGAAGCCGAGCGAATTTTCGAAACGTTGCGCGAGGCGGAGATCGCGCGGCGGCGCGTGTCGTTCAAGTACGTTGATAAAAAGGGCGCTCGCACCGAGCGTAACGTCGATCCGTATGGATTCATCGTATCGAGCGGGCGCGTCTATTTGGTCGGCTACGATCACGCACGTACCGACATGCGCGTATTCGCGGTCGACAATGTCGGCGCACCGAGGATTCTGCCGAATCGTTTCGAGCGACCGGCCGATTTCGATTTGAATGCGTTCGGCGCTCATTCGCTTTCGGGCGTGCATCATTCATCACAGCCGACCGAAGTAACGGTTCGATTTTCACCGATCGTCGCGAAAGCTGCGCGGCGCGCACGCGTCGCACCGCAAGCCAGGTTCGTCGAGCACGGCGACGGATCGCTCGACGTCGTTTACGCGGTTGCCGATCCGCTCGAGATCGTGCGATGGTCGCTCGGCTGGGGCGGCGAAGCCGAGGTGACCGCACCGGATTCCGCGCGCGCATCAGCGCGCGAGATGATCGAACAGATAGCAAGGCAGTACACACGTTGAAAATCTCTCGACTGGCGATGGCGCTGAGCGCAGCTCTATTTGCGCTGCTCCCACCGTTATGCGCAAACGCCGACATTCCGCAAGGCGAACCGGTTGCCGGGATACGCTGCGACAAGATGGAGGGCACGGCGTACCACATTCACTCGCATCTCGCGATCAACGATCACGGACGTGCGTTGCCTGTTCCTGATTCGATCGGGCGCCCGATTTTCGGCCAGTGCTTCTACTGGCTGCACACGCATACGCCCGACGGAATCATTCACATCGAGTCACCGGTCGTACGAACGTTTACGCTCGGGCAGTTCTTTGCCGTGTGGGGCGAGCCGCTCTCGCGCACGCGTGCATCTGATGCCAGGTTGCATGCGGGCGAGAAGATGACGGTGTGGCTGAACGGTAGCCGGTATGCCGGCGATCCGCGCACGATCCCGCTCGCGCAACACACGGACATCACGATCGACGTCGGGGCGCCCGCTTCGAAGCCCGCTCCGTTTACGGAGTGGAACGGGCAGTAAGCGATCCCTCGACTTCGCTCGGGATGACATAGCGGTTATGCGCCTCCGAGATAGGCGGCCGTCACGTCAGCGCGCTCGAGCAATTCTTTACCCGTTCCTTCGAGCGCGACGCTGCCGCGCTCGAGAACGTAGGCGCGGTCGGCGAGCGCAAGTGCAGCGCGCGCGTTTTGTTCGACCAGCAAAATCGATGCGCCGCGCGCGCGTTCTTCACGAACGATTGCGAAAATCTCGGCGACCAGCTTGGGTGCGAGGCCCATCGATGGTTCGTCGAGCAGCAGCGCGCGCGGATGCGACACCAGTGCACGCGCGATTGCGAGCATCTGTTGCTCGCCGCCTGAGAGCGACCCAGCCGGCACGTGCCGGCGTGTGCCGAGAATGGGAAAGCGCTCGAACATTGCATTGATGTCGGCGCGCACGCTCGAGTCGCGCCGGATTCCCGCAGCGACCAGAAGATTTTCTTCGACCGTCAAGTGCGCGAGCATCCGTCGCCCTTCAGGAACATGCGCCAATCCACGCCGCACGATCGCATGGGTGCTCATCGCGGTGACATCCTTGCCATCGAATCGAACGCTGCCGGCGCGCTTCGGGACGATTGCCGAGATCGTTCGTAAGAGCGTCGTCTTTCCCGCACCGTTTGCGCCGACGATCGCACAGAGCGTCCCCTCCTCGAGCGCAAGCGAGATGCCGTGCAATACTTCGATCTTACCGTAGCCGGCGACAAGGCGTTCGACTTCGAGCAGCATTAGACTGCGACTCCGAGATAGGCTTCTATGACTGCGGGGTCGCGCGCGACCTCGTCCGGCGTCCCCTCGGCCAGCACCGTTCCGAAATTGAGAACGGTAACACGGTCGCAGACCTTGCGAACGAGACCAACGTCGTGCTCGATCAGCAGCACGGCGATTCCATCCTCTGCAATCGACCGAATCAGCGCGGCGAGCGCGAGCGTTTCGCTCGGGTTCATGCCGGCCGCAGGCTCGTCGAGCATCAGGATCGCGGGCGCAGATGCGAGCGCGCGTGCGATTTCGAGACGACGCTGATCACCGTAGGCGAGTGACGAAGCCGTCGCGCTCAAATCGGCGTTCTGCATGCCGGCGCGCTGGAGCAGCGCGAACATGGCATTCGTATCCAGATCGCTACGACGGATCGCACCGGCGCGTAGATTTTCCCGGACATCGAGCGCACCAAACAACCGAATGTTCTGATACGTGCGTGCGATGCCGCTGCGTGCGATTTGATAGGGACGCTTTCCGTCGAGGCGCACGTCGCCCACGTTGATGATGCCGCCGGCAAGCGGAACGATTCCGGTCGTCGCATTGACGAGCGTCGTCTTTCCCGCACCGTTCGGCCCGATCAATCCGACGACTGATCCGGGCTCGATGCGCAACGACACGCCCGCGAGTGCGTCGACCCCGCCGAAGCGGACGCGAACGTTTTCGAGTGCGAGCGCCATTAGGCGTTGCCGATCTGCGCAGCCGGTTTCTTACGCAATCCGCGCCAGATCGCCGCGATTCCGCCCGGTGCGAACACGATGACGAGCAAGAGGACGGCGCCGCTAAGCACCTCGCGAAAATCTTGGAGAAACCGAAATGCTTCGGGCAAAATCGTCATTACCGCAGCGCCGAGAACAGCGCCGAGCGGCGACGTGACGCCGCCGATCACGCAATAGACGAGGATCTGTTCCATGCGGCCGAACGCAAAGTCTGAGGGCGTCAGGAAAAAATTCGTGAACGCGTAGAGTATGCCCGCGCAGCCTGCGATCGCGCCCGCGCACGCCAGCGTCACGACGCGAACGCGACCAGTGTCGACGCCGACGCCGCCTGCCGCAGCTTCGTCTTCGCGCGTAATCGCTTGCGCGAGCGCAAAGCGTGAGTTTCTGACGGCGTAGAGAATTATTCCGATCGCGACGAGCGTCGCGTAGATCCATGGTGTAGAGAGCAAGGGCGGGATTCCGTTGAGTCCGTCGCCGCCGCCGGTGATCTGCACGTTGTATGCGACGATCCGCACGATCTCGCCGAAACCGATCGTTGCGATCGCAAGATAGACACCGCGTAGACGCTCGACGGGCAGCGCGAGCAACGCTCCAACCACGGCGGATGCCGCGACTGCAACCGGCGCCGCGAGGGCGAGCGGCCAACCGAACGTCACGACCGCGATTGCCGAGATGTACGCGCCGATTCCCATGAAAGCAGACTGTGCGAGCGCGAGCTGTCCCGCCCGCAAACAGATGGAAAGCGATAGCGCGAGTATTGCGTTGATCCCGATTTGATCGACGAGCGTGTGATACCGCGCGAAGAGCGCGAGCAGCTCGTGCACTTAGGCAGTTCGGAGTGCGCGGCGGCCGAGTATCCCGGCGGGTCGTGCAATCAAGATCAAAAACATCACGCCGAACGCGATCGCGTCGCGCCAGCTCGAAGAGATGAAAACGACGGCGAGAGTCTCCGTGATCCCGAGAATGAATCCGCCAATCACGGCGCCGGTAATGCTTCCCATTCCGCCCAGGATGATGACAGCCAGGCCCTTGAGCTCGATGCGGCCGCCCATGTCGAAAACGACGCTATTATATTGAAGGCCGGCGAGTACGCCGGCTGCCCCACCCAGTGCCGAGGCGATGAAGAACGTTAGGGCGATCGTCCGCTCGATGTCGATCCCGAGGAGCGCCGCAGCGATGCGGTCGTCAGCCACGGCGCGGATCTCGCGGCCGATCTGCGTCGATCGCATGACGTAGGCCAGCGCGATCATGAGCACAATCGACGCGCCGAGTATCGCGACGTCAAAGAGCGTGAAGGTCACCGGCCCGAGCACGATTGGCGGCGCTTGCCGCACGAGCGAAGGAAATTGGTGATCGTTGACGCCGTAGATGCCACGCGCGATCGCTTCGATGATAATGGCGAAGCCGATGCTCGAGATGAGCGGGACGAGCGTTCCGGCATTGCGGCGCCGCAACGGCGCGAACGCGACGCGATCCAGGATAACCCCGACGACCCCCGCGACGAGAATCGCAACGATCAATCCGAGGGCCAAAGGATAACCCGCGAGCACGACCGAGAGACAGACGAACGCCGCGAGCATGAAGATCGCGGCGTGCGCCAGATTCAGGATGTCGAGGACACCGAACACCAGAGTATAGCCTATTGCGAAGAGCGCGTAGGTTGCTCCGAGGAAGATCCCGTTAGCGAGCTGCTGTGTTAGAAGTATGCGAAGCCGCCGGGAACGATCTTCAAGATGACGGGTGCGCTGCGGACGTCACGATTGCCGTCGAAGGCGATCGGGCCGAGCACGGTTTCCGCAATCTTCAAATTGCGCAAACCATCGCACATCTCGCTTGGCGTGGATGCTCCGGAACGAACCAATTGCGCAATGACTTGCGCGGCGGCGTAGGATTGCGCCGCAAATTGATCCGGCAGCGAGCCGAACGCTTTCTTGTAGCGTGCGACGAAGGCTTTATTCCCGGTGTAGCCGTTGTCGATGAACCAAGCGGCACCGACGACCGCGCCGACCGCACCCTGACCTGCGGCGTCGACCATCTTCGTTGAGTTGAGACCGTTGCCGCCGACCATGTGTACGTGTAAGCCGAGGGTGCTCGCTTGCGAGATGATCTTCGTACCCTCATCAAAGAGGGCGCCGATAACGAGCACGTCGGGTTTCGCGCCCTTGATCTTCGTCAGCTGCGCTTGAAAGTCGACGTCCTTCGTATGATACGTCTCGACGTCGACGATGTTGACGCCCCGTTTCTTCATCTCGTCGGAGAAGACCGTGAAGTCGGTTTTCGTAAACGCGTTGTCATCGCCGTAGATGATCGCGGCGGTTTTGTATTTCCAAGCCGCGTACGTTTTAGCAACCGTTGCGGGGACGACTTGCTCTTCCGAGAGCGCATCGCGAAACACGCACGGACCTTGGCGCGTGATCCCGGGAGCCGTGTTCGACGTCGCGAGCACCGGAACGTTGGCGCGTACCGCGATCGGCTGCGCTTTGAAAGCTTCGCCGGAAAGCGTCGGGCCGAGAATAATCGCGCTGCCATCGGTTGTGAAACGCTGGAACAAATTCGCGGCTTGGTTCGGATCGGTCGCGTTGTCGCCGACGTCGAACGTCAATGTGTTTCCGCCGGTATTGATGAGGCCGGCTTTCATATCGTCCATTGCCAGCAAATATGCGTTCTTTTGTGAGACGCCGTAGACGGCCGCACCACCCGATACGTCGGCGACGACGCCGGCCTTGATGCTCTTGCCGGCTCCGAACGTTGGCGTAGCTGCGAGAAGCAGTGCGCAGGTAAACGCGACTATTTTCAACATGCGGGCGGCATTACGTCGTTACTTACGGGTGCGCCTCCAATAAGGAGCGCAGCGCGCGCATCAACGCCGCAAACAGCGCGTCGGTTGCCTCGCATGCGGGGCTCGCGCTGTAGACGACGATGACGAAGCGTTCGCCGCTTTCCGTAACGAGGATGCCGCCATCGTGCGAGACCTCTTCGGTATCACCGGTTTTATGCGCGAAATGGTCGCTTGCGCCGATCCCGGCGGAGAGTTTGGTGTTCCACTCTTGCCGTTCGAGTAAAGAAAAAAGGAAGCTCGCTCCGGGAAAGCTGCCGGTCGCGATCGCGCGCATCAACGTCGCGGCATCGCTGGCCGGATGCGTGTTGCGACCGCATTGCGCCGGATCGCGCAGCAGCGGATGGCCTCCGGAAAGCTTGCGGCGCAGGCCGGTATCGAGCAAGCCAAGCTCCGCGCGAGCAACTGCGGTGGCGCGCTCGCGTCCGGCCACGTCGAACAGCTGGTTCGTCGCGATATTGTCGGAACGCACGATCGCGAGCGTGCACAGCTCGTCCAGGCTGCTGGGATAACCAGCTATGAGCGGCGAGGGCCCGTCGTTCGTCGTGAGGTTCGAGGCGTCGATGCGGTGCGGGCCGGCCGCAATCTCGCCGTGATCGCGGAGGATTAGAGCTGCAGCCACGAGCGGTACCTTGATCATGCTGGCCGGATAGAGGGGGCGGTTCGCCCGATACGAGAGCGACGCGCTGTCCTGAAGGCTGATGATCTGCGCTGCCGGTCGTGTTAGGCCACTCTGCTCTACGAGGCGGGCGAGCTCGAGGTCTGTCAGTCGCAACCGGGGGGCCTGCGTGTAAGTACTTGCATTCGTGGTTTAATTGCCTTAAACTAAGCATGCAAGTACTCACTTACATAAGGACTGTCCCGCTGTCATGTATCAAAAACTCGCACCTTTTGAGGGAGCTAGCGATTCGCGAAGCCTCCTCGACGCCGTCGAAGCATCAGCCCAGAAGAACGAGCACACGCTCACGATCGGTCTGGATGAGATTGATAGCTTAGACTCGGCGACCATGAACGGGTTGATCACGGCGTTGCGCCGCATGCGCGATGCCGGGGGTACCGTGCAGCTGCACGTGACGCGTCCCGACTTGCTGGCGACGCTCGGCGAGACCGGCCTCGACAAGGTGTTCAAAGTTGTGGCGACGCCCGATGAGCCCCGCCCGAGACCCGCCCGCAAGCGCAAACGCCGTAGCAACGGGATACGAAAGGTTGCCGGGGGTCTGGTAGGCGCATTCGTCGCGCTGCTGATTCTGGGAAGTCGATAGATGCTGCAAGCACACGAACAGAGTGTCG
>JBEKPS010000004.1:0-309158 GCA_049520515.1 Vulcanimicrobiaceae bacterium
ACGCTGGACGATTCTGCTCTCGGCGATCGCGTTCGTCGGCGGCGGCATCGCCGGTTTCGGGATCATGTTGCTGCGTATTTCGGACCTCAGGGTGCTACGCGGCGTGAGCATCGCCTACATCGACGTTCTTCAAGGGACGCCGCTCTTGATGCAGCTCTTCCTGTGCTTCTTCGGGATCTCGCTCATTGGCCTCGAAGTTTCTCCGCTGGTCGCAGCCTCGATCGCGCTGACGGCCTACACCAGTGCGTATCTCGCCGAAATCTGGCGCGGGTGCGTGGATGCGATTCCAAAGGGGCAGCGTGAAGCCGCAGAGAGTCTCGGCTTTGGGTTCATCGATACGCTGCGTTACGTCATCTTGCCGCAGGCCGTACGCATCGCGGTGCCGCCGACTGTCGGGTTCTCCGTGCAAGTCGTGAAAGGTACTGCGCTCGCATCGATCATCGGCTTCGTCGAGCTCACCAAAGCCGGCACGATCATCACGAACGCGACGTATAAACCGTTCCTCGTCTACGGGTTTGTCGCGATCATCTACTTCGTGCTCTGTTACCCCCTTTCGGTCTGGAGCAGAAGCTTCGAACGGAGCCTTCGTGCCGCTCATTGAGATTTCGAACGTCCACAAACGGTTCGGTGACAACGAAGTGCTTCGCGGAATCGACTTAAGCGTCGAAAGCGGCGAAGTGATCGCGATCATCGGCCGTAGCGGCTCGGGAAAATCGACGCTGCTGCGATGCATCAACGCGCTTGAAAGCTATGACGAGGGCTCGATTACCGTCGAAGGCCGGCTCGTCGAGCGCCGTTCGCGCGACGTGCGCGCAATTCGGCAGACGGTTGGGATGGTATTTCAGTCCTTCAATCTCTTTCCGCATCTTACCGCCGGTGGCAACGTAATGCTGGCACCGCGCATCGTGCAGAGTAAAGCACGGCCCGATGTCGAGCGCATCGCACGCGAACGTCTCGCGCAGGTCGGGCTCGGCGAGAAATTCGAGAGCTTTCCGTCGCAGCTCTCGGGCGGACAACAACAGCGCGTCGCAATTGCACGCGCGCTGGCTACGTCGCCCAAGGCACTGCTGTGCGACGAGATCACCTCAGCGCTCGATCCGGAACTCGTCGGCGAAGTGCTGCGCGTCGTCGAGAGTCTCGCCGCATCTGGAATGACGATGATTCTCGTGACCCACGAGATGAGCTTTGCGCGTAAGGTTTGCCATCGGCTCATCTTCATGCACCATGGGCGCATCCACGAAATCGGCAAGCCGCAGCAGCTCTTCGAATTCCCCCAAACGCCGGAGCTCGCGCAGTTTTTGAGCGCCCTGGGGTAAAATCGTTCCGGGCGGGAACGATCCCGGAAACGGGGGTAGAAGAGGGGACATGAAGAGACGAATTTCGGTGCTTGCCCTGATCGCGGCACTCGCATTACCTGTGGTTGCGCTTGCGCAATATTACAAGCCGGCGGGCGCGCAGATTACGGGGACGATTCAACAAGAGCTTCGTTCGAAGACCGCACAAAGCGGAGACCAGTTTACGATGGTGACGTCGGGTGGTTCGACGATCTACGGACATCTCTCGCAAGTCGATCGCGCGAACATTGGACGCAAAGCGCATTTGAAGTTGAACTTCGATACGATTCGCTTTCCGGACGGCTCGACGTCGCGCATCCACGCGACGGTGGTTGCCGTGCAGCAGCACAAACAAACGAACTACACGCGGGCTGCGGGGACGGCGCTCGGCGGCATGATCGTCGGCAACATTCTGGGAAAGGCGATCGGCACGAACGCCGGTGGTGCAATCGGACTCGTGGGTGGTGGATTGCTTGCAGCCAACACGGCAAACGACATCGACATTCCGGCCGGCGCCCAGGCGACGATTCAGTTGACGCAACCGCTCAGCAGCGGACACCCGCAAGCCCGCTAGGGTGTATAATAGCGCAGGAGGGCTGACATGATCGCCGAGGCTCGCACCTTTGTTCGTCGCACCGTCTTAGAAGGCGGGATCGCTGAAATTACGCTCGACCGTCCGGAGAAGCGCAACGCGCTTTCACTGGACGTGATGCGGACGCTGATCGCGGAGCTGAACGCTATCGGTCGCGACCACTCGATCGCCGCCGTACTCGTGCGGCACGAAGGCCCCGCCTTTAGCGCCGGTCACGACATTCGCGAGATGATCGGCCGCGACGTCAACGCGTATCGCGAGATCTTCGACGTCTGCAGCGAGCTGATGCAGAAGATCCAGCAGATTCCGCAACCGGTGATTGCGGAAGTCTCGGGGATCGCGACGGCCGCCGGATGTCAGTTCGTCGCGAGCTGCGATTTAGCAATTGCGTCCGAAGATTCGAAGTTTGCGACGCCGGGTGTCAAGATCGGACTCTTTTGCACGACGCCGATGGTCGCGCTGACGCGTGCGATCGGACGCAAGCGCGCGATGGAGATGCTGGTCACGGGCGAATTCGTCGACGCCAAGACCGCCGCCGAGTGGGGCCTCATCAATCGCGCAGTACCGAAGGACAAGCTGCACGACGAAGCGCTCGGGCTCGCACGCAAAGTAGCGGAAGCCAGCAAATTCGTCATCGGTCTCGGCAAGGCTGCGTTCTACGCGCAAATCGATCTCGATCAGCCGAAAGCGTACGCTTACGCAAAGGAAGTCATGAGCATGAACGCGCTCGCCGTCGACGCGCAAGAAGGCATGAGCGCCTTCGTTGAAAAGCGCTCGCCCAAGTGGGAGGAGCGCAACGGAGCTTAGGTTTCCGGAGCGGGGATCCAATTATATAATGCAAGGCCACCATCGACGACGACGGTTGTGCCGGTGACGTAGCCGCTAAATCGATCCGACAGTAACGCGACCGCCATCTGCGCGATGTCTTCGGGAGTACCGGTGCGGCCGAGCGCAATCATTTTCTCGAGCGCGCCGACGTCGGCTGCGAAGCCGCCGCCGGGAATCGCGCCGGGCGCGATCGCGTTCACGCGAATACCGTGCGGACCGAGTGCACGCGCAAGCTCTTTCACGAGCATCGTCTCGCCGGCTTTGGCCGCGCTGTAGTGCGGAAGGTTGCGTGGCGAGTCTGCGTGCAGCGACGTTACGAACAACATCTTGCCGCGAATCTTCTGGGCGATCATTTGCTTTGCGATCGCTTGGCTGAGGACAAAGCCCGAACGCAAGTTCGTATTGACCATCGCATCCCACTCCGCGCCGGTTACGGCCAGGACGGTTTGCGCCTCGCGGCGCGGCGGCGACGCCGAGTGGACGAAGATCGAAATCGTTCCGAGCGCTTTGAGTGCGGCGTCGAGCGCAGCGCGCGAACCAACTTCAGTCGAAAGATCGGCTTGAATGAACGTCGCCCCGATTTCGGAGGCGAGGTTGCCGCCGCGCTCCGCGTCGATGTCGACGACGGCGAGTTGCGCGCCTTCAGCGTGGAGTGCGCGCGAAATTCCGCGTCCGATTCCCGACGCGACGCCCGTGACGAGCGCGCGCTCTCCCGAGAGCAGCGAGCTCAGATGCTTCTGATGCGGCGGACGGGATTAATCGGCGCTGTCGGCTCGATGGGCCCAATCGGGATGTCAGGATTGCTGCGAGCACGCCGGGCTGCACGCGCCAGACGAAAACGCTGGATCGCCTCGCGAAGTTCAGGTTTCACGAAGTCTTGCTTCTTGACGCGGCGCTCGGGACCCCAGGGGGCCTCGTTCGTTTCCTCGTCTTTTTGATCGAAGTGGCGCGGTTCCATGGTTCTTCGTCTATATACCCGTTTCGAAGACCGGAAGCTCACCATGGCGCCGAAATCCCGGTACCCGCGGAGTCGTCTCGCGAAAATCGATCGGGGCGACCGACTGCGCTTGCCAGCGCGCACGGCGTCGCGCAATCTCAGCCAGGTCACTCAGCACCGCAGAAGCCGTCGCGCTCCGGCCGGCGCCGTGTCCTGAAAAGCTCAGCATGCCGGAATGCGTCCCTTGCACCCGGACGACGTTTTCGGGACCGCGCAGACGGGCGAACTCGTGATCTTCTGCGACAAGCACCGGGGAGACCATTGCCTCGATGCGCTCGCCGTTGCGACGGATGAGTGCGAGCGGAACGATCGCGGCGCCGAGCTCGCGTGCATCAGCAAAGTGTTTGGGCGTCAGCACGCGCAGCGAGGTGCGCAGAATTTGATCCGCATTGATGCGCACGCGAAACGCGAGCGGCGCAAGCACCGCAAGCTTCCGTGCAGCGTCGACGCCGTCGAGATCATCGCTGGGGTCGATCTCCGCGTAGCCCGCTTCTTGCGCACAACGGATTGCATCGTCGAGCGTGCTGCCTTCGCGCATCGCGTTCACGACGAAGTTCGAGGTGCCGTTGAGCACGCCCGCGATCTCGACGACGTCTTCGGCGCAAAGAATCTCGCCGAGTGTTCGCACGACGGGAATGGCACCGGCGACGGAGGCTTCGTAGCGGAGCGCGGCATGATTTTGTTGCGCGATGAGCGAGAGCGCGGCGCCGTGTGCAGCGATCAAGGCTTTGTTAGACGTGACGACGTGCTTGCCGGCGCGAAGTGCGGCGTCAACGAACGTGCGCGCAGGCTCGACGCCGCCGATCGCTTCGACGATGACGTGCACGTTGCGGTCGCCGATGACGTCTTGCGGATCCGTCGTGAGCAGAGGGATGACGGCCTCGGGTTGGCGCGGTTTGTGAAGATCGCGCACGAGCACGCGGCCGAGTCGCACCGGAACGCCGAGCAACGTTTCCATTGTCAAAAGCCGTGACGCCACGCCGCCGCCGACCACGCCGCAACCGAGCAGACCGATCGTCATGCCCGCAGTGCGGAGGCCGAAATTCGGGACGTCTTCCTTGAGATTTTTTGCAGCCAGCATCACAGTAACTCCATAAAAGAAAACCGCCTCGCACGAAGGCGAGGCGGCAATTTTTCGGTCTCTCCCGATCGTCAGCGAACGCTGATCTTTGCCGCCTCGTCTTGCAGACAAGTCGTAATCATCGACATCGTAATCGCCATCGACATAGAGAGAGTCATGAGTAAGGGTTTTAGCACAGCTACGCCCCCCTGTCAAACCTTTACGAGGGATGCAGGATAAGCTTTTGTACGCGCCAGTTCAGGATTTCGGCGACATAGAGCTCGGTCTCGGACACCGCGATCATCTCGTGAATCCAACCGAACTGGCCCAGCTTCTTGCCCGACTCGCCCAAGACGCCGACGACTTCGCCGTCGAGCGTCATCTTGTAGATGCGTCCGGGATATGCGTCAGCGGCAAAGAGGTACTGTTTCGGCCCGGGCGAGATCGCAACCGCCCACGGTGATCCGGGCGCCATGTTGCCGGAGAGAAGCGCATTGCCTGTCGGGCGATCGCCGATCGCGACGTATGTGTTCGGATCGTACGCGATGTCCATGTGAATCTGCCTGATGAACTCGCCCTTGGTGTTAAAGACCTGAATTCTGCGATTCGTTCGATCGGCGACGTAGATGCGGTTTTGTGCGTCGACAGCAATGCTATGCGGTAACTGAAATTGACCTGGAGCCGTTCCGGGCGTGCCCCATGACGCGATCCACTTCCCGTTCTTGTCGACCTTTGCAACGCGTGAATTGATGTAGCCGTCGCTGATGTACGCGTTGTCGTCGGAATCCCACGCCACGTCGGTCACTTGACGGAAGCGTCCGGTCTCCGCCGGCAATGGTGGATTCGGATGCTTGAGCGGACCGGTGCCTTCATCCGACGCTTCCAGTTTGCGTCCGAAGACCATATCGACGCGACCACTCGGATTAAACTTGATCACCATGTCGGAGCCTTTGTCCGTGGCCCAGATATTGTCGTAGCGATCGACTTTCACGGTGTGCGCGAACGACCACGCATACAAATTGTGACCGATCTCGCGGATGAATTTTCCGTCGGGCCCGAATTCGAGCAGCTGCGCAGCAGTTGCCGCGTACGCGGGTCCGGTCGAATTGCCGCGCGAGAAAACGAAGATGTGTCCTTTGGAGTTCAGCGCGACGCCCGGGCATTCGCCCAAATAGAGGTCGTCGGGCAGCGTGAGCAGATTCGGAACCGATTCGTAACGGATCCTCGGCACATTGCGCAATACCGGCGCCGGCGCGCTCTGCGCAAGCGCGGCCGCTCCCGAAGCGAGCAGATGGCCGCAGCAGCCCATCGCCGCGGCTCCGAACATGAACGAACGCCTTGATGTCATAAGCCCCTCCTCATGTTTGCAGCTTTCTACACGAAGAACGGCCCAGCCCACGACGTTTTGCAATTCGGCGAGGTCGCGACGCCTGAGCCGGGGCCGGGTGAAGTGCGCGTCCGCATCCGTACGTCCGGCGTCAACCCGTCGGATTGGAAGGCGCGCAGCGGATCGCGCCCGATGATTGCGCCCCTGATCGTTCCGCACAGCGACGGCGCGGGTGAAATCGAAAAACTGGGAGCCGGGGTCGACCGTCGCATCGGCGAGCGCGTCTGGATTTGGAATGGTCAATGGAAGCGCGCCTTCGGAACGGCGGCCGAATTCATCGTCGTCCCAAGCGCTCAGGCGCCGCGGCTTCCGGAGGCAGCCGGCTTCGATGCCGGTGCGTGTCTGGGCATCCCGGTGTTTACAGCGCTCCAGGCCGTTCGGCTCGCGCGCGTCGAGCGCGGCTCGACGGTGCTCGTCGTCGGGGGTGCCGGATCGGTCGCGCACTATGCGATCCAGCTCGCCAAGATGCGCGGCGCGCGCGTTATTACGACCGTGAGCAACGACGTGAAAGCCGCGCACGCACGCGCAGCCGGTGCGGATGAGATCGTGAACTACCGCACCGAGGACGTGGGGGCTCGCATCAAAGGCGTCGACGCGGTGATCGAGATGGACCTCAACAATGACGCGAAGTTGTATCCCTCGATTCTCGCGCCGCACGCGACGATCGCGGTTTACGGAATGTCAAGCGGCGAGAGCATGATCCCGAGCAGCTGGATGATGCAGAACTCGATCGATCTGCGTCTCTTCCTTATCTATGAGATTTCTGAGGACGACCGCGCCTCGGGCATCGCCGAGATCAACTGTTTGCTGGAAGAGAACCGTCTGATTCATACGATCGCACGCCGCATGCCGCTGGAGGAAATCGCTGAAGCACACGATATCGTCGAGCGTGGCGAGGTAATCGGCAACGTAGTACTGGAGGGGAAATCTTGAAGCGTAAAGCTATAATCGCGGCCGCTGCGGCGTTTGCATCGATCGGAATTATCAAGGCGCCTGCGAAAGCCGCGCAATTCGAATGGAAGATGGGGACCGACAATCCGACCGGTCATCCGCTCAATGTGCGCGCCAAGCAAATGTGCGACGCGATCTCGGCCGAGTCCGGCGGAAGAATCAACATGAGTTTCTTCCCGAACAATATGCTCGGCGGCGACACCGCGATGCTCACGCAGCTACGCTCTGGAGCGATGCAGATGATGACGCTCGATCCGGGCATCTTGCAATCCGTTGTCCCGGCGTCGGCGATTTCGAGCATCGGTTTCACGTTCAAGAGCGACGAGCAAGCCTTCGCGGCGCTCGATGGCGCTCTCGGCGATTACGTGCGCAAAGAGATCGCAGCGCGCGGCCTCTATTGCTTCAGAAATATTTGGGAAAACGGAACGCGCGAGATTACCTCGAGTACGCACCCGATCAAAACGCCCGACGATCTGGTCGGATTCAAGATTCGTACCCCGGAAGCCAAACAGTGGGTGCAGCTCTTCAAAGCGCTGGGCGCGATCCCGACCGCGATGAACTTCAACGAAGTCTACACCTCGCTGCAGACGCACGTCGTCGACGGGCAAGAGAATCCGCTCGCCAACATCGAGACGGGGCGTCTTTACGAAGTACAAAAATATCTGAGCATCACGAATCATCTGTGGGGTGGATACTGGCTGCTCATGAACGGCGATGTGTGGAAGAGCCTACCTCCCGATCTGCAGACCGTCGTGGAGCGCAACGCCTCTAAGTATGCATTACTGGATCGTTCGGACACGCTAACCCTGAATCGATCCTTACAGGGCAAGCTCGTCGAACAAGGCATGGTCGTTAACGTCGCGGATGCGGTGAGCTTCCAGAAGAAGCTCGGCGCATTCTATGCATCTGCAAAAGCCGAATTCGGTCCAACCGCATGGGCGTTGCTCGAGCAAACGTGCGGAACGAAGTTCGGGTGAGAGCCAGGTCACGTCTCGCCGTAAAACTTGGGTTAACCACTAGCGAGGGAGCACGCTAGCAAGCTAGAATCTCGGGAGTCCCAGCAACGGTGGGCGTGCTGGTTAACGGAACGTGAAGACGTCGCCCACACCCGGTAGCGCAGCAATGTGCTACGCGACGGCAGTGAGAGCCCGCTGCATCAGCGGGCTTTCCTGTTTTGTCCACAGTTTACGGTCATGTATCCACAGGCCGCGCGCGAAGCTTTCTCGCGGAAGCCGCGAAGGAGGGTGCCCGTGAGTCGTTATCGCCAGGCCCTCGTCGCCGTGCTGGGTCTAGCGCTCCTTGCGAGCCTGTATGTTACGGCGATCCGCTATTCCAAAGAGCGGCAAAGCAAGCATGTCGAGATCACAATGGACTGGACGGACTTCGACGCGCTCGCCCGCTCCTACGGATATAACGAAGAGCAGTTCCTAATTGAACTGCGCCGCGCCGGACTGACCTCGATTGCGATCGGCGAGGAGTTGGGAAGCGCGGTTGGGACGGTGACCCCGAACGCCGCCGCCTTCACTGGTGCCGGCCTCATCAATCAAGCCCGCGTGACGCCGCTTGCAAACCCAACGCTCGCTAGACTCGTGCGCAGTGGCAAAATCGACCCGAACTTCGAGTATCTGATTGTCTTCAACGACGCGACGTACCAGCGTTATGTGCGTGACTTACCGGTTCGCTTCGGAGCGCGCGCGATTCGCATTTTGAATCGTTCGAATCCCTACGTCATCGCGATTCGCACGCAATCGGATTTCTTCAACGGTATCGGACTCGGCATTCCTGAAGATCAATTCGCGCTGGCGCGCAAGCTGCATCTCATTGTCGATCCGCGCGTGCAGAACGACGAGCGTTACGGTGCACCGCAGATCGATGCGCTGTTCAGCTCGTTCAACCAAGGGGCGAAGCTCGGCACCGTAATCTTCATGGGGCTCGCCAACGAAGTCGTCGGCTATCCGAATCACTTGCACGATACGGCTGATGCGTTCAAACGCTCGAAGCTGCCGTTCGGCGCGATCGAATGGTATGACAGGGCGCAGGACCAGCGCGGAACGGAAGCGCTCGGCACGTTGCTGCCCGGACGCGTCACGCGCGTGCAAGCCATCTCCAAGACGGAACTCGACAAGCTGAGCCCGCAAACGGAGATTGCGCGCTACATCCTGGGCGTGCGCGAGCGCAACATTCGGGTCGTCTATCTTCGCCCGTACGCACATCTTTGGGAGAAGCGCTCGATCGAAGCGACCAATGTTGCGATCGTGCGCGAGATTGCCGCCGGATTGCGTTCTCGCGGTTTTCCGCTCGGGCATGCGACGCCGGTGCCGCCGTTCCGCATCAATCCGCTTGTCATCATCCTGGTCTCGCTTGCCGTGCCCGCAATCTTTCTCTTGATGCTCGAAGCCTTTGGGATTGCTGACCTTCGTCTTGCGATCGCGCTCTGCGCGCTCGACGTGGTCATCATCGGCCTCGGCTATGCGGCGCATCACGACATGGCGGTGCGCAAGCTCGATGGTCTTGCGGCCGCGCTGCTCTTCCCGGTCGCGGCGGCGATTGCGATTGCCCCGGTGTTCCGTGGGACGAGCGGCGAGAATCCATACGTCGCCGGCTTGCGAGCACTTGCGATCGGCATCGGCGTCGCACTCGCGGGAGCGCTGGTTGTTATCGGTTTGCTGAGCACGCCGCTGACGATGGAAGAAATCGATCGCTTCTTCGGCGTGAAAACGGTGCTGGTTGTTCCGCCGCTTGCGATCCTCGCGCTCTACTGGACGACCCCGATCTTCGGCGGCCGCCTAACCAACGTGCGTGAATCGCTCAACTCACCCGTGCGCATCATCCAGCTGGCCGTGCTGGGGATCTTGGCGATCGCAGCGTTTTTCGTGGTCATCCGCAGCGGCAATCAGCCCGATGTCACGCCGAGCACGCTCGAGCTGTTGCTTCGCACGAAATTAACGGCGCTGCTCTCGGTGCGCCCGCGCTTCAAAGAGTTCGTGGCGGGTTGGCCGTTCCTGATGCTGCTGTCGACACTTATCCCATCAGACCGTCGCGCGTGGGGCTGGGTTTTCGCACTGGCGGTGGGTGCCGGCTTGTCGGATGTGCTCGACACGTTCTCGCATCTGCATACACCTTTGACCGTCTCGATCGTTCGCGTTGTTCTCGGCGCGATACTCGGTGCGATCATCGGTGCAATCGCAATCTTCGTCTACCGTATGTTTCGCAAGGAGAGTAGTAGTACAATAACGGCGTGAAAGCGCTGCGTTTCGTACTGGCCTCTATTTTGCTGTGTTCCGTCGTTCCCGTCTCAGCGCAAGAGACGATGGACGACACGACGCTTCGTCGGAACATGATCATTGCGGAAAGTAAACCGCCGGATTCATACCGCGAAGAAGACCGCACGACGTCGACGACCGGCGACATTAGCGAAGTCGAGCTCCATCGTGGCATCGACTATCGCGTCGAATACGAAGACAGGTTATTCCATGACCAGTTTGGCCGGTTCGAAGGGCATACATGGGATCAAGATGCGAATGGCCTAACGACCGTTCACGAGCTGCCGGTGGGGATCGAGCGGCCGATGCCCATGAAAATCACCGTTACGCGCGTTGCGCAGCCCTTCGACGCCTGGAAAGAGACCGATCTCGATCCAGTCGGATTCGGCTGGATACGCTACATCGATCCAAAGACGTTTCATGAGCTGCGACGAGAATCGGTTACGCGGTACGGCACGATCACAACGGACTTCGACGACTTTCGAACGGTCAATGGCTATACGCAGCCGTATCACTGGAAGACCGACAATGAGGTCACCAAGATAAAGAGCGACACGAACGTCGCGGCATTTGACGTTCGCGATGTGACCGATGCCGATCTGGCGATTCCGCCGAGTAGACCCTTTCTTTCGTTCCCTCCCGGTCGCACGTCCGTCGAGCTGCCAACAACTTTTCTTTATGACAAGATCGTCGTGCGCGTTATGGTCGGCGACCGGGGACTCGATTTCGCCCTCGACAGCGGTGCCGGCGGCATCTTCATCGATAGTGCGGTGGCAAAAGAGCTCGGCCTAAGGATGTCGGCGAGTCACTCGGCCGTCACCGCCGGCAGGTATCAAACTCAGCAAGGGATCGTTCCCGAGATGCGAGTGGGTGATCTGACGATGCATAATGTTGCCATCAGCACGATCCCCTTTACAATCAATTACGGTCCGTACAGCCAGCAGAAAACAACCGTTGTCGGCCTTCTCGGTTATGATTTTATTCGCAGTGTAGGCTTAACGATCGATTACGCCCATAGAAATGTCACCGCTGTCCCTGCGGGAAATTTTGCGCCGCCAGTGATGACGCCGGATTCAGACATCTTACCAATCCGTCTCGGCGATCACGTTCCCGACATTTCGGCGACGATCAATGGCGCGCCGGCGGAGCATATTGTGGTCGACACCGGTGGTGGAACCAGCCTCATTCTCTTCGACTACTTCACTGCGCGTTACCCGGAAGCAATCTCGCCGAAGGTCGCAACATACTTAGGCAACTTGGAGGGCGGACAAATGGGAGGCGTCGGCGGACCCTTCGAGAGCAAGCCGATCAGGCTCATGACCGTCGATATCGGTAAGTACAAGATTCCGAATGCTGTCGCGTTCAAAGTCGTCTCGTTGCGCAGCTTCCAATTCAACGAAGACGGTCTCGTCGGTTATGAGTTCCTGAAACATTTTACGGTTGGCTTTGATTACGCCGGCGGAAAGATGTATTTGGTTCACAACGAAGGCCAGTAGGCCATGGCATCGTCATCAAGAGTCGCGAAGTTTGTTGTGCTCTGCATGACGTTGTGCGTTATGAATCCGGTCGCCGCGCAGCAAGCCATGGACCCGAGCGCGCTTCGGCAGCAGATGATCGCAGCGCAGGGTAAGCCCCCCGACCAGTATCGCGAAGAGATTATGACGATCTCGTCGTCCACCGGCACATTCTTGCGGCGCGAGTACCATCGCGGCATCGATGTTCGGGTCGTCTCAGGTGCGGGACCATACCAGCGTCAGAGCGGGCGCATCGAGGGGCGCGACTGGGATCAGGATGCGAACGGCATCACGACGATTCACGATGCGCTGCCGCCGGAAGATCGCATCGGTGAGCGGCGCGTGACCGTTACGCGCGTCAACCTGCCCGTCGCCTCGTGGCGTTTTGCCGATCTCGATGCGCAGGGTTACGGAACGATTCAATATGTCGATCCGAGCACATACCATGTCGTCCGCACCGATGCGGTGTCTTCGACCGGCACGGTTACGACCGTTTACGACGACTTTCGCACGGTAAGCGGCTACACGGCGCCCTACCATTGGATCTCCGACGATACCACGACCGGCGATCATAGCGACGCGAACATGATCACGTTCCAATCCACGACGATCACCGATGCGAATCTCGCAATTCCGCCCAGCCGCGATTTCGTCGTTTTCCCGGCGGGCGGAGCGCCCGTTACGTTGCCGACGAACTTCAACCCGCCGCACATCGTCGTGCAGGTTTCGATCGGCGAACGGACGCTGAAATTTTTGCTGGATACCTCGTCACCGGGCATCACGCTCGACGCCAACGTCGCGCAGAGCCTTGGATTGGTCAACAATACGCAGACGTTGCTTGCCAACGCGCGGCGCACCGGCGCGCAGGCCGTCATTCCTGAAATGCGCGTCGGCGACTTGACGATGCACAACGTTGTTGCCACGCTCGGCCCGGTTGCTGCAAATCAACAGATCGACTCGCAGTCGGTCGGAACGCTCGGATATGATTTCCTTCGCAGCGCGACAATTACAATCGACTTTCCGAATCGCCGAGTTACGGCGTCGCCGTCGAACGCGTTCACGGCTCCGGTGATGACGCCCGATTCCGATATCTTGCCGCTCCACGTCGTCGACCATCGGCCTGTCGTGAGCGTGACGCTCAACAATACGGTCGCGCAACGCATGGTGCTCGATACGGGCGCCGGTGCGGATTTGATCTTGTTCGATTATTTCACGCGGCGCTATCCGGAGCTCTTCACGCAGAAGGCTGCCACTTCCGAAGACCCGGTCTTGTATTCCGGCGCGAAGGAACCCGACGCCAAGGGCTATCGGATGGAAGAAATTCACTTCGGACGCTACGAGTTCAAGGGCTTCGACATCGTAAGCATGAGCGGGCTAAAAACCTACCCTGCCGAGACCGACGGCCTCTTCGGGCCGGGGTTTTTCGAACATTTTTCGACGAGTCTCGATCTCGCCGGCGGCAAATTGTACCTCGTGCACAAGCCCGGTCAATAGGCGGCGTTTCTGCGGCTGCTGCTTTCGGGCTACTACGGCTTCGAGAATCTCGGTGACGAGGCGCTGCTCGAGATTACGATCCGCGAGCTGCGCCGCCGCCATCCCGAGCTTGTAATCGACGTGCTTTCGCACGCGCCGGAAGCGACCAGCCGCCGCTACGGCGTCGAGTCGACACCGCGAGCGGATCTTGGCGCGGTGCGAGCGGCGATCGGGCGCGCCGACGTCGTGCTCTCGGGGGGAGGCGGACTCTTGCAGAACGCGACCAGCACCCGTAGCCTCATTTACTACACGGGGATCATCCGCGCGGCGGTTCGAGCCCACAAGCCGGCGATGATCTTCGCGCAATCGATCGGGCCGCTCGACACCGTAGGGCGATTCATCGTTCGCGAGATGTGCCGCGGCTTGCGCCGCTCGACGGTCCGTGACGAGACCTCACGTGTGCTGCTCGAGCGCATTCTCCCGAAGGTCCCCGTTGAGCGGACGGCCGATCCCGTGTGGATGCTCGAGCGCAGCGATGCGGACTTTGATTTGGAGGCCGAAGGCCTCGGCGCGGATAGCGATCCGCTCGCGATCGTGAGCGTCCGAAAAATTCCGGCCTTCGAGCGCGGTGTGCGAGCGATGGCCGCAGCCGTCGATCAGCTCGCGGCACGAGGAGCCAAGGTCGCGTTTCTTCCTTTAGGTGGCGCTGAGGATGCCGAGGCGTCGACCGCCGTGATCCGCGCGTGCACGAGCGCGCCGGTGCTCCTGCCGGCCTTCGAACTGGAGAAAGCGGCGCATGTGATCGGCCGCGCGCAAGTCGTGCTCGGGATGCGCTTGCACGCCGTCATCATCGCTGCGCGGCTCGGCGTTCCGTTTCTTGCGATCCCGTACGATCCGAAAGTTTCTTCGCTGTGTAGCGAGCTCGCTTGGCCCCTTCCGCCATTGTGGGAGCCCAATAAACGCGGCAGCGGAACGGACCTCGACAACGTGCGCGCATTGGTCGATCGTTTGTGGGACGAGCGAGAAAGCTTACGCGTGCATCTTGCGTCACAAGTTGACACAATGCGTGCACTTGCCCAGCGGAACTTTGAAGTGGTAGACGAACTCCTGGCCTAGATGGTCGGGACGTATTCGCTCGGCAAAATCTTTCGCATCCGGGTGGGCTTTCATGTCTCCTGGATCGCGTTATTTCTCTTCGTTGTCTGGGCAATTGCGAGCTCGCTTTCGGAACTCGATCACACGCTCGCAGTCGGACTCGCGTTCGTGTGCGCGCTTTTGCTCTTTACGAGCGTCGTCGTCCACGAATTTGCGCACGCGCTCGTCGCGCGCTGCTTCGATGTGCAGACACGCGGCATCACGCTCTTCATTTTCGGTGGTGTCGCGACGCTCGAGAGCGAGCCGCCGACACCGCGCGCCGAAGCTGCCATCGCGATCGCGGGACCGCTTACGAGCGGCCTGGTTGCTCTCGCATGCTACGGCATGACGTACCTCATCGATCGCGTCGGCCATGGACCGATCGCGGCGAGCTTCAGCGTGACCTTCGCCTATGTCGCCGTCGCCAACGCCGTGCTTGCCGTCTTTAATCTCGTCCCCGCATTCCCGATGGATGGCGGCCGCGTGCTGCGCGCGCTCATTTGGATGCGGACGCGCGACCAACGTGCTGCGACAATTGCCGCAGCACTCGTCGGAGTGACGCTTGCGTTGTGCATCGGCGTCGCGTCGCTTGTGATGCTCGGCTCGACGCATGCATGGCCGTATGCATGGTACGCGGCGCTTGCGGGATTCATCGCCTGGAGTGGGTGGACACATTTGAGGGCAGCGCGAACCACGGCGTGATGACCGGCGAGACTCGAGACTACCGCAACACCCTCAACCTCCCGAAAACCGCGTTCCCGATGAAGGCCGAGCTCACAAAGCGTGAGCCCGCCCGGGTCGCGTGGTGGGCCGAGCACCACACCTACGAAAAGCGGCTCGAGCGCAATAAAGGCGCGCAGCCCTGGATTTTGCACGACGGTCCGCCCTATGCGAACGGCAACTTGCACATGGGGCACTTCCTGAATCGCTTCCTGAAAGACGCGTTCACGAAGATTCATCTGCTCGATGGTGCGTGGTCGTGCTTCGTGCCCGGTTGGGACATGCACGGGTTGCCGATCGAGCTCGAGACGCTCAAGCATCTGGGCCTGGACTATCACAAGGTCGATCCGATCGAGCTGCGCGCGAAATGCAAAGAGCGCGCACTGCACTGGCTCGGAATTCAGCGCGATACCATCCTGCGCATGGGCTGTTTTGCCGGCCTCTACGACGATCCGTATCGTACGATCGATCCGTCCTTTGAACGCGCGATCGCAAACACGCTCGCGGATCTTGCCGAACGCGGCCTCATCTATAAAGGCCTGCGCTCGACGCTGTGGTGCATTCACGATGAGACGGCACTTGCGGAAGCCGAGATCGAATACGAAGATCACGTCTCGCCATCGGTCTACGTGCGCTTCACCGCATCGCCGGAGCAAAAGGCCGACATCATCGCGCGCTTCGGCCTTACGTTGTCATCACCGGGCGAACTTTCCGTCGTCATTTGGACGACGACACCATGGACGCTTCCGGCGAACTTGATGATCGCGCTTGACCCCGAAGCGCCGTACGGTATCTACGAAGCGGATGGCGAGCTGTTGCTCGTGGCGCAAGCACTTTCGGAACATGTCGCGAGCAAGCTGGGCAAGCCGATGACGCTGCTCGGCACGGCGCTCGGTGAGCAGCTCGATCGGGCTTCCGTGCGCCATCCATTCTTGGATCGCGACTCGCTGATCGGCGTCGCGAATCACGTCGAGCTCGACACCGGCACCGGCGCCGTGCACACGGCACCCGGACATGGCACCGAAGACTATGAGCTCGGCGTTGCGTATGGATTCGAGCCGCTCAATCCGGTCGATGCATCTGGACATTACACCGCGCAAGGCGCGCCGTATACGGGCATGGAGATCTTCGATGCCAACGCGGTGATCATCGACGACTTGCGCAAGAGCGGCAAGCTTGTCGCGTACGAAGATTATAAGCACTCGTATCCGCACTGCTGGCGTTGCCATAACCCTGTCATCTTCCGCGCGACGGCGCAATGGTTTATCGGGATGGATCGCAACGATTTGCGTCAGCGCATCCTCTCTGTGATTCCGTCCGTCGAATGGATTCCGGATTGGGGCGAGCAGCGCATGGAGCAGATGATCGAGCTGCATCCCGAGTGGTGTCTCTCGCGCCAACGTACGTGGGGAACGCCGATTCCGGCCATCGACTGCACGAGCTGCAATGAATCGCTGCTCGATCCTGGTGTCGCGCGCAAAGCGGCAGAACGCTTCGGCAAAGACGGCAGCGACGTGTGGTGGACGCAGCCGGTCGAAGAATTCTTGCCGGAGGGCTTCCATTGTCCCCATTGCAACGGCACGAGCTTCCGCAAGGAATTTAATATCGTCGACATCTGGTTTGAATCGGGTGTCACGTGGCGCGGCGTGCTTGTTGAGCGCAAGATGCCCTTCCCGGCGGACCTCTATCTCGAAGGCGGCGATCAGTATCGCGGTTGGTTCCGCAGCAACTTGATCACGTCGGTTGCCGTAACAGATGGACCGCCGTACAAAGGCGTCCTCTCGTACGGATGGGTGAACGACGCCGAAGGTCGCGCGATGTCGAAATCGATCGGCAACTACATCGGTGCACTCGACGGCATGGAGACGTATGGCGCCGACGTCTTGCGCCTATGGGCAGCGTCAGTCGAGTGGAGCGCAGACGTGCGTTTGGGCAAGACGATGCTCGAGAACGTCGGCAACGTCTACCGAAACTTACGCTTACGCTTACGCTACCTGCTCTCGGCCGTCGACGACTTGCCGGCCGAGCGTATCATTCCGCGCGAGCGGATGGAGCCGCTCGATCAGATCGCGCTCGCCCGCGTCGACGAGCTTGCGAAAGCGGTCCGCGAAGACTATCTCGCGTTTCGCTTGCACGATGCGTACCTTGCACTGCTGAAGTTCGACCAAGAGTTCTCGGCGTTTTACGTCGACGCCGTCAAAGACCGGCTCTACACGAGCGCGCGGGATTCGGATCGCCGGCGCAGCGTGCAAAGCGCCGCGCTCGAGCTCTTGCAAACGCTCTGTGTCCTGCTCGCGCCGATTCTGTCATTCACGACGGAAGAAGCCTGGCAATTTTTGCCCGAGCGCCTGCGCGGCGAGTACGAGAGCGTTTTCGATCTCACGTTTCCGTGGATCGAGCACGTCGATGAGCCGAAGATCGAGTTATGGAATGAGCTGCGCGCGCTGCGTGCGCGTGTGGCGGCAAACGACGGTTTGCGTGACTACCAGCTCATGGCGCACGTGACCGCTCCGCACGAGCGCTACGGACGCTACGCGGCGCTCGGTGATAACCTGCGCGAAGCCTTGATCGTCTCCGACGTCGAGCTCAAAGAGGTTCCGAACGCGACGCCCGAGATTACGCTCGCTAAAGCGTCGGGCGACAAGTGCGTGCGGTGTTGGAAGTACTTGCCGCTCGGCACCGATCCCGAACATCCGCAGCTCTGCGCGAGCTGCGCCGCGATCGTTCGCGAGCTATAAGAGAAGAAGCCGGAAGTGGTCGCAACTTCCGGCTTCTTTTTTTCCTCGTTAACTCGGCGATTTGGACCTCGGCCGAGAGCAAACGAGGATCAGCCCACACCACACGGGCAGTGAGAGTTACGCGCTAAGCGCGTCGGTGAAATCAGTCCACGAAGCACTCTTACGATGATCGCGGCAGGGTTGCCAAAGATACGAGAGGTCTGCCTGTATCGCGAGGCAGCCGCAGTGCCACGAGAGGCACATTGACTCATCGCGCAATTCGTTGTCGTGCGCCGTTCCGATGAGCGAAAGCAGCGCCGGTTTTGAGATCGCAATCGTCGTCATGCTGCTGCCCACTCCGGCATCTCGATCGTCGGCATCATGCGCGCGTCGAGACGCAGTTTCGGAAGCGGACGAAGCGTGTCGTCTTGCGCTTCGAGCGCGAGCGTGCACTTCCACGGCTCATCTTCCGAGAGGACAAACGGAAGATGCGGGTTGTTCGCAAGATCGTAGCTGAGCAGATTCACGCCGCTCGGCAGAAAATCCACGATCGAGAGCGCGAACTCCATACAGAGTTGCTCTTCACGCGACGGGAGCGAACGCAGGCGGGCCGGGTTGAGCCGGATCCGAGCATCCTGGACGATTTTTGCGATTTCGGCATCGAGTGTGTGCATAGTCCGTTTCCTTGCAGTTAGGAGGGGACGATTGCATCGTACCGATAGTCGGAGGCCCGTGCCCAGTTAGAAGTATGGGTTTCAGGCCCCGATGCCGATTAAATCAGGGTTTTTTTAAAACAAGGCAAGCAAGCGATCAGGCTTGCCTGACGCTTGACAAATGAATTTTCCGGGTGACGAGGTGCTGTGGAGTGTCCACAGCGCCTCGCCATCCAGTTGATTTAGGCTGTCGCTGCCAAGCCGCTGTCTCTCGCGAGAACCGCGTCCGCGACGTGATGCCGAGCGCGTAATAGGAACCCGACCACGTTTGAGAGGTCGTTCCGGCCATAGCGCTTTGCCCACACCTTTGCGTAAGCGTTGCAGCCGGCGTAGATCAGATTGCAGACGTCCTGCGAGTCCAAGGTTCGCGCCGTGCTTGTGGCCCAGCGGGCAAGGATCGTCGGGTCGCCTGAGACTACCGCACGATCGATCTGTTCGAGTGCGCTCGGAATCCGAGGCGCGAGCAGGTCTGGATCGCTAGTCGTGCAGCTGCCGATGAGGCTAAGAGTTTCCCGGATCTCCGGGCTAGGTAAGGCGTTCACCAGTTAGAACCCGCCTGGCACGCCGCCGACGACGTCCATTATGTGGCGAACTACCTCCAGAAGCTGGGCGGCGAGAGACATGATCAGCATTGCGTTTCCTCTCGATGGGGAAGTGAAGTGCTGCCACAATAGAGGAAGCGAACTGCTGCCGCGCCCCCAGTATTACGAGGGCCTAGCCCGCACGGTTAGCTGGGCAGGTTGCCAGAGGCCCGAAATCTTTAGCCAGGGGACGCTTGCTCGCCTTACTAAGCAGGACTTAACAGCAACGCACTTGCTTCGGTAGCCGGTTATGTGATATCCGTACCAAAGGGTGGTCTGCTCGCCTTTCCGAGGGAGGGGGGAGTCTTTGGCTGTCCCTTGATGGCCGATGATTGATTTTGAAGCTGTAAGCAAACCGTCAGATGCTGACTCGGCGCTAGCCTGGCTCCGAGAATTTGGTCTAGACGCCTGCGATCTCGACGACAGGTCCCCAGTAGACCATGCCCTTGGGCTTGTTCCCGCAGCGACGCGGAGCGCGAATGCGGCGTGCCTTGCCGTAAGGGCTTCTCTCAGCCGTTATGAAGGCCGTGTCGACAAGGCTCTTGAGCTGTATCAACGAGCGCTAGTCGCGGCGACCGATGTCGACCTTGAACTGCGAATTCGAGAAAGCTTTTCCGCCTTATACATTGCAAGGCGCGAAATTCAACAGGCCGAAGAAGTTCTGCAACGCGCGCTCCAGCTGGCTCCGAACGACGCGCGCTTTTTGGCGATACGAGCCGTCGTTCGGGCATACCGACGTGATTCGCGAGCGGAGCACGATATTGCGGCGGTCGAGGCGCTCGTTGAAGCTCTGCCCGATCTCTGGCGAGCCCGAGCGTATGGCAGACTGTGCGCCGCAGCGTACAACGTCGGTAAGGTCGATCTCGCTGAAAAGTACGCGCACCTCGCGGCGGAGAGCGCTGAGCTACGCCAAGCTAATAGAATAACCGCTCTCGCTTATCAAGCTTTGATGAGCATTTATTCGAACGACGTTGGGGACGTTGCTCTTAGTCTGCATTATGCCGATCTCTGTGCAGACGCTGCCACGAAGGCCGGCGATAAGACGCAGTGGTCCGTCGCGCTGGTCATAAGATACGGACTCGCCGCTGAAATTGGCGACCGTGCTCTCATGATCGATATTCGTCAACAGCTAGAACCACTTCGTGGCGCGGAAAAATACGGAGAGCGTTTCGGGATTGTTTTCGCGGACGCACTGTTCTATTCATGGACTGCCGCCTTCGATACGATGCGGCAATACCTAGAATCAGTGAGTCTGGGACGCGTGAACGATTCACAAAGGGCTTTATGGCATGGTCTTCGCGCGATCGCCGCAGCCGGATGCGGAGACGAAGTCGGATCCCTGCAGTCTGCTTACCGAGCTCTATCAATGGGTCGCCCAGCAGCGAAAGAGCCTGTGTTCGAAACTCGCGTACGACTGCTTGCTCGCGTCATGGGTGCTGTCGTTCTCATAAATGCGAACCGCAGAAGCGAAGCAATGCGGATGTTCAACGCGTATGGGACGAGGACGACGCTATCTATTAGAAGGCTCATGCAAGCCGTGATCGATGACAACTTTGAGCCCCTGCGCGATACTGCTCCCGACCTTGTCGGCTATGGGATGATGTTCCAGGCGTTGCAGAAATCGGAAGCGCAGATTTACGAAACGTCGATTAGGTTGACCAAGCGTGAAACTCAGATTCTTCAAGCCTGCGCGGCCGGCGAGACGGCTCGAATGATCTCTCAGGACCTTGGCATCGACGAAGCCACTGTCGTTTGGCATCGGAATAATGTTTTGAAAAAGCTCGGAGTGAACCGCACGATCGCGGCAGTAACCAAAGGGCGCGCGCTGCGCCTTATCCAGTAGACCGGAACTAGATCTGCGCCGAACCTTCCACGCCTTCGAGTAGGCCGAGCTCGTAGCCACGGGCGACGACCTGCGCACGAGAACGCGCCTCCATCTTCGCGAAGAGCATCCGAATATGAAATTCGATTGTGGGTCTGCTACGGTCTAGTGTCGTCGCAATCTCTTTGCTCTGCATACCGCGTGCAAGAGCTCGAACAATCGCGAGCTCGATCTCCGTTAGTCTCCGCTGGTGCTCCATTAATGCCTCCGGTGCAGATTGCGCGTTACTCGTTGTCATGGTGTTTCGATATCAAGGTAAACGCCGTTCAGAGGTCGGCCAATGGGCAAAATCACCCAGCTCAAACCGTAAAATAACTAATCAATCTATATATTGATGGGTAATGGCTGTTTATCCACAGCTTGTTAGCAAGGGACTCACATAGGGTTGTGAGTATCGGCGTCGCCTAGGCACCCGTAAATCCTACGTTCGTGAAGGGGTCAGGTCGCATGGATCTCAGTCCACGACTGTCTGCAATTGTAGACAGGGCGCTTCAATATCGTATTGCCGAAATTGTTGCTCCCGCAGGTTTCGGTAAGAGTACCGTCCTGAACGACCTTGCGTCGCGGCGTGGCTTCCTGCTTGCTGAAATTCGTCACGACGAAGATTGCACATTAGCTTTAATGCGCGCACCTTGTAAGGCCGTGTCCGCTGATTTGCCCGATTTGTTGCACGCATTGCCTGAGGCATTCCAAAACTCCGAACAAAGCGCCGGATCGGATCTTGCTTCTTGGTTTGTCCAAGCAGTTGCAGGAAGAGGCTATAAGATAGCGGTCGATGACTTACATCATTTGGCTGACGACGAGCGAGCTGCGCGCCTGCTCCGATTTGTTATCGAGAACACTCGTGGTGACGACTCAAAATGGGTTCTCGCGTCCAGAACCTGGCCTCGACTGCCAACCGTAGCCTGGACCGCGAAGGGAGAGAAGGGCGTCTCAGTTCGAGAAACCGACCTCCTACTCACGCCCGCCGACCTGCAACATTTCGCGGCAACGATCGATCGGCCGCTCGAATTCGAAGCCGCAAAAAAGATAGCTACTGCCGCCAAATGCTGGCCGTTGCTTTCAATCTATGGCATTCGACTGCTTCAGCAAGGACAGGACATTGAGAGCGTGCTTGACTCGATCGAGGGGCGCGACGTAGATGCTCTTTCCGGCCAACTTCTTTCGCGGCTATCCGCCGAAGAATATCGCGCGCTTCTCGCTATCGTTTTGCTCGAAGGAGCTTCGCCCGAAGAGCTGGAGATCGCACAGCCCAAGGGATCAAAGCACGTCTTTCGACTTGTACAGGTTGGACTTCCGCTCATACAGAGCAATGATCGCGCGTGGCGACTTCACGACGCCCTTCGGGCGCAGATCGTGGCGCATTGTGCGATCCATATGCCCCACGAAGTAGCCAACGTTGCGGCAGAGTTTGAGACCCACAACAAACCTGAGCGCGCTCTTAAAGTAGCAGTCACAGGCGGAGCATCTGAAATTGTTCGCAATCTCCTAGAGCAGCACGGACAATACTTCATTGACGCTGACGACCCACGTCTTTTGCGGGCTGCATTATCTGCGCTGTCAGCTAAAACAATCGAGAATTCGCCGAAACTCATGCTAATACGAGGGCTCGAAGCACTGGCGAGAGGTGAGCCCGCGATCGCGGTGAGCTATTTACGCAAATCGTCTGACCTCGACAACACGGGCTTCGGAACATATGCCAAGGCGCACCTATTTCATGCACTATTGGATTGGGAGGGCCATATCGATGAAGCACGGGTCGTCGCGTCAGGTCTTGCGAGTCTGCCCGTGCCAGAGCGTAAAGAAGAGGCATGCGAGGTCCTAGGCATTCTAGCCCAGGCGCACTCGATTTTTGGCGATGCGCTTGGCGCGCGAGCGACGATTAAACTTGCTTTGGAGCTGTTGCCCGGAATTTCAAATCCGCGGATTGTGGCGAGAACCTATCATCGCGCTGCTCGAGTGGCTTGGGGTGCGGGACAATTCGAAGAAGTCAACACGTATGCGACACGAGTGATAGAACTAGGCAAGTCCGCTGGGTTTACGGCGCTGTCTTGGGCGTTCCGAATGCGAACTCTGGCCCTAGCTCCATTTGACGAGGCGGCTGCGATCGATTGTGCTCGACAAGGGCTCGACCTGGCCAATCGAGTTCTATACTCGACAAATATCTACGCAATGAATTCTTCACTATTTATTTTTGCGTGCCGAGCCGGGGATCTAGAAGCAGCACGAACATTGCGCCGACTGATACTTCCGGTACCTGCTAATGTAAGAACGCGGATAGGACCCGTTATCTCAATCTTCGCGGCGCAGCTCGCCTTACTCGAGGAGAGCTATTGGGAAGCGGCAACATTGTTGGCAGAGATTAGAAGTTTTGGCGAATTGGCAGTCGACGGAGACATGATTGGCGCACGCGAGGTTCTATTTCACGCGCAGTCAGCTCTTCTGAATCAGCTGACATCGAACGAACAATCAGCCAATCGGGCGGCTCAGAATGTCCTAAGTGCCTCGAGGAAAATTTCTCTGGACGGAGCCGCCGCGACCGCCATCCCCGAGATTGAAATCTCGCAGATAACCGCGGCAGCGGTCCTGGGCGTGAACGGCAGGATGACGGACGCTGAAGGCGTTCTTGACAAGCTTTCCAAGTCCGCGAGTGAAGAGTATCGGCGTGATCTAGCGAGATGGACGCGTGCTGCATTAGCAGATCCTGACGCTGCCCCGAGCGAAAGCGCAATGCGGTTCGCGAAAGGCATTATCGAGCTCATTCGTCGCGTTCTCGCGACCGTTCAACAGGAGGCACTGTCACCGACAGAACGACGTGTGCTCGAATCGTTGGCACTCGGACGATCGAACAAAGAAATCGCCGCGATTACCGGCAGGTCCGTAAAGACAGTCGACAACCAGGTATCTGCGATACTGCGCAAACTTCGAGCGCGTAGTCGAGGCGAGGCCGTTGCCCGCGCTCGGAGCGCGGGCGCTCTCAGAGCGTAAGAAGCGGGTTCCGAAACTGTTCCCATTTGCCGTTTGAAATCGCTTCGCGAGCGTCACGCACGAGCCGAATCAACACGTAGACATTGTGAAATGAAAGCAAGTGGGCGCCAAGCATTTCACCGGCGCGAAAGAGATGCGAGAGATACGCGCGCGTGTATGTCGTGCAGACTTGGCAATCGCAGTCCGGATCGAGCGGCGAGAAATCGCGGGTAAAGGCTGCATTCTTGATATGCAGCTCGCCTTTGCGCGTCATCGCGCGCCCATTGCGGCCGCAGCGTGTCGGATAAACGCAATCGAACATATCGATCCCTGAATCGATCGCGACGAGCACGTCGCGCACGGTCCCGACGCCCATCAGGTAGCGCGGTTTATTTTCGGGGAGCGTCGCTGCCGCAAACCGCATCATTCGCTCCGTCGCCTCGCGACTTTCGCCAACCGAGAGTCCGCCGATCGCATAGCCAGGCATATCCAGCGCGACGAGCTCGCGCGCGCTTTGCGCTCGCAACCGCTCGTCGAGGCCGCCTTGTGTAATCGCG
This sequence comes from Vulcanimicrobiaceae bacterium, assembly GCA_049520515.1. Lineage (GTDB taxonomy): Bacteria > Vulcanimicrobiota > Vulcanimicrobiia > Vulcanimicrobiales > Vulcanimicrobiaceae > JAFAMS01. Next base: position 24,671 of record JBEKPS010000004.1, read on the forward strand.
AAGAGCAAGGTCTTCTCGCGTGCCGTCCACGCGTCCGCGCAGCGCTTCGCCCACTCCGTCGTGCGCCTCACTGATTCGCGTAGCGTCGCGTCGTCAGTGGGAAGTCGAACGCAGACATCCAGCGCCATCGCGATATCGACGCCGAGCGCTTCTTGAAACGCGACGACGTTCTCCGGCGTGAAGCGGTGCGTGCTTCCGTCGAGATGCGAGCGAAACGTCACGCCCTCGTCGTCGAGTTCGCGACGGGACTCGAGGCTGAACACCTGAAACCCGCCGCTGTCCGTAAGAATCGGACGCTCCCAGGCCATGAACTTGTGCAGCCCGCCGGCAGCGACAATCGTTTCGAGCCCCGGCCTCAACCAAAGATGATACGTGTTCGCCAAGATGATCTGCGCGCCGATCTCAACGAGATCACGCGGCGCGAGTGCTTTGACGGTTGCGACTGTCCCAACCGGCATGAACACCGGAGTCTGCACGCTTCCGTGCGCAAGCTCAAGCGTTCCGGCGCGAGCCGCTCCGTTCGTCGCTGCGAGCCGGAAGCTCACGCCCGCAAAGATTCTCGTACGTCGAGGTATTCCGCTGGAGGCTCGACTTCAAAATGGAGTCGCTCCTTCGTCCGCGGATGCTTGAGATCCAAATGCCAGGCATGCAGTGCCTGGCCTGGCAATGCGAGCCGATGATCGGCGCGTCCGTAAATTGGATCGTTGATCACGGGATGTCCGATTGTTGCAAGGTGCACGCGAATTTGATGCGTGCGCCCGGTTTCCAGTCGCACCAGCAACTCCGCTGCGCCGTTGAGCTTCTCGCGCATCGTGTAATGCGTTACCGCGGGGCGCCCGTCGGTTCGAATCGCGAAGCGCAGGCGATTGGCCGGGTCGCGCCCGATCGGGCCGTCGATCGTGCCTTCGGGCGCGTTTGGCACGCCGCGGACGAGTGCGAGATATTCGCGCTGAATGTAGCGTTTCTGCATGGCGCGTCCGAGCGTTGCGAGCGCTTCGTCCGTCTTAGCAATCGCGATCAGTCCGCTCGTATCGCGATCCAGGCGATGGATCAGGCCGGCTCGCACACGTTCACCGGGAAGTGACGGTGAGTGCGCAAGCAGCGCATTGACGAGCGTTCCATCGCTGGCGCCGTGTGCGGGATGGGTCACCATTCCGGCGGGTTTGTTGACGACGAGCAGGTCGTCGTCTTCGAAAACGATCTCGAGCGGAAGCTCTTCCGCTTCGACGACGAGCTCAGGACGCGCGCTCACTTCGTAATCGATGACGTCGCCTTCATGTAGAAGCAAGCTCGGCTTTGCAAGTTCTCCGTTGACGCGAATCAGCGCAGCCTTGTGCGCCGCAGCCACGCGCGAACGCGGCAAGCCGCTGATGCGCGCGATCACGCCGTCCGTACGGTGGCCGTTATCCTCCGGCTTGGCGACGTACTGATTCAGTGCGTAAGCTCACGAGTACGAGTGTAACGACGCCGATGCTGATGCACGAATCTGCAATATTGAAGACCGGCCACCAGCGCAGGTCGATAAAATCGACGACGAAATGATAGTGAAAGCGATCGACGATGTTGCCGATCGCGCCGCCGACGATGGCGCCGAAAGCGATGCGCACGATCAGCGAATGGCGCGCGGCGTCGCGAAATGCGAACCAAAAGATCGCAAGCACGACGAGGGCCATCACGACGAGAAGCGCCGGCGAATCGCCGAAGAGGCCGAATGCGCCGTGCGTATTCTGTACGTAATCCCACCACAGCACGTGCGGAATCGCCGTACGGCTTTCGTTGGGAAGAAACGTATGCATGACGAGCCGCTTCGTAAGCTGATCGGCGACGAGTACGACAAGAGCCGAAAGCCAGAGAGCGTTCAAAGGCTGGGCGTGGGAATGAACTGCGAGAAGAAGCTAGCGACTTTCGAAAACAGTCCGAAAAACGCGATGCATCCCGTTGCAACAAGCAATCCGCCGGCGACGAACTCGATCGGGCCGAGGAACCGTTTGATCCGGTTCATCGCGGCGAGTGAGAAGCTGATCGCCGCCGCCGCAATCAAGAACGGGATCGCAAGTCCCAGCGAATAGACGGCGAGCAAGAAGACGGCGTTCAAAGTATTCGTCTGCTGTGATGCGAGCAGAATCACGCTTGCCAAGAACGGCCCAACGCACGGCGACCAACCGGCTGCAAACCCGACTCCCACCAAGAATGAGGCCACCAGCGAGCGATTGGGACTCAACACTTCTACGCGCTTGGTCATCATCAAGAACGGAATGCGGAACACGCCCATCATGTTGAGGCCCAAGATCACGATAACGACGCCACCGATCTTGGCGATGAGATCCTTATTGGCGGCAAAGGCCGCGCCGAGCGCCGCTGATCCGAGACCGAAGACTGTGATAAAGATGAATGAGAAGCCCAGCGAAAAGGAGACTGCGTGCAAGAATATCTTCATGCGATGCAGCTCGTGTGTCCCGTCGCGCAGTTCTTCGACGCTCGAACCCGTCAAAAATGAAAGATACGCGGGAACCAGCGGCAGCACGCACGGCGAGATAAATGAAAGCAGGCCAGCGCCGAGCGCGGTTAAGACATTGAGATTGGGCTGCATCGACGAGCCGCGTTTCGAGCAGGATGGAGCGGTCGCCTCCGGCTAACGCGCGCTATGTGGAGCATTGGTTTACCTATCCCAATATCAACCCGATCGCGATTCAGCTCGGGCCCGTTGGCATTCACTGGTACGGGCTTTCGTACTTGGCCGGATTCATTCTGGTGTTTCTGTGGTTGAATCGGCCGGCTGGGCGACGCCGGCTTGGCTTGTCGACCGAAGAGATTCAGGATTTTCTCGTCTACGCGCTCGTCGGCGTGCTCGTGGGCGGACGTCTCTTTTTCGTCGCCGCTGATATCGTCACGCGGCACACGCTTTCCGACTACATCACGAATCCGATCAACATCATCGCCGTCTGGAACGGCGGCATGGGATTTTTCGGCGGGTTGATCGGCGTGATGATCGCGATCTGGCTTTTTCTACGCAAGCGCCCGCATCTCAAGTTTGCGGTGCTTGCGGATGAGGTCGTGATGATGCTCCCGATCGCACTCATGCTCACGCGATTCGTCAACTTCATCAATGACGAGCTTCCGGGTAACATCTGCAATCCCGATCGTCCGTGGTGCATCAAGTTTCCGAATTACTACGGCTATCGGTATCCGTCGCAGATATTCGAAGCGATCCTCGACATTTTGGTGCTGCCGGTTCTCTTCATTATCTATCGCCGCCGTCCACCCGACGGCGTCGTTGCGTGGACGTGGTTCACGTGCTATGGAATCTGCCGTTCGGTCGGCGAGATTTGGCGCGAACCAGATGCGACGCTCGGGCCGCTCACGGCCGCGCAGCTGATTTCGATTCCGATGATCATTTTGGGTTTTTTCCTGATCGCGCGTGCCGCCCGCGGCGGCACCCACACCGACGAGACACAAAAGAAAAGCCTAACGACGTAACCTTGTCACGCGCGGAAAGCGCGTGATACGGTGTAGGTGAGGTCGCGATGTTATCTATCGACGCTTGGCTGGACGAAAAGCCGTACAAAGAGCTTTACGACGGCGTGGTTCACGAGAAGGTGAGCCCGATGTTCGCCCACGGCATCTTGATGCTTAAAGTCGGTGGTCTACTTTCGAGCTGGGCGGGTGACCGCGGGGCTGTGGCCGTTGAGCTGCGCGTTTACCTCGGCGAGGGAAGGACGCTCGTTCCTGATGTTGCCTTCGTTTCCGGACAGCGTCTCGGGAGGCTCTCGCGAGAAGAGCAAGAGCGGCCGCCGTTCGCGCCCGATATTGTCGTAGAAGTACGTTCGCCTGAAGATCGGGAACGGCGAATCCGCCGCAAGACCGAGCTATACTTGACGCATGGAGCGACGCTCGTCCTCAACGTCGATCCATCGACGCGTACCGTCCGCGTCACCTACGCCGATGGCGAGGCGACCTTAAAGGCGGGAGAGACGATCCGGCACGAGGCTTTCCCCGACCTACAGATTCCGGTGAACGACATCTTCAAGTCGCTCGACCGGCAATGGTAATCCGCGCCTAAGGGAGCTCGAAGGAGACGATCTGATCGGCCTCTCGATGGTTCGTCCAAAAGTGCTTGCCGTCGTATGCGAGTGCGCGCGCCGGGAACGAGACGTGCGCAATGTCCTCGACCTTGTATGAGCCATTGCGCTGCACGCGCGTGATCCAATAGTCTCCCGCGGCTTCGTCGTCGGTGGTTAGCACGTAGAAGGCACCGTTCGCGAACGTCTGTCCGCACACACCATGTGGGATATCGATCGTGTCTTGAACGTTGCCCTTATCGTCGACGGCGAGCAAACGCTTCTTGTACCACTGGCTCACGTAGAGTCGCGAACCGTCGAACGAGAGCTGCGAGCCGGTGTCGTCGGGACACTGAAAATCACCGGAGCGTGTGAATCCGGAACCGGGAACAAAGCGGCGGACGAAGCGGTTGTCTTCCTCGGTCTCGCCGCAGATGACGCGCAGCTCGCCGTTCATCGCGGCCATGCCCCACGGTTTGCCGGGCGCTGCTGTTTCAAATCCGACGGTGAGCGTATCGGGATTGAGCCGATAAATTTTGCTCGTCGCCACCGAACCTATCCACAACGACGAACCGTCGAATGCAACCGATTGTGGTTTTGGAAACGGCGTTGCTCGACGGCTGGTCTCGCGAATCTCTTGCATTCTTCTCCATTCCAATGGGGGAGCGGCACGGTGCCTGTGGAAGAGAACATTCCATGGAGCTCGCCCTCGGAGCGCCGATGAACGCTTCGACGACGATAGCGCAGCGCGTGCAACGTCTTCGTGAAGAAGTCGCAGAAGCCGCTCGCTCTGAGAACAGAAACCCCGCCGAGATTGCGATCGTTGCCGTCTCGAAGTTTCAACCGCGCGAGTCCGTATTTGACGCGTACGCTGCGGGCATTCGTGCGTTTGGCGAAAATCGCGTCCAGGAAGCGATCCCGAAGTTCGCAGGCCTCCCACGTTCGGCCGAGCGGCACTTCATCGGGCACGTGCAGACGAACAAAGCGAACCGGATGGTCGCCGAATTCGATCTGGTGCAGAGCGTCGATCGCCTCGATGCCGGCTTGGCGCTTGCCAAAGCCGCGCGCGGTCGTCAGTCGCAGACGCGCGTGCTACTGCAGCTCAACATATCCGAGACGGAACGCAACGGAATCCAACCCGAGCAGGCACCGGAGATCGCCGATCGGTTGCGTGCTGAGGGGCTCGAGGTTGCCGGAACGATGGCAATCGGGCCGCTGACCGCCGACCCTGCCACAATTCGTACTGCTTTTCTGCGCGCGGCTGAGGCGCACCAGCGCGTGGGCGGACAGATACTTTCCCTGGGGATGAGCGCCGACTGGCCAATCGCAATCGCGTGCGGATCGACGATGATCCGCCTCGGCACGGCGATCTTCGGCCCACGCCCAACAAAAGGAGGCACTCCCGCATGAGCGTCTTGGAGCGCATCGGTTCATTCTTCTCGCTGCGCGATGACGATGACGACGATTTCGACGAACACGGTAACGTCGTCCCGATCACCGCGACCAATCGTATCCGCGCCGGCGGCGTTGAGGTTGCGATCTTCGCGCCTGCCGCATTCGCCGACGTGACGGACATCGCCGACGCATTGCGTTCGCGCCACGTTGCAATCGTCAACTTACAAGGCGCCGACCGCTCGCTTCTTCAGCGAGTTGTCGACTTTACGTCCGGCGTTGCCTACACGATCGACGGAAAGATTCAAAAGCTCGCGGACTCAATTTATCTCGTCGTTCCCGCCGGCGTTGCGGTAAATTCCGCCGGTGTGCGCGAAGCCATACAAAACGACACACTAATCGACCTCAAGCCGCGTGCGACGTTCGGCGCGCGGCAGGGTTAAGGTACGATGCAACGGATCACGCCAGTCGACATTCAGCACAAGACCTTCAAGAAATCGCTGCAGGGCTATGACCGTGCAGAAGTCGATCATTTCCTCGATGAGCTGATCGAATCGCTCGAAGACGAGGCGCAGGAAAAAGCCGCGCTCGAAGCGGAAATCGCGGACCTTCGCGAGCGCATCAGTCATTTCAAGGCGATGGAAGAATCGCTTCAGAACACGCTGATCCTCGCGCAGCGGACGGCCGATGAGGTCAAGGCAACCGCCCACAAAGAAGCCGACGTCATCAAAGCGCAAGCCAAGTTGGAAGCGGAAAAGGAGATCGGGTCTTTGGTCGAACGCACCGAGGAAGCGAAACGCGAGTGCCAGCGATCTCTCGATAACGCCGAGAAGGCTCGGAGCGAACTGAGGAGTCTATTGATGACCCATCTTTCACTGTTGGAACGAGTCGCCCCAAGCCCGGTGAAACTGAACGGCGTCGCTGAACTTCCCGAACAACACACGCTCGTCCAATGAGTCGTGCACAGGCGCCGCTCGCAGCAGTCGATCGCGCCTATCATCTCATCGGGGTTGCCGACGAAGAATTTGCGGGACGCCGCCTACGCGTTGAAGGCGAGCGCATTACGTTCTCGCGCTACGAGAAGATTTCGCTCTTGCTGCGCACGGTCGAGGCCGATATTTGGACGCCTCAGACGCTCGAGCTGAAGAAGAGCGATTCGACCTGGCTGACGCGCGAGGCGCGCCTGCACGAAGCGATCGTTACGCGCGCGATGGTGCAGGGCACCGTCGTCCCGGTTCAACCATTCACCGTTTTCGCTGACTCTACATCGCTGGATATGGCGACTCGTGCGGGCTATACGCGTTTTCGCCGGAGTTTGACGCGGATCGCGGGTAAAGCCGAGTGGGCCGTGCACGTCTATCGCGGGCCGCACCGGTTGCCGGAGCAGACCCCCTATCTGTTGCGTACGACGATGGCTCGCGCGCACGGCGAAGCCAATCGCAAAATTGTGCGTCCGCACAGCGATCACGTCATGCAAGTATGGAAGGCGTGTTCGGCGCTATCCACAGCGGCGCGACGCATCGAAGCGCTGGCCGATCCGCAACAATTGTTCTGCGGCACGTTTCTCGTGACGCAAACGCGACGCGACGAATTCCGCGAGACGCTCGAGAAGTTGCACCCGCAAGCCAAAGAGCTCGGCCTGACGTACTATCTCGAAGGACCGCGCCCCACATTTAACTTCATCTAGCTAGCGGTAATGGTTCCAGTAATTGCCGTGCTGCCGGGCGACGGCATCGGACCCGAGGTCACGCGAGAAGCGGTCGACGTTTTGCGCGCAGTCCGTCCGGACTGCGAGTACGTGCCGTGCGAAGTCGGCGCGGATCCGCTGCTGGCCGGCAAAGGCGCGCTCCCCGAGGAGACGCTCGCGATGTGCGAGCGAGCCGCAGCGATCATGTTCGGTGCGGTCGGCGGATTGCAATTCGACGGCAAGCCCCTCGAGGAGCGTCCCGAGTGGGCGCTCTTGCGGCTGCGAAAGCACTTCGAGCTATACGCGAACGTGCGTCCGGTCCAGGTGTTTCCCGGTCTCGAGGATGCATCGAGCCTTAAGCCCGAGCTCGTGCAAGGGCTCGATCTGATCGTGCTGCGCGAGCTGACCGGCGGCGTGTATTATGGCGAACATCGTTTCGAGCGTACGCCGAAGCGTCGTGCCTTCGACGAGCTGAAGTACGATGAAGATGAAGTGCGGCGCATCGCACGCTTCGGATTCGAGCTGGCGCGTGGGCGCCGCAAGAAGCTGACATCGGTCGATAAGCTCAACGTAATCGCAACCTCGCGCTTGTGGCGCGAAGTCGTCGACGAGGTCGCAAAAGAATTCCCGGACGTGACGCTCGAACACATGCTCGTCGACGCAACGGCGATGCATTTGGTGCGCGAGCCCAAGCGTTTCGACGTCATCGTCACGGAGAACATGTTCGGTGACATCCTCTCGGACGAAGCCGCGATGCTGACAGGTTCGCTTGGAAATCTCCCGAGCGCGAGCATCGGTACGGGCACGACCGAGTTCGGAAAATTCGGGATGTATGAGCCGATCAGCGGAACCGCGCCGGACATTGCCGGCAAAGGTATCGCGAATCCGACCTCCGCGATTCTTTCAGCCGCGCTGTTGTGCCGCTATTCGCTCGCTGATTCCGAGAGCGCGGTGCGTATCGAACGCGCCGTCGCGCACGTGTTCGCCGATGGAAATCGAACCGCCGATGTGATCGGCGATTCGAAGCCGCTTAGTACGCGCGAATTCGGGGACGCGGTTCGCGCCTCGCTTGCACCACTACTGCGGTAACTACGCCGAGCAGGAGCCAGTACACGGCCGGTGGCGTAACGATTGCCATGATGCCCGCTTCGACGTGTTGCGTTGCAACCCGAAATACGTCGGACGGAGCGCGGCTGATCGCTAAAATCAACCAGGTGCAGACCGCGAATGCGATGCCGACGACCCACAACTCCCAGGCTCGAAAGGCGGGCTCTGGACGCTGTGCGATAGCCGCGACGATGCGCGAATGCAAATCGGGCGGCGCGTCCTCAAGCGAAAGGGCGTTCAGTGCGCGTTCGAGTGCTTCGTCGTCGTAATTCATACTGCGGCCATCCTTCTCTGTATCCATCCAAAACGTGATTTGATTGCGACAGGTTCATCGTCTTCGTCTTGCTCGCCCGAGAGACGCCGGCGTAAGAGATCCTTTGCCCGGAATAAGTGCGTTTTCACGGTTCCCATCGGCACTCCTAATATCGTCGCAATCTCGTCGTATTGCTTTCCTTGCAGGTGGTAAAGCGTGATCACGGCACGGTATTTGTCCGGCAGCCGATCGATTGCGCTGCGCAAGGCACGCGCTTCATCTTCACGTTCGGCTTCTTCGGCCGGTCCGGGTCCTGGGTCGGCGCGCTCCGGAAGTTCAGTGTCCGAATAGCGGCGACGCTTGGCAAGCCGATCGCAGCTCGCGTTATACGCGATTGCGAGAATCCACGTCGAGAACTTCGCGCCCGTCTTGAAGGTGCGCAGCGACCGGTACGCCTTGAAGAACGCTTCTTGCGTTGCGTCCTTGGCGTCCTCAACGTTGCGCAACATGCGGAGCGCGAGGTTATAGACGGCGCGCTCGTAGCGGCTAATGAGGATTTCAAAATCCGCACCGCTGCCGGCGAGCGTCCCAGTGACGAGATCCTGATCCGAGGGTACGGAGATGGCCGCCATGCACAAAAACCTACGAAGGAAGGCGCCGGAATGTTTCGAGCTTCCGGCCCGGGGGCCCGCCGGTGAAACATTTCCCCCTGGTCCCCGCGTAGATGGGGCAGCATGGACGACAATGTTGTAGCGGCTCTCGCAGTCGTATGTATCTTCGGCCTCCCAGTGGCCGGCTGGATCGTCACCCGGATGCTCAGGCACATGGAGCGCATGGAGATGATCAAGCGTGGGATCGCCCCTACGGACGACTCCGCCCACAAGCTTTGGGAGCAAGCCTTTACGGCACGCCAGGCGGCACCGCCGCCCTCGGCCGGCATGTACGTGAACCATCCAAGCACCTGGAATCAGGGCGCCCAGAATTGCCTCCGCAAGGGCATCGTCACGACGGCCGTCGGCGTGGCGCTCTTGATCGGGCTCTCGTTCATCGGCATGCACGGTGACGGCACGTTCACGATGGGTCCCTGGCTGCTCGGCGGCCTGATCCCGATGTTCGTTGGCCTCGCACAAATCGCGAATGCGGTTCTGGCCGGTGCGCAGTTTCCGCGCTCGGGCGTAACGATTGGCCCGATCCCGCCGCCGCCTCCCGGCTCAAATATGCCGCCGCCGCCCGCGTCCGGTCCCTACACGTATCGCCCCGGCGCGACCGAAGAATTGCCGCGCACGAAACCCCCGCGCACGCAATAGCGAAGTCGAGGGACAGCGGGAATTTTTCTGCTAGGGTTCCCTTGTGAGTGAGACTGAACGCTTTACGACCTTAGCGGGCGTGTACAACGCTGGACGCCCGGGCTACCCGCCGGAAATCGCGGGGATCATCTTCGAGGGACTCGGCGACCCGAATAGGCTCGTCGTTGCCGACTTGGGCGCCGGGACGGGCACGTCCTCAATGCTGCTCGCGGCGCAGGGCGCGCAAATCCGCGCAGTCGAGCCGAATGCGGCGATGCGGGCAAAAGCCGAGACGGATCCGCACGTGACGTGGATCGACGGTTCGGCTGAAAAGACGACGCTTGCGGATGCGAGTGTCGATGTCGCCGCGGCGTTTCAGGCCTTTCACTGGTTCGATCCCAAAGTGACGTATCCGGAGATTCTTCGCATCTTGAAGCCGAATGGACGCGCCGTGCTCGTTTACTATGAACGCGACGAAACGGATCCGTTCACGCGCGCCTACGGCGACCTCGTGCGCAAATTCGCAACCGACGATACCGAGCAGCGGCGCGCGCGGACGCGCGAAGCCTTCGCGCTCTTCGATGCGTGGCGCAGCGTGCGCCAACGCTCAGTACCAAGCGCCCAAGTTTTCGATAATGCCGGTATTTACGATCGCGTCAAGAGCAGCTCGTATCTCCCGCACAGCGGCCCCGAAAGCGAGCGCTTGAATAAGGAAGTCGAAGCGCTGTTCAACGAGTACGCGCGCGACGGCAAAGTTACGATGGCGTTGCAGTATCTGGTTACGATCGGAGATCTCTAGTGGACGGCGTCAAAACTCTCATGTTCGACTTTTATGGAACGGTCGTCGACATGCAGTGGGGTTTGACCCTAGCAATCACGCCTTACTTGAAAGAGAAGAAGTACGAAGGACGGCCGGACCAATTGGTGACGTGGTGGCGTCGCACGCATTTCGAGAACTCGATGATCGACGCGCTGCTGCACAAAGAGCACACGCCGTACCGCGAGATCGGTTTTCGCGCCGTCGATTACACGCTCGAACGTGCCGGCGTCGCGCACACGGATCAGGAAGTGCGCGATCTCGTCGATGCGATCACGCGCCTGCGACCTTTTCCGGACGTGGCGGCAGCACTCGATCGCCTGCGCACGAAATACAAGCTCGTCATCTTATCCAACGGCGACCCCGACATGCTCGAAAGCGGCGTGGCGTACGCCGGCATCCCGTTCGATCGCGTTATTTCCGTTGCGGAAGCGGGCTCGTTCAAGCCGGACGTCGTGACCTACAAGAAAGCCGCGGAACTGATCGGCGCGAAGCCAGAAGAAGTACTCTTTGTCGCGAATCACGCCTTCGACTGCGTCGGCGCAAAAGCGTTCGGCATGAAGAGCGCCTTCATCGACCGGCGTAAGCGGCCGTTCGGAAAGACGCCGTATCAGCCGGACGTCATCGTTTGCGACTTTGCCGAGCTCGCACAGTTTTGCTCTAGCAACGAGCGCGTAATCTCGGCGTAACTCGAGGCGGCGATACTGCGCCGCATGGATGGAATCGGATGGACCGCGAGCGCGATGCGAACCGCGCGCGCTCGGCTCGAGATCGCGGCTCAGAATCTCGCGAACGCATCGACCGACGGTTTCCGCAAGTCGATTGTCAACGTTTCCCTCAATGCGCGCGGGCTTGCGGTGCGGCGCACGTCGTCGACCGAGCAAGGCGCCCTGCGCCACACAGGCCGGCCGCTTGATCTCGCGATCGTGGGCCAAGGTTCGTTCGTTGTCGGCGGCAAGCCGACGCGCAACGGTGCGTTCGTGCGCGACACGCACGGTTTTCTCGCGGATGATCGGGGCGCGCGGGTTCAAGGCGCGCACGGCTTCGTGCGCGTGGCGCCCGACGGGACGTTGCTCGATCGCATTCCGCTCCCGTACCGCGCGCAGATCGTTAGCGGTGCTCTCGAAAGTCCGAACGTCAACGCCGTCGGCGAGATGGTCGACGTGCTCGATGCGCAGCGTGCGTTCGAGACCTCGCAAAAAGCACTAGGCGCAATCGATGAAACACGTGCCAAAGCCGTTAACGAGCTGGCGAGGCTGCGATGAATCGCGCACTCGTCGTCGCGGCGTCCGGTATGGCCGCGCAACAAATCCATCTCGATGTCGTCGCGGATAATCTCGCGAACGCAGACGTCGCCGGCTTCAAACAAGCTGCTGCGGCCTTCGCCGACGTGCGCGTGCCCGGGGGCGTCGGACTTGGTGTCGTGCCGGCGGGGACACATCCCGTTTTCCAGCAGGGAAAACTCGAGAAAAGCGGCGGTCCGTTCGATGTCGCGATCGACGGCACCGGATTCTTCATCGTTACGAATGGCAGCCGCACTGCATATACGCGTAATGGCGAGTTTCATCGCGCGCCGAGCGGCGCGCTCGAAACAAGCGACGGTTGGCGCGTTCCCGGCGTCCGAATTCCAACCGACGCGACAAGCGTCTCCGTCGAGCCCGACGGACGCGTGCACTGCGAACGTGCCGGCAGCAAGAAATCGGATTGCGGACGGATCGTGCTCAGCATGTTTGCCGCGCCTGAAGCACTCGAGCCGATCGGTAGTGCGCGCTTCGCTGCGACGCAGCGCTCGGGTTCGCCGGTGCGTCTACTTCCCGGCGCCGAGCACGGACCGAAGATCGCGTTCGGCGTGCTCGAGCGATCGAACGTCTCGATCATCGGCTCGATGATGGAAATTCTCGCCGCGCAACGCGCGTATGAAGCTAACGCCAAAGGAGTTCAGGCTGCCGATGAAATGCAGCGCATCGCAAACAATCTGCACCGTACCTGAGGTGCCGGTCCGGGCGGCGAGCGTCTTTGCGGCGGTGCTGTTCACGCAAGTGCTCGAGCCGCTCACCAAATCGCTGGGGCCGCTCGGAGAGATCGCGCTTGGCAGCGTCGCGCAGCAGCTCTTCATACCAAAGCCGCGATGAATGCGGACGAGCGCGAGCGGCACGTGCGTAAGCTCTTCCCGGTTGTGTTCAAGATCGCGCACCGCGTTGCACGCATCTGTCGCGTCCCGGATGAAGATGATCTCGTCGGCGACGGTTCGCTCGGACTCGTCCGCGCCCTGGATACCTACGACCCCAGGCGTGGCGTGACGCTCGATCGTTATGCGCGACACGTCATCCTCGGCGCGATGCTCAACGGCTTACGCCGTAAGGACCCGATTTCGGAACGCGCGCGCCGGCGCGTGCGCGAAGGCGATCGTCTGCAAGCCGCGAGCGAAGCACGCGGCGTACCGCTCTCACCGCAAGAGTTGGAAGAAGCCCTGCCCGGGATATCGCGCGCACGCGCGCAGGTTGAACGCGGATTGCCGCTCTCGCTCGATGCGCCGCTCCCCGCCGGGATGCGCATGCGCATCGATTGGAGCAGCGACCCAGCGCAGCTCTACGAACGGACCGCGCGCCGGCAACTCGTGCACGCTGCGCTCGAACGCCTCTCGTCCCGTCAGCGCGAGATCGTCGTGCAGCATTATTTTGCTGAGATGCCGCTGCGCACGATTTCCGAATCAATGGCCATTACGCCGCAACGCGTATCGCAACTGCACTGTGCTGCGCTGCATCGCATGCGCGCCGCCGTCATAGGAGAAGTCCAATGAACGATATCGCAAGCGTCTCGAATGCATCCGTCGGCGGCAGCGGTCAAGCTGATGCTGCGCGGCCGCTCGCGTTCGCGGATCTCGCGAGCGAAAAGCAAGATCGCCTGCCGCGCGATTATCCGCGTCAGCCGGGCGATACGATTTCGCTCAGCACGCAGGCCGGCAAGAGCCAGTCGGGCGCGAGCCTGCCGCCGGAGCAGCCCATGAGCTTTTGGGATCACGACACAAAGAGCGCACCAGTAGGCGACCGGAACATCGGGCTCGATGCGAGCGGGAGCTACAAGCTCGACTAAAAGCGCCTCCATTTCGGCGGGTATGGGGAGACGTCTGACGAATGCCGTCGGCCTAAAATGGGCGCGAAAAAAGCGGCGGCCGGTCTTACGACCGCCGGGCTTGTCTTTATCGCCGGATGTGCGGGTGGTGGTAGCGCGCTGCACAGCGGCCTGCCCACGGGCACGTCGCCCGGGCAGCAAAGCGCAAGGAAGATCTCGCTGTTGTTCACGATTCCGCACTCGGCAGCCGCTGTGGCCGAGATGCCGGCCCGGCAATCGCCGTACGCAAAGAATCGGCGTTCGGTGCAATCGCAAACACGGGTCGCGCCGAAAATCATCCGCAAGCCGAAATACGTCAGCGACGCGACGATCAACGGTTCGATCAGCCTGTATGTCTATCAGGGCGCGCAATTAGCGTCCAGTCAGTCGTTCACCGTCGGCCTCAATAGCACCACGACCGATTTCGATTGCTACTTCATACCGCCGATTTATTCGTCGCTCGAGTGCTACAACACGGGGAACATTTATGTACCGGGCGGCAGCGACACGTTTTACGCTGCCACGTACGACTCGCAACACCGCATGCTCTCCTTGACGCCTGGCCTTCCCGGAACATCGGTTTACGGAACCCCGCCCGCAGCAATCAACGTCCCGTATTCCGGCACTATCCCCATTCAGACGTATGGAATCGCGTACGACGTCGTTTTGGTAAATCCAACGCCGTGCGTGAACGGATTCGGCACGCAATTCTTTTTCCAGGACATTGATGGCGATATCGTGACCGGGCCGCTGGCGTATCCCGTAACGGTTAATACCGGTACGTTTTCGATGCTGTACGCGAATACGAGCGTTGGCTCAAACTACACATTCTACACCGCGCCCGATCCGGATTATTGGGACGTTTCCTCACCGAGCTATCTGAGCGGAGAGACGGGAACGCTTTCGGCGAGTTCGCCATCCGGTACGCTCCCGGTGAGCTTCCCGACGATCTACTCTGTCAATGAGACGGCCTTTGTTGCCTCACCCGCCGGTCTTTACGCGATCGGTTTGGTTGAAGGCGGCAGCCCGAGCTCGTACCCGTGCGGCCTAGTCCCGCTGTCGCAATACTACGCGCGACCCCAAGTCGTGACGTTTTCCAATCCGGTGGCGATGACGCAAGATGGAAATAATGCGATCGTCGTTCTCGACGACGCGGGAACGAATCCGACCGTCGACGTCATTCTCGCGAACGCTTTGTTGCTTGTGCCCGGCGTTTACGTGCCCGTCGCGCAGACGACACTTGCAAGTACGGGCGGTCTCGACATCGCTGCTACAGCGAACCTGCAAGCATATATCTTGAACTCCGACGGCACAATTCAACGTGTCGACTATTCGAATGCCGTCTTTTTCCCGTTTCAAGACGGCGCGACGAACGACGGCGCCATCGCCGGTGGTCTGGCGGCACCCGCAGGCAGCAGCATCACTGCGTTCTCATCGACGATCAACAACGACTACGTCTTCGCGACCTCATACTCATCGCCGAACTTGTACGAGGTCGACAACGCGAATACCGGATCACCGGTTGGAGGACCATTCAATCTCACCGGCGTCACCGTCAGTAATGTCTACGCCGACATGTTAACGTCGTCTACGGTTACGACTGCAGCGTCCTCGGATCCCAACAATCTCTATGCGTCCTTCCGAGCGTGGGATGGGGTTAACACGAGCACCGTCATTGTCACGTGCACGCTCCTCGCCGGCACGCCGTGCTTGTCGAACATAGAAGCGAACGCAAGCGGCAGTAACTTCGGCACCCTCGGATCGCTCGCAACACTTCCGGTCGTCCCCGCTTTGCTCTTCAGCGACGGCAACATGGTGACTGGCTTGTACGAAGCGAGCACGGGGAGTTCGTTCACATTCGGTACGACGTTCTCGCCCGTTGGGACTCGCGTCGTTACGTCGCCCGACAGCATGTGGGCCGGCGTGCAGCAAGCGTCGACGTTCTACTTCGCACCAACAGCCACCCAAACGCCGGTCGGTTCGCAGGCCGGTACGGTTTCGACGATCTGGAGCTTCCCGTTCTTCTAAAGAAAAAAGCGGCGGCCGGCTTAACGGCCGCTGGACTTGTCTTTATCGCCGGTTGCTCCGGAGGCGGTCACGCAGGTCCCTCGGGCGGCATCCTGCCGAGTGCCCCCCAGAGCGGCGGAAAGAAGCTCGCGCTGAGCTTCACGATCCCACGCTCGGCCGCTTATCTCACGATTCCGCAAGCGTCGCCGTCCAGCAAGAATAGGCGCGCCGCGCAATCGACCCGGCCGAAGCTCAATCTCGTTCGCAAACCGAAATTCATCGGCTTCGGCTCGCTGGGCGGTTACATTCTGCTCGACATCTACCAGAACGGGCAGCTGGCGTCGTATCAATACCTTACGATGGGGTTCGAAAACGCGAACAGCGACCTGTTTTGCTATGAAGCGCCGCCGACGTACTTTTCACTCTCATGCTATAACCTCGTCAACATTTACGCACCGGGCGGGAACGACACGTTCTATGCAGCCTCATATGATTCGCAGTATCGTCTGATCTCGTTGACGCCGGGCTTTCCCGGAACGAGCGTCTACGGCACGCCGCCTGCGTCCGTCACGATCCCGTACTCGGGTGCCGTGGACATTCAAACGTACGGTGTCCCGGCTGCACTCTATATCGACAGCGCGACGCCGTGCGTGAGCCCCTACGCCGACAGCTTCCACCTCACGGACGTCGACGGGGATTTCCTGGTCGGTCCGCTGGCGTACCCGGTAACGATCAACTCAAGTACGTTCCCAGTCGTCTACGAGGGTCAGTCGATGGGGACGTCGCCGACGATCTACAACGCGAACATCGAGCTCTACTATTTTTCGGCTCCGGGAGAGGTAGGCGGCCAAACAACGACGGTCGCGGCACATACGCAGGCCGGGACCGTGTCCGTCAATTTTCCAACGATGTACAGCGTTGACCATACGGCGTTCACCGCGTCGACCAGCGGACTCTACGCGACCGGCCTCGTCACCGGCAGTGCGTCGTCGTATGTCTGCGGACGAGTGCCGCTCACATCACTGTATACCGGGCAGGCGCTTACGTTCACCAACCCGGTCGGAATATCGCAGGACGGCACCGGCGCGATCGTCGTGCTCGACGATACCACACCGAATCCGACCGTCGACGTCATTCTCGCGGACGGCCTGTTCATTTCGCCGTCTGTCGTTCCCGTCGCGCAGACAGTGCTTTCGAGCACCGGGGGCGACGACATTGCGGCGAGCTTCAACGATCAAGCATACGTCGTCAACGCCGACGGGACGATTCATCGCGTCGACTATTCACTCGCCGCCACGTACCTGTTCTCGTATGATACCGGGACGGATACCGCGATTGCAGGTGGTCTCACCGCGTCTGCGGGCAGCAACATCAGCGCTGTGTCGGTTGGCACGTTCGACTACGTCTTCGCGACCTCATACTCATCGCCGAATTTATATGAGGTCGACAACGCGAATACGGGATCACCGGTTGGAGGACCATTCAATCTCACCGGCGTCACCGTCAGCAATGTCTACGCCGACATGTTAACGTCGGCAACGGTTACGACTGCAACGTCCACGGATCCCAACAGCCTGTACGCGTCCTTCCGAGCGTGGGACGGGATCAACAACAACAACGTCCTTGTCACGTGTACGCTTTACGGTGGCGTGCCGTGCTTGGGAAACATACAAGCCAACGCTTACGGCAATCAGTTTGGAGTTGCGGGATCGCTTGCAACGGTGCCGCTCGTACCGGGTCTGTTCTTTAGCTACGGAGCGAACCTGGTCGGAGTGTACGAAAATAACACCGCAAGTTCGTTTACGATCGGCAGCACGTTCTCGCCGAATCCGGGTCGTGTCGTTGCGTCACCTGATAGTTTGTTTGCGGGCGTGCAGCTGGGCACGTCGTTCTACTTTGCACCCACGACCACAGCGACGCCGGTCGGTTCACAGGCCGGTACCATCTCAGCGATCTGGAATTCCGCATTCTTCTAGCGAAGTAGACCGCGATGAGTTCGCATACAAAGACGGGAGCGGCTCCGCTGCTTGCTCTCGGAGCGCTTGGTGTCGTCTTCGGGGACATCGCGACAAGCCCGCTCTACGCATTCGGGCAATGCTTTCTCGGCGATAGCGCACCGAAGCCGACGCCGGAAAACGTGTTGGCGATTACGTCGATGTTCTTTTGGACGCTGATCGGCGTCGTGTGTATCAAATACGCGACGTTCATCATGCGGGCCGATCACGATGGCGAAGGCGGCACGCTCGCGCTGCTCGGTTTGATTTATCCGACCAGTCCGATCAAAGCCGCGACCCAAAAACGCTTGCCGTTTATTGCGCTCGTCATATTGTTCGGGACGGCCGCGCTGTACGGCGACGGCGTGATTACGCCCGCGATCTCCGTGCTGAGCGCGGTCGAGGGTCTCGACGTTGCAGCACCCGGCGCGCTGCACCTGGCCGTTCCGATTACCGTTTTGATTTTGATCGCACTGTTCGTAGTCCAGCCCCGCGGAACGGGTAAGATCGGCACGTTTTTTGGTCCTGTCATGCTGGTGTGGTGCATTGCGTGCGTGGCGCTCGGTGTGAACTCGATCGTGCACCATCCGGGAATCCTCGCAGCCCTCAATCCGCTGCACGCACTGCACTTCGTGCTGCATCCGAGTCTGATGGTCATCGTCGTTCTGGGGGCGACGGTCTTGTGCGTCTCGGGTGCGGAGGCAATGTACGCCGATCTCGGCCATTTTGGAATCAAGGCGATTCGCACCGCATGGTACGTCGCGGTTTTCCCCGCGCTTGCTTGCGCGTATCTCGGTCAGGGCGCGCTTGCACTCAACTCACCGAAATCGCTCGATTTCTATGCGATGGTTCCGTCGTGGGGCGTCATGCCGATGGTCGTCCTGGCGACCGCAGCGACCGTTATTGCATCACAAGCGCTGATTGCCGGCGCCTTCTCGATCACGCAGCAAGCCGTACAGCTCGGATACATTCCACGCTTGAGCGTCATCCATACGTCGGACGAGCAAGCCGGCCAAATCTACATCCCGTTTGTGAACGTCGTGCTCGGCATCTTGTGCGTGCTGCTCGTCGTCGTGTTCAGGCACTCGGCGAACCTCGGCGATGCGTACGGTCTAGCCGTGACGCTCACCATGATCTCGACGACGATTGCATTCGCAGCCTTCACGAATCGCGCGTGGCATTGGCCGATTTGGCAGACCGTGCTCGTGACGGCATTCTTTCTGTGCTTTGACGGCTCGTTCTTGGTCGGCAACATCTTCAAAATCCCGACCGGTGGCTGGATCCCGCTGACGATTGCGATCGTGGTGTTCGCGATCTTCGTCGTCTGGAACATCGGGCGTCGCCGGCAAGCGCGCGCATTTGAGAAGATGAGCGTCCCGGTCGAAGAGTTCATGAAAGATCTGGACGCCCGTCCTCCGACGAAGCTGGTCGGAACTGCCGTCTTTCTGACCGCGCATCCGACCGGCGTGCCCTATGCGCTGACGCATCAGTGGCTGCGCACGCACGTTACGTTTGAGACGGTCGTGCTGTTGACGATCATTTACGAACGGCGTCCACGAGTGCCGCCCGAAGACCGAATACAGCTCGAAGCGCTGCGCCAAGGCAGCTTCTATCGCGTCACGGCGCACTACGGCTTCATGGAGACGCCCAAGACCGGTGAGATACTTGTCTTATGCAAGAGCAAGGCAAAAGACAGCGTATTCGATGATACGGTTTTTTATCTGGCTGAATCGACGCTCGTGCGGGGAGGAGAAGGGCACCGATTGATGGCCTGGCAACGCGTTTTGTTTGCATGGATGGTGACGAACGCGCTTCCGATCGAAGCGGTGCTCGATATTCCGCCCGATCGCGTCGTGAAGATAGGAGTTGAGGTTCCGGTATGATGGGAAGTCGCTATTTCGAAGATTTTACGCTCGGCGAATCACTGATGTCGCCCGGCGTGACGTTGACGGAAGCCAGCATCATTGATTTCGCATTCAAGTACGATCCGCAGCGCTTTCACATCAACACGGAAGCGGCCGAGAAATCGCCGTACGGCGGTTTGATCGCAAGCGGCTTTCAAACGCTCACGTTTGCCTTCCGGATGTTCTTCCATATGGGCATGATCAACGAAACCGGCTACGGTTCGCCCGGCATCGATGAATTGCGCTGGACGGAACCGGTTCGTCCGGGCGACACGATCCGTACCAAAGTCACGATCCTCGAGAAACGCGAATCGCGCTCGCGCGCAGACCGCGGCATCATGCGCCTTGGCTTCCAGGTCTACAATCAGAAAGATCAGGAGGTGATGACGTTCACGACGATCGCATTCATCGCCCGAAAGCCCTAATAGAAAGGCAGTGCGTCTATGCAGCTGATCGTGTTGGTTGCCTTCGGGCTAGTTGCGGCCGTCGTGTACTACATGCTGTGGCTGTGGACGAAGACCATGGAGGTCAAGGCGTCACCTTTGCCCGCGGCGGGAGCGCTCGCCGTAATGGCGGTTGCGGTCCTCGTTGACTCGAGCATGGTGATGGTTCCGTTCGGCTCGCTCGACATCGTTACGTTCAATGGTGCGCTCACCGACCGCGTCTTGGATCCGGGTCTGAATTTCAAGTGGCCGTTGATCAATGGTGTTTATCCGGTCAATACGCAGATGCGTGCGCTGAAGATTACAAACGATCAGGTCTTCACAAGGGATCTGCAAAACGCCGACAACGACTACGTCATCAATTTCTCGCTCGACGATAGCAAACTTATAAACATCGTCTCCCAATTCAAAGGCGATGACGGGCGTGACACGAGCATCTCCGAACGGCTTATCGAGCCACGCGCATCGTATTGGTTGAAGCAGATCGAGCCGAACTATAACGCCGCCGTACTTCTTCAAAACCGCGCAAGGGTTGCAACTAACCTGCAAACTGACCTGGATCGCGACCTTAAGCCGTACGGCGTCCGGATGGCCTTCGTTTCAATCACGAACATCACGTTCGGACCACAGTACCAACAAGCGTCGGAGGCGCGCGCTGCTGCGGAGCAAGAATATCAGCGCGAGCTAACGGTGTTGAATACGAAACGCGTTCTCGCGCAGCAAGAGGTCACGATCGCCGACGGCGATCGCAAGGCGGAGGAGCTACGACGGGAAGGTCTCGGCAGCGATCCCCACATTGCGGCCGACCTCGTCTCGCTGACATTCATCGAGCATATGACCAAAGATAACGGTTGGGACGGACGCGTACCGCAGATGCTCGGCGGAGGCAGCGGACTCATGTCGCTGGACGGCGGATCCGCTAAGTAAGCGCTTCGTACAAGCTCAAGTTGATGCGATTGCGTCCGTGGCGCTTAGCAGAGTAAAGCTCGGCATCGGCAGCCTCTAGAATCTCGGTCGCGTCGCGCGGCGAGAGCGGTGTTCCGTTGGCAGCGCCAATGCTGATCGTGAGCATACTCCCGTCTCCGCGTGGGATCGCGAGCTCGGCGAGAGCCGCGACCATGCGATCCGCGATGCGCTGGAGATCTTCGAGCGTAGCATCGGAAACAATCGCCGCAAATTCTTCTCCGCCGTAGCGCGCGAAGATGTCCCCGGTTCGCACGCACGCGCCGCAGGCTTGCGCGACCAGCTTGAGCGCTTCGTCGCCTTCCTGATGCCCAAGCAGATCGTTGTAGTCTTTGAAATGATCGATGTCGAGGATTAGCACTGCGAGCGACTTGCCGGTGGCAACCGCGAGCGTCGCCGCCGCGTCGAGAGCTTGATCGAACGAACGGCGATTGAGCACGCCGGTGAGGCCGTCGTGCGCGGCGAGATCGGTGAGCTTGCGCGATTCCACGATGAGACGCTGGTTTTCCGCACGCGTTTCTTGCACGCTTGAAGCAACGGCAATCGCCAAGATAAGTGCTTGCAGCGCCTCGCCGACTTGATACGAGTACACGAAGAGATCCTGGCGCGGAAGCGCGTTCGAGCTCATGTTCACGACGTATCCGAGGATCGTGCACGCGATGCCGATTGCATAGATTCGTCCGATCGGTACGCCGTCGCGCGCGGCGCGAATGCCTGCATACAGCAGCGTCGCATAAAACAGCAGCGTGGCAATCAACGTCCATTCCCACGCGATCGCCGTGCTCGGGAAGAAGTCGGTGGCGAAGACCGAGAGCGCGCACGCCGTTCCCACAAGGACCGCGGAGAGTGCTCGGCGGTCGCGCGTGCCGAGACGCAAGAATCCGATCGTGAAGACGGTCAGCGCGACGGCCGAGCCGAGTGCTGCGCAGTCGTAGATCAGCTCACGCGCTAAGAACGTGAGCGGCGGCAGCACCTGCCAGAGCACGCCGAAGCTTATAACCGTCGCGGCAGCTTCAAGGAACATGACCGTCGCGTAATCGAGCAGCGGACGGTCGCGCAGTGCGAAGAACGTCCACAGATTGAACGCGCCGATCGCAACGAAGAAGCCCACGAAAAATCCGAATGCGACGCGCCGCTGGAGTGATGCCGTCAACGCCGCTCCGAGCGGCTCCAGCGTCACCGAGCGTGGGTCGATGACCGTCGCAATACGCACGTAGATCGGAGCGCCTTCGGCCCACTGCGGCAGCTCCAGTAATCCGGGGACCAGGGCCGCGTCGCGATCCGCCAAGTCGTAGCCGCCGCCCGTATGTTGGAGACCACCCGCCTCGCGATACACGTCGATGTGCGTGACCTTATAGCTATAGGCGAGCACGGAAGACGTTCCCGATGCATCCTGCGGAATGGTGACGCGGAACCAATAGACGTGCGGAATGAAGCCTTCGGGAAATATTGGCAATGCGGCCGCCGTCATGAAAGCCGCACGTGCGGCGTCTTCGATTCGCAGCTTCCCCGACGGGTCGTAAAATGCGTCAGCCGTCTTCAGAATCGGAACTGAAGGAGCAGCCCCGAGCCTTAGGCGGACGGCGCCCGGCAAAACAAAAACGATGACCAGGGCAAAGGCCCAAGCCAGCGTGCGAAGCCGCATGCGGAGAGCTTCTACGCGATAGTGCCGCGACGCTTTCGGACGATTGTGCCGGCTTCTGGTTTGGGCATCGACTGCTTGAACGGAACGGCCGGCGGATTCAAATGGCTAAGCGCAACTTCGACGGCTTTGAGTGCATCGGCGGTTTGCGGGAGTGACGGAACGCTCATATTTGGGACTTCACCAAATCCGAACGCGCTTGTGAGATCGCCGCACGTTTGCCGGCGCCACGCCGAGAGATTCGGAACCTCGACGCCAAAGCGCTTCTCGATCAAACGCAGGCACGACGTGTGATCGAAAGTGTCGCCACATACGTAGCCGCCGCGCGAGAACGGCGAGATCACGAGGCATGGGACGCGGAAGCCGAGCCCGATCGGCGCGCCCGCGACGTATTCGCCGGCAGTACCGGGCGGCGGCGTCGGTGGCACGACGTGGTCGAAGAGTCCATCGTTCTCGTCGTAGACGATGATAAAGGCGGTGCGCGACCACAGCTTCGGATTCGACCAGAATGCTTCCAGGATTTGCCGCACGTAATCTTCGCCGGCGGCGGGGAGCATGTCGGGATGCTCGCACAGCGCGTACGGCGGAACGATCCACGATACCGACGGCAGATTCCCAGTGCGGATGTCTTGCAGCATGGTTGCGACCGAGCGTTGCTTGACGCCGCTGTCGTAGAACGACGACGTCTTATCAGCATTCTGGAACGCTGCGAAGTTCATCACGACGTCAAGACCGACCGGATACTGCATGTCGCTCTCGGGGCGGTAGATGCGCCACGAGACGCCCGCCTTTTCGAGGCGTTCGGGATATGTCGGCCAGGTGTAGTGTTTGTGCTCGCTGTTGGAGGTCGCCGGTCCGCCATTCTTACCGTCCGGATCGATCGTGGCCGTCATCCAGACATAGCGATTCGGATCGGTTGGTCCCATCACCGAACAGTGGTAACCGTCGCAGATCGTAAACGCATCCGCGAGCGAATAGTAGAACGGCAGATCGTCGCGCGTGTAGTAACCCATCGTCAGTGGACCGCTAGTGCCGTCGCTCTCGCGATGCGAGCTTACCCAGCCATCGAATTTTCCGCCGTTCCAGCTTTCGTGCAGAATCTTCCACGCATGGCTGAGATCGTGCAGACGCTGTGCGCTCGTCGTTTTCGTGTCGAGATGAAACGGAAGAACGTAACCGCCTTTGGTGAGCGCATCCGGTTGATAGAAGACCGGTCGCCCCTGAGGCAATTCAATCGCCCGCGAATCGCCGAAGCCGCGCACACCGGAGAGCGTGCCGTAGTAGTGATCGAACGACCGGTTTTCTTGCATCAGAAAAACCAGATGATCGATATCCGAAAGCTTTGATGGCGCCGCTTGCGCCATGGCGGGACGAACCCACTCGACCATCGGCGCCATCGCCGCAGCGGTGGTCGTTGTAAGAAAACGCGAACGCGAAAAACGGCTCATGCGCGCGCTTTCGCTCCGCTTCGCGTCGTGCCTCTCGGATACGCCGTCGCTATTACAAGCTCTCGACGATCGAATCGAGCAGGCGGGCGAGATCACCGGCGCGTGCGTTGCCGGCGGCGATGACTTCCTCATGTGAGGTTGGTAGGCCGACCATGTTGGTGATCACGCTGAACCCCAGGACGCGCATCTTCAAATAGCGCGCGCGAATCGTTTCGAGGACGGTCGACATACCGACCACGTCGGCGATCGAGCGTAGCCAGCGGGCTTCGGCGAGCGTCTCGAATGCGGGCCCAACAAGTCCGGCGTACACGCCTTCGCGCAGATTGATGCCAAGCGCCGCCGCGCGCTTGCGCGCAAGATCCGCGAGCTCGGGATCGTATGCGCCGAGCATTTCGATGAACGGATTCGGATCGTCGGGACCGATGATCGGGCTCGTGCCGGTCAAGTTGATCTGATCGGTGATCAGCATCAGATCGGTGGCGTTGAAATTCGGGTTCAATCCGCCGCACGCGTTCGTCAGGATGATTGTCTTGGCGCCGGCGCCGTGCGCGAGATCGACTTGCGCCGTCACTTGCCGCGCATCAAACCCCTGGTAGAGATGATAGCGTCCCGAAAATGCGGCGACGCGGCGGTTGTGCCACTCGCCGATGATCGCTTCACCCGCATGACCGACGAGCGATGCGCGCGGAAGCCCAAGCTCGGCGTACGGGACCTTCTTCGCGTTGTGAATCAGCTCCGAGACGAGTCCCGACAGCCCCGTGCCCAGCACGATCGCAAAATCGATCTCGCCGCCTGCGCGCTTTTTGAGTTTTTTCACGCGAGCAGGTTTTTGCCCGTCATCTCGCTCGGAACGCGCAAACCCATCAGGGGAAGCAACGTTGGCGCGATGTCGCCGAGTTTGCCGCCGCTCGCAAGCGTTCCGACAGATTTTTGCGAGACGATCACGAGCGGAACGGGATTCGTCGTGTGCGCAGTGAGCGGATTACCTGCGGGGTCGACTTTGTCTTCGGCATTGCCGTGATCGGACGTGATGACCAAGATTCCGTCACGTGCCAGCACGCGCTGCTCGAGACGCCCGAGCGAGACGTCGAGCGTCTCGACCGCGGAGACCGTTGCGTCCCAAACGCCGGTGTGACCGACCATGTCGGCGTTGGCGTAGTTCATGACGATCACGTCATGGTGTTTGTGATCGAGATCTTCGATCGCGGCCGTCGTGATCTCAGCGGCCATCATCTCCGGCGCGAGATCGTAGGTCACGACCTTGCGATTCGAAGGAATCAGAATGCGATCTTCATTCTCGAACACGTCTTCACGTCCGCCGTTAAAAAAGTACGTGACGTGCGCGTACTTCTCGGTCTCGGCAAGACGCAGCTGACGCAATCCTGCTTCCGCAACAATCTCACCGAACGTTTGGGACTGCGGATGTGGACCGAAGAGCACGGGGTTCGGAAAGTTCTCTTCGTACTTCGTCATTGTCGCGAAGATCAAATCTTTGTAGCGGAGCGCGTCAAAGTGCGAGAACGAGGGATCGGTGAACGCGAGCGTCAGTTCACGCGCTCGATCGGGACGGAAGTTGAAGAAGATCGCCGAGTCGCCGTCGCGGATCGGACGAATCGCACCGATCACCGTCGGCTGGACGAACTCGTCGCCCTCGTCGCGTGCGTATGCAGCCTCGATCGCCATGCGCGCGTTGGGCGCATTAAACGGGGCCTTACCGCGCGCCAGTGCTTCGTACGCGCGCTCGACGCGTTCCCAGCGCTTGTCGCGGTCCATCGCAAAAAAGCGCCCGATCACGGTCGCAATTGCGTTCGGCCGTTCGACCGCTTCGAGACGTTTGCTCAAGCGATCGAGGAAGCTCAGCGCCGAGCGCGGCGCCGTATCGCGTCCGTCGAGAAAGGCGTGAATCTCGAAGGGAACGTTGGCGAGCGCCGCAGCGTCAATCAAAGCTTCGAGGTGCAACATCGAGCTGTGCACGCATCCGTCCGAGAGCAGGCCGAGAAAGTGCAGCGAGCCGCCCGTCTTCTGGACATGCTCGATGGCTTGCTGCAAGACGGGATTCTTTGCGAAGTTGCCGTCGGCAATCTCGCTGTCGATCACGACGACGCCTTGCGGCACGACGCGTCCGCTGCCGATGTTGATGTGGCCGACTTCGCTGTTGCCCATGATCCCGTGCGGCAATCCGACGGCTTCGCCGCTCGCCTCGAGCAGCGTGTGCGGATACGTCGTAAGAAAGCGCTGCCAATTCGGCAGCTCGGCGGCCGCGATTGCGTTACCGTGCGTCTCCGCGCGTACGCCCCAACCGTCGAGGACGGCGATCACGAGCGGTCGACGTGTTTCGCTCATGCGGCGACCGCCGGACGCGCGTTGCGGATCAGCTCGGCAAAGATGTGCGCATCGAGGCTCGCGCCGCCGACGAGACCGCCATCGATGTTCGGTTGCGCAACCAGGCTCGCAACATTATTCGGCTTCATGCTGCCGCCGTACAGAATCTGGACGCCGTCAAACGCGTTGTCGATTGCGCGTATTTGCGCCATCACCTCGTTCGCTGCGCTTGGATCCTCGGAAAGTCCGCTGCCGATTGCCCAGATCGGTTCGTACGCGAGCACGCAACGTTTGCGTCCCTCCGCATCGACGCCGTCCAATGCGCCGACGATTTGCGACGTCACGCGCTCCTTCGCATGTCCCGCTTTGTGCTCGTCGAGCGATTCGCCGACGGCGACGATCGGCGTGATGCCGTGTGCGAGCGCCGACTTCACTTTCAGATTGACCGTCGCGTCTGTCTCGCCGCAAAACGCGCGCTGTTCGGAGTGCCCAAGAATCACGTAGCGGCATCCGACGTCGAGCAGCATCGTCGGTGAAATCTCTCCGGTATAGGCGCCCTGCTCGGCCCAATGCATCGTTTGCGCGCCGAGCAACGGTTTCTTCGCGCCCGCCAGCTCGGCTGCGACACCCCCAAGGGCCGTGAACGGCGGCGCGATTGCGACGTCGACGTCGGGATGCTGCCATGAAGAATCGCCGAGGAGCGCACGCACGAGTTCGCGCGCTTGCGCGATCGTCTTGTGCATCTTCCAGTTGCCGACGATCAGCGTGCGGCGCTGCATGCTTCGAGTGCGGCGACTCCGGGTAACGTTTTGCCTTCCAGAAATTCGAGCGTTGCGCCGCCGCCGGTGCTCACGTGTGTAACGCCTTTGTCGAAGTCGAGCATGTGCGCTGCCGCGGCCGCGTCCCCGCCGCCGACGACCGTCGTCGCTCCCTCCATCGTTGCCTCGACGAGGGCTTTGCCGATGATCCGCGTGCCTTGCTGGTACGCCGGCTTTTCGTAGACGCCCATCGGTCCGTTGAAAACGACCGTGCGCGCTTGGCGAATCACGTTCGCGTATACGCCTGACGTCGCAGGGCCGATGTCGAGGATCATGCGATCCCCGAGCGGTTCGAGCAGCAGCACTTCGGCGGAGAGTGCACGATCGTCCAAACCGTCGGCAACGATCGCATCGGTCGGCAGATGGAAGTCGACCTTCCGCTCTTGCGCGAGCGCGAGAATCTTCTTGGCCGGTTCGAGATCGGGATCGCGTAGCGATTTGCCGACGTCAACTCCTGACGCCGCGAGAAACGTGTTGCCCATTCCGCCGCCGACGCAGAACGCGCTGACTTTACCCATCAGATTCGTGAAGACGCCGATCTTGTCGACGATCTTCGCACCGCCGATCGCGCAGACGTAGGGCAGCTTCGGATCCTCGGTCAGCTTCGAGAGCGCCGAAAGTTCGGCTTCCATCAGCAGGCCGGCTGCGCAGGGAAGAAGATGGGCGACGCCTTCGGTTGAGGCGTGGGCGCGATGTGCTGTACCGAAGGCGTCGTTGACGTAACGCTCGGCCAGCGCCGCAAGTTCCTCGGCAAAGTGCTTGTCGTTTTTTTCTTCTTCCGGATGGAAGCGCACGTTCTCGAGCAGCAGAAACTCACCGTCGCGGAGCTTCTGCGCGGCCGCTTGGGCCTCGGGACCAATACAATCATGGACAAATGTTATGGGGACGCCGAGCAGCTCGGAAAGCCTCTTGCCGACCGGCTCGAGCGAATACTTCGGATCGGGTTTGCCGTCCGGCCGTCCCAGATGCGAACAGATGATCGTACGCGCGCCGCCTTCGCGCAGATTGCGCAGCGTCGGAAGCGCCGCGACTAAGCGCGTGTCATCCGCCACCTTGCCGGCGGCCATAGGGACGTTGAGGTCCTCGCGCACGAGCACGCGGCGGCCGCGATAGTCGAAGTCGCTCAGGGTCAGAAAGCGCAAACGCCGATCAGACCTTTGCCGGCATTTTGCTGAGGACCATGTTCGCGACGTCGGCAAGCCGGCACGAGTAGCCCCATTCGTTGTCGTACCACGCGCCGATCTGAACGAGATCGCCATTGGCGTTCGTCAACCCGGAATCGATGATCGAGCTGTACTGCGAACGCTTGAAGTCACTCGAGACGAGCAGCTCGTCCGTGTACTGCATGATGCCGCTGAGCGGGCCATTTTCGGTTGCGCCTTTGAGCACTGCATTGAGCTCGTCTTTGGTCGTCGGCTTCTTCGTTTGCGCGACGAGATAGATCATCGAGACCGTCGCGGTCGGTACGCGCAGCGCAAAACCGTCGAACGTTCCTTTGATTTCTGGGATGGCCAGGTAGAGCGCCTTAGCCGCACCGGTTGACGTCGGGATGATATTTGTTGCGGCGTTGCGCGCGCGTCGCCAATCTTTGTGCGGCGCATCGAGAATGTTCTGATCGTTCGTATACGAGTGCACGGTCGTCATGAATCCGCGCTGCCAGCCGAGCGTGTCGACGATCGGCTTGACCGCAGTTGCCAGACAATTCGTCGTGCACGACGCGTTCGAGATGATGTTGTGCTTTTCGGGATCGTACTTGTCGGCGTTGACACCGAGGACGAGTGTGATATCTTCGCCGCTCGCGGGTGCCGAGATGATGACTTTCTTTGCGCCGCCGCCGCTAATGTGCAAGCCGGCCTTCGCGGCATCGGTGAAAAAGCCGGTCGACTCGATCACAACGTCGACGCCCAGATCTTTCCACGGAATTTTGGCGGGATCGCGCTCGGCGACAACTTTGATCCCCTGCTTGCCGACGCGGAGATGATCGCCTTCGGCGCTGACATCGCCGTTTTTGTACATGCCGTAGTTCGAGTCGTACTTGAAGAGATGTGCGAGCTCGGCGGCGCTGGTCAGGTCGTTCACGGCCGCGATCTCGACCTGCGGATACCGTTCCAAAAGCGCCTTCGTGAAATTGCGGCCGATCCGGCCGAACCCGTTGATCCCGATACGCATGCAAACTCCTCTGGTTAGTGCGGGGCTCGCCTTCCGCTATACCCTCGCCGCGCCCTCGCGAAGGCGCCGCGCCAGGCGGAGGATCGCGGCAAGGCGGCCGTTGACGGTTGCCTTGGGGACCGCCGGGCGGCAACGGCGGCCGAGTTGCGAGAGCGATTCGTCGGGGTGCTGCAAACGCAAATGCGCGATCTCGCGCACGACGGGTGAAAGCCTGCGCAATCCGTAGCGGTCGGCGACGAGCGCGATCGCTTCGCGCTGCGCGGCCGAGGCGCTGGTCGCGCGATCGAGGTTCGCGGCCTCGGTGTTGACCAAACGCCGGATGCGATTCTTCGTTTCTTTCACCGCGCGCACGTCTTCCAGCTGCAGCACCGCGCCGTACGCGCCGATTTGGCTGAGAACGGCGACGATTCGATCGAGGTCTTTGTAGTACAGCAACGCACGCTTCTTGCGAACTGCGCGTTTGGGCGGGATACCGAGATGCGTGAGAATCGAGGTCAAACGCGCAGCGTCGCCTTCGCCCGTGACGACGAATTCCAAATGGTAGCCGTGCGCCGGCGTTGCGAGCGAACCGCAGGCCAGAAACGCACCACGCGCTTCCATACGGCGTTCGGGCTGCGTGCGCGGCATGCGCGTTCCGGGCGGTGGAATTGCGAGCGCATACGTTGCGGTGCGATAGAGTCGCGTTCCGGCGAGCTTGGAGATCGAGGGCGAATCGCTCGACAGCACGCGCGCAAGACGTGCGACGGCCGGACGTTGGGTGCGGAAGATGCCCTCACGCGCGCCGTAGCGCGCAAGACTATCGCGCAGCGCGCTGCGCGCAATCGCGTTCGTTGGGACGTCGCGAGCCAGCGCGTCCTTCACGTCCGCCGAAAATGAAACCCTGGTTCCTAAAGCCATGTCTCGGCGTCTTTGCGTTCGCCCAAGATCGTGTAGAGCTCGACGGGTTTGACGCCGGGCGTCACGCGCAGCGGAACCGACTCGACGCGTACGGTCAGCACCTTGCGTGCGTAGTGAATCTCGAGCACGTCGCCGGCCTTCACGTCGTAACCGGGTTTGAGCGCGCGTCCGCGCGCATCAAAGATACGCCCCGCATCGAGTGCGTCTTTAGCCTCCGTGCGGCGTTTCGCGAGCCGCGCGACTTTGAGAAACTTATCGAGGCGCAATTCCGCGCTGATTGCTCTTCGGCACGACGCACGTCCCGCGCGCGCGCACGACGATGATTGGCTCTTCGAGAACGTCGGCCGCGCTCGCGGAGATGTCGGGGCGCGCGGCGATGATCTTGCGCGCTTCGAAGCTCATCGTGCGCGAGGTCGAGCCGATCTTCGTAATCTCGCCGGACGCTTCGATAAAATCCCCGGCGTACACGGGAGCGAGAAACTCGACGCTCTCATACGCAGCGAAGAGACCTTCGTCGCCGTCATGTTCGATCAACAGCTGCGTTGCGACGTCGCCGAACAGCGCGAGAATACGCGCGCCGTCGACGAGGTTTCCGCCGTAGTGCGCGTCGTGTGCGCTCATGCGCACGCGGAGCGTTACGCCGCCGTTTTTGCCAACTGCCATAGGTCTTCGAGCTCGTCGTTGCTCAGATCGCCGAGATTGCGTCCTTCAGCGGACGCACGTTGTTCCATGAACGCGAAGCGGCGATAGAATTTCTCATTGGCTTCGCGCAATGCGCCTTCGGCATCGAAGCCGAGCTGCCGCGTGACGTTGACGAGCGTGAAGAGAATGTCGCCGATCTCTTCGCGGATATGATTTGGATCGCCGGTCCGTTGCGCATCGGCGAGCTCCGCGATTTCTTCGCTCAGCTTGTGCGTCACCGCGCGAGCGTCCGGCCAATCGAAACCGACGCGCGAAGCTTTCTCTTGCATTTTTTGCGCGCGCTGCAAGGCGCCCAGAGCCTTGGGAATTCCGTCGAGCCGGCTGTTGCGGCCGAGCGCGGCGCCTTCGGCGGCCTTGATTTGCTCCCAATTTTTCCAGACTTCCGCCACGCCCGAGACGGCCTGATCGCCGAACACGTGTGGATGCCGGCGCACCATCTTGTTGGAAAGCCCATCGATCACGTCGGCGATCGAGAACTTTCCGCGCTCGGTTGCGACCTGTGAATGAAAAACGATTTGCAGCAGCAGATCGCCGAGCTCTTCGCACAGTGAATCATCGCGTTCTTGTTCGATCGCTTCGGCGACCTCGAATGTTTCTTCGATCAGATACGGCACGAGCGTGCGATGCGTTTGCTCGCGGTCCCACGGGCACGAACGCCGCAAGCGCGCCATGATCTCGACGAGATCTTCCCACGAATGACGGTCCGAGCCCGGCGGCAGCGGAACGAGCGGCATCGTGATTGCTGCGGAGAGCGTCGCTTTCGGCACGCCAGGCACGATCTCGGCGGCGATGCCGCGCGCTTCGAGCGCGCGCAAGAGCACCGGAAGTCCGGCAAAATCAGAGAGTGGGTTCCCCAGCACGCCGAGGCCGATGTCGCGACTCGCGTCGACGCGCATGACAAACGCGTCGATCTCTTCGCGACTGCCTCGCATGAAGAGTCCGGGCCGTTCGACCAGCTTGAGCAGCTCGACCCCTTCGGCTTCAAGGAAGAGCACAAGCTCGGGCGGCGCCAGAACTGTCGCTGCGCGCCCAATCGCGCGCAGCGCTCCAAGACTTCCGAGCGTGAGCAAGTCCGGGTCGCCCGGACCGAGTCCGACGATGCGGATCACGCCGGTTCGTTCAACCGGCGCGACGCGGTTTACTTCGTGGCGGCGGGAGATGCGGCCGCGGGTGCCGGCGGCGCAGCGGCCGACGACGGCGCAGGCGGTAGCGGCGAGCTCGCAAGGTCGGAGAAGCGCGGATCGCTCACGGTGATCGTGGCTTTACTGCGCAGCTCTTGCAAGAACGGCTGAATCTGCTGCTGTTCGGCTTGCTGCAGCAACGTCTGACGAATTTGCACTTGACTGCCTGCGAGCGTTGCTTTGAGGGCCGGTTTCTTTTCTTCGACTTGAATGATGTGATAGCCGAACGGACTCTTGACCGGCTCACTGATCTTCCCGACCGGCAAGCTGAACGCGGCCGCATCGAACGGCTGCACCATTTGTCCGTGTCCGAAGAAACCGAGCTCGCCGCCTTTATCTTTGCTGGCCGGATCGGCTGAATATTGCTTCGCAAGCGCAGCAAAGTCGCCGCCGGCTTTCAGCTTGGCTTCGACCATCTGCGCGGTCTTGAGATCCGGCACGAGGATGTGGCGCGCGCGCACTTGCTCGGGCTTGTCGAGTGCCGCGTGGTTCTGTTTGAAGAACGCCGCAACTTGCGCGTCCGTGATCGGTGGAATGCGTTTCGCAACGGCTTGCTGGAGCACGAGCTGTTGTTTGAGGATGTCGCGCACGCCGGCCTCGGTCAAGCCCTGTTGCTTGACGATCATGTCGAACTGTCCGTTCGGAAAGCGCGCCTTCAGCTTGGCCTCTTCAGCATCGATATCCGCGGAACTCGGATTGATATGATTCTCGGTCGCGTACTGATCGATCAGATCGCTCTGAATCAGCTGGTTGAGCACGCCTTTACCCGCTTGGCTCCCCTCAAGCTTGGTGTCGAACGCACTGTGGCTGATCTGTTGACCGTTAACGGTTACGATCGCGCCGCCACCGCCGCTATTGCTATTACAGGCAGCCAGCGACAAGCTAAACGCGGCGGCCAACGATGCCGCCATCAAACGATTCGAATTCAAAATCCTTACTCCACGCGGAGATAACAGGCTCCGCAAAACCCCCGAACGTTCGTAGGGGTGCCGGGGGTTCCTCCCGAGGTTAACGCCGCACGAGCGCCATCGGTGCCGACGTGCCCAAGGCGGCCGGGACGGGGCCGGCTCCCGCAGAGCCGTTTACGATGCCGGCATAATTGAAGACCGGCGTCGGGTCCGAACCGCCCGGGGTCGCAGGGGTGGCGGGGTCGATGGTCCCCCCGCTCGCCAAGCACTGACCTGCGCCGCTACTCGTCGTCTGGAGACTCCCGGCGTTCACGAAGATTGCCGGACCCGCTGCAGCTCCACCGCCGGCGCCGCTTCCAACATGCGTACTTTTTCCGGCCCCGCCGGTGATCGTCGCGAGCGTACCGCCGTTTGCGCCTACGCTATCGCCTGAGCCGCCGCCGCCACCTGGGCCGCCGGTTCCGCCGCCGGCTCCTCCGCCGCCGCCGGCTCCAAACCCACCGGCACCTCCATAATTTTCCAAAGCGCCCACTATGGGCGCGCCGCTCCCTCCGCCGCCACCACCGAAACCGCCGGTTCCGCCCGCTCCGGCTTGCGGAGTATTGATGCCGCCACCACCACCGCCGCCGCCGCCACCACCGCCGAAGCCGCCATTCGCTCCGTTACCGGTCGGCGCTGTGCCGCCGCTTCCCGCAGTCGGCCCGTAGCCTGACCCGCCAAAAGCGCCCCCGCCGGTTGTGGCGCTGTTGCCCTGCTGCAGCAGCCCGCCACCGCCGGATCCGCCCAAATCATTCGGGCCGCCAAGTGCGGCGCCGCCACCGTTGCCACCAAGACCGCCCCCGCCGCCGCCACCACCGTACGAAGGATCACCGGGATTGCCACCGCCGGCTCCAGTTCCGCCGATTGCCTGGCAGTTGACGAAGAAATCGTTGCTGACGCTGACGCTTGCAGTTGCCTGATTTACGAAGATGCCGGCGCCGAGTCCGGCGCCTCCGCCTCCCCACGGGTAACCGCCGTCGCCGCCCTTTGCGGTTACGTTTTGGATTTGCAAATTCTTGATGACGATGCTGCCGCTGTCGGCGAAGAACGCGCGGTATTTGCCGGCACCGTCAATCGTGATTCGGCCGAATGATCCGCCGTCGATCGTAAGGTTGTTCTCGATGATCGGAAGCGGACCGGAGAGCGTGATCGTGCACGCCTTGCTGAAACACAGAGCCGAATTGTTTATGGCGATTTGTTTGACGTCGAATTGAATCGCCGTATTCGGCTGCGCGTGTGCCATGCCGTATCGCAGATCGCCTTGCACGCCGACACCGCTGCCTACGCCGAGAAGAACAGAGGTCGGGTTCGAGTCGGTACCGAGCGTGACGGTGTATGTGCTTGTTCCGGTGCTCCCCGGAGATGGCGTGACGGTTGAAGGCGGCCCGCATCCCGCCAGCATGCAGAAGAACGCAACGACGAAAACCGCGGCGAATCTCATATTGCTTCCACCAGTTGTCGTACGAGTGGAAGCGCTTGTCTGGGGGTCTCTATACGCGTGGGGAGGTCGACTGAGATCTTTCCATCGCCGAATCGAAAACGATTCTTAGTCAGCGATTGCAAGCGCGGAATGGCGGTCGGCTCGAGCGCGAATCCGCTACCGACACCGAAGGTTAAACGCCGCTCGTCGATGACGACACGCGTGATGTTCTTGCGCAGCGCGATGGTACGCAGCTTCGTGATCTCGATAAGATCGTGGAACTCATCCGGGAACGCACCGAACCGGTCGCGCACGCCGGCTGCGACCTCTTCGACCTGCTCTTCGCTGCGCGCTGCGGCGAGCTGCTGATAGACGGCGATCTTTTGCGACACCTGCGGAATATAGTCTGCGGGAATGAACGCGTTGATCTTGATGTCGATGACGGCCTCGCGCCGCTGCTCGAGCGTATCTTTCGCGCGGCCGCGCCGTTCGGCGATCGCATCCGCGAGCAAGGCGCAATAGGTATCGAATCCGACCGAGCCGATGAATCCGCTCTGCGCTTTGCCAAGCAGGTTGCCCGCGCCGCGAATTTCGAGATCGCGCATCGCAATCTGCATGCCGCTGCCGAGATGCGTGAACTCGCGGATTGCTTCGAGCCGCGCTTTCGCTTCTTCGGTGAGCGCCTTATGTGCTTGATAGAGAAGATACGCGTAGGCTTGTTGATTCGAGCGCCCCACGCGTCCGCGCAGCTGATACAGATCCCCAAGTCCGAATTTGTCGGCGTCGCTGAT
The DNA here is from genome assembly GCA_049520515.1 of Vulcanimicrobiaceae bacterium. Taxonomy (GTDB): domain Bacteria; phylum Vulcanimicrobiota; class Vulcanimicrobiia; order Vulcanimicrobiales; family Vulcanimicrobiaceae; genus JAFAMS01. The sequence goes on from JBEKPS010000004.1 coordinate 60,030, forward strand.
GATGATCGTGTTGACGTTGGGGATGTCCAGGCCGTTCTCGATGATCGTCGTCGAGACGAAGACGTCGAGCTCGCCGTCGATGAAGCGTTGCATCACGGGCTCGAGTTCGTTCTCGCCCATTTGGCCGTGTCCGATAGCGATGCGCGCTTTGGGAACGAGTTGCTCGAGCGCTCTGGCAACGCCGTAAATCGTCTCGATTCGATTGTGGACGAAATAGACTTGTCCGCCGCGATCGAGCTCGGCCATGATTGCGTGCTGCACGACCGAGTCGCTGGACGGAACGACGACCGTCTTGGTGGAGAGCCGGTTGGCAGGCGCGGTTTGAATCAACGAGAGATCGCGCACGCCGAGCAACGACATGTGCAGCGTGCGCGGAATCGGCGTTGCCGAGAGCGTGAGCACGTCGACGCTGGCACGCAGTTGCTTGAGCCGCTCTTTGTGCATGACGCCGAAGCGCTGTTCTTCGTCGATCACGAGCAACCCGAGATCTTTGAAAACAACGTCTTTCTGCAACAGCCGGTGCGTGCCGATGACGATGTCGACTTTGCCGTCGGCAACGTCGCGCAAAATCGCTTGCTGCTCTTTCTTCGTTCGGAAGCGTGAAAGCTCGGCAACCTGCACCGGAAAGCTCGCGAATCGGGCGCTGAAATTGCGATAGTGCTGCGCGGCCAGAAGTGTGGTCGGAACGAGGATCGCGACCTGCTTCTTTGCGAGTACGGCTTTGAAAGCGCCGCGAATCGCGACTTCTGTTTTGCCGTAACCGACGTCGCCGCAGACGAGGCGATCCATCGGCCGTGAGACCGACATGTCGCCTTTGACCTCATTGATCGCTTTGAGCTGATCGGGTGTCTCCGTATACGGAAAGGCTTCTTCCAGCTCAGATTGCCACGGCGCGTCGGGACCGAATGAATAGCCCGGCGCCGATTCGCGCTCCGCGTAGAGCGCGACGAGTTCGTCGGCGATCTTTGCAAGCTGCTCGCTCACACGGCCCTTGGCACGCGCCCAGTCGGCGCCGCCCATGCGTGAAAGACGCGGAGCGACGCCTTCAGCGGCGTTGTATTTCGTCACCAGATGCATCTGGTGCACGGGGACGAGCATGCGGTCGTTGCCCGCATATTGCAGATCGATATAGTCGCCCGTCGTGCCGAGGATCGTTTCGGTGCGCAAACCGAGATATTGTCCGATGCCGTGTACGGCGTGTACGACGAAATCGCCGACCGAAAGATCGGAAAGCGTAACCGGAACGCCTTCCTTGACGGCACGCAGCTTGACCCGGCGTTGCGGCTGTCCGTAAATCTCGCGATCGCCAAGCACGTGCAGACGCAGGCCGGGAATCGAGAACCCCGCATCAATCGACCCTTGATCGACATAAGCGGCGGCGTTGCCGAGCAGCGCGCGCGGCATGCCGCGCTGCGCATCGATGCCGGCGCCTTGCAGCATCTCGTGCAAACGCGAGGCGCCCGTGACGGTCAGCCAGACGGTGTCGCCGGCTTCCAGCCATTCGCGCACCGACGTCATGAACACATCGATCCGGCGTTGGAAATGTTCGACCGGTCGCGTCTCGAGCGCAAAGCGTTCGAGCACGCGCGGCATCCACGATTCGGCTGCATCGCCTTCGATCGCGCCTGCAATCACGAGCGTCGTCGCTTGCGCAAGTTCATCGCGCAGTGCGGGCAGATTCGGATACGGTGCGATCACTTCGGCGAGCAAGGCTTCACCGACGTCGTCGTCGCGCACGTCGAGCTCGCCCGACTCGACCCCGGCCAAGAGCACTTCCTGTTCGCGCGAGCGTTCTTGGCTTAAGCTTTCGTCGATCGTCGCGAGCATGTGCGGCTCTTGCAGAACAACGAGTGCGCGTTTGGAGAGATAGTCGAAGAGCGTCGCGTGTCGATCGTAGGCGAGCGAAAGCCAGGCTTCGGGAACGTCCGCGCCCGAGGCAAGATAGGCACGCACCGCCGAGACGACGCCCGGCTCGCCGGAAACGCGTTCGGTGACCCGCTCGCGATAGATGGCTTCGCGCGGGATCTCGCCCCACGGCGCAATTGCGATCTTCGCGAGCGGCTCGCCGGCATCGCTGCGCTGCGATTGCAGATCGAAGGGCCGAATACTGTCGACATCATCGCCGAAAAACTCGATGCGCACCGCTTTCTCGGCGGTCGCCGCAAAGACGTCGATCAGTCCGCCGCGCACGGCGTATTCGCCGGCCGCACCGACGACATCGACGCGATGATACCCGAGGGTGTAGAGCCGCTTCTGCGTCTCTTCGAAGCCCGCACTTGCACCGCGTTCGATTGAAAAGACGAGACTCTCGAAGATCTCGCGCGGCATCAAATATTGGCGCAGCGCTGCGACCGGCGCAACCACGATCATCGAGCGCTGCGCACAAAGATCGGCGAGCAGCGTCATGCGTGCACTGCGTTCCGAGGGGCTCTCGAGCGCACCGATGCTCTCGTCGCGCGGTCGCACCAGTGCAACCGGCCCGTTCTCGCCCTCCCCGAGATAGTAGAGCAGATCGGCAAACGTACGTTCTGCGACGTCGGCTGTCGGCACTATGACGAGCATCTGGTCGCCGAGCGCCTTGAAGACGCCGGAGAGCAAGTACGGCCGTGCGGCCGCGCCCGTTTCGTGCAAAGCGAATGCAGCAGCACCGCCCGATGACCTCAAACGGTCGACGAGCGCAGCAAACGAACGATACAGGACAGGGGTGGCTACGGACACAGAGTTTCTATGCTAACACATCGCGAAAGACAGAATATGCGGATCCTCGTGACCGGGGGCGCCGGCTTCATTGGAAGCGCGCTTATATGGGAGCTGAATCGACGTGGCTTCGACGATATTCTCGTCGCCGACCGCTTGGGCACCGGCGAGAAATGGCGTCATCTCGTTCCGCTGCGTTTTCGCGACTACCTTGAAGCTGACGACCTAGCGAAGATCGTGAGCGAAACTCCGGAAAAGCTTGACGATGTCTCCACGATTTTCCATCTCGGTGCATGCTCGTCGACGACGGAAAGCGACGCAAGTTATCTGATTCGCAACAACTTCGCGTATACGAAGATGCTGGCCGAATGGGCGGTCGGCAAAGGCCGCCGATTCGTGTATGCAAGTTCCGGCGCAACGTACGGCGCGCGGGAGCACGGCTTGCGCGAAGATCTCGAACCTTCGGAGCTGCGGCCGCTCAACAAGTACGGATTTTCAAAGCATATCTTCGATGTGTATGCCGCGCGCAGCGGCATCCTCGACCGGATCGTTGGGCTGAAATATTTCAACGTTTACGGCCCCAACGAAGATCACAAAGGCGACATGCGCTCGGTCGTTCACAAAGCGTACGAGAGTATCACGCGTGACGGATGGGTAGGGCTCTTCAAAAGTTATCGTCCCGAAGTTGCGGACGGCGAACAAACGCGTGACTTCATCTACGTCAAGGACGTGGTCGCGATGACCGTGCATCTGGCGAACACGCCGAGCGCGCGGGGTCTCTTCAATGTAGGCTCAGGCGTGGCGCGAAGCTGGCTGGATCTCGCCCGGGCAGTGTTCACCGCGATGGGACGCAAGCCGGATATCCGATTCGTCGAGATGCCTGCAGTGCTACGCGGCCGCTATCAGTACGCGACGCAGGCCTCGATCGAAAAGCTCCGGACGAGCGGCTACGACAGGCCGATCACCGCGCTCGAGGACGGGATCGCCGATTACGTCAAGGGTTATCTAATACCGGGCCGAGCGCTCGGGGACGAGGTACCGGTGGGGCTACCGCGCGGCTAGCGGGACCTTGTCGCCTTGCATCAGCTGGTCGTAGATCCAGCGATACGTTTTTTCGAGACCCGTTTCGAGCGTGATTTCCGGCTCCCAATCAAAGACTTTTCGGATCAACGTATTGTCGGAGCTCCGACCGCGAACACCGAGCGGCGCGTCGCGTTTATACCGGCGGTTCAATTTGATGCCGGCGATCTTCTCGACGATGTCGACCATCTGATTGATCGTTACCAGCTGCGAGCTACCGATGTTGATCGGTTGCGCGAAGTCGCCCTCGGTCAACATGAGCGTTCCGTCGACGCAGTCGTCGATGTACATGAACGTTCGCGTCTGCTCGCCGTCACCCCAAATTTCGATGTCGTGCGCGCCGCTGATCTTGGCTTGTGCAATCTTACGGCAAATAGCCGCCGGGGCTTTCTCGCGACCGCCGTCCCACGTTCCATGCGGACCGTAGACGTTGTGGTATCGAGCAACGCGCGTCTGCACGCCGAAATCTTCGAGGAAATGTTGGCACATGCGTTCTGAGAACAACTTCTCCCAGCCGTAGCCGTTCTCGGGCATGGCCGGATAGGCGTCCTCTTCCTTGAGCGGCGTCACGTCCGGTTGACGCTGTTTGTCAATGTTGTACACGCATGCAGAAGACGAAAAGAAGTAGCGCTTGTTCCCGGTATCGCGAACCGCGCACAGCAGGTGCGTATTGATGAGCACGGAGACCATGCAGTTGGCGCGATGCGCTTCGATATAACCCATCCCGCCCATATCCGCGGCGAGATTGATGACGTAATCCATACCGCGCACGGCTCTACGGCAATCGTCGGGATTGCGCAAATCGAGGTTGAGATTATCGCACTCGTCGTGCACTTGGTACCATTGATCGAACGGCTTGATATCGACGCAACGTACAAGTGAAAAGCCGCGCTCGAGCGCGCCGCGCGCCATCCACCCGCCAATGAAGCCACCGCCGCCTGCGATAAGTACCGCTTCGCGCCTTGCCATGGTCGTTTCGAGTTCCCAGGGCCGTAATCAACACCCTCCGAAAATTGTAAAATGAACGTATCGGTTGTGGGCTTGGGCAAGCTTGGGTTGCCAATGGCTGCCGTCTTCGCGGCAAAGGGACATCACGTCGTTGGGCTCGACGTCAACCACGCGTTCGTTGCGAGCTTGGAATCCGGAAAGGCTCCCTTCGATGAGCCGCGGCTGCAAGAGATGTTGGATGCGGCGAAAGGCCGGCTCGCGTTCACGACCGACTATCGCCGAATAGTTACCGAGAGCGACGTGACGTTCATCATCGTGCCGACACCGAGCGATGCAAGCGGCGCGTTTTCCAACGAATATATGCTCGCCGTCGTCGAGCAGCTCGGCGCCGCACTCAAAGAGAAAAGCGAGTATCACGTCGTCGTCGTGACCTCGACGGTCATGCCCGGCGCAACCGGAAGCGTGATTCGCGAAATGCTCGAGACGACGAGCGGCCGCCGTGCCGGCTCCGGGGTGGGACTTTGCTACAATCCGGAATTCGTGGCGCTGGGCAGCGTCGTCGGCAATATGCTGCGCCCCGATTTCTTGTTGATCGGTGAAAGCGACGCCAAGGCAGGAGCGCTGGTCGAGTCGGTTTACGAAACCGTTTGCGAGAATACGCCGGCCGTACGCCGAATGAATTTCGTTAACGCCGAGTTGACGAAGATTTCAGTCAACACCTACGTCACGACGAAGATCTCGTACGCAAACATGCTCGCCGACATGTGCGATCGGCTACCCGAAGCTGACGTCGACGTCGTCGCCGAGGCGCTTGGTTCCGACACGCGGATCGGCCGGAAATATTTGCGCGGTGCAACCGGTTTTGGCGGGCCGTGCTTTCCCCGCGATAACGTCGCCTTTGCGACACTGGCGGCGCGACTCGGAGCGCGCGCCGACATTGCAGTCGCCACGCACGACATCAACAAATATCAGATCGATCGTCTGGAATCTGCCGTAACGTCGCGTGCCTCGAAGGGCGCCACCGTCGCGGTACTCGGGATGGCGTACAAGCCCGACACGCCGGTCATCGAAGAGAGTCAAGGCGTGATGCTTGCACGCCGCCTTGCGGAGCGCGGGTATCGCGTGATCATCCACGATCCGCTCGCGGGTCCGGCTGCGGCGCGCGCGCTCGGCTCGGATGTGCGGCTTGCTGCGAACGCCGTTGAAGCACTACACGACGCCGAGATCGCTGTTATCACGACGCCGTGGAGCGAGTACGCGACGCTTTCGGAGCACATCTCCAAGCCGATCCGCATCATCGACTGCTGGCGCGTGCTCAAACCGCAGCCGGGTTCGCCGCTCGAAGTTATCTGGCTTGGAGCCGGCCAGGGAGTTTTTAGTACGCGAGCGTGATCGGGATGGTCATGGTCGCTTTTTTTCCGTCGGACGTTAGCGCGTTGAACGTCACCTGATACGTCTTCAGGAACCACGGCGGAATAAACGACGGAATGGCTTGAATGCCGGCAAAAAGTCCGTCTTGCGCCTTGGGAATTGAAATGTCGTGGCCTTCGACCGAGATGACAAGATTCACGACGTTCAACGACGTCGTGATTCGGCACGCGAACTGACCGCCGATGTGCACAATCTTGTCGATGATCTCGATGCGCACGATCTGCGGTGCGCCGGCTGATGCGCTCGGATCGGGCGTCGGCTCGACGATGTATTTGTAGGGATTCTCAGACGTCGCCGTCGGCGAAGGCGCCGGCGATGTCGCGGTTGTTGCGGTGGGCGTGGGCGAGGGCGTTGCGCTTGGCGCAGCGCTCGCACTGACGTCGGGTTGCGGCTCGGGCGCAGGCGTCGACATCTGCGCTACTGCTTGCGCGGCGGCGCCGAGCGCGAGTCCGATAGTGAAAACGATCAGGCGAACGATCACGTAGTTAGTGGTTCCCTCAAATAGCCGGCAAGCGGGGTCACGAGGGCGATGAGCTCGAGCCACGGAGCTGCCGGCGCGAATCCGTAGGCGTCTGAGAGATAACGCACTGTGCTGCTAAACGTCAGCAGCACGAGGACCGGACCTTCCCGCCGCTCGAGCGTGAACGCTGCCAAGGGGAGCAGCCACAAGCCGTACCACGGGTAGTCCTGCGGATAGAGCGCCCAGATGGCGAGCGCGGCCGCAGCAAGTGCGGCGGCGCGTGCGCCTTTCCCAGCATTGTAGAGTGCGCGTGCCACAAGTCCGAGCGCGATGAGTCCGTGTATGCCCATCGCAACTGCCGCTTCATCGGCGCCGACGAGATCCGTGGGTGCAGCCGGCCGATAGCCTCCCGCGATATGCGTGGCAATCAATTGTGCAACGACGCTCGCAGCGATCCCCACACATCCCCATAGCATGAATCGACGGTCGCGCACGGCGTATGCGAGCGCAAACGTCGCTACCGCGCCCGTCGCTTTGAGCAATGCCGATGCACCCGCGAGCAATCCCGCCAGCTCGGGTTTGCGAAGTGCTATGAACGCGGCGATCGCGACGACCAGGAAGACGAGTGCGTCGTAGTGTCCATCGGCGACGGTCGATATGACGACGGGGTTGAGGCCGATGATTGCGGCCAGCAATCGCCCGCGTTCCGGCACGACATACGCTGCAACGCCGGCGGCCGTAACGAATGCGATGATCTCGAGAAAACGTAGCGCGAGCAGCGTGCGCGGCAGATCGAAATGCGTAGCCATGACGACGGCGCGCGCAATCGCGATGAAGGCGGGACCGTAGATACACGCCGGAAGCCTTGGCCACTCGAATCCGATCGCTTGCGTCCACCGCGCATTGACAAGTTGTTCCGGCGGAAACGTATGATAGAGGTACGGGTTTTGATGCAGCGCCGACAGTGCTCCGTAGGCGGCGTACGCGTACGCATCGCTCGAAAGGCTGAACCGAAATGCAAAGGCAGCCATGCATGCGAGTGCACTCGCCCCGAGTATGACGGCGAGCGGCGTTTGGCGGCTGCGCATGACGGCGAACCAATACGCTGCGCCGGCAAGCAGCATCGTTATGGCGTAAATCGCCCACGCAACGACTCCCGGCCAGCCCCATGATGTGACGACGGCCATCGGCTGGGAGAGAACGGCGTCCGGCTTATGCAACGCCGGGAACGCAAGATGCGACACGATCGCACCCAACGCAATCGCGAGTGGAACGAGAATTACGATGATTGCGACTCCCGACCAGCCACGCCGAGTAGCGCGAACCACATGATGGCGACTTTCGGATAGAAGACCAGCAGATCAAAGAATCCGTGAATCGCAAAACCGAGACTTGCAGCGAACGCTGCCAAGCACAGCGGCTTTTGCAACGAGCGCCGGAACGTGGCAGTTGAAGCCCACACGAGCGCGCAGGTCGCGAACAGCAGCGGGAGACCGCCTTCGGCGAGCGATTGCAAGTACCAGGAGTTTGCGTGCGTGCGAATCCCGGCATCGCCCACGCGCGGTAAAAGCAGCTCGAAATTTCCCGCGCCGACGCCGAGCACCGGATGCCTCTCCCACATCGTGTAGGCCGCGCGCCACAGGACGCTGCGTTTGCTCACGCCGCCGCCGTTGCCGGTTTCACCAAACCACAGAAAACGCGCAAGAATTTCCGGGCTCAGGCCAAGCAGCACGACGACGGCTGCGATGATTCCGGCGCCGTAGGCGATTGCCAGCGGCGCGCGACCGCTGCGCTGCGGCGCAAACGCAAGGACCACGCCGACGCTGATTGCCGCGCAAAGCAAACCCGAGCGTGAAAGCGTCAAGATCAGTGTGGCCGACGCGATAGCGACTGCTAAGAGCGACCCGATCGTCACGCGCTCGAGCGTCCAGATCGACAAGAACGGTAACGCTAACCCGAGATATGCAGCCAGCTGATTGGGGCCTTCGATCGGCCCCGCGATGCGTGGAAACACGTGATTCGCAACCAGAATAACGGACGGCGATCCAATCCAGAGTTGAACGAGCGCGAGTACGCTGACGAGACTGACCGTGATGATCGTCGCCAAGCACAGGCGGAATCGATCGGGGTCAAGGCCCCACGCAGTCGCGGCGACCGCGAACACCAGCAGATACTGCACCCACTTGAGCGTCTCACGCAGAACCGGTTCGCGATATTCCGCAACGATAATGGTCAAGAGCGTCACGATGACGATCGCAAGAATCGAAAGCAGAATCGCGCGCGGGAGTGCGACGCGCGGGCGGCGCAGGGCGAGGCCGGCAATCGCCGCGACCAGCACGACTTTGTCGAAGGTAATCGTCGTGTCACCGAGCGCGTGACTGAAGTCGAAGGGTGCCGTTGCGATGAGTGCGACGAACGCGCTCGACGGTCGAGCCCGAGTTGCCAGCACAATGACGCCGGCCAGGGCGGCATAAATGGCGACCGATAGCAGATCGACCGGGGGGAAAGCGGCCATTCGGCGGGCTTCGCGGCGCGCGCTGCGAACACTCCGCGGCGATGGACGAGGTCCAATTGCGTCGCGCGGTCGCACAAAAACGCGACGGCGAACCGCTCGACGAATCGACGTGGGAATCGATTGTCGCCGCATATGCCAAAGGCGAGGTCGATGACGCACCCGTTGCTGCGCTCTTGATGGCGTGCGTTCTTCGCGGCCTCGATCGGATTGAGACCTTCGCGCTAACACGCGCGATGATCGCCTCAGGCGAGACGATCGATCTCGGCTTCGATGCGGTCGACAAACACTCGACCGGCGGCGTCGGCGACACGGTCTCGCTTGTGGTCGTACCACTCGTCGCCGCGTGCGGCGTGCGCGTCGCGAAACTTTCCGGTCACTCGCTCGGACACACCGGCGGTACGCTCGACAAACTCGAAGCGATTCCGGGCGTGCAGACGGAGCTTCCGATCGCGCGCTTTCGCGAGATCGTTCGGACGATCGGTTGTGCAATCTCGGCGCAGAGCGCGGAGCTGGTTCCCGCCGACAAGAAACTGTACGCCTTGCGCGATCGCACGGCCACGGTCCGCAATAATGGATTGATCGCAGCCTCGATTGTTTCGAAAAAGATTGCGAGCGGCGCGCGCTGGATCGTCTACGACGTCAAGTGTGGGCGCGGCTCATTTCTGCGCACGGAGGCCGAAGCGTTCGAGCTGGCGGAAACGATGGTGCGCCTCACGGAAGATTTCGGGCGCAGTGCCGTCGCGCACGTGACCGATATGGAAGAACCGCTCGGTCCTGCCATCGGCTCGGGCGTCGAAGCGATCGAAGCCCGCGACTTTCTGCGCGGCACGCGGCGCGATTCACGCCTCGCGGCGGGCGTACTGCACGTCGGCTCGGCCATGCTCGAGCTTGCGGGGGTCGGCAACGCGCAGTCGCGTCTGCAAAGCGCGCTCGATGACGGGAGCGCGTACGAGAAGTTCGTCGCAATGATCGAAGCGCAATCCGGCTCGCGGCATCTTCTCGAGGAAATGCGCCCGTTGCCGGCACGCGCCGTCCTCGCAGTCGATACCGGCTTCGTCCAGGAATTCGATGTCGTCGCGCTTGGCGAGCTCGCGCACGATCTCGAGCGCTCCGAAAGCGCGCTTGCAGGCCTACGTCTTAATGTACGGCTCGGCGAGGCGGTTTCCGCCGGCGAGAGCGTCGCAGAGATTTTTGGCGGAGATGAGGCGGCAGATCGTCGCGCGCACTCCGCGATTTCGATCGGACCGGATCAGCGGGCTTCGCGCACGCTCACGATCGGGTCGATTCGCTCCAGCTCGCCTTCGCGAATGACGTCAGCGATCAAATAGAGCGGACGACCTTTTACTTGCTCGTAGATACGGCCGATGTATTCGCCGAGCGTTCCGATCGCAATCAGCTGGACGCCCCCCAGAAAAAGGATTGCGAAGATGGTCGAGGTGTAACCGGGGTAGTTGTATCCGGTGAACAGCTTGATGAGGATCTCGATGATTGCGACGATGAACGCAGCGATCGAAACGGTGAAGCCCAAATAAGAAGCAAAGCGCAGCGGAATCTCGCTGAAACTCGTAATCCCGTCGATCGCAAAGCGCAGCATCTTTGTAACCGGATACTTGGTCGTTCCCGAGAAGCGTTCGTCGCGGTCGTACTCGACGCCGATTTGCGTGAAGCCGACCCAGCTAACCAAGCCGCGCAAGAAGCGATGCCGCTCTCGCGTCTGCTTGAGGGCTTCCACGACGCGTCTGCTCATCAACCGGAAGTCTCCGGTGTCGAGGGGGATCGCAACATTCGTCAAGCGCCGAACGATACGATAGAACGCGCGCGCCGTCATCAGCTTGAACACTCCTTCGCCTTTGCGCGAACGGCGGATGGCGTAGACGACGTCGTAGCCTTCGCGCCAGCGTTCCAGAAACGCGGCGATCAGCTCCGGAGGGTCTTGCAGGTCGCCGTCCATCAGGATGACCGCGTCGCCGCGAGCCGTATCTATTCCAGCCGTTGCCGCGATCTGATGCCCAAAGTTTCGCGACAGGTTAACGACCACGATCTCATGATGGGTAAGCGCCAGATCGCGAAGGCGCAAGAGCGTCGCGTCCCGCGAGCCGTCGTTGACCAAGACGAGCTCATAGCGCGGCGTCCCCGGGAGAGCGCTCATCACGTCCCGCACGCGCCGCACCAATTCATCGACGTTCCCTTCTTCGTTATAGAGTGGGACGACGACCGAGACCAGCTCCGATGACATATCCTCGCAGCCTACGCGTGCTTGGCGCAAGCGCCCTCTTGATGCTCTCCGGATGCTGGGCGCATCCGGCATCGACGGCGTCCGGCCCGCAAGCCTCGCCATCGCCGACTGCAACAGCAACGGCCGCGCCAACACCGACGCAGAAGCCGAGGTCGAGACCCATCTCGACCGCTCCGGTGTTCATCGTTTCGAATCCGAGTTCGAGTCCGCGTCCTGTTCCAAGCGTTAGTGCGCCACACGATATCGTCAGTGTGGCGCCGGCCGCCAATCCTAAGATCCCTTATCCGGCCCTGAACGCCCAACCGCGGATCTTGGGAATTAACATCTCGTCCGTTGTCATCCATTCAGGCGATACGGTTCGCGGTAACGTCACGACGACAAGCAACGTCTCGAACGTTGACGTGCACATCAGCGAATGGGCGATGCCCTTGCCGCATCCGAGGCCGGGCTATTTTGAAGGCTCGGGCGTCATCCCGCAGCTACCGTTTTTTGTGAAAGGCAACTACACGCTGCAGGTCATCGCGCGTACCGCAGGCGGTCAATCGGTCGAACGCGACATCCCGATATCGGTTCGCTAACGCGAGCGTGTTCTGCTCGTCGGACCTGGTGCCGGCGTGCGATTCGGGAACGGCGTGGGATAACCAAACGGCTTTGGGTTGAAAGGGCTCGGCGTTGCCCCCGGGACGAGGGCTTGCCCACCGCTGGCCGGATTGTAGTCGGCCCAGTTGTAGACGATAGCGTCACGGACTTGCGTGTCCGGTTCCCCGAGCTCGGTCGCGCCCAGGAAGAAATGATGCGGCGCTTCGTCGATGCCGGTGCGTCCGCGCTCTGCTGATTGCCACGAGCCACGCGTGAACTTGTAGTAGAATTCGGTTCCCGTTCTTAACGGTAACGTGACGGCGTAATGAAGCGCGTCAAAGCGTTCCATGCGCGTTGCCTGCGGATTCCAGCCGGCGACGTCGGTCGTCATGTAAATGGAATCCGACATCGGCGTCGTGGGCGGAACTTGCACGACGAAGCGCACTTGCACGATCTTGCCGGTCAATGGGATGCGGCTTGTGTTCCCGGCAACTGTGCGCGGACGATTCGGGTCGAGATCGGGGTTTGCAACTGCGGGTGAGAGTGCGACGGCATATTTGCGGACGTCCGCATACGACGAGCCGGGAGGAAGCGGATGCTTCGAGATTGCGAGCTCGACGATCTTGCCGCCATCGAACGTGGCTTGCGCGAACATACGCGTCGTCGGCGCTTGTGTCGCCGGTTGGTTCGTGTCGTAATTTATGATCTTGGCATCCGGTGCGATCGGGAAGGCGTCACCCGTTGTGAAGAAGACGAATCCGTGCTGCATGTCGAGCAGCATTCCGGTAAACTTCATCAGACCGGCGGTGGGCGCCGCGGTTGTGGGCGCGCCCGTCGGCGGCGCTGTGTAGAGCGGCGCGGGCGTTGCGGCGCCGATCAACGCGATTGCGGCAGTGGCAATAAGAAGATGTCTCATGGTCCGAATTGCACCGTCCATTGGCTCCAGCCCATATTGCCGAAGTTGAAGAAGTACGACTTGCCGACCGAGAGGCTCAAGATCGGGCTGATCCGGAACTGGGTTCGCATCGCGATCGAATATGGTGCTTGTCCATAGTAATATGGGATCGGCACGGGATAATCGTCATGCTTGTCGGCTTGAACTGTGAACGAAAAATATGACGTCGGAATGAATGTGTACGCGTACTGGAGATCGCGCAGCGTCGAGAAACCTCGAAAAGACGCGTAGCCCGGATAAACCATGTTGTTGAATGGATTGTCGATCACGGTTGGCGGATAGAAGACGCCCTGTAACCCACCGAGATAGTCGCCTTGATTTGAGACGATGTACGACAAATACATCGATCCCTTGTGGCCCTGCATCTTACTGAGCGTGCTCGTCAGTGTGCCCGCGTCTTGGAACCGCGGAAAACCTTGCACGAAGGTGCGTTGTCGATCGTACGTCTCGCTGTAGTAGACGGATTGATCGAAGGCTGCATGCGGGGTCAGCCGAATCGGATTCGACCACACGGTGAAGCCGAGGAAGTTTTGCCAGTACGACGTGTATGGCGTCCCGTTGAAGCTTCCAAGCCCGTAACCCTCATGCGCAGTGAGGATGCCGCCGCGAAACTTGAAGTTGATCGGAACGTACTTACTCACGGCTTGATTCGAGCCGACCCACGACAACTCTGCGTTGGTTGGGTGATTGGGAATCCACGCGCCGTCCGTCGGGTTGCCGTAAAATCCTTGCGTCGGTCGCGGCAGCAGCGTGTCCTGGTATTGATTGGCCAGGATTTGCAAGAACGAGTTCTGGAAGCCGTAGGTGAGCTGCTCCGTCTCGAGTGCGCCCTCGGAAAGCGGCTGCGAGAATCCCGATTGATACGTAAACATCTGATCGAAATCGGTAATCTGAAAGCGTTGATTCTCGGTCTTGACCGAGGCGAGAAGATTATACTGTTTATTCGGCCGCGTCAGCGGGCTTATCGAAAAGACTGCGTATGAGTTCTGTGTCGCCAGGTTTTCTTCGATGGCCAGATATTGATGGTTGGTCGAATCGTAGCGCCCGTAAAGCGTCGTCGTCGCATTCTTACTGCCCATAAACGGGTAGCCGACGGCGCCCGTCGCACCGGCGAGCGAATTCTGCATGAAATACGGGTTGGCGGAGAAATTGAAATAGTACTCGGGCGTTGGCGCGTAGGCTCCGAGCACGTAAACGCTTGCCGGCCGAAATGAGACACCGGTCTTCGGATAGATGTGTGCTTCTTTGGCGAGGACGAGCGGATGATCGACGCCGGTATTCGGAAAATCAAACGTGTCGCCGGGCATCTCTCTGCCCGGTGCGGGCTTGGTGTAGTTTTCGTCTAAGAACGTCCAGCGATCCGGTTCGGTCGTGATCGGCAAGAAGTACGCACGCTTGTAGTCCAGGAATTCAGAGAAGGCGGCACCGTCGTACCTGAGCGCGCCGTGTACGAAGTGCACGGCGCCTGCGATCAAGAAGCGATTTTGCTTCAGATCCATTGCAAACGAGTTTCCGGTGATCGTCGTACCGTCGCTCAGCTGCACGCGGACATTGTCATCGGCGGTGATGACGTACTTGTTGTTGTAAAACCCGATACGATCGGCATGCAGAACGATGGAGTCGATCTGGGCCGATGCTCGAATCGGTATAACCGCTGCGGTAAGAAACACCGCGGCTGCGGCGAGAAGACTCAGGACACGCACGTTATTTTCCGTGTTCCTAGCTCTGAGAGGCATCGCCTCCGTAGCTCGGGAAATTGCGACGGCATGTCGCGTTTGGTGACCCTTGTCATCGACTCGGGAGGTATCGGCGCTCTGCCGGATGCTGCGTCGTACGGTGATTCCAACACGGCGAACACAATCGGTAACGTCGCGTCTCACGTTGGAGGATTGCGCCTCCCGACATTGGAGCGTTTGGGTCTCGGCGATCTGACGAACATTCGCGGTGTTGATGCCGTTTCTCACCCCGAGGCGGCGGTCGCTCGACTTCGTGAACGCTCCCGCGGCAAAGATACGATCACCGGTCATTGGGAAATGGCCGGAATCATTACGGAAGTTCCATTCCCAACGTATCCCGATGGCTTCCCTCCAGATGTCATCGAAGAATTCACCGCGATTACCGGCAAGCAGCCACTTGGAAACAAGCCGGCCTCAGGAACAGAAATTATTGCGGAGCTCGGTGACGAGCACGTTGCGAGCGGACGTCCGATCTTGTACACGTCTGCCGACTCCGTGTTTCAAGTCGCCGCACATGAAGAAGTTGTGCCGCTTGCCGTTTTGTATGACTGGTGCGAACGCGCTCGCGCAATGCTCTTACCGCCGAAT
Source organism: Vulcanimicrobiaceae bacterium (assembly GCA_049520515.1). Lineage (GTDB taxonomy): Bacteria > Vulcanimicrobiota > Vulcanimicrobiia > Vulcanimicrobiales > Vulcanimicrobiaceae > JAFAMS01. Next base: position 75,255 of record JBEKPS010000004.1, read on the forward strand.
AACGTCAACCGCGTTATCGCGCGCCCTTTCGTAGGTACCAGCGGGAAATATGCCCGCACGCCAAATCGTCGCGACTATGCAATCGAGCCTCCGCCGAGCGTCTTAGACGATCTTGCAGGCGCCGGCATTCCCGTTCACGCGGTCGGAAAGATCTGCGATATCTATACCGGTCACGGAATCACAAGCTCCGTGCGCGTCGTTGATAACGATGATGCGATGAATCAAACAGAACGGCTGTTGCGCGATCTCGAGCACGGCCTCGTGTTCACAAACTTGAACGACTTCGACAGCAAGTACGGACACCGGCGTGACGTTCGCGGATATGCGAGCGCCCTCGAGCAGCTCGACGTGCGTTTGGCAGAATTATTACCGCATCTTCGGCCCGGTGACGGGTTGGTCATCACGGCCGATCATGGTTGCGATCCAACCGCGCCTGGAACGGACCACACGCGTGAGTATGTACCGTACATCGAACTGGGTACCGCAGCCGGCGGTGACCTTGGGACGATCGAGGGCCTGGATCAGATTGGGAAGCGATTAACGTCGCTCTTTCTCTCGAAGAAGGTCGCCGGGAGCAGCAGAAGGTAACGCCTCGTACGGCCGTGATCGAAAGTCTACCAGCGCCCCCTATCCACCAAGAGCTCTCGAAAAGCCGGCCCGTCCCGCATTGGTGGTGGGGCCTAAAACGTGTAACCGATATCGTCGTGGCGTTGACGGCGTTAATTGTGACGTTGCCGATTTCAATCGTTGCAGCCGTTGCAATCGTTCTCGTTTCTCCCGGCTCGCCGCTATTTTTACAGACGCGAGTCGGGCGTGACGGGCGCATGTTTCGCATGTTGAAGTTTCGCACGATGGATGCCGGCGCGCACCTGCTTCACGACGATATGCGTCCGCTGAACGAAGTCGACGGCCCCGTGCTGAAGATTCGTAACGACCCGCGCTTGCACGCGCTCGGTGCGATTCTGCGGCGCACGAGTATCGACGAGCTGCCGAATTTCGTGAACGTCTTGCTGGGAGAGATGAGCGTCGTCGGACCGCGCCCGCCTCTACCATCCGAGGTCGAGCACTACGACGCCCGAGCCCTGCGGCGTCTCACCGTGAAGCCCGGCGTGACGTGCCTGTGGCAGATCAACGGCCGCTCGACGGTGAGCTTCGATCGGTGGATGGAACTCGACAATCTGTACATCGATACGTGGACGCCAGTCGATGATTTGAAGATCATCATCGGAACGATCCCGGCGGTCGTTCGAGGCAACGGAGCGCACTAAACCGAAGCTCTAGGCCTCCATGAAGCCTCGCCTTCGGGTCGTTCCCGGCGCGCTGCCGACGCATCACGCGCTCGCGCGTTCGACCTTTCTCGTGATGGCGGCGACTCTCGGCTCTGCGCTCTTGGGTTTCGGGCGCGAGGTCGTCAATGCGCATTATTTCGGGACGCATTGGGAGCTAGATACCTTCCTTGCAACGGCGACGATTCCAACCATCATTTTCGGACTCTTCAACGGCGCACTCGTAAGCGCGCTGGTCCCTACGTTTTCGGATTACCTGGCGACCGGGCGCGACGAAGAGGCAAAGCGCCTCGCCAGTACGATCGTCAACGGACTTGTGATTCTTCTCAGCGTGGCGGCTGTCTTGGGCTGGTTCCTAGCGCCGTACTATGTTCCGCTTATCGCGCACGGCTTTCCGGCTCCGCAAATGGGCGTTGCGATTCGCATGGCGCGCTGGCTGATGCCGAGTATCATCGTGACGTCGTTGGCCGGCGTGGTCGCTGCCATGTTGAACGCGTACCAACGCTTCTTAGTGCCGGCGCTTCAAGGCATCGCAATCAATATCGCGACGATGACGACGACGATCATCCTCTTTCATCGCATCGGAATCTACGCGTTGGTGCTCGGCACGACGTTCGGTCTGGCAGCGCAACTCCTGGTGCAGCTCCCGTCCTTCCTTAGACTTCGCTGCTATCGGTTCGTTTTGGATCTAAAGCACCCGGGGCTGGCGCGTATGAATGCGATGCTGGGTCCAATCGTAATAGGCTCGGCGGCCGGGCAGCTTTCTCTATTCTTCGATCGCTTCTTCGCATCGACGCTTCCACCGGGCTACATGTCGGCAATGAATTATTCGGTGAAACTCGTCTCGTTTCCGCAGCAGATCTTCGCCGCCGCGATCGCGACCGTACTGTTTCCGTTGCTGGCTTCTCAATTCGCGGGTTCGAATCGGCCGGGGATGCGGCAATCCGTCGTCACGGGTTTGCGCCTCGTCAATTTCATCATGATACCGGCGATGTTTGGCTTAGTGGTACTTGCCCATCCCATTACACAGGTATTATTCGAACGCGGCGAATTTCGAGCTACCTCCACGAGTGTTGTCGCCGGATTGATCCCGTGGGCGGCGTTTGGTGTAATCGCAATCGCAGCCAACATCGTGCTGACGCGTTGCTGCTTCGCGTGTAAGCAAGCTCGCTCGGCCGTCGGCATATCCGTCTTCTCCGTGTTGCTGAACGTGGCGCTTTCAATTCTTTGGTTGCCATCACTCGGAGCTCGCGGATTGCTCCTGGCCAATACCGTGAGCGAGATCGTTGGAACGTTGTTGCTTGCGGGGGTCGTTTGGCGTTTGTTGCATGGGTTCGACGCGGGCGCAATCCTTCGTTCACTTGGAGGGACGTTGATTGCCGCATCCGTGATGGTCGCGCAACTCTGGTTTATTTTGAACCTCACGGCCAAACCCGACGCATTCTACCAGCGTGCGCTGTTATTGGCGTGGGAGATCGCGCTCGGGGCGCTCGTCTTCGTGGTGGTATCGCGGCTCCTGCGTGTCGAGGAACTCAATTTGGTTGTTCGACTGATTCTTCAAAAATTCGAGCGGCATCTACCCAGCGCGCCTGAAAACCGCGACGTGCCTGTTGGGTGACATTCTCGATCACCCACTCGTCATCGGTTCGGAAGGACAGCTAGGGGCGGAGCTCATGCGGGTGCTCGAGGACCGCAACCTCGTCGGCCTAGGTCATTCTCAGCTGGAGATCGCGGATTTTGCGGCTGTCGATGCAGCGATTGCGAAGATACAACCCACGATCGTCATAAATACCGCCGCATTTCACAACGTCGAAGAGTGCGAGAAAGACCCGCTTCGGGCACTAACCGTTAACACCGCCGCCGTCGATAACCTAGCGCGGTGCGCGGCGCGTATCGGTGCGGCCTTTGCCACGATAAGTACTGACTACGTTTTCGACGGAGAGCAATCCGAGCCGTACGCTGAGGACGATGTTCCGAATCCAATAAACGCCTACGGCGTGTCGAAGTATGCCGGCGAGATCTGCACTCGGAATAGGGACTCGCGCCATTTCGTGTTTCGCAGCAGTGGACTGTTTGGCACGCAGCGGCTCAAGCAAAAGGAGAAGTTCGTCGAGCGCATTCTACGTCAAGGCGAGCGAGGAGAAAGTCCGCGCGTCGTCGCGGACGTCATATTTTCTCCGTCGTACGCGCCGGACGTCGCTCGGCTCATGCGTGCTCTGATCGAGCGCGAGGCATTCGGAATCGTTCATATCACGAACGCGGGCGCGTGCAGCTGGTTCGAATTTGCGAGCGAAGCACTCTCGCTCGCAGGCCTTGATGTGAAGGTTGAGCCGACCAGATATCGAGACGTCCAAACTCAGACGAACCGGCCGGCTTACAGCGCACTCGGGCACAAGGTCCTTGGGGAGTTGGGACTCAGTGTTCCGCCCTGGCGCGATGGCCTGCGGCGCTATCTTGAGTCGGTTACGACCGCGGCGCGTTCGCTAAAATAACGAATCGTACGCTCGAGGCCCTCAGCTAGGCCGATTTTCGGCTCCCATCCCAGCAGCTCGCGTGCGCGAGTGATGTCGGGACACCGGCGACCGGGATCGTCGACGGGCAGCGCTTCCTGAGTCGTTTGCAAGGGGACGCCGACAACGTCGCTCACGATCCGCGCGAATTCGGCGATCGCGTGCTCTTCCGGATTCCCGAGATTCACGACGATCCCGCGCGTGCCGTCGCTTGCGGCGCAGCGCACGATGCCCTCGACCAGATCGTCGACAAAACAGAATGACCGCGTCTGCTTTCCATTGCCGAATATCGTGAGGGGCCTTCCCTTGAGAGCTTGCGTAATGAAGTTCGGCACAACGCGGCCGTCCGATAATCGCATCCGTGGCCCGTACGTGTTGAATATCCGAACGATGCGAGCGTCGACGCCGTGTTTCGTAAGATACGAATACGTTAGGGCTTCTCCGAAGCGCTTGGACTCGTCGTAACACGCACGGGGCCCAAACGAATTGACGTTTCCCCAGTAGGTTTCACGTTGCGGGTGCTCGAGCGGATCGCCGTAGCATTCGGACGTCGATGCGAAGAGAAAGCGCGCGTTCCATCGCCGCGCGGCCTCGAGCGCGTGCTGCGTTCCGGAAGAATTGACAGCCATTGTCTCGAGCGGATGCTCAGCGTAATCGACAGGACTGGCCGGGGAGGCAAAGTGCAAGATGAGATCGGGAGCGCTCCCGCGCGAGCGGACGCGGGCCTCGATTGCGTCCCACGGCTGCGAGACATCGAAACTCAAGAATGAGAATCGGTCGTTCGACGAGGCCTCTCGCAGGTTCTGAGCAGATCCGGTTATGTAATTGTCGAGGCCCGTGACCAGCGCTGTGGAGTTATTGAGATAGTGATCGACAAGATGAGACCCAAGAAATCCGCCCGCGCCCGTGATGAGAACATTACCGGCTGCCAAGTCGGCTCTTCGTTGGGAATCTCACGGCGCGGCCGACACCGAGATAGGTGAATCCGAGCTCGGCGAGTCGCGCCGGGTCGTAAATATTGCGGCCATCGAAGATGACGTTGCCGCGCATCGCGCGCAAGACTTTCTCGAAGTCGATCTGCTTGTATTCGTTCCAGTCGGTGGCAACGCACACCGCGTCTGCCCCAACGACCGCCTCGTAGAGGTCGTCTGAGAACCGGACGCTGTTGCCGAGCCGCTCCCTCGCCGGGCCCTTGGCCACGGGATCGTGCGCGACGACGGTAGCATGTTCTGACAGAAAGCGCTGAATCAGCGCGATTGACGGTGACTCGCGCACATCGTCCGTATTCGCTTTGAAGGCGAGCCCTAAAACGGCTAAGGTCTTACCGCGAAGACCTTCCAGCGTTTCCGAAAGCCGGGTCGCCGCTCGTTCGATCTGAGAAGCGTTTATCTCGAGAATCGATTCCAACAACGGCGTGTGCACGCCGGCGTCGCGCGCCAGTCTGCTGAGCGCTGTCACATCTTTCGGAAGGCAAGAACCTCCGAATCCAAGACCCGCGCTGAGAAACATGGTGCCGATGCGATGATCGCTCCCGACGCCTCGCGCTACGTCTTTAACATCGACCGACATACGCTCGCAGATCGCCGCAATCTCGTTGATGAGCGAGATCCGAGCAGCAAGGAGCGTATTCGCCGCGTACTTGATCAGCTCTGCCGTTCGAATATCGGTAACGATGATCGGTGCTTCGAGCGGTGCGTAGAGCTCCTCCATCGTCGAACGCGCATTATCATTCGTAACGCCGAGCACGACTCGATCGGGTTTCATGAAGTCGGTGATTGCCGAACCTTCTCTTAGAAATTCGGGATTCGAGACAACGGCGATATCGAAGTCGCTAACGCGATGCTCTTTGATGATGGCCGCAACGAGATCGCCCGTTTCGATCGGGACCGTCGACTTGTTGACGATGATTTTCGGCCCGTCGAGCGATCGCGCGATTTCGAGAGCGGCTTCGCGAACGTCTTGAATGTCGGCGTGACCGTCGTGCCGCATCGGCGTCCCTACGGCGATAAAGACGATCTCGGCGTTCTGAACTCCGTCTGCGATCGATTCACCAAAAGATAAGCGGCCGTGGCTCTGATTGTGCGACAACAGCTCCGAAAGACCCGGCTCGTAAAACGGAACCTCACCGCGCTCTAGTGCCTCGAGGCGGCCACGATTCTTCTCGACGCAAACGACGCGATTTCCAAGTTCTGCGAGGCATGCGGCGGTGACAAGGCCGACGTAACCGGCGCCAATTATGCAAATTCTGCGCACCAGGACCATCTTTTCGCGTGTTCTACAGAAGGACTCCTTTGCCCGATGAAACACACCTGCCGCAGATTGATTAGGCGATTTCTGCGCAGTGATTTCGCGCGACACGGTGCGATCGTTTTCGCTTCGTCGATGACGGTCAACGCCCTCAACTACATTCTTCATGTGATGTTGACCCGGCGTCTTGGTGTCGACAGCTATGGCGAGCTTTACGCGCTGCTGGCCGCCCTTATGCTATTTTCGGTCCCGACCAGTGTTTTTACGATGATCGTCGTGCGTTATGCCGCCGAATTCCACGCGCTCGGCGATACGGCTAAACTGGGCGCCTTGTCACGTTGGCTATTACGCCGTACCGTTCTCGTCGCGCTCGCACTGATCGGCCTGGGTGTATTGCTGCAGGCACCGGTGAGTGCGTATTTGCGTCTTCACGACTCGCGCTCGGTTCTGTTTACGGCGCTCGTTCTCGCGTTCAGCGTCATCGGACCGGTCATTAGAGGCATACTACAGGGCATCCAAGCGTTTCGACAGTTCGCTCTCTCCACGCTTATCGAGGGGTTTGGGCGCGTCATTCTCGGGGTCGGGTTTGTTTACGCGGGCTTCGGCGTGAACGGCGCACTTTTCGGACAAGCGTGTGCGATTCTCTTGGCTCTCGGATATACGTGGCTTGCGATCCGCCGAAATGTTCCGAGTACGGGCGAAGCACTTCACACTGACTTGCGGCGTCTTGCGCAAACGACGACGGGCGTCACCACGGCAATGCTGGCGCTTAGCGTTCTGAACTCGGCCGATCTACTATTAGTGAAACACTACTTCTCACCGTTCGAGGCTGGCCTCTATAGCGCCGTGTCGCTCGTCGGCAAGGTCATGCTGTTCGTCGTCGGCTTCGTTCCGACGATCGTCCTTCCTAAGGCGACGGCTCGCATGACACGCGGAGAGTCGCCGGTCGGCGTCCTTGCGCAGGCCGCGGCGGCAGTCGCGGTGTTGTGCTGCGGTGGACTCGCCGTACTGTATTTCGAGCCGACCGTTGTCGTGAGAATTATGTCCGGCAGAGAGTTCCTGGAAGCTGCACCCTACGTATTCCTATACGGTGTCGCAATGGCCACTCTCGGCGCTTTGACTGTCGTCGTGAATTATAAGATCGGTTTGCACCGTTTTGATTTCTTGGCGCCCGTCGTATTGATAGCAATTCTCGAGCCGCTTATCATCTCGATCGTTCACACCACCCTGTGGGATGTCGTGAGAATCGTGACCATCGGAAACATAGCGGCGCTCTGCACGAGCCTCTACCGCCTCAATGCCTTTGCGGCAGTGCGCCTGCCGCGCGGTACGCAGCAGCCATCCGCTCTAGTGTAGCCTCGAGCGGCCTTGCAGCAAAATCGAGTTCGCGCCGTGCCTTCTCACTCGTGTACCACATGCGTAGCGACGCGATCTTAGCGTGATCGCGGGTTAATCGCGGCTCGCGGCCATTCATGGCTGCGCGCACCTCGAATGCTTGTGCCGCGACGAAGAGCGCCGCGCTCGGAAGTGTGCGCCCTCGGTAATCCGTTCCCGCTACTTTTGCTTGTCGCCCAAAGAGATCGGCGTACGTGACGTTTTCACCGGTAAGGAGATAGCGCTCCCCGTCCTTCCCGCGTTGCAATGCCGACGCGATACCGGCGGCGACGTCATCAACGTCGACGACCGAAAGACCGCCACTTGGATGACCGGGGACGCGGTGATGCGCAATCTCCAACATCGTGTGCCCGAACGTATGCGTCAGCGAACGCGGGCCGTAGACGACGCCCGGGTTCACAATGACGACGCGAACGCCGTAGCGGCGCGCGTCCGTTGCTTCCTCTTCGGCAAGTCGCTTGCTCTCGTTGTAGACGAGCTTCAAGGGAATGAAGTTATTCGTAGCAGTCTCGTCAATGGGTGTCTGGCTCGGACTGTATCCGACGGCTGCAATCGACGAAACGTGGAGCAAAACGGAGACTCCGGCCGTCTTTGCGGCTTCGGCGACGATCCGCGTTCCCGTGACATTAGTACGCATTATCTGGTCGCGCCGGCGCTGCCAATGACTGAGGTCCGCGGCAAGGTGTATGATCGCATCGACGCCTGATGCTGCCTGCACCATTACGAGCGGGTCGGTTATGTCCCCGACCACATACTCGGACACGGATGCTCTTGCAGACTCAAGGTTGCTTGTGGGACGATGTAAGATGCGAATGCGATGACTGTGCAGTGCTAAGGTGTCGACAACCGCCTTACCCAGGAATCCCGTCGCTCCGGTGACCAATACATGCACGCCCGCCCCGTTGCGGCCTAACTTTGCGTAGCTCCTCTCGGGTTGCTAATTAGTGCTAGCAGGCAAAATCAGCGTCGTGATGCCCGCATACAACGAAGCGGTGCACATCGTACCGAATCTCCTTGAGACGGTAAAAACGCTATCGGAAGCCGGTTACGACTTCGAAGTGATTGTCGTCGACGACGGAAGCGCCGACGGTACCCATTTGGAAGCCGCAAAGCTGCTCTCGTCGCATCCGGAGCTCATTCGGGTGATTCACTATGCGAAGAATCAGGGCAAAGGCAACGCGCTCATGTGCGGCGCGTGGTTCGCGCGCGGCGCGTACGTCGTCTTTCTCGATGCGGATATGGATCTGCATCCGGACCAATTGCCGACCCTGATTGAGCAGATGGAGACGCAAGAGGCCGACGTCGTCATCGGCAGCAAGCGGCACAAGCTTTCCAAAGTCAACTATCCGTTGCATCGCCGGCTGTACAGTGTCGTGTACTACTCGCTGATACGTATCATGTTCGGACTCCCGGTCAAGGATACGCAGACGGGCCTCAAGGTCTTCAAGAGATCCGTTATCGAGGATGTCTTTCCGCGCATTCTTGTCAAGCGCTTCGCTTTCGATATCGAGGTCCTAGCGAATGCGCATAGGCTCGGATATAAGATCGTCGATGCTCCGATTACGATGTTCTTTCGGCGCAAATTTGGGCGCTTGCATTATCGCGACGTCCGCGCGATCTTAACTGACACGCTCGCGATCTTTTATCGCATGCATATCCTCCGATACTACGATCGGCCGGTGCAGTGTCAGTGGAATCAGCTGCCGGCCGCAGTGAGTGCGCGCGAAGTCGAAAGGCTCGATGCCGTCATCTGATCCCAAAATAAGCGTACTGATTCCGCTCAAGCGTCTAAACGACTACGTTCGCGAATCTCTGGAGCACCTAGCGCAGCAAACGTACACGAATTTCGATGTGTACGTCGTGACGGATGATCCGGAAGCGTGCGACGTTCCGGCTGGACTGGACGTGAAGTTTCGCTCGTCGGGCGCCGTACCACCGAACATCAAACGCATGAACGCGGCCCGCGAGAGTGACGCCGCAATTGTCGCGCTACTCGACGATGATGCATTCCCCGTTCCCGAATGGTTGCAGTCTGCAGCTCGCCACTTCGATGATCCCACGATTCTCGCCGTCGGCGGGCCGGGGATCACACCGCCGCATGATTCGGCTTCACAGCAGGCCAGCGGCGCCGTTTACGCCAGCCCGCTCGTCTCAGCCGGATACGTGTATCGCTATCTTCGGTCAGCCGCGCGCGACGTGGACGACTATCCGTCATGCAATCTCGTCGTGCGTCGCGAGCCGTTCCTCAAGTACGTTCCTGAATGTTTGCGCTATTGGCCCGGGGAGGACACGAAGCTGTGTCTGCTGTTGACGCGTGGCGGCCGAGGCCGAATTCTTTACGACCCCGCAATCGCAGTCTACCATCACCGGCGCAAATTGTTTTGGGGACATTTCCGCCAGGTTTGGAATTATGCCGTCCATCGCGGGTTTTTCGCCAAGCGCTATCCGGGCACGTCACTGCGGCCGCAGTACTTCATTCCCTCGCTCTTTGTTCTTGGCAACGTTGCGGCGCTTGCTCTGGTCGTCGCCGACCGAATCCGCACGGCGGCGTTTCTCGCAGCTGGGGTGTATGCATTATGTGTGATCCTGGCCGCAATCGCTGGGCGACGAACGCATACTGCGAGCCCGCCTATTGTCGCAGTCGGAATCTATTTGACGCATCTGACCTACGGAACGGGCTTCATGTTCGGCCTATTGCGCCCGGAGCTTGACCATTAAGTCCGCGAGAGGAAAGCAGGCTTCAACCCGACGGTTTGGGGAAAACTGTGCCGGATGAAGATTGCCGTTTCGTATCCCCCGCTGGAGAGCGAATTGGGCGTAGCCCTGCTCTCGCAAAACCGGCAGTTTCAGTGGTTTAACAACCCGACGTTCATCTATCCGATGGTGCCGGCGTCGGCTGCTACGGTATTGCAGTCGATGGGCCACGAAGTCGTATGGGATGACGCGATCGCCGAGCAACGTTCCGAGGCTGAATGGCTCAAGTGGTTCGAGGGCGCGAATCTCGATTTGATCGCCTTCGAGAGCAAGACGCCCACGATCAAGAAACATTGGCGACTTATCTCTGAGATGAAACGGCGAAGCCCGAAGACGATCGTCGTTCTCATGGGTGATCACGTTACCGGCTTCCCTGAGGAATCGCTCGAGCAGTCACCCGTCGATTACGTTCTCACCGGCGGTGATTTTGATTTTAGCTTGCGCGACCTCGTCAATCATCTCGACAGGAGTGCGCCGATTGGGCCCGGGACGTACTCGTGGTCTGATGGAAAGATCGCGAACAGCGGAAATTTTTCGCTGGTCAACGATCTCAACGAGCTGCCGATCATCGATCGCGATCTCACAAAGTGGAAACTCTACGCGTATAAGAACGGCAATTTCAAATACTTGCCGGGAACGTACACGATGGTCGGACGCGATTGCTGGTGGGGACACTGCACGTTCTGTTCGTGGACCGTAATGTTTCCGGGACAAAAGTTCCGGACGCGCACACCCGAGTCACTGCTCGAAGAAGTCGACATGCTGGTGAATAAGTATGGCGTTCGCGAGATTTTCGACGATACCGGGACGTTACCGGTCGGCGCGTGGCTGCACGAGTTCGCCGAAGGTTTGATCAAGCGCGGCCTGCACAAGAAAGTGCGTTTCGGCCACAACATGCGCTTCAATTATCTGACTAAAGAAGACTACCAGCTCATGGGTAAGGCCGGATTCCGGTTCATCTTGTACGGACTCGAGTCCGCGAACCAGACAACGCTCAAGCGTCTGGCCAAGAACATGAAAACCGACACGATCGCACAAGAGCTACGCTGGGCCAAGAATGCCGGCCTCGCGCCGCACCTCACGACGATGATCGGTTATCCCTGGGAAAGCAAAGAAGAAGCCCGCAACACGATCGAGTTCACGAAGAAGATGTTCAGGACTGGCTGCGTCGACACGCTGCAGGCAACCGTGATCATGCCCTACGCCGGCACGCCCCTATATAAGGAAGCGGAGCATAACGGCTGGCTGCTCACCAAGGACTGGGACGACTACGACATGCGCAAGCCGATCCTGCAGAGCCCGCTGACGGCGGAAGACACCTTGACGCTGACTCAGGATCTCTATCGCGCCTTCATCAGCCCGCAGTTCATCTTCAATAAACTCATCAACATTCGCAGCTGGGAAGACGTGCATTTCATCGGGCGAGGCGTGAAGTACGTCCTTGGACACTTGACCGATTTCAGTGTGCGTCAGGTGAAACCCGCCGCATAGAGACGCACTCACAACCCAATGTGACCGTAACTACGCGCTCGTCGGCGGAATGGCCGGCGGAGATGGCTCGCGCTTTTGTCCCTTCGGTCGCCCTTTGGCGAACGATTGAGGCTCGAGCGGTCGAAGCAGCCTTTGCGAAATATCAGTTTCAAAGGCCGATCTTAGACCTCGGCTGCGGTGAAGGCAAGTTTGCTGCGATTGTATTTCCGCGAAACGGTATCGACGTCGGCTTGGATCTCGACGACGATATGATTCGCGATGCCCTTTCTACCGGGACATATGCGAGTGCGGTGCGTGGTGATGGCAGGCGCTTTCCGTTTGCGGATTGCTCGTTTGCGACCGTCTTCTCGAATTCGGTCATCGAACACATCGACGAACTCGATCCCGTATTGCGCGAGGTCGCGCGCGTCCTGAAGCCCGGCGGGCGATTTGTGGCTACTGTTCCCGTGCCCGGGTTCAAAGACGGCCTTTTCGTTAAGCGAAAGTTAGACTCCATGGGTCTTCGGCGCGCCGGCGCTCTCTACGGCGAAGCAATCAATGCAAAACTCCATCATGTCAACTTGCTCGAACAGGACTCCTGGCGCTTGCGGCTGCGATCGTGCGGACTCGAACTCGTCGACGGCGTACCGTACCTCGGTGAACGAGCCGTCGCCGCGTGGGATCGCCTGAGTATCGAGTACTTCATCCGAAGCCGCCTCAAGCTTCCCGTACCGTCCCGATCGGATGTCGTGCGATCTGCAATCGAGTCGCCTGGTAACGCCCCATACGGTGCTTTGCTTGTTGTCGCAGAAAAACCCGACAAGGACGCGAGTCCAGCATGAAGGACTCGTCGCGGACGACGACCGCAACCGATGTGCGTCAGCCGGAAAATCAATATGGAGCGGTCGAGGAAGATGACGATGTACGCGAGCGCTACCAACTTACGGCCAGCGTGTTGCTTCCGTATCTACACTCGGGAATGCGCGTGCTCGAGATGGGGTGCTATCGGGGCGGGCTACGTCAGTTCTTTCCGCGAGATCTGGACTACCATGGAGTTGATTTCGATCAAGCTGCGTTGCAAACGGCCGAGGCGCGAGGCATCGTTCCGCATGTTATGGATGCCGACCGCGGATTTCCGGAGGGTTTGCCGTCCGAATCGTTCGACGCGGTCATCGCATGCGAAGTGCTCGAACATCTCGTGAATCCGCGCGCCATTCTTCGAGACCTGGTGCAACGGTGCAAGAGTGGAGGGCGCGTCCTCATCAGTCTTCCAAACGAAAATACGTTGTATCATCGGTTGATGTCGCTTTCGGGCCTCGGCGTCGACTCTTGCGCTTTTGAGCTGTATAAGCACCTTCACTTGCCGACCATCGCGCAGAGCCGAGCATTCATCGCCGGGGAGGTGAAGATCCTGACCGAGAAATCCTACGTTCTTCCGTCCGTGAAAAATACGCGGCTTGAGGGCGCCGGTGCAGTCATGAGAATTATTCCTCGGCGTGGCTGGCAAGTGTTGGCCGATGTTATGCCCGGTTTGTTTGCTCGGGGAAGAATCTACTTGGGCACCCCGGCGAATCGCTAGGAACCGTCTCGTGTCACCTCCGGAAATTTCCGTCTTCTTACCCTCCGTTCGGCGACCGTCGACGTTGAAGGACGCACTCGACGCGCTCGTTGCGCAAACGTTCCGTGATTTCGAAGTGCTTATGGTATTCAATTTCGCGGAAACCGAGACGAAAGCAGTAGTAGATCAATACGAGAGCCAGCTGCGCATGCAAAGAATTCACGCTACTGGAGGTCTCGTAGAGGCCGCGAACCTGGCGGTAAAGGCGGCTAACGGTGAGATATTCATTCGAACCGATGACGACGCCGTCGGTTCCCCGCATTGGCTCGAAGGCATACACGAGACATTTGCATCCAGCGCGGACATCGGTGGCGTTACGGGGCCGACAACGATTCCTCAAGCGAACCTTGACGGGCGCGACCTAACGCTGCTGTATCAACGGATGGATAACGGTTCGCTACCTTGGCGCCTCATGGGGAAACTCTATAAAGGCTGGATTCTGGAAGGAAAGGGTAACGAAGTTTCTCGCTTCCTCGATTCCGGCGCGTTTACGCTCGGGTCGAATTTCGTTGCTGCGCGTTCGTTGCCGGGCCCACTCGAAGTCGACCATATGGAAGCGTGCAACTGGGCAGCGAGAACCGTTCTGCTTCGAAGAATCGGCGGTTTCGATCCCGCCTACCTCGAGCTCGGCGAGTACCACGAACCTGACGCCTCGTTCAAGATACGCAAACTCGGCTATAAGGTCGTCTTCAATCCGAAGGCTGCAATCGAACATCGGCCGTCGATCCTAGGCATATTCAAGGCTCGGCCGAAGGCGTTTACAAGAAGTCAGAACTTTTTGTTATTTTATTTCCGGCACATTCGCCCGCGCCGTCCTCAGGGCTGGCTGCGCTTTCTCGTTTACCTCGGCATGATGAACGGCTACTGGTGCTACAAGGCATTTTGCACTCGAGATTATCGGCCGGTGCTGGGCGTTCTGGGTACAGTTGTCGGTGCGATCCGGTATGCGCCGGAGCTCTTCCGGCCGCGATCAGCTTCATAAGTGCTCGCACAAAGAGTCGACGTAAGGGAAGGCAACGATCCTAAGATCCGGATCGGAATGGTAACAACGTTGCAGCCGGAGTCGCACGTCGCGCGTTTCTTGCTTGCCGAGCTTCAAAAAATCGAACCGGTGGCAATCCTATGCGAGCAAGACGCTCGTAATGCCGAAGCCCCTTTCGAAGACGTCTATCAGTTGTGGACGGTTGGGTCGCAGTTCAGAGCTGCAATCCTCAAAACGGTGCGTGCGCTCGGCATTCGAGTGCTGCATATCCACCACGAATTCAATATGTACGGTAAACTCGGTTTACTCGAATTTCCGCGGCTGTTGGGCGATCTCAAGAAGTTAGGCGTTAGAACGCTGGTTACGGTTCACGGCGTCATTCCTCCAGACGTGATCGACGATGCGTTCGCCACGACGTTTGGAGTGCCCAAGTTTCCATTGTCGTCGCACGTCTATCGCGGCGTCTTCGGCAAGTTCTATCGGGTCTTGGCGAAATCTGCGGATGCCATTCACGTGCACTCCGAACGCTCCAAGCGTGATCTCGTCGATTATTATGGTGCGCGACCCGATCATGTCCACGTGATTCCCGTTGGGATCCCGTTTTCAGAACCCAGCTCGGAATTGCCGCTCGCGCCCTGGGTGCCGTTCGTCAACGAATCGACACTGTTGTTCTTCGGCTACGTCCTGCCGCGCAAGGGCCTCGAAGTCCTCATCCAAGCATTTGCTCGCGTGCGTCAGGTCGTCCCCGAAGCGCGCCTCATCATCGCGGGCGGCGAGCTTCCCGCACATCAGCAATATGCGCAGTCGCTTCGCGATTTGGTTTCTCGATCGGGTCTGAGCGACAGCATCGTCTTCACCGGATTTATCAGCCACACGGAGATGCGCTGGCTGTATCGAGAGGCGGCCGCCGTCGTATTGCCGTACACGATTTCCGTGTCGAGCAGCCTTCCGTTGTCCTTCGCAGTTGAGGCTCGAACGCCGGTCATAGCGTCCGACTTCGAACAGTTTAGCGAGATTTTGAGAGAGTATCGTTTCGGCAGTCTCGTCAAGGCCGGCGATGCCACGGCCCTTGGCGACGCATGCATCAAGATGTTGACGGATGGCGAGTTCAGAGAATCGTGCGCAGCAGAAGCCGAGCGCTGCGCGAACGATCTATCTTGGGCAAACGCGGCAGTTCGTGCACACGCTCTCTACGAGAATCTTGCCTCATGAATGTCGTGCCCGGGCGAGTTTCAGTCATCATCGTAAACTACAACGCTGTGAGCTATGCTCAAGCGTGCCTGCGCGCGGTCTTGGCTAATGAGTATCGCGATTACGAGATCATCGTCATCGATAATGGTTCGAAAGACGGAAGCGTGGAAGCCCTCACGAGCGAATTCGGCAACGCCGGAGTTCGCGTGATTGCACTCGGCGAAAATCTCGGGCCCTCCGCCGCTCGCAACCTTGCTGCGCGCGAAGCCACGGGCGAGTACTTTGCGTTTCTCGATAACGATACCGAACCGAAGCCGGATTGGATAACCCGCGCCGTTGAAAGGTTCCAAAGTGAACCAGACGTTGCGGCCATCCAATGCAAGCTGCTGCTGTTACGTCAACCCGACTGCTTTGACTACGTCGGTGACTACCTGGGTTCGTTCGGCTTTCTCATTCAACCGGTGCATGGAGGAGACAAGGACGTCGGTCAGGCCGAATCGTCTTACGAGATTCTCAGTGCAAAGTCTGCGGGAATGTTCGTCCGATCCGATGCTTTTCGCCACGTTGACGGATTCGATGACGATTACTTCATCTACGTAGAGGAGACGGACCTCGGCCTAAAGCTTTGGCTTGCTGGGTACCGCTCCGTCTACGAACCCCGCTCAGTTGTATTGCACGCGTTTGGTACGAGCGCTATATCCTCACCCGACCAGCATCATTATCGCGCGAGATTTCACGGGACAAAGAACTACGTCCTAACGCTGGTGAAGAATCTCGAAACGTCGACGCTCGTTCGAATTTTGCCGATGCACGTGGCACTTTGGCTAGGCTTTGCCGGACTCAACATGGCGAAGGGACGGGTGCGCAGCGGGTTCTGGATATTGTCTGGTTTGTGGTGGAACGTTGTGAACTTACCGCGGACCCTTGCCAAGCGAAGAGCCGTTCAAGCGAAACGAAAGTGGAGCGATTCGGTGATACTCGCACGAGTGGGCCGGCGCGACAGCCTGCGCAGCCTCTACGCGAAGGCTACAGGCGTACGAGCCATCGGAAATTATCGCCCGGGAAATTTAGGCGTTTCGGCCGGGCAGAATAAGCCCTGAACAACGAGCAGCCAGAGTAGACCATAGGCCCACAGGCTAGCGATCATACTGTCGCTCTCGGGTTTAGCGTCGCAATAGACTGCGGAAGCGACGAGCATCGCCATCGCACTGCAGACCAGCAAAAATGGTGGGACAACCTGTTCGCTGGAAGGCTGTTCCGGTTTGGCTCCCCGACTCGTCCGAACGAGAACGATGCTGAATGCGAGTGCGGCCACAGCGATAACAGCTCCGATGAGAAATAGAATGGCCGGCGCGTAGACAAACCATACAGTGGACCGTTCAGAAGCCGTATCGATAACGAACGCCGATGACCCGCGCAGGATGGCTTCCGTGGGGCCCGTCGCCGCTCCGGGACCTTCAAAGCGGGCGACGATGTGGCCGGGCAACATGATCCAACGCTTAACGTCATTCACGTTGATACCGAGCGCGCACCGTCGACAATTGCGCAGATCGACACGGAATATCCAGGGCAGTGGATGCGTGAAGCTCGCGATATCCGCGGAGCTTACCTCGGGGGCGGCGTTACTCGATCGCGTAAACAGCACGCCGTTTGGGCCCAGCTCCTCGAGGCGCACATCGCGCAAGCTTACGTCTCCGGCTGCATACGTCGAGACTTTAAAGCTCATGATCCCGCTGCTCGTTGCGTCGGGGAAAACGTCAAAGATGGAACGGTGCCACGCCCCGTCACTGGACATGGTTTCCAGGACTGCTTGTCCACCGTCGAGTCGTACGCTAAGCGCCCCCGTTACTTTCGTCCGATAATTGAGACTCAATCTGTAAGCGGTGCCAACCGACAACAGGGCTGTCGTTGTCCAGTTAACCGTGCCGGTGAAGTTTACTTGTCCTCGTCCGCTCGTGTATCGCGCCGCGAGTGGATCGGTTGGATCGCTCCAATTATTGATTTGAACGGGATAGCCTATATTTGTCGCATCGAGTACGGGATAACCAGCACCAAGTTGCGCGCGAACGAGTGCGCGAACGTCCTTCATCTTCGGCGATAACGTTCGAACAGGCCGCAATTGAATTGAACCATAGGTAACCGAAGCGCCGATCAGGCCGGCTTTCGGCTTCAACAAGCCATACGATGTATCGCGGGACCCGTCAGAAACACGTAGAGCATCGTTCACCAACGTATCGAATTGCGTGAGGTTCGGTATTACTGTCTGCGAGTTTGCGACGAGCGATATGCGGAGCGGAGACTTTCCCGTGCAAATTCGCTGCACGTGTGGGGTCAAATCTACGGCACCGGCGTACCATTCGGTCGGATACGCCACGGCTATGGCGTGGGCGCGTCCGCATTTATCGAATCGTACGTAGCGTGTTTGCGGATTCGAGACGAGCAAATCCAACTCGCCGCGTAGTTGCGTGCTTCCAATTGGCTCAGCGACTGCCGTCAGCGGCGGCAAGACGTTCGACTGATCGACCGGGCTCAGGAGCATACGGTTCGGAAAATCGTCCAGTCGAAAGTTAACGTTCGGACTGAGGTCAAGCGAGCCCACAATTGTGTGGAGCGATCGTTGCAAAGCATCGGTGCTCATCGCAATTGGATTCTGAAGCGAATGTACGATGCTACCGGGTTGAGCGATCAGCTCGTACAAATCGAGCTGAGCCGAACTGTAGACCGGCCGAGCGTGGTCGTGCACTAGCGCTCCTAGCGCCAGAGGAGGCGTCACGCCGTTCTTCACGTCGCGGTGAACAACGACGTAGCGAACGTTCAACCATCGCAAAGCGCGTTCAAGACGTGTTTCCGGAGCGTCTTGCAATCCGTTCGCGACATCGGTGAAATCCGTAATCGGGTTGCGCGCAAATCCGAGCAGCGGGTCCTGGCCTACGTATCCCCACGTAAAGAGCGGATAGGGAGGAGCGCCGGAATTGAAGATAACCGTCCGCTCTGTTGGCGGCGCGCGTCTGAGAATCCGAGCGACATCACTGTATGACACCGGGACGTTCGTGAGAAATGCCGCTCCGCCGGCCTCGGAGGGATTCCGCAACATCGATCCCGCGAAGGCCGGCCAAGGATAGACGCATGTCGCGAGAATCCCGATCACGACACAAGCTATCGCAGACAGCCACCTCAGCCGAAGCCCGTTCGCTAGCCAGCTTGCGAGCGAAGCGAGTGACATTCCAAAGAGCGTTGAGATCGCGAGAATGCCGAGCGGCATCCACTTATCCCACGGTGACCGGAAGATGGTGAAACCCGGAACGTGGTCGATGAGCGCCGCATAGATGAATCCGAGCGGCGCGTGCGTACCCTTCGCCAAAAAATCGGTCACAAGGAATGTTACGAGCAACATCGCGCCAAGCCGAGGTCGAAGGCGTCCAAAGCACAACACCGCGATGAGCAGCGGCAAATATCCGAAGATGTCTGCGTTGAGGCTCGTGTACCAACTCGCATGCGGAATGTCGAGTCCGCCGGTGGTCCCGTCGAACTTGAAAAGTCGAGCGAAGCTCGAACGCTGGCTCATCCATTCGAGCCAGGCCGTAACGCTGAAGTTTGTGACGGTACGTAACCCTGTCGAGATGATCGTTGGGAGCGTCAATAACCACCACGCGCAGCCGAGCAGGCCGAGGATTGTACCGAAGATGGCAGTCTTTATGATTCGGCCTTGCGCGCGGCCCTCGACGATAAACCACATTGCAGCGATGGGTATGACGAGCAGGAGCACGCCGAAACGGGCGACGTTGGTTGCTGAACCGCCATCGATGATGATCGCGATGGCAACGATTCCAATTCCGGTAAGCGCCCGGCGTTGAGCCCCGATGCACACGCCGTACGCCACCCACGGAAGCGCGGCATAGCTGAGCATGAGATCGAAGATAGGGCCGCTGTAAGCCCAAACAACGTACGCGTTGACACCGTAAACGAGGGCGGCGAAGAACGAACCTATCTCGGCTTGTTCTTCAGTCACACGGTCTTGCAGTACGGCTCGAACAAGTGTGTATTCGCCAAGAAACGTCAGGAAAAACATCGCCGCAAAAACAATACGCTCGATCGCGGGCGGCGAAAGACCGAAGGCTTGTAACGCGGAGGCTGTAGTCAGCAGCGGGAAAAGTGCTCCGAGCCACAGCGCTCCGTTATATCCTAATCCGGTGTAGTTATGGTAAATGCCGGCGAGGTCGAGCAGATACGATGTCGGATCTGCCCAGACCGCGCTTGCATCGCCTCCGATCAGTACTCGCGACGTTCCGAAGTTCGCAATTACAATCCAGAATGAGAGCGCTGCGAATAGGCTAATAATCAGTGCGCGAGAAGGGAAGCGGCTGCCGCTAGAGGCAGTACGCAGGCTGAAATGCTCAGCCGTCAAGACGTGCTTCCATCGCTATCATGCGATCGGTTATCCGAGGCACAACGAGCGCGCCTGGACCTGTGGTATCGTCGTTCGCGCGACATCTTGGCTCGCTTCGCGGACCTGCAGGCAGAACCCGCGCTTCAATATTCACTTTATGATTCGTACCAGGAGTTCAAGAAACTCGAGACCCTCATCAAATGGGCTCGAGATCTGACGTCGCGATCGGGAAAACGGATTCGTGTTCTGGATATGGCGAGCAGCATTGGAAATATTTCCGTGCCTCTGGCCAAGATTGGCTGCGAAGTCCATGCGGTCGAGGTGAACAAGGAAAGCATTGCTTGTTTGCGGGCCTTGTCGCCCGATGTCATCATCCACGAGACGTCGCTGCTTAATTTGCAACGAGCCGATCTGGGCGCAGACTTCGATCTTATCATCGCCGCGGACGTGCTTGAACATCTCGCCAAACCACAAGACGTCATTCAAGATGCCTACGACCTTCTAAATAACGGCGGGACGTTTGCTGTCGCGATCCCAAACGGCTACGGCCCGTTTGAACTCTTGCTCGATATTCCAGTGACGACCGTGAAACGGTTGCTAAGACGCATAGACAATGAATATGATTTTCACGTCCAGTTCTTTACGCTCGAACGTTTCCGAAGACTAACCTCGGCCTTTGAGATGACATCGGTCGAGAACTTTTCGTTTTTGGGTTTTTATCCACAAATCAACGGCTCCCGCTTAGCGAAACTCGATTTCGAGTTTAGCCTCCGGCTCCCCCACGCGGTCGCTTCGCGGTGGCTCATCCGGTTGGAAAAGTTACAGTCAGCTGGTGCACTGCGGAATGGATGATGCTTTCGCTAAGCTCAAGCTTTGGTCGATTGCAACTATCGGTTTCCTTGCCGCCGGACTGGTCTCGACGTTTCAACTCTGGCAACAAGGCGGAGTAGTCGGCCACAACTGGGATTGGCCCGTAAATTTCGATCCGGGTGGAGCGCGCGTGCTCGCGCACGCCGCACTGAGTACGTGGTGGTCCCTGGAGTTGGGGTTGACGAGCTTGGGTGCCTCAATTGCGCCCTTCGCTTACCTCTCGGCACTTTTTGCAGATCACGCCGGCTTCTACTCGCACCTGCTCTTGATCGTTCTACCGACGCTCGGTGCGCTCGCGGCGATGGCGCTCTGCGGCGAAGTTCTCGCCGCGATGGAGCTGCAGGCTCCGCTGGCCGCGTGGATAGGCGGGCTCGCATTCGGTTACTCGCCGTTGTTTTTCAACGAAATGCACGGGGGAGCGCTGACACAAGTTCTCGCCCACGCGTCGTTGGCATTGGTCATTGCCTTAGTAGTAAGATTCCGAACGCGCGGTGATTGGCCGGCGCTGCTCATCGCCGCCATTTGTTCGCCGCTCGTCGCGTTATCAGTGACTGATTTTGCGCTGATGTACGGTATTGCGGCAATCCTCTTGTTTGGGAATATTCGAGCGTTCGGGGTGTTCGCCGCGGCGGTCTTAGGACTCAATCTCTATTGGTTGCTTCCGTTCATCTATAACATCCCGATGGTTTTGCGCGCACCAAGCTATGCCGCTACCGTTGGAAATCTGAGCACTGGAGTACCACAACCCTGGCAGCTCTTCACGCTCAGCGGATACTTCTTTTCATTCTTTGATAACGCTCAGCCGAATCTGGTAGCGATATCCGGAATCGCAGCACTTGTGCTCGTATTCGGCTCAATCTGGCTTACGATTCAGTCGGGGGTCGCCCGCAGACTGGCCCCGTTTTGGGTTATGTTTTTCCTCGGAATCGGCAGTGCGAGTGTCGCCGCGGGTCCTCTCGCCCAGTTAATGCTCTGGATATATGGTCATGTGCCTGGCGTCAACGCTCTGTTCCGCTCACCGCAGCATTTGTTGATCGTTCCGGCGATAAGCGGTGCGGTCATTATCGGGTGTGGTTCAGCCTGCGCGCTGCGGCGATGGGGAGAGCGAGTCGTCATCGTCATTCCTCTCCTGGGCATCGCCCTCGCGGCGCGGCTTCCATATTTTACGGGAGACATGTCCTCAAAGTATTTGACTGCGCTTTACCCGGGGCACGGGTTTAGCACGTTTACTCCATCTCCCGGCTATCTGCAGGCCTTGCAACAGCTCGAGAATCTTCCGCCTTCCGAACGTTACAAGAGACCGCTATTCGTGCCGCCGACCCTTTCGCCGCTGTATAAGCGAACGAGGCTGCAATCAGCCGCCCAAGGCGGGGATCCATCAATGCCGTTCCTGCGCGACGAGAGCGGTTCCATCGCCGGGCTTTCACAAGCGCTCACGCCGGATGGGGCGATTATCGAGGACGGTTTCTTTAGCCGTTTCCCCGAATCGTTAGAGACGGGCTTGTCTGGGGTTCTCGACATCTCCCACGTCGTGCTTCGCTACGATATTCTCGCGAATTGGGAGCCTTTTGCGCAGGACCCACTCATTACATTAAAGACCCAAGATGTTCTCGATAGAGACCCGCGCCGCTGGAAGCGCGTTCTCGATGAGGATTTCGTCCGTCTTTACAAGGGCAACGCACCGCCGCACGTGTTTCTCTCCGGCAGACTTCTGCAAGCAACAGCGGACCCATCCGACTTTGCAGATGTCGAGCTTGCCAACTCTACATCCGCAATTGCGCTCAGCGGCGCGTCACCGTCTCTACGTTTCAGCCGGAGCGACTATTCGTTCGAGCCGCTTTGCGATTGGCAAATAGAGCGAAGCGCAGCAGATCAGCCCTTTGACATCGTAACGCGACGCCGAACAGTTGTGATTGATACTCCAGGCGACTATATCGTCGCGGTCAAGTGGAATGGGATCGGACAGATTGCCGTGCCTCAACTGCAAATTGACGGTCGCATCGCATCAAGCTCGGGTGCGGTTACGCTGCCCCGCCGCGATATGCGGAATGCGGATTTGGCGCGCTTGTCGAGAGACTGGGCCAAGGGTCCTAGATTGAACTACCACACGATCGCAGACGGTGTGAACACCGGCGGTCTTTTATGGGAACCGCAAATCGCGCCCGCGACCGGTGCCGTAGTGTTCACGTCACAGCTGCCCGATGGCAGGCTCATCTACGTTGGGCCCGACGACCGAGCCTATGTTGGAACTGCAAAGGACTTTTATGGAAATTTCGGATCAGAAGGCGCGCGTATAAATCCGCTGAGCACAGCCATCCCGGTTACATGGAGCTCACTGTTCTTCCGTACGCGGACCGATTCGATCGATGTCGCGCGACGCGCGGGCGCACGCTGGGCGAGGTATGCCATCGTTCCCCTCTCAAGAGGGAAACACGTCCTCGAATGGTCATCGACCGATGGCGTTCGAGCCTTTGCGGTCATTCCGCACGATTCGATCCCGGAAATCGCCGACTACGATTATCCCGACGCATCCGTGATCGGTATTCGTGGTCCGGAACAGGACGAGAGCGTTTTGCGAACGTTCAATCTCGCAGCACCCAGGCGTCTCAACGTTTCCGCGGTCGTATTCAAGCCGGCTGGGACTGTGGCTCAAATTCTCATTGATGGAAAGACCTACGCGCTAGGCCTGAAAGACCGGACGTATAGCAAATACGCCCGAACGGTCTCGGTGAGCATCGACCTGCGCGCCGGCGACCACACATTGAGATTTCCAACCGACGGATCCGTCGAGCGCGTTTTCCTCATTCGGGATCGCTTGCCGGCGGATAACATCGAGGCGCTATCCTTAAAGAAGTGGAAGATGTTTTTGTGGGTCGTAGACGTCCCGGCTCGCACTAAGCCGGTCGTACTGGGATTCCTCGAGTCTTACAACAACGGATGGATACTGCGCGAGATTCCCAATGCTCGGCACATCGTGCTCGACGGCTACGCCAACGGCTGGATCTTGCCCGCAGGGCCCGAGCAGCAGATTACGATCTTCTATAAGGGACAAGTCTGGGTGTGGATCGGTGAAGTCGCCAGCACAATCGCTCTTCTAATCGTCTTGGCCGGAATTCTTTTGAAACGCCGAGCTCGCACATGAGATCATTTCTATTGGCGATCGTTCTTGCCGTGGGCGCGTTCGAAGTTGGGCACATCCCTGATCTCCATTGGCTCGCGATTGTGCTTTATTGTTGCTGCATCGTCGTTGTTCTCGGCACCGCCATTTCACCTGGAGGCTTAAGGGCGACGCTCAGGATCGATATCGATCGCAAAATTGAAGTTCTCATCGTTGGGTTTCTTCTTGCGGTGACGTCGTTTGAGCTCCGTCCCGCACCTGACGCGCGTTGGATCGGCAACATTGCGTTTTGGGTGACCGTCTGTGCCGTCGTCGCCGGCATCTTTACCAATCGTGACGAACCGAGCGACGTCCGTTGAAGAAGCAGCTCAACGAGATTTGGCGGGATGTCTGGCAAGCAGTCGCGATCGACGATCTCGAGGTTGGTGAAGGTTGCAGCGATCCTTGGACTCAGATCCATACGCCGATCGTAAACCGATGGCTCGCTACACTGCCGCCCGGCCCTATCTGCGAAATGGGTTGCGGCCTTGGGCAATGGACGCGCTATTATGCTCGAGTCGGCCGCGAAGCCGTCGGGATCGATCTCGTGAGCGATGCCGTTGAAAAAGCGAGCAAAAAAGCCTCGGATTTAGGGCTTTCAAAGGCGCGATACGTCGTCGCAGATGCTCGCAAGATGCCCTTCGAGGACCGCACATTTGCCGGCGTGAGCAGCTTCGGTGTGGTCGAACATTTTTGGGATGCGGACACGCAAAGCTTGATCGACGAAACATTTCGCATTCTTTTGCCGGGAGGACGACTTCTGCTCACAACGCCCAACGTGTGGAGCATGCATAGCTTGACGCGTCCGATTCTTCAAGCACTCGGAAAATGGAATCTGGGTCTCGAGCGTTCGTTCAGCCCGAGCCGGCTTGCGTCATATTGTTCACGCGCCGGGTTCGCGATCGTTGAAAAAGGCGTGCTCGTTTCAGGGACGCTCTTCGGCGCAGTCTTGACCGAGCGAATTCCCGGGCTCGACGCGCTAAGCCGATGGATCGAACGGCGACAATCGCTGCTCGGTTTCGTCAGCTACGTAATTGCCGAGCGCCCACGAGTTTGACGACGACGACTACGAGCCAAAGCCAGCCTAAGATTTCAGCACAAAACTGCAGCAGCGCAGGTAAGTAGAGAATCGTTATCCGGCGTTCTTTTTGAGCGGCCGAGACCAACCATCCGTTTGCGACACCGTCAATGCGGACGTGTGGAAGAGAGTTGAGCCCGTCAAGAGCAAGCCATCTCGGTGCGAACGCGACATTCAATCGAAGCGCGCCGGTGGCATTTGCGGGCAACGTTGCCGTCATCAACCACGAAAGGACCGTGTGTCCGACAGCCCGAGGTGGACTGAGGTCGTTTTCCGTCCTTACCTTTATATCGGGGGGCTCGCCTTGGGCGATCAGTAGGCAGGTTCCATGGCAGCGTACTCCTGTCGTCGACCGCGGCAACGTAATCCATCGAAGCGAGGGAGTGTCGTGCGCCAAGACCGTCCCGTTCTCGTCCGTCAAGCTACCGCGCACGTTAGCCAAGAGCTGCTCGCGAGCATCAACGGGGAAAAGCTGCTGCGACGCCGTCGCGACCCCTCCAAAGCCTTGCGATAGCTCTGGATGGCTCGCGAAGAGAAGCCGAGCGTCGACCCAGCCGAGCGAAAAGTCTGCGTTGTCGATCGACGAATGTAAGACATGAAAGTCGACTGACGTTGATGAGGGCAAGTCGGCGAAAAAGATCGCGTTGTCCCATGGCTGGGGTGGAATGTCGACCGTCTGCGGCGCACCCCAAAACGTAATCTCCGGTAGCGCGGAAAGTGCTGTTATCGTCGCCTGCTGCGTGGCGTTCGCGCTCGTGCTCATTCGTGCGACCGGAAACGTATGCGCAAGCGTCGCGTCGTCGGTTGAGAGCCAGGGCCGTGAAACGACGGTCGAGACGCTGAGGCTTTGAAGTGGGCGTGCGTCGCCATTTGCGAGCCAATCGCCGAACGCAAACGTGGAAGGATAGTCCGGAAGATAAGCATTCAACGGCGTAACGTTATCCGAGCGGATGAAAAGGTCGGGATCGGAGCCCGAACCCTTCCCACGCGCGCTGAATGGCTGAAATGGCGGCAGAAGAGCAAATCGCGTGTCGGGCGGCGCGTTGAACTCAACCTTTGGCAGCGACGCGACATCGAACCAATAACGCGAGGGTGCCCCGGCTATCCACGCGATCGCGAAGAGCGGTGCCAGCACAACGACAATGGTACTGGAAATCGGCACGTTCTTCACTGCTCTTGCAGCGAGAACGAGATACGCGACGAGAACAAAGGCAACGAGGTCATAAAGCTCGCGAAAAAGTGCGACTCCTCTAACGTGATCGAGCAGAAAACTGTACAGCGGCGCGGTTGGCCCACTCAGTCCGCTGATAAACAGAAGTAGGATCGCCGTGATAATCGGAATTCCGAGGTAGATTTTTCGTCCGTAAATACCGGCGAGGGCTACCAGGACGAAGAGGCCGACGAGGTATGACGCAAATGCCGGCATGCTGTCTGCATATCCGAAGGCATAACCGCCCAACAGCACGGCCTTCCAAAATGGAACCGACTGCGAAATCTGCCACACCCGCAGTAACGGAATTTGGCTGAGCGCGAACTGCGAAAACAGGATGCCGATGATCGTAGGCAGCGCAACAATGAGCGTCGATGCATAGGGGGCGATGCTGCGGACTCGGCGAGCATAGAACGCGAGCAGTACGGTATCCAAGACGAAGAACTGCGTCTGTACGTAGGCGGCGATCATCGCGAGCGAAAGCGCAAAAGGCCTAGGCGTTTCTCTTCGCAGCTCTGCAGTTAGGTGAAGCGTTGCACCCAAAGATAAGAGCATCGGAAGATGACCGGCCACGAGCTCGTTAAAAGTCCATGGATTGAAGATCGCAATCAAGGCGAACGCCGTTTGAACGACGGGAGAGGCCGCGTCGGCGATTCGTGCTGCTCCCGTTCCGATGACGACAGCGATGCAAAAGAGGAACAGCATAAGCGACCAGTGTGCGCCAAAAATGTAATTCAAGACGCCCGTCAGGGGATCGAGGTCGCAGCCGGTGAGAAACGCATAAGGTCGGCCGAAGCCGAGCGGTGACCAGCCGGAAATGCTCTCGGCAATGTGCGACGTGATGTCTTCGTTTCCGATTGGCCACGACCAGTCGTGACGCAGACCCGGTACCGATGTCTGCCATAGGGCTGCGACCGCGAACGCGGCACACGCCAACAGCAGAATGATGAATGCTCCGCGCCTAGCGGCTAACGTTTGCAATATCGCGTATAGTCTTTCATGAGGAGTCGAGGCGTACTTCGTGGTAGCGCACGATTATGCGCCATACTGCCGTGTTTTTCCGCTGACACTCCTCGTCGCTGTCGCAGTCGGCTTACTGCTGGGCGCAGCTTTCGTGGTGCAGTTTGCTTCGGACGGATTGTTCCAAACCGGATCGGTGGCTCATTCCGTTCCGAGAACTGTCTCACAGCGAACGGCGCTGAGCATGTATCAATGGGTTAGCGAGTCGCCGGTTGCGCCCGCATTCGTTCGGGCGATCGTTGCACGAGCCGACATCGACGAGGGTAGTTTGAATACGGCGGAACGTTTGACCGCCTCGCTTCCGCCTGGTCCACAGCGCGCCGACCTCGAGGGAGATTTGCTGGCCCGAGATGGAAATCTGCGGCTCGCAGTGTCGCGCTTTATGGACGCCGGAGACACGGCGCGCGTTGACGCATATGTCGACAATCTCGTCGCTGCGGGAAGTTTTGAAGCAGCAGTGACGATGCAGCGACTCTTGGTCGATCGGCTGCGGCAATTGCGCGACCAAGGACGTCTCGCGCAGGCAGAATGGCGTTTGGCGCAGATCGAGTCCGCGACGGGCGACCACATTGCCGCGGGCCGTGACTACGACGCAGCGCTTAGGCTTATTCCGCTTTCCGAAACGTATCTTCTCGGAGCAGCAAACGAAGCGCTTCAATTCGGTAGCCTGCATGAGGCCGGTGAATATTTCGATTCGGTCGTTCGGCTCGATCCCGCGAGCCTTGACGGCCACATCGGAGTCGGTCGCGTCGCTGCGCGACAGGGCGACCTGGTGCGTGCGCGAGGGGAGGCCGAATTTGTACGCGCGCACGTTCCCACTTACCCCGATCTTCAGACGCTCGAGGATGAGATTGCGCGTGCGAAGACTACGCGCTGAAAATCCTGTCGAACGTTAGCGTGAGATTAGGTAGCGTCGCCGCGGGCATGTCGGATTCGAAGGTGGCAATCTCTTCATAGCAGTCACCTGCTGGATGACTGCAGCGCTCGATCGTGTTTTCGTCTGGATCGACGATCCAATATTCGGGTACGCCGAATCGCGCGTAGATGTCGCGTTTACGTCCGCGATCGACGCCCTTCGTGCCGGGTGAGAGAACCTCCACAATCAAACTCGGGATGCCGATCACAGCTTTGTCACCCAGCGTGTCCTGTCGATCAGGAGCGATGAAGATGACATCCGGCTCGACGACGTTCTGTGCACTCAAGACAGTGTCGAGCGGAGCGACATATACGTGGCCGCCCTTTCGTCGTGCATGGGTGCTGAGAGCGATTGCAATGGCGAGCACGAGGCCCTGATGGCGCCGCGTCGGCGAGGGAGTCATGTAGAGCTCGCCGCCGAGAATCTCGCGGCGGAGGTTGTCGTCGGGGAAGGACTCGAGGTCCTCGTAGACCAGCGGTGCTTGAGTTGCCATTGCGTGCTCCACACACAACCCTATCACGACGCCTGCTCCGGCGGAAAGGCCCTTAGCGGGGCGAGACCGCGATAACGTCGGCGTCTTCGAAGAGCACGCGCCCGCAGCCGCGTGCATCTTGTGCACGCTCGTCGCCTTTTGCGACGACGATCCACGCCTTTTCGATCTGCGCCCCTTCGCAGTCGATTCCGTCGGCATCGATGATTCGGACCGCTGGTGCGAGCATGAGAAGTGTGCCGGCGCGCAGGTTGACGCTTTCGGCGTCGTGCGGATGCGCGCGAAACCAAGCGTAGACTGAATGCGAATCACCGTAGAACGACACGACGTTTGCGGACGCGACGCCGCTTCCGTAGAGGAAGAGCGCTAATGACGCAACGCTCGCGAGCGGAGCGGACACGCGTCGCAACTGCGGTGAGAATGCCAGGCACGCTGCAATCCCCGCGATGCATGCGAAACTGACTGCGGCGAGTATGGTTGGATCGTGGTTGAGGATATAGAGCAATCGAGCAAATCCTGCAACCGCGCTCAGGATCGAAAGCGCGATGACGACGATCGGAATTCGACGCGCGATCGGTGCGACGCAAAGAACGCCGAGTACGAGCGCGGGCAAATCAAAACGCAACGACCAACCGAACGCGAGTTGCGGCAGGTTGTTGCCGTAACCGAACGGGCTTAGCAAGAAGAAAACGATCGAAACGATGCCGATGAACGCGAGGCGGCGCACCTCGCCGGGCATAAAAAGCGCGAAAAGCGGTGCCAGAAAGAAAACAACCATCGCCGGTCCGCGCGCGCCGACCGCCAAAGCGAGTACGGCCAAAGAGCTCGGTAGGTTGCCGAGGATCGTCGTTGACCACGCCCCGCTAGAGTACGTCGATTCCACCGAGTTGATCGCATGAGGTGCAAGCAGCGCATCGTGCAGCGACCAAAGCAAGATCGGAACCAAGCCGACGAGTAGCCGCGGGCGGCTCATGCACACGGTTGCGAGCAGCGCATACGCCCATCCGTACGGTTTCATCAGCGAGAGCGCGACGATTGGGATGATTCCCGTCCAATCCGGCGTCCGCAGCATCCAGAGCGCCTCGAGAAACCACGCGGCAAGTATGAGATCGTTGCGCTGATCGTATGTTTGAAACGCGACGGTACTTATCGTGATGAAGGCGGCGCTGAGCGCGACCGCGGCCGGAGCGGGGACATCGAGCGTGCGTAACCAGAGGACGAGCCGTGTGCTCAACATGACGGCTGCTAATAACGACACCGCACCGGTGATCCAAAGTCCGCCCGCGGCAACGACGCCGGAAATGCTCAGCTCAGAGCCCGGCGGATACCACCAGTAGCGCATCCACGTCGGATCGAGCGAATGCGCTTGAACCCACGCGAGGGCGTTCGGCAAATGATACGCGAGCGAGTCGCCGTCCGTCGGCGCCCGTGGAATGTACGGTGACGCCACGATCAGCGTCACGGCTGCGGCTAAGCCTTCCCAGGGATCGAATGCGGTCGTCGTGCCGCGCGCGATGTACGCGCGCAATCCACACACGATTGTCGCGGCGAGAAACACGCCGACCAGCGTGAGCACATGCAGCGTCGCAAGCACCAGCGGAATCGCAAGAAGAAGAACGAGCATGTTCCGCAAGCGAGACGGAACGTCGATTCGCTCCTCGCGCGATAGCAGCGGCGCCGCATACCACAGCATCGCGAGCCATACGAGCGCGACGAGGGTCTGCGCGATCGTCAGATTACTTGTGAAAGAGGACGGCCAGCATTAAACTGACCCAAGTTCCAAGCATGAGGCCAATGAGCCATGTGAACCTAGATTCTAGGACCTGATCGATGCGGCCGAGGCGCGTGTCGAAACGGACCTCCATACCATCGAGGCGCCGATCGATGCTACCCAAACGCTCCACGACCTGATCGAGCACACCCTCAAGGTGCGCCATCCGAACCTCGATCGGTTGCGCGCTCATCTCCGTGTTTTCCTCAAAGCGGACCCTCCGCGCCTCTATTCACGCGGCGAAGAGGCCACGCAAGGCCTAGAACGTTTTTACTTTTGAAAGACCTGACGAACGGAACAGCGTTTCGAGCTTGGGGACGTTGTCTTGCTTGCCGGCGAAATAGGCGACGACGCTGCGCCCGGCAGAGAGCGCCTCGAGATAATTTTCAATCTCGTCGTCGGGAATCTCGAAATCGTCGAGCCGATCCCACAATTCTTCATTACGAAAGTACGAACTGTGGCCGGGAAGCTCGTAGTCGGATTTTCCACCCGAAATGCCCGGAACGCCCGTGCCTTGACCGCCGCCGAGCATCAAGCGCGTGTCGATGCGCTGATCGCTCTCAACATCCGTGAGGTTCTTGTCGCTGTCGTCGGGATTGACGAGCTGAATCGGATCGAGCGGAAACCCCGCATCTTGCAGAGCTTTTTCCAAGCCTTTGATGTCGGAAGTTTGCGAGATACCGGTCACGGTCAAACCCAAGAGAACATCCTCCGAAATGCGCGGCGCGTCGGCCTCGCTTCGCTGGGGACCCGAGGCGCCCTTTAGCGCGACATCGGCGGCCCAGTAATGGGCCGGCGCACGCCGGCCATCGCCGACGGCACGAATCCGAGAATCGCAGCGCCGAGGCCGACGAGTATCATCAATGCCGTCACGAGCCAGCCGACGCCGGGAACGATTTCCGCGGCGCTGACGACGACGAGTCCTAGCAGCAGCGCAGCAAGCGGTGAAGGCGTCGTATTCGGACGGATCAGCTCCGAGAGCCGCCGGCCGACGAGCAACGCAATTGCGGCTTGGCCGATCCACACGCCCGCGAAGATCGCCGCGATCTCGATGACGATCAGCGGAATTCCAACGATCGAAAGAATCAATAAAATCCCAAGCGGCACCACCGCGACGCATGCGAGCAGCCCGATCATTGCGGCGAGGCCTGGTTGCGTCTCGACGCGACCGAGCGCCATGCGCACGCGCATCGGGAAGAGCAAGAACATCAGAAAGACGATGAAGTTCGCGGCCAGCGTCAGCGAGAGTTGCTTCGATTCGCCCGCAAACGGAATATCGTCGAACGCATTCCCAATCCATGGAACGAAGCTGCCGACCGACGCTGTTTGCAGGCAATTCACTTCGCCTTCGACGACGCCGTTCGAGGTGTCGCAACTGCCGGCGAAAACGTTGAGGTCGCCGTCGACGCGACCTTCGATCGTCGCGTTCCCGAAGAAGACGTTCAGATCGCCGGTGACGACTTCACCGGGCTCGATCGTGACGTTGCGAAACATGTAGTTCGCGCCGTGATGGAACCAGTGATGGTGCGTCGGTGCGGTCCACGCACGATGCGAGAGCGAGATTACGGCGACGATCGCAATAAGCGCAACGATACCCGAGCGTCGCATCAGGCCGACTCACTGCGCGCGAGACGCGAGATGACGCGCGGCGCAAAGAATGCCAGCGCGATCAACAGCACGTCGACACCGAGTACGAGGGCGACGATGCTCGCAATTCCTGTCGAGCCGATTCCGGCTGCGACGGCGCGACCGACGTCGTAGAATGCACGCGAGCTGTGATCGAGCAGACCGAGTGCGAGCGAAAACACTCCGTGCGCGTCGGGACGACCGATTGCAAACCACGTTCCGATCCCAAGCCACGATGCTAACAGATAGAATCCGGCCGCCGACCATAGCGGGAGGCGCGGCGCAGCCGGTTTCGGCGGCGGCAGCGTGCGAATCTCGGCCATCGTCTTCTGCGTGAAGTTCGGAGCCGGCTCGAGCAGACGCGGCGTGAGCAGCAACGCGTCGATGACGCGCAGCTCTTCGAGCACTGAGGTGCAGCGCGCGCACTGTGCGAGATGTGTCTCGACGTTATGGCGCTGCAGCACGCTGAGCGTGCCGTCGAGCAAACCGTCAAAAAGATTCTCAGACGCGGTGCAATGCATACTTCATACTCAAGGCGCGAAAGCTGCTGGCTTCCGTCTCCGTCTGGCGGAGTTTGTGGGCGAGTGCGAGCTTACCGCGGTGAATCAATGTCTTGACGTTGCCAAGCGAGAGCCCCATCGTCTGCGCGATCGTCTGATAATCCATGTTGTCGTAGTAGCGCAAGGCGAGGACGGTGCGCGTGCGTTCGGGCAGCTGCGCGAGTGCGGCGCGAACTTCGGCCTCGGCTTCCGAGCGGAGAACGCCGCCGGCTGGATCGGCTTCTATTGAGAGATCGGGAAGCGTGTTTTCGAGTGTCTGTTCTTCGGCGAGCTCTTGTGTCGCCGGACGGCGCTGGGCTTTCCCGAGATGCGTGCGCACGACGTTGCGCGCGATGTGATAGATCCACGTCGAAAACTTTCCGAGCTGTGGGTTGAACGTGCCGAGGTGCGCGTAGGCGCGCATGAACGTTTCCTGCGAGAGATCGGCGACGTCCGATTGGGAGCGGACGCTCGCGCCGATGAAATTAGCGATCCCGCGTTTGTACCGCTCAACCAGAACGGCGAATTGTTCGTGGTCTCCGGCAAGGACGTTTCGGACGAGGGCTTCATCGCGCGGTCCCATGGCTTTCACCGGGAGATACTGCCGGAAGAGGGCAAGGTTTCGCGGATGCAGCTCGAGCTCGATTGGGACGCCGTCGCGGAGTGCCGTGACCTGGCGGGGCGGATCGTTGACCCGGTGGCCGCGTTCATCGGGGCTCATTCGACCGTCTCCGTTGAGCGGGCGATCGCTCGCTTACTCGGCGCGGCGGGTGCGGGCGAAGATGGAGTCCCCGTTGCCAACACCGTCGTCGACGCGCTCGGCCCGCGGCTACCGCACGGAGTGGCGAGTGCGATGGCTGCGGATCTGGGCCGGTCCGAGATCGAGCGGCGCGCGCACGCGGGGCTCGCCAAGATCGAAGCTCGGCGTCGCGAACGCGACGCGTTCCTCGAGCGATTGCCGCAAGGCGTGCCGCCGCTGCTCTACGTTATCGTGGCCAGCGGCAACATCTATGAAGACCGCATCGCAGCGGTCGCGGCAGCGGAGGCCGGCGCGCAGATCATCGCGGTGATCCGCTCGACGGGGCAGTCGTTGCTTGATTTCGTTCCGGAAGGCGCAACGACCGAAGGCTTCGGCGGCACGTACGCAACGCAAGAAAATTTTCGCATCATGCGTGAGGCGCTCGATGAAGGCGGGGAACGGCTCGGGCGTTACGTGATGCTCACGAACTACGCGAGCGGATTGTGCATGCCCGAGATTGCGGCGCTTGCGGCACTCGAGCGCCTCGACATGCTGCTCAACGATTCGATGTACGGGATTCTCTTCCGCGACATCAACATGCGGCGCACGTTCGTGGATCAACATTTCTCGCGAATGCTCAATGCGCACGCCGGGATCATCATCAACACCGGCGAGGACAACTACCTCACGACGGCGGATGCCGTGGAACAAGCTCCGTCGGTCTTGGCGTCGCAGTTCATCAACGAAGAGTTCGCGCATCGGGCCGGCATGCCGGACAAGCAGCTCGGCCTTGGCGACGCATTCGAGATCGATCCGGATTTGGAGGACGGGTTTCTTTTCCAGCTCGCCCAAGCGCAGTTGACGCGCCAGATCTTCCCGGACGCGCCGCTGAAATACATGCCGCCCACCAAGCACATGACCGGAGATGTCTTCAAAGGTCACCTGATGGACGGGATGTTCGATCTCGCGTCGGTGATGACGCATCAGACGATTCATCTGTGCGGAATGCTGACGGAAGCGATACACACGCCGTTGCTCGGCGATCGTGCGCTCTCTATTGAAGGCGCTCGTTACGTGATGGGCACGGCGCGCCATCTCGGTGATGAGCTCGAGATCAAGCCCGGCGGCGTGATCGAGCATCGCGCGCGTCACGTGCTCGACTCCGCGCGCACGCGCTTGCGTGAGGTCGCCGAAATCGGACTCGAAGCCGCAATCCAAGCTCGCGTTTTCGCCGACGTCTCACGCACGCCAACCGGCGGCCGCGGCTACGAGGGCGTCTTCGAAAAAGCTGATGATTATTGGAATCCGTTTGAAGAAGCGCTTCTGCGTAGAA
Organism: Vulcanimicrobiaceae bacterium; assembly: GCA_049520515.1. GTDB lineage: Bacteria > Vulcanimicrobiota > Vulcanimicrobiia > Vulcanimicrobiales > Vulcanimicrobiaceae > JAFAMS01. Next base: position 109,844 of record JBEKPS010000004.1, read on the forward strand.
TGGGCCCCTTAATAGACGCACATTCTGCGTAGAATAATTGGCATCCGCGGAGAATAGTGGTATAATATACGCAAATCATGCGTATATTGCCGCCGCGTTATATTCACGAGCGCCCAGAATGGCCGCATTTCCGCCTGGATTCAGAACGGCTGGCTGGGCACCTAGCAAGCGTCCGGCATTTGCAAGGACGCTTGCTTGGTCGAATGACGGGGCTTGGCTTCACTCTCCAAGCTGAGGCTACCGTCCAAAGCCTAACCGAGGAGGTGCTCAAATCCAGCGAGATCGAGGGCGAGAAGCTTAACAGGGATCAGGTGCGATCGTCCATTGCGCGGCGTCTCGGCGTGGACATCGGCGCCTTGACTCCGGCCGACCGAAACGTCGAGGGTGTCGTTGAGATGATGCTCGACGCTACGCAGCGGTATGGCGAGCCCCTGACGGAGGCGCGGCTATATGGCTGGCATGCGGCCTTGTTCCCTACCGGATACAGCGGGATGCACAAGATAACGGTAGGCGCATGGCGCACAGATGCGGCTGGTCCAATGCGAGTGGTATCCGGACCATTTGGCGCAGAACGGGTCCACTACGAGGCGCCTTCTGCGGACCGCATCGATGAGGAGATGCGCTCCTTTTTGCGATGGCTCAATGGCAGCGCCGATATGGATCTCGTTCTGAAGGCCGGCGTTGCTCATCTATGGTTCGTGACAATTCATCCATTTGAAGACGGCAACGGGCGAATTGCGCGCGCGATCGCGGATCTTTTGCTGGCTAGATCGGAGCAAATTTCACAGCGATTTTATAGCATGTCAGCGCAAATACGTAAGGAACGTGACGAGTACTATAACCTACTTGAAGCAACGCAAAAGGGTGATCTTGATATCACGTCCTGGCTCAATTGGTTCCTTGACTGCCTCGGACGCGCATTCGAAGGAGCAGAGGCAGAACTGAAAGACGTTCTGTCAAAGGCGCGTTTTTGGGAAGCTCACCGCGACGCATCGTTAAACGAACGGCAACGAACCATGGTTAACAAGTTACTCGACGGATTCCAGGGTAAACTGACATCCACGAAATGGGCGAAAATTACGAAATCCTCTCACGACACCGCGCTGCGAGACATTGAAGCGCTCGTGGCAAAGGGAATTCTTAAGAAAGATCCAGGAGGCGGTAGAAGCACGAGCTATTCGCTGTGCTAGTCAGACCTTACGGCGACACAAAAGATGACGGCGTAGTACAGCTGTCGTTCACGTTGCCGCTCGAATGGAGTGAGGCGGCCGATGAAGCGGCGCGACGGCTTGTCGCGCAGATGGGCTTCACGGATGTTGCGGTAGCAGAAGGCCGCGAGATCGCGCGCGGATTTTCGTTCTTCGTCGTGTACGCGCGCACCAAAGTCTCAGTTGAAGTCGACAACATCGCGGCTGCAATTCCCCACGAACGGCCGCTTGCAATGGAAGAAGTCGATGGACTCTTGCGCGAGCGCTTCGGGCGCAAAGTTCGCGTCGCCGGCGCGTGCATCGGTACCGATGCGCACACGGTCGGGATCGACGCAATCCTTAACATGAAGGGCTGGAAAGGCGACTACGGCCTCGAGCGTTATGCGATGTTCGACACCCTGAATTTGGGCGCGCAGGTTGCGGTCGAGGATCTGGTGAGCATTGCGCGCGAGCGCGATCTCGACGTCATACTCGCCTCGCAAGTCGTCACGCAAAAAGGGAGCGACGTCCTCAATTTCACGGCGCTTGCCGAACGGCTCGAAGAAGCGGGTTTGCGCGATCGCATTCTGCTCTTGTGCGGTGGCCCGCGCGTGACGAATCTGCTCGCGGCAGAGCTCGGTTACGACGCCGGCTTCGGCCGCGGCACGCTGCCCAGCGAAGTGGCGACGTTCATTGCTCGCCGCTTGATCGAGCGCGCCGCGTGATCGCGCTGCTCGCGTTCTTGCTCGCCACGCTTCCGTGGACGCCCGCGCAGGTCAGCAAGCTGCATGCGGACGTCGATCGCATGTTGATGTCGGCCAAGACGCTGCGCGGCGCGCACGTCGGCTTTCTCGCGGTCGACACGCGCAGCGGTCGCGTGCTCTACGAGCACAAAGCCGACGACGCGTTTATGCCGGCCAGCACGCTCAAAGTGATCACGGGCTCGACCGCGTTGGCGACGCTCGGACCGAACTTCGCGTTCACGACGCAAGTTGCGACGCTCACCGACGGGACGACGACGAAGCTCGTGCTCATCGGCGGCGGCGATGCGCTGTTGAATGCCAACGATCTCGACGACGCGGCCGCGGCCGTCGCTGCAGCAAACGTTGGGCCAATTTCCGAAATTGACGCCGACACGAGCCGTTTCGATCAAGAGCGCTACGGTTACGGCTGGACGCTCGACGACATCGGTGAAGCGTACGCCCCGGCGATAACGGCGCTCTGTTATCAAGACAATGTTGTTGGCCACGAACCGCGCGCCGATCCCGAGCACGTTGCGCTTGCGATACTGGCACGCGATCTGCGCACGCGCGGCGTCTCGTTGCCCGACGTGATTCCGAGCGACGTTTTTGTGCGGCCTCCGGAGAGCGCGTATCACGTCCTATGGACGCACCAATCGAAACCGCTCGCGCAATACCTGGCATCGATGTGGTATCCGAGCGACAACCTCATCGCCGAGATGCTGATCAAGTCGATCGCCGTTGCAACGCATGGTACGCCCGGCACTGCCGGCAACGGCGCCGCGCGCGAAGAGCGTTGGCTGCGTTCGATCGGCATCGATCCCGCGCGCAACACGGCAATCTTCGATGGCTCCGGCGTCTCGATCTACGATCGGCTCTCGCCGCGCACGCTCGTGCGCGTCTTTCAAATCGATTGGCGCAGCGCCAATCGCGAAGCGATTCTGGCTGCGTTGCCGCTTGCCGGCGTGCGCGGAACGATTCGCAACTCATTCGCAGGGACGCCCGCACGTGGCCGCACCTACGCAAAGGACGGCAATCGTCTCTTCGCAAGCTCGCTCTCAGGCTATCTGATGCCGCTGCACCACGGTACGATTACCTTTGCATTCATGGTCGACGATTGGACCGGCGACGACGACGATCTCGACCGTTTCGAAGGCAAGCTGCTCTCGCGTTTCGTCACCAAGTAGATGCCGGGCGAACGTTTTGAACGCGAGATTCGCGAGCAGCCCGCCGTGTGGCGCCGGATTGCCGAATCCTCAAAGGCGCAAGAGCTAGCGCGCGCGATCGGCAACGGCCCCGTGTGTCTGGTCGGAAGCGGCAGCTCGCTCTTCGTCGCGCAGCTCGGTGCGCTCGCGTTGCGCCGGCGTGGGATCGTGGCAAGCGCGCTGGCAGCGACGGAAGCGCGCTTCGATCGAGAAACGTATCGCAACGGCTGCGTGATCGCGCTTTCGCAAAGCGGACGCTCGAGCGATGTGCTCGCTGCGCTGCGGCGACGCTGTGCGAAACTGCGGACGACGTTTCGAGCTGGTTCGCGAGCGACGGTTGGCGCGAAGCGGACGAATCGGCGCAGTCTCTGGCGCGCTCTCGTGCGGTGGCGATTGTCGGTGCCGGTTACAGCGTTCCGATTGCTTACGAGCTGGCGCTGAAGATGAAGGAAGCCAGCTACGTGCACGCCGAGGGATTTCCGGCGGGTGAGTTCCGTCACGGCAGCTCCGCTATTCTTGACAAATCCAGCACCCTGATCGGAATCCTCGACGAAACCTCGCGCGACATTGTCGAGCGTCCGATGCGCGAGGCCGAAGCCGCCGGAGCGCTGCGCTTCGTGATCGGCGCGAAGCTCGGCGAGCTTCCGCTGCTGGGTCCGCAGACCGGCGAAGCGTTCAACACGCTCGCGTGGCTGGTCACCGGACAGGCGCTGGCGCTCTTCACCGGGCGTGCCGCTGGTGTTGACAGCGACGCCCCACGCGGGCTGACCAAATTCCTCGCGTGAGCGGCGCAGGGCTGAGTGCCGTGCCTTCCAGAATCGCACGGTAATGCCACTTCCCGAGCTGCTGGCGTGGTTTACCGGCAAAGAGGTTAACCGCCGGAAATTTCCGCGTAAGAAAAAGGGCTATCGCGCGACCTATACGATGGACGGCGGGCAGACGATGCATCCTGCGATCGGCATCGACATTAGCGGCGGCGGAATGTGCTTCCTGACGCAAACCGACGTCGAGCAGCCGGAATTCGAAGTGCGCGCGACGCTCGATCAACGCACCGTGCGCATGCGCGTCAGGCCGGTTTGGAAAGACAAGGTCACACACGCGGGCAAAGCGGTGACGCGCTTCGGCGTTCGTTACTCTGGAATTCCAGCCGACGATTGGGACGCGGTGATGCGCTACTCGACGGACAAACCCGCCGAGGACGTCAACAAGGCGCAAGAAGAGCTCGTCGCGGTCAAGATGACCGAGGACGACGCGCAGCGTCTGATTCCGTTGGTACTGCAGCGCAAACTACTCGACATGCTCGTGTCGCGCAACCGGCTCGCGAAGCCCGACGGTAAGTCGACGCCGCTCGTGCAGTTCTTTTACTCGGGCCTCGTTCGTTATCAGAACAAGCCGATGCATCGCTTGACGATCCAATCGAAGATCGTCCGCGACGACGGGACCGACATGTACGAGACGCGGTTTCTGTTCGATGAGACCGGCGAAAACGTCTTGATGATGAATTGATGCCGAAGACCGCTCTCATCACCGGCATCACCGGCCAGGACGGATCGTACCTGGCCGAATTTCTGTTAGAGCAAGGCTATCGTGTCATCGGCATGACGCGCCGCTCGAGCACCGATGTGCACGAACGGATCGAGCACATCGTCGATCGCATCGAGATCGTCTCGGGCGATCTACTCGATCAAAGCTCGATTACGTCAATCGTTGCGGCGACGCGTCCCGACGATATCTACAACCTCGCGGCGCAGTCGTTCGTCCCGACTTCGTGGACGCAGCCCGTGCTCACCGGCGAGTTCACGGCGCTGGGCGTCACGCGTGTCCTCGAAGCAATTCGCTCGGTCGATACGAAGATTCGCTTCTATCAGGCTTCGAGCTCCGAGATGTTCGGCAAAGTCCGCGAGGTTCCGCAAACCGAGGACACGCCGTTCTATCCGCGCAGCCCGTACGGCGTCGCTAAAGTGTACGGGCACTACATCACGGTCAACTATCGCGAGAGCTACGACATCTTCGCAGTGAGCGGGATATGCTTCAATCATGAATCGCCACGGCGTGGGCGTGAGTTCGTCACGCGCAAGATCAGCGACGGAGTTGCGCGCATCAAGCTTGGTCTCGCGAAGGAATTGCGGCTTGGGAATCTCGACGCAAAGCGCGACTGGGGCTATGCACTTGATTACGTGCGCGGGATGTGGATGATGCTCCAGCACAATACGCCGGAAGACTTCGTGCTTGCCACGGGCCGGACGCACACGGTCAAAGAGTTCGTGCGCCTGGCGTTCGAGTGCGTCGATCTGAATTGGGAGAAGTACGTCGTTGTCGATCCGCGCTTCTATCGCCCCGCCGAGGTCGACATGTTGGTCGGAGATCCAGCGAAGGCAAAGCGTCTGCTCGGATGGGAGCCTGAAGTTTCGTTCGAGCAGCTTGCCGAGATGATGGTTCGCGCGGATGTTGAGCGTTTGCGTCCGCTGGCAACGGTCTGATGATGACCGCTGTCCCTCGACTTCGCTCGGGATGACAAGCGAAAGATGCAAATACTTGTAACGGGCGGGAGTGGTTTTGTCGGGCGGCGATTGGTTGCTGCGTTACGCGAACGCGGCGATGACGTCGTTTCGGCCGCGCCCTCGCAAGGCGACGATCAACATCTTCCGCTCGATCTAACCGATTCCGATAACGTTCGCGCCGTCGTCGAGATGGTGCAGCCTGATGTCGTCTACCATCTCGCCGCGCAGTCGTTCGTTCCGGCCTCGATCGAAGATCCGCTCACGACGTATCGTGTGAACGTCGACGGTACCGCGTTTCTGCTCGAGGCGTTACGAGAGCTCAAACCACGGCTGCTGTTCGTGAGCTCCGCTGAAGTCTACGGACGCCGGCCGCAAGAGGATATGCCGCTGCGCGAAACGCTGCCGCCGCGCCCAGCCAATCCGTATGCTGCATCGAAGGCGGCGGGAGAAGCGCTCGTGCTCGGTTGGCATCACGCCTACGGCATTGATGCGGTTATCTCGCGCGCCTTCAATCACATCGGCGCGGGACAAGATCATCGATTTGCGGTGCCCGCCTTCGCGCAGCGCTTGGCGCGCATCGCGGGCGGTCAAGAAGGCGTGCTCAACGTCGGCAACGTCGAGAGCGAGCGCGATTTTCTCGACGTGCGCGACGTCGTCGCCGCGTACATCGCGCTTGCGGATCGCGGCGTGGGCGGTGAGATCTACAACGTGTGCAGTGGACAGGCCGTCAAGATGCGCGAGGTGTTGCGCCGGCTCGTCAACATTGCCGGTGTTCCGGTTGAGATCCGCGAGGATCCCGAGCTGATGCGTGCGAGCGGCGAAGTGTTGCGTTCGGTCGGTGATCCCAGCAAACTCAAGCGCACGACCGGATGGTCGCCGCGCATCAGCCTTGCGGATTCGCTACGCGAAGTCTACGAGGAAGCGCGCGCCGAAGTCCCCGCGTAATGGGCGTTCGTGCCATCGTCTTCAAGAATCGCGGCGCGTTGCTCGCGATTCCGGCACTGATTCTGGTGATTTTCGGAAAGCCGGGCGGAGCATCGATCTTCTCGGGCTTAGGGCTCGCATTCTTAGGTGAAGCGATTCGCTGCTGGGCGGTTGGCTATTCAGGTACGACGACACGCGCCGACCACGTCGTCGCGCCGCAGCTCGTCACTGCCGGCCCGTACGCCTACATGCGCAACCCGTTGTACGTAGGAAACTTTATCACCGCGCTGGGCTTTGCGCTTGCGTTCACAGGGAACAATCCGCCCACCGAACGATTGATACTCATAGGAGCTAGCTTGGCCGTTATGCTTGCCGTCTACGCGACGATCGTGCCGCACGAAGAGAGCTTTCTCCGCGCGACCTTCGGCGCGAGCTACGATGAGTATATGTTGCGCGTCCCGCGCGTGTGGCCGCGTCAGCCGAAGCTCTCGGCTGCGCAGCTTGGAACGTACGATGCAAGCGTGATCGGACGGGCTGAAACACGCACGTTCGTATTCTTCAGCCTCATGCTGGTAGTTCTCGCGCTCAAGGCCTTCGTGCTTTGACGCTGCGTGTAGCGTTCTTCGCGACCATGCTGATCGCGGCGATCGAATGCGCCGGCGGCTTTGTCGCGCATTCGCTCGCGTTGCTTACGGATAGCGCGCACGTCTTCTTGGATGCGGTTGCACTCTTGATCGCGCTCGCGGCGATGCACCTCGCCTCTCGCCCCGCGACGCGGCGGCAGACCTTTGGGTTCGGACGCACTGAGATTCTCGCAGCCTTGCTCAACGGTGGCCTGCTGTTCGCGGTCACCGCGTTCATCGTTGTCGAAGCGGTGCGGCGTTTCATCCATCCAGTCGCGCCTGACGGCCCATTGATGGCGGCGTTCGCGGCGTTTGCGCTCGTCGTGAACGGGGCGCTCAGCGTCCTGCTCGCGCGCAAGACGCACGAGAGTCTCAACATGCGCGCGGCGCTGATGCATGTGATTAGCGACGCGCTTTCGTCGCTTGGCGTCATTGTCGGTGCGCTCGTCATTTGGCGATTCGGCTGGGTGTGGATCGATCCGCTGCTCTCGATTGCAATTGCAGCGGTGATCGTGGTCGGCGTCGTGCGTATCATCCTCGAAGCCAGCGACGTGTTGCTCGAAAGCGTCCCGGCGCACGTCAACGTCGAGCGCGTCCAAGAACGCATTCGCCTCGTCGAAGGCATCGTCGGCGTACACGATCTGCACGTCTGGACGCTGGGGACCGGTAACTACGCCCTTTCCGCGCACGTCTTATTGCCCGATCGCAGCATCAGCGATGCGACCCACATCTTGCAAAGCGTCGACCGTGCGATGCGCGATGAATTCGCGATCTCGCACGTCACCGTGCAGTTCGAGTGTCAATCGTGCGCGGCCGACGAGCGGATCGTCTGCACCCAGCTGCAGCCAAAATAATCGCTCCGGTGTCATCGGGAGCATGAATGGAAAAGCCGTAGTCCTTGCCGCAACGCGCACGCCGTTCGGTCGCCTGGGTGGTGCCCTTTCGTCGCTTGCCGCGACCACGCTTGGAGCCGAAGCGATCCGCGGGGCGCTCGAGCGGGCCAAAGTCGATCGCGCCGACGTCGACCACGTCATCATGGGACAGGTCTTGCAAGGCGGGGCCGGGCAAGCGCCCGCGCGTCAAGCTTCCTATAAAGCGGGGCTTGCCAAGACCGTGACGAGCGAGACCCTGAACAAGGTCTGCGCCTCCGGCATGCTCGCCGTCGCGGCCGCCGCCCGGTTGATCGATAGCGGCGACTACCGCCTGATCGTCGCCGGCGGGATGGAATCGATGTCGAATGCGCCCTACGCGCTTCCCGGTGCGCGCAGCGGCTATCGCTTCGGCGACGGCAAGCTCGTCGATCTCATGATCCACGATGGCCTCTGGGACTTTTTCTTCGATGTGACGATGGCGTCGCAAGGCGCGAAGGTCGCAGCCGAGCTTGGCCTCACGCGCGAGATGCAAGATGAATTCGCGTACCAGAGCCACCTGCGCGCAACACAGGCGCAGGCAGCCGGACACTTCGCCGCCGAGATCGTGCCGATCCGCGTGGCGACAAAGCAGAAGGGCAAGATCGTCGTCGAGCAGGTACCAACGCGCGTTCCGGCTCGCGTTCCGGTAATGGCGGGCGGGAACGGCAGCTCGAATGTGTGGTCGCACGTGCCGCCCGATACGATGGTCCCCGATCCGCAAAAATATTCGCCGTATCTCGATGCGCACGCGCATGGTGAGATTCCGTCGACGCTCGTCGATCGCGATGAAGCAGTGCGCACCGACGCCAGCATGGCCGCGATGGCAAAGCTCCCCCCGATCGACAAAGATGGAAGCGTGACTGCGGGCAACGCGCCCGGCGTCAACGACGGCGCGGCTGCGCTCGTGCTCGCCGATCCGGCGTACGCGAAGAGTCATTTCGGCGCAGAAGTGCTTGCCACGATCGTCGATCACGCGACGGCCGCGTGGGATCCGCCGTATCTTGCGCTCACGCCCGCGATGGCGATCCAAAAATTGCTCGACCAACAAGGTCTCTCGCGTAACGACATCGCGGTCTGGGAGATCAACGAAGCATTCTCCGCCGTCGTGCTCAGCTCGTCACAGCGCTTGGGCCTCGGTTCGGACAAAGTGAATCTGCAAGGCGGCGCGGTTGCGATGGGTCATCCGATCGGCGCATCCGGTGCGCGCATCGTCGGAACAGTCATTCACCAATTGCGGCGGCGCGGCGGCGGACTCGGAATCGCTGCGATCTGCAGCGGCGGCGGCCAAGGCGACGCAATCCTAATTCGGGTAGACTAACCTCAGCGGCACGCTTCGCGGGCCGAGCCGCCACAGCACAAGCATTTGTGACTTGCTCTCCATCGTATCGGAGCGCTACGCTCAGGATGACGCGGTTACGATGACAAAAAGTAGGGAGATCGCGCTCTCTCTAGCGTACCTTGGGCATATCGTGAGCAAGCAACAAATGCAACTGCTGTGGAGGGCTCGGCCCGACAATCGCGCCGCTGCTGATGGCACGGCCCGCGAAGCGAGCCGCTGAATATTATGCGAATCTTAGTTATAGGCGCGGGGCAGATGGGTTCCGGGATTGCGCAAGTCTGCGCGCAAGCCGGACACGAAGTGCTGCTCAACGATCGCGAAGAGAAATTCGTCGAGCACGGCATTCGCTCGATCGAGAAGAATCTGGATCGCGCGGTTGAGAAAGGCCGGATGACGGCCGAAGAGCGCGGACGCGTTCTCTCGCATATCGATCCGCGACTGCACTTCACGAACCTCGATGTCGCAATCGCGATCGAAGCCGCTACCGAAAACCTCCATCTCAAGCTCGAGATTTTCCGCAAGCTGAACGAATCGACGGCGCCCGAGACAATCCTCGCGAGCAACACGTCGTCGATCTCGATCACGAAGCTGGCCGCCGTCTGCGACAATCCGGGACGCGTGATCGGCATGCACTTCATGAATCCCGTTCCGGTCATGAAGCTCGTCGAAGTCATTCGCGCGATTCAAACGACGGATGCGACCGCGAAATTCGTCCACGATCTGGCGGCTCAACTCGGCAAGACGACCGCAGAGTCGCGCGACATGCCCGGCTTCATTGCAAATCGCATTTTGATGCCGCTGATCAATGAAGCGGTCTTTGCGCTATTCCAAGGCGTCGGTACGCCCGATGCAATCGATACGGTCGCAAAGCTCGGTCTCAATCATCCGATGGGGCCGCTCGAGCTCGCCGATTTGATTGGTCTGGATACGTGCCTCGCCATTATGGAAGTCTTGTACGACGGACTGGGCGATCAGAAGTACAATCCGTGCGCGCTGCTGCGGCAATACGTCGATGCGGGCTGGTACGGCCGCAAGACGGGCCGCGGTTTCTACACGTACGAGAACGGCCGCAAGGTCAGCGCTGAGGCGGTACCCGCATAGCACAATTCGAGCTCACCGACGACCAGCGTGCGATCCAGCAGCTGGCCGCAGAGTTTGCAAAGCGTGAGATCGCGCCGCACATTGCGGAATGGGATCGCTCGCAGACCTTTCCGCGCGCGCTGTTTACGAAAATGACGGAAGCCGGGCTGATGGGCATCATCATTCCGGAAGAATACGGCGGCGTCGGTGCGGACTACGTGAGCTATGCGTTGGCCGTCGAGCAGATCGCGAAGGTCGACGCCGGTTCAGCCGTGACGCTTTCCGTGCACGCGATGATTTGTTCGGCGATTCTTCGCCTCGGCACGGATGCACAGAAGAAGAAATATTTACCGATGCTCGCGAGCGGCGATGCAATCGCCGCGTTTGCGCTCACCGAGCCTGAGGCCGGCTCCGATGCCGCGGCGTTGCGCGCGACTGCGCGGCGCGAGGGCGACAGTTTCGTTTTGAACGGCCGCAAGCAGTGGTGCTCGAACGGCGGCGAGTCCGCCGTCATCATGGGCATGTTTCGCACCGGCGGCGCAGGCGTGCGCGGCATCTCGGCCTTTTTGATCGATCATCCCTCGAAGGGAATGGTGATCGAGAACCTCTCGAACAAGCTCGGCATTCACACCAGCAACACATGCGACATCGCCTTCGACGACGTGCACGTTCCCGCGAGTGCGCTACTCGCCGCCGAAGGCGAAGGCTTACGCAGCGCGCTAAGCACGTTGACGTCGGGACGCATCGGGATCGCGTCGCAAGCCTGCGGCATTCTCGGCGCATGTCTCGACGCATCGATTCAGTTTGCGAAAGATCGTGAGGCTTTCGGCAAACCGATCGCAGCGTTCGAAGCGATCTCGTTCAAGATCGCGCGCATGGCTGCGGATCTCAACGCTGCACAGCTGTCCACATATCGCGCGGCCGCGCTATGCGATGCGGGCAAACCCTTCGCGGTCGAAGCCAGTATGGCGAAACTCTTCGCCTCGACGAAAGCGCGCGAACATGCATCCGAAGCCGTGCAAATACACGGCGGCTACGGATACATGAGCGATTTCCCGGTCGAACGCTACTATCGCGATGCGAAGATCACGGAAATCTACGAAGGCACGTCAGAGGTGCAGCAGATGATCATCGCCCGCGCACTACTCGGCCGCATCGACTAGCACTTAGTTCGGGACTTCGCAGGACTCGAAGTCGAAGCTGTACATTCCGACGCCGGAAGCTTGCGGCTCGAGCATGAGATCGTGCGTGCCCCACTTCTTGTTGTCGACGATGTCGTAGGCGCGCGATACGTCGACGATCATGTACGAACGTCCCTGCGCGTCGTATTGAATGTCGGAGCCGGCGTCTTCGTGCGCAAGCGGCTTTCCATCTTGCGTCACCGTCACCGTTACGGGTGTGCCTTCCGGACGCATCACGCCGACGACTTGAATCGCGTGATACTTGAGTGCCAGATGTTCACGTCCGTCCATCGACGCGAGGCCTTGCGATACTTTTCGCCATGAACCTTGCAGATAAATCGAGCCGTCTTTGTGTGCGCCCCGGTCGTAATACATCGCAAGCGTCATCCCGGATAGCGGCGACGACGATTGCGATCCGAAGGAATCGTGCGCGGCTTGCGGCGGCGGGTTACCGATTCTGGCGTTCTGACCGCCGACGAACGTTTCTTCGGTCTTAGGATAGCAGACCGCGCCCGGCTTGCTGTAGCTATCTTGCGGTAAGAGCGCCATGACCGGCGGCAATTGCAGCGACGGATTCGCGCGTTTGAGCAGATATTGGATGCGTTGTTCGGTTTCGGTGTAGCCGCCTTCACCGATCACGCTGTCGTTTCGTTTTCCATCTACGTCGAAGAGTAGCTCGTGCGGCCACGTGTTCGTACCGTAGCGATTCCAGATTGTATAATTGTTATCGAGGACGACCGGCCACGTTACCTCGAGACGCTTCGTCGCCGCTTCGACGTTCTTGGCGTCGCCCGAGAAGGCGAACTCCGGCGTGTGCACGCCGACGATCACGAAACCGTACTTCGCATAGCGCTTGTACCATTCGCGCAGATACGGAAGCGTGCGCAAGCAATTGACGCAGGTGTATTCCCAAAAGTCGACGAGGACGACTTTTCCGCGCAAATCGGCAAGCGTGAGCGGCGCGCTGTTCAACCATCCGCTGCCGCCGTCCAACGGAAGAATCGCTTCGGGCTCAGCGGCCTTCACGACCGTCGACACCAGGAGCAGCATCGCAAGCGTAGCGATCGCAGAACGGAACGGCAACTTCATATCCTTGCAACGCATACGATTAGACGGTAGTCGCACCTCCATCCGCTAGGGGAAAAAATTGACTAAAGTCGCCGGGATGACAACGGAAGATAACCGTCAAAGGCCGCCGCCTCATGAAACTCGTTGAATATCAAGGTAAAGAGCTGTTCAAGCGCGTTGGCATTCCGGTGCCGCGCGGCGAGCATGCGAAGACTGCAGACGACGTCGCGTCGTTCATCGCTGCGAATCCCGGATCGTGGGTGCTCAAAGCACAAGTGCAAATGGGCGGACGCGGAAAAGCCGGCGGCATCAAGTTCGCCGACAACGCGGACGACGGCAAGAAAATTGCCGCTGCACTCATCGGCACGACGTTACGCGGGATTCAGAATCCGCAAGGCGAGCTGGTGAAGTCATTGCTCGTCGAAGAGAAAGTCGCGATCGAGCACGAGGCCTACGTTTCCGTCACGATCGATCGCAGCACGAAGCGTCCGGTGTTCATCGTCACCGCGCAAGGCGGCATGGACATCGAAGAAGTCGCGGAAAAAGATCCGCACGCGCTTTCGAAATATTGGGTCGATACGGCGATCGGATATTCGCCCTTCGAAGCTCGCGAATTATATTTCGCAGCGAAGCTTCCGGCGGGATATGCAAAAGAATGGCCGGCGATTGCAGGCGCCATTTACAAGCTGTTTTTCGAATACGGTGCAAATCTGATCGAGATCAATCCGCTCGTGCTCACCAAAGACGGGCGCGTCATCGCATCCGACGCGAAAGTCGAGCTCGACGACAACGCGCTCTACAAACATCCCGAGCTTTCCGCGTGGGAGAAAGAAAACGAATCGCCCGACAACGAGGACGAAGCCAAAGCCGTTGCAATTGGGCTTGGGCGTTCGAACTACGCGCGGCTCGATGGCGACATTGGCGTGATGGCCAACGGCGCGGGTCTGGGCATGGGGACGATGGACGCGATTCGTACGGCCGGCGGTTCGGCGGCAAATTTTCTTGACGTCGGGGGCGGCGCGCAAGCCGAGCGCGTGCGCAAGTGCTACGAGTTGATCGTCAGCGATCCGAAAGTGAAGGCGATGTTCATTAACATCTTCGGCGGCATCACGCGCGCCGACCAAGTCGCCGCGGGGATCGTCGAGGCGCTTTCGGGCAACGCGCTGCGCAAGGTGCCGTTGGTCGTGCGTCTGACCGGCACGAATGAAAAAGAAGGCCGCGAGATTCTGGCCAAGGCCGGAATCGCGTCGGTGGAGACGATGGACGACGGCGCCGCCAAAGCCGTCGCTGCTGCGAAGGGAGCCGCCTGATGTCGATTTGGCTCGATAAGAACTCGCGCGTCATCGTCCAGGGAATCACCGGCCGCGAGGGCGGGTTCCATGCCAGCCGCATGATCGCATACGGAACGAACGTCGTCGGCGGCGTCACCCCCGGCAAGGGCGGAACCAAGATCGAGACCGGACAGCCGGTCTTCGACACGGTCAAAAAAGCCGTCGAGGCGACCGGTGCGACCCACTCGATCATCTTCGTCCCTCCGGAGTATGCTGCGGATGCGCTCTACGAAGCGTATGACGCCGGCATCGGCTTCTGCGTCTGCATCACCGAGGGAATCCCGGCGACCGACATGCTCAAGGTTGTCGCGACGACGCCCGGGATGCGGATCCTCGGGCCGAACTGCCCCGGCCTCGTCTCGCCGGGGAAGGCGCTGGTCGGCATCATGCCCGGCCATATCTTCGCTCCGGGCAAAGTCGGCATGGTGTCCCGCTCCGGGACCTTGACCTACGAGATTGTCGACAACCTCACGAAGGCGGGTCTGGGCCAATCCACGTGCGTCGGCATCGGTGGCGACCCGATCATCGGGACCACGTTCGTCGACGCGCTTCGCGAATTTAAGAACGATGCGCAGACCGAGGCCCTCGTGATCTGCGGCGAGATCGGCGGTTCAGATGAAGAAGACGCCGCCGCCTTTATGAAGGAACACATGGCCGGCGTTCCGGCTGTCGCCTTCATCGGCGGACGTTCGGCGCCGCCCGGCAAGCGCTTAGGTCACGCGGGCGCCATCATCTCGGGCAACACCGGGACGCCGGAGAGTAAAGTAAGCGCCTTTGAGGGGGCCGGCGTCCCCGTCGCAGACCGGCCCTCAGACATTCCGAAGCTACTTAAAAAGAAGCTCGGCAATTTAATCCATGCCTGAGGCGAGAGCCGAATTATACAGAAAAAGTAGGATTCTGTATTCTTCCGCTTGTGCTGCGTATTAAGAGGGTTAAGCCGGTCAAGTAACCGAAAGGCGCGGGCGAGTAGGGGGGCCTCGGGCCGCTCAACTTATTTAGTTTGCCTTTCCCCAATCGGAACAATCTGGAGGCAGCATGCGACTCACACGGATACGCCGTGCGTCGGTCAAGTGCGTAATCGCGTCACTCTTAGCTGTGGCGATTCTCGCACTAACCGCGCCATCGGCGTTCGCCGCGGGCGGTGTCTATGGCACACTCAGCGGTACAGTCCTTGACTCTACGACACGCGCACCGATTAGCGGTGCAAGCGTTACTGCAAAATCACCGAGCAATTCATACTCGGCGACCACTGACGGCTCGGGTCACTTTACGATCCTCGGTGTCAGTGTCGACACGTACCTGATCAGCGCGACCGCACCCGGTCACGATACGGTCAACGTTCCTGGCGTCACCGTCTTCGGTGACCAAACGAACTCAGTCGGTACGATCTCACTCGAACCGCATCTCGCAACGATCGCGCGCGTAACCTCGCGTAGCGTCTCGAGTGCATATCAACCGACGCAGACGACCGACCAATACACGATTAACCAATCGCAAATCGTTCAGTCGACTGGTAACAAATTCTCGACGAATGAAAATGCAGCGCTCTTGTCGGTTCCGGGTGTGACCCTGACCAACAACAGCATGGCATATTCGACGCAGGTGACGATCCGCGGTGCGGCCGCCTGGGAAGTTGGCTATCAGTTAGACGGCGTTCCGTTCCGCGAGCCGTTCCTCAATGGAAATGGTTCGTTCGGACTTATGAACGGCGCCGGTAACGTTCAAGTCGTCGAAGGTGCTGCGGACGCAACGCAAGCCGGCGTCGGCGCGGGCGTCATCAACGTCGTTCCACAGCGCGGCAGCGGTCCTGGTTCCGGCGAGCTGTACATGGGCGTCGGTGGCCCGAATTTCGACCACCAGCTCGGTATCAATTACGGCTTCTCGACTCCAGATAATCGCTTCTCGGATTACATCTCGTACAACGGCGAGCGTTTAACGCCGTATTACGGTTATTCGGGCGGCACGCCGCAAGCATACTTGGCAGCGTTCCCAACCCAGAGTTTGAAGAACGACCAAATCCTCAACAACTTCTTCTACAAGTTCGGTAAAGACAACACGCAACAGCTGCAAGTGCTCTACATGAACACTTCGCAACAAGGTTGGCTGACGTCCACCGCGCTTGACAATACGTACTATCCGTACGACCAAGTCACACAGCCCGCGTTCGGTGGATTCTTAGCGAGCCTCTACGGCGCTACGCCGGCACAGTACGCGAGCCTGATCGGGCTCGCGCCCGGCACGCCAGCGACGAACACGCTGGCGACGTCACCGCAGCAGCTCTTCTCGAACCAAACGCGGTTCCTCAAGTTGGAGTATGACAACAACCTTAGCTCCAGCACGTACCTCGCGCTGCGCTACTACAACTGGGAAACGCTGTCGTACACCGACGACACCCATACGTCGGGCGCATGGGCCAACGGTGCAGCCGGCATCCAAGAAACCAGTCAAGTCGGCGGCCCAACGTCGGGCCTCAACCTCGACTTACTGCATCAGTTCGGCTCGAACCTAACGGTGACGTTAAACGGCCAGTACAACATGATTCGCCCGGTTTGGAACAACGTGAACCCGGTCTACATGGTGTACGGCACGACGCTCGATCCGGGCGGCCTTGCCAACGCGCCGTCGTATGGCGACTGGCTGCCGGGCGGCTACATCTACAACTACTACGCGACCAACGCGACCACCATACCGCAGCGGGATTGCTCGTCTGTCGCTGTTCCGGCCGGATATGCCTCGAATTGCGAGCCGCGTATTCCGAGCTGGGGCATCAACTACACCAACGCCCTGTTCCAAAACTACGGCATGGGCATCCGCTTCCAGTACAATCCGTCGGATCGCTTGCGCTTCGACCTCGGCTTCCGTGAGGAAGGGCAGAACACGCACTGGAGCAACTCGCTGCCCGGGCAAGGCCCGCCGGCGACTGGTACCTGTCAGGGTGCTTGCGGTGCGTATGGCGTAGCCGCCGGGTCGACGGTTGCGATCAACAATCCGTTCGACGTCCTCAATGGCTCGTGGGGCCCGAACTTCCTGAGCC
Organism: Vulcanimicrobiaceae bacterium; assembly: GCA_049520515.1. Lineage (GTDB taxonomy): Bacteria > Vulcanimicrobiota > Vulcanimicrobiia > Vulcanimicrobiales > Vulcanimicrobiaceae > JAFAMS01. The sequence continues at coordinate 126,968 of JBEKPS010000004.1, forward strand.
CGACCGTTGCAGAGCCGCGCATGTCCGTTTCGTATGAAATGGGCTCAAGCAACTCGCTGCGTTTCAGCTACGGCCGTTCAGCGGTCTTCGCAGACGCGCAGTTCGCCGGTACGCCGTTCGGTATGTACGGATACACGCCGTATCTGAACGTTCCAACGAACGGTGTCCAGCAGTGCGGCTGGTTGGCAACGACCACCTGGAACTGCAAATCGTACGCTCAAGCCCTGTATTGGGAAGGCGACAACATCGAGGCGCCGGACGCTGGTAACTCTGCTCCGGCTATCTACAACAACTGGGACTTCAGCTACAACCATCTGTTCTCAAATGGTTGGGGCTTGCGGCTCTCGCCGTTCGAACGAACGGGATCGGGACTGCCGATCGGTACCATCATCAATCCGGTGCTCGGTATCTTCGCAACCACAAACGAAGGTTACGAAAAGACGAGCGGAGTTGAGTTCGATCTTACGACGCCACAGCGGCCTGTCGGGTTCTCCGGCTTCTTCGCTGCAACGTATCAGAACGTCCTAACGACGACTGAGCCGTTCACCAGCTACGAGAACGCGTTCCCGATCATTCCGCCACCGTCGGTCGCACTCGGCGATCTGTACCGCGCTGACTTCGTCTCACCGTTCTCGATCCGCATCGGCGGCGTCGAGAACTTCAAGAACGGCTTCAGCATCAGCCCACAACTTCAGATGAACATCGGTTACCCGTACAACTTGGGGAACCTGATCGCGGCGACGCTGCCAAACGGCACGAACGCGAACATTCCGCAGGTTGACTTCGGTCCCGCAGTCTCGAGTGGTCTCGGAAACACCGGTAGTCTCATCGGTTCTCCGGGAGCCGCAATCGCGACGAACTACTACGATCCGTCGGACCCCGGAAGCGCGCTGAATCCCAACATCGCGGCAAACCGCGGCGTCGGCCTCGGCACGGCAAGCGGAAGTCTGCTTTCACACTTCAATTTGAATGCAGACATGACGTTGCAGTACAAGTGGTCACGCAATACCGTCGGCGTCCAGTTCTTCAATCTCTTCGGCAACGCGTTCGTCAATACGATTCCGATCGTCAACCCGTACTACCAACCGGTAGCCACGGGTCTATCGGGACCACAGACGAACTACGGTTCCTGCGCGGCTCAGGTGGGCGCTGGAGTCCGCGGCTGCGTCCCGGTAATTCCGTCGGCAGCGAATGCTTTCACCAATGGTGGGTATCTGCTCTCGAATGCCAACTACACCAGCGGAGCATCGGTCGGGCCACAACAGCCCTTCTCGCTCCAAGTCTTCTACACGCGGTCGTTTTAAATGAGATCGGGAATGAATAACATCAACAGGTTCATTGTACTAGGGGCGATCGCTTCGTTCGCTCTGGTCGGTTGCGGATCGTCAAACGGATCCAATGCGCCCGGGCCGACCACAAAAGCGAATCTCGGCAGTGACGTGCTGCAACTTGCAGTCGGCACGGTCAACCTCTATGGTGCCGCTAACGCTGGTCTGAACGTCGTCACGACGTTCCGCCAGCCGGCGGGTGCAACGCTGCCAGGTGGCAGCGCGACACTCCTCAACTCTCCGACCATCACGCTTCCGGCAGCTATTGGCGCCGGGGCTGGGGCCGGGGCGAACGCCGAGGGCTTCGATCCCTGCTCAACCGCAGCGTTCGGAGCTTCGGGGACTGAGGTCGGGACAACCGCGATTACGAGCACCTCGCAAGCGTCGGGCACGAATTGTGGTGCCACGCAAACCACATTCGGTCAGTCAGGCGGCGTTTTCGGTCTCGGCATCGAGCCGTATAACGCATTCGGGCAAGGCGATTACGCGAATCTGGGCTGCCAATGCCCGGGCAACGACGGCACGCCGTTCCAGGTGGCACCGTATCCGGTTCCGATCTACGACACGACGGCAGCAGACCCGAACCAACTGCCGGCTGCGTGGGGCGGACCGCCCGCATTCTCGCTCGTTGATAGCGGCGGGGATTCACCGGTCGGCAACGGCTTGTATCCCACTGGGACGGCAGGCCTTAGCCTCGGCATCGACGTCTTCCAAGGCGTCCCGGCAGTCGCCGGTGGCGCATATACGTTGAGCGTCGCGATTCCGGCCAATACCGGAACGGTTACGTCAACGAAGTCGTTCACGATGCCGGCAGCACTCACGAACCTCGGAACCGCAGCCGCTCCGGCCTATGTGCCTGACGGACTCGGTGGCGGAACGTTCGCATTCGTCATGCCTGCGGGCGCGACGGACGCGTACGTCGAGATCACCGACTACGGCCCCGATACGGCACCGGTGGGCAGCACTACGTACCCGGGCTGCAACGGAAGCGGAACTGGTATTGCTGGTCCGCCCGTAGTCGGCAACGGAACCGGAACGCCGATCTTCTACACGCTGCACGCAACGGCGTCAGGCACGCTGACCCTTCCCGATACGATCGGGCCGGGCGGTTCGCCGACAATTTGCACGGCAGCGTTAAATACGACGGCCAATGCCGGAAACACGCCTGCTGCGACAAGCGCTGACCAGATCGCGATCCAAGTCATCGCAGGCGATTATCCCATGTATGCTTCTGCGTATCCGCAGAGCGCTGGGGTAGCCGCACCGGCGATCATCACCGGCACGTCAAGCGACCTCACCATCTCACCGGCGGTTTGCCAAGAAGGTGTAGGCGTTTGTACGGATCCTCTGCCGCTGCTTCGTGCACGACACAACGTCGGACACGCAACATCGACGGGACGCACGTTGAAGCCAGCGGTAACTCGCAGGCTCTAACTCAAGCGATTCATACCAACGAGAAAGGGCTCGGCTTCGGCCGGGCCCTTTTTGTTTGTTAGAGAAGCGCGCTGCGTGAAGCACGGTTACCATTGTGAAGAGTGCGACGATACGATTTGGCCGGCGACGACGCGCTCCGAGCTGCTGTGGTTACGCAACAAGCAGCATGTCGTACAAGAAGTCGCGCGCCATCTACAATCGGGACTCGATACGTGGATGGTCGAGGCACTCGATTTCCTCGATCGCCACAGCGGACATAGCGTCGTGATCGTGCGGCGACCGTAGGCAATGCAAGAGGTTGCCAATCCGTCGGTAACGTAGGCGTAACGACAGTGCGCGACGATGCTCATGTGACGCTCGAAAACATTGCCGAACATCTGCAAAAATTGGACGGCCGCTTCGACCGACTCGAAAGTCGCTTCGATGGACTCGAGGGTCGACTTCGTAACATACGGGATTTTGTGGCGGAGAATCTTGCTGAAGTACGGCATGAGATCGCCGAGGCGAACCATCGCGTTGCCGGCCTGGAACACCGCATGATGCGGCGTTTCGATGACGTAACGTCGAGACTCGAGAAGGTCGAGCAGAAGTCCGGCTTCTCTTAAAAGAAAACGAGCCGCTTACGCGGCCCGTTAACCATCACACCTGGACGACGTTAGATTGGGACGCGGATTTGCTGTCCCGGTTGGAGTGTGGCGGTTTCGAGGTGATTGTCGGCCATCACGCGATCGATCGTGGCCTGAACGTCGCCGTCGGAGGCGGTCCTCGCGGCCGCGAGCGTCCAGAGGTTGTCTCCAGGCTTCACTACGACCGTTTCATAGCGCTGCGTGCTTGCGGCGTAGAGGTGGCCGCTGGCGAGGGTCGGGATCGAGACTGCCAGACTCAAAGTCCCGAGCGCGATTAGCGGCATCAGGGTGAATCGGGTCTTTCGGGTCGCCAACATCACTGTGTCCTCGCTATATATAGTGGCAAACGTCTGTTCGTCCCCAAGATTGTACCTCGGCCGCTTGCTTGTCGTCAAGGCATCTACGAACGTATGTTTGCCTTTTTATCCGGTTCTTGGTATCGTGAAAGCAATTGAGCGGCCAGTCCGACCCTACCGTAGGCCGCTGTCGTGCCACATGGGTGGCACCCTCTTGGGGGGAAACTTGCCGGAACCAGCTACAACGGACCGACAACAGCGGATCCTCGACACGATTCGTGCCTTCACGGCCGAGCGTGGCTACCCGCCGTCCGTCCGCGAGATCGGCGAACGGGTGGGACTCTCGTCCTCGTCGACCGTCCAGTCTCATCTAAAGACCCTCGAACGCCGCGGACTCCTCAGACGCGATCCGACCAAGCCGCGCGCGCTCGTCGCTTCGGGCCAAAACGGATCGCGGCCGCACGAGTTCGCTCGCAGCGACAACGGTAATGTCGCGCACTTGCCGATCGTCGGTAAGGTCGCGGCCGGTACCCCAATCACGGCAGTCGAGAACGTCGAGGACACCTTCGCGTTGCCGGCCGGCTTCGTCCGCGATCCGAACGCGTTCATCCTGAAGGTCAGCGGCGACTCAATGGTCGACGCAGCCATCCTGGATGGCGATCTTGTCGTCGTAAAGCCGTCGCCGGATGCCAAAAATGGCGAGATCGTGGTTGCGATGCTCGACGGGGAAGCGACCGTCAAGCGCTTCTATCGCGAGCCGAGCCGAATTCGGCTCCAACCGGAGAACCGGTCTATGACGCCAATTTACGCGGACGATGTTACAATCGTCGGCCGAGTCGAAGCAGTCATCCGAAAACTCTAGCGGCCTCATCGAGGCTGTTCTCGAGCATTCGAGCTGCAGCCCGGAAGTCGCACATGCTGCTCGAGCCGCAGCATCGATGCTCGAACCGCGCGATACGGCGCTGCGCGCGCGCATTCGGATGCGCGTGGTCGGCGCATTTCTCAAAGAAGGCCTCGCCGAATCGGATCTCGCCGGCACGCTTGGCTACGGTTACGACGATGCAGCGCGCGAGCATTACGAATCGTTGCTAGCGCGCATCTTTGCCGGCGAACGCGCGCTTGCGCGCTTCAATTTTGCCAGCGGAACGCATGCAATTCTCACCGCGCTTTTGGCGTGTACTGCGCCCGGCGAAACGATCGTGTGCGCAGCGGGACGTCCTTACGACACGTTGCATTACGCGCTTACATCCGCACCCAACTCATTCGTCGAACAAGGCATCGGCTACGCTGAAGTAGGGCTCGATGCGAACGGACGTTTCGAACCCGGCGCACTCGCCGAAGTGCTCGGGACGACACCGGCGCGCACGATCTTCGTGCAGCGCTCGCGCGGCTACAGTTCGCGTCCTTCGATGTCGATCGCGGAGATCGAAGAGCTCGTGCACGTCGTGCGCTCGTTCTCGCCGGACGCGCGCATCATCGTCGACAATTGCTACGGCGAGTTCGTCGAAGAACGCGAGCCGCTCGAAGTCGGCGCGGACGCAATCGCCGGCTCGCTGATCAAAAACATCGGCGGCGGCCTCGCGCCCGCCGGCGGTTATGTGATCGGACGAAAAGAAATCATCGAACGAACCGCGACGCGCTTATACGCGCCCGGATTGCGTGACGCACTTGGTTCGACGCTCGGGTTCGGCCGGGCGCTGCTGCAAGGGCTCTTCTCGGCGCCGGCGCTCGTCGGCGAGTCGCTGCGCGGATTGGACTTTGCGGCAACGCTCTTTTCGGAGCTCGGATTCAAGGTCGAACCACGCGGCGGAGCGCCGCGCACCGATACGGTTCAAGCCATTACGCTCGGAAGTCCGGAGGCGCTGGTCGCCTTCGCGCGCGGTCTGCAGCGCGTACTTCCGGTCAACGCGCGCTTCGCACCCGAGCCCGGCCCGGTGCCGGGGTACGTGGATCCCGTGATCATGTCCAGCGGAGCGTTCATCTCGGGATCGACCGCGGAGCTGTCCTGCGATGCGCCCCTCCGGCCGCCGTTTCAAGTCTATTTGCAAGGCGGGACGCTTGCCGAGCACGTGGCCCTTGGAGCCATTGCGGCCGCTGATGCGGTTGTGAAGGGACAGAAGGGCGAGCAACGGTAGGTTTTCGGCGTGTACATCCTCGAGATCATGAGCGGGCCGCTGGACGGCAAGACATGGGAGTTCGATAACGAGATCACGATCGGACGCGACGAACGCGTCGCGACCGCGTGCATCACGATCGACCGCTATGTCTCGCGGAAGCATGCGCGGCTGTACGCTTCGGATGAGGGCGACCTGCACATCGAGGATCTTGCCAGCCGCAATGGGACGCGGCTGGGCGGCAAACCGCTGAGCGGCGACACCGCGCTGGAAGTCGGCACGCCGTTTACGATCGGCCGAACGCTGCTGCGCGTTTCGCGTCTGCCGGAGGCGAAGCACGATTAGAATTCTCCTGGGTGTATGCGGTGGCATCGCCGCGTACAAAGCAGCAGCGCTCACGAGTACGCTCGTCCAGCGCGGCGCCGAGGTGAACGTCGTCATGACTGACGACGCGCAGCGTTTTATTGCGCCGCTCACCTTCGCGGCGCTGACGCGCAATCGCGTCCACACCTCGCTCTGGGACGAGCAAGAAAAAATTCCTCACATTCGTTTGGTGCGCGAAGCCGATGTCATGGCGATCGTTCCGGCGACGGCGAACGTCATCGCGAAGCTTGCGCAAGGGATCGCCGACGATTTGCTCACGAACGCCGCGCTCGCCGCCACGATTCCGATCGTGATCGCGCCCGCGATGAATGCGGCGATGTACATGAATGCGGCGACGATCGAGAACATGCGCACGCTGCGTGCTCGCGGCATCGAGATCGTCGAACCCGAATCGGGCTTTCTAGCCGAGCGCGAACATGGCATCGGCCGGCTTGCGGACGAGTCGAAGATCATTGCTGCGATCGAAGCCGCAGCTGCGCGCGGCAGCGAGCTAAGCGGCGAACACGTCGTCATCACGGCGGGGCCGACCCGCGAACCGATCGATCCGGTGCGATTCATCTCGAATGCGTCGACGGGCACAACTGGGATCGAGATCGCGCGCGAAGCGCTGGCACGCGGCGCAGTCGTCGACCTCATCTTGGGTCCGACGAATGCCGATCCGCCCGAAGCTGCGCGAACGCATCGCGTGACGACGGCGCAGGAGATGTACGACGCTACTGTTCCGCTCGCAAAGGACGCAACGATCGTCGTTGCCGCCGCAGCAGTCGCAGATTGGCGTCCGGCCCAAGCGCACGCGCAGAAAGTCAAGAAAGAAACGAGCGAAAAGGACGAGAGCGTCGCGCTCGTGCGCAATCCCGACATTCTCGCCGCGATCGGCAAGCAAAAGAACGGCACGTACGTGATTGGGTTTGCGGCCGAGACGCAGGCGCACGAGACGAACGCGCGCGAGAAATTGCATCGCAAGCATCTCGATGCGATCGCCGTCAACGACGTCGCGGGCGAGCACGGATTCGGCACCGGCGAAAACGAGCTGGTGCTCTTGCATGGAGATGACGGCCGCATCCCGCTTGGACGCGGACGCAAGCGCGAGCTTGCAGCGCGTTTTTGGGACGCGATCGCGTCATTAAGGTCGCGCGATTAATGCTGCTGTGCATCGACGTCGGCAACACCGATACCAAACTGGGATTCTTCGGCGCCCCCACATCGGGACTCGGTCTCGAGATGGTCGCGCAGTGGCGCGTTACCACATTGCGCTCACGCACCTCGGATGAGTACGGCGTGCTGTTCACGTCGCTGTTCAACTCCGAAGGCATTGCGCTCGGCGCCGTGCGCGGGATTGCGATATCAAGCGTCGTCCCGCAAGTCAATCGCGACTTGCGCGACGGCTGCAAGCGCTATTTCAAAGCGGATCCGCTCGTGCTCAGCGCACGCACGCAGCGTTTGATGGAAGTGCTCACCGAGCGTCCTAACGAGCTTGGTTCCGATATGCTCGCGGCCGCGATCGGGGCTCGCGCCAAATACGGCACTCCCGCCATCGTGATCGGCTACGGTACGGCCACGACGTTCTCCGCGATCTCGCGCGACGGCGCGTTTCTCGGGACGGCGATTGCGCCGGGAATCCAAATCTCGATCGATGCGCTCGTCGCGCGCGCCGCAAAACTTCCGCAAGTTGCATTCGAGCCGCCGAGCTCGCCGATCGGACGCGAAACGACCGAGTCGCTGCAATCGGGTCTCGTTTACGGCTTCGTCGGACAAACCGAAGGTGTGGTCGCGCGCTTCAAGGAGGAGCTCGGCAATGATGCGCGCGTGATCGCGACCGGCGGGCTGGCCGACATCGTTGCCGACAACACGCCGCTCATTGCGGTCGTCGACAAGACGCTCGCCCTCGAAGGACTGAAAATGTTTTGGGAAGCCGAAGTCGCCGCTGCGGTGCGGCGATGAACGCAAAGCCGCTTCGGATCGGCAAGCACGAAATTTGGCCGCCGATTGTTCTCGCACCGATGTCGGGCGTGACCAACCGAACGATGCGCGCGCTGTACAAGCCGTTCGGATTCGGGCTTACCGTTACCGAATTCGTCTCCTCCAGCGCACTGCAATACGGCGCCAAGCGCACGATGGAGATGATCGATCAGCATGGCGTCGAGCGTCCGGTTTCGACCCAACTGTGGGGTAGTGATCCCGCAGTCATGGCGTACGCTGCGAAGGTCGTGCGCGAGTGCGGCGCCGACATCGTCGATATCAATTTCGGCTGTCCGGCGCCAAAGGTCACGAAGACCGAAGGCGGCAGCGCGTGTCTGCGCGATCCGGAACGCTGCGAGGCGATCATGAAAGCGGTCGTCGAGGCCGTCGATTGCCCGGTGACGATGAAGATGCGACTCGGTTGGAGCGAAAGCGCGATGGTGTTCATCGACGTCGCGCAGCGCGCGCAGCGCGCCGGCGTCCAAGCGCTGACGCTGCACGCGCGCACCGCCAAACAATTCTACAAGGGCAGTGCCGATTGGGAGCAGATTCGCCGTCTCAAAGCCGCCGTCGATATCCCCGTCATCGGCAATGGCGACTTGAACGATCCGCACGAGGCGATGCGTCGCATGCGTGAAAGCGGCGTCGACGCCGTGATGCTCGGCCGCGCGATTCTCGGTAATCCATGGCTGGCTTCGGGTTTGCGCGCGCTCATGGAAGGCCAGGAGCCGCAACCCTATCCCAGCGCCGTCGAGCGGCTGCGTTTCGCTATGCATCACTATCGCATCATGGTTGAAGAGTTGGGCGAAGCGCGCGCGGTTCCGCAGATGCGCAAGCACCTCGGCTATTATCTGAAGGGATTCAACGGCGCCAGCGACCTGCGCCAGCTCGTCATGCGCACGCCGACCGCCCTCGAGACGCTCACGCTCGTCGAAGCGACGGTCGAACGGCTCGAAGCGGAACGTCAAAAGGCGGCGTAGTGATCGCCGAAGATGCGAAGCAGTCGCTTTACGATGAGACGTACGAGAACTATCGCGACTATGTGAACCCGCCGCTGGCGCGCGTCATGAAGCTTTCGGGCTCGCCGCTCGAAGTCAGCGCGCACGGCACGACGATCGTCGATCAGAACGGAAAGTCGTATCTCGACTTTGCGGGCGGCTACGGCGTCTTCACGGTCGGACACAGTCATCCGCGTGTGGTTGAAGCGGTTCGCCGGCAGTTGGATGAGATGTCGCTCTCGGGCAAGACGATGTTTAACGCGCAGCTCGGGCGATTGGCGAAACGCCTTGCGGAGCTGACGCCTGGCGATCTGCAATACTCGTTCCTGTGCAATAGCGGGACGGAGGCCGTCGAGGGCGCGCTTAAGCTCGCGCGCGCAGCCACGCACCGCTCGAAAATCGTCGCGACGCAGGACGCGTTTCACGGTAAGACGCTGGGCGGACTTTCCGTCAGCGGACGCGAGGCGTTTCAAGAGCGCTTTCGTCCGCTGCTCGACGAGATCGTGCACGTTCCGTTCGGTGATGCGGATGCGCTCGCGGGCGCGCTCGAGGGCGCGGCGTGTTTTATCGTCGAGCCGATTCAGGGCGAAGGTGGAATCAACGTTCCGCCGCCCGGATATCTGACGCGCGCGCGCGAGCTGTGCGATCGCTTCGGCGCGCTGCTGGTCGCCGATGAAGTGCAGACGGGTCTTGGGCGCTGCGGCGTTATGTTCGCCTGCGAGTTCGACGGCGTCGTCCCCGATGTCATGACGCTCGCCAAGGGACTTTCCGGCGGTGTCATTCCGATTGGTGCGGTCGTTGCGCGGCCCGCCGCATGGAACGCCGCGTACGGAAAGGCGCCGCTCTTGCACACTTCGACATTCGGCGGCGGAGAGCTCGCGTGTGTCGCAGCCTTGGCTGCGCTCGACGTGTTGCGCGACGAAGATTTGGTCGCCAATGCGAAGGCGCGCGGCGAGCAGCTGCTGAGCGGTGCGCGCGAAATCGCGCGCACGCACGCGAATGTAATCCGCGACGTCCGCGGACGCGGCTTGCTTGTCGGCGTCGAGCTCGTGCACGAAGGCTATGCCGGTACGATCATCCCTGAAATGCTCAAAGCGGGCGTGACCGCCGCGTGGACCCTCAACCAACAGCGCGTCATTCGCCTGGAGCCCCCATTGATCGTAACGCAAAGCGAAGTCGAGCGCGCGCTCGCTGCGTTGCGCGACGCGGTAGCGACGGCGCATGCCAAATTGGGCCAACTGGCCTAGCGATGCCGTACGTTCAAGTCGAAATCGTCGTCGCTGCTCGAGCGCGCGACGTCTACGAGCTCGCGAAGGATCAGGAGCGGTTTCCGCAGTTCATGCCCGACGTCGAATCGGTGACGGTGCTCGAACGGCGCGGCGACGTGATCGTGACGCGATGGAAGACGCTGGTCGAAGAAGCCCCGATCGAGTGGACGGAAGAAGACCGTTTCGATGACGCTCGTACGCGCATCGAATACAAGCTGACGGAAGGCGATCTCGACAAATTCGAAGGCGCATGGACGTTCGATGAAGTTGGTGACGGGACGACGCGCGTCGTGCTTGGCGTTGAGTATGATTTCGGCGTGCCGACGCTGGCCGAGCTGATCGGCCCGACGTTGCAACGCAAGGTTCAAGAAAACAGCGAGATGATGTTGGCGGGCCTCAAGCGTGAAGCCGAGCAGGTCGCCTCCAAGACGCGCGTGTGACGCGATTTTTGCCGTGGCTGTGCGCCCCGGTGGTTTTCGGGCTCGTCGCCGCGCTGGTCATCAACGTGCCGATGTTCGACGAGTGGACGTGGGCGCCACTCGTCCTTGCGCTGCACGACCATGCGCTGCAGCTCGGTGATCTGTGGGCGCAGCAACAAGCGCACCGCAGCTTCGTTCCGAGTCTGTTGATGCTGGCGCTTGCACATTTCGACGGTTGGGACGTGCGCATCGAAGCCTTTGTCAATGTAATGCTCGCGCTTGCGACGCAAGTGTTGGTGTTCGTGCTCTGTACCCGCCTCGACAGAACGCGCCGCGCGTGGACGTTTGGACTCTGCAGTCTGCTGCTGTTCTCGTTGCTACAAGCTGAGAACTGGCTGTGGGGTTTTCAGATGTCGTGGTTTCTCGTGAATCTTTTTGTCGTTACGGTCGTCGTGTCGCTCGCAACGCGAAAACCGCTCGGCTTCGTCGTCGCCGTGCTCGCGGCCGTCGCCGCTTCGAGCTCGCTGATATTCGGCTTCGGAGCGTGGGTTGCTGGGATCGCGATGCTGATTCGGTGCCGCGCGCTTCTCGTGGCCTGGTGTGCGATCGGCCTGTGTTTTGGAGCCTGCTTCTTCATCGGATATCATGCGCCGCGCTTTGAAAACGGTTGGGCGTGGCTTTCGTCGCCGCTCATCGTGCTGCAGTTCATCCTCGTGTATCTCGGCGATCCGCTTGGTGCCTGGGCTGGACGCTATGCCTCGGAGATCGCTGGAGCCGCACTGATCGCCGCCTTCGTGTACTGTACGCGGCTTGCCGTCGCGCAGCGCGTCGCCGCACAGCCTTGGTACGCGCTCGGCGCATTCGCGCTCACCGCTGCGTGCTTCGAAGCAATCGGACGCGCCGGCAACGGTCTCGATGCGGCGCTCGCCCTGCGGTACGTGACGCCGGCGACGCTTGGGTGGATTGCGCTCGCCGGACTTTCCGCGCAGGTGCTCGAGGTGCGCCGCTGGCGCGCCGAGTCGCTCGCAATCGGCGCGCTCGTAATCGTCGGCTCGGTGGCCGGATATTTTTATTCGTATTCGCTCACGGGTCTGCAGCTCGACGCCTTGGTGGCAATGCAGCACCTGGATCGCGTCGACGACGAAGAGCTCAGCGAATATACGGCCGATCCGAATACGCGCGCGCTCGCCACACGTTTGCGCGAAGCGCACCTGGGGCCGTATCGCTAACCCGGAAATGCGGGCTAGCCGCGGATGTCGATAGCGGCGTCTTCCGCCACCGGTGTGCCCGCGGAGTCACGCGCGATGAAATGAAACGTGAGCGTGTACGGAATGCGCGCGAACGGCGGCAGCACCGGAATGTGATACGCGCAGCCGAACCTTCCGAAATCGTGCTTGATGAGCGCGCGCCCGCTGTAGAACGTGCGCATCTCTACAACCGCAACGTTCGTTGACGCCGTCACGCGAATACGGACGAGGTCGCCGCCCTTGAACGTCTTGCCGGAGATCCAAATCGACTGAATGATCGGAGGAGGTGCCGCGAGCACATCGGGCACAACGCTGGGCGCGGTTCCACCATAAAGCACGGGAGCGCGCTCGATCGGCATGCGCGGCGCGGAGCACGCCGTTAGCGCAGCCAACATCAGTACGAGAAGAAGCCTAGCCGGCATAGTGCACGAGCACGTCGCGGGCGAGTGCGAGGATGTCGTCGACGAGATCGACCGGCTCGAGAATCGTAACGCTGTTGCCCCAAGCCAGAAGCTGTTGAATCGCAGCGCCGCGCGCCGGAAATTCGAATCGCACCACGCACTGCGTTTCGTTCTCGTCGACGCTCTTCGGATGCCAATACGCGGTCAGCGTGTCGAGCATGCTGCGATCGGCGCGCACGGTGACAGGCAAGCGCTCGATCATGCCTTCGTAGCTGCGCGAGCTTTGCGACCAGTATGTATCTAAATCGAAATCGCGCGGACGTTCGAAATGCTCTTCGGTCAGCGCTGTCGAGAGAATGCGATCCGCGCGAAAGCTGCGCAGCTCGTCGCCGGAGCGGGCGACGACGTACCAGACTCCCGACTTCGAGACGAGGCCGAGCGGATCGATCTCGCGCGTCGTCCTGACGCCCATGCGATCGCGATACATGATCGCGATTCGGCGATCGTCCCAAACCGCACGGCGTACGAGACCGAGCGTCTCAGTCGGCGCTTCGTCTTGACCCCAGCGCCGCTGATCGACGCGAATGCGGGCTCGCGCTTTTTCGGCGATGTTCTTTTGTCGCTCGGAGAGCGCCCCGGAAAGCTTCTCGCGCGCACGCTGGAGCGGCGAGCCGAACCCGAGGTCGGCGAGTGGGTCGCTGCCGGAGACGTAGAGCGCGTGAATCTCGTCCTCGTCGAGCTCCGCGATGGCGCGACGGTAGCCTTCCATCAGGTGAATGCCGCCCTGGGCTCCCCGCGTCGCGAAGATCGGCACGCCACCGGCGCCGAGGGCCTCGACGTCGCGATAAACGGTCCGTTCGCAGACCTCCAGCTCGTCGGCAAGCTCGCGCGCCGAGCGGGGGCTCCTCGTTTGAAGCAGCAGCAGGATCCGCAGGAGGCGGGCTGATTTCACCCGGTTAGCCTACTCTTTCAAATATGACAGCGGATGTCAGGTATCGTTCGGTATCATGTGACCCACTACCCTTACCAAAGCAAGACGGGAGCCTTGAGATGGCAGCCACCCAGACCATAACGATCCGCGGCGTCGACATCACGGCGTATTTGATCAAAGACACGGACCGGGCCAAGAAATTCTACGGCGACACACTTGGTCTCGAAATGACCAGCGATTACGGGCCGCAAGGCGGCGAGTACACGTTCCCGGATGGAACCACGTTCGGGCTTTGGCGCGTCGACGAGCCAGAATGGCACACGAGCGGCACGGTCATGTTCAATGTCGACGACGTGCGCGCCGCCGTCGACTATTACAAATCACGCGGTGTGAAGATCGCCGATGACGTCTTCGACTCGCCCGTCTGTCTCATGGCGTTCGGTGAAGACAGCGAAGGCAACAGCTTCATCTTGCACCAGCGCAAAAACGGCCGGGATTAGTCGGGCAGTTTGAACGCGACGAACTGCGCTTCCCAGCGCTGATTCGTCCAGAAGCGCTGCCCATCGTGGCAGAGCGAACGCGCTTCGAATGGGACGCTTGCGAGATCGGTGATCTCCGGCGTCCCTTTGCGTGCATCGACTTTCGTGATGCGGTAGTCGCCCGAATCCATGCCGGCTGACGTCGCAAGATAGAAGCAGCCGCCGAAAATCGTCATGCCCGTGATCTCGCGCGGGATCTCGGCGACTACGCGAATCTCGCAACCGCTATCGTCGATGTGGAGAATGCGCTTGTTGAAGCGCTGGCTCAAGTAGACAAAATCGCCGTCGTAGGCGATGAACGAGCCGGTGTCGTTCGGACAAGCGAACTTGTCTTTGTCTTTGAAACCGTGGCCGGGTACGTAGCGGCGTACAAACCGGTTGTCTTCTTTGCCGTTTTCGCTGCACAGCACGCGCAGCTCGTCGCCGACGACGCACATGCCGATCGGTCGTCCGGGCGCCTCGTTCTCCTCGAACATGCGGCCTTGCTGCGAATCAATCCCGTACACGCGTTTTGTTTCGAGCGACCCCATCCAAAGTGTCGTACCATCGACGGCAAGTGCTTGCGGTGCCGGGGCCGGCGAAGGGATGCGGTAGAGCTCTTCGATTGCTGTCAATGTCTGCATGCCCCGGCGCTTCGCAGCCCTATCAGCGGGGTCCCGCGCAGGTGGCCCGAAGGGGACGCGCGGCATGGGCAAGTTCTGCTTCGTCATACATCCGGTGTCATTTGAAGACGTCGCCCGGTACGAGCCGGGCGCCGCCGGCAAGGGACGGCCGATCATTGCGAAGATCCTCGAGTGGATGCCCGCGTACGCTGCCGCGCACATAACGGGCGTGCGCGCGCCTGACGGCCGAACGACCGAGGGCTGGTTCGTCGCCGCGCCGCTCTTGCCGACCCAGATGCTCGAATTCCCGCGTGAAGAAGTGTACGCGCGCATCGTGCGCGCGATCGAAATCGGCATCGAGCTCGGCGCCGAGGTCGCGGGCTTGGGCGCGTTTACCGGCGTCGTCGGTGACGGCGGCGTGACGATAGCCGAACGCGTTTCGATTCCGGTCACGACCGGCAACTCGCTGACGATTGCCTCGGGTGTCGCGAGTTTGTTTCGCGGGGCAGACGAGATGGAGATCGACGCTTCGAACGCGACGGCGGTTGTCGTCGGCGCAACGGGCTCGATTGGCTCTGCGTGCGTGCGGCTGATCGCACCGCGCGTCCGCGAGATCATCCTCGTCGCACGCAACGAAACACGTCTGCGCAAATTTCACGAATCGATCGCTGCCGAGCTGCCGTGCCGCTCATCGTACACGACCGATCTCTCGCGTGCCGTACGTCAAGGGGACCTGATCCTCACGGCAACGTCGTCGACGCAAGAGATCATTCAGCCCGAGGATCTTCGGCCCGGCGCCGTGGTGTGCGAGATCTCGCTCCCGCACGATGTCTCGCGCCGTGTCGCAACCGAGCGTCCCGACGTGCTCGTGATCGAGGGCGGAAACATGCGCATGCCGGGCGATCCCAAATGGATGCGCGTGCGCGAACCCGATAAGGAATTCGATTTGGGGTTGCCGCGCGGGACGGCGCTTGCGTGCATGTCGGAGACGATGACGCTTGCGCTTTGCGATCGTTTGGAGT
The DNA here is from genome assembly GCA_049520515.1 of Vulcanimicrobiaceae bacterium. Classification (GTDB taxonomy): domain Bacteria; phylum Vulcanimicrobiota; class Vulcanimicrobiia; order Vulcanimicrobiales; family Vulcanimicrobiaceae; genus JAFAMS01. Next base: position 142,536 of record JBEKPS010000004.1, read on the forward strand.
CCTACACGCTCGGACGCGGCGTGAAGGTTGAGAAAGTCGTCGAGATCGAGCAGATGGCGCGCGGTGCAGGCTTCGAATTCGCCGATATGCGCGCGTTTGATCTCGCAATTACACCGGAGCAGATAGAGCGGACGCGAGTGGCAGCCAAGTCGCGGTCCCTCGACTTCGCTCGGGATGACAACGTAAGGATGACGCGTCTATGAAGCACGTTGTCTCGGTGTCTTTAGGTTCGTCAACTCGCGATCATAAGGCGCGGATCGAACTTCTTGGCGAGAAGTTCGTCGTCGAACGGATCGGCATGGACGGCGTGCTCGATCACGCGCTCGCAAAGATCAAAGAGCTCGATGGCAACGTCGATGCAATTGGCCTGGGTGGAATAGACGTCTACTTGTATGCCGGAAGCGATCGGTATGCGCTTCGCGATGGACTGCGCTTGCTGGGCGCTGCGACGAAAACGCCTGTCGTTGATGGGAGCGGACTGAAGAACACGCTCGAACGGCAAGCGGTCGCGTATCTGCAGAACGATTTGGGGCTCGACCTGAAGGGCGTCAAAGTCCTCATGGTCAGCGCGCTCGACCGGTTTGGTATGGCGCAAGCGCTCGTCGAGGCCGGTGCCGACGTGCTCTTCGGTGACTTCATCTTTGCGCTCGATCTCGACAAGCCGGTGCGCGGCCTCGCCGAGTTCGAGACGCTCGCGCGGAAGTATCTCCCCGATGCGTGTAAGCTGCCATTTCAGTTCTTCTATCCGACTGGAAAGAAACAAGAACGGCCGCCCGAGCCAAAGTATCCGCAATATTACAACGAAGCCGCGATCATCGCCGGCGATTTTCATTTCATGCGCTCGTTCATGCCCGCGCGCCTCGACGGTAAACTCGTCCTCACCAACACCGTTACGGCGCGTGACATCGAGGATTTGCGGGAGCGCGGCGTCAGCCGTCTCGTGACGAGCACGCCGGATTTCGGCGGACGGTCGTTCGGCACCAACGTGGTCGAAGCTGCGCTGGTCGCGTTTCTCGGCAAACGTCCCGACGACATCGGACCCGACGATTACAAGCGCGCGATCGCGCAACTCAATTTGCGTCCGCGCCTGATCGAGCTGAACGCGCCCGCCGCTGCGTAGAGTACTCTCGCTCTTCGATCTCTCGGTTCTGGCGTCGGCGTCGATGGGCCCGGCATTTTCGCTTGCCAGCACGCTGGGCGTGATGGTCGCAGCTGCCGGTTCGCTGACGATCGCCGCATTGTTTGGCACGACGATCGTGCTGCTGCTTGTTGCGATCGCCTTCATGCAGCTAATCACGCGTTTTCCCGACGCGGGTTCGTCGTACGGTTGGGCGCGTCGCGCATTCGGCGAAGGAGCCGGCGCATACACGGCCTGGATTTTGCTCGTCGCGAACTTTTTTGCCGTGCTCGCGACTGCTGTCCCGGCTGGAACCTATACGCTTGCGCTCTTTGCGCCGTCGCTCGTCGACTCGACGCTTTGGAGCGCGGCGGTCGGTTGCGCGTGGATCATTGCGATCGCGCTCGTCTTGTATCTCGGTGTTCGATCCTCGGCGCGTCTCGCTGCAGTCTTATTGATCGCGGAGCTCGTGGTCTTAGCCGCGAGCGCGGTCGTGGGAATCATGCACGCGCCGGCACCGGCCGTTGCCGCGCCGCCGGCGCATTCTCTCGGTGCAATCGGGTTTATCGAAGCGATGGTGCTCGGTATCTGGATGGTCGACGGTTGGGAAGTCACCGCGTCGACCTCCGAAGAGACACGCGGTAATGCGCGTGTCGCCGGCGTCGGCGGTATCGTCGGCTTGCTCGTGACCGCTGTATTCTTGATCGTCTGCACCTTCGCGTACGTGCACGTCGGCGGCGTTGCGGGAATCGCGGGCGAGCAAACCGATGTGCTCGCATTCGTCGGTGGCCGGCTTGGCGGAATGTGGCGTCTGTTGCTCATCGTCACGGTGCTTGTTTCGCTGGCCGCAGCGCTCGAGACGACACTGCTGTATCTCGTGCGCAGCGTGTACGCAATGGGGCGCGACGGCGTTTTGCCGCGCGCGCTCGGATCGCTCGGTGCGCGCACACGCGATCCCGATATTGCGCTCGTTGCCGTGATCGTCGCTTCGCTGCTCGCCATGGCAATCGTCGGCCTGGTACCGAGTGCGAACGATCGTCTTGCGCTCGTTCTGAACGGATCCGCAGTCTTTCTGGGATTGCTGTTTTTGATAAGTTGTCTGGCTGCGCTGCGCTTACGTCGCGAGGAGACCCCTCTTTTCGCCGCGGCCGGCGCGCTTGCGCTCGTCGTCATCTTGACGGTCGCAATCGTGCAAGCGGCACCCGCGACGCGCTGGTGTATCCTTGTGGCCCTTGGCCTGGGAGTGCCGATTACGTTAGGATACGCACTGCGCGAGCGCGCGCGGAAGGTACAGAGCCCGGCCGCTGGAAACATCGGGGGCTGATTCGGAGGGTCCGTTGAACGACAAAGACATCGTCCTTACAAAAGAGGGCTTAGAAAAGCTCGAACTTGAGCTTGATGAGCTCAAGACTGTCCATCGTAAGGAAGTCAACGACCGCATTCGGCAAGCCAAAGAATTTGGCGACATCTCCGAAAACGCCGAGTACGAAGACGCGAAGCAAGAGCAAGCCTTCGTCGAGGGCCGCATCATCAAGCTCGAGCAAATGATTCGCAACGCGCGGCTCATCGATGCCTCCGGCTCGCTCTCCGAAGACGTTCAGCTCGGCGCGTCCGTGCGCGTGAAAGATCTGCGCGGCGGCGACGCCTTTGAATTCTCGATCGTCGGCTCGGCTGAATCGGACCCGCCCAACAAGCGGCTTTCAAACGAATCGCCGCTCGGTCTGGCGCTGCTCGGCAAACGCAAAGGCGACACCGTCGACGTCGAAACGCCGCGCGGCAAAGTGCAATATAAGATCGAAGCCGTCAACAAGATGGCGAAGAAGGCAGCCGGCAAGAAAGCTTCGTGAGCGAAGCCGATCTCGTCAAGGCCCGCCGCGCCAATCTCGCGGAGCTGCGGGCGCACGGGATCGACCCGTTCGCGACCCTCCGCTATGAGGTCAGCGCGCATGCGCGTGACCTGCTGGTTCGTTACGCGCAGCTGACCGTCGAAGACGCACCGCCGGCCGATGAATTCGCGCTCGCGGGTCGCCTGATGTCGATCCGCAGTGCCGGCAAGACATTCTTTGCCGACCTCGTCGATCGCAGCGGCAAGATCCAGATCTATATACGGAAGGACCAGCTCGGGGACGAGCCCTTCGCCGCCTTTGCAGCCCTCGATCGTGGCGATCTGATCGGTGTGCGTGGCCACGTCTTTCGCTCGAAGATGGGCGAGCTGACGCTACGCGCGACGAGTTTCGACGTGCTCGGCAAAGCGCTCGCGCCGCTGCCCGACAAGTGGCATGGACTCGTCGACGTCGAGAAGCGCTACCGGCAACGTTACGTCGATCTCATCATGAACGCCGAAGTCCGCGATACGTTCATCAAACGGAGCCGGATCATTGCAGAGATGCGCCGCTTCATCGATGCGCGCGATTTCCTTGAAGTCGAGACACCGGTTTTGCTCAACGTCGCAGGCGGTGCGGCTGCGCGCCGCTTCTCGACGCACATGAACGCACTCGACATCGACGTCGACTTGCGCATCGCGACCGAGCTGAATCTCAAGCGTCTGGTCGTCGGAGGACTCGAGCGCGTCTATGAGATCGGACGCACGTTCCGCAACGAAGGCATCGACACCACGCACTTCCCGGAATTCACGATGCTCGAATTGTACGCGGCCTACTGGTCCAAAGACGACATGATGGCGTTCAATGAAGAGCTGATGGCGCATCTGGTCGAGCAGGTGCACGGCGGCGATTCGCTCGTCTATCGCGGCCGCCAGATTTCGTTCAAGCGGCCTTTTGCGCGCATAGCGTTTCTCGAATCGATACAGAAATACGGCGGCCTTTCGCGCGAGCGATTGCTTTCGCCCGAAGGCGCGCAGCAAATCATGGGGGAGCTGGGTCTCGGTTTCTCACCTTCGCACGCACACGCGCTCGACAAGATTTTCGAGAGCGTTGTCGAGCCGCATTTGCTCGACCCTACGTTCGTGTACGATTACCCACTCGTGCTCTCACCGCTTGCGAAGCGGCTGCCGGGCGATCCGGATCTGACGGATCGCTACGAGCTGTTCTGTCACCACTTCGAGATTGCGAATGCGTTCTCGGAGCTCAACGACCCAGACGATCAACGCGCACGCTTCGAAGCGCAAGTCGTCGAACGCGCCGGGGGTGACGAAGAAGTCCCCGATCCCGACTGGGATTTCGTGACCGCGCTCGAATACGGGATGCCCGCAACCGCGGGAATCGGAATCGGCATCGACAGACTCGTCATGCTGCTCACCGACAACACATCGATTCGAGACGTCTTGCTCTTCCCGTTGCAACGCCCGATTGGAGATGCACAATGAACGATCTGCATAAGTCTTGGGTCGTCCGCGACGAGTCGCCGCCCCCGGGCTGGCATTTCGGCGTTAAAGATATTATCGACGTCGCCGGATTTCCGACGGCGTACGGCGTCGATTTTCTCACGACGCATCCGGTTGTCGACGCATGGTGCGTTTCAGCGCTGCGTGCGGCGGGCGGAATTCCAATTGGCAAGACACATACGACCGCGCTTGCATTTCGCGATCCGGCGGTGACGCGCAATCCGCGCGACCCATCCCGCTCGCCGGGTGGTTCGAGCGCGGGAAGTGCTGCAGCCGTTGCGGCCGGTGACGTTCCATTTGCGCTCGGCACGCAAACGCTCGGTTCGGTCGAGCGCCCCGCAGCATATTGTGGCGTCGTCGGTTACAAGCCGACATGGGGACGGATACCGACGGTTGGAATGGCAGCCTGCGCTCCGTCGCTCGACACGATCGGCATCATTGCAGCCGACGTCGCGATCGCGCGTCGCGCAGCCGAAGCGCTCTTCGCACTCGAAGATCACGCGCCCGCATCCCCGCGCATTGGGCTGGCACTCGGATACATGGCAAACATCATCGAAGCTGCGACGCGGAGCGCAATCGAACGCGCCGTTGCGCGATTGCGCGAAGGCGGGCTGACCGTAAGTGACGTCGCGTTGCCGGCTTCGTTTGAAGAAGCCGCCGCGTATACGGCGCGACTGCAAGCCGCAGAAACGTGGATGTCGTCCGGCGCGTGGCTGGCCGGTAAGCCGATCCCGCAGTGGGTTACGAAAGTTCTGGCTGAGGGCAAAGCGATCGACAACGCAGCATATCGCTCGCTGCGCGCGTGGCGCGAAGCGAAGCGCTCGGAGATTGCAGGCATCTTCAGTTCCCTTGATGCGGTCATTATGCCGTGCGCGAATCTGGCGCCGGAATTCGGCTCGACCGGTGATCCGACGCCGCTTGCGCCGGTGACGTTCTTCGGGCTACCGGCGATCGCGGTTCCGATCGGGAACGATGTGGCGACCAAGCTACCGTTCTCCATGCAGGTCATCGCGCCGGCCGGTGCCGACGGGCGTCTGCTGGATATTGCGGCGCGCATCGAGCAAGCTCTCGCCGCTCCTGAAACCGTCGGTGCCGCTGTCCGGTCGTAGGCGTCGCAAACCTACATCTATTAAGGGGAGTGACTATGGATCTAACCAAGTCGTATCCACGCAGCGTTCGTGAAAAGCACCTCGGTCTCGTCCAAGTCGCGCGCACGATCGACAAAGGCAACGCGTCGCTCGAGGGCAAGCTCGGAGAATACAAGTACGACTGCCCGATGGACGTCCATCTTTTCGAATTTCTGGGTCTCAAGGGCAACGATGTGCTCGAAGCCATCAAAAAGGGTAGCACGGCCACAGACCAGATTTTCCAAAACGCTATCTCAAAGAAGAGCGCAGCCGACATCGAGAAGTTCAATCGTGAATGGCTCGAGTACGGTCCGGCTGCAGGCTCCGACGGCGAGAAGTATTTCCTTGAGCTGCGCGGGCAAGTTGCGCCCGATCGCACCGACGTAACGGCGTGGGCCGACCTGCTCGACCTCGACGAAAAGCGTCCGGTCGCGCGCCGGGTTCCCGCGTAGAGATTCCGTAGCGGTGCCGACGTATCGACTCGTCGTCGAATACGACGGTACCGATTTTCACGGATTTCAATTTCAGCCCCAGCTGCGAACCGTGGCCGGCGTGTTGGAAGGCGCACTCTGCGCACTCTTTCACACCGAGATCGCGGTCGCAGCTGCGGGCCGAACCGACGCCGGCGTTCACGCGACGGGACAAGTCGTCTCGTTTAAGACGCCGCGTCAATTTCCAGTCGAGCGCCTTGGACTGGCGCTGAACGCAACGCTACCGAACGATATCAGCGTTCGCGAGGCGGATTTTGCGGCAAACGAATTTACTGCGCGATTTGATGCGTACGAACGAGTGTACGAGTACATCATCCTCAATCGCGCAATGCCCTCGGCCGTACTGCGCAGATGGACCCACCACGTTCATCGCCCGATCGACGATGCGCTGCTCGCGCGCATCGGCCAAGAATTTCTGGGAACGCACGACTTTCTTGCGTTCTGCGGCGTACTGCCCGAGTTCGGCGGCACCGAACGTACGGTGAATGCGTTTGAGGTCGAGCGCGACGATGAGATCGTTCGCGTACGGATTGCCGCCGAGGGATTCTTGCACCGGATGGTCCGCATCATCATGGGCACGGCGATCGAGATCGCGACCCATCGGCGCCCTCCCGACGAGATCCCCACGATCATCGCGTCCAAGGACCGCCGCCAGGCCGGCTACACGGCGCCTGCGAGCGGGCTGTATCTGGCCGGCGTGCGTTATAGCACCTTCGATTCGTATCATCGCCCAGCGCTCGCTTATTCTCGTGCTTAGAGCAACCCCTTGACGGTCGGGGTGCCGGTCCGTATACTACCTTGGTTGTCCATGCGAACGTATCAGCAGAAAACCGCAGAAACGAAGCACGACTGGTATATCGTCGATGCTGCCGGCGCACGCCTTGGAACGCTTGCCGTTCGCATCGCGCGTGCTCTTTCAGGTCGCCATAAGCCGACCTGGACGCCGCACATCGATGATGGCGACCACGTCGTCGTCGTGAACGCGTCGCAAGTCGAGCTGGGTGGCCGCAAGTGGGATCAGAAGCTGTACCGGCGCCACAACCAGTATATGGGCAACCTGAAGACCGAGACGGCACGTGAAGTCCACGATAAGAAGCCGGAACGCCTGATCGAGATGGCCGTGCGCGGGATGCTCGCGCCGAATAAGATGCGCGCCGTGCTGCTGAACCGCCTCAAGGTGTACGCCGGCGCCGACCACGGGCATGACGCCCAGAAACCACAACAGCTTCCGTGATGCAACCAAACGAAGATACATTTTTAGGCACTGGACGCCGCAAGCGTTCGGTCGCGCGCGTGAAACTCGCGCTTGGTTCCGGCCAGATCACGATCAACAAGAAGACGATCGATGATTATTTCACGCGCGATAGCCTCAAGCAGATCGTGCGTCAGCCGCTCGAGGTAACGCAAAGCCTCAGCCGCTTCGACGTCAACGTCAAGACCGAAGGCGGCGGAATCGCCGGTCAAGCCGGAGCCGTGCGTCACGGTATCGCTCGCGCGCTCGTCTCTATGGACGAATCGTTGCGCGAAGTGTTGCGCCGCAACGGACTCCTCACGCGCGACCCGCGCGAAAAAGAGTCGAAGAAATACGGACGCAAGCGCGCCCGCAAACGCTTCCAGTTCAGTAAGCGCTAACTTTTCGGTAACGCGCCCCGCGTAAGATGGGCGCATGGAATCGAATGATTTTTCGGTAGCGGGCTCGCGGGCGCTCGAGGCGCGCGATCGCTTGACGACGCTTGCGCAACAAGGCGATGAGAAGCACATGGCCGAGATCGGTACGACTGCGCTCTTCGAAGAAGCAATGCTCGGTGCGCTTCGCGCCCACCTCAACGAACTAAAGATCGTCGCGCGATGAGCGAGTTCGACATTCTCGCCGCGGGCGCATCAGGAATGGAACGGCAGCGAACGCTGCTCGAGCTTTCCGCGCGAAACGTTGCGGCGGCACAAGCCTCAACGCCAGGACACGAATATCACCGCTTGGTCGCCGATTTCGAAGACGACGTCGAAGAGCCGCATGTTCGCGAGAGCAGCGAGCCGGTCGACGCGCTGACCGAGATGATCTCGATGCTCGATGCGCAGCGCTCGTACGAGGCGAACGCCTCGATCTTCGACGTCGGCAAGCGCATCGCTGAACGCGCGATCGATCTCGACCGGCCGTGAACGTTACCGATCTCCAGCCGGATTCCGCGCCCGGCAACCCGAGCGAATCGCCGGACGTCAGCCCACTTAAACAGACTCCGTTTCAAAACGTACTCGACGGGGCCGGTGCCGCGCTCGATCGTGCCGACCGTGCGGAGCACGTATTCGCCGAGCAGCGGAGCGGGCTCGTCGAGATGATGGTTGAGCGCGCCAGCGCCGATGTGATGCTGCAGCTTGCTGCGGCAGCTGCTCAACGCACGACGCAAGCGGTCTCGACGCTGCTTGGGATGCAGGTGTGAATGTAGCCTCGGTCATCGAGCGCTGGAACGCGCTCCAGTCGCGATTGCGCATTGGCATCGGGGCTGCCGCATTCGCCGTGCTTCTCATCGTCGCCGTTGTGCTGCTGCTGGGACGCGACACGCGCGTCGCGCTGTTCGCGAATGCGCTCAAGCCCGACCAGCTCGCTGAAGTCGACGCACAACTTTCGCAGTGGAGCATTGCGTTCGTGCCGACCCACGACAACGTGCGCGTCGATGCGCCGCAACGTAGCTCGCTGCTGGCACGCCTCGCCTTAGCCGGCGTTCCGCACGCGCACGTCGTTGGAACGAGCGAAGCGCTCTCGAACGTCGGAACGCTAACGCCGCAAGCAATTCTCGACGCACAAGCGCGCGCCGGACTTGAAGGCGATCTCGAAAAAGGCTTGCGCGGTCTGGGCGGCATCGCCGACGCGCACGTCATCATCGCTCCCGCGCGAAGTGGCGTCTTTGCGGACGAATCTCCGACGCCCGCGACCGCAAGCGTCAGGCTGACCGCCGAGTCCGGTCAGACGCTGACCGCGTCGACACTCGATGCGGTGCGAGCGTTCGTCGCTTCGGGCGTCCCTGGACTCGATGCAGCGCACGTGACGGTTGTCGACGATCGCGGCGCATACGACGCAAGGCAACGAGACGACGGCGCAGATCGTGAGCTGGCGCTGCAAAGCGCGCTGGATGCCGCCTTCGGCAGCGGAACGACGATCGTACGCGTTCAGGTCGAGCACACTACGACGTCGAGCGAGTCGCGTGACGTCAAACGTAGCTCCGAGCAGCGCGCGCCGATCTCGCGGCGCGATTTGGACGAGCGTTTCAATGGCGAAAAGAAGAGCTACTCGCGGCGCCAAACGACCGAAGATCGCGGCAGCGATGTGCACGAAGAACGGACCACGGTCGCGGCCGGCTCGCTTGCACGAATTTCGATTGCCGTGATCGTCGATGCGCGTCGCTCGCTCGACGTCGGCAAGATCCGAGAGGTCGCAGCTGCAGCCGGTGGATACGATCCGAATCGCGGCGACACGTTGTCGGTCGAAGCTGTCGCATTCGATCGCCCTTATAATGTCGCTCCGCAGCCGTTTGCGTACGCAGTCGGCATCGTTGGCGAAGCGCTTCCCGGTGTTGCGCTGGCGGCAATGGTCATCGTCGTCGTACGCATGGCTGCGCGTCCGGTCTGTGACTTCGTGACGGAGAGCGTGCGTCGCGCTCGCATCGAACGTACGCATTCCGAGGGGACGTCGTCGCCTGAAGCAATTTTCGCAACGCTGCGCGGCGAGCCGCCGCACGTCGTCGCGGCAATCCTCGCGCGGCTACCCTCACCGACTGCTGCTTCCGTACTCGAACTGTACTCGAGTGACGAGCGTCGCGCGATCGTCATGCGGCTTTCACGCAAACCCACGCGCCTCGTTGCGGAGCTATGAGTCTCGAATTCAAAAGCCTACGCGATATTTTACGCGAGTCGCGCGAGGTAGAAGTAGAAATCGCGCCGGTCATCTCTCCGTTGATTGCGGAACCGATGCCCATCGAGGAGACGCACGAGGTAATCGCTGACGACCGGATGGCTTCCGTTCGCGTATTGGATCGGTTCGACGGCGCGTTGCGACGACTGCTCGAGGAGATCGCAGCCGAAGTTCTTGGACGCGAGCTGCTGCTCGCGCCGGTTGACATCGAACGTATCGCCTTACGGCTTCGAGAGCGCTTCGGCTTTCACGACGGCATCGTCACCAGCGCGCACGGCGACATTACAATCGACCTAGACGGCGCTACGGTCGATGCATCGCTTGGACTGCGGCTTCGTTCGGCCATCGAACGGGCGCTCGCGTGATCGCCGTTCGCGGACGCGTCACCTCGTGCCGTCCGCATCGCATCGATACGTCGTTGCGCGGCGCACGTCTGGGCGATCGTGTCACGATTCGCTCGCAAGGCCGCAATGTTGCCGCGATGGTTATTTCGGTTGAGCCCGCGCGGACGGTACTGTCGCCGCTCGACGACGCGCGCTACGTGAATCTGGGCGATGTTGCTCAACTGGAAGAGTTCGGAGATCGCACCGTTCTCGGGACGAGTCTGTGCGGGCGCGCGATTGACGGCCTGGGACGTCCGCTCGATGGGTATGCCGCGCCGCCCGGTTCGCAGTTTTCGATTGCCCGCTACTCGATTGCACCGGCGCCTGCAGATCGTCGTCCACTTTCGAAGCCATTGTGGACGGGCGTTCGCGCCATTGATGCGTTGCTGACCGTCGCGTGCGGAATGCGGCTCGGGATCTTTGGGCCACCCGGCGCCGGGAAATCGTCGCTGCTCCAAGCGATTGCGCAGAACGCGAAGGCAGATGCCGTCGTCGTCGCGTTGATTGGCGAACGTGGCGCGGAAGTCGAGCGTCATCTCGCAATTCTGGATGAGCGCATCACGATTGTTTGCGCGGCTGCCGATCGTTCGGCCGGGGAGCAGGTCGCGGCTGCGGAGCTCGCTATGGCGCAAGCGGCCCGGTTGCGAGAATGCGGGCTCGACGTTCTCGTCATCTTCGATAGTCTCGCGCGGTTCGCGCACGCGCTGCGCGAGATCGCTCTTGCGAACGGAGAACCGCCGGGACGCGCCGGCTATCCGCCGAGTGTCTTTGGCCGCTTGGGCGAACTTTGCGAACGTGCCGGGGCGACTGCCAGTGGGTCGATCACGCTGCTCGCGACGGTGCTCGCCGACGTGGACGATCCGGGCGATCCGCTGGCCGAGGCGGCTCGGTCGCACCTCGATGGGCATCTCGTCCTCTCCCGGCGCCGGGCCGAGCGCGGCGCGTTCCCAGCGATCGACGTGCCGGCGAGTCTCAGCCGTCCGATGCCGGCCGTTGTCGACCCCCACCATCTCGCCGCGGCGACCCGGGTCCGAGCGGTTCTTGCCCGTCTCGAGAACTCGAGGGAGGCCCGGGAGATGGGTCTCGCCCCTCCCGAACCGCTGGAATCGGCCCTCGAGGGCTTCCTCCGCCAGAATTCTCAACCAGAGCTTATCGCTGGGTCACTAGACGAGCTCTATCACCTTGCCGATAGAATATGAGCATGGACTTTGACTCCGGGATTTCTCGCATTCAGGCTCGGATCGACCAGATTTTCGGGGTCGACCCAGCCGCGGACCAACCCACGACCCCAACGATCACGAATGTCCCCAGTGGGAAGTTCGCCTCGATGGTGCAGCAGCAAGTGGCAGGCCAAGAGGGTGGCGCGGCCGGTCCCCAAGCCACGCCCGCCATCGAGCAGCTCGTCCAAACGAACAGTGCGTCGCAGGGCGTCGACCCGGATCTCATCCGCGCCGTCATGGCAAACGAATCAGCGTTCGATCCGAACGCAACTTCGAATGCAGGCGCGCAGGGTCTGATGCAGCTCATGCCCGAGACCGCCTCGGAAGTCGGCGTGACCAACAGCTACGATCCCTCACAGAACGTCGCCGGCGGAACGCGCTATCTTCGCGGGCTGCTCGATCGCTTCAACGGTAATCTCACGAATGCGGTCGCCGCCTACAATGCGGGTCCGGAAGCCGTCGAGAAATATAACGGCGTGCCGCCGTATCCGGAGACGCAATCGTACGTTAAGAACGTCCTCCAGACGTACAATCAGTATAAAACCGGACAATAACTAGATAACATCGCGCTGCTAGACTGCGTTCATGCACGCAGTCGCCGCGAGATTTGACCTTGTCAGTGTGCGATCGCCCGGGGTTGATCGTCGCGCTTTGTCGCAAGCCTGGTACGACGCGTTGCATCTCGCTACGTCTTCGTCGGGAACGCGACGCTTGAACATTTCCCTCCTGAACGCTCGACTTTTCCATCCTGGAAAAGTCTGCTCGCCCACTTTTCCCTCTCGCCATCCATGGCTCCGGGAAAAGCTGGAGCGTCCGTCGGGAAACGTTCCTCGCGTCGCGCTTCCGACGAAGGAAGTAAGTGAGTTGAGTGAGCGCAGGGCGCGGTTGTCGCAGTTAGCCAGCGATATTCTGGCGCGATTGCGATCGCAGCCGAAAGCGACGAGAATTGTTTTTGAGGTTCCGCAGGGGAGAATCTGTTTGTACGTCGTTCACGGCGAACGGCGCACGCAGTTGGTAGCATTTTGTCCGCCTGCGCTGCGTGATGTCGTGGAGCGGGCGCTCGTGCAAGTGAGGTACGCGCTGTGAATGTTGGTATCGCGAATGCGGCTGAAAACGTAGAGCGGCGGGCTGAGGACCTGCGCATGGTGTTTGTTGGGGGAGCGCAGCCGAATTTTCAAGATGCGCTTCGGCCCGAGCGTGCCGAGCTGACGAACGATCCCTTATCGGTAGCGCTGCCGCTGGATGCATACTTTGTTGCCGGCGATACTGCGCGGCCGTCGTATACGCGCGACGGCGCGCTGCAAGTGCGGGATGGCATTTTGAGCAGCAGCGATGGGACGCCGATTTTGGGGTTTGTCGATGGGGATACTTCCGGCGTACCGCGCACGTTGCAGATCGAGAAGAACGACGCTCTCTTGGGGCGCGCGCAAGATATTCGCGTCGAGCCGGACGGCGTGTTCGGATATGCACGCAGCGTGCTCGATACCAAGACCGGTGCGTCAAGCGTCGAGCGCGTTGTGGTTGGTCGAGTCGCGCTCGCACGATTTCCCGCTGGTACGCGTAGCGAGCGAATCGATGCGACGCACGTAAACGCTCCGTCCCATGTCGTTCCGTTCATTGGGTCTCCGAACGACGGAAGCTTCTTGCCGATCGAAACGCAGCGGCGCTCGCTCGGCCGAATCGATTCCGACGTCGCCGTCTCGCGTCTCCAGGACGCATATCTCGCGATGCGCGCGTTGAGCGCGACCGAACGCTCGCAAAATGCATTCGCGCGCGGAGCATTCGATCTCGTCAAATGATTCGTGAGCTCGTCTGGACCCCGGATCCGAATATCGGCCGGATACGATACGCGCGATTCGAACGGCGTGTGCCGTTCGAGTCACGTTTGATCGCGGCAATTGCACGCGTGCTCGAATCGTGCGTCTCGGATCTCTTCGGCGGGCCGATTAGCGTCGACGCGTTTCCGCCGGTCCACTTAGACGACGTCACGTGGGCTAGGCTTTGCGATGGGAACGTAACCTTTGACATGACGGCTGCTGCGGGTGATCTGAGCATCGTGATCTCTGCGACAGCCGCCCGAAATATCGTGAGCTATGCGTTCGGTGAACCTCCGTCGGCGGCCGAGCACATGTCCGCGATGGAAATGCGCGTTTTAGAACGCTTTGTCGCGGAGCTTGCGGACGGGCTCAAGCTAATTCGCGGGGGACACGATGATGCGGTCGCACGAGTGGGATTGCCGGGCGTTCGCACCGCATACTGCGAACTACGCATAGCGTCGCCGCTCGGCGTTGTGATCGGTATCGCAGTCGATGAGAAGCCTCCGCAGATCGGTCCAACAATCGCTGCGGAGAGCCTCGAAGATTGCCCGATCGAGTGCTCGGCGCGCCTTAGCGTAGCCGGCCTCGATATCTTTACATTTGCGCGTCTGACGCCCGGCGACGTCCTCCCCCTGGAAACCAAGGTGGGCCCGCAGGCGACGCTGAACGCTGGGCCCGACCCCATCGCTGCGGGCGAAGGCGGCGTGCTCGGCGATCGATCCGCCTTCAAGGTACACGAGCTGATATGAGTATGAGAATTTCGGAGAACGGCAAGAATCTCGACCTGCTCCTGAACGTGTCGCTTCAGGTCACTGCTGAATTGGGCAAGGCGAAGATGAATGTCCGCGACATTCTCAAGCTGGGTACGGGCTCGGTCGTCGAGCTCGACCGGTTGGCCGGCGGTCCCGTTGACCTCCTCGTCAACAACAAGCTTGTCGCACGCGGCGAGGTCGTCGCCATCGACGACAATTTTGGCGTGCGTATAACCGAGCTAATCGACCGCCCCGAAACCCCCTAGACCGGTCCCGGCAATCTAGCGGAAATTCGGCGCGCCCACCATCGTCGTGGTGGACGATCTTTTTGCGTTGTTCGCGCACACGCGCGCCTCACTGCCTCTCGATGCGCTGGCGGGACTCACGCTGCTCTCGATTGTTCCGTTCATCGCGGTGATGACGACGTCGTTCGTTCGCATCGTCGTCGTTTTGTCGCTCGTGCGTTCGGCAATCGGCTCCCCCACGATTCCGCCGAGCATGGTCATTACAGGCCTCGCGATCGTTTTGACCGTGCTCGTGATGACGCCGACGATTCGCGCGATTCAGCACGATGCGCTCCAGCCCTATGCGCGCGGTCGCCTCTCACAGAGTGCATTTGTCACACGTGCCGTCGAACCGCTGCAGAAATTCATGCTGCGCCAAACCCGCGCGCGAGATCTCGCGCTGTTCGCACGCGTTGCGCATCGATCGTCGACCGAGATCGAGGTGTTGATCCCGGCCTTCGTGGTTGGGGAGCTTCGCAGCGCGTTCGCAATCGGCGTCGCGCTCTATCTGCCGTTTTTAGCAATCGACCTCGCCGTTGCGGCAATCTTGATGAGCCTCGGCATGATGATGCTGAGCCCGCCGATCGTATCTCTGCCCTTGAAGCTGCTGCTCTTCGTGACGGTCGACGGCTGGGCGCTCGTCTGTGCGGGGGTGACGGCCAGCTTCCGATAACTATAGGGTAGATGCGCATCATCGAGTCGCTCGAGCAGCGGCAGCCGTTTTTCTCCTTCGAGTTTTTCCCGCCGCAGAACGACGATGGCGTGCGCTTGCTTTTCGATGCGATCGCGCAGCTGCGCGTCTTGCAGCCGGCCTTCGTTTCGATCACCTATGGTGCCGGTGGTTCGACCCGGGCTCGCACCGTCGAGCTCGCCAAGCGTATCCGGAACGACCTGGGCATCGACGTAATGGCGCACGTTACGTGCGTCGGCGCGACGCGCGACGAGTTGCGTGCACTCTTCGACGATTTAGCGGCCGCCAATATTGAAAACATCATGGCCCTACGCGGCGATCCGCCCAAGGGAGAAGGAGCGTTCAGTCCTCCGAAAGGCGGTTTTGCGTACGCTTCGGAGCTGATCGCGATGCTTTCCAAGGAGTACACGTTTTGCATCGGAGCGGCGTGCTATCCGGAAACGCATCCGCAAGCGTTTAACGCCGAGACCGATTTGCGTAATGCCGTAGAGAAGGTCCGTGCCGGCGCAGATTTCCTGACGACGCAGCTCTTTTTCGACAACGAGCGTTACTTCACGTTCGTGCAGCGCGCGCGCGGCGCCGGCATCACGGTGCCGATCCTGCCAGGCATCATGCCGATTACCGACTACGCTCAGATCAAACGCTTCACCGAAGTGTGTGGGGTAGAAATCCCGCTTCGGCTGCGTTCGGAGCTAGAACGCCGGGTTGACGAACCGGCAGCGGTCGGCGATCTCGGCGTTGCTTACGCTACGCTGCAATGCGCGGATTTGCTCGCGCGCGGCGCACCAGGCATTCACTTTTACACGCTGAACCGTTCGCCGGCAACTCGCGCCGTCTGTTCCGCGCTTCGTGCCGCAAGTCGTTGGCCCGGCCTAACGTTGGCGTAACACTGGCGTAATCGCTCCGGCGTAGGCTCGCTGCATGGTCGAGCTCGAGGCTCTGCTGCGTGAAACGTGCGTCGTGTGTGCCGTGCTTGCGCTTCCCGCCGTCGTCGTTGCGACGATCGTGGGTACGGCTGTTGCCGTCTTGCAAGCAGCGACGCAAGTCCACGAACAGACGCTCACCTTGCTGCCGAAACTCATGGCGATCGGCGCGCTCGTCGGCGTGTTCGGAGCATTCGGCTTGCGCCTTTGCGCCGGGCTCTTCGAGAACGCAATCGGCGCATTGCCTGCGATTGTCCACGGAGCATGACGGCGTGCGTGTTGGCCGTCTTTGCGCGTGCGCTCGGATTCTTCGTGCGCGCGCCCGGATTCTCGCGGTTGAACGTTCCGGCCAGCGTGCGTGTGTTATTTGCATTCGTGCTCGCGATTGCGGTGGCGCCCAGTGCCGGCCGTCTGCGCGATCCCTCAGCGATTGGGCTGCTAGCGATCGTTGCAAGCGAGGCATTCGCCGGTGCGGCATTCGGTTTTGGCGCAACGCTGATCTTTGAAGCGTTCGCCGCTGCCGGCCGAATGCTCGACGATCTCGTCGGCTTGCGTGCGAGCGTTCCCGGAATCGGCGTCGCGCCGGTCGGGTTCGGCGGGTTGTGGTTGCTCGTTTTCATCGCGGCATACTTCGCGCTGGGCGGAATCGACGCGCTGATCGTCGCGTTCGCGAAGACGTTCTCGGTCGTCCCGGTCGGCGCCGCGATTGACGTGCACGCGTTGCACGCCATCGGCTTCGAGTACGCGCCGCGACTTGCACGAATGTGCCTCGAATTCGCCGCACCCGCGATCTGCGTGACGCTCTGCATTCACCTCAGACTCGCGGTGCTTGCACGTGTTGTCCCTCGCTTCGGACACTTGTCGTTAACGTACCCGGCGGCGTATGCCGGCGCGATGCTGATCGCGTTCGTTTCGCTTACGTCCGTTCGTGACGCGGTTCTCTATCGTTGAAGTCGTTTGAGCCGACGCCTTCGCGGCTCGAGCGCGCACGCCGGGAAGGCGACCATCCGCTCTCGCGTGATGCCGTCACCATCGCGTCGTTCTGCGGTGCGTCTCTGGGATTGCTGGCTGTCGCTCCGTTTGGTCGCTCCGTACTCTTGGACGGGATGCGCGCGATCCTGAGCGCAGGAAGCAGCACGCGCATCGGACTTGCGTTGTTCACCGTACTCGCGGTGACGGCGGGCTGCGGAATCATCGCGACCGTATTCGCGACCTTCGTGCAGACGCGCGGGTTGTCGGTTCGCCCGCTCGCGTTTCGGTTGAGCCTAACGCCTCCGCTCGGAACGGGTTTCGCGCGCGGCGCGCTTGCGGTCATCGCGGGGCTGGCACTTCTCGCGTCCACGATCGGCCCGGCACCATACGCAATCAAGCGTGCGATCGAAGGGATGCTTGCAATCGGCATTATCGCAGCAGTGATCGACGTGCTCGTCGTCCATAAGAGCTGGCGGCGGCGCTTGCGCATGACGTTCGATGAATTGCGGCGCGACATGCGCGAGCATGATGGCGATCCGCAAACGCGCGGACGACGGCGGCGCTTGCACCGGATGATGGTCCGCGGTGCGCTGCGCAACGTTCGGCGCGCGACCTTCATCGTCGTCAATCCGACGCACATTGCGATCGCTTTGCGCTACGTCGCCGATGAGATGCCGGTTCCGATGATCTTGGTTCGTGCGGCCGACGAGGGCGCATTACGCGTTAGAAAGCTCGCGGCGGAGGCGCACATACCGTTGATCGAAGATCCGCCCCTGGCGCGGGAACTCTATGCGCATGATGCACTCGGGCCGATTCCGCCCGAGGTCTACCTCGCCGTCGCACAGATCATCGCGACATTGCAGAGAGAATCCTGATGCGCTCGACCTACGCATTTGCGGCCGTCGTACTCGGGATCGTCTTCGTTTTGGTGGTTCCTCTACCACCGCCGCTCCTCGACTTGCTTTTAGGGATCGATATTCTTGCAGCCGCCCTCGTGCTGCTCGTCGCGATTCGCATCGAAGAGCCGCTGCAATTTTCTGCCTTTGCGCCTGCGCTGCTGGTCGCGACGCTCTATCGTCTGGCTCTCGATGTATCCGCAACACGTCTCATCTTGACCCACGGCGACGAACCGGGAGGCGTCGGTGCCGTCATTCCGGCCTTCGGTGCGTTTGTTGTTGGCGGTAGTCCGATTGTGGGATTGATCGTCTTTGCGATCCTGATAACGATTCAGTTCGTCGTCGTTGCCACCGGCGCGCAACGCGTCGCAGAGGTCGCGGCGCGATTCACGCTCGATGCGATGCCGGGCAAGCAAATGGCCATTGATGCCGACGTGCACGCCGGTGTCCTCGACGCCGACGCGGCGCGCGCACGCCGAGCGCGGATTCAGGCCGAAGCCGATTTCTACGGCGCGATGGACGGCGCCGGAAAGTTCGTCAAAGGTGACGCCGTCGCTGCGCTCGTGATCGTCCTCCTGAACCTCGGCGGCGGAATCGCGATCGGTCTCACGCATGGCCTCGCGCCGGCCGATGCCTTCGCGCGCTACTCAATTCTCTCGATTGGGAATGCGCTCGTAACCACGCTCCCGGCGTTTTTGATCTCGGTTGCGATGGGGTTGATGGTCACGCGCGTCGCCGTCGAGCGTTCCCTTGGGAGCGACCTTGCACAGCAGTTGCTGGCGCGTCCCGACGCGCTGCGTGGCGCTGCGGCATTGATCGGGATCCTCGCGTTCATTCCGGCGCTTCCCGGGCCGCTGTTTGCCGCGCTTTCCGCCGCGGCGTTTTTCGCATCCCACCTCGCGCAGCGTAAGCAGCGCGACGACCGCGCATCCGTCAGGAAAAAACATTCGGATGCGCGACGGATTGCTTTACGGCGCCCCGAGAGCGCGCTCGGTCTCGTCGGTGTGGATGCGATCGCGATCGACGTCGGCGCGGATTTGCTCGCCTTGCTGAAGCCGCCGTACGATGACGCGCTGCTCGACCGGATCGGAGAGATTCGGCGTGCGCTTGCAATCGAGATTGGAATCGCGATTCCCGGCGTACGCCTGCGGGACGACCTCACGCGCGAAAAGGACACGTACGCGATTCGCGTGCACGACGCCGTCACGGCCGTCGGCCGCTTACGGCTCGACCGGTTGCTCGCCGTGGGAA
Source organism: Vulcanimicrobiaceae bacterium (assembly GCA_049520515.1). GTDB lineage: Bacteria > Vulcanimicrobiota > Vulcanimicrobiia > Vulcanimicrobiales > Vulcanimicrobiaceae > JAFAMS01. Next base: position 161,707 of record JBEKPS010000004.1, read on the forward strand.
ATGAAGCACTGCTGGCGCGCATCGCCGGTGAGGCGGTGCGAGAACCGGTCTACGGTCTTTCCGCGCGTGCAATCGAGCCATCGCTGCGCTCGTCAGCTGAAAAAATCGGACTGATCGTATTCGATCCGATTTCGATCCTCGGATCGCATTTGGCAGAAGTTGCGCGCCGGCACGCGGCCGAGCTCTTCGGCCGTCAAGAGTTTGCGACGTTGCTCGAGCACCTTCGCGGAATTGCGCCGGCGATCGTCAAGGAGATCGGCGATACCGTTCCAGTCGCGCTTGCACACCGCGCTTTCGTCTTGCTCTTGCGTGAGAAGATGTGGCCGCGCGATCCGCTCGTCGCACTCGAAGCGCTTGTCGATGCTGGCGGCGGGTCGCAAGCGCGCGAGCTCGCAGAAGCGATGCGCCGGCGCCTCGTTCCGATGGAGCTGCGACGCCGCAATCGCGTACCACATGTGCTCGTCGCAGCCCCGGACCTCGAAGAGATGCTCGTGCGCTACGACGATCCCGAGATCGGCGTTGCGCCGGATCCCGGTTTCGCCCTCGGTTTGCGCGCCGCGCTCGCTGCGCACACCGGCGCGATCGTCACCGGCTCGCGCGCGAGACCGTTACTCGGCGAGCTCGTCGTGCGATGGGGAATCGAGCTTGAAGTGTTTTCTTACGCTGAGCTGCCGCGCGAGATGCCACTCGAACCGAGGGGAACGCTCGTAGTCGAACACGACGGGCAAAGCCCGGTAACGGTCAACACGCAGTCGATTTCCGAAAATCCGCGCGTCGAGCCGATCGCCACGGCGAGGTCGGCAAGCCCAGGCGCGGTGATATTGACGAGCTGAGTGCAGTTTGTACACAAAAGATGATGATGTTTTTCGAGCACGGCTTCAAAGCGTGCCGCCGAACCTGCATGCGAAAACACTTGCACGAGGCCAAGCTCGCGCAGGATATCGAGCGTGCGGTAGATCGTCCCGAGGCTTACGCCGGGAAGTTCCTCGCGAACGCGTTCTAAAATCGTTTCCGCAGAAAGATGTGCTGCGCCGTCTAGGGCACGCAGAATCGCGGCGCGCTGCTTCGTCAGACGATATTTCGTCTGAAGAAGGCCGGCGTCGACCCCCTTAACATCCACCATCTCAAGCGCCCTCATTCACGGTTTGACCCGGGATGCCGACCCTGCTACAATCTTGCGGTTCTCCCCTTCCCTTTGGCGGAAAATGTGGTCTAGATTCAAGAACCCGCTGAAGGCGGCACTGCTGGTCGTCTTCGTCGCCCTCTGCGTTTGGGCGATCGTGCCTGTACAACAGAAAATTCGATTGGGCCTCGACCTACAAGGCGGCGTCCAGGTCATTTTGCAGTTGCAGCCGACCAAAGACGTCCCGGCGATCACGAGCCAGGTGCAGAGCCAGGTCGTGCAGGTCATCGATAATCGTATCAACGGCCTGGGCGTAACGGAGCCACAGATCACGCGTATCGGCAACGATCGGATTTTGGTCGAGCTGCCCGCGGTGAAGAATCCCGACGATGCGATTCGCGCGCTCAAAGACGTCGCGCATCTCGAGTTCAAGATCGTTCCGGAGCAGGTTGCGACGCGTGCGTACGCGGCGCAGACGTCCGGCAAAGATCAAGCCTATATACAAGGAAGCGTCGAGAAGCCGTCGCCCGCATATCTCGCGAGCGGACCAACGATCTACAGCGGTGCCGAGCTCAAGGGTGCACAAGCCGGGTACGATCAAAGCGGCAAGCCAAAAATCGACTTTCAAACGAAGAATGCCGGCAAGTTTGATACCCTGACACGCAAGTATCTGCATCAGAATCTCGGCATCTTCTTGGACGGCAGTTTCGTTTCGTCGCCGGTCATTCAATCGCCGATCGGTGAAAGCGGCGAGATCACCGGCAGCTTTACCGAAGACGACGTCGTCCGCACCGCCAACGAGCTGAACGCGGGTGCGCTGCCCGTTCCCGTCGTGATCATCTCGAACGATACGATCGGTCCCGTACTCGGACAGACCGACTTGACGGAATCGCTCTACGCTGCGGCGCTCGGTCTCGGCCTCGTGCTCGTGTTCATGATCATCGTCTATCGTCTGCCCGGACTGCTCGCCGATTTGGCGCTGGTCGTCTACGTCGTTGCGCTCCTCGCGTTGCTTGCCGTCAACAAGGCAACGCTGACGCTGCCGGGCATCGCCGGATTCGTGCTCTCGATCGGTATGGCGGTCGATGCGAACGTTCTGATCTTCGAGCGTCTCAAAGAAGAGCTGTGGGCGGGCAAGACCTTGCGCGCTGCGGTGCGCACCGGATTCGCGCGCGCGTTCACGACCGTGTTCGACAGTCACGTCACGACGATCGTCGGCGCAGGCGTCTTGTTCATGCTCGGAACCGGCACGGTCAAAGGCTTCGCGTACACGCTATTTTGGGGCACCGTGTTCTCGCTTGGAACCGCCGTCTACATCACGCGCTTCTTCATGGACGTCGTCGTCGATGCGGACATCGTTACATCGCCCTCCGCGTATGGCGCGAGCGCGAGCGACATTGCCGAGACAAAGCGGGCTAATGCCGTGAAAGCCGGAGCGTAGAATGTTCTTCCGGCGTCTGAATTGGAATATCGTCAGCTGGTTCCGGATCGTCTCGGCGATTTCGTATGTTGTGATTGCCGCCGGCCTCATCACGATGGGTGTCCACTGGAAGAATACCGGCGCTCCGCTGCGCCTCGGTCTTTCGTTCACCGGCGGAACCGACGTCACGCTCAAATTTGACCGGACCGTCACGCAGGCTCAAATCGCGTCCGCACTTTCGACGGTCGGCGTCGGCGACGAGCGGATCAATACGCTTACCAAGGCCGGCGATGTTCCCGATTCGCGTTGGAGCATCGAGACCCAAACCGATTTCGGCAACGACACGACCAAGCTGTGGACTGCGCTCGGAACCGTAGCGACGGTCGATCGCGCTCAATCGTCGGTTTCGACGGTCGGTCCGACGCTCTCGCACGAGTATCTGCTGCACGCGCTTTATGCGCTGGTCATCGCGATCACGATCCAGTTCATTTACATCGCGTTCCGTTTCGGTTGGAACTATATCTTTGGACTCGTCGCGATCATCGCGCTCGTGCGCGACTCCCTGATGATGATCGGCATCTACGCCATCGCCGACAAACGTGTCGACGACGCGTTCTTGGCCGCCGTTCTGACCGTCATCGGTTACTCGGTCATGGATACGATCGTCATTCTCGACCGGATCCGCGAGAATACGAAAGTCATGGACGGCGAGCCGTACGAGCTGATCGTCAATACCTCGATTCTGCAAACGATGACGCGCTCGGTAAACACGCTCGCGACCGTCGTCATTACACTGGTCGCGCTCTTAGCGCTGGGCGGCGCATCGCTCAAAAACTTCGCGTTCGCGCTGCTGGTTGGTATTTGCTCGGGTGGCTATCACTCGATCTTTTACTCGGCACCGCTCGTCGTTCGGCTGCGCAAACAGCAGTTGGAGCGGGCAGAGCGGCGTCGGGCACTCGGCTTGAGTACGCCCTCCGTGCGTCCACGGACGGTCGCTGAAGCCAAGGCGCAGGCCTCGCGTACCGCAATCGAGCGCGAAGCAATTCTGGCTGCTCGTAAAGAGCGCAAGGAAAAGGGGAAAACCGACGTGCGTGACGGCGGGCAACCGCGTTTGACGCGCTATCGTAAACGTCGGATCGTGACGGCGGCGACCGAAACGATCGAGCCGGAAATCGATCCGCTCGATGCGCAGCGCGCCGGTCTGCACGACGAAGCGCTTGAACAAGGTCACGAGGAGATAAAACTCAATCTCGAAGAGACCGAGTAAGTCTCTTAGTTCGCCGGCTCTGCCTCCCGCAACGCCGTCCGAGGCAGCGTTCGAGCGTCTCATCGCGACGTTTGATGAGGAAAAAACCGAATCGAGCGTGTTCGTCGACGCGCTCTTCGCGAAATCGGCGCAGTTTCTGGACCGTGAACGCTACGCGAATATCGGCGATTCGTCCGAGTTCAACACGAAGCTCGCGGGCGTGAGCTTCGAGGGCCGTCAGGACATTGCAGCCGGCGTGCGTCCGGGAGCCGTTCTCGAATTGCGCCGTCAACCCGACAATCCGCACGATGCAAATGCCATCGCCGCATTTTATGGAGCACTCCAGCTCGGATTCCTGAAACGCGACATGTCGCAAAAGCTTGCGCCGCTCATCGACGGCGACGGTCGCCGCTACACGGCCGAAGTGACGGCCGTAACCGGAGGCGGTAAGGGACGTTCGTTCGGCGTGAACATTCGCGTCAAGCGCACCGACGTCGTTCGCCGACGAGCGCGCGCGTTGCCCTCGTCCGGACCGCCGCGGGGAGACGATGTTGTGCGAGCCCTCATCGGAACGCATCCCTTGCGCGAATCGCAATCGCTCGTCATCGAGCGCGTCGAGGATGGACGGAACACGCTTGCGGTTATGGGTACCGGACGCGGCAAATCGTTCTGCTTTCAGTATCCCGCCGCGATTCGCGCGCTCGAACGCGGCGCGAAAACGCTGGTCATCTATCCGTTACGTGCGCTTGCGAACGATCAGTTCTTAGCGCTGGAGCGCAGGCTCGGGGATCTCGGCCTCCGGATGTTTCGTGCCAACGGCGCGATCGACGGTGAAGAGCGCGCCGAGCTAATGGCTGCGCTCGAGAGCGGCGAGTGGGACATCGTCTGCTCGACGCCCGAGTTCATCGAATATCACATCGAGCGCTTCGGCGCACCGCAAAGCCGGCCGTCACTGCTCGTTATCGATGAAGGTCATCATCTCTACGAATCTCGCCACCGTCCGGCGTACGCGAAACTTCCCGAGATACTACCAAAGCTCGGCATGCCGCAAGTACTCGCACTAACGGCGACCGCAACCGACAATGCGTTCGCGCACCTTCGTCGCGAGCTGAGCATCGACGCTTGGGTGATCGATGCGACGATTCGTGAGAACCTGCACGTCGTCGACGCTCGCAACACCGAGAAGAAGGAAGCATACCTGATCGACGTCCTGCGCGACGGCGGCAAGGGTATTGTGTATTGCAATTCGCGCAGCGGCGCGACCAACGTCGCCGAGAAGCTCCGCGCCGCGCTGGGCAACGACGTAGCGTTCTATCACGCCGGCATGGGCTCGGCGGATCGAGCCATGGTCGAAAACTATTTTCGCGACGGCGGCTTGCGCGTTGTTGTCGCGACGTCGGCCTTCGGTGAGGGAATCGATCTCCCGGACGTGCGGCATGTGTTCCTCTATCATCTGAGTTTCGATTTCACGCAATTCAATCAGCAGGCGGGTCGAGCCGGCCGCGACGGCGGCGACGCCAACATTCATCTGCTCTTTGGTGAGAGCGATAAGGGGCTCAATGAGTTCCTGATTGATTGTGAAGCGCCGCGCCTTGAGACGCTGCGCGAGATTTATCGCGGGGTCCGTGGCCTCGCTCGCGACGGAATCGCGCGGGCCGACAACGACACGCTCGCCTCAATCCTCGACATGCGCAATGTGCGGGCCTCGACGATCGGCTTTGCGTTCTTGATCTTTGCGGATGCCGGGCTGGCAGAGGTCGGCATCGATGATGATGGGCGCTTCATACGGCTCGTCGGCGTCCCCGGAAAAGTCGACTTGACGCAGAACGCGCGATTTGCAGAAGGCGAAGCTGAGCGCGAAAGCTTTGCACGCTTCTGCTCGCTCGTGCTGGCGGAGTCGCCGGAGATACTGGAACGGATCATCAATCGCCCCATCTATCCGCAAAACGTCAAGCTGATCGAATGACAGAAGAAGAGGTAGGGATGAATTCGAACGCAACGGTCATCGATTCGTCGATCTACCGCGACATCTTCACGACGCCCGCAATGCGCGCGGTCTGGTCGGACGAACGCCGCGTCCAATACTATCTCGACGTCGAGAAAGCGCTTTCGCTCGTCCAAGGACGCCTCGGCGTCATCCCGCAAGACGCGGCCACCGAGATTGCACGCCACTGCACGGTCGACGGGATGGACTTCGCGAAGCTGAAAACCGCGACCGAACGCGTCGGCTTTCCTATAATGCCGGTCGTGCAGCAGCTCACCGCACGTTGTTCGGGTGGCCTCGGACAATGGTGCCACTGGGGCGCAACGACACAAGACATCAGCGACACGGCGACGGTCTTGCAGATGCGTGCCGGCTTCGAGCTAGTCGAGCGCGACATGCTCGACGTGATCCGCGAGCTCGAGCGCCTCGCACGCGAGCATCGCGAGACGCCGATGGTCGGCCGCAGTCATTTGCAGCAAGCCGTACCGATGACGTTCGGTTACAAAGTTGCGGTTTGGCTCTCGGGATTCCAGCGCCAGGTCGAGCGTTTCGCTCAAATGAAACCGCGCGTTTTGATCGGCGAGCTGGCGGGTGCGGTGGGAACGCTCGCGTCACTCGAAGGCCGCGGATTCGAAGTGCAGGATGCGGTGATGGACGAGCTCGGTCTCGGCCATCCTCCGATTGCGTGGCACACGATGCGCGATACGATCTGCGAAGCGGGCTGCTTCCTCGGTCTTTTGTGCGGCTTGCTCGAGAAGATCGCGCTTGACGTCAAGCTGATGATGATGACGGAGCTCGACGAGGTCGCGGAACCGGCAGGTTCCGGTCATCGCGGCGGCTCGAGCACAATGCCGCAAAAACGCAATCCGATCTCGTGCGCGTACATTACGGCGTGCGCCGGCGTCGTGCGGCAACACGTCGCCGGATTGCTCACGGCGATGGGCTCCGATCTCGAACGCGCGACGGGACCGTGGGAGATCGAGTGGCTTGTGTTGCCGGAGATCTTTTGTTACACCGCGGGCGCCCTCGCGCAGGCGAAATTCATGCTGGGCGGTCTCGAAGTCCATCCGGAAAGCATGCTCAAGAATTTGCAGGTCACGGACGGCTTGATCAACACCGAGAACGTGATGATGGCGCTCGGTCCGAAGATGGGCCGCGAGATCGCGCACGACAAGATCGCCGATATTTGCGTCCAGGTCGCAAAAGGCAACGGGCGGCTTATCGATCTCTTAGCGGCGGACCCTGAAATTGCGAAGATCTTCGATCGCGCCGCACTCGAGAAACTCCTCGATCCGCGAAGTTACGTTGGACAATCGGCCGCGATGGTCGATCGTGTCTTAGGCGACGACCACTGAATCTGATGACAATTTCCGCCCCGGTGTAACAATCTTCGCTAGCTCCTCGTCCGACAAGCCTAAGTCGCGTTTCAATATGCTTACCGTGTCGGCGCCGAGCGCGGATGGGCCCGGAACGAGCTCGGCTGGTTCCGAGCGCATGAACTCCGGCTGCGCGCGCATCATGCGCAGCGCGCCGAATGTCGGATCGTCGACCGTCACGTACGATTCGCGGAACTGAATTTGCGGATTATCGAAAACCGTTTGGATCGTTTCGAGTGGTCCGATCGCGCAGCCGAGCGGAATCAACGTGTCGAGGACGTCCTGACGCGTGCGGACCTTACACCAGGCTTCGATTGCGCGATTGAGCGCGTCGCCGTTCTTGATGCGATCGACATTCGTCGTGAAGCGGGGATCGTTCGCAAGCTCCTCGCCTCCGATCGCGCGAATGAAACGTTCGGCAATCGATTGCGAGCTGCCGGATAGCGCAACCCATAGACCGTCGCTGCACGCGAATGCGCCGCGCGGTGCGGTGAATTCCAGTTCGTTGCCCTTGCGGGCCGGAACGTGCCGCGTCTGATCGTACTCCATCATGTGCAGCTCGGTGAGCTTCATTGCGGCTTCGTAAATCGCGCAGTCGATGATCTCGCCTTCGCCGGTTTCGCGTGCGCGTACGTATGCCGCGAGCACTGCGCCCGTCGCAAGCATCGCAGCCATCGTGTCGGCGAGTGCGAACGGCGGAAGAAGCGGCGGACGATCTTCCCAGCCGCTGAGCGCCGCGATTCCCGTCATCGCTTCTGCGAGCGTTCCGAAACCCGCGCGATCGCGATACGGACCCTGTTGACCGAACGCCGTCATGCGCAAGATGACCAGACGCGGATGTTCCCCGAGAAGCTCCCGCGGATCGAGATTCCAACGCTCGAGCGTTCCGGGCCGAAAGTTCTCGATCAAAATATCGAACGTGCCCAGCCACCGCCGAAAGAGCGTTTGCGCTTCCGGTTTGTGGAGATCGAGTGCAACGCTTGACTTGTTGCGCGCAAGTGTTTTCCAATAAATTCCTTCGCCGTGTTTTTCGGCGCCGAAATGTCGCGCAGGATCGCCTTTTTCCGGATGTTCGAGCTTGACGGTTTCTGCACCGTAATCGCCGAGCTGCGCCGCGCAGAGCGGCCCGGCGATCATCGTCGCGCAATCAAGGACGCGTACACCGTGGAGCGGCCGGGGGGCAGCTTCGGAAGCCATAAGCCGGAGTTCCAGAGGCTTGCGGCCAACCCCCTGGGCGAGTGAATTACTTCCTGCGGCGTCCGATCTTTGCATCGGTTTGCTCGCTTTTTATCGTGTTGGTCGGGCTGATCACGATCCCGGCGCTCCCGATCTCGCAGTATCCGCAAATCGCGCCGCCGACCGTCACCGTTACCGCGACATATGTCGGCGCAAGTGCGGAGACCGTCGAGCAAACGGTCACGATCCCGCTGGAAGAAGCAATCAACGGTACCGAAGGCCTGCGTTACATCAGCTCGCAGAGCACGAACAACGGTACGGTCACGATCACATGCACGTTCTCGCTCGACACCAATCTCGACATTGCCGCGACCGACGTGCAAAACGCTGCGAACAGTACGCTCGGCGTGCTGCCGGTGGCCGTCCAACAAACCGGACTCGTCATCAAGAAGAACTCCGGCTCGTTTGTTATCGCCTTTGGCCTTTACGCGACCGATCCGAGCGTTAGCCGTCTTTTCATCGCGAACTACGCCGACATTTATTTGGTCGACGCGCTCAAGCGCATCAAGGGTGCGGGCGACGTGCACACCTTCGGCGATCGCCGCTACGCGATGCGCGTGTGGATCGATCCGAAGAGACTGAACGCGCTCGGACTCACGGCGATCGATGTCGTCAACGCGATCGCAGCGCAGAACGTGCAAGTTCCGGCCGGCGCATTCGGCCAGCCCCCGATTCCAAACAACACGCCGTTCCAGATCCCGATCGACGTCAGCGGCCGATTAGCGGATCCGGTGCAGTTCGGCAACATCATCGTCAAGACGACCGCGAACGGCGGCTTCGTGCGTATGCGAGATGTCGGGCACGTCGATCTTGGCGCGCAAGACTATTCGACGGAGCTGCGCTTCAACGGCCGCCCATCAGTCGGCATTGCGGTGCTTCAGCTGCCGAGCGCAAATGCGCTCGATCTTTCCCAGCGCGCGCGTGCCACGATGGCCCAGCTCTCAAAGCATTTCCCGCCTGGTATCAAGTATGGCCTTGCGTTCGATTCGAGCGAGTTCGTGCAAGAATCGATCAAAGAAGTCTTGATCACGCTGCTGATGGCGATCGTGCTGGTCGTTATCGTGATCTTTCTCTTCTTACAAGATTGGCGCACGACGCTTATCCCGGCGATTACGATCCCAATCTCGCTGATCGGAACCTTCTTCCTAATGAAGGTCTTCGGCTTCACGATCAATACGCTCACGCTCTTCGGTTTGACACTTGCAACCGGGCTCGTCGTCGATGATGCGATCGTCGTCATCGAGAACATCGCGCGCTTCATCCAAACCAAGAACATGGAGCGCATGGAAGCCGCGCAGGAGGCGCTCAAAGAGATCTACGGTGCCGTTATCGCCAGCTCGCTCGTGCTGTTGTCGGTGTTCGTTCCCGTCGGCTTCTTTCCGGGTACGACGGGACGCCTGTATCAGCAGTTCGCGCTGACGATCGCGTGCGCAATCGGCATCTCGCTGTTCTGCTCGCTAACGCTTACCCCGGTGCTCTCGCGACTGCTGATCAGCTCTGAAGAGGGCTCGCACGGGCGTTTCTTCGATCTCATCAACCTCGTCATTCAATGGATCCGGACAGCGTACGATCGGACGCTCGTGCCGACGATGCGTCATGGCAAAGTGGTCGGTGCCGTCTTTGCGATCGGGTTGGTCGTAACCGGATACATCTTCACGCGGACGCCGACGGCGTTCATTCCCGACGAAGACGTCGGCTATTTCTTCGTCTTGCTGCAAGCTCCGGACGGCGCGTCGCTACCGTATACGTCGTCGATCGCGCTCAAGGCCGAGAATGTCATTCGCGCCGAGCCCGATGTCCAGGACCTCTTCAGCATTCAAGGGTTTAGCTTTGTTGGGCAAGGGCCGAATTTCGGATTGATGTTCGCGCACCTCAAATCATGGGGCGAGCGGCCGGGTGCGCAGCATACGCTGGCCGCGATCCTGCGGCGCTTGAATGCCAAGCTCTCACAGATCCCCGAAGCCTCGATCGTTGCGTTCAATCCACCGGCAATTTCCGGTGTCGGCAACGTCGGTGGATTTCAATTCGAGCTCGAGGATACCGGCAATATCGGTCTTACGGCTCTAAGCAAGGCCGCGCGGCAATTCGTACGCGGCGCCAATCAAGATCCGAATCTGCGCTCGATTTACACGACGTTCCATGCGAACGCTCCGGAGCTCATCGTCGATGTCGATCGCGACAAAGCGCAGCAGATCGGCGTTTCGATTGCGGACATTTTCAGTACGCTCGCGATCTACATGGGATCCGACTACATCAACGATTTCACATACTTGAATCGGTCGTTCCGGGTCTATGCGCAGGCCGACACCTCATACCGGCTCTCCCAGCTGAATTTCCAGCGAATTTTCGTGCGATCGTCGGGCGGCGGCGCGATTCCGCTCTCCGATATCGTCAGCGTGCATCCGGGACAGGCAGCGCCCGTCATCACGCACTACAACCTGTTCCGCAACATCGAAGTGTTGGGGCAACCGGCGCCCGGGCACGGAAGCGGCGATGCAATTGCCGCAATGGAACAGCAAGCGAAGAATTTGCCCTCCGGCGTACAGTACGAGTGGACCGGTATCGCACTCGAAGAGACGACGGCCGGCGGTCAGTCGCTGATGATCTTCCTCTTGGGCATTCTCTTCACGTTCTTGGTGTTGTCGGCGAAATACGAAAGTTTCACGGAGCCGCTGATTATTCTGTTCACGGTTCCGCTGGCGATTCTGGGCGCGCTCTTGGGATTGTGGATGCGTGGCTTTCCGAGCGATGTCTACGCGCAAGTCGGTTACGTCATGTTGATCGGTCTTGCGAGTAAGAATGCGATCTTGATCGTCGAGTTCGCGAATCAACAGCGCGAACTCGGAAAGACGCCGGAAGAAGCGGTCAAGATGGCAGCCGAGATTCGTCTGCGTCCGATCTTGATGACGTCGATCGCATTCATCCTGTCCGTTGTTCCTCTCGTTATCGCTACCGGCGCGGGAAGCCACGCACGCAATTCGCTCGGGACGGTCGTCTTTTTCGGGATGGTGCTTTCGACCGTCCTCAATCTCTATGTAATCCCCGTCTTATACGTGTTCATCGTGCGGCTCTTCAGCAAAAAGGATCAGGATCGTCCACTGCATCCGTTTAGCGCGCTGCGCGCGCGCTTTTCCAACGGCCGGAACGGCAACGGCCATCCCGCTGTCATCGCGAGCGACGCCGAAGGGAAGCTCTAATCGACTCAACTCATACGTCGCGCGGCGACGGCATCGAACAGATTCGTCTACCGATGACGGATCACGCGCTCAAGTACATCAACGCGTACCTGATCGAGGGCGATGAGGGGTATACGCTCGTCGATTGCGGATGGGGATTACCCGACGTGCTGCAGACGCTCGAGGACGCGCTCGGAGATCTTGGCAAGCGGATCGATCAGATCTCATGGATCATCGCGACGCATTTTCACACGGATCACTACGGCATGGCCGGTACGATTGCGGAACTCGGCGGCGCAAAGCTGATGATGCATCCGGCTGATTGGGCCGTGCTCGATACGCGCTTTCGGCACATCGAAGCGGAATTTCATCGGCGCGACGCATGGCTTGCGAGCAACGGCTTTCCCCTCGGAGGCTACGCCACAGAAGATCGTAGCCGGATGTTTGCGCGCCGTTTTACCTTGAAGGCGCCCGATCGCAATCTTGCAGATGGCGATGAGCTGCGCATCGGAACCCATCGCTTTCGCGTCGTCTGGACACCCGGACATACGCCGGGACACATTTGCTTGTATGACGACGAACGCAAGGTTTTGCTGAGCGGCGATCACGTGTTGCCGCGCATTACGCCGCACATCGGTTTCTGGAACGCAACGGACGGTGATCCGCTCGGGACGTTTCTCGAATCACTGCACAAAGTGGCGTCGCTCGGCGCGAAGAGTGCATTGCCTGCGCACCGCGAACCCATCGACGATCTCCCGGGTCGAATCGAGGAGCTGCTCGCGCACCACGCAGAGCGCGAGGAGCAAGTCCTTGAGGTTCTGACTCGATTGATGACGGGTACGGAAGTGGCGTCGCAGCTTACTTGGCGTAGGAATCTGAGCCGCTACGATGATCTTCCGGCAAGCGAACGGAGCTTTGCCCTTGTTGAGACCCTGGCCCATCTCGAGCACCTTCGCGCAATCGGCACCGTCGAGAAAATTCAGCAAGCAGGCGTGTACTGGTATCGGCGTACGTAGCGTCGCAACACTCGTCACCCTTATAAGTTTCGTTCTCGCCGCCGTACCGGCGTGGGCGCAAACGCCGCCGCTTCCTTCAGCCTCTCCGATGCCCGCGCCATTTTTGGTTGCGCAACCGGTGAGCTTTACGATCACGGTCGGCGGAATTCAGGACATCAAGATTCTCGGTGCAACGGGTACGCTGACGACGCAGCTGTCAGCGCCGATCGCGCAAATCACCGTCGATCAAGCAACGATTCACGTCACGGGACAGCAACTTGGTGCAGCAACGCTGCACGTCAGCGATCAAGCGGGCGCATCGGTTGACGTGCAAGTGCAGGTCGGTCTACCTGCCGGTGCGATTCCCGCGACGCTTGCACTCACCGTCACCGGATCGCCGGCCGGGACGCAATTCCTGATGCGTCAAGTACAAGCCGCGCTCGATCGCGCAATTCGGCCGACGCTCACGCCGGGCGCATCGATTGCCTATGGACCGCTGCCGCGCGCGCCCGATCCATTACAACCCGACGGCGTCGCGACGGTCGCAATGCCGGTTACCGTTGCAGGTTCCGAAGGTACCGCGACAGTTACGAGCATTGCGAACGTGACCGTTACGAACATGACGCTCGCGCCGCAACCGCCTGTATTGCTCTTTTATGATGACGATCCCGAGTACGTTAACGGCCTCGGGGTGCTTTTCAGGGGCGTCGTTACGGTCGACAAATCGACGCGGCTTTACTACTACCACGACGATTTGAATCTACCGAAAGACATCGCGATCGTGATCAGCTCGGACGGTGAAAGCCAAGTTCAACTCATCGACGCGGGTGGTGGACCCGATCTCGACGTGATGAGCGTCGGCCATCTGGTTTCCAAAGTATTTATGCAGGCTGAACCGCGCAACGAGGGTATCGTCACCAACGTCACGCCGGCGACGCCGTTCATGCTCCGAAGCTCGATGACGCTTGCCGGTGAGCTCGTTGCGGGCTCCGTTGATATTCGCGTCGTTGGCGGTGCGCCGGTAACGGTCAGCGTGATCGCGTATCCGCCCGGCGACGATTGGCACAAGTACATGGCCGGGTTTGCGACGCATGACGGGCACAATCGAAGCGGGACATTCGATCTCGGCGGCTTCGGTGTTCAGGCGCTCGCGTACAGTGCCGGTGGTCCGGACGTGACGTACGAGTACGGTACGCGAGACACGACGCCACGCAATATCGATACAAGCGATGCGGGACATGACTATGGCGATTACGGCGTGATCCACCGCGTCACGTTCGACATCGACAATTCCGGAAATACGCCGCAGACGATCTATCTTTATGAGAAACCGCTCGGCGGTCCGATGCGGAGCACATTCATCGTCGACGGCCAGGTGAAGGAGCTCGGCTGCGTCCGCGTTCCGCAGCGATATCAAGTCATGGCGTACACGATGCCGCCGCAGCAACAAGCCGCATCGACCGTCATCACGATGACGGAGGGTGGGTCGAATTATCCGATCGAGATCGGATTGACGGGGACTGCTCCCCTTCCAACGGTCCCGCCGCAAAGCTCGCCGGACGGATGCTTCCCGAAACCATCGCCGGCGCCGAGCGAAACGCCATCTGTGGAGCCGTCCCCATCGTCCTCGCCATAGCTGCCTCGCGCCACGGACAAAATGACAGCCATCCGGCAAAAGGGTGTTCCAAATAGCGAACGGCAGCCTACGCTGAACTCCGGAAAGCCCCGACTCCACACATAACGGCTCGGAGGAAGAATGTCCAAACAACCGTTGGCGCGAGCATTTAGTTTGCTCGCGGCATCATTTTTTTTGCTTAGCTCGCTATCGATAAGGCCGACGTCCGCTGCAGGTACCGTTAAGGTAGGCGTGCTGCACTCGTTGAGCGGCACGATGGCGATCAGCGAGGTCACCGTCAAGAACGCGACGCTCTTAGCGATCGATGAGATCAACGCCAAAGGCGGCGTCATGGGCGAGCAGATCGAGCCGGTCATCGAGGATGGCGGTTCCGATCCGGCGATTTTTGCGCAAAAGGCCCAAAAGCTCGTTCAAGAAGACAAAGTCGTTACAGTTTTCGGCGGCTGGACATCGGCGAGCCGCAAGGCGATGTTGCCGGTTTTCGAACGTTTCCATGGGTTGCTGTGGTATCCGGTTCAGTTCGAAGGCAACGAGTGCTCGAAAGACATCATGTATTCGGGAGCACAGCCGAACCAGCAGATCCTTCCCGCGCTCGACTGGGCAAAAGCGAAAGGCTACAAGAGCTACTTCTTATTGGGCTCTGATTACGTCTTTCCGCGCACCGCAAATCTCATTTTGAAGAAGCATATCGCCCACGACGGCCTCACTCTTGCGGGCGAAGAGTACGTTCCGCTCGGCGGCACGGATTTCAGTGCGATCGTCAACAAGATCAAGCTGGCAAATCCGTCGATCATCTTCAATACGCTCAACGGCGACAGCAACGTCTCGTTCTTCAAGCAGATGGCGGCCGCCGGTTTGACATCGTCCAAGATTCCCGTGATGTCGTTCAGCATCGCCGAGCCCGAAGCAAAATCGATCGGGCCGTCGTTGCTGCAAGGCAGCTACGCCGCGTGGAACTACTTCGAGAGTCTTCCCGACCCGGTCAACAAGAAATTCGTCGCAGCGTATGAAGCGAAGTATCCCGGTCAACCCATCGACGACCCAATGATCCACGGCTACCTCGACGTCTACACGTGGGCAGCCGCAGTCGAAAAAGCCAAGAGCTTTGATGTCGACAAGGTTCGAAAGGCTGCGACAATGCTGCCGTATTCCGACTATGGGATGGGCGAAACCAAGTTCGCTGCAAATCAGAGCTTGGTTCAGACCGGATTCGTCGGCGCACTACAGCCGGACGGTCAGTTCAAGATCATCTGGAAATCGGCGGGACCGATCCAGCCGGTGCCTTACGATCCGCTCTCTTTCCCGGGCAAAGTCTGCTCGATCTAACCGGCTTCCCTTCGCAATGAACGAGTCCGTTCTCGTTGCAGGTCAACTGTTCAATGGGATTAGCGTCGCCTCGATTCTCCTCTTGGCGGCGCTAGGACTCGCTCTGAGCTTCGGCTTGATGCGTGTCATCAACATGGCGCACGGCGAGATGTTGATGATGGGCGGCTATCTCACATACGTGTGCACGCAGCTCTTCGGAAAGAGCACCGGTTTTCTCATCGGCATGGTCGTCGCGTTTTTTGGAGCAGCCGCATTCGGTGCGCTGATGGAAGCGACGCTCATCCGAAAGCTCTACGGCAGGCCGCTTGACACGCTGCTCGCGACGTGGGGCGTGAGTCTCATCTTACAACAGGCTGCGCGCAGTATCTTCGGCCCGATCGGCGTCGAGGTTACTGCGCCGCCGTGGCTTGCGGGATCGTTAGCGATTGGAGGCACGGCATTGACCGGGCTTTCGATCCCGCTCGTGCGCGTCTTCATCATTGTCGTTGCGGCAATCGTCTTGGGCGGCGTTACGTTTCTGATCATGCGCACGAGGCTTGGAATGCTCGTGCGTGCGGTGCATCAAGATCGTGGAATGGCGGACGCACTCGGCGCGGACACGCGTTGGGTGGACCTTTGCGTGTTCTCACTCGGCACCGGCATTGCAGGACTCGCGGGCGCTGCACTCACCTTGATCGCGCCGGTGACGCCGACGGTGGGTCAAGGCTACATCGTCTACGCGTTTCTCGTCGTCATCTTAGGCGGACTCGGTAGTCTCGCGGGAACGCTGGCAGCGGCCGTCATCGTCGGACTATTCTCGGCGACGGCGCAGATCGTCACCAGTCAGAGTTTCTCCGACGTCCTGTTGCTCGTCTTCGTTATCGTCTTCATTCAATTCCGGCCGCGCGGTATTGCGTCGTCGCGCTCGAGGGCGCTCGACGAAGCATGAACATCCCGCGCAAAGAGTTTTTGTATCCGGCCCTGTTTGTGATCGCGGCATGCGCGCCGTTGTATCTCTCCGGATACGAGGTCACGATTCTCGGCAGGTTCCTGGCGTTTTCGATTCTCGCGCTCGGCATCTCGCTGATCTGGGGGACGGGCGGGATACTCAGTCTTGGCCAGGGTTTGTTCTTCGGTCTCGGCGGTTACGCGCTGGCGATGTATCTCAAGCTTTCGGCTGCGGGTTCCGGCCAGCTACCGGATTTCATGGAATGGAACGGCGTCACATCGCTCCCGTGGTGGTGGGAGCCGTTTCGCTATCCGGCCTTCGCGCTGGCCGCGGTCATCATCGTCCCCGGCGCGGTAGCCACCGCACTTGCGTTCCTCGTGTTCCGGCGCCGCGTCAGCGGCCCGTACTTCGCAATCATCACGCAAGCGCTCGTCTTGGCTGCTGCAACGCTCATCATCAGCCAGCAGCCGTACACCGGCGGATTTAACGGGCTGACGAACTTTAGCGACGTTTTTGGGATGCAGCTCACCGATCCGAAAACGCAGCTCGCACTCTACTTCGTGACGCTCGCGATCCTCGCGGTCGCTTTCTACGTCTTGCGCTACGTCATTCAATCGCGTTTTGGGCGGCTTCTGCTTGCGATTCGCGACGGTGAGAACCGCGTCCGATTCCTCGGCTATAACCCGGTTCCGTTCAAGATGATCGCATTTGCGATTGCAGGTGCGCTTGCGGGAATCTCGGGTGCGCTGGTGACGCTCAGCATCGGCGACATCTCGCCGGCGATGTTCGGTGTCGTCCCCTCGATCGAAATGGTGATTTGGGTAGCGGTCGGCGGTCGCGATAGCCTGCTCGGCGCGATCGTCGGGACGCTACTCGTCAATTTCGGAAAAGATTGGATCAGCAGCGCATTCCCGAACGCGTGGCTGTATATCGTCGGTGCGCTCTTCGTCGTTGTCGTCACCGTTGCGCCGCGCGGACTCGTACCATTGGCGCAGGTTGGAAGCCTTCGCCTCGCCTCGCTCGTTCGGCGGCGATCCAGTGTCGAGCCCGTAGTCGAATGAGCACGGAAAATCCGTTGCTCCTGGTCGACTGCGTGACCGTCTCGTACGATGGCTACAAAGCCTTGACGGACGTGACGTTTACGGTCGAGCCCGGAGCCGTGCACGTTCTCATCGGACCAAACGGTGCAGGCAAGTCGACGCTCTTGGATGCGATCATCGGGCGCGTGCGTCCGACGTCGGGACGCATCGTGTTCAAAGGCGAAGACATCAGTGCGCTGCCGGAATACGAGATCGTTCGCCGCGGGATCTGCCGCAAATTCCAAACGCCCGGCGTTCTGGACGCGTTGACCGTGCGCGAGAATCTCGCGGTAGCCGCGACGCACAACCGAAGCGCGTTACGCGCGCTCGCGACATTTGCGCTGAACGGTTCGCAAGCCCGCGTCGATGAAGTGCTGGAAACAGTTGGGCTGTCTCCGAAAGCGAATTTTCTCGCCGCGCATCTTTCGCATGGAGAGAAACAGTGGCTAGAGATCGGAATGGTCGTCGCTTCCGATTCAGAGTTGCTGCTGCTTGACGAGCCGGCCGCCGGGATGACACATCACGAGGCGGAGCTGACCGCGAAATTGATTCGTTCGCTCGTCGGACGCCATGCATTCGTTGTCATCGATCACGACATGGATTTTGTCGGTTACTTAGCAGCGCCCGTCAGCGTTCTGGATATGGGGCGCTTTATCGCGCATGGCACGATCGAAGAAGTGCGGCGCAATCCGCAGGTCATGGCTGTCTACCTCGGACGCGAGAAGGTGGCCTAGGATGCTGACTCTCGAGCGCGTCGGAGCTGCCTACGGTGAAAGCCAGGTACTCTCGGGCGTCGATATGACGGTCGGTCCGGGCGAAGCCGTGACGCTACTCGGCCGTAATGGTGTCGGCAAGACGACGTTGCTGCGGTCGATTATCGGCCTTCACCGCAACAATCAGGGCCGCGTGGTCTTTGACGACAGTGACGTTACGGCAATGCGCCCGCATAGCCGCGCTCGCATCGGTATAGGGTATGTGCCGCAAGGCCGCGGCATCTTTCCGCATCTCACCGTCGAAGAAAATCTCGCGATGGGCGCATCCGCGCTCGAGGGCCGGCCGAAACACAGCGAAGGCGTCCTCGAACGCGTTCTCGGACTGTTCCCAACACTCTCGCGCGTACGCAAGCGTAAGGGCGGAGTGCTGAGCGGCGGCGAGCAGCAGCAGTTGTCGATTGGCCGTGCATTGATCGGCGAACCGCGCTTGCTCTTGCTCGACGAGCCGACTGAAGGGATTCAACCGTCGATCGTTCAGGAAATCGAAGCCGCGCTCGTCTCTATTCGAAAAGACTTCGGCGTCGCCGTGCTCCTCGTCGAACAACATCTCGATTTCGCATGGTCGATCGCCGAACGCTATTACGTGATGCAGCGTGGTGCGATCGTGCGCACGGGAAGCACGCAAGGCGAGAAGCCGGACGACGTAGCGTCACTCCTGAGCGTCTAAGCCAGCAGAGCGTGGATCAAGCGATCGGCGTCGACGCCCTTCCAGAATGCGTTCGCGGTTTCGGTCATCTGCGGAACCCACGGGTCGATTTGGCTCTCGCGAATCGGTGCGTGAACGGTTGGCCCAACCGCGTCGCTGTAACTCGCGCCGCCGTACGGTGCAAAGGCACGGCTTTCACGATGCGCGAGCACCGAGTCGTGAACCGCATCGGATGCCGCGCGTGCATCGTCGCGCACGTTTTGCGGAAGGCGTGCGTCGCTTGCGAGTTTGTCGTAGAGCGCAATTGCGGGCCGATCGGCTCGCCAGGGAAGTGAGGCTTTCTCACCACGCGCCATCCCTGGAACGCTGCGTTCATCGGCGCGAACGTGCTGTGCGAGTGTTGGGTTCCCTTTGAGCGCCGCAGCCAGATCGTCGTCGAGCGCTTTCACCGTCGTGCGGATCTGCGCGCTCTTTTCCGGCGACGTATCCAGGACAGAAAAGGAATCGGCAGGCGCGTAGACCTCACCTCCGATTGCGTAGCGCGCAGCCATCGTCGCCGTAACGATGCCTTGGGCCATTGCTTGCGGATCGTCGAGGTGTTGCGCGATCGCTGAAGCGACGGTCGTCGGCACGCCGGGAGCGATCATGATTTCGTTGCTCGCTGCCAGGCGCGAGACGCCGGCCTCGGAGAGCGCATCAGCAAAACCGAGTGTTCCCATCAGGCAGCAAACGGGTTCATAAAGCACCCGAGGGACACGGTAAGCTCGACGGTCTGCAGTCTCAACCCCGTGATCGGAGAGCGTATCGTCCGCACCCGTCGAAAGATCGCGTGAGTGTGGCACTATCACGTGTAACCGTATGCTGGCGACGGTCATCTCGCTCGCTTCGAGCAGTGTACGCACCTGCGCGTCAACCTCAGCTACGATGATGTACGTATTGGGATTGAATCACTTCAGCGAGCAATTTCCTCACCCAAATAATGACGGTAGAGCTATTGAGCGTCTACAGAAGTTCGTGCGTGCTTTCTGTATTGAAAGAGCCATCCAAGTGCTCGCGGAGGAGTGGTCCGACGACGCGATGCAGCTGTGGTCAGTGAACAGCACCTATAGCGAAGATGTCGCTGCTGACCTCGGGATCGCGTATCTTCGATGTGATGCTAATTTGACAGAAAGAGCTAAACTGCAAATAAAGAGCCGACAAACCATTGCCGAAGAACTTGGGATTGAGTTTGGCTTTACGCAGCTAACTCTCGAAGAGACGACGCTAATCAATGTTGAAGCCGAAGAGAGCGACGTTAAAAGAGAACAATACTGGTTGGAGAAACTCATTAAACACGAGGCCATCAACAAGAATATCCTATTGCTTTGCGGATACAAACATGTCGATCGTTTCGTTGCGCGCGTCAAACGCGAAGGATATCAGGCGATGGCGATCGCCATTCAATGAGTCATTGCGATCCGGTGTTAACCTGCGCTCGGGAGAGGACGTTCGCTAGAGGATGGTTCGGCGGATTCGACTACCTGGCTTAGGACGTTTGCGAGCTTGCGCGCCATGCAACCACACATTGATGTCGCACGACGCTTTCCGTCGGCTAGCTTGATGGAGTTCGCAAAGCGTGGGGGGTTCAGTTCCAGCTGACTGGAACGCCTGGCGGCAACTCCGAGACCGTGCGCTCCCGTTTTCGCCCCCAAGAACCAGTCAACGGCGTTCCCGTTCCGTTGGCTTCAGCGTTCGCGGCGTCCGTTCGTGAGCTGCTCGACTAGTCGTCGTTCAGACTTAAGCCAAGGATCGATCTTCGCGAAGCGCCGTCGGTGTTGGCAATGGACCGTATCGATCCGTGATCATCTCGCCGTTCGCGACCAGAATCGTATTCTGCATTTGTTGACCAGCAGCAATCGAGAGAGCCACTTCTGCGGCTTCATGGACTGTGCAGATCCGCGGTGAGCGGGGTGCCAGCCAATAGAGCTCGTCACTATCAGGGATCCATTCCGAGGTTGACGTGATAACACAAGGGACGACGCGCGATACCTGCGCCGGCAACGCATTCGGTTTGGTAAATGCCCTTGCCGCTAAACGAAGTGCGAGATCGTCGACCTGGTTCAGGGCTTTGACGAGGTCACGCCAACGACGCATGAGGCGGCTCCGTGTCGGGACTTCGTCAGATGGCCGTCGGCATGCGGACTTACACTCGCACAACAGCAGTGTGTCCCCGATCCGAATTGCGACGTCGATGTCCGTCGAAAGGCTGCTGGAGAAAACGACAGGTTGATGGACTGCCCAGACCTCTGCGCCAGGCACCGAGGTCGAGACAATTTCCGCGACAGCGCGTTCGAAGGCGGTAGCGCGCTTTTTTGTGAGACGCGATCCCGTTGTTGCCAGGAAATCGAAGAGCATGTGAACGCCGCTGAAGGCGACACGGTAGTCCGCAATCACTTGACCGTTCGCAAGCGCGATAAACGGCCTCAGATCGAACATCGACCCCGGGATGATGGTCGTAGTTTTGTCGGCGGCTCGTGACAAGAACCCCAGTGCCCGAGACAGCTCTTCTCGCGAGATCGAGGCCCCAGCGGAATGCTGTTCGCGGAGTGCTCGTGTGATGAGCTCTTCTTCGGAGGTGACGAGAAAACCGACGCTCCGTAGCCGGTGCCCTGGTCGTAGCGAAGAGTGCTGTTCGCGTGCGATTTCGGCTGCAGCTCGCATGACCGACAGTGCTGCGTAGACGCCAAACCCAGCGCGAGCCTGGATATCGCGGTCGACAATCTTCAGCCACGCGAGATCGTCATCGACGCAGAACTCGTGTACGAGGAAGGTCGGTTTATAGGTTTCTCCGGCTTCGACGTATTGCCCATGATAGAGCGCAGGGTCTTCGACGTACGTATGAGTGTCCGGTGACCAAGACAGATTGAACTCGTTCTTTCCGGCCATGACGACTGGCCATGTACCGTCACCAACGCGCAACTCGCTCCGGCCGGATATTCCGGCGTGTTCAAAGACGTTCCCATAGACTCGCCGCCGTTCGGTATAAATCGCTGCGAGGTCGTTCGTACGCGGATCGAGCTTCGACTCCCAGTCATCGTCTCGAACATGCACTTCTCCGCCCATGGAAATTCGCCACATGTCAACCTGTGTGTCGGCGGCTAAGCCAGCAATCTTGCACACGTCGAGCAGTGCGAGGACGTCGGTTTCCTCCGGTATGATCGCCCACAGCCCATCGGCGGTCCCAATGTCCCATGGAACATAGGAGCTGTACTTTGCGATCGCGAGCTCCGTCATTCGCGTATGTCGAACGAAATCACCCGGACGGGAGAATGAGACCATCGAGTTGATGCGATATAGCTCCCGGAACATCGAGAGCCAAAATGGCACGGAATGTGTACGGAGTAGACTCTCGAGTTGCTCGAGGCAGCTGCCAGCAAGTTCTTGGAGCGCGACGAAGGCTTCTTTGCCGCGCGTTGTATCGCGGAGCTTCATTCCGGCTTTTCGTAGTCGCGCCTGATGAACATTGGTCGATATCTCATTCAGCGCTCCCGTCATCTTGAGGATGCTGAAGAGTGGAGCATCAAGAAAATCCACCGCCGAGCCGTCACTGAGACGAATCAGCTTACTTGGGTCAAGCGACTTTAAAAAGTCAATCACGGTTTGTGCGACCGGCCCTGTTCGCGTTGCCTCGAATCAGCTTCGTGTGCCTGAAGGGCTTATTGCGCCCCAACCGCTGGGTTTGTCGAGTCGTTGCGCGCGTACTTCCCACTGTTTGCGCCGCGCGCGCGTTCGCGCTTCCTTTTAACCACGCCCTGTTCACGTCGAGGAGGAGAGGAACGGTCCAAGAGTCGATGGCACCCGCGACGCAATCCGCGACCATTGAGCCTGGCGAACGAGACGCGGAGCCATTTCGTAAGCCTCACGCCGGGCGTTAAATCCGCTATTGCTGGATGCTTCTGCGCGGATGACGTGTAGCGTGCAGCGGGTCGGAGGTTCAATCGTGTAGCTCCCGAGTTGTTCGGTTCGCTAGTAAGACTGGCCGCGCGACCACGTTGTCGGAGACCCCATTCCTCGGTCACCCCTTACCCATGGCCGAGGTGGATTCGAGCAGTCCGGCAATGCGCCTAGTCCGTCCGTCGGACTCCAGCCCTCGTTACATGATTGTGCCGTAAGAACTTGATACCCGGGCGCCCCCGCCCAGCATGGTCCTTTCATCGCATTGAAGACGATGAATTCCGAGTGCACGCTAGCAAATCGAAGGTGCAGTGAAGGGACGAAGTGTTGGATGATCCGCAGCATCCGCAACTGATCTACAGGCAACGCTGGCACTCCCCGTTTCCCGGCGTCATTGGCGGAGTAGGTCATAGGACCATATCGCTGTCCGTTAATGAGACACGCAATTCCACCATGCTCCGCTCGCTCGGTCACGACGCGCGCGCCGGAGGGCGGCAGCGCGCTGTACTGCGCAGCGCACGGAATGGCCCACGCACTAGCGATGCTCGTTGCGAGCGTTATCGCCCTCAGCTTCCTGTGCATTCGCGGCATCTTACGGCAGATTCGGATCGTTGTATAGAACCTTTGGTTCTCCCGGAGACCAATTCGTTGTCACTGGGGTGCAATAGTTGTTTCCCTTGGTGATAGTCTCCACGGAGACGCCAACCTGACTGCCGCTCGAGTTATAGGTAACATAGACCATTGTTGTGGTGTACGGCTCCTGATACTGCACCGGAAGACCATGGACGATATGGATGCTCGTGCAATATGCGGTTCCGGTATTCTCGGTGTTGATCGCACAATAGCCGTTGGAATCGATTGTGCATGGAGGCGGCGGCAACGGCTCACTGAACGTTCCCTCCGGATTTCTTGCCGCGTTGTCGTAGCCATAATATCCACCCGCGTCTATGCCATCGAATGACTCATAAGGACCGTACCCCGTGGGACCGACGTTTTGTTGCGAATAGGTTGAGTCGGGGTAGTATTGGGGGCCGCCTGCGTAGACCGTCGGATCATTACTTGTATCGAAATAGCAGACGCTCACGCCCGACACGCACTCAGATTCCCACGTACCGAATGCAAGTTGAACCCAGTTTATTGCGTTGTAGCCGTTCGGGTCAATGCCGAAAAACGACTCATCTTCGCACCACTGCTGACAGCCCGCTCCAGACTGTCCTATAGATGTAACCTTACTTACGGTGCAGTTTTTGCACGGCGTCGTCCAGCCTGCTGCGTTTGGAGTCATCTTATCCCAAAAGTCGGATGGAACAGTAAAAAATAGCCAGACAGGATTCACCGGATAAACGACTTGGTCGCTGATCCAAACCGTTCGAGGATCCTGATTGCTTGGAAGTTGACCAAAGAGACTATAGCCGGCTTGCTGATTGTCGGTCAGGCCAGTAAAGACGGTCAGTATTTGTCCAGCCGTGTAGCGGTACGATTGGTTATTCAGCGAGAAATTAGTTGTCTGCTTCGTCGAATAATTGTAAACTTTACCATAGCCCGCGATTGATGTGTCGTTGTAGTAGGCGTATCCGCCTTCGAGTAGGCTGCCACTCTCGCCGGCTGTTTCGAAATACGCATAGCCATCGTCGAGCTGATTGCCGTTCTGATCCTCCGCCATGGAACTCGAATAGGGCTCAATGTAGAGGAACGCCCATCCCGTCGTGAATCCGCATTTCGATACGTAGCGGACGTAGAGCCCATTTGCTGCCGATGGCGGATTCGGCGGACCGGAGCAAGGCGGCGAATAGTCCATCGCACGTCGAACGGCAGAAGGCGATCGCTGCTCGCTCGTCACGCTGCGCGAAACTCCTGAAGACGATCGCAAGAGCGACATAGTCGTGCCGGACGGCGCTCCTCCAACCGCGGGCGGCGACGTCGAGCTTACGGGAGGGCCCGAAGAGGTCGTAACAACGACTGAGTTTACAAGAGTCGCATTGTTAGAGATGACGCGATTCCCATGTTGCGTATCAATGAACGCGAAATCGCCGCGAAGGTTCATCGGCATCATCGCCATATATTGATGTGCAAGCGCGCGATCGGTTGCGCTCAAAGGCGCCGTGATGTACTTATCGAGGTCTGCGTCCGATAAGGCGAGTCCACGCGCTGATGCAAACAGGTTCGAGACCGTCGGCTGAAACTGTGGACCACTCTTTGGCGCTCGCGATGACGTCTGCGCATTTGAACCGCTCGGGACGCTTATTTGACCCGAGTGTCCGCAGCCTGTTAGGGTCAGGACACCGATAATAGTCATGAAAAGATACGATCGCTTCAAAAACGTCTTGACCATGTCGCCTCCGCTAGAGCGCTTCAATACCGAAGCCGCGCCTTTGGAACGAGCGTAATCGCTACATGTCCAGACAAATGCGCGCACCTGGGCTACGAACGATTAATATCGTAGCTGCGATCGATCATAAGATCCAATCGGACTTGGGGACGTCAGGAGTTCCTGACTAGCAGCCGCGCCTCTTCGTAATTGCTGGCGGCCAAAAAGTGGTCAAGAATCTTAACCACGTTTTCAATCCGCGGAAGCGTTGCAGAAAATTGAAGTTGCGAATAAACCGGTCTGTCGACAACAATCTAGCTACGACTGCGGCAGTAGGGATCTGCTCGCGACGTTTCCGATGTTAGTGTGCTGTACTTGAACGACGGTGTCGACAGAAAGTATGAATTAACAAAAATATCATCGTTCGGCTGCAAGTTTGGAAGAGACAGCGATAGCAGGGAACGATCGTGCCTCGGTGTTGTTGTTGGCGCAGCCCGCATTAGATCGGAGCGCGAACAAAACTCTTCGCTGAACGGTACTGTCGACACATATTGTCCGGGCGCTGGACACCGGGCGGGCCCCCTTTTTTTGTGGTAAACGCAGTAGCAAATGCGTTACGAACGATCGTTGGTGATTTTGCTAGCGCTTCATGTGAAGAAATGCCTTGCCATGTAAGGTGCACATCCAGTACACTGTGCGCCAAGCGCGCCCATTCGTCGTAATCGTCTCGGGTATTTCGGTTTTCCTCGACGCAGTAGTAGCCTAAACCGTCGAGGTCATAGGGCGTGTTTGTTGTCCGTTGGATCTGGTCCACAGTTCGACTTGTCTTAATGTAACTCAGAAGACGTGGCCGCGTGCCTGCGATAGGGCAATGAGATGAGGTGCTAGTAGTGCGCTTGATTTTGACAAGTACGCTTGCGGTGACATTGGCGATGTTGCTGTTGAATCCAACGCCCGCAAGCGCTGGCGGGACCCCAAAGGGTGGATCTCCGGGTGGCAGCGGAGCTGGCGGCACATCGGCAAGCTCGAACCCCGCGAGTGGGCCTGCTGCTCCGCAGGCAACGCCATTATTAGCTGGCTATCGATCATTTTATATTGTCGCCGATGGTTCGGAGCCGAACTTCGGCACGTACGTGACTGAACGGGCGGCGCAGTATTTGGCCGACGCCTTCTTCAAGAGCGGCGTGGCGCCCACATATTTTGTTGCTGTGCCTGGATGGACGCAGGATACCCTGACCACCGCGTGCGCGAACGATCCCAACGTAGTAGGCGGGCTCATTATTAAGTACGTATCGTTCTACACGGACGCGTTCTGGATTCTCTACAATGCTGAGACGCAGCACGTGACACCGTCACTCATCTACGTCTCCTGTTGGCGTCAGAAGGCAGTGCAAGTCGCGCCGACGCTTAGTATTCATACCCAGAAGTCTGGGCCTCAGATTAGTGTCCCCATGGCCCCTCTGACCGCGATGGCCGTGCTCTTTACCTTTCGCGGATCAACGTCGACAACGACCGCGTATCAAGTTGGGTACGGCAGTCTTGCTCTCATCACCGCGGCCGGCGGCCTCAGTGGAAATGTTGGCGTCTATAATCCCGGTCACGAGGCATTGGGAGTTGCAAATCGCGTTGCGCTTCAATCCGTCGTCGTCACCAACAAGCTATGCGGTATCCCAATTGGCGATAGGGCTTTGCCGGGCGGTTCGACGCTCGTTCAGGCGACGAGTGAGATGTTGGGGGTGCTCGAACCAGCGAACGGTGACGCACAGATTACACCGTCTCTCGAGATGATCGCCGGCCTGAAGCCGAATGACCGAGCTCAGTTTGCAAATCTTATTGGGGTTGAGGGTGGTCTAAGTTCCGCAATGTCATCTACGAATGTGCCTAATAAAACTACGGGGAACAGTACGACCCTCTCCACCTATCCGAGCGTGCCACAAACCAGCCCACCTGATAGCACGATCGATCCGCCGCTGACCACCTTGTGCATAGCGCTCGGAGCGACCTCATGAGGGAGTCGCTCGTTTCGTCGGAGGCGTAGTAGCGCCCGTGGCAACGTCTCAAGCAAAGGTGAAGAATGCCGCGACTCTGTGACATCGTCATGAAGGGCGGCATCACCAGTGGCGTGGTGTATCCCGCGGCCGTCTATGAAATCGCAAAGACGTACACATTCAAGAACATCGGCGGAACGTCTGCCGGTGCCATAGCTGCCGCAATCACAGCTGCCGCACAGAGACGACGTTGTCGAGACGGTTCTTCCGACGGTTTTGAACGCGTCAACGCGGTACCGGAATGGCTCGCGAAGGACAGCCACTTATCCGGTCTCTTCGTCGCGAATACAGCTACGAGGTCGCTCTATCACACAATCGCGGTGCTATTTGCTCGTCCGATGTGGAAGATCCCGATCGCGCTGTTCTCAAAAATCATGCCGTGGATCGAACGGACTGCACGTCTTGCAGGCATCTTTCCGATTCCAACTCTAATCGGCTTCATTCCAGGCGCCTTCCTATTCTATGCACTGAGTGCCCCTTGCCGTTGGCGACAGTCCTGTTCGTCGGCTTGGGAATTGGGCTTTGCGTTGTGCGTCGCCATCCTCGCAATGGTCGCTGGCGGCATTTTATGCTCGCTCGGGGTCCTTGTCTTTCAGATTTTGAAGAAGATACCAGCGAATGACTTTGGGCTCGTAAAGGGACTCGATGAAGGGCGAGATGACAATAAGGATGCCTTGACCGCGTGGTTAACCGCGGAGATGGAACAGACCGCGGGTCTCGATCCCGGGAAGACGCCCTTAACGTTTGGGATGCTGTGGGACGCGAAACGCGATCCAGCTGATGTCGCGACGCGTACGAAGCCTCCTGAGCCAGATGTTAATCTCGAGATGATAACGACGAATCTGACGTGGGGACGACCGTACAAGTTTCCGATGGATACGGGGCGCTTCTTTTTCGATCCAACGGAAATGCGGTCGTTCTTTCCAGAGCACGTCGTATCATGGATGGAGGCGAACGCGCGGGCTGCCCGCGACGCAACAGAGGAACAGCGATTTCACAGCTATCTTCCCAAGCGACCTTTCCCCGAGGCATGCAATGTACCGGTCATCGTCGCAACAAGGATGAGCCTAGCATTCCCCGTGCTGCTCAGCGCGGTTCCCGTCTACGTGACCGACTTTAGCGCACCGTGTGCTGAGGACAAACCTGAACTCGAACGGTGTTGGTTTTCGGACGGCGGTCTCTCAAGTAACTTTCCCATTACACTGTTCGATTCGGCGCTTCCCCGGTGGCCCACGTTCGCGATCAATCTCGAAGAATTTCCCTCGTGGCGAAAGCCGAGTACCGACGAATCGCAAAACGTCTACATGCCGAACAGCAACAGTGCGGGAAGGCAGCCTTCCTTTAACCGCGTTGAGTCTCTCGTTGACTTTCTCGGTGCGATCTTCAATGCAATGCAAAATTGGAATGACAACACGCAAAGTGTCCTACCCGGCTACCGCGACCGTATCGTAACCGTCTTCCTTTCTCCGACGGAGGGTGGCCTGAATCTCGATATGCCGCCGGATATATTGGGGCGGCTACGAGCCCGCGGGGCAGCTGCCGGGAAAATGATCGCATCGCGGTTCGAAGCGCCGAGTTTGCTTGCGCCAGGCAACGGCTCGATGGATTGGGAGAATCACCGGTGGCTGCGCTTTCGTTCGACAATGGGTGCGATGAGAAGCTATCTCCGTACCTTTGCCCGGGCATGGGAGCACCCCGAAGCGCCAGATGTGCCGTTCGATAGCCTCGTGCGTGCTTCGGATGGGACGCCGGCTCATCGGTATAAACTTCCCGCAATGGCCCGTGAGCGAGTTGCTTCGGCAGCGGAGAATGCCGCGCGCTTAGGTGACGATCTGGATGCGCTGGCAGCTATCGATAGTGGGTTGCCACAACCATCTCCCGATCTCGTTTTGCGGCCGAGTCTCGATGAAGGGTGAGTTGAAAGCGGACCTCGTCGAAAGAGGCTTCCGCTCTCTAACGATCGACGAATGGCGTCAATTTGATGGCGTTCAGCTAGATTTCGACGAACGCCTCACCATAATCACGGGAGCAAACGGCGCCGGGAAAACGACGCTTCTCAACATTCTTGCGACAGGATTGGGATGGGAAATCCCGTTTGCGTCGGTACCTGCGCCGTTACGAGGGCTCGCCGTCGCGGGCGCAGCGGCGGCGACGTTTCTCACCAGTGTTTGGTCGCGGCTGACACAGGGCCCAAGCGAGACCGGCGCTTCGGCCGAAACGGAACAACGCTGCGGCGAAATAGTGTACGCCAGTGGCGCGAGCGCCAACATCATGGTGCCGTCTTACGCATTCAGTCATCGCTACAACGTCCGACTACAGAACGAACGTCCCGTCCAAGGGCTGTACATTCCAAGCCATCGACCTGTCTTTGTTCCGATTGATGCCGTTGCGCAGAACAATCGCATCGACTTCGCGCAGGCATTCAACGCCTATTCATCCGCCGTCAAATCTGCATGGATGGATACGCGCGCTTCGACCACGCCCCCCGTTCAGATCCTCAAAGAAACGCTGCTGACATGGGCAGCAACAGGAGACGATAAGAATGTCGCGGCGTTCGAATCAACGTTGCGCGATGTACTTCCATCCAGTATAGGCTTCATGTTTCTCTCCGTCCGCAGTAATGAAGTCATCCTCGAATGTGACACCGGCGAATACACGTTCGACGCCGTGTCGGGTGGAATTGCCGCCGTGATCGATATCGCCTGGCAAGTGTTTCTCTACGCCCGTCGTCAAGAAGTTATTGGACGATTTGTCGTCCTAATCGACGAACCAGAAAATCATTTGCATCCGGAGATGCAGCGATCAGTCCTCTTCAAACTGATAAATCACTTTCTCAGCGCTCAATTCATTGTCGCGAGCCATGCGCCGCTCGTCGTCACGAGCGTTCAGGGCTCAAAAGTTTATGCTCTTTCATTCGCATTGCCGGGGACGGCATCTAAACGTGACGCTGCACGAGGCAAGCCAAAATTGGCTGCCGATCCGCCTTTGTCGCTCCCACGAAGGGTGCATGTGATTGAGATCAGAGATTTCGAACGGGCCGGTACGGCAAATGATATCCTGCGCGGCGTACTTGGTCTCGATTACACGATGCCCGTATGGGCGGCAAACATTCTCGACGTCGCAGCAAACGACGTAGCCGTGAATGACTTTTCCGAAGATGCGCTGTCTAAGTTTGACAGAACGCTACGAGAAAACAAACTCGAACGGTATGCTCCCGAGGCCCTTAAGAACCTGAACGATCGCTCGCGAAAGAAAACACCCGATCCGGGGCCGATGGCTTGATGATCAGGCTCAGAAAACTGCGGGAAAATGACCCCGTCTACGGTGCTGTTATTCGGGTGCTACATACAATGGCCGAATCGTACCGCACATCCACGATGCCTGTCTCCCCGAGCACTTTATCCAAGCGATACAAGACGGTCAGAGATGCGATACGGCACGAAACGAACGATAAGTGCGCGTACTGCGAAGTCAAAGTGACGGATGTCTATATTGGAGACGTCGAGCACATCCTACCCAAAGACGCTGACCCCAAGAATCGAACACTCGACTATAACAATCTCACTTTTGCATGTTGGAATTGCAACAACGAAAAGGGCAATAAGGAGTACAACGACGGCTTCCCTCTCTTGAATCCATATCAAGATGATCC
Organism: Vulcanimicrobiaceae bacterium; assembly: GCA_049520515.1. Classification (GTDB taxonomy): domain Bacteria; phylum Vulcanimicrobiota; class Vulcanimicrobiia; order Vulcanimicrobiales; family Vulcanimicrobiaceae; genus JAFAMS01. Next base: position 192,592 of record JBEKPS010000004.1, read on the forward strand.
AGATGAATTCTTGCGAATGTACGGATGCATGCTACGACCAACAGTCCGGGAAATGGGCAATGAGTTGCGTGCGCAGAGGACGATAAAGGATCTTGACCTCAATCGAAGTGGCCTCATCGAGTCTCGGGAAACGGTGACAAAGTATTGCGAACAACTGGAGGCTCAGTTTCATGCGGCTCCGGTGCAGACTCTAAAAGACTATGCGCTTCAGAAGATAAGGGACGCATGGAAACCAGACAAGGAACACGCCATGCTGGCTAAGACGTATTTCACAAATATCGGAATCCAGTAGGTAAACGAGATCTGACCAACGCGGCCCTATCCGCAGTCTCCTTAAACGACGGATTCGAGGGGTGGTTCCCAGCTCCCAAACTTCAACATCTGGACGATTTGAACGCCGCGCTCTCCGGATTGCGAGAACCACGGCAGCGTCTCCATATGTACCGCTGCGTTGTAATATTGTCCAGTGCTGATCATTTGGCGCGTCTGAATATAGCTCAGCCAATCCGTCTGATACGCCATACTAAGGACGCAGAATTGTCGCACTTGGTCGACCGTAGGCCAATTAGTGACCGAATGCGTGGCAAGATTGAGATATCGTGGCATCACATGGTCGAAAAGTGCGAAGGCTTGATCTTGGTCTATGCATGCCGCGACGGCATTTCGCGGTTCCGAATCGATGGCAGTCGGAGCGGCCATGACGGTCGCATAGTTTATTCCGACGGCGGCGAAATCGCTCTCCACGGCGCCACCCTGAATCGCGTAGCCGTACCCAATCGTTGCAACGCTGTTGGCGTCTCGGTACTTGTAAAGTCGCAATCCTTCGTAAGCGCGTATGCGCTGTGAACACTCCGCGAGCCACTGCTCGGGCGTCAAGATTTGTCCCATGACCTTTGCTCCATGACTTTCGCGTGCTACCCAATTCGAGTCCCAGCCGCTGATATGCACTGATTTGAGCTGCTGACAGGCCGTTCCGCAGGCGCGGGCGGCGATGGTTCCTGAACAACTTGCGCGCAGGCTGGCGTTGATGCTGACAAGTGCGCAACCACCGAGAAAGCCCACGAAGATTAGGAGCAGCGCTCGGCGCCGAACTGGCGATCGGTGTGGTTGTAGCGTAGCGTTGCTCTTTCGTGTCTAAATGAGCATTCAAGTCTTTCGCAACGTTAGAAACGTTCCTCGACGCATAGCAAAACTGCTAGGGACCAGGTTTAGTAATTGTACTACCGCGATCGATCTGCAACGGATCCCTTACGATTCTCGTATATGCGATCTCCAGCTTGCAGACTGGAGATCGTCTAAACTATAATTGATTCGTGGGCAGCGCTCCCGACCTATAACGACTGCCTTGGTGTCTGTGCGATGGGCAGCATGCTCTTGAAGCACCAGATTTGGTGCATTCTAGTCCAAACTGAAGAGAGGTCAGCTGTGATGCGTACTCTTAAGACAGCGTTTGCGGTGGGTTGTGCGCTTGTATGTGTTCTTGTGACTGACGTGCAAGCCGCAAAAACCTCGCCGATAAGTGTCTACGCTAAAATGAAGGACGTCAACGGGAAGGTAAACGGTTCGGCAACCATTGTGCCGAACAAAACCGCACCATTGTCTGTGCACGTCCAAATCTCACTGCAAGCAGTTATACCGGAAAGCCGCTTCCCGGCTCGGATCGTCTCCGGAACTTGCAAGAAGCAGTCAAGCAAGAAAACGTACCCGCTCAATCCCGTTGTAGGCGGTTCGTCGTCGACGAATGTCTCTGTGTCGCTCAACGAACTTACAACCTCGCCATATGCGATATGGGTGACGTCGGTCGATCGTTTCGTTTCATGTGGGGACATCATTCCAACACCCGTTAAGCCCTAAGGCGAACATGATCTGACCTCGTACGACGGGAGGTTCGCATATCAAGTGCTAGTCCGTCGGGGTGCTCGTCGCGGCTTCGCGGGACGCCGGCGCGGAACCTCACGTTCCGTAGTTCTTGGAAAACGAGTCGCGCGAGGCATCGGGAAACTCGCCTATATCGACGTCTACGCGTTCGCCTTTACTGCCCAACCCGCCAGCCGTCATCGTAAAGTGTGAACGGCAGCGTTGCATTGTTCGTTTTCTTGAAGACATCCTCGAACGTCGGAGTCGTGTTGCCACCGATCGCCTGAATCAGTGCCGTCACGTCAGCCTGCGTCTGTTGTGCTTGACTACCGGGAGCGCTGGCCAGCGCCGCGAGCGGCGATTGCGCGTGAACGAGCTCTGAGTGACCCATCGCTAGGATGCGCTTGACCGTGTCGTTCGGGATCGTCTCGTACGTGAATGTGACGAACGCGTGCGACTTGTCAGACTGCTGAATGCCGGTTACGGCATCGAGCTGGTACGCGCCAAGCGGAACATCCCATGCAACGATACCGCCCATGGGCGTCTGGTTCCAGTGGTCGGCAGCAGCCGCCCCGCGACCGTTCGAAGTAAGGGTGATCGAGTATTCGCGACCGATATACTGGTTGTTCACGATCGTTGAACGCTCGAGTCCTAAGAAGACGAGAGCACGATCCTCATTCGTGAATGCCGACTCGAGAAACGTGCCCGTTGTTCCTCGAAGCGAAGGATGAACGCCAACGAGCTGCGGCTTGATGAGCGTAGCCGCTCGCTCGCGGGTCAATTTGGACGGATCCGACGAACAGCCGGTAAGCACGATTGTGACTAGTGCCAGTGCGCACATGGCGACGGCCGACACGATGTTTATCAGACCTGTTGCGAGACACGATATATACATCACGTTATATAATTCGTATATACCAACGGTCGCCCTGGTTCAGGACGCCACGATTCGATCCAGAACGCGCACTTGCGCCGTGTATTAATCAGCGGACGATAATAGGCGTCTGGCCACCGGGTTATCAGTGCCAGGGGTAGGGGACTAGTAAAATTGCTAGTCCCACGACGAGGTCCGTTGCGCCTCGTAGATCGGTAGTAGGTCGGTGGTTGCTCGTCGCGAATGCGGCTGCGCACGAGGTGCCTCGTATGCGTAGATTTGCCTTGTTGCCGCTCGTTGTCGCACTGCTGGTCTCCGGCGTTCTAACGACGAGCGGCGCGGCCGCGCCACCGCCCGTCTCGGCTGCGGCGCTTCGGTTCTTCGTGACCGAGACAGCTGCGCACGCGCATTGCCCCAAAGATGAAGTCGTATGGCTCAACACGGCGAGTGGCATCTACCATGAGAAGGGCATGCGATGGTACGGCCGCACGAAACACGGGGCGTACGTTTGTCGAAAAGAGGCGAACGTTGCCGGCGATCGTGACACGCGTAATGGCCAATGACGCATAGGAGAAGCAAAATGGTTCGTGCTGTCATTCTTATGATCTCGCTTTCGGCGTTTTTCGCGATCCTTTCGACGAGCGCCAAAGCAGACTGCGCATATGTGCGAGCACGACTCAATGCAAGCGCTGCTGCTTTTACAAAGGCGGAGACGAGTGGTTTTTCGACGCGGCTGCAACTTATTGACAATACCGATAGACCAATGCGTGAGGCCGATTCGGAAAGTGGGAGCGGGACGAGCTGCGAAGAATTGGAGCCCGTCTCCTATCATTTGGTGCTGTTGGCTTGGCGCGGACTTTTGTTAGCGTCTTCAGAATCTCAACTCGAACCGTATATTCGCGGTGCCGAATGCCGGAAATACCTCCATCTGTGGAGCGTCGACGAAGTCGCGCAGGCGAACCATATTCTCAAAAGCGTCGCCCAAACGCAGCAGGAGCTTTTGGAAAGTGGTGGCGCAGTTCCTAAAGCCGCCGTCTCTCACGTGCAGAATCTCGTCGGGATCCTCGCGCGAAGGTATCGTGTGGGACTTCCGAGTGATGGTGATGTCGACGCGGCAAAGGCCTTGTCGGATCGGACCGATCAAGCCGTAGAAACACAAAGAGCTACGATGACGGCACCATGCGGGGCAACAGACTCGAACGTCGTTCCGAAGGCCATCGTGATCATGCTATTCGGTGACTAAAATCAGCGGTATGAAAGAGTACGTTTTATTTGGGAGGCTTGAACCGCTAAGGCGCAACGGCATGAATGTTCTCGATCATTCGGCTAGCACGACGCGTTATTGCTGAACGTGTTCACCCTCGGCTTCGATCGGAGAGTCGATTGCGTGAATGAGTTCATCCGCTGCGTAATATGCTGTACCCGCGAGGACAATCGCCTTCGACTGCAGGATGCCGACTTCAATCAATCGATCGATCAGCGCTCGTGCACTCGGGTACGATATCTCTAGAAGATCCCGAGCGATCGGGACCGAGATTGCTGGAATCTTAAAGAGCTCATCGATGAGTCGATGGATGTTTTGTGTCGTACGCGGGCCGGTTAACTTCTGATGGTAACTCGCCCGTAAATCGGCCAGCCTCGTCGTCCGTGCGATTCCATCAAGTGCCTGTGTTCGCACGCCATCGAGAAAAAACTCGATCCATTCGTCCCACGCGCCGTGGGTACTAACGCGTAAAAGCAGATCGTAGTACTCGTCTCGGTGTTGCTCAAGATACGCACTCAAGTAGAGTAGAGGGCCGCTTAAGAGTCGGGCTCGATGCAGCGCCAGCGTTATCAGGAGGCGGCCGAGGCGCCCGTTGCCATCGCGAAACGGGTGGATTGTCTCGAATTGATAGTGGGCGACAGCAAGTTTTACGAGGAGTGGTTCTTTATAGCTCTCGATGTAGTTCGCGAGATTTTCAAGGAGCTCGGGAACGAATAGGTCGGGCGGCGGTACGAACCGTGCCCTTGCGAGCGGTAGCGCTCCGATTGCCACAAGGCAGTCGCGGATGACACCGGGCGTCTTTTCTCGCGCATTGGTACCGCGCATGAGAATCTCGTGCATCTCGGAGAGCAGCCGCCGGCCAATGGGGAGTTCGGTACACCGATCGCAACCGTAATTGAAAGCAGCGACATAATTTGCAACGATTTCATCGTCCTTACGATCGTCGATGTCGCCGCCTGGAGCGACCTCAAACATGATGAGGTCGGCGAGGGTTGTATGCGTGCCTTCGATCTTGCTGGACAGCACGGCCTCACGCCTGAGGAAATTCCGAAAGAGCAGGTCAGGACGCTCGATCTCGCGGGCCATACCTCCGAGACGCGCGAGCGCCTGATCGGCGTCCGAAAGGGCAAGCCGAAGTCCTCGAGCGCCAAAATCTCTTTCTGGGGGAAGCTCGGCAGGTACGAAGGCGTGGCCGCGATTGCCAAGAGCATCGGTTGCCTCGACGAGCCGCCCGGGAGCTTGATCGCTAAACTGCTCAGGAGTCATGTACGCTCACCATATAACGACGGCGACCATTAAGGTTTCGACCCCATTTACCTTACAGTAAGCCCTCCCCTATGAGTTTGAACTGCTTGGTCGTATTGCTGTCTAGCTCAACAATTGACGATCCCCGGTATAACCGCGACCCTCGCAGCCCTCTTCTTTGAAATCGGCATCATGCCACCCCGATGGCATCGGGCTGCCGCACGCTTGGAGGCATTCACTACTAAGAGTTGTCCCTCCGCGGTGCTCTCGTCACCAAGGACGGGCGCAAAGGAAGATTCGCATGGCAAGCCGCCTCGCAAAGGTGCAAACGCGGCGATATTTGGCGAATGTCGGCGCATAGCAAACGACCATCACCCACATTCGTCGGGTTCGCTGAGGTGACCCGATAAGGTACGGGCGTTCTGCCGAGAAGATATGGCTGTGAGTAGAGCCACAAGACGCCAAAGAGGCTCAGAAACGCGCCGACTAGACACGCGAGAAGTCGCGTACCGGCCAGCGTCCGGGCCATAGCAAGGCTCATCTCGAGACGTCGCATCTCGAGCTTCGTCGTATCGAGTTGCGCAAACCGGGAGGGCAGGTTGTTCGGTAGACGACGGTCGGCGGTCTCACGAAGACGGATCTCCGTGTGGTAGAGATCACGTCGTGTCGCGAAAATCGCGTAGCAAATAAGCGCGAGGATTAGGATCGCGGCCATAATGATTGCCTCGATGACCGCGCCCGCGTTGAGGCTTGTCATTCGCGCTCTCGCATAACCCCGCGCACGGCTATCATGCCGGCGTCAGCTTGTAACCGACCCAAGTACCCTCGGTCGCAAGTACGGTGTAGGTTCTCCCTGTCTGCGCGGCGGCGGCCTTTGCGAGCTCGCGTACCTGCTGAGAGTGCGATCGCCTTCGTACCGATACTCCGCCGGCGGAAGCCAAAATCGACCGCCGCCATCGGCGACAACTTGGCGCGAAAATCCTTGCTGCTCCATGGCGCGGTGCAAGGTCTGATAGGGCTGTTCCTCGTGGCGAACCCCGTGTAGCTCAACGCGAACGGTTGCTGGCATCGTCGATCTCCTCGTTGCGATCCAAATGCATTGTGATCAGACTTCAGAGCTAAGTTGGCTGAACAACTCGCGGAGCTGCAGTTCGCTCGGCCTTGCTAGCGATTCGACTCCGCGAGGGAAATCAGGCATCACGGCTGCGCAAGTCAGGGCGGGATCGTGTCGCCGTGATTCCGGACCATCAAAGACGATGGTCACCTATCGGTGATGATGCGGAGCCAGCGTCCCGTTTTCATATGCAGCCGCAACTAAATGAGCGCGTGTCCGAGCGCCAAACTTCAAGAACAATGTTCTTATGTAACCTTCAATAGTTGGCTTACTTCGTTTGACCTTGTTTGCGATTTCCTTGGTTTGGAGACCCTTAGCGAGCTCTGCGATGATTGCATGTTCAAGGTTCGAAATCGTTGGCGCGAAGTATCCGCACTTGTCACAAGGTCCCATGAGCTCTTCCGCGACCAAATGACCATTTTCCACTGAATTCAGAATGGTCACGAAAAACTCCGAGATGACAGGAACACAAATGATGCGCCCGCCCGAGCACGAGGTTACCGCCGAAACGTTAGGGCCCACCTCAATGCCTAACGGAGTGACACCGAGCCAACGTTAGTGGTCGGCGAAAACGGTGAACAGCGTTAGTGCTCGTACTACTGTCGACAGTAGACGATGACGGGCGTCATCCTCTGATTATTAGTGGATGTACTTAGTTACAAACAATGATCAATTATGAGGGTCAGTTTTGCCGAGTGACCTTACGCCGCAAAAAATGTAGTGTGTGAATATCTCTCGTGTATCTGCGCGCCGCGATAACGGCGCACCACACTTCGGCTTTGGGGGCAAATGGAAACGCGCTTTCGGCGATGCGGGATCGAAGACATCACGGATCTCGAGCAGCGCGTTATCGCGCTCCTCGCAGCGGGACTTCACAGTAAAGAGATCGCTACGAAGCTCGATCGTAGAAAAGCTACTATCGAAGGCTACGTAAGAATACTGTTCCTCAAGTTCAATGTTCGCTCTCGCGCACAGCTGGTAGCTGCGGCATTCCTGAGTGGATTGCTTGGGCGGGAACCAGGCGCACACGAAGATCTGATCTCTGGACGCTGAGCATGACGCCCAACGGATGTGTTCGCATTCATGTCATTAGCTAGGGCACGAGCCGTATGTGGCAAGAGAGATCGGCGGATAGCCTACTATGCGACTCGCGTCGGTATCGCGCTTCATGCATGTTGGCAACTGCATTTCAAGAGCCAAGCGAACTCAAGCCAATGTTCATAGCGAGCATGCACGAGAACTAAGGCATATATGATGCATCAACGCCTTAGCCTCACAGGCCTCGTGCTAATATTCGCGCTCCTGTTAATCGGGCCGGCAATGTCGGCATTGCCGGTCTCCATCGACGCGAATAATGAGCCGACGGTTTCGGTTCTTCGACGTCTCGCCAAGGTTGGCGGTGTGCAGATCGTGCTGTCAGATGCAGTTCGCGGTCGGACGACGATCGCGCTGCACGACGTGACGATTGGTTACGCATTACGGCGCATCTTGGTTCCTCTCCACTTGACCTTCCGAACGCAGGGTGGCGCCTACGTAATTCAACCGGCAACGGATGAAACGAAACTCGATACAACTACGTCAGCGAGTTCAATTGCGTTTCAAGTGATTGCGGCTGGGCATGCGGCGAGCGTTTTACGGCGAGTGTTTCCCAAAGCTACGATTGCGGTGGATAAGTCGACCAACAGCATTGTCGTTCGCGCCAGCCCCGATGATCTAAACTCGATCCGTTCGATTGCGCAAACTCTAGACATCAAGAATCCGACAGATCCAGTTACCGAGATTGAACCTGTCCGCACAATAGACGCCAAGGCGGCGGTTCAGACATTGGAATCTCTGTTCCCGAAGTCGGGGTTCTCGATTGCGAGTCAACGCAGCATTCTTGTTCGCGCAACGCCGCAGGACATGACACAAATACGACTGTTGCTTTCAGGACTCGATGCTTTACCAGCGTCCGCAGCTAAACCCATGGCTTTTGAGACGGTAAAGATCGTCCATCGAAGCCCGAAAGACATCGCTCGGGCAATCAGCCTCGAGGCAAAGTATGTCAGAGTCGCGGTCGCGGGTGCTGCCGTAGTCCTTACCGGCGCGCCCGAAGACGTAGCGAAGGCAAGGTCGCTCGCTGTATCGCTCGATCTTCCCCCATTCAACGCGCGGTATGCGCAGGTCTATAAGATTCGGACGATCGATGCGACGTCTCTTGCGGATCTCTTGGCGAAGGGATTTCCGACAGCGACCATTGCTGCCGACAAGGCCCTCAATGTGATTACTGTGGCGGCAACGTCGGATGAGCAACAGCGAATCGCCGATGCAATCGCACAACTCGACGGAAACGCGGCGTCATCGCCGGGAGGCACCGCCGCACCCGGTGCCGGAGGCGGAAACTTCGAGATCGTGACGCTGCGATCGGCCGTCCCGAGTGCGACCGGCGGCGCACAGCAAAGCACGACGGACATGGCGACGGCGCTTAACCAGGCGATGCAGACGCTGGCTCCAGATCTGAAAATTTCGTCGCTTCCGAATACCGGTCAGATCGTCCTAATGGGGAGCCAGTACAGCATCGGAATCGGAAAGAATTTCCTCAAAGCCCTGGATATTCCGCAGCCCCTCGTCGTCCTCGATACGGTCATCATGGAGATGGACGTCCAGACGGCTCGCAATCTCGGCCTAGAATTGCCTCAGCCGATCATCGCGACAACGTTTTCGGAACTGACGCCTCCCTTGAATGCAAACGGTCAGTTTCAGATTCAACGACTTCAGACGATAACGCGCACGCCGCTCTCATTGACCGCTGAACTCAACCTTTTGATCCAAGACGGAACCGCGCAAGTTCTTGCCGACCCGCGAATAACGACCTTATCCGGTCACACGGCATCTATTCGTGCAGGCGACACGATTGGAATTCTCACAACGACTGGAGGCGGCGTAGGTACTATAGTCACGCAGCAGCTGCAGACGTTTCAGACGGGCGTAAACCTCGATATCACGCCGATTGTCGATGCGGAAGGAGGAGTCACGGTTGCACTTCATCCGGTCGTGAACAGTCTCTCGGGCATCCTCAACGGGGTTCCGGAGATTTCGACACGGGATACACAAACGACGGTCAGGCTCCTCGACAACCAGACGCTGGTCATCGGCGGGCTCATTCAGGAGCAGGATAGCAAGACCGTCAACAAGGTGCCGGTCTTGGGAGATGTTCCACTTGTGGGCGGCTTGTTCAAGAACAACAACGTGTCGAACACACGCAACGAGTTGGTAATTGTAGTAACGCCGCACATCCTGAAGGACGGCGAACAAGCTGCACCCATGGGATCGAAGATTCCGAACGTACCAACTCCCCGACCACTTCCGACTCTTCCGGCGGGGACAATATTGCCACTCATTCGGAGCGTGGCTTCCACAGCGCCCGCTGCGGCGGCAGCGCGAGCGCTCGCACCACCGGCTGAGGTAAAGCCCTCACCGGGACCGACACCAGCTGCCTTTGGTGCTACGAATACGTTCACGTTTGGGCAGGCGCCGGCCAACAACTTCGCGCGAGCGACTGATGCGGTACAGATATTCTACGTCAGTTTCGCGCCGACAGTGTTGAGCAACAATGTGCCGGTGAATGTTGCTATCGTCACAACGACCAATGTAGCGAAGTTGACGGTAGGCCCGGTTGGGGGATCGAATGCAGTTCAGCTTACGCAGACCGCACCGGGTCAGTGGCAAGGATCGTATAAGTTCAACACCATTGGCCTTGACGGACAGCAATCAACGCAGCTTCTCGTGACGGCGTCGAGAGCCGACAACATTGCATCTACCGTGCGCATCCCAATCTCGATAGCGCAATAGGACAAGGTCAGCCCGGATAACGCGGGCGACGACGAGTCCCGTCTCGCCTGAGTGTCAAACGCTGAATGAGGCTCACTCGTACATGCCATCACCGCAGTGTCGTAACGTCGGCGATATTGTGGACTTTAGGATGTCGTAACCTTGCGAGATGCTAACAAAAATCGTGAGTGGTAGTGTTGCATCTTTCTAGCGCTCAAAAGATATCAGTAATTGTGACCAGCACAAAGTGATTTATAAAGGGCGCAAGGATCGTGTATCTTTCTATGAGACGCCGCCTGGTCGGCGCGCTAAGTCTTTCTACGGAGAAGATCTATGTTGCGACGCCTTTGCGCGATGGTACTCGCGGGGTCTACCCTTTTCTTGAACATCAAAGCCCTGCCCGCAAGTGCTCAGTCGGCCGTCCTGCACATTGTGCCGCCGATCAGCAACAATGCGAAACGATCAGCGATTCCCGCGTCGCTTCCCTTACGAGCACGACCGGCAAATGCTGTACGCCCAGGTAGCGGCGTTGCTATCGATACGGCTGCCCGCCATTTTCGTCCGTGGTCGAACGGCTTCAAGCTCGAACATCATCGTGCGGCGAGCGGACCAACCAATCCGCATGCCACCATGAGGCCGATAGCGCAGTCGGCGAACCGAACCACAACCCTTCCTTCCGCTAACACCGTGCGCGCAATGTCTTCCGCAATTGCGAGTCCGGTAAGAAACTCCACGGTAGCGGCTCCGGCGCACATAGCGTCATCTGACCGACACGCCTTGAACGTTAACAACAGTGTCGGGTCGACGACCGGTGTCCTCGCCTGGTGGGCCTATTACAGTGGGGCAATCGCTGGCGCAGGAAGCTACAACGTGAATGTTGCGAATGGCAACTTTGTATTTCTCGCAAGCGACGTGAATGTGCCACACAAGGGTGTCCCGCTCGAAATGGTTCGCTCTTACAATTCGCAGAGCACGCATGACAACGTCGGTACCGATGGTTCAGTCGCCTCGAATTACGGAAACGGTTGGACGTGCTCGTACGACGTACGCGTGGCCAACAACGCTTCCGGAGGCATTAGTGTTTTCGCGGCCGATGGGTCGCGCTTCGACTATACGCCTGATGGAAGCGGCGGCTATATCCCCCCTCCCGGCGTGCATGCCGAACTTCAGTTGTTTGCGACCGCCGTCCAGTGGACCCAAACCGATGGGACGGTCTATGTCTTCAACCTTCCGACACAACTACCCGCAACTGCAGGCTTGACCGGACGCTTGGCATCGATCTATGGGCGAAATACGAACAACAACTTAGTACTAACCTACTCGTTCGACGGCGGTGATGCGTCAAGCGCTGAGAATCTCAACCAGATCGTCGTCACGGCGGAAGACGGAATGGCGTTGACGCTGGCCTTCGCGAACTTCAACGGTATTCGTTTGTTGTCCAGCTTGACGTGGCCAAACGGAAGTCAGGTCACGTACTCTTACGATAGTTATGCAAACCTGATCAGCGTGTCGCGTCCGGGCAATAACATCTCTGCGACCCTCGAAGAGAGCCATAGCTACCTTACTCCTGTGACTTCGCACCAAATGCAGACGATCGTGGATCCGCGTCAGAATCTCAATTCGAGTGACGGCAGCTGGATGACGATGGCTTACAACTCGAGTGGCGAGACATCAAGTTTGAACTCGAGCGGCTACGTCAATCCCACGATTGCCGACGGCACTAGTGCGGGACCGATTCAACCGTCGGAACCAACCGGTCTCACAGTATTTAGTACGGTCACGATCAACTATCCGAGCAACGGGAACTCGAACGTCGGCGATACTGATGGGCACTATGTGCAATATGTGTTTGATTCGCTGGGACGCGTGACGACGAAACAATCATACACATCACCGACGACATACTTAACAACTCAGGCGGTATGGGATACCGATAACCAATTCATCTCGAAAATCGATCCCCGTGGATACGAGACGGACTACGCAAACGATGGCTACGGCGACGTTACGGCGATCGGATCCCCCTCAACTGTTACAACCGAAGGCACCTTCCGGCCGACAACATATAGTTCTTACGATTCTAACCACAATCTACTTGCATCATGTGATCCGCATTGGTCGAACCAAAACGGCATGGATTGGACAAGCCGGCCATCAAATAGCATGACGCTGTGTCCGTCGACATCGGGAACGACCCGCAACGTCTATTCGCCCACATCCGCGGAGCCCTTCGGCGAACTGACGTCAACGACTACTCCGCTCGGTTACGTAACGACGATCGCATATAGCCCTTCGTCTCAAGGCGGCACCGACTACGGCCTACCGACCTCGCGAACCGACGCGTCGATTACACAAAACGATTCGACTATCTGGACACCGCAGCAAGCCTTCTCGTACGATGTCTACGGAAATGTCGTCTCGCAGAACGATGGTGTTGGCACATGGACGACGACATACGATGGAATAAATCGTCCGTTGTCCACGACAGATCCCGACAGCGTGACGTCCTATACCGCATACTATGCGAATGGCCAAACGCAAATGACATCGACGGCTGTTCAGCACGGGGCAGGCACGGGGACCATACTTACGTACGACGCGGACGGCAACGAAACGTCGGTGACGCACCACTTCGGGGATTCCGCTGGCGTGACGACACCGGGCGTGACATCGTACTACTTCGATGGACCGGGCAGGCTCGTCGAAACTATCTATCCACACGATCCGACAGATTTCTTCTCGTACAGTACGATGCGTCGAAATCTCTATGATCTCACGCAGGGCGGAACGGTTAGCCTAGGATCGAACACAGGATTGAAAGCGTACGGCCAGCTATTCGCCGTCCAAGAGTACTCGCCAACAGGAACTCAAGCTGGGTCGCCGTCGGGGACGCCGACCTGGAATACAACCGACGGTAAGACATTCGATGCCCTTGACCGACCAATTGCAACATATGAACTTGCATATCTGAGCGGAGCTCCTCAGTACATAGCCGTCTATGATGGGAGTTCCGCGACGCTGGGATTGCTCAGCTCTCAAACCGACGCTTTTGGCCAGGTTTCAACGTTCAGTTATGACGCGCGCGGCATGCGTAATGCAGCTAACTATTCGAATCTACAAACCGCGGGATCTACGCCGACTGAGTCTTACGAGGCTGACGCCGATGGTCGATTGGCATCAGCCACATACTCGACCACGGGAACGTCAACGTCGACGTACGACGCCGATGGACGTCTCGTAACCTCGTCGGGAACGGGCGCGTCCCCTTATGGAACGAACACAATTACCTACGGGTATTATGCGAACGGGGCTCGCTCAACGCTGTCGATTCATGACACCACGGTTGGGGTCGCCGGTGTAACGTATTCAAACATGTTGGTGTACGACTACGCTGCCAACGGAAAGCTCAAGACATTGGTGCCCAGCTCCACGCTCGGTCTTCCGGGATCGTTCTCTTGGACGTATTCCAACGCTGGACGAACGTTGTCGGAATCCGATCCATATACGGGTAGCGCCGTGTCGGCATCGTCACCATGGTGGGGAAGCTACACGCTCGTTCCGGCGTCACGAACGTACTCGCACGGTCAGATCGCAACGCTCACATTGCCCATGACGGGTTCATACACGTACATGAACTACGACCTCGAGGATGAGCTCACAAGTGCGCGAGGTTGGTACACGCCGAATCAATGGCCCGAAACCGGGCCGTATTCCGTATCCTACGCCTATAACATTCGGGGCGAGAATACGACGACAAGCTATTCGGAATCACCATTTAGCACCTTTAGTACTGCATTTCCATATCAGGGTCTGGCTGCGGGAAGTGGCGCGATGAGCTTCGTGAACGTAAGTGGAGGTGCGAACGCGCCAGTCGCATCGTTCAATCCGCTCAGCGGCCAAATAACCAAGATAACGAACGCAACGAGTGGCTATCGTACATTCTCCTACGATGCTTTGGGACGATCGGTAAGCGGATCGACGCAGCCGGTCTCTCCTGCAGAAACGCTCACGCGTTCGTTCGACGCACGTAATCGGTTGATCTCAGACTATCGCGACAATTATCCGTTTCCGGGAGGAACCGATTGCGCCGGAAATCTCTCGACGGCAGCCGGAAACCCACACACCGAGAGCTACGTTTATGGGCCATTCGGCCGGCCTGAAGAGATTGTCGGTTCGGAGCTCACCGGAAGGAATGAGCTCGTGCGTTGGGACGGACCAAACGTGCTTTACACGGTCAACACGCAGGGCCATGGCAGCCTGGATGACCTAAAGATAAGCGATCTCGATGGTAATGTGCTCGCCGAGGTTGCTATCTCCCCCACCGCAGCGCAAATTGTTTGGGACCGTGACATGAACGGAAATGTCGTGTCGAGTCACAATGCGACGGGCTTTGGCGGATGGACCACGCCCAATTCCTACAGTCAGCAGTGCGCAGCCGGTATCACCGCGTCTTCGAGTACCTATGAAGGCAAGTATATTACGAGTAACGCTTTTGGCCCACTCGCGTCCTTTGGAAGCGATGGGATAGCCGAGAACTCCGTCTCCCACGGTTTCAACGCCTTCGAGGGTGCGAGAGCGTGGGACCAGATCACGGGGCAATGGATGACACCCGATTTGAGCTCGTCATACTCCAGTACGCCGCAGGTCCAGAGTCCGGCGACATGGCACCGAAATAACGCGCTCTCGAACGTCGACCCGAGTGGTACTTCGTCAACGCGGAATGTGCTGGGATTAAGCGTCAGTCACTTCCATAACGATATAGCCTACCAATCTCTTCGAGGCGCGAGTTCGGGGTCAACGTCCTCAATCCCGACGGACCCTCGGCACCTTCCGGATGCGGCGCCTGGCTCGTTGGCTGGTGGATTCTCACTTGACGTTTCCGCTCGCAGGAATCCATCCGTCATCATATTACCGATCCCGATCAAGTGCAATGTCAATTGCATAGTGCAGTGGCTCTATAATGAACAGTTACTATGCAACCAAGATGACGAATGTTACCAAGAAGTTCTTCAGACTGATGCAGACATAATCTGCGAACTAATTGGGGGTTTATGCAGTCTCGGCGTGCTTGGCGGCGAGGGTGCTAGCACGCTCTATAACACACTTATAAGTATTTTCAATCCTCCGACCTTCTCGGGAGGCACATATCCCGGTGTCGCAAACTCGTGTTCGGGTGTAACCTCCACGAATCGTGCCAACGGCAGAAGATCAACGATGGCCCAAGCAGCGAAGTGTATCAAGAACTAGTGCGCTTGCCATCCTGCTGTGATTCGCTGAAAGTCAGAACTCATCGCAAAAGCGAGCAGCCTGTTCAACGTTCTGAAGCCATTACTCAAATGCCGAGATTCGACGGCCGAAGCTTCAGCCAACAAAACCTCGATCAGATCATTTCGTCAGGGTAACTCGTGGAGGTCGTGGCAATGGGTTATCGGGAAAGCAAAGAGCCCGGTGGCCCTTGGTAAGCCGAAGCCGCACTTTTCAATGATAGCGGCATTCACAGTGGCAGCGCTCGTTACGTTGTTTGCGTATGGCATGCTTCCCCCGAGCGCCCTTACAATCGTGCCATTGTTTAGGGGCGTTTATCCCGGGATCATCGCGTTTCTGTTTATCTCGGTCTCCATGATAGGGGTGGCCTTGGCGCAAGTCGCAGCATACATGAACCGAAGGCAAAAGTGACGTCCTGCCTTCGCCGTTCCGATCCAACGATTTCGATGACGATCATCGGTAGCGAGCAGACTTCAATGTTTCCGAGAAAACGGTGATTCCTGGTCAGGAGTTGCCCGAGTTAGGCATCAAACCACCAAAGCATTGGATGTGGTTAGTCTTCCTATTGGGCGCATTGGTTCTAATAGTGGCTGGCTATTTTTGGCCGTCCCGGTTTTTTGACGTACACGTCGCGGTTTTTCTCGTCTTCGTTGTGGGGACGTTTGTCCAGTACCGATCTCGAAATCGAAAGTAGCAGAACGGCTCAGAAAGGCGTGCGACCAACTATGCCGCTACGCGTGAGCCCTGACTCTACAGTTCTGGCCTCGGTGCGTGGGTGGGGCATATTGCTCAATCGGGCACGTTCCTCCAAGAGTGGGGGGACCGGCTGCATAAGCCAGCGTCGCGCTTTGGCATCGTCGCCAAAGCGATACGTTCCGTGCCTAGCTAAGGTCGAGGCTGCCCCTCGGCCCAGCTCAACCATCCGTCGCCGAATGACGATCAGGATCCGATCGGCGATGATGAGTCCCTCTACTTCAGCGAAATCGAATCAGCCGTTAAGGAAGTACCACGCTGCATCAAGCACATCAGGACATGCGCTTTCACTCCTATCACGCAATACGATGACGGGTGCCTCGAACCCGAAGTGAGAGTTTGTGCCCATAAACCACGCACGAGCTGTCGCGGTCCCTTTGATCTCGGCGATGACCCGTGCTGCTTGAAATGCCGTGCGGAGAACGTTCTCGGACGCTGCCGAAGGCTCAACGTCGTTCATCCAGGCCGTAACTTCGCGAACCGATTTTGCTCCCGAGAGGACCGCGACGATGCGGCGGCTGCCGAGAATCTCAACGAGTTCTCGCACGACGGTACTTATCGAAAGCACGTGGCTTATGCGACTCCGCCACATCCGACGTCCAAAAGAACCCGCTCGACCTCTCGACCGGAAAGCTCTGTCGATAACCGATCAATGGGGCGATCTCCGCCCAGAGCAGCAGTGGGCTGCGAAAGCCAGCGCCGAGCCTTAACGGCACCGAGGACTCGTGCCGCAAGATCGGCTATACGCGCCAATCGAACCAGACACTCAGCTTCCTGGCGCCGCAGCCGGGCCTTGGCCTTCAGCCTTCGATTCATGGTCGCGTCGCTGACTGACAGAATCCGCGCCAACGTTTTCTTGTCGAGATATAACACACGCATCGCACGGATCAATGCCGCAGAGCTGATTCTGCCGCCTAAGATGGCATCATGGAGACGAAGGGCATCGGTTGTCCCGAAGATTTGTTTCACCAAGTGGAAATCACCGGCTCGATTTCGTTTACTCATCAATGCCGTGTGCCCAGGCGACGCGCTTGGCGAGCGTCACGATCATTTCCCTAACTCTGCGTCCGGGCCACTTGCTCTGATCACCTGCGAGTCGTTCTCTCGCCTCCAGCACCATGACGTCGCCGTGGGGGAGGTATGCCGCAAGTGACATGACCGTTCCGGGCAAGGCTTGCGCGTCGTGAGCGTTTCCTTGGAGCTCGTCGTAACGAAGTCCGGCCTTTATCGCGTCCGTCAGTCCTTCAGAGCTCGTCGGAACCTCGACGGGTACCTCAATCTCCCGGTCCAGCGAAAGCATACCTCTCGCGATTTTGGGATATCGTCTCGTCTGGTAGACATAGTGCCGGCGCAGGGCGGCGATCAAGGTGCCGCGCCGCTCAAGCATCCGATCTGCAATCTCAATCATACGCGAGTTCGGCCATGCCTTCGGGCGCAGCTTGCGAAGCTTTTCAAATAGCTCGTCGTCGAGATTCGAGTGACGCTGTGCGAGCAACGTGATGAGCGCTGCAGTTGATCGCGAAATGCCAGCCGTGCAGTGGACGATCAAACGTTCGTTCACGTCAGCGTCAGCATCGAAATCGAGCAAGGCCTGGATATCCGCATCAGCGGGTAGGACGGCACCGACCTCGCGCCCGATCGCGTCATGAAACCGGAGAAATAGCACGGGCTTGGACATGCCAACCAGACGCTGAGGGACCGGCGCATCGGGCGCAAGGATCGAAACGATGCGATCTGCGGCTTCAAGCGGCGCCTGACCTAGCTCGTCTATGCCACATACGTGGTGCATTGCAAGATTTGCGCCGGACCTCATGACTCTTATGATCCCTGTGGCGTTACGACTGGCTTCGCACAAGACGACGCACACGCTGACGTCGGAAAACCAGAAGCGGGTTCCGCTCGAGGACTAGCAATAGTGAGGATTGCGAGTCTCCGGGTGACTGTGGTATCGCTTGAACCATGCTCGAACCGTTACCGAACTTGGACGACGTTTTCGTTCGAAACGAGAAGCGTCCGCTGATAATTCGAACTCCCCCACCTTGTCCTCCGAGCGCCTTCATCGGAGAATTCGCGTGGATCATTTGTTGGAACTGAAATCAATATGCCGCCCGTGCTGCAAGCACTCACTGTTCTCACGCGAAGGTACTCGTACAAAACGAAAGTCGCAGCATTCTTTTTGTCCGAATGCGTCAATAAGTCGCTGCAGTCGGTGCAATATATCGTGCTGGGCCGAGATGTTCATTCTGGAATGAATGAAAAGAGGCGATCGAGATATTTCTTGATCGAATCGATTCCCTCTGATCGAAGCACTTCGAGGAGACTTCGTCCGCCGAGCCATTTGTCGCCGGTTCTGCGGATGACGACTGGAATTCGATTGCGGATGATGAACTTCTCCAAGATGCGTGTAAGTTCGAGAACGGAATCCGCGCCCGCGCGCGCGACGAGTTCATCGAGCTCGTCATCAGTTAGGCCAAGTGTGAGGATAACGTGTTCCCGGTCGCGATCGCCACGCCGCATCGTTCGATAGCGCTTCCCCATCAGGCGTATGCCATCTGATACGTGTAGCTACTCATTTAACGCACGCGTGCCGACGCGCTTTGGCCGCGAATTTTCGTTGCGCTTCGCGTTGTTGGCAGACATGGCTGCAATAGATTGCCGGCTGACCGACGCGCAATGCGTTGATCAGACGCGTCTTGGCGATCGGTTTGCGACAGCGTTTGCGTTTGCAGAGCTTCTCGAGCGCGATGTCAGCGATGAGCTCGGACTCGAATTGTGCGCTGACGGCACCATTGCCATGATCGTACAAGCGACGCAAGATGTATCGGCTCGCTTCGATCGATTGGACGTCCCAACGCGAGCCGTATCGAGCGCTCACGAGACCACTCGGCTCTGATCGAATACGAGAAAAGTCGCACCGACGGTTGGCGCTCTGGGACTCGCTCTTCCTTATATACGCCACTTATGCGCGCTGGCTAGGGCGATCGACTCGGTCGGAAATTCGGAGCGTGCGGTCGGGTCCGACGACGAGGCCACCGAGCGCTCGAGATAAGGCCTGGCTCAATCGCCTGCGTTCCTCGGTTGTCGCTAGGGACCATGACTGCGCTGCATTACGCACCAAGGCGTCCGCGCGCGTACGCTCTTCGCGCTGGGCGTTGAGTTGCGAGCGCTCGCGCTCCGTATCACGCAAATCGTTCTTGATCTGCCGCTCTTTTGTTGCAATCTCATCGAGGCGCGCTTGCAAATCACCGTCGCGGATGTGCCCAGAACGATTCAGCTGCCAACAATGTTCGCGCTCTCCTGCGATCGTCGTAAGCTGTCTCCGTAACTCAACGATCCGTGCGTCGAGCGTCCGCAATTTCGCGCGCGACGACCCGGGCAAAGCGGCATAGCTCTCGATGAGCTTCGGATCGGCTCGTAGTCGTCTCAACAGGTCGATGAACTGCGCTTCGACGACGCTTGCTGCGATCAGGAGATTGCGTCCGTGCGTGCCGACTGCATAGCAGCGGTAGACCTGTTGCGGCGGGGATCCTCGGAACGAACCGATCAGCATCCGGCCACACGTGCATCGCAGAGCGCCGGCAAATGGCCATTGATGCCGACTCTTCGACCTTATATGATATTTGAGCGCGTGCGCGCGATGCCAGGTCAGCTCATCGACAAGTGTCCCGCAGTACGATTTCGTGTTAAGCAATCTTCGGACACGATCGCCTGTCCAGTTGACGTCGTACGCGCGTCCGTTCTTGTAGCGAGCCTGCGGTGCGATCTTGGCAATGCGTCTTGCGATCGCTTGGTAGCCGAAGCCGTTACACGCGAGTTCGAAAGCCAGACGAACCACGGCGGCGCGCGGCTCGTCGGGAACATCGTGTCTATTCTCGTCGAGACACAGTCCGTACGGCCGCTTGTTCGTCGGGGCCTGGCCAAGGCGCCGTCTCCGTTCGATGACTGCCTTGGCTTTATCGCGTCGCGCCTCGTTCTCGAGCCCTGCGACGATCGATTTCAGGATGGGCATCAGCGTGTCGGATGCTTTGGCAAGACGCACGTCGCCATCGTCGCGCGTGTGAATCGTCACGCCGAGGCGGTGAAGGCGGGCGAGTGCCTCGATGTTCTCGAGACCGAGTCCGCGGCCGAGGCGATCGATGCGGATCATGAGAATGCGGCCGGGCCGCTGCGATTTTGGCGTCGCCTCGAGTTTCGCGAGAAGCGTCTCGAGCAGCCGGCGAATGCCGTCACGACCAGAAGAGTGGTCTTTGAATTTTTCGGTGATCGTCCAGCCGTTTGTCGAAGCCGTTCGGACGGCCCAATCTTCCTGATGCTTGAGCGTGCCGGCTTGAAGCTCGCTCGAAACGACGAGATAGGCCCAGGCCGTGGGTGCAAGACCCGGTATCAATCGACTGCTTTCAGCATCGTCGTAAACCTCAGACACCATTGTTCTCCCTTAGCACGCTGCGAATAAGCATAGCGCGACAGGGGAGCGCTTCGGTAGGCTCGGGCGCGTCAGCATTCGCCCCATTCAACGATCACGGAACGAAACTCGAGTGAAGGGCGCGAAGCATCGGCGTGCTCTTGCGCAGGCTCTGTGCGAATCCAGATCGCGTGATTGCGGTCGGCCGACGCCGGCGGATCGAATTCGTCGAGCCACCACGGATCCCTCACGACGAAAATGCTGTGCGGCCGGCGGTGTGAGGGTACCGCAAAGTACTTCGAGACGATGTGTGCGTCCGGGCAGGCCGTCGTCCAAGGGAACACCTTTGTTGCGATGTGCTGCGTCTGTGCGAGTATCCACGCAAATCTGCGCTCGATGTTCCTTCGTTGGCGCCTGCGCTCTGATCGAGTGCTTGAAACGGGGAGAATGTAGCAGACCCACGCGAGTCGCGGCTGGCAGGCTCGAAGTAGCTGACGTACGCATTCGTCCGATGCGATTTCATCCGACCCGATCATCCGACCGAGATTCCCCACGTATACGCCGATGCCAAATGCATGGAGCAGGCTTACCCGACGCCGAATATGGCGGGACTTCGAGCCCAAACATCCCAGCGACGCGATGAACACAACGCGCTGCGCATCACGGTAGAAGAAGCGGGAGAATCGATGCAAGATCTCCGCAAAACGACGCGGTTCGGATCCGAGGCTATGATCACGAATCACGTCCATCTTGGCGTTGACGGAGTCCGCGTACGATGTCGCAGCCTCGATCTGCAAATCGAGTGCCGAGCCGAGTCTCGGGCGACGCGTCGCGGCGGATTCGGCCCGTGCGTACGCGACGACAACTGATTCTACGGAATCGACCTGCATCACAATCCGCACGCCGCTAACTCGGTCCAACTATCCTCATGCTCTCGCCGAGCGTCGAGGGCGGGATCCCATACGGGAAGCGAACGCAGGATGGTCTTTACCAGCAACGGACTGGAGTAGCCCATCCGTGCCGCGATCTTGTAATGGGAGACGCCGGCTTCTGCTGCCGCGATCATGTGGCGCATGCGGATGGACTGCGTCGAATACTGCTTCACCTCAGAGGCCGAGTAACCCGCACGGACCAGTGCTCGGCGCAGTGCTCGGTTGGCCATATTGCAATCACTCATCCGTCGCAGCTTTCCGTTGTGTCGCTGGAAGGACGGAATGAGCGGATCATTGGGACCAATCATCCGCCGTTGTTTCCAACGAAGAAGCGCGCTTGCGACGCAAATCCCGGAGGGGCGAAACGGAATGATGACCGAGATTTGCCGCGCCGGCATCGTTTGTCGTGCGGGCGTCCACCGCAGGCGTGCGCCTTGCGCTAACTCGGAGACGTCGCTGCCGAGCGCACCGACAAGATGGGTGTTTGTAATTCCCGTCTCCCATATCGTGCCCAGATGGACCATGTTCCGATGCTGGACGATCGAGTTGAGATTGAAGCTTCGAAGACAATCCGCCAACATCTCGGGCGGTATCGGCGGAGTCGGCCCTTGCTCTCTTTCCGAAAGACGGAGGAGATCGTGGCGGAGCCATCGGCGGACTTCGTCGTCGATCGGCGTTTCGAGACCAGCTTGGTCGTACACGTAGTTGATCCCGGAGGCGATCGAGTGCAGCTTGCGCACCTGGCGAACGGCGTGTTGTCCGTCATCAGTCGCACGATTGATGAAGAACCGCTGCGCGTGAATCGGCAGCGCTTTTTCGCGCGAAATCTTCAGCTGCTTCAGGAAAAGAAAAAATGGTTCGGCTGCCCATGTGTGCTTCGCTGCACTGCGCGCCGACACCGCGCGCTTTGGCCTGCGCGCGTGCGGGCGTTTCGGCCGTCGATTCCATCTCACGGCAGAACGAGCGCCCCTGTATAATCGGAGTCATCCATGGCCGTCGGATCGATGTAGCGTCCGAGTCCATGGTCGTATGAACGATGCCGCGTCCGACGTCGTAAGAATCCTTCCGAGCGCCCTTGCGCCGCGCCATCCGTAGCACCGCCGCGACGGAACATACTCGGCCCGGATCGAGGAAACACGAGTTGCGCACGTGCGAGAGCTTCCCCGATATACGCGTCAAGCGTCCTCTTTGATAGGCGCCGGTTTAAGATTCGTCTGAGCGGAATCGGCCTGTAGAGCGGGCCGTCGGACGTTCCCCTTACCTCCAGCCATTCGTCGAGACGGCGAACCGGGCACAACGCCGGCTCGTTATCATAGGGAACCGGAATGTGACTGATCAGGCACTCCGGATTGTTCTTTGCCTTTCCGAATCGAACAATGATGCCGCGTCGGTCACGCGTGACATCTTCGTAATCGAGCGCGAGGAGTTCTCCAGGGCGCTGCATCGTGCTATACGCCAGGGTCACGAAACAGGCGATGCATCGATCCCTTGTATTGTTCACGTCTAGTGTGCCGAGGATCTCTCGAACGACCTCGCGCGTTCCCGGCGTGACGGGCGTTTCGGGTTTTCCGTACGTCGCGCACATCGCGAAGATATGCTGCCATACCTCGTGCGTGAAGGGCGAGTCGACTCCCCATTGTTCGCGATAGACGCTGTCGATCTGCGTCGCGTATTGGACGAGCGAACTCGACGTGAGGGGGCGAGCGATATCGCACTCGGGATGACCGGCAAGCGACCGGTTTGTCCATAGAATGGCGTGATGCGGCTGCACGTCATGTTCATCACCGGCGCCGATAACATTCAGGATATGGTTGACTGCGATGCCGCGATTGCGTACGCAGGTCGGGGAGATTGCTATGATGTGGGCGAGTTGTGTTTCGAGAAACGCGAGCATATCAGGAGCGTCCGTCACACACGTCATGCTACGCGGCATCTTGATCGAGCCAATAATAGGGATCCTCGACGTAGGTCTCGAGCGTCGAATCGGATTTGATGCGCGCGCGCCGTTTGACGACCAGTGGAGACTGACGGGCATCGAGGCGACGATTGATTCCGGTTCGACGTCCACTGTGACCGGAATAATGCGCCACCTCGTCCTCCGAAAGGCCGATGTCGCGGAGGATATCTTTGATGATCAGCGCGATGGCCGTGCCCGTGAGCGCCTTGTCGTTCAGGTGTCCCCAGCGGTCGATACCGCGATAGATCGCCCCGCTCGTGATCTTCGCCATGCGCAGCCATCGGTCGGCCGAGCAAACCGGGCACGACGGATCCGGAACGCACTTCATGGGAACGTACTCGACGTGCCCGTCCTGATTCGTTTTGCTCCGCGTCAACACGTAAATGTGGCCGCGTTTATCGCGTTTACGATGATGGACGTCCAACGCGACGAGCTCTGATCGGCGAAAGCATCCTTCGATGAGATTGGTGAGAATTGCGTGGTTGCGCGCGCCGTGCGGCGTCCTCACATCGCAGGCCGCGAGCATCTTTGCGTAAAGACTGTTCGAAAAGCGACGCTTACGCGTCACCTCGGTGAGCCGCCGGTACTCGGGCGACTCGTACAGAAAACGACGAAGAGATTTGAAAAACTTCTCTTCCGAGCGAAAATCCATCGGAAAGTCGACGCCGCGACGTTTGAACGCGTCCTGGACGCCGCGCAGCGAGCGTCGCATTGTCGAAAGCTTCCAACCCTTGATGATCGTGCCCCACAGCACGAACAGCAAGAGGATGCGCTCGTCGGGCAAGAGCCCCGAGACCAGATCGTAGCCCGCCTTTGCAAGGCGAGCTTCACGAAAAAAGCGTCGACACCGATCGCGATCGCCGCTGTAGGCCGTATGTGTCGCATCGGCCTTGATGCGAAATTGCAGCTGCTGTAGCAATCGCTCGAGCCGCCCAAATCCGCGCGGCGTTGATGCGACGAGACCCTTCATCGCGCTTGCCGGCACATCGGCGAGGTAACGCACCTCGCCCTCGGACGATGTCTGTGGAACGGGTTCCGTGGCAACGGGCATAATCGTAACTCCCGGGCACGCCGAAACGGCGCGCGAAGATAGTGACGACGAACCCGCCTGCGCAGTTGTGGATCGACACCGTTCTTGGTGCCGGCAGATCTGCGACTCGTGGCAACCGCCGCGGCACAATCGGCCGCCGCGTACTTGTTCGTTGTGTTATTCAGTTGTTTCGGTGCGCATTGGCGCATCGAGGAATCCCAGTTTATCCGGTGCTCAGCACTGTCGTCAAGTGCGGCGCTGCGCAACGTTCACGCCCACAGGCGTGTGGGCTCGCGACTTCTACGATTTCACGTCGTCGCAAAAAATCGTACTCGATCATTGAATGTGTCGTGGGTTCTACGCGCGTGACTGACGCGCGCGTGTGGAATTTCTGCTGATTGCATATGGGTTTTTGAGAACGTCCCGTTGGGACCCATCATCGCTTTCGCGACTGAAAGGTATCGAAAGTGAGAACAGCTAGGGTATCCACAAAAAATCCAGGGAAAAGCCACAAACCAGCCCGGCCGGATCCGAAGCCGGCCTTTCCCGTTCGAGTCAGCCTGGGCCATAGCCAGGACGCGCTCGACGTCGTTCAGGTGCTCGAGGACATTGAGACTCGGCTCAAGGCCGAGGCGCTCGGGGGCGAGGTGGCGCCATGAAGGGCACCAAGCGCCGAACCGCCGGCGACCCCACGGGTGTCATCAAAGAAAACGTCGACGTCGCGGCTCTAGTCAACGCCGCGGATCGAGGTATCGGACTCTTCCTAGTCGTCGGCCCGAACGATGGTGGGGGAAGTGGGGTCAGCGAGTTTGCTCATTGGCCGAGTTCGCAGCCGCACGTCGACGTCTCGGATGACCCGATCGAAATGCCGATCGAACGCTAGCTACGGGCGCAGCCTATTTCTCGCTCAGGCGGTCAAGACGCAGTCGTTCTTTTGCGCGCTTAAAAGCTGCTTCACGCTCCTTCGGGGTCTCCGCGGCGAGGGGATCCCGCCTCACTCCGTCGGGCCCATAGGAGCTATCCGGGACGAAACCTAGTCTGCCGTACCAAGAGCGCAGCTCATCCAACGTTCGTATACTCCCCGTTCCGTCGACCTCGTGCGCCTCGACGACGCCTGCGAGTCGAACGTTGCGCAGATCCGCAGCGCTGACAAGCGCGGCCATGGCGATTGATGCGTGCCCTTCTTCGCGGACCCTCGAGCGGAGTTCTTCGATGTACAGCAGATCAACGCGTGGCAAGGCATATATCTGGATGCCATTTCCGAAATTGGGGTGCTGCGATTTCGGAATGCTGACGTCGATGAGATCGTAGATGACTTGCACAGCTGGATCGAGCACATCGCGTACGGGAATTGTCTTTCCGAACTCCTCCGAGAGGCCACACCAGAAAACACGCTGACATAGCTCGCCCGCACCGATCAAACTGAAGAGCTTGAATTTGTCAGCACGTGGAACAGTCGTAATCGCATTTCGTAAGGGTTTCAGTCGGTCGAAAAGTCCATCTTGATTCTTAAGGCGAATCTCGCTCGCGCATTCCTCGCATGCCGGAAAGCCATCCTCAAGGTAAGCGCGCAGCGTGCGCGCAGCACTCGGCGGAAGCCCACGCAAATCAAGCTGTCTCCTAATACCGAATCGCGCATTTTCCATGCTCTGCAAGCAAAAGGCACAATGCTCGGGCTCCGCCCTTCGGCGTTCATTCCCGTCCGTCGTTGTCATGTCAGCTCGACCGAAACGTCATCCTCCCGGCGCTCTTATAACATCGCCCATTTCGAAGTCTATATACCTGAAGACGTTAGCCGCTTCGCCATCGTTGAAATGGAGACGGGCTAGACAAAGCAATGGTCCGTAAGCGCAGGTACGAATAGCGAATGCCCGAGCCCGGTCTTCACTGAAATAGACTCGTTCGCCCCATGGACGTGCGAGGTAGTAGTCGACTCTTTGCAACCCCAACAGACTTGCGTCACGATGAGCGATTGCGTAGACCACAATATCATAGAGCTGTCCGTCGACTTCGCTTGGGCTAATGCGATGGACGATCTCTATTTGTCTGGTCCTCCTATACTCCGCCTCTCGCTCTTTCGAGATGGCTTTATCTGCTGAGTTGAACGGCCGGCTTGCCACGATATTCGTCGCGTCATTCTGGTGTATCGTTGGCAATGAGCCAAGTTCTATTTGAAACGCCTTGAACGATGCGCCGCTTCTTATTCGCAAATAGACGCTCGACAAGACAGCGGATAGCTGTCTTCGGAACATGGCCGCGATCGTGACGATAAAACCGAGCCAGATGCATATCGGTAATGTTGCGGACAATACCGAATAAAGGTTCGGGGAGTCGCTACTAGATCCAATCATGCCCTATCCTCCGATTCTGGCTCAAGGCGTGCCTGCGGTTCGTGCGACGCAAAATCCGGAGAGCGTACTTTTATGAGAGATTTGAGATAATCGTGCCTTTTCATGTGCGTAGACCGCCCGTTTACGGCGACGAATGCACTAACGCACGGTAGCGTAGGGCGTTTATTCGACGTACAATTCTTTTTCGTAGTGTTGCATTGCGCTCGTACTGTCGCTGCCTTCCCCGCTCGAGTCAGCCTGGGCCATAGCCAGGACGCGCTCGACGTCGTCCAGGTCCTCGAGGACATCGAGACCCCGCGTCCGCACGGCCGAGCTCGGATTGAGCGGAGGTGCCCGATGAGAGACGCCAACGCACACACCCCTGCGTGGGGAGCCCACGGACCCGATCGACTTCGAGATCCTGCGCCTAGCCGTCGCCGCACGGAACCGCGGCTCACTGAGCCAGCTGAAGAAGTGCTACCAGGTGGCGGCGCTCTGGCTGATCGAGCACCCCACGCTCGATCCCGAATCGGTCACCGTCCGCGACGTCGTCAACTTCGACACCGGGCCCCGCAGCGGCCGCATCAAGGTCGGTGCTGGACGCGCCGATCGCGGATGGAACGTCGCGGCATCGCTCTACCGCCAGACGATCGCAGCGATTTTCTTTCGCAAGAACCCCGCCGCATCGATTGACGCGCCGGCGTTCATGGACGGCGACGTTCCGATCACGAAGGCGATGCTGTTGGAGCGATTGCGGGGGATTGAGGAGAGTGCACGATGAGTGATCCCAAACATTTTCCGCTTGTCGGCCTAGCCGCGGTACTTACGCTCTTCGCACTCGTCTGTCATGTGTCGCCGACAATCAGCGTGCCGATTCTCCTATTCTTGGCTTTTCTCATGTTGGTCAGGGGGACGTGACCATCCAGCGTCAACGCCTCCGTCCCGCATATGGCTGCCTGTTCATCGTCAGGTAGGGGTCGCATCGATAACAAAATTACTAGCAGCCAAGTCCTACCAAGTGAAGAAGCAGGTCCAAAGCTTCTAGAGAAATATCGCGCGTGCCAGAGCCATTTGAATTGGATCGAATAAAGCGCGTACTTGAACTTATAAGTCGCTTCACTGCAGCTGGGATTACGGGAACCCTCTTCCTCGGAATTATCTGGCTCATAATCTATGTTACGACCCTGCCGAGCGGCTTCCCAAACATCGGAGTGCAGCCCCTCGCGTCAATCGCGCTTCCGGTATCGATTGGCGGCGTGCTTTGGCTCGCTTTCCTGTTCGCGATTTTCGGCTCACCCGGCTTGGTCCATTTCCGCGCCGCGAGCATCTCACCGCGGAGAATCCGAACGTCAATTCTCCATCGTTACAATTTGGGGGCGCTCTCTTTTTACCTCACGCTTTTGATCATCTCGGTGGTTTTTGTCCTCGATCCAGCGGTCGTCGTTTCTCGACCCATGTCATTGTTGTTGCTTTTCGTTCTCATCGCGATTATCGCGCTGACCACGCCACAAGCGTATCGCATTCCCGGCCAACGGTGGCTCAGAGCTTTTTATTTCCCTTTCGGCGTCGTCGTCGTTATTCTGTGGTACATCGCTGCGTCGGTTGGCCTCTCCCTTGCAGAGCATATGGTCAACGATGCCTTCCCTTTTGCTTCCCGAAATGACAAGGCATTGCTCGTCATTGAGTTTCTGAGTGTACTTGTGCTCTTAAATCTAGGGCTGGCGATAAGCGGCCTTCGCCGATCTCTCGGTTTGTGTGGGGCATTCGCTTTCATTGTGATTCTGATGGGGTGGCGCACCGTCATCGCGCAGCCTTTTCGAGACTATCGGCTTGCTGACTACAAGGCGATATTGGTGTTGTCGAAAGATGCTCATGAACTGCAGCGAGTGCTCAAGGATTGTGTGGGTGCGGAGGACAGAGCGATGCAATTTCATGTAACCGTGAAGTCGTCACTCGGCGACACATATGTAGTTCAATGCAGGAACTCTTCGAATTGGATAAAGATCCCCAAGACGAGTGTCATCGCTGAACATAACAGTCCCTGACGGAGACTCCGCACCAGGTGTTAACCCGCTATCGTCAACGTCACGAGTCAATGTGGCTTGGGACCCAGCAAAAGTGCTACCCGTGCCGATGTTGGTGTCGACACCTTGAGGATGAATCCGGGAAGTTCCGATATCGCAATTGTTCGCGCACTAAAACACGCATTGATTCGTGATTGTCAAGGGCTAATATTCATGAGGTCCGAAACGGATAGAGAAACTGAGACGCGAACCACCTCGAATGGCTGACCGACTAATCAAACACCTCGAAGCTGCATCCTCGCAGCACTCCGCCCTCGGTACGCTTCGAGATCAGTGGGGCTTCGACCAGCGGCTGATCCCCAAGGCGCTCCAAAATGTGTCGCGCGCGTTTCCACACTACAGTCTCCACGACGAATCGCATAGCCGTCAGATTCTCGTAAATATCGAGCGTCTACTCGGTCCGCGTATCGAACGGTTAAGTGCAACCGACACTTGGCTGATCTTGGAGTCGGCGTACTGGCACGATATCGGTATGGTTGTCAACCACGCCGACATGATCTCGGCGATCGCGGACACGAGATTTCACGATTTACTCGACGAGATACGCGGCAACAAGGCGCACGATCTGCATCTCTTCGCCGTCACGTTCGATCCAGCCGACCTTTCCACGTGTTTCGTCGGTGCGAAATCAGCTGTGGATGCAGTGTGGAAGTTTTCCGAGTTAATGGCGGAGTGGTTTCGGCAGCGCCATGCTGAACGGGCTGAAAAGACCGTTCAGTCGCCGTGGGACGCGGCGGGTATTCCCTCGCCCCGTACGGAGCTCATTCCCGCGCGACTCTTCCGTATTTTGGGCAGCGTGTGTCGTATGCACGGATTGCCGTTTAAGTCGCTGTTGGCAACTCGTGGGCTCACCTACAAAGAGACTGGACTAGGACTCGATGATTGCCATCCGCGTTTTGTCGCCTGTTTATTGCGTCTTGGCGATCTCCTCGACATCGACGACAACCGGTTTTGCCCCGTGATGCAACGGATTGCCGGACCTGATCGACCGCAGCTCAGCAGAGCCCATGAAGACAAGCATGGGTCGATCAGGCATCTTCGAATCGACCGCGATCGTATTGAGATTACGGCGGAGTGCAAAGGCGTTGATGGGTACATCGCGACTTTTGACTGGTTCGAGTGGATTCAAAAGGAGATTCAAGATCAGCTGAGCCGGTGGAGCGACATCGTTCCGAGTCGCGATTTCGGTCTCTTACCAACTCTTGGGGATATTGAGGTGCGGATCGATGGCCCCGAACACGTGCTTTCCGAAGGGCAGCGGCCGCAATTCGAAATCGATCCATCTCGAACCATCGAAATACTACAAAGCTACCTCTACAGTTCTCCCTTTGAATGCGTTCGGGAGCTTCTCCAAAACGCGGTCGACGCCACGCTTGTGCGGGTCGGGCTTGAGAATGCGGCGATGCTCGAGCACGAGTCGATGCCGTATTCACAAGCCGTAAGGGACCTGATCAATCGACGACCGATTCGTGTTGACCTCCACCCACTTCAGCGAGATGACAACACGCCGACAGGGAAGACACGCTGGATGTTTCGGATCCGTGATGATGGGACCGGCATCAGCAAGAACGATCTTCGATACATGCTGCGAATCGGCGGATCGCGAAACAATGTCGAGCGTAAGCGCATCATTGAGTCAATGCCTGAATGGATGAAACCGGCCGGCATCTTCGGCATCGGCTTTCAGAGCATCTTTCTCATCTGCGACTCCGTGAAGTTGGTTACGAAAAGCATCCTCACGCACGAAACCTTCGATATTACACTGCATAACCCAACCGGACCGAGGCGGGGGTCGGTATTGATCTCGCCTCGTTCAAACTCCCCGGCTGAGGAATGCGGGACAACGCTTGAGATTACTCTTGAATTCGATACGAGAGCGCGCGGATGGAGCTCGTCGTTCGACGGGCGGTCTCGATTTGTCGATACCGTCCTCGCGAATTTCGATCCGCTTCTCGACGACGCGTTGCCGATTGAAGGAGCACACATCGCTGACCGTACCGCGGAGTTTTCCCAGAACAGTCCCGTGCCAATCGATTGCCGTCTTCAGTTGGGGCGTGATGGCGTCGATGCTGAGCGTCCAATTCGCACGGATGGAGCTTCCTGGCATTACAAAGAGATCGACGGTGAATGGATCGGCTTGCAGTATCAGCCTGTCAGGAAGGGCTACGTTCATCGTCAGGACATGTATTACCGCGGCCAAGAATTTAACTGGCCAGGTGGCCCCTATCTACCACTCGTTCTCGTTGCGGTCAATTTACTTTCTGGTAAAGCTGATCGCTGGTTGAACGCAAGCCGCGAAACGGTAAAGGCGGGTGTAGAGGGGGCGTTGCGCCGGCTTGTGTTAGTTGGACTCGAGAAGGTCGTGAGCGATGATCTTACGGCGGCTGGCGATGGACCGATCGGCGAACACGCGCGAGATGTGTTTTCGCTCTTTCTCGAAGGGATGGCACTCCATTACGGAGGCGAGTGGACGAAGTTCGCTGCGCGTCTCAACCGCGCATGGCTGGACTTACCTGGACGTAAGGGGCATCCGTTTCGGGAATTCTTTGCCCGATCGTCGTGGACGATCAAGTATGTACAGGGCCTTAACGACGGGAATGTAGAGGCTGACATTGATGTCAATGACGTCGTTCAGCTGTTGGTCGTGCTTCATGCGTGGATGCGGCAATCGGATTCCAATAGCGTTGAGGAAATCATGGGCGATTATGACAGCCAGCATCACTATCAGCAGATGTTCCGCCTGAGCAGTTCTCCGGCATTGCCATACACAGCTGACGTTTTCGCGGTCGAGCTCTATAACGCTACACGCAGGTCGCACGGGTCCTGCGCACGCTATACGATCGAGACGGATGACATTCGATGGACAAACTTGGTGCTCGAGAACGGAACAGGACCTGCGCCACCGCTGTTCACGGCTCCGTCTCGGCTGACCAAGGTAATTCTCTTGCCATTCTTGTTTTCATCGAACAATAGAGCGCGCGATCGGTGGGTTTCGGCGACGGACACGGAGCTCAATCGACTCAGCCAATGGACGGCTGAACATGTGGCCAATCCCACATCGGTTGCGGATATCCGACGCGCGTACAACGAACTGGTTACCTTTATCGACGATGAGATTATGGGGAATTCTGAGTATGGCGAAGAATGGGCGAGTCTACGTCAAGAATGAGAGAGTCGAACTGTTCGCACTCCGAACAAACGCCCCCGAACGGTTGCAGTTTCTGTGAACAATAGCAAATGAGCAAGAGTGCTTCAAGGGCGGAAAGCGGCGAATGAGCGATCAAAGACTCCGTGAATTCGAAGACGCAATTGCCGCACCTGGCCTAACCTACGTCGCGTTCGATGGTGCGACGCTACGACTTCGCTACAACGATCAGCCGAACGACGCAGTGATTCGGTTGCGAAGACCTGTCGATCTGAGCGAACTAAACGCGTTCGCGATGGCAACCGCGAATAAGTGTTCTTGCCCTGAACCACTCTTTGCGGGGATTCTCGGAATCCGAATCATTTAGCTCGGCGCGTCGCCACACATTAAACGGGGTGCGGCGAAATGGCGACGACGTGAGCAGTCGCGATCCGGAAACGATCTCCGCTCCTTTATCCGGTACTCAAGGCGTCGTCCGCGATCGCATGCGTTGCCGCGCCGTCGCTATTCGGGCTGCAATGATTTCGGCTGCGTCCAGGTTTTGGCGAGCTCTAGGATCTGGTGCGCAACCTCGCTGCCGCGCTGACGAGTGAGAGTCATCCCTTTCGGCAATGTACCCGGCTCGATGTTGAGTAGATAGTTGTGAAGTGACTGAAACCGATTGTGGGGCGTCGTGCGATTCTTACGGTCGAGCAGTTGCGAGAGCGAAAGCCCGTCTTGCAGACCTCGCTCGATCATTTCGATCTCTCCAATGTCCAGCAACTCAACTGGCTCCGTATCGACAAGGATACGATCATCGTCAGCAAGATTCTTGAGCAGCCCGGTAATGACATTTACGCGTGGCCATTCTTGGGGTGCCACGATAATTGGGAAAATCCGTTGCCCCTCCGTCCGCGGGACGTGTGGTAGGAGCCTGCCCGCGCGGAAACTGCGAATGTTTTGTTCCAATTGCCTAGCCTTCCCAGCGATCCCATGTTCAAGGTCCTTAGCAATCGTTAGGTCATCGAGGCGGAGGACAGACGCAAGAAGGTTAGGCCGTTTAGCGACAACCTCGATAAAGAGAACATCGTTTCCCTCCGTTATGATGACATCGGTACTGCGCCGCCCCAGTTCATACTCATGATCCGTAAAAACCGTTGCATCCGTTCGATTTGCATAGCCATTCGATAGCAGCTGCGCTACGTATCGTTCAAAAAATTCACTCCAAAACCGCGAGAATCGGAGATGGTTCTCATTGCCTTCGTTGCGATATGCATCGAAAAGTGCAAAGTAGATCCCGTCGCCAAGCTTGTTTGTAACTAAGGCAGGAGAAGGGACGAAATAGAGACCGTCGTCCGATAATCCAACGGGTTTGCTCCAGAGTGGTCCGGCGCCGGCAAATGAAAGCGATCGTTCCTTGTGCCAGTCTTCTCGAAGCGTACTGACAGGGACGCTGTTCTGGTCGATCCATGTCCGCGTCACGCGCGTGTCTGGCACACCGTGCTGCCACTGATCGAACGTAAATGCGACGCCCATTCGTTCGACGTCGTCCCAGCGCTGCATTGCGGAACAACGCGACAATAGAGCGTAGGCCGCAGCCATGTACTCAAGTGGCGTCAGCTGCGTAAACCGCTGAAAGTCTACGTCTATCGGTAAATAGTTATTCGATGCAATCGCGTCAGCCGATCTGCTCCACTCAAGAAACGCGTTCGTCCGCGCAATTAAATCATGGGGATTCTCGAGCTGCAAGGGTCTCGACCTGAGCTCCGTTGCCAGTAGGTCAGTCGGTCCTCGCGTGAACTCGACGGGGGAGATCTCCTCGCCGAGCAATTCGTTTGCCATAAGGATAGCTTTCGTAAAAATATCTGAGGCCTGACTAGGATCTGCACTGCCATCAGAACCACCCACAACTGCAAGTTTGAGAACCGCGAAAAGCGATTCACGCGTAAATAAGAGCGCTTTTGAATCGCTCTGCAGTCGACGCAGAAGAGCCGGGCCGTAAAGGAGCTGCGAAGTAAATTCCTTGACAAGCTGCGCTTGATGTTGTGGATCCTCGACCCCAAACTGCCATGATATTGCTGATATCCCCGCCGACAACATGACGACATATGTCCACGGAAGTTGACCGATCAACTCTTGTAACGCTTCACGTGTGGGCGCATCACCGAAGAAGTCGCTGAATATAAGAGGTATGAGGAACCCTAAACGTCGTGACACAGCTTCAGTTCCGCCCCACGGCAAGGTTGAAATTGCCTCGGCAACGGCTTCGGCGATCTGAACAGCCTGCGCAATTCCCCAGATCTGTTGCGTCTCGGGATGCGTTGCGCTATTTCGGAGACGTCGTATGCCTTCCCAGACATTTTGTGCCCTCGCCGACAAGTAGCCAAGTTGTGCAAGATGGCTAATGCGCAGTCGCAACGGTTCTCGACGATGCATCTGAACGCTTCGCGCGAATTCATCGAGTGCGAAGTCAGCGACGCGAAGCAGCTGCTGTGCGGCAAGCGTTACGAGAGGATAGTACCAGTAGGAGTACGGCATGGCGCCGATTGCCAACGAGAAGGCACGACGAACCTCGAGCGGTATACTGTCGTCGAGGTGAATCGAGCGCGTTGATCTGAGAATATCGGTCGGCAAAAGAGCGCGTGTTGTCCCCTCTTCCATCGCAACCATTGCGCCCATTACGGGATCCGGTTCAAGAAGATTGTCGACCGTCGGTTCTTTGAAGCCGAATCTTGGAGGTACGCGTTCTTCAGACATTGCGATTTCGTTGTGGCGGGAAAGGTACCACGTTGGAACTTGCCGGCACGTCGAGGGGGGCAGGGCGCTCGGCGACGTCACGATAAAGCGCGTAAGCCGGTGGTTGCGCGTTATCAGTGAAGATCACGAGATTCGTGCCTTCATCGCGACAGCGACTTGGAGCTCTGAGTGCCTCCAAGCCGAGCTCAACAAGTACAGATCCAAGCACTTGCGTCGGCGCATTTCCGCGAGAACGCACATGGACGGGGGCACAGAGTTCGTCTGTTGTCGTCTGCAAGCGCTCGAGAACGGTCGCATCCGTCAAATCGAACACGCGCGTAAGATTGAATTCTACTGTGTACATGGTATGGGGTGACAGCGGATCCTCGTCGGTGTATAGTTCCGTCACTTCCGCGAGCGCAGTCATGCGCTGAAGCGACGTATAAAGAACGGCGATACCAGGCGGATTGTATCTTCCGCCTTCTCGGTGTGCACCGATCGATGAGAGTTCGTAGTTCGCGTAACGTTCAGGGAGAAAACGTGTCGCGTAGCCCGCAAGCGGAACGGGTTGGATCTTAGCCAAGACGATCCGTAACTCGCTCGCTGGGCCAATCACGAGTACTCGGCGGTACGCATCCGGTTGACGACGTCCTCGAGTTCGTCAATCCGTGACGGCGAGAGCAGATCGATGGGGCGCTCTCGTGCTAAGGCACGATTGGGGCGGTGCAGCCAATTGCGAACCGCGACGGGATCCTCTCCGAGCGCTTCCTTCGCAGTATCGTAGATGCTCCAGAGGCGCCGCAAAATCTCTTGAAGCGGAGATGCGTCGGGTGTCTTGCGCACCGCTTCATAGTTGAGTCCGGTCGCCTTGCAAAACTGAGGAAGCGTAAGGTTGTAGAGCTGCGCGATGCGCCGCGCATCTAGGCGGCCTGACTCCTCGTTTTGGATCTCTTCCTGGGCATCATACACGGGAGCGCCATTCCCGACAAATTCCCGAGAACCCTCCCGGTAATTTACCCAGGGACTCATTTCACCAGGCGCCGCGCCAGCGCTCGCCTAGGGATCTTCGAAACGACGACTCGGGGTCCAGTCAAAATCTTTCCCGGTTAGTGGGTCGCGCCGCTGTTCGATATCGGAAAGACGGTTCCCAAACGATTCTGGCAGAGGACGGTTCGCTCCGGGATTCGAGATTGTGACGGCGTGATAGATTGGGCGCAGATATGTTGACCATCCGCGACTCGCTATCCACAGTGCGCTCGTTTTTTTTGTCGCGAAGCAATTCTTCTCCAATGCTCTCGTTCAAGCGTTGCATATCGAGTTTGAGGACATCTGACTTCGCGGACGACGCATCGAGAATGATAACGCGGTTATCCGTGCCGGCGAGCTGTTTGCGTTCTTTTCGATATTTTGAAAGGAGAAATGAATAAAGATCGCGGCCATCCGGTGGCAAACGAACATAAATGGCCGGCCCACGACCAACCGTTGCTTCTTGATGCGCTCCGAACAGCGTGTCGTCCGCCGGCGGCTGCTTTAGTACAAGCTGCTGCCCAACGTTCCACCGGCCCTCCGCTCGATCGTCCACGTCCCTAGAAGCTTCCCGAACTTTCAGGTTGCCGAACGTTAGAGCGAACTCGAGGGGCTTCTTTGAGTCAGATGCAAACTGTTTCAACGCTTCGCGCAGCGTTCGTTGGACAGCCCCTTGCATGTCACCGGATACGCGTTTTTCAATAACGAGCTCGACCGCCACAGCGCTGTCTTCGAGCTTGCAGGTTTTGATGGTTCTCTCAATCGACTTTGCGAACGATGCAGCCTCCGGATGCACGAGATCTCTCGGAGATGCGCTCACCTCGATTGTATATATTACGTCATCGATCTTCGCTGAAAAATCTGCGCGCTTTCCAGTTTGCATGAGCGGCGCCAGTTGCACAGAGGCACCTGCTATTTCCCAGCGGTAGGCCATCGCAAGCTCGAAGAGTGCTGCCCGGTAGTCTGCGGCGGTCCGGAGGTGCGAAAGCACATGCGGGAGTTCGTTATCGCCTTCGAACGCCTCCAAGTACTTCGAAAGCTCAGCAACCTCGACGACGGATACTTCGGCTCCTGATCTGAGCGTGTTGAACACATGGTGCAGTTCGTGAAAGGCTCGATCGCGGGAGAGGGAAGCTTCGTGAGTTCTTAACCAGTTCGGACCGAGGGCACGAATCACCCGATCGCGCGCAGACAGAAGCTCCGTCAGGTCCAAGTGAAGCCCCGCTGCGTACTTCTGCGCGGCGGATTCCCAAAGGGTGAAATCAGTGGGCCCGAGCTCATTGTCAGCGACCAAGAGGTACGCGCCTCCTTAGCTTTATATTTCGAGCGTTCGCTCTACAAACGCGGATTACTCGTAACGCAAAAAGGGGTGCCGCTCGACTGGCGAAGTCGCGTAACCTCGATGACCGAAGACGACGTTCCTTATAGCTCGCTCGCTCAAGCGTTACGCACCTGGCTCCGTGCGTCCATTGATGCGTGGACGAAGATGGGTGCATATCGCGAAATATGCAGCGACTTCTATCGGAAGGTTGACCAGGATACGTTTGAGAGGGTTTGCCGCGATCGGAAGATCTATGATTTTCAGCTCGACGGGGTAGCCTACCGCCTTCCACAATTTGACGGCGTGGTCGAGGCGCTCGCCCAAGAACCCGAGCTTCGTAGTCTTATCGGAAAATGGGTCGGATCAGCTGACCATCTTTTCCCTATTGTTCCGGAGCGTATCGCCGGCGCCGTGAAGCCCCTTGACGTCGATTACGATCATCCGAGAGATATTCGGTCGTTCGATGACATTCGCATAGACCAGTTGCTCCGACGATTGCACGCCGTCGTCAATTCGAGCACCTTCGATATCGTGTACGTGACGCCAATTTGGCACCTTGAGCTTGACGCGCCGACGGAGCTAGAATCCAACGTTGTCATCGACGTCATGACCGATGAGGAATTCACGCGCGCAGCGCAGATGAACGTCATCGCCGGGGACGCGTCTCTCGGGCGGACGTTTAAACGGGATCGTTATCACCGGCTTGCTCTCCGGCAAGTTGTCACGGTCCCTCGGCTCGTTCCTTCGGAAGCGCTCAAACCTGACGACGTGCTTGCGAGAATACACCCAGGCCAGTTCGAGCTCAACGGGTTCGGCACCATTGAGCGATTCTTCAATGTCTTACCGCTCGTTTCAACGGGCGACGTCGAAGTTGGAGCCACAATGACGTGGTCCAAAATTGGCGATCCATGGGGACTCCAGTCGGCTCTGTACGCGCGCGGTGCGCGACCCGGATTGAATGCGTTTCCGCGCAATGCGGTGTTAAGCAACGCAACACTCGACCGAAATACACAGGCCGAACTCGTACGCTATTGGATGCTCTTACAAAGAGCGTTGCCTTCAGAGGCGCTCAAGCTCGCAATGAGTCGGCTACAAGATGCTGCCAGTCGGGATCGCGTTGCGGATCGGCTCATCGATCTCATTATCGCGGCCGAAGCGCTCTTTATTCCGTCCGGAGATCGATCGGAGCTCACATTTAGAACATCGTTCCATGCTGCGCTCTTCTTGGAGACGGATCTCGCAGCTCGGCGGAGGGTCTTCAAAACGTTAAGCGCAGGATACGGCATGCGTAGCGCAATTGCGCATGGGCGAACTCCAGATACAGCTAACGTCTTGGGTGAGCGACTATCGTTGGAACAACTGACACCGCGAGTCGAGGAGATCGTCCGGCGTGCGCTCCAGAGAATGCTGGAGCAGAGTTCCACTCCTGATTGGGATGCGTTGGCGGTAGGGACATGACCGAGTTCCGTAACCTTCTCTTCGCCTGGTTCGCGGCGATGTGGCCGAAGCTTTGCGACTACCAACGAACCTTTGTTGAAGGTGGATACAAAGACCAGGAACACACGTGGGCCTACGCGTTTGGCGTCGAGGCGTTCACGATCTATGAGTGGCGCGTCCTACAAGCAGCGATCGCGCAAACTCCTGTGCTGAAGGCACGCATTCAAGGCGAGATCCGAACGGCGTTCGGTATGTTCGCCGCCCTCGACCGAGCGCAGGACATCGGCGCGGTATTTTTTAACGCCGCGCACAAGCGCATGACAAGTGGGCAACTGCTCTTCGGGGAGCCGAACGCGCTGTTCGATGCTGTATTCCCGGGCGTCGAAGCATTTCTGACGATGGACGCCGTTCCACACCATGCGGTAACGCCGCTCTATGGCGTTCGCATCGGCGCGCCTATTCCGCTTGACGAGGACAATACGATCAGCCTCATGCCGCAGGAAGTCCGGACCGACTTTCGCTGGCGCAACACGGCCTGGGACGACGAGTTCGATCATCCCGTACAGTTCGAACACCGATTCCGGTTGCCGATACTCAGCGCCGATGTTCCCGTGCGTCAACAGCCGGTGATCGAAGCGTGTCGAGATGCCGTCGAGAACGCGCTCATTTCTATTGCTGTCGCTCAGCGTTCCACGGCGGTGAGTGGACCGCTTCTAATCGAGAACATGAACTTTGTGCCGGCGGGTTCGAGCGCACTCGTCCTTCCGGGCGGAAGCCCGCGACGCGGACTCGGGCGCACGCAGCTTCAATCAGAGCGTTTTCCCGAAATGCAAGCCGCGTGGAGGTGCCTGGTCGGCAGAACCGAGAGGCGCGTGCGACTCGCCGGTGAGCGGCTCGCGATCATCGAGCTCGCGCGCGATGGCGATAGCGCCCTCTTAGAAGCGGTAACTGCACTGGAAGCTATTCTCGGCGATGACTACCGTAACGAGCTTCCGCATCGCCTATCGTTGCTCGCTGCTCGATTGGTAGCGAAGGATCTCGGACTGTCGCAACGCTTGGTTCGCGATACCATTTTCGCGGCATTTCAACGTCGCACGATCGTGCTTCGAGGGAAGGAGAGCCAGGATGACGTTGCCGAGGTGAAGCGCCTGACGCTATTCGTCGATTCGGTTGTTCGGCGACTTACGCAACTTCGCGTCTTAGAGGATGGGCGCTTCAAAGAAGATCCAGTGGACGTCCTATTAGACAACTGACCGATGAGACGACGAGCCTCCTACGGTGATCCAGTCTTATGACATACGAAGAATGGCGTCAGGACTGTCGCAGGACGGCTACCCATACTTTCGTGAACGCATCGCCATTATGCCAGAATCTCCGATTAATCTAGCGAGTCACAATGAGCAGGAGCCAGACGAGGACGCCTTGGCGCGATGGGCCGAGCGCATACTTCGAGAAATGTGGCTATTTAAAGGAGATTTCCAAGATAAGAAGGGCTTCGACCACGTGCTGCCTGTGCACAGGTGCGCCTCACTGCTCGAGGCGATCCTCTGGAAAACGGCGAGACTGATGGGAGCGTCAAAGGCAAGTGGGTCGCTTCGTCATGCGATAACTGCCGCGCGTAAATGCGGCGGCATCGGCGATCAAAGCACGCAGAGACTTATTGTCTTCAATAATATTCGCAATAGCGTGATACACGATATTGACTTTCTTCTCAGCAACTTTCATGTTCATACACTTCGGCAGGCTATGCCACGGGAGGCGAGAGCAAGGCTGCGTGAAGCATCCCTCCCGTTAACGACGGAGCTAGTATTGCTCTATGGGATGACACTGCGGCTTACGTTTCAAGAGACCCAAGCTCGAATCGGCGCCAGTTCGGGGTTGTCGAAGCACGCGTTAAGAAGACTTAATATGATAGATATCGATGCCGCCCTCAACGCGACAAATCCGATTCCGCCTGGAGTCTTGCATGAGGAACGGACGGTTGAGAGGGGAAAGCATGTATCTCGTTTCTACGGTGACATACGTGATGCGTGGGATCCGTTCCGACATCCGAAACAGCGACGTGAGTTCACCTGATCAACAATCCCGTTCACCTTCACCGAGCATGACCAAACATCGCAAGAGATCAACGGCTGGACGCATGTTGCATATTGGAATAAGCTGCGCTCGAATACAAGGCGCGATGCGCGTCAGCGCTGTCGTTTCAACGTGCTCGGCTGGAAGGTTCTTACTATGTGGGGATGTCAGACACGCCGGGAATCCGTCGAACCTATGTATTGCCCGACCTTACGTCGCACGTTGGTAAGCGCGTGATCGGACTCTGAAATCTCTCAATTCGTCGACGGCATTCAAGGGACGGTAATGTTCAGATTCTCCATGATTTGGCCGATGGGATTCACGATGGTATACGCTCCCGTTGCGGGCCCCGCGATAACCAGTCCGATCACGTAGAAGTCTTCATCGAAAACGGCAGCCCCGGAGTCGCCTCCTTGCGAGAACGGAGGAGCGCCTATATACGGCGGGCTGACGCGGCACTGATAATAAAACCACGTGCCGTCGATGTTAACGGTCGCATTCGTACTGACGACCTGCCCGGACGTCCGTTCCGTCGTGGCTCCGTACTTTGCTACAAGCGAGGCGATCTGCGCGTTCCGCGCGCCGCGCGGAGCGCCGATCCGGATGACGTTCGGGTCGGTCGCGCGACCGACGGAAGAACAGATCGCCGCATCGATGTACAGATCGAAACCCCAGGGGACGTCGACTTGCCCGTAGGTCCCGCGCAGCACGGCGCCGATCGTGTCCGCGCTCTTACGACCTCCGAGGGCAATTGCGGGCTGCGTGACGCTCTTGTCAACGCCGGGATCGTTCCAATGTGAATCAACGCAAAGCACGTGATAGGCGCTCAACCAAACCTTGTTTGTGGTCGTGGAGTCCGTAACGAGAATCCCAAGTGAACCGTAGGCGTCGGTGATTCGTGCCGGCATGATCGCCGCGCCGCCTTTGCAAGGATCGTAACGCGTTCGGTCGATCCCCGCTTGAATGGTCATCGTGTATTTGACGAAGACGGCCTCTTCTATGTCGGTTGGAATTCCGGATATGAACTTTGGAATCTCATCGGCGGGCTGGAATTCGCCCTTTTTTCGGACGAACACGAGAATGCACGCGGTGTCCGTCTGCTGTCCGTTTACCTTTTTCAAGTCGATGTCAACGCCGGTCACACCTGGTAGTTGAGTCAGCCGCTTTTCAGCCGCTATCTTTACTGGAAGTATTCTGGCGACTTCGCCTTGAGATACTGTCATCACTGCGCGCTCGCCAACTCTTGCACATGCTGCGCGAACTCAGCTGCCGTCGGCGGAGGATTATACCAGATGAACGATAGTACGCCGTCGTTCCAGTCATTGTCGACGAGATCTTCAGAGCAAACCATGTACGTCGCGCCGACGATGCCGAGCGAGGCGCCGGCGCCGGTGATCTGTGATTCGACCCAATTCCCGTTCTTATAGGACTTTATCGTCACCGTTAGCTTGAAGCCGCGAGGATTGGAGCCAGAGCTGGGCGTGTTGATGATCGCGTTCGGCGGCGTGGTAGCCCTGTTGTTTTCTCCTGAACCTGTAAACGTCAAAGTGCTTCCGCTCTCTGGAACGACGGTGATCTGTTGATTAAGCCCAGCGTTCGTGAAGCCGTAGATATAGACGCGTGTCGAGAATGGAAGATACATGGTCCACGGCATGTTCGTAACTCCGATCGCGTAAGCAATTGTGCTGTATGGTCGCTGAGTTCGGTGACTGCGCAACGATCCTGGCAGGCTCCTTCGGCGCTACAACTATTGCTATAGCAGATTCGCTAGTGCGATCTCACACATCTTGAGTACGCCGATAGCAAAAAAGCTAGATGAGCCGTTAATGCCTGCGTCAATCCCGTTACAAACGACGCCTTGTCTTCAGAAGCGTGGCAGATAAAGGCGTCGTATTTCCAGGGTGGTAGCGTGACGCGTCCGCTTCCAGCGGCCATAATCGTCGTTGGCCGCGGAAGGGCGCCAGCGTCAATATATCTCGCGGCAAACACGTCAAGATCGCTCATGCACTCGTTGCTAATCTGTACCTGCTTCGCGCCGAGTTCGCGAACGTTGTCGATGGTTCGTTGCGGATCGTGAACGCCGACCTTATCAAACGCGCCCTCAACGGCGCGGTACAGATCCGAGGACGG
The DNA here is from genome assembly GCA_049520515.1 of Vulcanimicrobiaceae bacterium. Lineage (GTDB taxonomy): Bacteria > Vulcanimicrobiota > Vulcanimicrobiia > Vulcanimicrobiales > Vulcanimicrobiaceae > JAFAMS01. The sequence continues at coordinate 235,359 of JBEKPS010000004.1, forward strand.
ATCCTTCTCCCAGTGATCGAAACCGGCGAACATCTCGTAAAATGCACTGCGAACTCCTGTTGCGTTCTCCGGTCGCCAGCCCGACGCAACGAGTTCTTTCACTCGATCAGCAGCGAGTAATGTCCGCGCGCGCACCTCTTCGATCGCGAATTGGAGAATCTCGCCGGGAAATCGCTCGGCGTAGAGTCTTTCGTGCACGATGGATGCTAAGCGATCATTGACGCGACGTTCGAAATCATCGCGCCGGCGGGGGATGGCGTCTTGAAAAGCTGTTCGCACTTGCTGAATGGAAAGCGGCATAGTTCTTTCGGGACTTCCCCCGAGCTTTATGGGGCGCCTCGTAGTCGAATGCGCAGACGCTGATACCGCAGTAAAACCGGTCAGATTACCTTAGAGCGCTTACAGCTCGCTCCGACGCCGTTCGAGGTCGCGACACTGTCCTTGGCGGGTCTGTATTAGTGGGGCGACGAGCGAACGCAGTCGTGAATTGTGGTTTTGAATTTCGCCTCGAAGCGACCGAATGTTTTGTTCGAGGTACCGTAAATACTCAGCATGTTGCTCTTTCGGTCCGGGGTTGCTCTTCGCGGCAACCCAAATCGTTAGGTAATCGTCTTCGACTGTGGTCCCCCGACGCGGTCCTCCGAACACAACAGTAAAGCTCTGAGGTCGAAACCGCATCGAGGCGATATGCTCGACCTTGTGGCGATAAAACGCCATCTCGCCGTCTGGCTCAATATCTTTTGCAGTTGGCTCCGGATTCAAAACCGGCTCTCCCAAGATATGCTGAGCCAGGAAATGCGCATCGATGTAGCCTTCCGACATGGATTCGATCCCGTTGCACGGTAGAGCGTTCACGAACGCTTCAAGCTCTTGCCGTGCCCGCTCGGTGTACATGTAAAGATTGTCAGAGAATAACTCAGTGTTGTTCATATGATGCCTCCACCAGCAGCTCTCCCTACCAAGTTCGAGATACGATTGTTCGGATATTGCGCTTGGGCGAAGTGATTCACGCGTCTTGATCTGATCGACGGCGCGATTCTCTGCCTGGGCCTACGAGAGCGGGCACGTTCCGGTGACCGTCAGGGTCGTAGGATCGACGTTCATCGCCTGCCTCGCGCGCACACCCTTAAAATCGACTGCAACTCCGTCGGTGACGAAGCGGAGTTCAAGGCGTAGGATGCGCTCGACCGTTCTCGTCATCGTAAGGAAAAGGACGCACACCAAGCGCATTGCTTCGAGCTTCAACGCCTCTTCGTTCGGCGACCGCGCGAATTCGGGTATTGGGGAGGTTTTGATCCCGTTGCCTCTACCACTCGAACCGGAAACGTAGTGCTCCAACATATCCTCGGTCATTCGTTGCGAGCTAAACATGCCAAGCTCCGAATTTACGGGGGAGCGTTCATTGAGCAAGATGCGACGTGCTCGGCGAAGCGCAATTTGGTGCGCGGAGATGCCATTAAAGTTGACGTCGTCCGCGAAGGATGATCGAGGCGGATCCTCCGCGAGTGTCAGCTCGACGAGGCGTCGTCCCTCGCGGTGCACTTCGCGATAGGTTCGAAGGCGCCCGCGCGTGCCCGTGAGACTCCAGGCAATTGGCAGCGCTTCGCGTTCCGCTTGCAGCTCTGAAAAATGCGCGGCATCCTCATCATCCTCAACCAACAAACTAATATCAATCTTGCGATCGGTCCGCACGAGCTCTGTGTAGTGGCCGAAGACAAACTTGCCGCGTTCGAGGTAAAACACCGTGAGCGGCAGCGATTGTATAGGGCCACGCGCGGAACTAGTCGGTGTAGATACCGTCTCGTGCACCGTGCTGCTGCCGATGCCGCTTATAGGTGGCATGAGACGGACTTTCCCAAGCTGTGGCTTCACAAATGCGGGCTGACGCGTGAGCACACGGTAAAGGTCGTCGAATTGTTCGGGTAAGACAAACGGGGTCTCATCGCGCAAAAACTCAGGAATCCATTGCAGATCGGCTCGGTCAAAAACGATGGGAACGACGCCGTGCTCTGATCCTTGAGCTTCCAACACGCGTCGGCCAAGCATCCCACCCTCGAAGCTGACGCCTTTCCCGATACCGTCTTCTTGCTCGAGATGATATCGCTTGTGGTAGTCCTGCGAACAAACCACGAGGACGACGTCGATGCCGGTCATTTTCTCCGTCATCCAGCGAGACCAGCCGCCTTTGGGACGCGGATCGAAGAGGTCGAGATCGCAAGGAACCCCCTCGGTGTTGAGTCGCTCCGCGAGCGCCAACACTTTGGCGTCGTGCGACCCCCGGACGTAACTGATGACACTTGGTCGGCCCGCGAGTTCCATTATTTGCGCGAGGCCCCGAGTTCCGCAACACGGTCCGGCAGCAACATCCAAATGGAGCGCTCGATTCGCGGCATCGGGAGCGGGCGTCCAATCGGGTGCATGGCGGCTTCCTTCGCATTGGCCTGCTCGGCTTGAAGCTTCAATTTAGCAGCCCCAAACGTGCGTTCGAGACTTAGAACATAGCAAAATTATTGCATTATTGCAACAATGGTGCGACAATTATCTCGCAGAGACACCTCAGAAAGGGAGCGCCAATGAACCGAACGGAGGAGCGTACCCCCAAACCCGGTCTCGCCGCCAGCCGCGCCGCCGCTAGCACGCCCTTGCCCGTCGTCGTCGGCGATGTCGCGCGACTACTTGGTGAGCGTCTGGCCTGCTACATCGCCGATGTCAAAGACGCCCGAACGTTACGATCGTGGGAACGCAACGGACACGTTCCTCTTTTGGCAGGTCGCCGTTTGCAAATGGCGCTGGCCGCAGCATTGACCTTGCAAGAACGCTTTGACGATCCCGCTCGAATCGCGCCCTGGTTTACTTGGTTGAACGACATGCTTGATGATGTATCGCCAGCAACGTCACTCCGCGAAGCAGTTGATGATGATGTTGAGCAACGTGGCCAGGCTCTCCTAAACGCGGCACGCCGCGAGCTCATTGATTAATCGAGGCCGAGGAGACGCTCCGGCGTGAGTCGAGTCGATTTCATCTACCGCGTCGGGCGACGGCCCGAGCCGTGGACGTTGCCCGATTGAAAATACGCGCCTCGGCGGTCGATTTGATGATCCCGACCGGCTAAGACCGAACTGTATCGCTCCACATCGTCGGGCGTCGTTCGCTGCACTGTGTGGGCCTTCCGATGGCTGCATGCCTCATGTATTATGGTTTCAGGCCCTGCATTCACAGAATCGCGCCACGCTGTCTGCGTGCGTCCCATCAGCTGACCATTACGTCGACGTCGCGCAGATCATGTAAATGTGCCTATCCAGATGCGGTCAAGCGCGTAAAGAAAAGGAAGCGGTGAATGATCGAGAGGACACGTAGACTCAGCGATCGCGTTATCCGTGCTCTTGTCCATAAAGAGCTCGGCGCGATCAACGTGACGGCAATCGACGAGGCCCGCATTTTCTCATCTGTCGTCGACGTCTTTGCGCCAGTCTCGCTGCACGCTTTCGAGATCAAGAGTGAAGCCGATGATCTACGACGACTTCAGCGTCAGGCTCTCGTCGCTGAACGTACCCTGCCAATCGTGACGCTGGTAACGACAGAGACGCATCTCACGCATGCTCGAGAACTCATCGGACCGTGGTGGGGTCTCTGGGTCGCACATCAAGGCGCCAACGGCATTCAGCTCGACCAGGTTCGCCGTGCTACCGAGCACAACCAGCTATCAGTAACCTGGGTATTAGGCGCACTCCACGGCCCGGAGCTTCGCAACATCGCGAGAGCAAATGGACTTCCGACGTCCGGATCTCTTCATGAGGTCGTGACCCGTCTGATCCGACGAATCGGCGAGCGTGAGTGCATTCGCCTCGGACATACGCTGCTTTCAACTCCGGCGCGTTGGAGTAAGACAGACAACATTTGGACTCGACCCATCTTGGCAGCACAGGGAGTCGCGCTCTTCCCGCTGCCGGTGTGACCATGTAAAGGTTGTTCTGTGTGCCCACCTTACATCGCCAATTGACCTTCGAGCGTCGCAAGGCGCAAGTGATGCGAAAGGCTTCGGGCGAGTGCGGACTTAGCCCATCCGGGCGCCTGTCGCTCCTGTGCCGTCTCGAATATTGCGTCGTCACCTCTGCTGTATTTGCGACTCTTATAACGAAGCATGAGCGACGCAATCACGCGAGAGTTTCCAATAGGGAGAACGTTGGCCGACCGGCACCCGATCAGCGCGATGCACGATCCAGGCATCGTCTGAGGCATAGCGCAAATTCGGATGGTGCCGCCCTCCATACACTTCGATTAACTCGGGGTAGATGCAGCCGTAGTCACCGCGCACGACATAGCGTCCACTGTTCGCACGCGCAAAAGCAAGATGCATCTCCTTGCACGTGCGCTTGATCGGGAACGATCCCGTTCGGTGTACGGTCTTGGGGAATCCGCCGGCAACTAGTACGACACGTCGCCACGGCAAATCATTGGAGACTGAAATGAACCGTTCGAACCACGAAGGAGCTGACGGGGTTGTAGTCATGATTTGAACATCGTCCGAGAGGTCGAGAATGAGATCAACGTGACGAGCCGCATCGCGCACCCGTGCCGGCAACGTCGTTCGTGTTACCAGATCACCAATCACGATTCGAGCCGCAATTCCCCGCCCGTCGCCTCCAAGGCGTAGCGCTTCTTCGAGTCGAGACATCGGCGTTCGACTCCGCCACACGGGGACGACCGGGCCGTCAATACGGCTGATTATGCGAGCCATCTGACATTCTCCAAAGAAGTTGTCAACGTTTGCGGTATCGCAATATACGAACGGCAACGGCCGCCCAATCGCAAGGCGCCCTTCTCCGAACGCAATTGCGCCGATTTGTCCGCCCACAACGTCGATGTATTTGCTTGGAGCCAACATTGCGGTATCAGCCAGGCGCGAATCGAGGAAGGGACTCTCGACTTCGCTTTGCGGGTCCGGTGGGTCGGGTACGCCTGGAGGTTTGAGTGTTATAAGCGGCGCTATGCGGTCTGCGTCGTTCTCTACGCCTTCGAGCGCATTCATCTCCGCCTGGCGCCAATATAGGGCCGGCACGTAGACGATCCCGGGGGCGTCGGGACCACTCCGAGTGTTCACGCCGACCGTTTCATAAATGCCCCGGACGCGGCAACCCGCGGAGCGGGGTGGCCAAGAAGGCGCTCGAAATAGCCCATGTTGATCATGACCGTTTCTTTAGAGGCTGTGCATGCTCCGGGTTCTTGCGGAACGGCCGGTTATGGGCGCGCGTAATCCCGCGGCTCCAGCGAGAGCCTTCGTCCCCGCGCTCGGATCGGTCGAACTTGGCGAACCGTTTTATCCCGATCAGCTAAGCGAATCACGCGATGTCACGCGTGAGCACGTCCATGTGCTCGAACACGAGTTGCGAACAGAACAGCGGACCAAGTTCGCCGCGCAGATGGCCGATATCGTTCGCGATGGGATTATCGATCCGGATACAATACGGCGCCTGGGCGATGACCGAGGCGCCATTGCCTTACGCGCACGCGTTCCGAGGCCGGGTAACGTTCGGCTTGGAGATTTCGGTGAAATCGTCGCCTCGGAGTTTGTCCGCGTAGCGCTCGGCGCCGCCGTTTCATATCGTCTGCGAGGCAAAGTAAACGTCAATATGGCGATGCATGGCGTTGACTGCATTGGGGTACGGCTCGTCAATGGTCGGCCCATCTTCTATAAGGGCGAGTCAAAGGTGCGAACCCGCTTGGGAGGTGATGCACTGAGAAAAGCCCTCAGCGCTCTCGAGGCCGACGACGGTCTCATCCGCGCTGAAGATCTCGTCCTCCTCATTGACGAGCAGCGTCGGGCCGGCAACGTAGAACTCGAGCAAGCTGTTGCCGATGAACTGGTCACGCATGCGAGACACCTCACGCGGCACGTCATCTTTACCATTTACGCTTCGGCAACAAAGAACGGTGTAGCAGACTTCATCGTCACTCTTCGCAACGAAAACCGCACCTATCTCACGACACTCAAGATCGGCGAGTTGTCGACGTTCATCGATGACGTTTACGCCATGCTGGTAAACCGCTAACGCATGGAACGTCGAACGATCGAGGGATGGCTGCGTGCCGATTTCCGCGGCCGCCTCAGGGCCGAGGGTCTCGCGCGCGATCTCATTTGGAAAGACGGCGAGCTCCCAAATGATGCACCTCGGTTCCGCCGTGACCTCTCCCGCGAACTCATTGATTACGCGTTCGGGATCGTTGCGGTCGCGATGGATCTCCACGAACGTGGCGACGTTGAATTGGCGGTAGAAAGCTTCGACGTCGCAGCTCAGTGTATCGCTTCCGTCGTTCGAAGTGGCCCAAAAACTCCGCGATTCGCGTTTCTCACGGTACTTGGCGGCGCAGCCTTTCACCTCGCCCGTCAGAACGCGATGGCGACGGTTCTCCTGAGCCGCTCGTATGGAGAACGATCTGAAAGCGTCGAGCTGTTCGTTGACATTATCACGCATCAATTCGGCTTGGCGCGCGAACATATTCGAAGACGTAACAGCGCCGAGCTAGACGAACAGGTAACAGAAGACCCCGAATCCATCGCTGACCGTGCACTGGAAACGAGTTTCCGCCGATCCATCGCATCGGTCCTCGCATTCTTCGCGACAGGTGAACTTGATGATCTCCGTATCGCTCGAGAACGTCTGCGATTTGGAGTTGCTGCAGCCGGACGCTGGGGGCGACTTGAGCCATGGTGGCTGCACCGATTGACAGATCTACTGCTCGATGACTTCGAAAAGCGCAGCCTGTACGAAGCAATACCATTAAGTCCAATCCCGGCACTCTCCGCGATCCGTAATGCATTTATCCGCGGTCTTGCATCACGTCCAACTGCTGAAGTCGATCTTTGGCCGTCACAACTCGTCGCGGTTGACGTTGTATTCCAAGAACGCGATTTGGTGCTCGCGCTCCCAACCAGCGCGGGAAAGACCCGCATCGCGGAACTTTGTATGCTTCCTGCGCTCGCAGCCGATCGAAAAATCATCTACGTTTCGCCGCTGCGAGCGCTGTCTGCTCAAATCGAACGCGAATTGCGCGACATCTTTAGTCGTCTCGGCGCCGGCATTACCGTAAGTCGATTTTATGAGCCCGACGCGAGCGAGACGGAGGGCCGACGCATGATCGAAGTTTGTACTCCCGAACGACTGGACTTTGCCATTCGACACGACCCATCAATCTTGGATAACGTCGGCCTCATTGTTCTCGACGAAGCGCATCTCATCGGACCGGAGCAGCGAGAGTTACGTTATGAATTGCTCATTGAACGCATTCTACGATTGCGAAAAGATCGGGGAATCCGTATCGCGTGCCTTTCGGCTCTTCTGCCGAGTGAAAGCGTCGACGCCTACGCGGCATGGTTGGGAGGAGAGGCTGAGTATGCTGAAGGGCGGCGATCGGATTGGCGACCATCGAAGATATCGTGGGGAACGATCCGTTGGAAAAGAGACCATGCGAGGCTCGACTTGGAGTTGGACGGCGAGCACCCGTTCATCGAGCACCTCATCGAGGTGACACCGCCTGCAGGTCGGCGGCGAACGGCGTTTCCATCAGAGAATCACGAGCTTCTCCTCGCCGCTGCATTCCGACTGATTGAACTCGGTGAATCAGTTCTGATCTTTTGCCCCAACCGCGTTTCCGTGGAACCTCTCGGCGAGTTGGCGTTGAAGCTCGAGCGAAAAGGGGTTCTGCGAATCCCGCCTTTCGATGCGGCACTCGTGCTGCCGGCCGAACAGGCGGTCCTCAGCGAATGGCTCGGGGGAGAACATCGCGTGACCAAAGCGATCATGCGCGGCATCGCTGTGCATCATGGACAGCTACCTTCCCCGGTACGGGCAATCATGGAGCGCATAATGCGGGAACGAAAGGCTGTACTCACGATCGCCTCACCGACCATCGCGCAGGGGTTGAATGTGAGTGCGTCCACTGTGATGTTCGAATCTCTTTATCGCATGGATCGAACCGGGACTCGGCATAGAATTACGACCGAGGAGTTTCAGAATGTCGTTGGACGTGCCGGCCGAGCATTCGTCGATCTCGTTGGCAAGGTCGTGTTCTGCACCGGTATGCAACCCCGAAGGGTGCGGCCGAACGAGCGCGATTGGTTGAAACTTCGCAGTGAAGTCATCGACCGGCAGCTCGAAAGTGGCCTTGCGACACTTATCTGGCGGCTGCTGGAAAGACTCGGTGGCTTTACGGAAGATCGCCTTGAGTTTCTTGTAGAACACGTCAACATCGATCGTACTATGAACAACGAGATGCTCGCCGGAGACAACGAATCGCAGTATGAGCCGAGCGTCGATGAACTGGACGCGGCGATCAACGCATTGCTTGAGGGCGCTGATATTGCTGAGGAAGATGTGGCGTCGAGATTGGACGCGATTCTTCATGGATCTCTTTTTGGGCGCACGCTGGAGCGCAAGGAGGAGACCGTACGGCGCATCGTAACTCGCGCGCTCGAAGCGCGAGCGAGAACGATCGTCCGTCGCTTTACACCGCGGGAGCGGAGCTCGGCCTACGTTTCCGGGGTCGCGCCACGTCTCTCGAAAGAATTCTCGAACCTGTGCGATGCGCTTGCACCCGCAATTGCGAAAATCGAAGAGGCGATCGACTCGAATACCATTAGCGAAGAAATGCTCCAGTCGCTCGCCGGTGTCGCAATTGCATTATTACGGTTTCCGACATTCGCGACGCCAACGATAGATCGAGTTGATCAACCTAACGAAATCGCAAGGTTATGGCTGAGCGGAGCGCCGCTCGGGAGTTTGATGAGCGATACGAAGGCGGTCGCCTTCATGGAAGACGGAGTTCGCACGCGAGCCGTATGGGCATACGAGGCGATCAGACGTGCGACACAAGGCGAGAAGGATACGACCCTATCTGGAGCAACGCTCCTCGTTACTGGCACGCCGAACGTCTTTTCCGCGCTGCTTGTGCGTGAGGGGCTTGACTCGCGTTCCACGGCCGTTGCGCTTGCAGCATTGCTTCCGCCAGCACTAGAGCGTCGCACGCAAGACGTTCGGAAATGGCTCAATGAACACGAAGCCAGCATTGGCGAAGCCCTTCAAGACAATCGGGCGTTTCGGGCTTTTTGGAGCCGCTTTTCGGCTCAGGTACAACACGTACCGGCCGGCGTCTTAACCGTCGCGACATTCGGTGACGAGCCGGCAATTGGCGACGTTGTATTTGTTTTTATCCAGAACGCTTCGGCAGAAGTAACCGATCGTGATTTGCGGCCGTTCGCTCGCGCGGCTGATTTGAATTTTATGCCAGGGACGTTTACCGGCACGTGGATCGGCAACGGTTGCGTGAACCTAGCGTAAATCGGTCTGGCGCGCATAATCGACGACGGCTCAGCATTCGGCGTGCGTGACATGGTACCGGTGCCGTTCACATCACTGGGGTACGATCGCGACGACCCTCCCCGACGCAGTATAGGACCGTTGGACGAAACGGAATTGCACCTTGAGAGTGGCGGCCTCCGCCACGTACTAAATGTACTTAGTCCGTCACCGGATCGTCGCCGCCCAACATCGGAATCGTTGCACCACTTTCGACGGCCATGAGGTAAATTTGAACCTGGTTCTTCACGCGGTTAAGGATTGAGCGTCGTATATCACGTTGCTGAAAGCGCTCGATGTTGATCTTTTTTCTCAGAGCGGCTTCGTATATCGGCAGGTCGCTCTCGAGATCGCCTATATCGGCAAGCATATATGTACCGGGATTAGCGTCGATCGACCGTGTCGATTTGTAATGCGCGAACGCGTTCTCGAGAATATCATTGCGTCGGGCAGCATCGGGAAATGCCCTCTGCATTAGCCGGTGCGCATCCTCCAGCGCGTCGGGTTCGAACGGTTCGTAGATGTTGGTCAGTTGAAGATAGCTCCAAGCCTGCCACCATGTCTGACGCCTTAGAGTAGCCACGTGGAGTACCGCTCGGACTCCGGCCTCGACGGAGCTATCCTTTTGAAGGAGCTGCCCAAGGGCAAAGGCTGCGATTCCGATAGAACCATCATGTTCGAACATTTCGTCAAGTTGCGACTTCGTCTACAAGCTTCAAAACTCTCGCAAGTCGGCCAACCGTGGCGAGGCCGCCATTGAGGGGAACCTCAAAATATGATACCTTGATACTCTCAAAGAATATGAGAACTCACGAGCCCGCCGACATTAGGACGCGCATAAAATGCCAAAGCAGCCAGGTTTAGACGCTCGCCATCGAGACCATGATGGCGACATTCACATCAAACGAGGCGATACGCTCGTCCGCACTCTTCGAAAGACTTATGGGGATGATTTTCTCCCCGGTTTTCGAAGCGATGCGAAACTTGATACCGTTTTGCAACGGACCGGCGCTCGATCGTTGACGGCACTTATTAAGCGGCACCGGAAAATCTAGCTCAACCCGAACGCAGGGAGACTGCGCCAGCGTCAGTGACTTGCCTTACGGCGTTTGCCATGGATGGTCACGGATCAGAGCCAACACAGCGCGTCGCGGGGCACGAGTGAATGGACGAAGACGAGCTCCATCTTGACGGCGACAGCCCCGCCTGCCTTAAATGTGCGGGCGGTGATCCATACGTTGCCCAGCGAATTGACGAGATTGGTCGAGAGCAACGGTGCGCCATTTGCGGTGAAATGCAGCGCACGATAACGGTTTCCGAACTCGCCGCGATGGTCGCTGATGTTTTCAAGAAGTACGTACGATATGCGGATGGTGAGCCGTGGAACACACGGACGACAACCTCAGATGAAATTGTCCAAGAAATTCTGGAATGCGACCTCCTGGACTTAAGCCTCGCAATCGCGGAACGCTTATCAGAAGGCAGCATGGAACGAGCATTGTCGGATGGGGGTTCGCTGCCGTACGATCCCATGTCGCAGTATGAGTTGTCCGTCCCATATGAGACGTCGTTCATTGAAGAGTGGGAGTCCTTTGAGCATGGCGTCAAACACTCCGGCCGATTCTATCTCGATCGTCAACGGGAGTATATTGAGCGAATCTTTCGGCCACTATTAAACGGCGAACTCCACCGCGGAAAGCCTCCCATCATCGAGATCGGCGCAGAAGGATCGGACATCCAATTCATCTACAGGGCTCGCGCTGCCAACACGGCGGCAGAGCAGAAGCGAATCTTTGAGAATCCTCCGCGCGAGCTTGCGCCGCCACCCGCCACACTTAGAACCGCGGGGCGTATGAATGCTGCGGGTGTCGTTGCTTTTTACGGTGCCACGGACGCGACGACGTGCATAGCGGAGCTCGCCATTCCGTTCGGCGGAGCTGCTGTCGTTGGAAAATTCAAATGTCTGCGTCCGCTTCGGGTTCTCGACTTCCGTCTTCTGCGGAGTGCCCGTATGCAGTACTCATATTTCGATCCGACACTTACCGAGCGGCTTGGATATCAGCATTTCATGCAGAGCTTGCGCAATCTGTTGCGGCGTCCAGTTCTGCCCGGGCATGAGGATCTCGACTACCTCCCGACTCAGATGATTGCCGAATTCCTTGCGCACGAGGGTTTGGACGGAGCCATGTTTATATCGTCCGTAACGCCAGAGGCAAGCGACGAGGCGCAGTACGAATTGGCTCCCGATGCTTCCGCAAAGGATCTTCGGCCTGCGGGAGTGGCCGGTATCAACATCGTCGTGTTTTCACACGCTGCCGGCGTCGTGAACGACATGGGGCCGCCTCGTCGTCGCGTAATCCGCGTGCATCCGCCGGTCGAGATGGAGCCACCATTTGACGGATGGCTCTATGTTGAAATCGGAAAGGGCGCGCCACCCGAAGATCCAGATCCTCTACCCTATCCCGAGTACGATGATGCGAACGAGCCGACTCTCGAACTGATGGAGGACGAGATCGTACTCGCGTATCCGAAGAAAATCGAATACAGCATCGTCAGTATGGCTCCGACCTTCGCGGTGCCGGAAGATGACGCGTTGACGCCGTTTTAGGATGGCCTGAACTGCGATGTCGGCAAGCTATTGGACTCCCAAATTAGCTGTCGACACTTTCGCGCTGCTCTATCGCGGCATTTAATTTCTAGTACTTTTGCTAGTCGGATATCTCGCGGCATTCGTCGAACGTAATTCGGCTTTCATTATTGGCCAGTACGTTGTCAACATCGACCCGCACTGGACGCGAGGATTAGTGATGTGCCGATGCCTTATTTAGCCGACCCCATTATCGCGTCGTCCGTCCTCCCGATCACAAGCAAGCCTCAAGCGATGGCTTCCGCCGAATCCTTATGGCGAGCGGGGACCGAACGCCAAACGGTCCCGCGTGGTGGAACGCTTCTATGTTAATGATCATCTTCGCGGGGTGGGCCGAAAGCATTGGCATTGCTTTAGCCGCTGCCGCCGTGACCGTTCTCCTTATGGGTGGCCTCGGCACGTATCTAAGCGGATTCATTTCTCGGCGTGCCGCCGAGCGTGCTCGAAAAGAAGCGCGTAAGGAATATGAAGAGAGATTGAGCTTCGTCTTCGAGCAAGTCGAAGTTGACGCGCCAGAAGTCGGCTCCGCGGATTCGGATATCGGATATCCACCAGATGACTTGCTTGCGGCAATCAAGCGCGGCACGTGCGTTCTTTTTGTTGGGCACGGAATTAGCAAATATTCGACGCGCGTCGTTCTCCTCACGGAACTGATGAATCGCCTATCACTACAGAGAGCACAAGAGAAGGCCATTCTCGCCGCCGCTCGCGACATCTCGGTAGATGCGGCGTACGAGACACTCATCGCCACGTCTGGGCGGAGCGCCGTTGTCGGCACGCTTGAAAGATTTTCCAATGAGTGGGAAATGCGACCGGATAGCGAACTTCACAATCTTCTTCGTCGCATCGCGTTCGAAGACTGCATTACTACGACGTACGATGAGACCTGGTCCAGTCTCTTTGCCAATCGCGAACCGGTGACGGTTGACGGATCGCCGGATGATGATTACTATGCGGCCGCCACGCCGGGCCGTTTTTCTCTCTCCTATGTCATGGGTCGAGCGAAGTCGCAAAGTAGCGTTCGCCTAACGTGGCACGAGCTGCGCACATATGTCCATGCGAATCCGACGTTCGGCAAATTTCTTGGTTCGCTGTTTCAAACGTCAACGGTGCTGTTCTTAGGTTGCAGCACATCGATAATCGACGGAGTCTTTTCCTCGATACCCGACCTTGTTGAGCAGCGGGAGTCCGATCGGCGACACTTTGCCGTAATTGCCGAGAGCAAAAACTTAGGTTTGAATACGCTGCGGTTTCGAGCGTCTTACGGCATCGAGATAATTCCTTATTCTGCGACGCAGGGGCATCCAGAACTCACGGCGTTCCTCCAACGGATCGTTGACGCTTTAGAGCTCGGTCCAGCGCCCGCAACGGGGCGCCCAAAGTCGAGTCGCGCTGAACCTCCCAGGTTGAGTAAACTGCGGCTGAAGAACATTGGCCCGTTCCCGTACGTAGCGGTGTCGTTCGAACGTCCCTGGACAATTATTCTCGGTGACAACGGGTCTGGAAAGTCCACTATTCTTCGCGCGATCGCTGTCGCGTTGGCGTCGGGGGAACCAGCAGCTGCCAGTGCGGCAATCGGTCTACGCCGCAGCGGTTCAGAGAAAGACGACGCATTCATCGAGCTTGAGCTCGGGAGGCAGAAGTATCGCGTCGAGTTGACGCCGGGGTTTGACAACGTCTCGCTTCCGCAACAGTTGACCCCATTGCGACGAGGTGCCCTCCTCGCACTTGGATTCCCCGCGCTACGCGGAATCTCAGACGCCGTGATCCAAGGGTTCATTCCACCGCCGGCGACGATGGCACCGGGACCCAACGACGTTATGGCGCTGGCAACGAATAGCCCGGATCGACGTCTCGACGATATTCGGCAATGGCTCATCAATGTGGACCTGCGTGCAGCGGGCGGCGAGCGCTGGTCGCCAGCAGAGAAAGAGCGCGCCACCGCAATGCGTACCAGTTTTTTCCGTATCCTACAGGATGTCGCGCCATACTCCAAATTTGAATTTTCGCGCGTCACGAAAGATCCGTGGCGAATCTTGATCAACACAAATGACGGCGAGATATTGCTCGAGCAAGTCAGTCAAGGGATGTCCTCGATGCTAAGCTGGGTTGGGACATTGCTTGAGCGGATGTATGAGGTCTACGATGATTCCGCGGAACCGGAAAAAGAGCACGCGCTCGTGCTTGTCGACGAGATCGACGCCCATTTGCATCCGGCGTGGCAACGGCAGCTACCCGGTCTATTTCGCAAACATTTTCCGAATGTTTCGGTCATCGCAACGACCCACTCGCCGCTCGTCATGTCGGCTTTGAGAGATTCACAAATTCTGATAGCGCGTCGCGAAGACGGTTCGCCGGTTATTAACACAATAGACATCGACGACGATATGCGCGTCGGAATGCGTCCCGATCAGGCGTTAAGGAGCGATGGGTTCGGCCTGCCGACGACGCGTTCGCCCGTTTATGAACAGATGCAAAGCGATCTCGACGCTTTGATTGCAAAAGACGATCTCAATCAAGAGGAATCGACTGATAAGGCGAACCTTCACAAGGTCCTTTCGCGCATCACGGTTCGCGAATCATCAATCAAAGATCGATCGCCTGAGGAAGACGAACGGCTGGCAGAAGTGGCTAGAGAACGGCCTAAAGAACTCCTTGAAGCACTCGCAAGTCTGGATGTTGAGGACAACCTTAATGAGCACGGTGTAGAACGGTGAAGAAGATCACGTGCCCGCCGCCTGCCATTAAAGCAGAAGTTCAAAATAGAATCGCACAAAGCCTCGCTGCATTTCAGGCACATTTCGCAGGGCAAGGAGAGCGGCCACCAGTGAATGCAGCGCTTTATAAGGGCGCTTTCCGCGAGGCTCTTCTTAGAGAATTCAACGGCAAGTGCGCATATTGCGATCGAGAGCTATCCGCTCAGTTGAAGGGCGACGTGGAACACTTGAGGCCGAAGGGACGCGTCAAAGATCTCAACGGCAACTACGTCATGCGTAAGTCCAACCCGAAAGTTCGACACCCGGGCTATTGGTGGTTGGCCTATGAGTGGAGCAATTTGGTCGTGGTATGCAAGGAATGCAACACCCGCTACAAAGGTGACAAGTTTATCGTCGAGGGCGACTATGTCGAAGAACCAGGACCACTCGATGAATCCCTTCTCGTCCATCACCACAATGACAGGATCGACCCAATTAAACATTTCCGCATCAACGACGCGACGGGAAGCCTTGTACCCGTGACGCCTCAAGGCGAAATGACGTGCAGGTTGTTGGGGCTTAATAGGGAGGTGTTGTGCGAAGAGCGGCTCGACAAGCTTGATCTCGCCTCCTATGATGTCAACAGACTGACAGATCCGCATTCCGAAAACTATATTAAGGAACGAGCTCGTCGTCGCTTGCTGCAACTGTATCAACACAAGATTCCGCACAGTTATTTCTGCAAAGAATATATCGATCAACAGGCGCGCCAGGCCCAGGCAAACCTTCATTCCGTTATAGCGAGCCCATCTCAGGCCAATCCCGATTCCGTTGCAGCACAGCCTTGACCGAGAACGGGCGTTCCTAATCGGAATGCCTGAACCAAAACTCAGTGTGCGGCTTCCGCTCATGGTCCAGGACCCGATGACGGCACCCGAACCTCCGAACGCGCCACCAACTCCAAAGCGAACGGGGAAGCCAGCAAAGGCACTGGTTAAGGGAATCGACGTTCCAGCGGAAGCTGATTTTCGGGATTTTCTCGACGGACCAATCACACCTAAGGTCGCAATACTCGACTTTGATCCCAAATCCGGATTGCTTGTCAAGGGCGCTCGCTTTCTACGAGCGCCGATTGGGAAAAAACGCGGCACGTACAATTGCGACGAAAGCAAGATCTATTCCGACACCATGACCGATGTGCTCACAACGATCAGCGCGAGGATCTTGGGAACGCGCGTTCGCAAACTCGAGACGTGCATTTTCACGCGGACGTCCCGACCGAAAACAGCGCGACCACTTCTCAAGACGGCAGCCCTCGCGCACTGTCAGAAATGGCCTGAGAGTTAGCGCGTTCAACAACGCGCGACGCTGGAGCGAGATTCGTGACTGGCAGCCCAATTGAACCGCAACGATTGCACATGTACTGCGCGTCCCACTGCGCGAAGAGAGCTCTCCATGTGATCCGGTTATATCGGATGGTGCCAAAAACTATGGTCGCGCCGATTGCCACACCAAGCCACCACCAATTGCTAAACGCGACGAGAAATAAACACACTATGGTGAATGCGATGTATCCGCCAATGCGTTGCTTTGCGGGAGGCGCCGCTTTAGCCGCGAGTGCGCTGATTTGTGTTCCCTTGCTCTTACCGACGCCGATGGCCGGGCCGCCTAGGCCGACACCTACACCGCTCATGCTGCTCTGTGTAAACGAAAGCCCCGATTCATAGACTAACGAAAGCTTACGAAGGTCGCTGCCTTCGCAATGCGCGCAGAACATAAAACACCGCCGATCCGTTAAGGAGCGCCGCAGTTGTTGGAGCGCCTTGTGTTCTCGCGCAGTCCACGCCCGAACCTCTCAAAATCGTCATTGCTGATCATTTCGTCCACTAGCAAAATTGCTAGAGAAATTGGCTCGGATCGATGCGCAGTCAACGACAAGGTATGAAGCGCTCGATGAGGGGTGCTTGCGCTTCTCCGGCGCGGCGTGTGGTCGGTGGCGGCCGGGCGCGCTAGCGTTGTTTCCCTTCACGCAACAGAACGTCAAGCGGTTCGGCGAACACACGCGCCAATTGACAGAGTGTCTTCAGAGTCGGGTTGAACCTCCCGCTCTCGAGATATTGATAGTGCCGGACGGAGAGCCCAGCTTCGTGGGCGACATCCTCTTGCGTAAGCCCCAGCTCACGTCGACGGCGTCGGATCGTTGAAGCCAGTCGGCGTGCCGTGACCTCGTAGGTAGAAGATGCCACGAGCCGATTGTCGAGGGATCACGCGATTTACACCACGAAATAGAATGCGTGTTCAGAATAACCAAGATTTCCGTGCGAGGATTGCGTGCGGGTTCTTGCGTCGGTCTTGTTACGTTCGTCGGTCTCGCCGGCTGCGGCGGCGGCGGTGGCGGTAGCTCGCTGGGCGGCGGCTCTATAACACCGGTTCCGACGCCAACGCCGGCACCATCGGCGAACGTCAGCGGAACCGTTGTTGACGAAGCCGCGAACACGGCACTGGCCGGCGTTCAGGTCTCGATCTCGGCGTGGACGCCCAACGCATCGCCGTCGCCGATCGCAACGACGACCGCGAGCGGACAATTCTCCTTCAGCGTGGTCCCCGGCAGCTACATGCTCACGATCGGTTCGAACTCGCCGACCGATACGCGCGCAACGCTGCACGTCGGCGTCGTGCTGGCATCGGGTGCCAACGCGTTGACATTGCCGCAGCCTGCCGCATACGCTAACGTCACGTACACGTCGGCTCAGACGAGTGGGAACTTCCGACTGATGGCACTTTCGTCAACGCAGCAAGACTGTTTGACTGGCGCGAACGCTGGTCGGACGACTAACAGTCTCCCGTTGCTTATTCCGGACGAGTTCCTCGAGGAAAACGCAATTGCGTGGAACCAAGAGGAAGACGCTGAGGCGAGCGATACGCCGGCGCCGCTGTGGGGCGGCTCGACAGAACCGTTCAGCCAGCAAGTGGACCTGACGAGTTCCGTCGGCTTCGATCCGTGCGATACTTGGACGAACGGATACTCGTACACAAATGGAAATCCACCGTACGCATTCGCTACGAATGCGAGTAACGTATGGTACGGAGCTGATGTCGACGAGACAAATGCTCCTCACTACGGAATCCAAATGTGGGAAGGAAATATCGTCGGCGTCGGTACGGCGAGTAAGTTGCAATGATGGACGTCGATCGGGCCTAGAATCGAAGTGCGATGGCTGTCTAAAGCAGCCGAAGCTCGGTCGAAGATTCGATCCGCGAGACGCCGAGCCGAACTTGCACACCGTGCTTCTGGCAATTTTGCTATACCAATAATCCACCGAGTGTGCGAAAATCAAGGCGGGGTGTAGATCGTAAGGAGTTGACTTGAGCGATCTGCATGGGAATCGTCGTACGCCGTGGTTTTTGCAGCCACACCTCTACGGATGTCGCAGCGTGGTCGTCCGGGAAGTGCAGGCTTTCTCTAGATGCACACCGGTCGCTTTGATAGATGACAGCAGCTACGCTGCGGGCGCGCTCGATGCGTTTGGGAGTCTGGCAAGGGTCTGGAAGCTATCGCCATCTCAAGAGGCACGGATCGTCGGACTGTCGGAGTGCGCACTCCATTCGTGGCGCCAGAGAATGCCCATATTTATCAGTCCAGACACGCTCGAGCGGCTCAGTTACCTCTTACGTGTGTTTGGGCGGCTCTGCCTGTTCAACGAACGGATTGCCTTAGCCGACGACTGGTTGCGGATTTCGCACGCTGCCTTTGATGGAGATTCCCCCTTGCAGAGGATGCTCGACAGTATGGACGGGCTGGTGGAGGTTCTCATTCACCTCGACTCCGTGGAACTATGATTTCTCGAAGGCGCACTATATTTCGTGTTAGGATATTCCCTTTCGAGGTGCATGTGTGTTATTGTCGATGGCAACAGGGGATCTCCATGAACTACGGAGGCCGCCGTGCGCAGGCGCACGGCGTGGTCTCGGTTCTGTTGAGGGTCCACGATGGACAAAACCATTGTCCAACGCGTCTTTGAGTATGTCTCGTCGCAGGGTCGGGAAGTAACGACTCGCGAGGTCTTGAGAGCGTTTGCGGAAGTCAAGGCGAGTGCGATTACCTTTTCTCTGTCACGGCTTGCACGTTCAGGTGAATTGCAAAGAACCGCGCATGGTCGATATGCGGTCCCGCACAGGTCAGAAACAGAAGCTGTCCCGCCGTTGTTGGAAGATGCCTATCTCATGCATATCCTGGAGCGAGTGCGACCGGTCCTCGAGTTTGCGGAACTCGCATATCTGTACGGCGCGCTCGATGTGGCTCGGACATCGGTTCCATCGAGCCTCGCGCGACTCGCACAAGCGCGAGCTAAAAAGTTGCTGTGAAGGCGCGCCGCCCTCGGTGATCGCGATGCTTTGGACGTGCCATAGTAGGGGAACAACTTGCGCGATCAGCACCAGTGTTCGTTTCGCTTCTTCACAAGCAGAAACCGCTCATCAAAATTGCTAGAACAAGATACCGTTGATGTGTGTTACGCCCTCGCGCTATCAGCCATCAAATTTGGGAACTATTCATGAATGTAGAGACTTTGTGTAGATGATAATTCGAAATGTGCAGGCGGACACTTCGCTGAGACTCAATTGGAAGATAGGATAGCTGACGATGCCGAAACTCGATCAACAAGACGATGTACGCTGGCCTGCAGCCGGCACCGATTTGATTCAGGTCATTCTCTTTCGGCCTGGACACGACGCCGCGCAGAGAACCATCACGCGAGGATTTCAGCCGCTCTATGATTTAATTGGCGGAGAGTTGGAGTTTCTTGGCGTTCGGAGTCATGCAAACGGTCTCGATGAGTTGGCGGTTGTGTTCGACATTGACCAACCGGAAGAATTACCCGCGAACGTTGCTGGAATTCGCGGTCCCGTTGTGGGAATTCGTTGCGACGACACCGGCGAGACTATTTCGCTCCGAGCCGGCGATCGTGAGATCTTTTCAAGTTGGCTCCGGCTGCATTAGCCGCAAGACGCTCACTACACGATCTTCTCACAGGTCCCGAATGCGCGAGGAGCTATCCGCTCGACATTGTGTCCTGATCGGAGAGCGTCCTAACACCTCCGGCTGAGAGGACGCCATGGCGAAAAGCCTGCGCAACGAGATGGTGCCGTGATCGGGCTTCAAATTTGCTAAAGAGAACTCGAATCTCGGCCTCGACGGTTCCCCGACTGCGACCGATCATTTGCGCGAGATCTTTACTGTTCGCGCCGTCCGCCAACCCCTGGAGAATCTGCCTTTCGCGATCAGTGATTTGAGTATGCATCGCGACTCACCAGGGCTCCGACGTGAGGGTTTTCGGACCTGAAGTTCTGAGCATCAGTCCGTAGACGGCGTGCAGCACTGCGCCTCGCATCTCTGCCTCCACGATCGATCGACGCGTCCCGCCGTCCGATGGCATACACGTCGATAAGTATTGTGGACTGAGCCGTCGGCAGATCGCCTCGCGGCAAAGTTCCCGCATCAGAAACACGCGTCGCTCCGTCAGCCGAACATTTCGAGTCGACAGGTAGAGGAGCGCGTCCCCAAGGGCGGCGGAAATGGATACAGAAAGCTCCGCGGGGCGAGCTTCGCCCTCTTCGCTTTCGAAGTTTTGTAACGCGAACATCCGAACGCTTTGAACCTCCGGGTGGCGACCTCGCGTAGAGTGCGCATTTTATCATTCTCTGCGCTGCGCCGCGCTCAGGAGGTCCTGAGTATGAGCCGCGAATCCAGCGGCGATCAGCGCATGCGACACCGATCGTCTTGTGTCTGCGTCGGCAAGTTTCTATTTTGCGTTCGAGATACTGATGTAGTCAATTGCGGATCGGAGCGTATCGGACTCGTAAGACAAGCAAGAATGCGACGAAGTTTGGCGGCTTGATTATCCAGCTCGGCTGGGGCATGTGTCGACACATCGGAAGTTTGACGCACTCTCCCGCGGATGCTCGCGTGACCACGGCGATGAGGTCGTGTGGAGATCATTTGCAATGAAAGTGGCATTCCTAGCTGAGCCACAACCATACACCGACGCTCGCGACGCTCGAATTTGGAGCGCATCAGTGCGTAAATACTTTTGGAATGCCGTGCGTGAGCTAAAATCGCTCTAACTCACCAGTAATATCTTAAATGGATCGTCTCGGGATGAGATCTGAAACAGGAGAGCCCGCTACGCATGTAGTGGGCTCTCACCGTCGCCGCATGGAGGAATGCTCCATCGGGTATGGGCGACGACTCGAAGCTGATCGTCGAATTATGCAGAGGCCCTATGTCTGTAGCTCGATGACGGGCTCTGACTGCTGGGCGCCAGTCGCGCTCGCGACGCCGCTCGAGATTCGATTCACCGTTGACGCGACTTCTAATAGTCCAAGTCGATACGCCTGCGCCACTAAATGATGCCGTGAGCGTGCGTCAAGTTTCTTAAACAGTACGCGAACGTCAGCTTCCGCCGTGCCTCGACTCTGGCCAATTACTCGCGCGAGTTCCTTTCCGTCTGCGCCCTCAGAGAGTGCTTGAAGAATTCGCATCTCGCGGATGCTGAGCGCCGGAGAGTTCTGCGAATGGTGACTGTTCACGGTTAAACCGTCTAACTCCGCACACGCGGACAGTGCACGCGCCTTTTGGGCATCGCGCGAGTGGTAAAGGCACGCAGCGCCGTGCCTTTACGGTGCGCTATTTCATGGACGCCGTGACAATGCAAAACCGTGCTCCTCCAAAGCGGGGAGAGGCGTGCGCAATTTTTTAGGAGTCGCATGAATACAACCGAGCGATAGCCCATTCCTCCGGTTGATAGCCCATTTGGGCTATCAGCTTGGAGGACTTCATGTTCCTGATCCACGCGTTCATGCTCTGGGCGACGCTTGTCACGGGCGGCGCCTTTGGTGGTCACGGTGCGGAATTCGGCAGCTCTCGCTCTGGTGGTGTCCACGCGGCGGACACATCCGGCGGTGGTCCTTCCGGAGGCTAGCGTGTCGGCGGAAGAGGGGCGTTCCGGCGCCCCTCTTCAGGCCGGAGTGCGGGCAACGTTGCCGAAGCGCATCTTTCGTGCCCCGTAACCGTACCGTCGTCGCTCGACCCATGCGCGAGATTGGAAAGGGTTTAACGAACGCGGTGCAGGCATTTTTGCTCGGCGAAAATGAGCGCGTTCTCGAAATCCTTGCAGCTGGAGATGTCGCCCCCGTAGATGCGGGCCTGCTTCGCGCACGCACCTTCCTTAGGATGCGGAATGAGAATGGCGCGATCGAAGAGCTCAAGCGGATTTCGGCTCCGAAATTGTCTCTTGATCAGCGCTTCGCGCGCGACATGCTGCTTGCGACGGCTCGCTTTCGCGCGGGTTCGCGGCGAGAGGCGCTCCGCGAATTGACAGAGCTCGCGCAAGAAGCCTCCGGTTCGAGCAGACTTCATCCGACGGTGCGCTCAGAAGTTGCATACTTCTACGCGCTGGCGCTTTGGGGCGAGCGCCTTCTTCCTGAAGCGCGCGAGATAGCACTAAACGCGATTGATCCCGCAGGCGACATTGTCTACGTCCGCCTGTTGGAACTCTTGGGCTGGATTGAGATCAGTCAGGGCAACGTTACGCTAGCCGCGCGTCATTTTGCGACGGGCCTCGCGGCCTTTCGGTCGTGCACACATCAAGATGCATCGGTCAAATCCGCTCTCGTTCACGGTGCGATCGTCCTGGCCGTAGAGACGCTTGATGCTTCGTTGATCAAGATTGCACGAGCCGAAGCGGAGCTCGTGCATTGGGGTGATGCAGACCGCTGGAGAGAGGCGCAGGTACAGACGTATCTCGGCCGGCTGAGCGAACTCGAAGGCGCCAACGTCCAAGCGTGGCAACATTTCGAACGTGCAAAGCATCTCGATGTCAAACCTCCGTATCGCGCGATCGCGATGATTGCACAGGCGAATCTGCTTTGGCATGTCGGAGAGAGGTTCGCAGCGGCGCGCATGCTCGATGACACGTGGGGAATCCTGTCCGGCGTAACGTGGTCACAGACCAATGCCGAGGAGCGCGTCGCATTGCTGGCGTTTGCGTTCTCCGCAGCGCAAAGTGATGTTGCTGCCGCATCTCAAGCGCTCACGAAGGCCCGGTCGATATGGGAGAAAGACGATCCCCTCATCGCATTCTCTCGCGACGATCGCGTCGAGGCGATGTTGCGGCAGGCAGCCGGTGCGATTCATGCTGCGCGAAACGAAGTGCGCAAGGCGGTCAACGATCTACGCTCTGCCTATGAGATATGGATTCGCTTCGACTACCGAACGCACGCCGTTCGAGTCGCGCAAATACTCTGGCAGTTAACACAAGATCTAGCCTATCGCCAATACATAGAATCGATCTCGACCGTAATGCCGAGTGCGTGGTTCGCAAAGTCCGAGGGTAATCCGCAGGCGAACGACATTCTAGAAAAACTTTCGCAGGCGGAGCTGCGGGTGCTCAGGTCGCTCCTAAGAGGGGATCAACCTAAGAAAATTGCCGCAGAATTCGGGCGCAGTATCTTCACGATCCGCAATCAAGTCAAAAAGGTCTTCCTGGCCTTCGGAGTCCACTCGCGTAGCGCTCTCGTCGTCGCTTCTGCACGCATTGGCATCATCGGCGATGACGTCGTCGATGCAGCCATTTCGCGCGATCCTGATTCGGTTCCGAAGACGAGGGCTGTCGAGCACTGAGTTTTGTCTCGCACACTGACGTTCGCAGATTGAATTCGAACTGTCGACAGAAAGAAGTCTGTCATACTCAGTCTCGTCAGACGACAGTGCGGTCGTCTTGACACAGCCGAGGAAGATCAATAATACTAATTTTCTTGGCAACGGATTGCGGGAGATGGCAGCATGGCCGACTTTCAAGGAAAGAACGAACGGCGCATCGCGGACGAGCGCGTGACTATCCACGACGCCGTTCATGTATCACCGATCGAACGCACGATTTTACAGGCGCTCGCCGATGGCGCACGTAGCGCGGAGATCGCGAAGTTAACGCGATGTGCGCGGACCACAGTCGAGACGCACGTTCGGACGTTGTTTCTCAAACTCGATGCCCGCTCTCGATCGCATCTTGTCGCGCAGGCTTTTCGAAACGGAATCATTTCGCTCGAAGGCTGATCCCAGCAACGTTCAGTAATCGTGAAGATCCGGGGAACGTTGTCTTCGTTCTCATATTGCGACGTGGATTGCGAGCGCGTTTCTAGCAATTTTGAGGAGTGCGGCGTTACCTAGCGTCGTGTTATAAATCGCGTAACACGCAAGGATTGCTGGAGGAGCGTGCCACGGATATAGGCACAAAACGACCGGCCAGGATCCCGCTTCAATTCAAGCGGGATCCTGGGGCCGCAAAACATGGTAAGCAGAAGAGCGTTCTCGTTAAGGCGCCTACCATTGCTCGCGTTCGTGTGTCGATTGCCATGCTCAAGCTCGCTACCAGTAAGTATGCTGAAGCGAGGGAGAAATGGACGGGCGAAAAGGTCGCGTCGCAGCCGATTCCGACACTCAGTATCGATACGCTGAGGTAGCAACCTTTATGGGGAGCGTGCGATGAGCGCTCCATGGATTGGCGCAACGAGTTGGAATGCGTCGTGGGATCCGACGTGGAACTCGACTTACGGTTCTGCGCCTTCAGGTCTCCTTGATGGTGAGTGCCCCGACCAACTGGATCCATCACAGATCCCCGATCTCAGTTCAGGCGACATTCTTGGGCTTACGACGGATCAGATTTCGAGTTTAAGTCTTGATGAAGTCGCTCAATTCACGCCGTCGCAGTTAGCAGTTTTTCGTCCGGACCAGATGTCTGGATTCTCTGCCGGCGGATTCGCAGTCATGGATCAGGACCAGATCGGCACATTGAGTGCGTTGCAGATCTCAGGGATTGGTCCATCATCGATCGCCGGTTTGAGCGTCAGTTATCTTGACCCCTCACAGATGACCGATCTTACGTCATCTCAAGTTGCCGGTCTAACGACGACGCAGATCTCAAATCTGAGCGATGCGCAGCTCGATAGCCTGACGCCGTCGGCACTGAGTGGTCTCAATGCAGATCAAATCGCCGCGTTTTCGGACGACCAACTCAACTCACTATCAACGGATCAGTTTCAGGCGTTAAGCGATCTCTCGGAGATCAGCTACAGCACGCTTGCAAACCTGGATGCACCGTTCTGGGCGTTGACATCGGCGCAGATTGCGACGATTCCCACGGCAACATTCGAAGAGCTTGCGATCCAGTGGTTTACACCTGATCAAATCGGCGCCATGACGCCTGATGAGATCTCGGAGCTCTCCGACTCTCAAGTCGCAAACATGAGCGCTGATCAAGTAGGCGCGCTAAGCACGGACCAACTGCAGGCGATGTCCGCGGATCAGATCGCGAGCATTTCGGATGACGCGCAATCAGCGTTGACGGCTGATCAAGTTGCGGCGCTCTCGCCGGATCAAGTTGCGGCATTTACCGATGTCTCTGGCATTTCGCCGGATGTTATTTCAGCACTCGATCCCTCGGTCATCGACGGACTTTCGACGTCAGCAGTTTCGTCGCTGACATCGGACCAAATGGGAGGGCTGAGTAGCGGCGCCTTGAGTGGCTTGGATGCGGATCAGGTCGGAGCCCTATCCGCTGATCAAATGAATGCGCTGTCGATCGACCAGTTTCAATCTCTCACTGATTTCTCCGAATCAGGCTATGACCAGCTCGCCCCACTCGATTGGCCCCACTATTGGGCTTTGACGTCTTCGCAAATCGCGACCATATCGACGTCGACGTTGCAGTCTCTGCCCGTTCAATGGTGGAGCACTGACCAAATCGGGTCCATGACTCCGGACACGATTGCGTCGCTTTCCGACTCGCAAGTCGCAAACATGAGCGCCGACCAAGTGGGCGCGCTGAGCACTGACCAACTCCAGGCGATGTCCGCGGATCAGATCGCAAGCATTTCGGTTGACGCACAATCAGCATTGACGGCTGATCAGATCGCGGCGCTCACATCCGCGCAAACGGCTGGACTGAACGTCTACCAAACCGACGCTCTGACACCCGATCAGATGGGCGAATTCAGCGCGGATGGGCTATCGGGAATCACCCCCGGGGCATTCAGGTACATGACCCCATCGCAGATAGCTGGAATCAGTGCGCAAGACGCTCCTGGATTAACAACCGACGAGCTTGCGTACATCGGTTACTACGGACACCCGTATGGGTACGGTGATGAAACCGATCTCAGCACGAGCGCGGTCGCGGCATTCACGCCGGACCAGCTTGCGAGTTTCACGGACAACGAAATCAACGCGTTCGGACCGACGCAAATCGGTGCGTTGAGTGCAGATCAATTGCAAACGCTCTCGACGGATCAGATCGCAAGCATCTCAAGCTACGGTCAGTCAGGGCTAACGTCCGATCAAATCGCCGCGCTGTCACCCGATCAGATCGGGGCCTTCTGGCACATCGACGGAATCACTCCGGACACGTTATCGGCGCTTGATCCTTCGATCATCGCCGAGTTCTCGCCGTCCGCTGTTTCGTATCTTTCGGTCGACCAGTTCGCCGCCATGACGCCTGATCAGTTCGCTGCACTGACGTCGACGCAGACTGCGAGCCTGAACGGTTACCAAACGAGCGATCTGACTTCGGCTCAGATGGGCGAGTTCAGCGCTGACGGTCTATCCGGATTTAATCCTGGTACTTTCGCGTACATGACACCGGCACAGATCGCCGGCATCAGTGCGCAAGACGCACCTGGGTTAACCAGCGACCAGCTGTATTACATCGGTTTCTACGGCTATTCGTATGGTCTTGGGGACGAAACGGATCTCAGTGCGAGTGCAGTTGCGGCGTTCACTCCAGAGCAGCTTGCGAGTTTCACGGACAACGAAATCGCTGCCTTTGGTCCGACGCAAATCGGTGCGTTGAGTACAGATCAATTGCAAGCGCTTTCGACGGATCAGATCGCGAGCATTTCGAGTTACGGACAGTCCGGCTTCACGCCCGACCAGATCGCAGCACTCTCACCGGATCAGATCGGGGCATTCTGGCACATGGACGGTATCACACCTGATACGCTCTCCGCGCTCGACCCGTCGATTATTTCACAGTTCTCTGCGTCTGCAATTTCGTATCTTTCGGTCGACCAGTTCGCTGCAATGACGCCTGATCAGTTCGCTGCACTGACGTCGTCGCAGACAGCCGGCCTGAATGGCTACCAAACAGGCGATCTGACTCCGGATCAGATGGGCGAGTTCAGCGCTGACGGTCTATCTGGATTTATCCCCAGTACCTTCGCGTTCATGACCCCGGCACAGATCGCCGGCATCAGTGCGCAAGACGCACCTGGGTTAACCAGCGACCAGCTGTATTACATCGGTTTCTACGGACATCCATACGGCAATGGCGATCTCACGGACCTCAATCCGGAAGCCGCTGCCGCCCTGGGTGTCGGACAACTTACCGATCAAGAGATTTCCGACTTTGGCCCCGCCCAGATCGCAGCGCTGAGCACACAGCAGCTCGAATCACTTACGAGCGACCAGATAAATAGTATTTCGGTCTACGGGCAGAGTGGATTCTCGGCCGAGCAGCTCGCGGTGTTGTCTCCGGACCAGATCGGATCATTTTCAACGATCGCGGGCATAACAGATCAGACGCTAAG
Source organism: Vulcanimicrobiaceae bacterium (assembly GCA_049520515.1). Taxonomy (GTDB): domain Bacteria; phylum Vulcanimicrobiota; class Vulcanimicrobiia; order Vulcanimicrobiales; family Vulcanimicrobiaceae; genus JAFAMS01. Next base: position 262,694 of record JBEKPS010000004.1, read on the forward strand.
TGCACTTGATCCGACGTTTATCGGCGATCTCTCCCCGTCAGCCGCCGCTTCGCTTTCGGGCGATCAGATTGCTAATTTGTCACCCGATCAGTTCGCGGCCTTTACATCGGCGCAGACTTCGGATTTCGGCTTCTATCAGGTGCTCGATCTCACGCCAACCGAAATGGGCGAGTTCAGTCCCGACGGGCTCTCGGGGCTCAATGCCCCGGTGTTCCGTTACATGTCGCCCGCGCAAATCGCTGGTATCAGTGCGCAAGATGCTTCCGGATTAACGAGCGATCAGTTTTATTATATCGGATACTACGGTCACCCGTACGGCTGTGGCGATCTCACCGATCTGTCCCTCAACGCGATCGCTGCTCTCACGCCCGATCAGGTCTCGGCCTTCTCTGCGGCTCAAATTCAAGCCCTAACCGACGATCAGGTAGCAGCTATATCTCCCGAAGCTATCGGCGGATTCGGCGTCTCCGGGCTGCAGGATCTCTCGCCTGATCAGGTTGCTGCGCTGACACCAGACCAAATCGCAGCGCTTTCCGACGATCAGGTAAGTGCCCTTTCTGCGACTCAAAGCTCCGCACTTACGCCCGATCAAATCCAAGCGATGAGTGCAGAACAATTAGGTCTGCTCTCCAACATTGCGAGTCTTACGGACGATACAATCGCCGCAATTGCGGCCTCACAAGCTCCTGGCCTTACGGGCGACCAGCTAACGTCGTTTTCGTTACATCAGATCGCGACGCTTGACCCATACGTTCAGGATATGCTCGGATCGTCCCTAACAGGCGTCGTCTCTTCCGATCTGACCTCGCTCGACGACGCGCAGATCGACGCAATCGAACCAAGTGACGTCGAAGATCTCGGGACGAACTTCGTCGAGGCGCTCGCACCAGACGCGATCCCAACCCTGACGTCTTCCCAATTCGCATCACTCTCAGCTGACCAAATCGGTGCATTCTCTAGCGCGCAGGTTGCGGCCCTCACCCCTTCCCAACTCGCCTCACTCAGCGACGATCAGGCTTCAGGTCTCAGTGCCTCGGAGCTCGACGATATGGACGCCTCGCAATTGAATGTTTTCTCCGGCGATCAACTCGATGCGATTGGAGCGAATCAACTCAGTCAAGTTTCGGCGAGTCAAATTCAAACACTGAGCGATGGTCAGATTTCATCTGTCGATCCGACGGTAGTCTCACATCTCGCACCGGCAACCATCAGTGACTTCACCGCCGACCAGCTGCAGTCGCTAACGGAAGATCAGACGAGCACACTTTTGCCGTCCCAGCTGCGGGTGTTGGCCAGTAACTCCGATGTCGAGGACGGAGCAACAGGAGCCGCGATCACGGATCTGACGACTACACAAATATCCGAACTTACCGATCTGCAGACCGGTATCTTCACAGGCGAACAGTTCGCGTCGCTCACGGCGGATCAAGTAGCAGCGCTTCGAGTGGATCAGATCGCGTCTCTCTCGGACAGTGAGTTGTCTGCAATGACCAACTCGCAATTTGCTGCGTTGTCTGCTAGTCAGGTTGGCGTGCTGTCATCCAATCAAGTGGGCGACCTCGCGGCGGGCGTCATTAGCAGTCTGACGTCGAGTCAAATCGAGACTCTCTCGGCAGCTCAAGTTCAAGGGTTTACGACAAGTCAGGTCGAGACACTTTCGTCAGTCCAGCTCGCCTCGATGTCGGATGCCCAGCTATCCGCATTGACGTCAGATCAGGTCTCTACTATTACATCGTCGCAGACGACGCTGCTCAGCGCTACGCAGTTGCAATATCTCGATAGAAGCAATAATGAGAGCCTGGGCACGATGACGACGACCGGCTTCAACGCAACGTGGACGCTTTTAGACGCAGATCCGAATGATAACGTCGTTCAGGCACTCGAGGACGGTACCGGGCAACTATGGGAGCTGCTGAGTACTGGTGAACTTGTCGGCCCGGATGGCGCATCGGGTGGTCCGACTCTCACGCAAATTGCCGCTGGAACTGATGGAATCTGGGGTATCGATTCGTCCGGAAATCTTTGGACTTACACGGACAGCACGGCGACGTGGGCGCAAGTGTCTGGCGCCCCACAGCTTTCCTATATAGGAGCTAACGGCGATTCAGCGCTGACGACGCAAGAAGCTGGGTCAGACGGATATCAGGACGCATACTACATCGAGCAGCCGCCGGAGGATACGCTATCTTGGGTAACCGGTCCCAATTCTGCTACGTCCATCGCAGGCTATTACGGGTACAGCGTTTACACCGACAGCACCGGAACGGCTTACCTATATGACAATAACACTGATACCATCGATCTTGGCCAGGGTTATTCTCAAGTCGTAGGCTCAGCCGGCATTGGTGCTCCAATCTACGCATTGACTGAAGCCGGCACGATGGCCGTCTTCAAGACCTCCGGCGAAGGCGAAACGCAAACTCATCAGTTCGTGAATGTCGCGTCGCCATACGCCGTGGCTAGCGTCGGGACGGCTGCTGACGGATCTCCAATTATTGTAACGACGAGCGGTCAAGTATATGTCGGAAGTGTTGATCAAAGTCAGATTACAAACATAACAACCGCAGTCAATGTACCGAATTTGGGAGTAGCGACCCTTGGCTCGAATCTTCAGGCTGGCACGCCGGCGGGGTACATAGACGGGCAATTTGCGTACTTTGGTACCGGTTCCCAATTCGGGACCATCGTAGACGCGAGCGGCAACAATTTCGTTGAGGACTTCGATCCGAGCCAGCAGACGGCGATAGCAGAAGGCCTTTATGGTGTAAATCCATTTACTGGCACTCTCAATTCGAGTATTTTTGAGATCGGGGCGCCTACATACGTCGAACCTTCCAACATGACCATTACGGACGTTCTACAGCGCTTGCAGACGGCCGTGTCCATCGCCCAGGCAAGTGACCCTGACGGGACCGGTATCTACGCCGGATTAATGCAAATGGCATCTGAGATCGCGCCGAACTACACGACCGATAATGTCGCGCAAATGTTTTTAGTTGGCGTGGCGGAAATGGCTGCGCCGGAGCAAAGCCCGCTGACGGCATTGGGTGGGCCAATCACCGTTTATGATCCCGCCGGAAATGTGCTTGGGACGATGGTCGCCGATCCTGTAGCGGGCACGCTTACGTACACAGAGACATCTGGCACAGTGATCACGTCGAATCTCAGCGATACGGACAACGCCTTCATTTCGCTTGCCGCGTTGTTGGGTATTAATGTTGTTCTGCAGCCCTCGACGTCCGATGGCGGAACCCAGTACCGGTACCCAGAGGATGCGGAAGACAACAACGATCAACAACCAACAGGCGGGTCGGATGGGACTGAGTTCGATCCTTCCCCTACGGCGGAAACGTCCTACAGGAGCGGCGGTCTTCCGTACGATCCGGATATGTCATATGATCACAACCTGCTCGGGGCCATGAATTTTGGAGGCTACTTGCTCGATGTGGTGCCTACAGCCAGTCCGTTATTCGGTACGCCAGGAGGCTCGATTTTGACAGGATTCAATTCCCAGGCTAAGCCGCTCGCGCAATACGGGAGTAACGTGCAGTTTTCATCGACTGTTAGTAAGGCGCAGGCTTCCACGATATTGTCGGCGCTATCGGTCATTAAGAACGGTAGCGGCGGATTCGCGGGCTTCTTGAGCTCCACGCTGTCTGGCGGAATGGCAGTTACGATAACCGTTGGGAGCCTTAACTATCCCGGCGGACAAACCACGTGGAACGCCAACGGCACGGTTACTCTCACACTTGACCCGCGGTTACTTAGCGATCCAACGAATGAAATTGCTAGCCTGCTCGTTCACGAATTGAGCGAAATCAACACATACCAGCAAGTTTGGGCGTTCGGAGGAAATTTTGCGAATAACCTAGCGCCGTACGTCAATGCTACAGTTGAGTCCTATGGCATTCCGCCACCGCCGAACTGGGGAGGCAGTGGTGGACCCAGCGTAGGTCTGGACAACATGACCGAGCTCGGTGGAGTTCTGATGGAGGCGATGTTTGACCAAGACAACAGTATTAGCAATAGCGATGGGTTTGGATTTGGATTGCAAGATTCGTTCCAGGAAATAAACAACTACATGCAATCTGAATTCGGATTCAACCTCAACGGTTGGGATGGCAGTACCGTTGACTTGTTAAACACATGGCTCACGAACAACAATCTTCCTGGCGCATAATGGGAACCAAGGCATTTTCCTCGAGTGCATTGGTCCTTATGGTAGCGATGTCGGGATATGCCGTCGCCGATAACATACACGTTCCATTTTCGGCGCGTTCCTATCATGACTTTCTGCCAACGACGTGGTGTAATGTTGAATATTTCCCGCAGTGGCCTGGAGCTCACGTTGACGCTCTTACGATTGACGGACTGTCCGTTACGGCAAAGATAACGTTCATCGCGATTGGAGACGTTCCGCAACCTGCCCCGACGCTCGGCTTCAATCCCGCAACCTACATCGTTCACATAAATGGCTCAACGACGAAGTTCCCACATCATCCACTCGGCACGATTGTCATGCATTTTAATGCGATTCGGGGACGCAACCTGATACAAACCAAAACGGTGACGGATGGCGATCCAATTGGGCTCGACGGCCAATGCTTCGTAGCACCAGCGCATGTGAAACTCTCGCGACCATGGGGATATCACCCTGTGCCAAAGTCTCACGCACCTCACTCCTCCGATTACTAACCTATTCAGAGTTTCTTAGCGCGAATATCTGAGTTGGGCGTTGTCGCCTCGGGATCTAGCACGTAACGGTCGGAATTTCAATGTACCGTCTTGATATTTCTATCGATCCATACGTGTCGGCGCTTTTGTCCAGACGGCACGTAGTGATACAATAGCGTCCGCGACATCTCTTTCCTAACGACAGGGTGCTTTAGGCGGCGTTCTAGCACTGATTCGCGACCACACCGTCGACCTTGCGATCGGCGTCATCGGGGTGTGCGCTCGCATGCATTGCGACGCCGTCCGCAATCGCGCCCGCGATATCGCGTTCGCTCATCATCGAACCGTTGGTCGCGCTCTCGAGGCCGCCGCCATCGCCGCCGCCGTGATCGACCAGTTCGATCCAGGTCTGCTTTGCGCCGGTCTCCTGCGCGCGATCGAGGGTTCGCGCGACGAATGCCGCGAGATTCTCGCGGCTGGATGGATCGTGCGGCGTCTCGACCTTCACGTCATCGGCGACGCCGTCGCGAATGAGATAGCTCTCGGTTCGAAGGGCGCCTTCGTGGAGCAGGCCACGCCGCGAGGTCGTATCCTCGACGACGAACTCGATCGACGGTTCGCGCGTACTGACGTTCAAAGCCTGATTGATGACAAGAGCTTGCTCGTGATCGAGATTGTTGTCACCGTCGCGATAAATGCCAAACTCGAGCGCAGCCGGCGCAATAGACATGAGGACCTCGCTTTCGTAGCAGGATGCGTACATGCCGCGAAGTCCATGGATGGACGAGAGCGGCGCTTAGCGAGCTCCTAATGTGGCAAAACGTTCGTGGGGAAAGAGTCCTGGGAGTGCTGCAGAACCGCGAGCTATGCTCCGAGCCTGCGCGTTTGCATTACTGCTGGGTGCCGTAGGCTGCACGCACACAGAGCCGGGCACCGCGCAGACTGCTCGTCATCCGTGGACTGAGCCGGAGACGTTGCGCATCGCAATGGTCTCCAATCCGAAGACGCTCAACCCTCTCCTATCGACGCAAGCCTTAGAGGCGATGGCTGAGGCGTTTGTCTTCGATCCGCTCGTCGCGACCGATCCCGAAGGTCACGATTATCCTGTGCTTGCATCGATCGTGCCTACGCTCAAGAACGGCGGCATCTCAAAAGACGGCTTGACGATCACGTATCACTTGCGGCACGGAGTGCGCTGGCACGACAACGCGCCGTTCACGAGCCGCGATGTGCGCTTCACCATCAGTGCGATCATGAACCCGAATTCGGCGGTCGCCTCGCGCCACGGATACGACGATATTGCAAACGTCGCGACGCCCGACGCTTACACCGTCATCATCCGTTTGAAGCAGCCGTTCGCGCCCGCGGTCCATACGTTCTTCGCGCACAGCGATACGCCATATATGGTCCTGCCGGCACACCTGCTCGAGCACTTCGCGAGCCTCGATCGGCTCGCGTTCAACTCGCATCCCATTGGAACGGGGCCGTTTCGCTTCGTTCGCTGGTTACGCGGCGATCGCATCGAGTACGTTGCGAACGACGATTACTTTCTCGGCAAGCCGAAATTGCAACGCATCGTCCTCCACATCATTCCGGATGAGAACACAATCGCAAATGAGCTGCGATCGCACGAGATCGATTGGTTCGTCCAGGCGAGCCCGCGCACGTATCCGCAAATCAAAGGCATTCCCGGAATCGACATCCGGCTCGTCAGTTTCAACGGAGTCGACAGCATGCAAATCAACGTCACCAAAGCCCCGCTCGATGATTGGCGCGTTCGTCAGGCCGTCGGGTTTGCGATTGACAAACGCGTGCTGGTTGAGAAGGTCACCTTTGGAACGACGGTACCCGCGAAGGAAGATTTACCGGCGTTCATGTGGGCCTCCGATCCAACCGCCGGCGAGGATTCGCGCGATCTACCGAAAGCGCGCGCGCTGCTCGACGCGGCCGGTTGGAAATTAGGAAGCGACGGCATACGGCATCGCAACGGCCTTCCGCTGGCATTCGAGCTTGCATTTCGCATCGAGACGGCTACCGATCGCGATCGGGGCGTGCTCATCGTATCCATGCTGCGCGAGGCAGGGTTCGACGTTCAGCTCAAGGGCTACAATACGTCGATGCTCTACGCGACGTCAGCACAAGATGGCATTATGGCGAGCGGACGCTTTCAAGCTGCGCTGGTTGATTGGTACGCCGGCGTAGATCCGGACGATTCGACGCAGCTGATGTGCGATCAGCTGCCCCCCAACGGCTGGAACTGGTCGCGTTACTGCAATCCAGAAATGGATGCGTTACAACGAGTCGCGCTCACGCACTACGATCGCGCGACGCGCAAAGCAGCCTATTCGAAGATCGAGCATCTGCTGGCCCACGACACTCCGTTCGTGTACCTGTGGTGGCTTAGTCAGATCGAGGCAATCAATGACGATCTGAAAAATTTTCGTCCGAACGGAATCATCGAGAATTGGAACGCCTATCAATGGTCGATCTAACATGAAGCCGTCGACGTTTTCAATCGTAGCCATCGACCGCGCGGCGGGCGAGCTTGGCGTTGCCGTACAGTCGAAGTTCCTGGCCGTCGGTGCAGCGGTACCGTGGCTGGAAGCTGGCGTCGGCGCCGTCGCGACGCAAGCCTGGGCAAACACGAGCTACGGTCCGCGCGGTCTCGCGCTTTTGCGTGGCGGCGCGAGCCCAGCTGCGGCCATCGATGCGTTGGTGGCTGAAGACGATGGACGATCGCGCCGGCAAATCGGCATCGTTGACGCAAGCGGAAAATCGGCGACATACACGGGCGAAGAATGTACGGAGTGGGCGGGCGGCGTTTGCGGCGACGGATTTGCCGCGCAGGGAAATATCTTGGCGGGACCCGCAGTCGTCGACGGGCTCGTCGCCGGTTTTCAGCAAACGCAAGGGACGCTCGCGGAACGTTTGCTTGCGGCGCTTCGCGGCGCGCAGCGAGCGGGCGGCGACAAGCGCGGCCAGCAAAGCGCGGCGCTCGTTATCGTCAAGCCCAAGGGCGGCTACGGCGGGTACAACGATCGCTACATTGACTTACGCGTCGATGATGCGGCCGAGCCGATCGAGGCGCTCGCGCATCTGCTCGATCTGCACATGCTGTATTTCGCGCCGCCTAAACCAGCCGATATCATCAAGATCGACGACGTGATCGGCGGGGAACTCGTCGGCATTCTCACGGAGCTCGGCGCGCTCGCGAAGGGTCACCGGCAATTCGACAGCGATGCGTTTGCGGCGTTCGAGCACGTGATGGGTGTCGAAAATCTCGAAGAGCGTATTCGTACCGATGGCACCGTCGATCGCCAAACGCTGGACTATTTTCGCGAGAAGCTCGGCCGCCGTTAGTTATTCGAGGGCGTGTGCGATCGCGTCGTAGAGACGGTCGGATTCAAACGGCTTGTTCACGACGTCCTTCACTCCCATTCTGAGAAGCTCGTCAAGAATGCGCTTCTCCGTTTCGGACGTGACGACGACAATTTTGGCCGTCGGATCGATCTTGAGCAAGACTTGCACGACGCCCATCCCGGAAAGCTGGTCCATGTGGATGTCGAGCGTAACGAGATCGGGACGCTGCGTGTGAAAGAGCTTGACCGCCTCTTCGCCGTTCCGGGCTTCAGTGCACAGATAACCCTGCTTGCTCAGCAGCTTCTGCAGCAGCAAACGGGTCGTGCTGGCGTCGTCGATGATGAGGATACGCTTGACGCCCGGAGTCTCGGTCATGCGCGGAGGATCGCGAACAGCGCGTCAAGGCCGAGAATGTATGAGTTCGTTCCGAATCCGGTGATCATGCCGCGCGCCGTTTCCGCCGTCAGCGACTTGATGCCGCGCGTGTCGATGTTCGTCATGTGGACTTCGACGTACGGGATCGGAATTGTACGCAGACAATCGCGCAGCGCGTAGCCGGCGAACAGAAACGCCGCCGGATTCATCAGGAGGCCCTCGACTCCGTCTTCGACGGCCTGGTAGATGCGGCCGATCGCCTCACCTTCGATGTGCGTATAGAAGATCTCAAGACTGCAATTGTTGCGGCCTGCGTGCTCTTGGAGCATTGCATCGAGCTGGGCGGCGGTCGTCGTTCCATAGATTTCGGGCTGGCGTTTGCCCAAATACGACATGTTCGGGCCCTGGACGAGCAAGATCTTTGATGCCATTACGCCTCTGGATTTGCGAATGTCCGAAAGGCTGCCCTGCCGCTAACGAAAAGTCGAATGCGGCGGCGCGAGGCGACGGATATGCTGTTTTGATGGACGCATCGGTCCTCAACGATTCCGACGACGCGATCATTGCCTTTGCACGGCATCTGACCGAGCCTGGCGCCGATTTGGGCCTGAGGCTCTCAGAAGCCGAGGGCGATGCACGGGAACGCGCCCTGCGGATCGCTCTCAACGCGACGGCCGAACGCATCGCCAAAGATCTTCGCGAGCTCGCGCTGATCGCCAACGCATCCTCGACAAAAATCGCACAAAATAGCTTCTTTCTCGATCGGATCGGAAAGACGGCAGAAAAAGAAGCGGATCTGGTCGACAACGCGATTGCCGGCCTGGGCAAGACGGTCGATCACCTGCGTGCGGTCCTGCTCGGCGCCCAGCGATCCCTTATCGTTTCGCTCGAGACTGCGAGCACGACCGCCGCGACGGCCGCGACCGCTCGCCAAGTCGTCTGCGACGTCATCGACGTGTGCACGCGGGTCGAGCGACTGCATGAGATGTTTTTCGAGCTGCAGACCGACGCCGAAGCATCGCAGGCGCTGCGACTTGCGACGCGCGAAGCGCTCGATATCGCGAAAGCCGTTCGCGTTTCATCGCAACGCATCGAAGAGGCGCTCACCGACGTAGCCATCACTACGAGGGTCACGCACGATCAGATGGCGGCCATTGAAGTAACCACCGCCGAGCAAACGAAGCAGCTGGAAGCGCTCGTATCCGACGCGCGCACGGTCGCTGCCGCGGCAACGTCAACGCTTCGGATGGCCGCGGACGCGAAGGACCTGCATATCGGAGATCTCAATTCGAAGCTCCACGAGGTCGTCGGGAGATATCGTCTCGGCAACTTCGTCGATCATGCCCTTGATTTCGCGGAAGCGACTGCGCGTGAGATCGAAGCGATTCTCGAAGACGGTCTACAGCGCGGCCTGTATCACCTCAAGGAGCTGCTTGCGCCCGTATACCACGAACTGCGCGGCGACGAAGTGACCGATCTTGCGCGGCTGTTCGATGTCGGCCCCGCGTCGTCCGCATTCGAGCCGTCAAAATACGGTGTAACCTACGATGCAAAGATCGACGAGGCACTCTGCGATCTTTTGGATCGGCACGCCGACCGAAATCCGATCCTAACCGCGATGTGCATTCTCGACAACAACGCATTCCATATCGGTTATTCCCAGGCCGGACGCGCGGCGATCACAGGAAGCCGAATCATCGATCGCGCGAACAATCGCATCAAACGTATCTTCGACGATCGAACCTCGCTGCGCTGTGCGCGGGTCGGATTGCCCACGAGTGAGTGGCCCTCGGCAATGCTCGATCCGCATATGCTGGAACTGGGAGAGAGTAGGCGTTCGGCGACGGCGCGCAGGCCATATCTCCTACAATCTTACGCGCGCGATACCGGCGAAGTATTCAACGATCTTTCCGTGGCCCTCTATGTACAAGACAGACACTACGGCGCACTTTCGATCGCATATCACGCCCACGTCGTCTGACGCGACAAAGTCCCTTCGCGAACGAATCGCGTTTCTACGCGGCATCGTCAGCGATGTTTTGCGGAGGCATGCATCGCCGGGTACGCTCGAGCTGGTCGAGCAAATTCGCTCGCTGACTGCGCAGCGCCGCGCGGCGCACTCGGATGCGCTGAACGCGCAGATCGGTGACTTGATCGATAGTCTCGATCAGCGGCAGGCCGTCGAAGTGATTCGCGCTTTTGCGCTGTACTTCTGGATGGTTAATCTGGCGGAGCAGCTGCACCGCGAGCGGCGTCGCCGCGAACGTCTCATCGGCGGAGAGAAGCCGCTTGCATCGTCGCTCGATGCGCTCGAGATCGACGACCCCCGCGAATTCCGTGAGCGCGTCGCCAATCTGGAGATTTGTCTCGTCTTTACGGCGCACCCGACCGAGGTGCAGCGCCGGACGACGATCGAGAAAGTCGGTATCATCGCGCAGCTGCTGCGCGAGCTCGACGAGCGGCTTGCGACGCCCGAGGAGCGCGCCGATATCGAATCGGAGCTTCGCGCGCAGATATACCTCTTGTGGCAGAGCAATGAGCTCTACCTCACGCCGCCGACCGTTCAGGACGAAATCCGCAACCTGATCCTATGGTTCCGCGGAACCATCGTCGACGAGGTCGCCGCTTTCTACGATCGACTCGAAGCGCGCGTCGGCGATCGCGAGAAGCTCGGAACGATCTTTCGCTTTGGCTCGTGGATCGGCAGTGACCGCGACGGCAATCCCAACGTCACGGCAACGACGATATTCACGGCCGCCGCGGAGATGCGGCGCTTCATTTTGCAGCATTACCTCGCGGACGTCGAGCAATTACAGGTGCGGCTCTCGCAAGATGTCGTTCGCGGAAGCGTCGACGACGAGCTGCTGCACTCGCTCGCCGAAGAAGAGATGCAACTGCAAGACGTTCGTTACACGGTCGGCCCGCGTCAATGGGCGGAACCGTATCGGCGAAAGCTCGCATACGTGCATCGGCGGCTGCGCATGGCGATTGAGGATGGTGCGGTGGGATACGCGAACGCCGAAGCGCTGCTCGTCGACCTTCGTCTTATCGAGCAAAGCGTCACCCGCAATAGCGGATCGTCCGTTGCGGCACCGATCGTACGGCTGATCCGAAAGGTGGAAACCTTCGGTTTTCATTTATGCTCGCTCGAGTGGCGAGACCACCGTGCGCAGATCGCGCGCAAATCCGCGGATACCGTCGTATCTCTGGCTGCAATCGGCGAGCTTCGCCGCAAGCGCGGAGCGCAGGCCGCGACTGCTCTGATCGTTTCCGGAACCGAGACCGCCGCCGATCTGTTGGCGCTGCTCGAACTCGCACGCGAGGCGGGGACGCTGGATGCCGGCCCGATGCGAATCGTTCCGCTCTTCGAAAACATCGAATCGTTGCGGAACGCCGCAGATGTATGCGCCGAGCTGTTGGAGGATGCGGCGTTCCGTGAGAACGTCGACGCCTGCGGCGTTTTCGAAATCATGCTCGGCTATTCGGACTCGAACAAGGCCGGTGGGATCGTCACCAGCTCATGGGAAGCGTATCGCGCTCAGCTCGCGATCGCACGTGTTGCACGCGCGAAAGGCGTACGTCCTCGATTTTTTCATGGTCGTGGCGGCTCGCCGGGAAGGGGCGCCGTCGATCCGCGCCAGGCCGTCCGCGTGCAACCTCCCGAGGCGCAAAATGGCGCGTTCAAGATTACCGAGCAGGGCGAAGTGATTGCGTCGCGTTACGGCCTTCCGTCGCTGGCCCGGCGCACGCTCGAACTTTGGTTCGATGCGTTATACGAAAGCGCGAAAGAATCGCATGAGGAAATTCCCGCAGCGTGGTACGCCGCGCTCGATCTGTTGTCGCGGGATGCGCATGCCGCTTACGAAGAGTTGATTAGCGACCCCGGTTTTGTCGGCTTTTTCGAGCAGTGCACCCCCGTCGAAGAGATTTCCGCGATGCAAATAAGCTCGCGCCCGTCACGGCGTGCAGGGGCACGCTCGCTCGCCGACTTGCGCGCGATACCCTGGAGCTTCGCCTGGACGCAGACACGCGCGGTCGTTCCGGGTTGGTACGGCCTCGGTTCGGCGATGCGCTATGCGGATTTTTCCATTTTGCGCGAGATGTTTGTCGGCTTCCCGTTCTTTCGTATTCTCATCACGAACGTCGAGCGTACTCTAGCAACAGTCGATCTCGCAATCTTTCGACTCTATTCCGAAGCGCTCGTCCAGGATCCCGACGTGCGCGAGCGCTTCAGTTCCATCATTGCCGACGAGTACCAGCGCACCGTCAAGGCGGTACTGGAGGTCAACGGACGAAGCGAGCTCCTTGCGGGCGATCAGCTTGCGCAAAGCATTGCGCTACGAAATCCGTATGTTGATCCGATATCGTTTCTTCAAGTGCGCTTGCTTCGCGACTATCGAAAAAGTCCGGACCCGAGCATCCTGGATGCGATCCGGCTCTCAATAAACGGGATCGCGTCGGGCCTGCGCGTATCAGGATGAGCGATGCCTACGCAAACGGACCAGCTTTTTGCCAACGCGCGCGCGCATGAGGGGCGTTTTGAGGGGCCGTGTTCCGTCATTCCGTCGCGGCATGTTGCGATCGTGACCTGTATGGACTCGCGAATCGACACGTTCGCAATCTTTGGACTGGAGTGCGGCGAGGCGCATATCTTGCGCAACGCCGGCGGGATCATCACGGACGACGTGCTGCGCTCGCTCGCCCTCTCGCAAACTCTGCTCCAGACACGCGAGATTATCTTGATGCACCATACCGACTGCGGAATGAAGTTCGACGATATTGACGAGGCGGTTCGCACGGCGATCCGGCGCGTCCGCGAGCATCCATCCTTACCGCACCGCGATAACGTGCGCGGCTTCGTTTACGAGGTCGAGCACGGGCGCGTTCGCGAAGTTACGTAAATGAATTTCGCCCGGGACCCAGGCGCGCTTCGGACCGTCTACCCGATGCCGAGCGAGCGCGTCGCCAATAAAGTCCTACCGCATCTCGGATACTACATGCGCGAGTTTATCGAGCTCTCGCCGTTTGTCATCGTTGCCACCTCGGGCGAAGGCGGCAAAATCGACGCTTCACCCCGCGGCGATGCTCCGGGGTTCGTACGCGTCGTCGACGATAAGACGCTGCACTTACCCGATCGACCCGGTAACAATCGTCTGGATTCGTCGCACAATCTTCTGAGCGACTCGCATGTCGGGATGATTTTCTTCGTTCCCGGCGTCGATGAGTCGCTGCGCGTGAATGGCCGCGCGGTTATAACGTTCGAGCAAGAGTTGTGCGAAGCAAACGCGGCCGGCGGAAAGGCTGCCCGCGCAGTTTGGGTGATTGCGGTCGACGAAGCGTTCTTTCACTGCGGCAAGGCGCTGATTCGTTCCGATCTGTGGAATCCCGAGAAGCGTGTCGAACGCTCGACGTTCCCGACGTATGGAAAGATCTGCGCCGATCAGTTCGGTGGAAAAACCAAAGAAGAATACGAAAAGGAGCTCGAAGAAAGCTACCGCACGAGGTTGTACTAGCGATGCTCGAATTGCGTCCCGGTTGCGAATGCTGCGATAAGGATCTTCCGCCATCGGCGACCGATGCGATGATCTGCACGTACGAGTGCACGTTCTGCAGCGAATGCGTCCAGACAAAGCTCAACGGCGTTTGTCCGAACTGCGGCGGCAATCTCGTGCCGCGCCCCATTCGGCCGGCGGCGAAGCTCATCAAGCATCCACCGTCAACGAGCCGCGTCTTTAAACCCGAAGGCTGTCAGGCGCGGGCCTGAGCCGGCAGTCGTATCGGGAGATTGAGTAAGGCGGCGCCGAAGCTCACGAAGAAAACAGACGCCGAAGAGCACACCCAAATATAAAACAAGTCGGCAGCCACTCTGGCGATGTGCTCCCTGAGCTTGGAGCCGCGTGGCGCGTGAATCATGCGGCGTCCCTTTACCGACGTTAAGCATACCGGCCTGTATACTCCTAAAGAATCAAGTGCACGTCGCCAAACTCATGATAGCGGTAGTGCTCCTCGGCGGCCTCGTTGTACGCTGCGTCGAGCAGCTGGCGATCGAGGAACGCCCGCAGGATCCAGATGTGGGTTGCGTTGCCGTCATGAAATCCAGTCAGCATGCCGTCGGTGCTGCGCACGCGATGCCGCTCGTCGATGACGAGATTGGTCCATCCTGAGGCGGCGGTCACGTCGTCTCCGTCCATCGCGCTCTCGAGTGCGCGCACGGCTGTCGTTCCGACCGCGATCACGCGCCCGCCGCTTCGGCGCGTTGCGTTGACGCGCTTGGCCGTCGCATTCGATACGGTAAAACGTTCCATCCCGGGCCGCTCCGGTGCCTCGAAGCTCGCAACGCCGCAGTGAAGCGTGATCGCAGCGATCTCGATGCCCTTTGCGCCAAGCGCCCGGGTGACGCGCGGTGTGAAGGGTCGGCCGGCCGACGGCATCTCCGAAGATCCGGGCTCCTGTGCGAACATCGTTTGATAATCACGGAGCGGGAAACGTTGCTGGACATAGCCGTAACGAATGGGTTCCCCGACGGCGTCGAGATACGCGAACATCGATTGCGGGAGGGCAAACCGCGTGTACCAGAGGCGCGGATGCGAGGGCTCGACGGGTGCGATCGTGACGGCAGAGCCACCGTTTGGCAGACGAAGCTCTTCGCCGCACAAAACGGTCCCGCGTGGCTCGGTCACCCAGATGCGCTCGTCGATCATCGTGGAAACGTGGAGAGCAATCGGTTCGCCGTTCTCGTGCCGCGCCGGGATTGCGGCCGGAACAGTCGCTGAGTCATTGACGACAATGAGGTCGCCGGTTCGCAAAACGTTCGCGAACTCGTAGAACGCAACGTGCGTGTGTGAACGGGACCCGCGGTCGGTAACGAGCAAACGCACCTCGTCGCGCTTCAAGGCACGCGATTCAGGCGGAGCGGTCGCTTCGATGAGCCCCGTTTGCGAGAGTGCAGCGCTCATGCCGGCACACCATCGGAGACTCGCACGCGCTCGTACGGCGTTTGCATGTGTGCGATCGCGTGCAGAAGGCCGCGCGCAACGCCGGCGGGATCGCGCAAATCGTTTGGGTTCGCATCCGGAATCGCATCGCGGTGCATCTGCGTGTTCATGTCGCCCGGATCGGCAACGAGGATGCGGATGTTCGAGCCCTCGAGCTCGGCTGCAAGAACGCGCGAGACGTGCTCGAGCGCGGCTTTCGTCGCGCCGTAACCACCCCAGGCCGGATACGCTTCGACGCCGGCGTCCGACGTGATGTTGACGATCGTGCCGAATCCGGTTCGGTACATCAGGGGAAGAGCGTGTTGGATGAGGTGAATCGGCGCGAAGACGTTGACGTCGAACAGCGCATCGAATGCCTCGTGCGTGAGCTCGTCGATACGCGGGAGCGGGACGGCTCCGAGCGTCGATGCGTTGTTGACGAGCAGGTCGAGCCGGCCGAGTTTGCGCGCCGCGTCGATCAGAGCGTGCGCATGATCGCTGTCGGCAACGTCACCCGCGATCGCGGTTAGGTCGCCAACCGAACGCAGCTCGCCGTATGCAGCAGCGAGCACGCCCGGGTCGCGTCCATCAATGATTACGCGCACGCCCATGGCGAGCAATTCGTGCGCCAACGCCTTACCGAGGCCACGCGATCCACCCGTCACGATCGCGACGTGGCCTGCTTCGAACCAAGTATTCATAACCGCAACCCTACAACCTCAAGTTTAGTTGAGGTCAATAGCTGTGGACGATTTTCTTACCGTCGGCGAAGTCGCCGAACGCGGCGGCGTCGCCGTATCGACGCTGCACTTCTACGAAGCCAAAGGCTTGATACAAAGCTTGCGCAGCGCGGGCAATCAGCGGCGATTCGCGCGCGCGGAGCTTCGGCGTGTCGCAATCATCAAGGTCGCGCAGCGCGCCGGTATCTCTCTGCGTGAGATCCGCGATGCACTTGCGACCTTGCCGAGCGGCCGTTCGATATCAGCACGCGATTGGACGCGTCTCTCCAAGCGTTGGCGCGACGATCTCGACGCGCGGATCGAGCGGCTTTCGGCGCTGCGCGATCAGCTCGGCGATTGCATCGGATGCGGTTGCCTTTCTCTCTCGAGCTGCCCGATGCGTAATCCCGGCGACGTGCTTGCGGAAGAGGGTCCCGGCCCACGTCTGCTGGAGTTCCCCGAGTAATGCATCTCGACGAACTCGAATCGAACTCAATCTACATCTTGCGTGAGGCGTACCGCTGTGTTGCGCCGCTCGCGATGTTGTGGTCGATGGGGAAGGACAGTACCGCACTTTTGTGGCTCGTGCGGAAAGCGTTTTTCGGCGTGGTGCCGTTCCCGGTCGTTTTGCTCGACACCGGGATGGAGCTGCCCGAAGTCTACGAGTTCCGCGATCGTATCGCACGCGAGTGGAATCTGGACGTCCGCAACGAGCTTTGCCCACCCGAATCCGAGACGGATCCATCGCTCGCTCCCGCGTCGAGAGCGGCCGCGCGTAAAACCGAAGGGCTCAAGCGTCTCTTGCAACGCGAGCAGTACGCCGGCGTGATCGTCGGTATTCGTCGCGACGAACAAGCGACCCGAGCCAAAGAACGCATCTTTAGTCCGCGTTCATCGGACGGCGATTGGGACGTGCGCGGGCAGCCCGCAGAGTTTTGGGGACGGTACGCGACCGATGTTCCGCGCGGCATGCACGTGCGCATTCATCCACTCTTGCAGTGGACGGAAGTCGATATCTGGCGCTACACGCAACGCGAAGGAATCCCATTTGTCGACTTATACTTGTCGCGCAACGGCGAGCGCTATCGGTCGCTGGGCGAGAAGAACATCACGCGTCCGATTCAAAGCAATGCCGCGAGCATCGACGATATCATCGCCGAGCTCGAGACGACGAAGGCGCCGGAACGCGCTGGGCGCACGATGGACCACGATAGCGAAGACTCTTTCGAACGGCTTCGCTCGGCTGGATACATGTGATGGACGAGCGTTCGCCCGCAATTGTCGTTGTCGGTCACGTCGATCATGGAAAATCGACGTTGATCGGGCGCATGCTGCACGAGACAGGCAGTCTCCCCGACGGAAAACTCGCCGAGCTCGAAGCCTCGAGTAAACGACGCGGCGTTCCGATGGAATGGTCGTTCGTCCTCGACGCGCTGCAAGCCGAGCGAGATCAAGCCGTGACGGTCGACACGACGCGCGTCTGGATGCGCTCAGGCGAGCGTCGCTACATGATCATCGACGCGCCCGGACATCGTCAGTTCATTTCAAACATGCTCAGCGGCGCCGCGGAAGCGGACGCGGCGATCTTGATGATCGACGCGACCGAAGGCGTGAGCGAACAAACGCGGCGTCATGCGTACCTCTTGCGGCTTCTTGGCATCGAGCAGATCGTGGTCGCCGTCAACAAGATGGACGCTGTCGCTTGGTCGGAGGAGCGCTTCGGGGCCGTCGCGCGCGAATGTACCGCATATTTTTCCGAGCTGCAGATCACGGCGTCGGCAATCGTTCCGATCTCGGCCTACCAAGGCGCGAATCTCGTTGCGCGTTCTGAGCACCTCGCCTGGTACACCGGGCCGACATTGCTCGAGTCGTTTTCAGGCTTCGTTCCGCGCTCGCCCGCATACGACGGTCCGCTGCGTTTGCGCGTGCAGGACGTCTACCGTCGCGGAACGCGGCGTATCGTTGCCGGACGTGTCGATTCGGGTTCGCTCGCTGTCGGTGATACGGTCGTTGTCTCACCCGCAGGCATAACGGCGAAAGTTGAAAGCTTCGAAACCTGGCCCACTTCGCAGAAAGAGCGTGCGCGCGCCGGTGAATCCGTCGGATTCTGCGTCGATCGGCCGCTTTTCATCGAGCGCGGCGACGTCATCAGCCACGTGAGTGACAGCCCGCAGCGCGCAAGCTCGTTCGATGTGACGCTGTTTTGGCTCGACGAGACGGCTCCGGACGTCGATGAGAGTTTTCGAATTCAACTCGGGCCCACCGAGGGTCGCGTGTGGATCGAAGCGATCGAACGGGTCGTCGATACGGAGAACCTCGCGCAGTCTACCATCGGAGATGTCGCGCAGTATTCGGTCCTCGAAGCGCGCTTGCGGAGCAACGCGCCGCTGCCGGTCGATACGCGCGAGG
The DNA here is from genome assembly GCA_049520515.1 of Vulcanimicrobiaceae bacterium. Taxonomy (GTDB): domain Bacteria; phylum Vulcanimicrobiota; class Vulcanimicrobiia; order Vulcanimicrobiales; family Vulcanimicrobiaceae; genus JAFAMS01. Next base: position 281,205 of record JBEKPS010000004.1, read on the forward strand.
TCAGCGCGTTCGCCGCTCGACTTGTGCTCTTGCGCGGATCGCACGTCGTCGCGGGCGGCCTCGTTTCGCGGGTCGCCGGTGCAACGCGAACGACCAACCTTTATCCGCAGCAGCATCTGATTACGCGGCATGAGCGAGCGGTTCGTAACGGGCATGCGGGTGCAGTCATTTGGTTAACGGGACTATCGGCTTCCGGCAAATCGACACTCGCGATGGCCGTCGAGCGACGTCTCTTTGCGCGGGGGTGTTTCGTCTACGTGCTCGACGGCGACAACATTCGGGCCGGCATCAACAAAGATCTTGGATTCTCGGCGGAAGACCGCGCCGAAAACATTCGGCGTGTCGCCGAAGTGGCGGCACTCTTTGCCGACGCCGGCGCGATCGTGGTCACGGCCTTCATTTCGCCGTTTCGCAAGGATCGCGATGCGGCCCGTGCGGCCGCCGGCTCCGCATTTCACGAGATCTACGTCAACGCCGACCTTGCGACGTGCGAAGCTCGCGATCCGAAAGGGCTGTATCGCCGCGCGCGGAGCGGCGAGGTCAAGGAATTCACCGGCGTGACGGCGCCATACGAGGCGCCTGAATCCGCTGAGCTCACGATCGATACCTCGAAGCATTCGATAGAGGACTGCGTCGAGCAGCTCTACGCCTATACGTATGCCGCGACACGCAATGCGATCATGGCGCCGGCGTGAGGCTCCAGATCGTCGTTACCGTTTGAGTTTCATCCATGTCCGATGTGACGACGCGGAGCGTGCCGTGGGCGCTGACGAATTTGCCTTGGCGGAGAGTCGCTTCGATGTGGATGAGGTTCCCCGATCCGCCGCCGTCCGCAACGAACGTAGAAGATAGCCCGTCGTCGTTTCGCGTCAGGCTCAACACAAACGGCACGCTGTTATTATTCAGCGCGTGCCTCCACGTGCGCGGATAGCTGCCTTCCGCTACGGCCGCCGTGAGAAGAGCTGCCGTCTGGGAAATTGGCTCCGGAACGATCTCGCTTTGTCGTTCCAAAGGACGCGGACTCGACAGCGGCACGAAGGTTGCCGGAGCAGATCGTCGCTGCCGCGGGCTGGCCGTTGGAGTCGGTGACGGCGAGGCGCTCGCGCCTGCCGCGCTTCGCGAGAGCGCTTGCAGTGAACCGTCCTCGCTAATCATCGCCGTCACCGGAGGTCTTGGTTGCACGCCCTCCTGGCGAGCGTCGATACGAACCTCATCATCGGACATTCGCGTGATAGTGACGACGGCGTGCACCGAACCGGCACTCGTATTCCCAGAATTACTCGCTTCGTAGCGGTAACTCGAACTCGAGCCGATGCTCGACGGAACAAGACCGTACAAAGGTGACGCATTCGTCGCCGAAATTAATGCGGGCAGCGAAAGGAACAGAAACAGAGGTCGTCTGATTTTGAACGTGTCCTTATGTGCTCTTAAGTACACGTTACCGTTACTGAATTAGGATTCCCTAGTCAGGAGGACGAGCTCGGATTGGATAGTGCAGTCGGGTCCGCTTTGCGGCGGTCCCTTAGTTTAATTTCCGCCCTCGCGATTCTCGCGTTAGCAGTCATACCGATGAGCGCGATGGCGCAATCTTCGGCACAAGGCACCGTGAGCGGTGTGGTTACGGACACGAGTAGCGCTCCTATCGCCGGAGCACTGATTTCGTTGACGGGTCCTCAGAAGACGTCGACGACCAGTGGCACGGACGGGACGTTCTCCTTGACCGTAGCGGCCGGGACATACACAATTACCGTGAAAAAAAGCGGCTTTGAAGCACAAACTCAGGGCAGCGTCCTGGTTGTCGCCGGGCAGACGAACTCGGTGAACGTTTCGCTTGCGCCGGAGACGATGACGTCGCTTCAGGTCATCGGACATGTTTCGACGTCCTCGGGCGGACGAGGCTCGATCAATACGAGTCCCGCGTCGACCGCCGTCATCTCTCAGCAAGCGATGCAGGACCAAGGCATCCAGCAAGTGATGCAGATTCTCGATGAAACGCCCGGCATCATCGCGCAATATCCCGGCGGTGGGGCAAACCCGGCCGCTCCGGCGTCCGTCTCGTATCCCGTCATTCGCGGCGCCCTTCCGTACGAGACGGAAAGCCTGATCGACGGACATCCGCTTGCCAACCAGAGTTACGGCGACTTTGTCATCTCGTATCTCAACCCGTTTCTGCTGCAAGGCATCGAAGTTGTTAAGGGTCCGGGCGCATCCGCGACTCAGGACAACAACGCGATCAACGGCACCGTGAACTTCCGGACGCTCGAGCCGACTTCGCAGAATCTCCAAACGGTGATGTTCGGCGTTGACAGCTATGGCGGCAACTATTCGAACTTTCGCGCAACCGGCACGGTCCTGGGCGGGAAGCTCGGTTACGCGCTCGACTACGCGATAACCGGTACGCCGGGACCGCTGCAGAACGCGCAGACCGTCTACACCGGATTCACGCCCGACGCGATCATCAACGGCGTCCCGGTCGGTGGCTATGCCGCGACTGCTCCGGCAGCGCTGCCGCCGAAAATCCAGAACCCGCCATACAATGTCGACGCCTTGTATGGATGCTGTTATCCGCTCAACACCGACTATCTGAACCGTGGCGAGCTGGTCAAGCTGCGCTGGAACTTCTCAGGGTCTACGACGCTGACGGCGAGCTATATCGGTAGCCAAGTCGCGGCCCAAGAAGTCTCGACGGGGGTCTACGATCTTCCGATGACCTTCTCGCCGGCAGCCGGATACACTGCGACTGGAAATGCGGCCGTTCCCGGCCAGACGATCAACACGATCACCGGCGTGTATATGCCGCCGAATCAGCCGGAGTCGAACAACGCGCCGCTGTTTCAGGTGGAATTTCGAACGGCACCGTCGCCGAACGACGTCATCTTGGCGCGCTTTTACACGGCCGAGCTGTACCGTGAGCTCTACAACGGCATCTCCGGTCCCACCGGCACGTACACGACGCAGATGACGCTGAACGGATCGTTCACGCCCGCGGCTCCAGGCTCCGCACCGGTCATCTTCGAGAATCAGCCCGCGACTGTGTCCTTCATCGACCAGTACTTCCAGGAGGTCGAGTTCGATCAGCTGCACGGCGGTTCGTTCGAGTACGATCATGCACTCGGCGGCGGTGCGGGCTTGCTATCGGTCGCAGTTGATAGTACGGCAACGACCAGCGAATCGTACGAATATGAACCGACGCTCGCAAGCTATTCAATTCCGCCCGGATCGCAAGTTGCCGAAACGACGGAGTTGCTGCGCGGCATTTTCAATCTCAACCCGCACGTGCAGCTTACCCTCGCCAACTACTTCAACGAATACTCATACCATTATTCAAACGACAATGGCATGACATGGCAAAACCCGCACAGTTGGTACGACGTACCGCGCGGCAGCCTCGTGTGGCAACCGAATTCGAATACCTCGATTCGCGCTGCGGCCGGCGGCGGCATTGCTCCGGCTTACCTCTATCTGCTTTCGTTGCAGAACACTGCGCCTACGTCGGAAGCGGGTGGAACGTATTTCTCGCACACGCTTGCCCCCCCGACGGGCAGCATCTTCCCGGAGACGTCCTTCGGGTACGATCTCGGCGGCGACACGCGTCTCGGCGGCTACAAGACGCTTTCCATCGACGGCTACTGGAACAATCTTCGAAACCAATTTGTGAAGCCATACTACCAGCAAGGATATTGCATCGCACCTTGCACGACGACGGTTCCGGCAGGAACCGCCGGAGCTGTACCGCTTTACGCGCAAACAGTCGCGAATCTTGCGAACTCGCGTTACGCCGGCCTCGAGGGTTCGTTCAAAAACGATCCGCCCGTTGGTTTAGGCGGCATCGCAAATCTCTCGTTGATTCGCGCGTACGCGTACGACATCAGTCCATGCTTTTATGCTGCCGATCCTGGGATTTCGTGCGCGACGCCCACAACAAACCTCGGAATCGTTCCGTACGCGAATTTCGGGGCCAGCAACAGCACCAGCGCGGACGGCAAATACAATACGCTCGGCGACGCCGTGCCGTACGCGCAGGGATACGGTGAGATTCACTACCGATTCCCGCGCGGCGGATTAGCGTTGATCGGCGCGACGTTCTACGGCAACAACAACACCTTCCAACGGTCCTCGTTCTACGTGTTCAACGCATCACTGCGCGCACCGATCTACGACGCGCACACGTTCGCACAAGTCTCGGCCTACAATCTCTTCAATACGTGGGGTGCCGGTTACGGAACCGCGTTCACGGGAACTCCGGAAGTCGTCCTGGCTAACGGCAACTTTGCGTTGACAAACGCGAAGTCGTTAATGCCGACGACGTTTCGATTCACCATATCCCACGAGTTTGGAGCCAAATAGATGAGATATCTCTTCGCACTCCTCGGCGCCCTTGGACTTTCGATTCTCATCGCAGCGTGCGGCGCAAGCGTCGGTCCGACACCGGTCGGTGATACGGCCGGCGCCCCCGCGCAAACGCAGTCATCCCTGTCATATTCGGTCAACACATCGAAAACGTTCACGCTCGCGGCACCCCTGTTGGGTGGAAATACGGCTGCGATTCAGTTTGGGGCGGCGAGTTCGGGTGGGTCCTCGACTACTCTATTTACCGTCCTCGGATCCACGACAGAACCGAGCGGTTTGGCTCCGCTTTCGAGAGCACGAGCGGTCCCGGCTGCGCTCCGCAACGTGAAAGACTTCACGTACACGGCGCAGTGGTTTTACGACGTCATGGTCAGCACGAGCGTATCGTTTACGTTGGCGCCGGGGTGGAATGTCACCGTTGCGCAGCCGATTTCGGGCGCCAGCTATTTCCTCGCATTATACGACCCGAACGCTTCGGACTGGAATATCTATGCAACCGGCACGGCGCAAGGTACTCCGGGGCCGACGACCACAAACGTGGTCTATCTCTTTACGCCTGCGGCGAGCCCGAGTCCAATCGCGATTCCAACTGGCTCGCCGGGTGCGGTCTTTGCGCTCGTTGCAATTACCGGGACGACGCCGACGCCGGTTCCGACGCCGACGCCGCCGCCTGCTTCATTGCCGAACCTGATCGCTGATCCGAACTTTGCAAGCGAAGGTGCTGCTGGGGCATGGACGCTGAATAGCACCACCGGCTGGACGCCGTGCTTCGATCCGGAAGCGACGCCGTCACCAGCGGCGACGTTGGCGCCTGCACCGACAATCACAACGGGCACGCAAGGCGGCACGGGACTACCGTACAACGGAAATACGTACGCTGCCTTGACCGGACAACAGCTGGGACAGGTCACGGAGCCGCACGAACCGCGTGGCTCGCAAGGTATCTGCCAGACGATCACGGTCCCGACGAACCCGTATCTCTGGCTATACGTCGAGGAAGGCGGGAACGACAGTGGGGCTTACATCGCTCAGCGCGGGACGCTCATTCTCGGTGGATCGCTGGTGGCAGCATCGGGTTCAACGCCATCGAACCCGACCTACTACGTCAGCGGAGCGACCGGCGAGGTGCCGCTCTTCAATGACTACACCTGTACAGGAAAAGCCACCGGACAAAGCTACGACAACTGCACGGGCTCGGATCAACCGATCCAGTGGGTCATGAAGGGTCCCTATACGACGGTGCTACAGCCGTACGTGGGTCAACAGGCCGTATTGTATCTCGGCGTATGGGCGTCCTCATACTCAAGCTCCAAGAGTTACGGTGTCTACATGTATGTCGACGGCGTCGACCTCGTGAGTCAGCCTTAGCGGCAGGAGCCGTAGACTCAAACCACTGAGGAGAGTCCCCGTGATGCAAAACGTGTTACGGGGACTCTCCGTTTTTGTCGCTGCGTTGCTTATCGCGGGCGTCACCGCGTGTCCGGTTGGTGCGCAGAAAGAAGATGATCCGCACTACAAGCCTGTGAAGCATGTCGGCGATCGGGAATTTCTCGTGCAAGCGCCCGAGGGTTCGGGAATCATCCACTACTTTGCAACCGGTTCGCTCGACGGCTCGACGACCGCGACACGGGCATTGATCAATATCACCGGCCTGCTGCGCAACAGCGACGAGTACGAGAAGACGGGCGAAGAAGCAATCGCCGCAGCTGGTGCCGGCGCGGACACGATTCTGATTACGCCGCAGTTCCTCGCGCAGATCGACGTGACCGGGCATTCGCTTCCGGCAAGTACGATTCGCTGGGACGTCCAGACATGGCTCGATGGACTACCTGCGATCGGCCCTGCGCCGATCAGCGGGTTCTCCGTGCTCGATGCGATCGCGAAGCGGCTTGCGGATCGCTCGCGCTTTCCGGCGATCCACGAGATCGTCTTCGTAGGGCATTCCGCCGGCGGCCAGATGATTCAACGCTACGCCGTCGTCGGCAAAGCCCCGGATGATCTTGCGGCATCCGGGATTGCGATTCGCTTCGTCGTGGCGAACCCGTCGTCGTATCTCTACTTTGATTCGTACCGCCCGGTGCCGAGCATTGAAGCGACGTGTCCGAAATTCAACAGCTGGAAGTACGGGATGGACAATCTGCCGCCGTACGTGACGCTCGACGCTGCGACGCTCGAAGCGCGTTACGTCAAGCGGCGCGTTACCTACTTGCTTGGACAGCTCGACACCAATCCGAATCATCCGGTCCTCGATAAAAGCTGTATGGGTGAAACCGAAGGGCCATACCGATTGGCGCGCGGGCTATCATTCGCGCAATATCTGCGAACGCGGCATCCGTCCGGCACAAATCAAGACGTCGCCCAAGTCGCGGACGTCGATCACGACGCGCACGGGATGTTCACGTCGACCTGCGGCGTTGCGGTGATCTTTCAGCGCCCCCGCACCGGCTGCGCTGTCAACGCGAAGATTTGAAGATCAGCTGCCTGATGGTGACACCCGCCGAGCCACTGCGCTTGCCGATGCTCGAGCGCAGTGTTGCCGCCTATTGCGCACAGACGTACGAAAGCAAAGAGCTGGTCATCGTCACGGACGGTCCGAGCCAAGCGGTCGATGCGATCGATGCGCACGTACGAGGGCTGAATCGTGGGGACATACGCGTTGTGCGTTGCGACGAGCGGCGCTCGCTGGGCGCGTTGCGCAATCGCAGCTGTGAGGCGGCATCCGGCGAGCTGCTCTGCCAGTGGGACGACGACGACATCTATCATCCGCGCCGGCTCACCGAACAGTACGACGCCCTCGTGCAGCGCCAAGCTGAATGCGTGTATCTCGAAGACACGCTGCAGTTCATCGTCGCCTCGCGTCAGCTCTATTGGCTGAATTGGCACGCGACGGAGGCGCGCGCGCATCCGGGGACATTGCTCTGCCGGCGCGCATCGCAACCGCGTTATCCCGAGAAGGGAGAGCTTGCCGAGCGCGGTGAGGATTTGGTCGTCTGTCTCGAGCTCCAAAAGCGGCCCGGTTTTGCGACGCTAGCCGGGAGGCCGTTCCTGTACATCTACGTGACGCACGACGTCAATAAATATCCGCGCGAACATCACAACATGCTCGCGCAGACACTTGCGATCTCGCAAGGCCTACTGCAGCGGCGCGAACGCGAGCTTCGGGATGGACTAAAAGATCTGGATTTTGGTCCGGGCGACGTCTCGATTGAAGGAACCAACGGTCAAGCGTTCACTTTGAACGAAAACCGGTCTTCGTAGACGAGCGCTCCGGTCTCGACGGAAAAGAGTCCGAAGGCGGCGCCGTTGTCGATGGGCCGTGACAGCACGTGCCACGCCCTCGGAAATTGTACCGAGGGAAATCCGGTGAACACGCGCGGCAACATCTCCGTTGACATCCGCGCGTCGAGCTTGCCGAAGAATGTGTCGCGCCACGCCGCATCGCGACCACGCAACGAAAGGTCCCAGCAGATCAGATCGAACGGCAGCCAACCGTTGTCTTCGGTCCAGACTTCCGCCCAGTAATGGTAGTAGGGGACGGCGTAGAGCGCGTAGCCGCTGCGCACGCGTGCTGGTATTCCGCAAGTACGGCAGAGTGCGACGATCAGCGCGGCGCCAAGCCGGCAGTCAAATAAGCCCGTCTCGATCACCGAGTCGAGTGGATGTTCGCCGAGCGCATCATAATGTACGACGCCGAGTGTCATGTGCTCAAACATGTAGTTCCAAATATTCTGCATGGCGAGCATCGGGTCGCGTGCGCTCACGCCGAGCTTTTTTGCCAGCTCGGCAATGGGCGCGGTGATTTCAATCAACTCTTCCCGTGAGCGCAGATAAAGCTCAAGGTCCTGCGTAGTCGCTGTCCCTCGATACCCACTGCGTGGGCACAGGCTTCGCTCGGGATGACAACTGAAGGCAATATCTGCGCCGATCAAGACGGTCTTCTCTTGCGGCACCTTAACGTTTGCGACCATTCGGCCGGGTTCGATCCGCGTGTCGACTTCGGCGCCAGGAGTAACATGAACGTCCGGCACGACGCGAAGGTCGTATGTCGAAGCGCTTTCGCCGCTGCCAGCGTCTTCGAGTGGAAGCGGGAGATGGATACGAACGCGAGCGCCGGCGTCGTAGTGCGAAAGATTGATGTGACGTTCGAGGCGCACGTTAAAGCGGCGTGGCCAGGACCCGTTGCGCAGATCTTCGATGAGAGATCGCGCCGTCGCAACGTACGCGTGCTCCCAAAATTCATCCTCACCCGCAATGCCGCGCGCTTTCGCAAAGTTGATGACTTCGGCCGGATCGAATGCGCGCGATGCCGCAGTGCCCTTGCGGAACGGTAGCCCGGCTGCAATCCAGCGTTCGAGTGCGCTCGTTGCCGCGTCACGCGCGGCTTGGGGTGCGTTGTGATACAGCTCTGCCCAACCTGCGATGCAAAGAAGATCGAGGATGCGGCTCTCGTCGACGCTCCGGTAGAAGTCGCTCGATGGCGACGCCAAAGGATTCACGTGCAACGGGCCGGATTCAGACAACGCGTTGATTTTCATCCTGACGCTGCCCACGCTCAACCCGCACATGACGACCGCGGTGATTAAGGCTGTCCACGTACAGGAGGGCGCTCAGCTTCCAACCGGCGGGAAGTTTCTCGATGTGAGCGTCGACCTGACGAGCTACGCGGAACATGATTGTCCAGCGATCTCCTATTTTCGCATCGCAGTTCGGGAACGCGCATGGGTGCGGCGCGTAACGATTGCCGCGGGTGATGAAATCGTGCCGGGCACTGCGCTCGCGCATCTCAGCACAGACCCGGCCGAAGCTTTGGACGACGTGCCTTCGCGAGCGGCGCGCGTAAGTGTGGCCGGAATTCTGTATCAGCCGGAGTGGTGGTGACGCCGCTTCGCGCCGGTCCGCTCGATCCCAAGGGATTCGCGGTCCTTCGATCCGGGATTCGTTGGCTCGCAGACGAGGGTCGCAACTGCAAGCCGGGCGAGTTGCTCGCGTACTGCAACGTCGGCTTGGCTGCGACCACCCGTCAGGAGGTCATGCCGTTCCGCGAAGAATGGCGCGATCTTCAGGTTGCGTTTCTCTCGCCCGGAAGCGGGCGGCTGCGAAAGGCCGACGTCTCGCGGGGCGGGTTTCTTGATCGGCATCAGCACCACAATCATTGGGAAAGCGATTTGACGATCGGCAATCTGGAATTGCGCCCAGGGGAAAAGCCGATGGCACCATCCAGTGGCTTCATGCAGCTGCGCTTCTTTGCCGGCCGGCGCGCGACGCAGCTCGCGGATTCGCCATCCGGTTTGCTCACCGGCTGGTACGATCGCGCGCGTACATGGCACGCTGATGTTTCCGGTCCATTCACGACCGTGCTGAGCCTCGGTATTTGCGAGCAGACCGGAATCTTTCGTGGTGAAAAGGATGCATTTTGGGAGCTCGCAGCCCTGCTTTCACCATTGACGCACGTCGTCTGGAGTTCGGATGACTCGCTCGTTCCGACGGTTCGCGTCCTGCTCGAACAATTACAGCGCACGCCCGGACAGCAGCGCGAGATCGAAGCCGATGCCGCTGCTGCGCTCGCAGCGTTATCGCCGGCCCCAACGGGAGCGGACTGGTTCCTGATTGGTGGTGCGCTTGCGGCTTTGGCACGTTCGCCGCTGGAAGAATCCTACAATCTGCTCACTCGTGGCGGAATCGTACGCGCGGGGCCGGCCGATATTGTCGTGCTCTCGCTGAATGCCGAACTTGCGCACGCATTTCGCCATCGGCGTCTCGGCTATACGTTTACAGTGCACGGCTATCGTCAGGTCGAGCTTTCTCCCGCATTAAAAACCTGGCTCAAATCGGATTTCGACGTGGTAACGCGTTCGGCTGCGGATGTGAGGAAGGATTACTACGAGCTCATCGATGCCGTGCGCGCTCGCCGTCCGGCGCGATTCGTCGTGCTCAACTCGTTCTCGAGCTCGATCGGCGACGAGGTCGTTAATTACGCCGCGTTCGACCGACCGATGAGTAACCTCGTTGCGTCAGTCCGCGCGAAAGAACTGAACTTGATGCTCTACGATCTTGCGCGCGAACGTGACGTCGCGATCGTCGATACCGACGAACTCGTTGCGATGCTCGGAGCGCAGCATCATTTGCCGGACGGTGTCCATCAAAGCGGCCTGGTGCAAGGGAAGCTTCGCGAGCGAATCGCACAGATCGTCAACGAGCGTATCGCCGGCTAGGCGATTTCGAAGCGCGCTTCCCAAATCGGCAGACCGTCCGCGGATTCCGGAAGCGCGCCATCAGGTTCGTCGCTGAAAATTGCCAGCACGTCTCCGAGCTTGCGCCATTCGCCGGCGTTACACGTGATGCGCCGCAACACGCCGGCCTGATGCGCGCGAACCTCGACGATGACTTTGTGCGTCTCGAGCTCGACGATCAGGTCGCCGGCGATAACGGCATCGCCGGGATCGGCGTGCCATTCCAGCAACCGGACATCGACGGCTTCTTTCGTCCCGCCCACGACGAGTGCGTACGTCACGACTGCGCGGCCTTCGCTTGGTACGCGCGGTCGTAGAGCGCGCGCGCTTGCTCGATTGTCTCGGCCGGAACGTGATCCTCGAACGCTCCCGCAGCGAGCAGCGTTTTCACGATAATATATGCGGCGATCTCGCGCGCTGCACTACCCTCGAGGCGGTAACTGCTTTCGAGCGGTCGCGCACCGATATCAGCGAACTGCCGGTCGAAGTCGATGACGCCGATGTCCAAGTCGTGCGAGAGTTCGATGGCGAGCAGGTTGAGACGGCGAAGTCGCTCGAGTTTTGCTGCATCGTCGTCGCAGGCGCGGAAAATCGTACAAAGGTACACGGCCGTTCGACTTGCGACGAGCCTGCCGAGCTCGTCGCGAATGCGGCCTTCGACCCGGTCGAGTGGCTCGACCGTCCCGTCGAGCTCCCGAAGCAACGAGACGATGGAAATATCAGGCTGCCGTGTCGGATCGAGGCGCAGGTCGCATTCGATCTTCCATTCCTTTTCACTCGCCCGTACGAACAGCTGGCGCATCTGCTCGACCGCGAGCACTAGCGCATTCCCTTCGTTTTCGGTCACGGCTGCGGCGATCAGCATCGCGCTGCGGCGGCTTCGAGCTCGGGAAGCGAAAGAATGCGTTCGTCCGCTGGTATCGTCGAGTCGGGTGCGAGCGATGCCCACAGCACCGGCAAGAGCTTCACGACCGGCACGGGGTGAGCGCGATAGAAGATGTCTTCCCATGCGCGTTCCTCGAGTGGATTGCGCGTCGCGCCGTGGATCAGATGATACGTCCGTGCTCCGGGAACGGGGACGACGCGCAAACCTTGCGCGCAGAGACGCAGCGCCAGCTCGCGGTGTTCGTTGAGATCAAGCGCTTCGAGAAATCCGCCGGCTTCGAGAAAGTGCGCGCTCTCGACGGAAAAATTGCTTCCGCTGGCCGCGGCCCACAAGACGCTCGAATCGGGATGGTTGAGCAGCGCATCCATCTCGAGCTCGTAAACGCGGCGCGCTCCCGAGCCCGGATAGATTCCGGGTGAGGCGCGCCGGTCGACGGATGCAAAGTCGCGCAAGATCGCGTCGCGCGTAATACGCATTCGCTCGACCTCGCTGTGTGGGCGCTGCGAGAGCGTCTGTTCCTCGCCCGGCCACGGTTCGAGCGTTTCGGGATCGCGCACGAGACGCGTCGAGCGAATGTGGAACGTTTCTCCTCGCCCAGCTACGCCCGCCGTCGCGTGCACCGCAACGTGCCGTTCGACGAATTGCGGGTTCGCAAGCGTATCGCCGTCCAGAAAGATCAAAAGATCGCCGGTAGCCGCGCGTGCGCCGGCGTTCGATGCGGCAGAGCGTCCGCGGGCACTCGCATGCTCGACGCTCACGAGGTCGACCCAATCTGCGGCTTCGCGCACGACCTCGCGCGTATCGTCCGACGAGCCGTCGTTAACGACGACGACTTGCGCAGAGACTGTTTGCGCCGCGAGCGAGGTCAGCGTCAAACGCAGACGCCGCGCCTCGTCTTTCGTGCGAATGACGACGCTCGCGCGCATCAAAAGAGATCGAGCTCTTCGAGCGCGTCGACGAACTCGTTTGCGACGAGGCGAGCGCCCTCTGGGGTCAAGTGGAGCGTGTCGATTTTCGTGCGATCGGCGCCCGCGCGAGCGACGAGCGTGTCGACGTCGACGATCGAGATGCCGGTCCGTTCCGAAACATCGATCAAGCCCAGATTGAATCGCCGGATACGCGCCGAGAGACTTTCCGGAAACTCGGCATAATTGCGGACCGATTCTCCGGGAACGACACTGGACACGTTATAGACGAGGATCGGGGCATCGTTAGTGCTGCGGATGCGCCCGATTATGCGCTCGAGATTGCGCATCGCGCTCTCGACGTCGAGCATGCCGAGGAATGAAAAATTTCCTTGCAGCCAGTTGCGATCGGCCGCCGGCCACGATTCTTGGTTGCTCGGATACAGCACGTAGCCGCCGCTCTTGTGACGGTAGAGCGCGGTCATGATGTCCGGTTGAATCGATAAGACGTACGCATCGGCTTTTGTCTCGAAGAGCGCAGCGCTGAACTGTACCTCGGGGACATACGGTTCCAGCAATGCCCGGCGCGCTTCTAATTCCTCCGCTACGGCGCCCGTTGCCATCAAGAGCGCGTCCGAGCGCGTATAGAGTTCGTGGCGGATCCGCAACGTGCATTCGGGGAAACGTGCGCGGACGATTTCGTTCACGCCGTTCCATGCGAGCGCCCCACCGAGACGCAATGAATGCAGAGAATCGCGTACGTCGAGATTCCCCTTCGCAAAGACAGTCAGGCCCGTGCGAGCACGATTCCTAGCGGGTGACGAAAACGAATGCCGCCGCCTTCACGGTAGGGCTTCAGACCCGTCGGCTCGCCGCCCGCGAGATCGGCCTCGAAGGCCGCGAGCAGCTCGTCTCGGATCTCGCTCCCGGACATGTCGATCCAGTCCTCGAGATCGCGCGTCCGGTCGTGCGTGTACGCCTCAACGATCGTGGCGCCGGCGGAGACCGGATAGGCTTGCAGCTGCGACCACGTCGCGGTCCAGGCATGTGAAGGGTCTCGGCGGCGCTCGATCGCGTTCGCGCGCTTCGCGAGATCGGGATCGTCGGGAACGAGCATGTCGATCAAGAGAACGCGTCCGCGTCCGCGCGCGACGCGCACCATCTCGTTGACGACGCGTTGCGGTTCGGCGATGTGGTGCAGCGAGAAGCGCGTCACCACGAGATCGAATGAGCCCTCTTCGAATGGGAGCGATTCGGCCTCGGCCTGCGTGAACGTGATGTTTGTGATGCCCTCGCGCGCAGCCGCCTGGCTGCCGGCGGCGAGCATCTCCGGCGTGATGTCGACCGCGACGACTTCCTTCGCGCGGCGAGCCAGCGCGCGGCCCAGCAATCCGCTTCCCGCTGCGACATCGAGTACGCGCGCATCCGGCGACAGCTCGACACGCTGCAAAATCGCCTGCAAATCAGCGGGGATTTCCATCGCTGCCCAGTGCACGGCTTGCTGCGAAAACTTCTCTTGAACGAGTTTGTGCTGCTCGGAATGCGGCGACATGCCGAGCGTCTTGGCGCTTCTCGGAAGCAGGTCCCCCCGCATGAAGGTTCCGTCAACTCAAGGGGCGCAAGCGACCGGAAACCGTGAAGCACAAACATCTGCGCGTACAGCCTGGCGCGCCAATCCGTTTGGCGGAAATCGATCCGAACGACACCAACGGATTCAAGGAGAAGGACGATGCGCGTGAGCTCCATGCGCAGAATCTCCATAAGGTCGAGATCCTCCAAGAAAAACTCGCGGCATCGCGTTCGTACGCGATCCTGATCGTGCTGCAAGGGATGGATTCGTCCGGAAAAGACGGCGTCATCAAGCACGTGATGTCAGGCATCAATCCGCAAGGCGTCGATGTGCACGCGTTCAAGCAGCCGACGGAAAACGAGCTAAGTCACGATTTTCTGTGGCGCACCCAGGCGGCGTTGCCGGAGCGCGGGCGCATCGGTATTTTCAACCGCTCGTACTACGAAGAAGTGCTCGTCGTGCGCGTTCACAGCGACCTGCTCGCAAAAGAGCACATCGAATCGAACGGCAAAGATATTTGGCGCGAGCGTTTCGAGGATATCAATGCGTTCGAGCGGCACCTCGTGCGCAACGGAACGCGTATCCTCAAGTTCTTCTTGCACATCTCCAAAGACGAACAACGCCGCAGGCTGCTCGCCCGTCTCGACGACCCTTCGAAGAACTGGAAGTTTTCGATGAGCGATGCGACCGAGCGCGAGTATTGGAATCAGTACATTGCTGCATACGAATCGATGCTGAGCGGAACGAGTACGGATCACGCGCCCTGGTACATCATTCCGGCCGATCACAAATGGTTTTCTCGCGCCGCAATCGGTCAGCTTCTCGTGAACACGCTTGAATCGCTGGACCTTCAGTATCCCAAACCTGATACAGAACAGGAGAAATCATTGGAGCGCATCCGCAAACAGTTCGAGGCAGAGAAACGATGAAAGCCTTCGTAACATTCTTGGTCGTCGCGCTGCTCGCGATTGCGCGGCCTGCGTTCGCACAGTCCTTTACTCCGGCGCAGTCGCTTGCGACCGAACAGAATCCGATGATGCTCGTTGTAGATGCACGCCATGTTACGCGCGGAGTGCTCTTCGTCCACGAGACGATGCCCGTGGAGTCCGGGAAATTTACGATCGATTACCCGCAGTGGGTTCCAGGCGAGCACGGCCCGACCGGGCCGCTTTATGACCTCGCGAGCCTGCGCGTCTCGAACGGATCGACACCGGTTGCGTGGCATCGCGACGACGTCGACATGTACGCGTTTCACCTCGACGTTCCGCAGGGAGTCACGAGCGTTACGCTCGATTTCGATATTCTTCTCAACGCACCCGGAGACATTATGTCGACGGCGGCGCTCGCCATCATCAATTGGAATCGCGTGCTGCTGTATCAGCCCGGAATCGACTCGTCACAGTATTTTGTGAAGGCTTCGGTGATGCTGCCGCCGGCCTGGCAGTTCGGGACGGCGCTGCGCGTGCAATCACAAAGCACCGATCGCGTCGACTTTGCGACAACCGCAATCGTCAATTTTGTCGATTCGCCCATGGACTTGGGCGAGTACGCCAAGAAGTGGACGCTTTGGAAGGAAGGCACGGCTTTCGTCGAGCTCGATGCCTTCGCCGACGATCCGAAAGATCTCGAGATTACGCCGAGCATCCTCAGTGCCTACGAACGCGTTCCGTCCGAAGCATTTGCGCTCTACGGCTCGCGCCACTTTGTCGACTATCATGCGCTGCTGACCCTGAGCAATCCGATCCCGTTTCAAGGCATCGAACATCACCAATCGAGCGATAATCGGGCGGACAATGATTTTCTGACAAACGCGCCGGCCAACATTTCCTACGCCGACTTGGTGACGCACGAGTTCTCGCACTCCTGGAACGGAAAGTACCGCCGGCCCTATGATCTCACGACGCCAAACTTTCAAGTTCCTCAAAAGACCGACTTGCTGTGGGTCTACGAGGGGATGAATCAATATCTCGGCGATCTGATTGCGTTTCGTGCCGGACTGCGCGACCCGAAAACCTACCCCGATCTCGTCGCCGCCGATTATGCGGCGTTGGCATCAGAATCCGGACGCAAGACCACGCCCATCATCGATCTGACGACGGGCGCTCCGTATTTTTACGCACAGCATGGCGAGTACGACTCGATCCGGCGGACTGCTTGGGATTTCTATTCCGAAGGCCATCTGCTGTGGCTGGATGTCGATACGATCATCCGCGAGCGCTCGCACGGTGCGCGCTCACTCGATACGTTCCTGCATCGATACACGCTGCCGGCAGTGACGGGCCCGATCGTCCAGACCTACACCCGCGCGCAAATCGAATCGCTCCTGAACGACGTCGAGCCGTACGATTGGCACGCGTTCTTCGAACGCCATGTCTATACGGTTTCGCTAAATCCGCCCGAGGACGAGTTGGCGCGTGCCGGATGGAAGCTGATGTGGAACGAAACGCAGAACCCGTATCTGGCTCCGGACGATGTTGCCGATCGGGATGGGCTCAGTGCGTGGTTTAGCCTTGGCTTCACCACCGATGCGAAACACGTCGTGAAAGACGTGCGCGAAGGCTCGCCGGCCTGGGATGCAGGCCTGGAACCGTATGCAACGATCATTGCGATCGATGGATTCGCCGTCGATAATGGGCGCCTGAACTACTCGCTAAGAACCGCGCAGCACTCGAACGCGCCGATCGCGCTCCTCGTTCAGCGCGACACCTCGTTTGCTGTGCTCAATCTCAACTACCACGACGGTCCGCGCTTCCCGCATCTCGAGCGCATCTCGGGGACAACCGATATGCTCTCGGCTATTGCGTCGCCGCACGCAAAGTGACGACCGTGTTCCCTCCGCTCACCACGACGCCGACGCGTTCGCCGTCCGCAGGAACGTAGACACCGGAAATCAGCGCGGCAAAAGCCGCTGAACCCCCAGGCTCTGCGATGATGCGAAGATCGTTCCAAAGACACTGTTGCGCGTGTTCGATCATCTCGTCCTCGACGAGCACGACACGCTCGACGTATTGACGCGCAATCGGAAAAACAAGTTCGCCGACGCGGCGCGGCGCAAGCGAATCCGCGGCGATGCCGCCGGCTTCGGCATCGACCGGTTGACCGGCTTCGAATGCGCGCGTGAGGGTCGGCGACTTTCGCGGTTCGACGCCGATAACGCGCGAGCGTCCGCCGTACCACGCCGCGATTCCGCCGATCAAACCGCCGCCGCCAACACCGACCAACACCGTATCGAGATTCGGTGCTTGCTGCTCGAGCTCGAGCGCGAGCGTGCCTTGTCCGCGAATCGTCTCCAACTGATCGAAGGCATGAATCGACAGCGCGCCTGACTCGCGTTCAAACTCTTGGCTTGCGACGAGCGCATCGGCGTAGAGATCACCACGAATCTCGAGTCGCGCGCCGTACGAGCGAATACGTTCGATTTTCGCGGGCGACGAAATTGTCGGAACGAAAATCGTTGCGGGAATACCGAGGCGCATGGCTGCGTACGCGACGGCTGCACCGTGATTTCCACCCGACGCTGCAACGACGCCGGCGTTCGGAATCTTGCGCGATAAGAGGTTCGTAAACGCGCCGCGCGTTTTGAACGAGCCCGCATATTGCATCAATTCGAGCTTCAGCGCTATCGAAGCACACGTGATTCCGAGATCGGCCGGATTTATCTCGATTACAGGCGTTCGCCGGATGTACGGGCGAATGCGCTGCTCGATTTCTGAGACTTCATTCCTGAATTTTTCCGAGGAATCTAAATCAGGCACTCCCAGGCTCCGACGTGAGGTATATCACCCCTAAAAGGAGTTACACGTGTCGTCGGCACTCACTGGAATCACCTCTTCGCTCGCATCATCGCAATCAGACTCTAGCGCGTCGATCAGCATCCCCACGGACCTCTCACCCGCGCAGGACGCAGAAGTCCAATCGATTTTGGGACAGCTCGCCAGCGGTTCGATAACCGCCGCGCAAGCGCAGAGCGAGATCTCTGCGATTTCTTCTTCGAGCGGCCAGAATAGCGGCAGTACGCAGGGCGCATCGGGAACCCACCCTCACCACGGACATCACGGCGAACACGCCGGTAAAGCCGACGGTACCTCGCAAGCGCAGACGTTGACCTCGGCGCTCGGCCTGACGTCAACTCAGGAATCTCAGATTGCCTCGATCGTTCAATCGGCGCAGCAGAGCAACGCCGAGCCGACGACCGTGCTGTCTCAGATCGAAGGCGTGCTGACGCCCGACCAACAGCAAAAGCTCGCGCAATTGCTTGCGCCGACGTATTCGTCGGTCGGGACAGGCACGGGTTCTCAGCCCCCGCTGTTTAGTACGACCGCTTAGGCTCCGCCCGGCTTCGGCGCGCGAAACGAGAGCGCGTCGATCTTGCCGGCGTCATCGAAATGGATGTAGATGTCCTCGGTGCCTTTTGCAAAGACAGCTGTATAGCGCTGCCATGAGTCATCGAATGGGGGATCGTTTTTTTCGGTCGACTTCTTGACGCTCTTGTAGTCGCCGACTTGGGACTTGATGTCCTTGACGATCCCCTCGACTTTGGCTTGCGTGTTGTGCTCGAGGTACGACGCTGCGAAATTCTCCGGCGTTACCTTGGGCTTCGTGAGGACTTCGTCAATCCGTTGTTGTCCGACATCGGCAGCGCCCGCCCCGGGTGGTGATTGCGGTGCGCTCTGCGCGTTCAGCGAGGTCCACGGTCCGAACACGATCAGTGCGAAGAGAATAGGCAACACGAGTTTCATCTTGGGCCGGTGCGATTCAAAGAACTCGCTTCCTGCCGCCAAATGGATGGTTTTACGCTTGCCTGCTTGACCCCATCACGGCCACCGTGATAGAGTCCGACGCATGTCGGCTCACGCCCGGATGATGACCATGTCCATGTGCTGTTTCCCGCAGGGATCGGCGTAAGGAGTCATTGGTCAGCGGCCCGCGCCGCGACACACAAGACGCCTCCGCCGGTCGGAGGCTTTTTTATTTGCTTCGTTCCCCATCGCAAAAAGGACGAATTACGATGAGCACAACTCTCGAGAACCGCGTACCCGATTTCGAAACGGTCGCCATTCACGGCGGCCACTCGGGCGATCCGACCACGAAGGCCCGTGCCGTTCCCATTTACCAGACGACGTCGTATCTTTTCAACGACACGAGCCACGCGGCGCGCCTGTTCGCGCTGGAAGAGTTCGGCAATATCTACACGCGGATCATGAATCCGACGACCGACGTCCTCGAGCAGCGGATCGCAATGCTCGAGAAGGGCGTCGCAGCCTTGGGGCTTTCGAGCGGTCAGGCTGCCGTTATCTATTCCGTGCTCAACCTGGCCGGCACGGGCGATCACATCGTCAGCGCATCGTCACTCTACGGTGGAACGTACTCGGCGTTCACGCACACGCTGCCGAAGCTCGGCATCACCGTCACGTTCGTCGATCCGACAAAGCCTGAAAATTTTGCGCGCGCAATTCGGCCGAATACGAAAGCAATTTTCGGCGAATCGATCGGGAACCCGAAGATCGACGTTCTCGATGTCGAGCCGATTGCGGAAGTCGCGCACCAGCACGGCATTCCGCTGATCGTCGACAACACGCTCGCGACGCCGTATCTGCTGCGTCCGATCGAGTGGGGCGCCGATGTCGTTGTGCATTCGGCCACCAAGTTCATCGGCGGTCACGGGACGTCAATCGGCGGGCTGATCGTCGATGGCGGGAAGTTCGACTGGTCCGCATCCGGAAAGTTCAAGGACTTTGTCGAGCCGGATCCGTCGTATCACGGAATCCGCTACCAGAGCGCGTTCGGTCCGCTCGCGTACATTATCAAAGCGCGGGTGCAGCTCTTGCGCGATCTTGGCGCCGCGCAAGCCCCGTTCAACTCGTGGCTCTTTCTCCAGGGCCTCGAAACGCTGGGACTGCGCATCGAACGGCACTCGCAAAACGCTCAGTCGGTTGCCGAGTATCTGGCAAAGCATCCGAAGGTCCGTTGGGTGTCGTATCCCGGGTTGCCGGATCACGCCGCGTACGGACGGGCGAAGAAGTACTTGCCGAAGGGCCAAGGGGCCATCCTGACATTCGGAATCGACGGCGGCGCCACCGAGGCACGGGCATTCATCGATCGCCTCCGGCTGTTCTCGAATCTCGCCAACGTCGGCGACGCAAAATCGCTTGTCATCCATCCCGCGACGACGACGCACCAGCAATTGACGGCGGAGGAGCAACGGGACAGCGGCGTCTCGGAAGACACGATCCGCCTTTCGGTCGGAATCGAAAACATCGGCGACATCATTGCCGATCTGGAGCAATCTTTCGTGGCTGCCTAGAGACCTGGATCACGTTTTCAAAGGAGGCGGGGGAGGTACCGAGCGAAGCCTCGGCTCTCCCCGCTTTAGGATTAGGGTAAGTGCCGCTTTTCGGATCGAGTCGTGCGGACAAGAAGCGCGGTCATAAAGAGCGCGCGCATCCGCGTGTCAAGCGTCCGTTCAAGGTTCAGTACTCCCTCGATCGTGGTGAGACGATGTTTCCCGCGCTCGCCGTCGACATCAGCGTCGGCGGACTCGGCCTGCTGACGGAAGCCGAGATCGGCCTAAACGAATTTCTGGTTCAGCTTACGCTCGACGACCGGCAAATAACGGCGCTCGTCTCGAAAGCCGGCAGCGTTCCCGGAAAACTTCGAGGCGGTGAGGCCTTTCGTACGGGCGGCAAATTTATCGGCATTACCGCCGATCATTGGGACACGCTCGCTCGTTTCATCGATAACGCGCCCGCACAGTCCGATAAACTGCGTGTGGATTTGAACTCGCTGCAGACGCGTCCCGACGATGCAGCGCGCCTGTTACCGAAAACGGCTTTGGCGCTGATACTCGGTGAGCTGGTGAAGATGAAGCGGCTCGCACCGATACATCCCACCGTCGAGCCACTGATCAAGCTGCGCTATCTTGGAAAGACGACGCGCCAAGGCGTCGAGATGCACGTGCTGCGCATCGAATCGCGCGTCGTGAAGCCGCATCACGTCAACAATTACGTAACGCAGTGCTATTTCGACGACACGCTCTCGCGGATCATTACGATCCCGATGGACCAGCAGGACTAGTCTAAGACCGTAATCTCCGTGGCTCCATCGTCGAACGTGAAACGCGTGCGATGACGCGCTTCCGTGTGATGATGGCTGTGCGTGGTGTGCGAGATCTTCGATTCGATCGTGAGATGGTGCAGACGCTTGCCGTTCTTCACCGTCGCGCCGCTGTAATAATACGCGACGAGTGGCGAATGCTTTCCGTCGGGCGGAGCAAGGCGCTTGCGTGAAACGAGCTCCGCGTGGAGACGCTCTTGAATCACTCTCGGGAAAAGCCGGTTGACGTCATCGGGACTGACGCGCATGGCGGCGAGATCGTCCTGCGCTTTATTCTTGTCTTCGATCGGCGCGCCACGCAACCAGCGCAGCATGGCGTCTTGATCGTCGCGCTTCATCGAAACAAATCGCAGCGCGTACTTGTGAAGCTTATTACCGCCCTGAATGGCGCCTTCGTGGCGTACGACTGCCATGCGACAGGGGATATTGCGCGATCCAATCGTCAGCTTGAAGTCGAGCTCGGTTTTGGCTAAGCCGTGCTGAGAGAGTATCGAGATCCCGCCGACGCCGATGTCGATCCCCATGACCGGACTCCAGGTCAAGCCGTTGGAGCTGCAGGCTACCTTGTAGGGCATGCGGGCGCGGGGCGCTTCCCGGCGGTCATCCGCGCGGGAACCGAACCAGTCGATAAGGTCCGAGAACATAATATCTTCTTCGGCATATGGAGCCCGGAATTGCTCTTGCGCTGCATCACAAATCTTTGCCGACGCCCGGCGGGCAAGGATCGAAGTCGGTTCTGCCGTCGGGCCGTGTCTTTTCAAGCGTCAGCCGAACAGCGAGCGGCTCTTTCGAGCTATTGAGCCCCGGCGGCGGCAATTGGGCTTTGACGCCTTCATCGTCGTCGGACGTTTTCTGCGAAAACGGATCGTCGGCTTCGCTCGCGTAGTGCCACGCGTAGGGGAAGACGCCTTCGAGCCTCTGGCCGTCGCCGAGCGTCAGCTGAACGCGTATCGTGTCATCGAAGCTGCCGTCTTGGCGATTGAACTGCGCGTGGATTCGATAGAACACGGGGCTTCCGCACGGCGCCGTCGCGTTTGCAGCGCCGCTCCCGTCGCCGCCGGTCCCACCGCCCGCATTACTTTCCGACCCGGCACCGCTGCCGGCGCCCGTACCCGAGCCGCTCGAAGCGCCCGGCCCTAATGAGGGCTGGGTCCCGGTACCGGTGCTGGCGACCGTTTTTGAGCCGTGCATCGCCGACCACCAGATCGGGCGGCTTTCCTTATGATGAACGATCTGTTGCGTTCGCACTTGCAGCTTTGGGGCGCCTTTCGATCCGCCGGTGTGAACCGCCGGCGTCGTCGCCCGTGGTGCCGCCACGTGCTGAACGGTTGCGGGCGTCGAGCTTGGAACCGGCGTTTGTATCGGTGCGGGTGAGCGCAGCTCAATGACGACGCGGGTCGGCATAACCGACTCGCGCGCTTCGGGCTCGCGCTCCACCCGCAAGAATCCACCGGCACCGATAAGGATCTCGTGAATTGCGATCGAGCACGCGATCGCGAGCAGCAGACGCCGACTTATGAGGGCGGGACGCCGTACGTCTTTACGTACCAGTCGTGAAATTCTTGATCCGTCGGATAGTGGCCGTATTTCTTATAAAACCAGTCGCGATACGCCGATTGCCTGCGCCCTTGCTCTTGCGTCTCTTCGCGTTTGATTTGCCGTTTGTGATTCCAATTCGTAAGGCCGATTGCGGCCGCGACGCCGGCGACGAAGATATTACGCGTACTCGCCGCGCCGTCGGCGAGAGCAGGAGCCGCAGCGCCGAGTGCGATCGCCGCACACAGCGTCCCAGCCGCCAAAGTCCTGATATGCATAGCAGGTCCTTTCTGCTAGCTTAAACGCTGCCGAGGGCCTGAGGGTTCTCCCCACGAAGCGCCGCGCGTGCATTTGACCGAGCTTAAGGGACTAATTAGAACGATTCCGGATTTCCCAATCGCTGGGATTCAGTTCCGCGATATCACGCCGCTCATCAAAGATCCCGACGGCTTTCGCGCGATGATCGACATGTTCGTCGACCGCTTCCGCAGCGAGCGCATCGACGTCGTGGTGGGGGTGGAAGCGCGCGGTTATATTCTGGCGGCGCCGCTCGCGTACGAGCTCGGCGCCGGATTCGTGCCTGTCCGTAAACCGGGCAAGCTTCCCGGTTCGAAGATGACCGAAGAATACGCGCTCGAGTACGGCACGAATTCGCTCGAAGTCCACGACGATGCGGTCGGCCGCGGCAAGCGAGTGCTGATCGTCGATGACGTCCTCGCGACCGGCGGCACTGCCGCCGCGACCGGACGCCTAGTCGAGCGCCTCGGGGCCGAGATCGTTGAGTTCGCGTTTCTCATCGAGCTCGAGGCACTGGCGGGCCGAAAGGCGCTCGGCAGCCACAAGATTACCAGCTTTATCAGCTATTAGACGCCCGACCATGACCTGCGGCCTTCCCAGCCGCCAGCGTGTTGTGTTTAGATAGGCGTTAATACTCTGCTTGGGTTGCTCGATGTCGATTGATGCTCTCGTTGCCAAAGTTCAGGAGTACGATCCGTCGCTGGACGGTGCGTGGCTTCGGCGCGTCTACGACATGGCCGATCAGGCTCACGGCGAACAGAGGCGCGCTTCCGGCGTCGCCTACATCGAACACCCGCTCGCAGCCGCCGAAATCTTGGCCGAGCTTGAGATGGACCGCGCCACGATCGCGGCCTCGCTCTTGCACGACGTCGTCGAAGACACGGTCGTCACGAGCGAGCAGGTCGCGGCCACCTTCGGCACCGAGATCGCGACGCTCGTCGAGGGCGTCACCAAGCTGACGCGCATCCCCTACCAATCTAAGGAAGACGCGCAGGTCGAGAACCTGCGCAAAATGTTCATGGCGATGGCCAAGGACATTCGCGTCATCATTATCAAGCTGGCCGACCGCCTCGACAACATGCGGACGCTCTCGAGTCTACCGGAGAGCAAACAGCTCTCGATCGCGCAAGAGACGATCGAGATCTATGCGCCGATCGCGCATCGTCTGGGCATCTGGAAGATTCGTTCCGAGCTCGAGGATCTGTGCCTGAGTTATCTCGATGCGGAATCGTATCGCGAGATCGCGGAACGCGTTGCCAAGAAACGCACCGAACGCGAAGAGGCCGTCGCGAGCGTCACCGAGATCCTACGCGATAGTTTAGAGCGCGTCGGCATCAAGAACGAAGCGACCGGCCGCCCGAAGCATTTCTATTCGATTTATAAGAAGCTGAAGAAGGGCCGCGACTTCTCGACGATCTTCGATCTGACGGCAGTGCGCATCATCGTCGATTCGGTCAAAGATTGCTACGGCGCGCTCGGCGAAGTGCACGCGCGCTGGAAGCCGATCCCGGGCCGCTTCAAAGACTACATCGCGATGCCCAAGCCGAACATGTATCAGTCGTTGCACACGACGGTCGTCGGGCCGGGCGGCGATCCGCTCGAAGTGCAGATTCGCACGCGCGAGATGCATCGCACGGCCGAATACGGCATCGCAGCGCACTGGCGATATAAGGAAGGCGGCAAGACCGACTCCTTCGAGAACAAACTCGCCTGGCTGCGCTCCTTGCTCGAATGGCAAAGTGATGCTCGCGACTCGCGCGTGTTCATGGAGAACCTGAAGCTCGATCTGTTCGAGAATCAGGTTTTCTTGTTTTCGCCGAAAGGCGACGTGTTCTCGCTACCAAACGCTGCAACGCCGCTCGATTTTGCGTATCACGTTCACACCGACGTCGGCAATCGTTGCATCGGCGCGAAGGTCAACGGAAAGATCGTTCCGCTCGACTATCAGCTCAAGAACGGCGACATCTGCGAGATCCTGACGCAGAAAGCTGCACGGCCGTCGCTCGACTGGCTCGGTATTGTTCGAACCTCGAGCGCGAAGCACAAGATCAAGCAGTGGTTCCGCAAAGAGCGCAAGGAAGAAAATGTGCTCGCCGGTCAGGAAGCGCTCGAGGCCGAGCTCGTGCGTCAGAACTTACGGCCCGATGCTGCACGCGGCGAATCGCTCGAACGCATCGCGCACAAGATGAATTTTGCGACGCCGGCCGATCTTTACGCAGCGATCGGTTTCGGCGATGCGTCGGCGGTTTCGGTTGCGCAGCGGATGCGCGAAGAGCTCAAGGCTTCGAATATCGTCGACATTACGGCCGTACCGCGGCCGGCGACGACGCGGCGCGTGCCACGCAGCGGTTCCGGAATCAAGATCGCCGGCGTCGACGACATCCTCGTGCGGCTCTCGAAATGCTGCAGTCCGGTTCCGGGTGATCCGATCATGGGCTTTGTCACGATCGGTAAGGGCGTTTCGGTGCATCGCGCTGATTGCCCGAACGTCGCGTACATGAACGCACAGCCGGAACGAATTTTGCAGGCGGCCTGGTCTGACAATATCACTGCAACGCACGCCGTCGACGTCGAAGTCGAAGCTCTCGATCGCGCCGGCCTCTTACAAGACATCATGGCAGTTTGCGCCGAGCTAAAGGCCTCTGCGTCATCAGTGACCGCGCGCGTCAAAAAAGATATTGCTGTGACGTCGCTCACGCTGCAGATCGAGAACCTCGATCAATTGCACAAATTGCTGCGGAAATTAGAGACCGTCAAAGGCGTGCGCACGGTCTATCGCGTGACGAAACGCGAACGCGCAAGCGGCAGTTGACTTTTCCTTAACCAGCCCCAAAAGGGATTCGCTCTCTCCTCACCTACTCTGAGTGTGCATTGCCCACTGAGAGTGTGTGGGTTTGGTCGTATTTTCGCGAGAGGTAGAGAGAATTGCGTTTCGCTTCGCTTGGTGGTTTCGGTGCTGCGCTTGCGTGCGCGGCATTTCTCGTTGCATGCGGAGGCGGCGGTGGTTCGGCCCCGACGTCCGGCTCGCTCACCGGTGGTTCGATGAACGGCAACCATGCCGCGAGCAATCAAGGGCCGGGGACGCACGTCACGGTCGTGATTTATCGGGGTGGCGACACAAAGACGCATGGGCGCTCGAACACGCGACGCGGTGCCAAATCCTCAACGCGTAAGCCTGAATATCTATCGACTGAAGGACAAGGGTTGCAGATTTCAGTCTCTGCCACAGGCGTTGCGTCGCAAACAATTTATGCGGACACCCGTACCTCGCCGCTGTCACCATTGTGCACGGTAGACGGCAATAACGTCGAGACTTGCGTGATCAATGTTCCGACGATCGCGGCCAACGAGCAGATTACCGCACTCCAGACTGATGCGTTCCCGGCCAACGAAAATTCATCCGGCTACGGTACGGGTTTTGGAAACGGAACGAACATTCTCGGCGCGATCAAGGCGACTGAAGCTGTGACCCTGGGAAGTTCGAACAACATCGCCCTCGAGCTAGGACCCGCAGTTGGTTACTTCTGGGATTGCACGGAAGGCGCTTCCTACGGCAACACACCGCCGCCGGCACTTCCGCAACTGTATAGCGCCAACTACGGAGTCGACACGAATCCTGTAAGCGATCCCACGACGGGCGCACGCATCGTCGTTACCGGAGGGACAGCCGCATCGGGACTGATATCCGTTGAGTTTGGTGATATAGATTCCGGATGGCGAGATCGCGATACGACGCCGGCGCCTTTCGTTGACGTGAACGGCAGCCCGACACCGATCACGCTCACATCAAGCAGTTCGGCGCTCACCGTTTCTCCAATCGTTTTCAACGGGACACCATCCACGTACGCGCAGACGGCTTCGATCCCCGACGACAGCTTCGAGTGGTATGAGTGTGAGTTCTTCATCGCGTTGAAGACGAGCGCGAGCTTTTCGTCGGCTTCAACGCTCGCGATAAGCAATAACCTTACCGCGATCAATCCGTTCACGAGTAGTGCGCAACCCCTGACGATGACTTACACGGTCGTGCCGCTCACGGTCTCGTCGACGTCCGTTACCGTCGCTATGGGCAACAGCACGACCGTTACAGGGACGGATCCAAACGCATCGGATCCGATGGATGCCGAGTCGGCGTATCAGACTGGGGACGAAAGCTGCAACACAGGCGGCGGGACGCCGCTCGCGACGATTTCGCGCGGCTCGCTAAACACCACGAACTGGACCCAGGTGTTCACGATCAATGCGGGCGGTACGACCGGGACGTGTACGTTCTACATCTACGATACTGACGCAGGTACCGTGACCTTACCCATTACCGTGACGATCAACTAGCGAGGAATATCTGGTGCGAAATTATTCGGCTTCAACCATCCTACGCGCCGGCGTATTCGCGCTCTTCGCGATGAGCGTGACGGCCTGCGGCCCCGGTGTCAGCAGTTTGCCCTATCAACAGCCGACGAACGGCTCCATCACCTCGTCGACGTCGAGCAGCACAACGCTGCCGTCATTGACGACATCGAGCTTTACCGTCACCGGTTCGCTTGGGCCGACGAGTGTCGTCGCGAAAATCACGGAAACGCTCGGCCTGTCGGCTCCCTCGAACATCACTGTGCCGCTCGCACAACGACATGCTGCGAGCCACACGCAAAGTGGTGCACCAGTAGGCACCGCCAACGTCTTGCTCTACGTGACGTTCTCGAGCACGACGGCAGTGACGATGACGACGTCGCCTGCGCTAACATTTACCTCTTCGGCGATCGCCTCGGGCACGATGTACAACCTCGCGGTGTACGCAAGCGGCGCGTGGACGGCACCCTTCCAGCCGGGTGTAACGGCAACCACTGCCGGCACGGTGACGTTCCCCTCGACGAACACCGCGGTCTCGATCGCACCGGACGCGCCGGCGACGTTCGTGCTCTACACCGGCGACGCAACGACGAGCGCGATTGTGTTGCTGCCGACGTCGCTGAGCTTTGATGCGGGCAATCCGTCCTCAGGTTCGTTCGGAGCATCAGAAGTCGGTTACGCGGGCGCACTGAGCGCAACGATGACGTGCACCGAGAATCCGAC
>JBEKPS010000005.1:0-266225 GCA_049520515.1 Vulcanimicrobiaceae bacterium
TACTGCGTGATCTTGACGTACGACGTAACGCCGACGTCCACCGTACCGATGCAAGCACCGGTGGTCACCGTGACGCCATCCCATTGGAATGCGATGTACGACGGTGCGCCGCTGCCGACGGTGGCGATGCAGACCTGCGAGTAGCCGTTCGTTGACGTGCTCAGGAACGAGAAAATAATACCTTGCTGCGTCGCCGTGAGCTGCGCAACTTGGAGTTCCAGCGTTCCATCGAGGTTGGTACTGTTCGTGCCGGAGAACGTGACGCTGTTGACCAGCGTGTTGTTCGCTCCAACCGTGATCGCCTGACCGAGAACTGCGTTCGAGTAAACGATCGCGTTGAAGTTCGTCTGCGGCGTGAAGCCCTCATGGACGCCACTCAGCAGATACTGTCCGTTGAAGTTGGTGTTCTGCGAGATGCGGTTCACCTCGAGAAGCAACTGCGACACCTCAGCCTGAAGGCTCAGTTTGTCGTTGTCTGACGTAACGTCCGAGGCAGCCTCAACCGCGAGATTGCGGATGCGCTGCAGGATGTTCGTCTCCGTCTGGAGCGCGCCGTCCGCTACCGTGACTGCGTTGTTCGCGTCCTGGACGTTGTAGCTCGCCTCGTCGAACGCTGATGATTGTGCGTTCAAACGTGTGGCGATCGCGAGTCCCGAGGGGTCATCTGCGGCAGAATTGATCCGCAAACCGCTCGACAATCGCGTAACGGCTGTCTGCAGCAAGCCCTGATTTTTGTTCAGGTTTAAGCTTACTGCATTGGCCAATAGATTGGTCGCAATAGAAATACCGCCAATACCTGGCATTGTCTTTTCCTCCTCCTCCTTGAGCCGGGTTGCCGCACAATTGCGGTCCGGCAAATCCATTCCTTAAAGACTTTTTCCTATTCAGTTGTAACTGGGTCGATTTGCTTTTTATCTACCTCCTTTCAGTGCTTGTCCCGGCGGACTCGCCGAAGCGAGTCCGCCGGCGACTAAGCGGCTATTACCTGAACAGCGTGAGAATCGAACTTGCGTTGGTGTTGGCCTGCGCCAAGACCGACGTTCCGACTTGCACCAAGACTTGCAGCTTGGTGTATTCCGTCGTTTCGCCCGCAACGTCGAGATCCGTGATGCTCGAAGCCGATGCCGTGAGGTTGACCGCGGCGATGTTGTTGTTGTCCTCGTCTTCGTTCAACCGGTTGACGACGGCGCCGATCAACGCGCGCTGCGTGAGCAGTGCGTTGAGCGCGTAGTCGATTTGACCGATCGCGTCTTCCGCCGCGATCGTGCCGGATCCGGTGCCAATCGAGCCCGCAACGTTGATGTTCGAGAGACGCAACGTTTGCGTGTTCGTAGCTTGGATTCCAACGGAGATAACCGCGCCTTCGAGTGCTCCGTCTTGGATCGTGAAGGCCGGGTTCGCCGAGTTCGACGACGCCGAGACATACTGCGTGATCTTGACGTACGACGTAACGCCGACGTCCACCGTACCGATGCAAGCACCGGTGGTCACCGTGACGCCATCCCATTGGAATGCGATGTACGCGGTGCGCCGCTGCCGACGGTCGCGATGCAGACCTGCGAGTATCCATTGGTCGCCGTGCTGAGGAACGTGAAGATAACGCCTTGCTGCGTCGCCGTGAGCTGCGCAACTTGGAGTTCCAGCGTTCCGTCGAGGTTCGTGCTGTTCGTGCCGGAGAACGTCACGCTGTTGACCAGCGTGTTGTTCGCTCCAACCGTGATCGCCTGACCCAAAACCGAGTTCGAGTAGATGATCGCGTTGAAGTTCGTCTGCGGCGTGAAGCCCTCGTGGACACCACTCAGCAGATACTGTCCGTTGAAGTTGGTGTTCTGCGAGATGCGGTTCACCTCGAGAAGCAACTGCGACACCTCAGCCTGAAGGCTGATCTTATCGCTGTCTGAGGTAACGTCCGAGGCTGCCTCTACGGCGAGGTTACGGATACGCTGCAGAATATTCGTTTCCGTCTGCAGAGCGCCGTCCGCGACCGTCGCGGCGTTGTTCATGTCTTGGACGTTGTAGCTCGCTTGATCGAACGCTCCCGATTGGGCGTTGAGGCGAGTGGCGATGGCGAGCCCCGAGGGGTCATCTGCGGCCGTGTTGACCCGGAGACCGCTCGACAACCGGGTCACGGCAGTTTGCAGCATGCCTTGATTCCGGTTTAAGTTGAGCGAAACGGCATTCGCCAAAAGGTTGGTAGCAATTGAAATGCCGCCAATACCTGGCATAGTGAATCCTCCTTGATTATTGCCTGAAATGCGAGCCATCCATAGCCCGCTGCTCGCCTCTTACGCCACCAGGAGCCCCCTCCCCCTGCTCCCCTGCCTCAAACTTTAGCTTTTACGCCCCAAATTTCGTTTTCTTTACAAATGAAGCACCGTGGGGCGACTCCAGTTCGAGCCGGCGAGGGCGGGGTGATGCGCCTTGCAGCAGCTTCCGACGAGGAGCGGAGCCAGGATGGCGAGAGCGACGAGCGGGGGCGCAGCAGCGAGATCCGCACGATGCGGATCTCGTAGCAGTGCTGCGAGGCGTATCGCCACACCCGAAGCCACTAAAAAAAGGAGAAGCCCCACTCTCGCGGGGCCCCCTTTGGCCTATAACCCTGGTTCGAGCGCTATCTGAACAGCGCGAGTACCGATTGGGCGTTGACGTTGGACTGTGCCAAGACCGATGTACCGACTTGTACCAAGATTTGGAGCTTGGTGTATTCCGTCGTTTCTTGAGCGACGTTGAGGTCGGTGATGTTCGAAGCCGACGCCGTGAGATTTGTCGAGGCGATGTTGTTGTTGTCTTCGTCCTCGCCAAGCCGCACGATGATTGCGCCGAGCTGTGCGCGTGTCGCGAGCAGCTGCGTGAGCGCGTAGTCGACCTGACCGATCGTATCTTCTGCCGCGATCGTGCCGGAGCCAGTACCGATTGAACCTGCAACGTTGATATTGGAGATACGCAACGTCTGCGTGTTCGTGGCCAGGAATCCGATCGAGATGACGGCACCTTGGTTGGGTCCATCCTGAACCGTGAATGCCGGGTCGAGCGGGTTCGATGCGGCGCTAACGTACTGCGTGATCTTGATGTACGTCGTGACGCCAACGTCGAGTGTTCCGATGCAGGCGCCTGTATTGACCGTGACGCCATCCCAGAAGAACGTGATCGCGGGAGCACTCGCGCCGACGGTCGCAACGCAAATCTGCGCATACGAGTTCGTCGATGAGCAGATAAACGAGAAGATGACGCCTTGTTGCGTAGCAGTCAGCTGAGCAACTTGCAACTCCATCGTTCCATCGATCGAGCTGTTGTTCGTCGCCAAGTACGTGATGTTGTTGACGAGCGTGTTGCTCTGCCCGACGGTGATCTGCGTTGCCAAGACGGAATTCGAGTTTACGATCGCATTGAAATTAATCTGCGGCGTAAAACCCTCGTGCGATCCCGAAAGCAGGTAGGCACCGTTAAAGTTCGTGTTTTGAGAAATGCGGTTGATCTCGAGCAAGAGCTGCGAGACTTCCGCCTGCAGGCTCAGCTTGTCCGAGTCCGACGTAATGTCGGATGACGCCTCAACTGCGAGATCGCGAATGCGTTGCAGGATGTTCGTCTCGGTCTGGAGCGCGCCGTCGGCGACTGTCGCCGCGTTGTTCGCGTCCTGGATGTTGAGACTGCCCTGATCGAAGCCCTGCGATTGCAAATTCAATCGCGTGGCAATCGCCATTCCTGACGGGTCATCTGCGGCATTGTTGATCCGCAGACCACTCGATAACCGGGTCACGGCAGTCTGCAACATACCTTGATTCCGGTTCAGGTTTAGCGAAACTGCATTCGCCAGTAGGTTGGTAGCAATGGAGATGCCGCCAATACCTGGCATGAAGTTCCTCCTTGATAAGTGTCAGGCAATACGGGGACGTCCTGTCCCACTAATCGTTCGTATCGGCCGTCTACGTCGGAGGCTTTAGCGGTTTGGGCCGTTTTGTGCCAGGAAGTTTTGCCGGACCCGGTCTGAGCTGCGCCGTCGTCGGTACGGTAGGCATTCCCGTACCCGGCAGTATCTGTGAGGTCGCGGCTTCGCGATTTTGCCGCTGTATCTCGTCGTAAATCTCAGAGCGATGGACGGCAATCGCCCGAGGCGCATCAATCCCCAGCTTCACTTGGTCACGATCGACGGCAACGACAACGATTCGAACGTCGTCCCCAATCATGATCGCTTGATTGAGTTTTCGGCTGAGAACTAACACCGCGCCCTCCCTGGCTACCCATGCGCCGCTGTCGCCACATCCCTGGCTTCGCGGCAAACGCACATCCTGTGCTTTCTGGGGCGGTTCTTTAGGCCGAGTTTGCTTCCTCTTTGAGGTCGTCGGCGCGCGGGATCGGCGTCTTGATCGCGTACTCGGAGTCTTCCAACATCACTTGCCGTGCAATCCGAAGCCTCAAATTGAAGACGATCGGAGCGAGCAGATTGACGGTTAGCTCCTTCGCGTCGGGGCCAACCACGCACACTGCCATCAGGCAGAATTCATCGGGCCGCTCGATTTCCATAACCGCCGCGGTTACCGCCGGCAGCTGCGGATCGTAGTCCGTGAACAGCGACCACGGGTCGATCAGAGGCAGCGCGATCTCGGGACGCTCCAAGCTCTGGAGCCATACGTACGGCTTCTGCTCTTCGAGAGCCAGGACCACGAACTCGCGCAAAAATCCGAAGCCGGGCAGCCCCCACTTGAGTGTGAAGACGTCTTCTTCGGGCACGGAGATCTCGCCGAACCGGGTCGTATTGACGGTTCGTACTACCGGAGCGGCGGCGATATTCGAAGTGTTCATGCGGTTCCTACAGGTAGTCCATCAGGGTTTTGCTCTCGAGATGTGTGGTCGTCGAGTAGGCTGCTTGCAGTGCGGTCTGGGTTTCGGTGAACTGCGAGATGACGCTCGGAATGCTCGCGTCTTCGATTTGCGACTGCACTGCGGTATCGTTCGTGATTGACGTATTATAACGATTGGTCAGTGTGTTCAGGGTGTCCATCGACTGACCGACCGTGGACCGAGAGACGAGGGCCGCCGTGATGACATTATCGATGTCACCGAGCTGCCTACTTAGGTTATCGGTCACTCCCGCTTGCTGCGTTAGCCCCATCGCCGAAGTGAAATTTCCCGCAGTATCGGTGATGGTGTAGGGGGCGTTCGAGGACAGCGTAAGCTTCTGGGTGCGTTGGTCCCAGGTGGCGGTTACGCCGGTCGTCGCCGATTGCGCGTTAATCGCCCCGACCACGCTGGTCGCCGGGTTGCCGTCGATCGAGTCGGTCGGCGGAATGGTGAAGTCGAATTGGCCGTTCGTGCCGTAGTCGATCTCGAACTGGAGATTGCCGAGCGGGCCGAACGTTAGCGGCGTCGAGAACGAGTTCGCCTGCGAGGTGAGCGACGCGGTTGGATCGAGGATCTGGCCGGCGCCGTTGACTGGTTGCGCGCTCTGATCGATTGAGTTTCCCGTGACCGATGTTCCGGCGCCATTGACGACGATCGGCCCCGAATCGTTGAGTGTATTCCGAAGGTTCGTCAACACCTGAAAGACATTCAGGCTGCCGTCCGACGCATTGAAATTGAATGCTTGCTGCAACGTCGTCGACAGGCTAATGCTCTCGCCGTCGGCGTACAGCTCACCGGTTTGCGCGTTGTTCCCGGTGAACGTGACGCTGCTGATCGGCGTGCCGGTGGTCTGAACCGGAGGCGTTGACGTATTATCCGTTCCGCCGAAGAGATACTGACCGCCGTACTTGCTGTTCGCAAGGCTGACGACTTGTTGCAGAATCTGTTCGACCTGATTTGCGACGCCCAATTTGTTCGAGGGATCCATCACGTCGCTGGCAGCTGAGACCGCAAGCTGGCGCGCACTTTGCAACGCCGACGTCAACTCGCCCATGACGGAGTCAACTTCGGTCAGCTCGTCGCTCGCCTGCTGGGTATTCGTCGCGGACGTCGTCGTGTCGGCGATTGCGCTGCGAACCTGGAGATCCTGAGAGATTTGTGATGGATCGTCCGAGGGCTGGACGAGTTTCTTTCCACCCGACAGTTCGTTGCCGAGCTGCGTTTGGGTGAACATCAGGTTATCGATCGCGAAGGTCTGTTGATCGAAGAGGTCGGTGGTCGATATCCGCATGCTCATGTTACTGGATCATCCCTAGGACGCTTTGGAGCATCGTATCGAGCATCGTGACCACCTTCGCGGCGGCCTGATACGAAGTTTGATACATGATCAAATTCTGCGTTTCTTCGTCGAGGTTGATACCGTCGATGCTCTGACGCGTTTGGTTGATGCTGGTTGCGATATTGGTCTGGGTCGTCGTTCCCGTCGTCGCAGTCTGCCCGTCGAGACCGACTTGCGCGATCAACGACGCATACGACTGTCCGAGCGTCTGCGTCTGCGACGCGATGACTCCGGTAAAGTCGCCCGGTGTCACGGCATTCGTGCTGAACGTTACCGCCGCCGCGCCGTTATTCGTCATCTGCAGCGATATCGTTCCGGTATTTCGGTTCACCGCCGTAACGACGCCGTTCACAGTTTGTCCGGCTTGATTCACGAACGTCAGCTGATTCCCGACGTTGATCTCGCTGAACTCCGGCAAGGGCACGGCGCCCTCCGAGATGGTGATGTTCGTCTGGCCGACTGCCGCCGTATAAACACCGGCAACGACACTCGGACCCGGCTGGAACACGCCGACCTGCGTGTCGATTCCCGGGACGCCGACGTTGTCCGAAAACATCGCCGACATGTTGATCGACGCGCCGTTGTCGTCGGCCGCGTACGCGTTGGTCGCGTTTTGCTGCACCACCGTTGGGGCGGCGTTTACGACGTAGACTTCAGCGTTCGAGACGTGATCGTTGCCGAGCGCCGCGCCAAGCGTCAACGTTGTGCCAGTGATCCCTGTGATCGTATCGGTTTCGTAATTTCCATTACCCGCATCGATCGCGATCGTCTGCCCGATAGCAAACCCCGTGACGTTCGCGAGGGTGATCGTGTTCGATCCGGCAGCCGCGTCCGCGGTCAGCTGTGAGTTTGCGATCCCATCGATCCCGGCCGCGCCGAGGACGCCGAGCAGCGAACTCGCCATCGGATTGACGGCAGCCGAGCCGGTCGTGTCGCCCGGATCGTTCGAGTCGCTGATCGAGAAGGTTGGGCCGGCTACGTATCCGGGCGTCGCGCGCAGTAAACTACTCTCGTTGTTTGAATCGCGCGTGAAGACGACCGTCTGCGAGGTGTCATCGTATGACGCCGTTACGCCCGCCTGCAGCTGGTTAAAGCTTTGAATGAAGCTGTCGATCGAGCTCGCGTTGATCTGACCAACGCCCGGCGTCGAATTGTACGTAAAATTCTGCGTCACGCCATCGACCACAACCGTCAGCGATCCATTGAGAGCCGCAGTTGGAGCGACTTGCAACGTCGGATTGTTCAGGAGCAGCGTCGACGTGTCGACGGTTTGATTCGACGAGTTGACCGGGTTCGTCAAACTCCCGTTTGCCGTCGATGCGACGGCGGCCACGACCTGAGTTGGATCCGTGATCCCGACCTGAATATTCGTCGAGCTGATCGCTTGTGAGTTGACCAGCGGCTGCAGCAGACCGACGCCCGGGGCACCGTTCTCGTCGTAACCACTCGTCGTGACGCGATCGACTTCGGTCGCGAGCGCGTTCGTGAACGAGTTCAACTGTTGCTGATAAACGCTCAGCTTGTTGTTGTACAGATCGACGAGTCCGGCGAGCTGGCCCTGACCGAGCGGAATTGCCGACGGGTTGAGCGGGTTCGCATCGGTCGTGAAGCCGATCTTCATCTGCGTCGTGCCGTTCGCAGCTGTGCCGATGACCGGCTGCGCAAGGGTATATGCAGTCGTATCGTTCACGAGGGCAAGACCGTTGACCGTAACCAGCGCCGAGCCGTTGGGCTGCAAGTTCGTCTGCACCGAGAGATACTGGGAGAGCTGGTCGATATCGTTATCGCGCTCATCCTGGTACGTCCCCGGCTGCTCGCCGGCGGCCGTCTCCGCCCGAATCTGCCCGTTCAGCTGTGCGATGTTCGTCAGCAGGTTGTTGACTTGCGTAACGAGCGAGGACGTCTGGTTGAACACCTGCGACATCTGGGTGGTCAGACCGTTGCCCGTCGTCGAGATCGCGCTGACCAACGACTGCGCGCTGCTAATCACGCCGGACGCTGTCGACGTATCGTCCGGATTCGCTTGCAGCGTCTGAAACGATTGCAAGAACGCCGTGTAGGCATCGTTGATCCCACCGGCGGGCTCCGCAAGCAGCGATTGAGCCGCACTCAGTTGGCTCTGCTGCACCGAGTAGTAGTATTGCGACGACGTCGCGTTGCGATACAACGAATCGTACGAATCGTCGTGCACGCGCTGAATCAGCGACATCAGAACGCCGTCGCCGAGCGTGCCCGGCGTCGTGAGCATGGGAGCACCAATCGTCCCCGTAACCGGCGCTTGCGGGGTCAGGATTGCCTGTTCCCGTGATGCGCCCGGCGTGTTGACGTTGGCGATATTGTTGGACGTGACGTTCTCGGCTTCTTGATAAGCCGCGAGCGCAGAACCAGCCAGAGATAAACCGAAGAAACTCATCCTTGAGAACCCTTACTAGACCTGGTGACTGACGATCATGCTGCGATCGGGAGGCGGCACCATGCCGCGCCGTTTATACGTGAGAGGCTGCATCTGTACGCGCCGCATAACGGCGACGATTGCCATGAGCCTTTCCATTGATCCGAGGATCAAGGCTCGATTGTTGCTGTTGATCAAATCCAATTTGATCGTGTAGTAGTGCAGTTGCCGCATCCGCATCGAGAGCTGCGCGGCGACTGCCGGCGGCGCGAATTTCGAGACTTTCTTTAGCGACATATTGCCGAAGCCGCGCTGCTGCATTGCGCGCCGCTGCGCACGTGTGGAAACTAAGGCTTTGCGTGCCGTTTCAAGCGCGCGCTGCGTCTCGTGGATGCGCCCGGGGACATTCTGCACGAGCGCGATCGACATCTCGAGCGCTTTTTCGTTCACGGCACCGAATGCCGCACATTCGCGACCCAGCGCCTCGACGAACGACTCCCAGGAATCGTTCATGAGGCACCTCCCTCAGCGACTAGGTTTGGGCGATATTCTCCACGACCAAGCGTCGCAACATACGCTCGACGATCTCCTCGGCCGGCACCCAGTAGCTGCCTTCCTCGATGCGTCGCTTGAGCTCGTTGACCAGGCGCTGGCGGTAATAGGGCTGCGCGATGACTTGCTCCCGCAAAGCCGTGAGCATCGCCGCTTCGTCGCTCGGTGAAAAGGAGTCGCTCGCCGTGACCACCTCGACGTCCGAGGTGGAACCGCTCCGTTGAATGACCCGGAGTCTTGCGCGGTATACGGCTACCGCTGACTCGATTTCCGCCCGAGTGATGATCATGTGCGCAGGAGGCTACCCTTCTCCGGTCCGTGGTCGCAAACCGGCTACGGATAGTGTCGGGATGGAGAGGCTCCCACTTTAGAGCGGCGATCCAGAGGGTCACAGGTTTCCCGCCTTGGTCGAGCTCTTGGCTTCGTTGCCCGCGTTGGCCAAAACCGCCGACCGCATCTGGCCCTCGATCTCCTTCGCGATGCCGAAGTAACCGGTCGATGCCATGCTTTGGGCACGCTGGTCGTCGAGCATGTCCGAGAAGATCTTCTCGCCCGGCGAGCGCTTGCCGAATATCGTGTCGTCCGGTTGATCCTTGTCCATCTGGTGCAGCAGCATGCCGACGAACAGACCTTCGAATTGCGTCGCGACCTTGTGCAAGTTCGCGAGAGCGGCTGTCTGGTCGGGCGTGAGCGGCTTGGTGGACGCGCCGGCGATTGGGTCGATCGGCATTAGATGATCTCCACGTCGGCTTGCAGCGAGCCTGATTCGCGCAGTGCTTGCACGATCGCGATCAGGTCACGCGGCGAGACGCCGATGGTGTTGAGTGCGCGGACGACTTGTGCGAGCGTCGGTGCACCCGAGATGAATACCAGTTTGTGTCCCGATTCGGTCGCTTGAATGCGCGTATTGGTTTGCGTCTGGCTTTGCGCGTTCGTGAACGGACCTGCGGGGACGACTTGATTCGTCGTCGTGATCGAGATCGATAGGTTGCCGTGTGCGATCGCGCAGGGTGCGAGCGTGATGTCGCCACCCATGACGACCGTTCCGGTCCGCTCGTTGAGCACGACCTTCGCGATCTCGGAAGCATTGAGCTGAAGCTCGCCGGCGTCTGCCAAGAACTGAACTTGGTTGTTCAGGTACGGCTTCGGCAAATTCACGTGAACCGTTTCGGCATCGAGCGCGATCGCGATCGGTCCGAAGCGGGCGTTGAGGACTGCTGCCAAACGCGCAGCCGTTTGAAAATCCGGGCTCGTCAACACGTACGAGAAACCGGCTGGATCCGTGCGCAAATTCGTCTGCATGTCGCGCGCGATCACGGCGCCCTGCGGCACGCGTCCCGCCGCGGTGAAGTTGACGCTGATCGAATTCGCGCCACCCGCGCCGCCCGTCGCGACACTGAAACCACCAACGGAAACGGGTCCTTGCGCTGTCGCGTACACGAGATTGTTCGCGGCACGCAGCTCCGTCATCACCAGCGTTCCACCTTGCAAACTCGTCGCGTCGCCCATCGAGGAGACAATCACGTCGGCGTTGTCGCCGGAGTGCGAAAACGGAGGAAGGTTCGCAGTTACGACGACTGCCGCAACGTTGCGCGTACGAACCGATTGCAAGGCCGTCGAGATACCGAACGACTGCAGAATATTCTGAATCGTTTGGCTCGTGAAGATGACCTGTGTCGAGTCACCGGTGCCGCCCAAGCCGGTTACGACGCCGTAGCCGACGAGCTGGTTATTGGTGACACCTTGCACGCGCGTGACATCTTTGACGCGCACGATCTGCGCGAACGCAGCGGTCGGCGCGAACGCTGAGAGCAGCGATGCAACGATGATCGCGACCAGAATTCGCTTGCGGACTACCATATCCAATCGATGATCCTCTGGATGATGCCCTTCTTGTCCTCACCCCAGTTGCCGTCGAAGTCGAGCTGAACGTTGGCCATGCTCGTCGACAGAATGCTGTCGGTGTTGTCGATATCCGCAGGACGAATCGTCCCGGTAACCTTCATGTTCTGCGCTTTGCCGTTGATGATGATGCGTTGCGTGCCCGAGACGACGAGTGCGCCGCTCGGAAGAATCTCTTGAACGGTCGCCATCATCGTGCTCGTGAACGTCTGTGAGTTCGCGCGAACGTCGCTCGTGTTGAGTGCGGATTGTCCGCCGATCGAACTCGGGAATCGCAGGAAGCCGACGCCGGCGATGCCGGTTCCGGATGCGAGTCCGGCCGACGCGGCTTTGCTGCGCGCCATCGTCGACGAACTGTTTTGTGCGACGTTGAAATTGAATACGATCGTGACGAGATCGCCGGGCTGATGCGCTTTGAGATCCGGTCCTAAGCTGAGCGGATGTCCGGGCGATGCCGGTCCGGGCGCCGCGACGTACAGCGTGTCGGCAAACGCGGCCTGCGTTCCCAATAATGCTGCAACTGCGAAGAGCGCAAGGCTGATTTTGCAAATGAAACGTACCATTATTGCGCGTCGCCTCCCGGAAGCGTGTATTCAACTTGACCGGGACCGGTGACGGTCCCGGAGAGCGCTTTGCGCGTCACCGGATTGTAAACCGCGACGACTTGACCCATCCCACCGCCCGTGCGAGCCACGACGTCGGCCGTCACTGCAACAGGACCGTCGTGCAAGATGTAGACGACGGGCTGACCAGCCGTCACCAATTGATTGATGCCCGTCTGCTCGAAGTACAGCGCCTTGCCACCGCCGACCGCGACATTCAACTTGCGCCCCACCAACATTGCGATTTCGACCGGCCCACGTCCGTTGCTCTCGACGCGTCCGATCGTGACGTTGTCGTCGGTGAGCACGGCGCCGGGTTGCAAATCGCGCGCGGCAACTGCAGTGTGGATGAACGTTACGATCCGATAGCCTGCAAAAATCGTGCGGACGGGCTTGCCGTCGACATCGATGGTGATCGGAATCGCGATGTACGTCGGATTGTATTGCGTCTGCGCTACCGAGATCGTGACTTTGCCGGCCGGTACCGGTTGATCGGTGAACTTGTAATCTTGACGGACTTCGCGATCCGGCCCGTTGATGACGGCGTGAACCGTCTTTTCGGCGAGCTCCATCAAACGCGCAGCGGGCACGATTTGCGTCGTCACCGATGTTGCCGTTTGACCGAGAGCGCATGCCGGCGCCGCGAACGCGGCGACCAGCATGGCAAGTGCGAAAAACCCTTTCAAGATATGCCTTTTATTGCTTCGTCTGGATGGCGGTTGCGAGCATGTTCTCGGCCGTCGTGATCGCTTTCGAATTGGCTGAATACGCGTTTTGCGCGACGATCATGTTGACCATTTCATTGACGATCGAGACGTTGCTCTCTTCGATGTAGCCGCCCTCGAGCGTACCTGCACCGTTGAGACCAGGCTGCGAAATGATCGGCGTACCGGATGCTCCGGTTTGCTGGAACAAGTTTTGTCCCATCGGCTGCAAGCCGGCTGCATTCGTGAAACGGACGAGCGTGATCTGTCCGAGCGTCGTCGGCGTCGTGGCGCCGGGCGTCAACGCCGTGACGGTTCCATCCGTTCCAACGGAGACTTGAATCGCGTTCTGCGGAATCGTGATCTGCGGCGAGAGGAAGTAACCGTCAGCCGTCACGACTGCGCCGGTTGCATCTTCTTTGAAGCTGCCGTCGCGTGTGTACGCGGTCGTTCCGTCAGGCAGCGTGACTTGGAAGAAACCGTCTCCCTGAATCGCGATGTCGAGCGGATTGCTGGTCTGCTGGAGCGAGCCTTGCGTGAAGATCTTCTCCGAGCTTGCGACCTTGGAGCCGAGACCGACATCTGATCCTACCGGGACGATCGACGATCCGACGGGCGAGCCGGGCGCTTTCAGGGTCTGGTACAGCAAGTCCTGAAACCGCGCTTGGTTCATGCGGAAGCCGGTGGTGTTAACGTTGGCCAGATTGTTCGCAATCGTGTCGAGATTATATTGCTGCGAAATCATCCCACTGGCTGCGGTGTAAAGTGCGCGCATCATGGCGAGTTACTCTGTCCCTTCCCTGTTACGAATTCTGACCGACGCTGGTGATGGATTCGGAATTCATGGTGTCTTGCGTTTGGATCATCTTGGTGTTTGCATCGAACCACTGTTGTGCGTTGATGAGGCCGACCATCGACGTGACAACGTTGGCGTTGCTCGTTTCGAGAAAGCCTTGCGAGACCGACGTCTGCGTTGCATTGACGGGCGCGGCGGTGCCGCCGTCGACGAACAGGTTTGAACCCTCGGGACGCAGACCGTTCAGATTGCCGAACTCGGTCATGCGCAACGTCGCGACCGGAACAGCTTCTCCCGTCGGGTTGTTCGGATCGGTGACCGCAATCGTGTTGGTCGTCGAGTCGAAGCTAACTTTTCCGTCGGGAATCGTGATCGGGCCGTTCGTGCTTAACACGAGGTCGCCGCTCTGCGTGACGAGCTGCCCTTGTGCGTTGCGGTTGAAGTTGCCGTCGCGCGTGTAACGGATTCCGTTTGCCGTCGCAATCGTGAAGAATCCGGGGCCGGAGGCTGCCAAGTCGAGCGGCGCACCGGTTTGCTGCAGCGAGCCTTGCTCGAAGTCTGCTGGCGTGTCGTAGACGTGCGAGCCCGACCCGAGTTGCCCGACATAATCCGAAACGCTCTTACCGGGAACGGTCGTACCGGGCGTCGTGCCCGGATCTGACTGAACGCGGTAGATCGCCATCATGTCGTTGGACTGGACCTGGAGCAGCGTGCGCTTAAAGCCCGCCGTGCTGACATTCGCGAGATTGTTCGCGATGTTGTCCACGTCCATTTGTGCAACGAGAGCCCCGGCCGCAGCCGTGTAGAGTCCTCGAACCAAGAGAAAAACCTCCGCACGAAAGTGTCAGCCGCATCGCGGTGACTCCTGAAGCCTTCAATCGATCCAGCTCCAGGGCGGCTCCCATCCGTGCGAAGGATGTCCAAGCCGCTTACTTAGACTTTCGGCCTACCCGGGGTGCTACTTTAGATTCCTGAGTCCGCTGAGGCTCGCGACTCGGCGACATTCCCCTCGCCGACGCTCGGGAAACGTCACCAATTCGCGAGCCGCCGGGGCAGCTAAATCAAAGCAGCACCGCCGTTAGGCGGTGCTGCAAAGTGTTGGTTAAGGCGCCGGCTCGGGGTCTAGACCGTGATGCGGGCGACTTCGTTGTACGCGTCGAGGAGTTTGCCGCGGATCGCGATCGTGTACTCGAGGGCGAGATTCGCCTCTTCGACGGACGTAACGACCTTGTCGAGATTGTTGGTCTTGCCCATCGCGAGGTCGCGGACGTTTTGATCTGAGTCTTCGAGCTTAGTGTTGACGTCGGAGAGCAGGCCCATGACCGAATCTTTGAAGCTCGGGACGTCGTCGGTGCTGTTCGCGGTCTGCGCGCTATTGCTGGGCGCCAGCTGCGTGATAGTCGGCGTTTCGGTGCTCGGTAGCGTGAGATCCGGAACGATCGGATTGACGTCCATTAAGCTTTCAATACTCCCATGACAGCGTTGCCCATTGCGCGAGACTCTTTGATCGCCGAAACGTTGGCTTCATATGCACGTTGGGCAACCAT
This sequence comes from Vulcanimicrobiaceae bacterium, assembly GCA_049520515.1. Lineage (GTDB taxonomy): Bacteria > Vulcanimicrobiota > Vulcanimicrobiia > Vulcanimicrobiales > Vulcanimicrobiaceae > JAFAMS01. The sequence goes on from JBEKPS010000005.1 coordinate 14,674, forward strand.
CATGTCGACCATCTCTTTGACGATCTGCACGTTCGGGTAGTGAACGTAGCCTTGCGTGTCTGAATCCGGGTTTCCTGGATCGTACACAAGGCGGTCAGGCGACGGATCGTCAATAATCTGCAAGGTTTTGACGCCATTGAGATTGCCAACCGCATTGGGATCTGCGCCGGCCTGCTGCGCTTGCTGCTTGGCATCGTCGTCGGTCTTCTGCGCGAAGACGACGAGCTGGCGCTTGAAGGCGCCGCCGTCAGGCGTCCGGGTCGTATTGACGTTTGCAATGTTATTGGCGATGACGTCCATCGCGAGGCGTTCGGCGGAAAGGCCGGACGCACTGATTTCAATCGATGTATAAAAGTTTGCGTCGTTCGGCACGTTATGCGTGCTCCTCAATCGCTGAGCGAATCCGCGTATACTGCGTGGTGAGGAACTCCGACATCGTCTGCTGGTACGACGAATTTTGCGTTAGCTCCGCCATCTGCTGATCGAGATCGACGTTGCTGCCATCGGGACGCATCTTGATCGGATTGTCGACGCGAGCGGCCGAGACGCTAAACGGCTTCGCGGGGATCTCGCCGTTGATCGAGATCTGGCGCGGATTGTCCGTCGCGAGCGTGAGCTCGTTTGGATCCGGCGGCGTCGGTTCGGTCGCTGCGAGCGCCTGTTTGTAGGCGACTTCGAATGTCGAATAACCGGGCGTATTGACGTTCGCGATGTTGTTCGCGAGGGCGGCATGCTCAAGGCCAGCGCCAGACATGGCGTTTTTGAGCAGCTCCGAGGTCGTTCCGAAAGATATACCAGCCAACAGAAAAAGCTCCTAACCTTCCCACTTTCTATCGGCGCTTCGGGACCCGAGTTTAATGCTGAGCAGCGTGTAGCGCCGCGTAGAGCCCCCCTCGCGCGAGTAAAGATTCATGCGTGCCCGTCTCCCGGACGCTCCCACGCTCGATGTAGAGGATCTTGGTCGCCCGCCGGATCGTCGAGAGCCGATGGGCGATAATCAGGATCGTCCGGCCGGGGAAGATACGATCGAGCGCTTGCTCGATCAGGACCTCTGAATGAGAGTCGAGGGCGCTCGTTGCCTCATCGAGGATGAGGATCCGGGGGTTTCGCACGACGGCCCGGGCGATCGCGATCCGGGCCCGTTCGCCGCCCGAGAGTCGCACTCCGCGATCGCCAACCCGGGTCGCGTACCCGTCGACGAGCCGGTCGATGAACTCGGCGGCATTTGCGATCTTCGCAGCTTCGACGATTTCGTCGTCGGTCGCGTCGAGGCGTCCGTAGCGGATGTTCTCCGCGACCGTCCCGGCAAAGAGCTGGGTCTCTTGGGGGACGAGCGCGATCGCCGACCGCAGAGCCTCCAGCCTGATGTTCTGCAGGTCGATGCCGTCGAGCGTGATCCGGCCGCCTTGCGGCTCGTAAAACCGGGGCACGAGATTTGCGATCGTCGTCTTTCCCGCACCCGAAGGACCGACGAGCGCCACGACTTCACCGGCGCCAATCTCGGCGTTGAATCCCTCGAGCACCTCACCGTCCTCGGGACGGTAGGCGAAGGTCACGTTCTCGTACCTGATCTCGCCTTCGACTCGGCCGGGAGAAATCGCGTCCGGACGGTCAGCGCGCTCGACCGGAAGATCGAGGATCTCGTAAACGCGCGACGCGCCGACGATCGCTTTTTGGAAATCCGCGAAAAAGATCGCGAAGCGATTCATCGGGTTGATTGCGAGCGCAACGAGCGTCCAGAAGCGGAACACCTCTCCGGTGTTCATGCGCCCCGCCAGTACCTCGCGCGTCGAGAACAGCAGCATGCCGATGACGGACAGCATGATGATAATCGCGACGACGGGGACCTGCGTCTGCATGAATTGCGTGACCTTCATGTAGGCGCCGAAATAATTCTGATTATTTCCATTAAAACGCGCGATTTCGTAATCTTCCCGCCCGAAGGCTTTGATCACGCGTTCGTTGGCCAGCGACTCGGTCAAGTTGCTGGAAAGATCCGCAATCTGCCGTTGGGCGGTCATCGCACCGCTTGCCACGAGCGCATTGAAACGTCCAACCGCATATACAATAAAGGGCGCGCACGCGAACAAGACGAGCGCGAGCAGCCAATCCGTGATGAACATGCCGACCGTGGCGGCCACGAACGTGATCGTGGCTTGAATGAACTGCGGAAACGAGATGCTGACCGCTTCCGTCATGAGGGCCAGGTCGCTCGTCGAGCGCGAGATCAGTTCGCCCGGACGCCAACGTTCGAAGAGCCCCAGCGGCATCCGCATCAAGCGCGCGAACAGCTCGACGCGAAAGCGCGCGACAAGGCGCTGGCCGCACCATGCAGTGAGATAGTTTTGTCCGTACGATGCTGCGTTGGTCACCACAGCGACGCCGATCATCGCCACGATGATCTCCCAAAGGAAGGTGAGGTCGGGCGGGCGAGCCGCGAGGACGCGATTCTCAATTCCGCCGATTGCCCACGCATAGGCTGTCGGGCCGACGCCGGCGATGACGCCGAACGCGAGGGCGATGGCGAGCCGGGGATAGTATGGCTGCGCTTCTTTAAATAGACGCCGCAGGACGGCGACTCGCTGACGAACCTGCACTGGCAAGCGAGTTTCGCGCTTTCCCCCGAAACCTTTGCCCTCGTCGCCCCGTAGATTTGAGTATGGACTGCTATTTCCACTCGAACGTACCGTCAGTTGCTCTGTGTACGCACTGCAGCAAATCGATTTGCGCGACATGCCGCGACGAGCGGGGCGAATGCCCGAGCTGCCGCCTGGCCGAGCGCATCGATGCGCGCGGAGGCAGGCTTCCGGGCGATGTTGGCCAGCCTGGACCGCGACCGCAGAGTCAGCCGTCTCAACCCAGCGTCAGACCGACAGCCGCAGTGGCGACCGCGCCAAACGAGACGCGCGTCCTAGCCGCGCTCGGCTATCCGTTTTGGCCGCTTGCGATTCTCGCGCTCTTCGATCCGAAACGCGACGGTTATATTCGGCGGCAAGCTTGGCAAGCTCTGGGCTTCAATTTCGGAATGGCGGCAGTCGGCTTCTTTCTCCACGCGGTTGCGGCGATTCCATTCTTGGGCTGGTCGGCGTGGCCGCTGATCCCGTTCCTGCTCCCAATCATGATCGTAGCGGACGTCGTCTATGCGTTTAAAGTGTGGCACGGTGAAGACGTACGGATTCCCCTCATCAGCGATTGGGTCGACATGCGGGTCCCACTCTAAGAAAAAGCTCTCCCAGGAATCTAACGGCAATTTGCCGCGGCGCCGAAAAAATATAGGTGACCGCGCAGATTGAAACCGTTCTTGAATCGCTCGAAGCCATCGTCGCCGAATCGCCGCACGCCGTCAGCTTCCTGTTCGAACGTGCGCGCGTGCTTGAAGCGCTCGGCCGAGACGCTCTTGCCGAAGAGGCCTATCGGGCCGTGTTGCTCGAGGACCGCTCGCATTTTCGCGCGCTCAATGATTTAGGCCGGCTCTACCATCGCAACAAGCTGATAAAAGAGGCAGAAGTCTGCTTCCGCGCCGCCGTCGCGGTCGATCCGCACAGCGTCGTTGGCGCGACGAACCTCGGCTACGTTCTTTTCGGGCGCGGCGATTTGCAGGGAGCGGAGCTGGAATTCAATCGCGCGCTCGCCCTTCACCCCGATCACGCGCCGGCGATTCGCGGTCTGACCGGCGTGCTGCGCGGCCTCGGTGGAGACCCCAGGCATCTTCAGGTTACGCAAGCCGAAGCGCCCAAGCTGATGCCCCAGGTTTCCGCCGCTGATGCGTACGTCGAATATGTCTACGAAGTCGCGGCTAACACGATCCTCGCCGGTGAGACCGATTCGGTTCGCTCGTTTCTCGAGAAGCTGCTCGGACGGGATCCCGCAAACGTCCGTCTCCTGTGGCGTCTAGCCGATTTCGCGTCGCGTCAGCACAATCATCAAGCCGCGCTTCAAATATATCAGCATGCAGCCGCAATCGAACCCGAAAATCGCGAACTGCATTTGGGGATCGCGAGCGCGTATGAAGAGATGGGCAATGGGGAAGCGGCAAGCGCAGTTTGGAGCAGCGACGTTCTGCGCGGCGTGGTACGCATCTTCGAATATAAGGGTACGCACGAGCCGGTTCGCCTACTTACCGTTGCGTCGGCGCTTCATGCGATTCGCTACGAGCTTCTCGTCGACTACTCGCGCGTTCGAAACACCGTCATTTATACGCAAGCTTACGCGGACGCGTACCCGTTGCCGGAGCACGACGCCGTTTTTATCGCAATTGGCGACGTCGAATCGGATTCGGCTGCGCTCGCGGTCGCGAAACGTATCGTGGCACGAACGAACGCGCCGGTCATCAATCGTCCCGAATCTGTCGCGCACACCGGGCGGCTCGAGCAATCGATGCGCCTCGGTCTGCTGGAAGGAGTGCGCACCTCGCACATCGTCCCCGTATCGCGCGAGCGGCTCTGCCAAGCGGACAGCGACGTCCTCGTACGCGATCTCGGATTCGAGTTCCCGATGCTGCTGCGCAGCCCGGGTTTCCACAACGGCTTCTTCTTCGAACCTGTCGATCGCCCCGATCAGCTCCGAGCGGTTGCTTCGCAGCTCCTAGGCGACGAGGTCTTTTTGATTTCGTTCGAAGACACGCGCTCAGCGGACGGAATGATGCGCAAGTATCGCGTCATGTGCATCGACGGCGTGCTCTACCCCATACATCTTGCGGTCTCACCGAAGTGGAAAGTCCACTACGCGTCATCGCAGATGCACGAATCCGCCCGGTTCCGCGCCGAAGAAGCCAAGTTCTTATCGGATCCATCCAGTGTCGTCGGTGCGCGTGCGATGCACGCGCTTGAATCGATTGCGAAAGCGATGGATCTGGACTACGGCGGTATCGATTTCGGAATCGACGCCAATGGAAACGTCGTCGTATTCGAAGCGAACGGCGCGATGGGAATCTTCATGCCCGACGACGACCCGCGGTGGGACTACCGGCGCAGCGCATTTTCGGCCGCGCTCGATGCAGCTAAAAACATGATCGTACGCCGCGCGACGCCTACGAGTCCTCAGCCGGAACGCTGACCTCCCGCTTGTAGCGTTCCAAGAAGGCGCGTGCAGCCGTGTCGTGATCGACGACCGGCACGGGATAACCATCGCTTCCGAAAAGTGAGAGTGCGAGCTGCTGACTTCTGGCGTGCGCATCCGGCTCGAAGAGCGATCGATCGCTGCGCGACGCGAGCTCCGGAATCCATCGGCGAATATAGCGGCCGGTGGGATCGCAGCGACGGCTCTGCGTGCGGGGATTGTAGATGCGGGGATAAGCGGCGAGATCCGCGCCCACACCGGAGATCCATTGCCAATTTCCGCTCGCAAGCGCCGGCTCGTCTTCGATTAGCCAATGATCCCATTCGTCACGGCCGATTCTCCAATCGACGCCTAAATCGAAACACAAGAACGAAGCGGCGATCGCGCGTACGCGCGGATGCATCCAGCCCGTTGCACGCAGCTGACGAATGCCCGCGTCAATCAGAGGATAACCGGTCTTACCCGCGCGCCACGCATCGAGCGCCGGATGCGTCCGCGAGAAATTGAAGCGGCGCATCTTGTCTTGCAGCGGAGCGTCATCGAGAGCTTCGTTGAAATGAGCGAGCTGTAGGAAGAAATCACGTTGCGCCATTGCACGCAGGAACAGATCGATCGAGATACGCTCCTCGGTCAAGAGCAATCGATCGGCGCGCCGGTTGCGCACCGCGGCGACGACACTCCGGGCGGCGATTGCACCGAACGACAGCGGTGCGCCGAGCTGCGACGTCTGCCCGTCCGCCGGAACGTTTCGTGCGATCGCGTATTGTAAGAGCTCGCTCTCGAGAAAGCGTTCGAAGGCCGCGCGAATCGCATCGACGTCAACTGCTTCGCTGAGCTCAGCGCTACTTCCGAATTCCGCCGGACTCGGAAGTCCTTCGCTCGACACCTCCGGGGCGGAAAATTGCGCGTCAAGTGTGTCGTACGGAACGATGTCTTGCTGCATCCAACGTTCGAAGTAGGCTGCGAACGACCGATAACCGCGCCGTTCGACTGCTGTCTCCTCGGGTGCAACGGCGGGAGCGTCATGCACGACCGTCACGCGCAGCCCCGCTTCTTCCAGCGCGGCTTGCACGTCGCGATCAACCCGAGCGCCGTGTGCGTCGTATGACGCACTCCACACGATGCTCGTTCCGCCGACTGCGCGTGCCAATGCACGTAAAGTCGAGGCCGTGCGACCCCGCCGGACGATAAGTCGTCCACCTCGCGCAGCGATCGCACAATCGAGCGCTGCAACGGCACTACAATAGTACGCAGCGCGACGCGGGGAGCTTCGCAGACGCCCGGACGTCGCCGGATCGACGATGACGACGGGTACGACGCGCGCCTCGAGTGACGCCGCAGCGAGCGCGGCGTGATCCTCCAAACGAAGGTCCCGCGTGAAGTGCAGAATCGCCGTCATCGGAAGGCTACGGTTTCGTGCGAGCGGGAACTAAGGCCCCCCTGGTCGCACAACTCATTCCGTGCCGTCGAAGGTCTTTATTCGCTTCGCGGTGCCGCGCGATGCCGAACGCATGATCAGCGAGGGCATCGTCGGCGGACCGCTTCCCTCAGGGCAAACATGGGTAAATCGCACCCGCCTCTGGCTCACCGAACAGCAAGCTGGACGCCGTCTCGTTCTCGTTGCTGAAGACGGAAAAGGCATTCTCGGCACGATTCAACTCGTCTTCAGGTTACCTGAGGGCTATAACGATCCCGAAGCTGCCAATGGTGCGGATGTTGCGATGATGGAAATGCTGCGAATGCGCCGAGGCGCAAGCGCACTCATCGCCAACAAGCTCGTCGACGAAGTTCAAGGTTTGGCGCGCAAGCGCGGTGTGAAGACGCTCACATTTTGCATTTCGCTCGATCAGTCGGCAGCGGTCGCTCAAGTCAAGTCTTGGGGCTTCGAAGAGTTCCGCATCATGCCCGAAAAACGCGGGATGATCGCGTTCTTCCGCAAGGGGATCTAAGCCTCAATACGCGACGTTGCGGTTCCCTGAGCGGAGATTTTCAAGGGTTCGCTTGCGCAGCGCCTCGACGTACACTCGCCCCGTCGCCGGATGACGTTCGAACATCTTTTGAAGTTCGACGGCGTGATCGAGGCCCGGCCGCGTCGAGAACTGCTGCTCGCCGAAACGTAACCAGCTTTCGGCCGTAACCATGGGGACGTGCACGAAGTCGAAGCGCTCGGCGATGCGAATGAGCACCTCGAGATCGCACACGAAAAGATCTTCAGCCAGGGCCCCGATCTCCAAGAGCTCGGCGCGGCGGATCATAAACCGCGCAACGTGGTGATAAGCGTAAGCTTCGCTGAGATCGACGGTGCCGCTGAATCGGTTGAGATCGTAGATAACACTCTCGTTCTTTGCCTTCGCGAGACATAGTGCCGCATTCGAGTGTGCGACGACGGCGCCGCTCGTTTCCAGGGCCGCGACGCATCGAAGCACATGATCGGGATAAATGACGTCGTCGTCGGCCACCCACTCGACATACTCGCCTTTCGCTTCGCGCAATCCGAGATTCACGGCGGCGGCAGGGCCGCCATTGACCTCTGCGTTAACGACGCGGACGCGTGGATCGAGAAGGGCGAGATGGCTCACGTCTTCGCCGCCGTCATTCACGACGAGTATCTCGAGCCGCGCATAATACTGGTCGCCCAAACGCCGCACCGCTTGCTCGACGAGAACTCGCCTGTTGTACGTGGGAATGATGATCGAGACGAGCGGCGCGCGCGCCGGAGGATCGACCTGCATTCTCTCGAGACTGGAAACGATATCAGACGGACGATCCGGTATCTCCAAAGGATGCGCAGGTTTTCCGCAAACCGCTTGTGCGACCGAAGCTGCAATCGACCGGAACGACCAGGGATCGTACTCTGGTAGGCCTTCCAGGACTTCGGATGCGCCGGCAGTCGATGCAGCTACAACCGGAAAGCCGCGTTTTGCAAAAGCGCACGCCCATGACGGGTCCGTAACGGAGAGATCGACGATGCACGCCGCAGTTGCAAGAACGTTCGCCACGTCCGGATCATCCGCGGGAACGTATCGAAACGGAGTCGGGAAGTTTGGCGCACTCGGCGCAACGATCACGACTTCACGGTGGCCCTGTTCCAACGCGAACGCTCCAATCGCCGTCAAGTCTCCCGGATCATCCGCGCTCCAAAGCACGATCTTCTCCCTCTTCGAGTGCTCGAGAGTCGGGAGATCGCGCCTCGGAAACCAACGCGTAACGTTACAGCGGACTGGACCAACATGCTTGCGAATTCGCCGCAGCTCTTCGAACGAACGGACAACGACTGTACTCGCAAGAGTTAGGAGATGCCGCAGCTGTCCCAGACGCGTGGGATCGTAGACGCAGCGTTCGAGTAGGGTCTGACCTACGACGTCAAGCGTGCCTTTCTCAATGCCTTCCATATAAAGCCGTCGCATGTCATAGGACTCGATTTGGCGGGAGATATCGAAGGCGGCACGTCGCGACATGTCCACGCGTACGTCCTCGAAGAGGAGCATAACCGCGGCGTCGGCACCTCGGCGCCGAACCTCGAGCAACGCGTCTCGTGCGGCGATCACCTCGTCCATCACCGCGTCCGCAGAAACAACAAATACCGGCACATCGGCCAGCCAGGCGGCATATGCTCGCGCTCCGGCCCCGTACGTACGCGCGCCGCCCTCCTCGACCAAACGAAAAGCTAGCCGCCGATTTCGGAAAAGGCCCGCATCGCCGATGCGGTCTTGCCGATGTCGAGATGATGTCGCTCCGGCTTGATCAACATCGCGCCCGAGAAGATCGCGGCCATCTCGTCACGCGATGCGCCGGACCGAACTGGTGCGCGCAAGTCGATATGATGATCGCCGAAGAGGCACAAGCGCAAACGTCCGTCGGCGGAGAGCCGAACACGATTGCAGCGCTCGCAATAATCGTGCGAGAGTGGTGAGATCACGCCGACGGCTCCGAGAGCGCCGGGGAAGGCGAAATATCGCGCCGGGCCGTTTCCGCCGGGGCCATCGACGGGCAGCAGGGCACCCGACTCCTCCACGCGCTTCAAGATCTCGGCGGCCGAGATGTACGCATCCGTTTGCATGTCGAGATTCTCTGCAACCGGCATAAGCTCGATGAAGCGAACGTAGATCTCGCGTTTGCGCGTCAGCTCCGCGAACGCAAGGACTTCGTCGTCATTCTGTCCGCGCATCACGACGCAGTTGAGCTTGATCGGCCGGAGGCCCACGTCGATCGCTGCGTCGATTCCCGCAATAACGCGATCGAGTCCGTCGCGGCGAGCGATCGCGAAGAACCGGTCCTCGCGCAACGTATCGAGCGAGATGTTGACGCGACGCAATCCGGCGTCGCGCAGCTCCGCGGCGCGCTCGGCGAGCAACAGTCCATTGGTTGAGAGCGCGATGTCGTCAATCCCCGGAATGCGCGCCAGCATATCGACGAGCCGAACGAGGTCGCGACGCAACAGCGGCTCGCCGCCGGTCAGTCGAATTGAGCGCAACCCAACCGAGGCGCCGGCCTCCACGATTTGGGCTATTTCTTCGTACGTGAGGATGTCGGGCTTCGGAATCCACGGTAGGCCGGACTCCGGCATGCAGTAGACGCATCGCAGATTGCAGCGATCCGTGACCGAGATGCGGAGATATGTGATCGGACGATTGAACCTGTCCACGAGGGGCGCGGCGGTTCCGATCAGATCGATGCTGGCAGCCACGTGGGGTGCCTTCTACGTCCCGAAGACGGTATCCGGTACGGGGACGTTCAGCTGGAAATTCGAGAACGTCGTCGTGACGTCGGCGTTATAGCTCGGCAGATTCACCTTGCCGTTCTGCGCACGAACCAAATAATTACCGCCGACGCGAACGTACTCTTGGCCGAACGTGACCGTCCCACCGTCCACGTACGTCCAGGTATACGAGGACGGCATCGCGCTCGCGTCGTCCACCGTGACGTCCAGGTGCGCGACGCGTCCGCTTCGCTTTGGCGTCAAGCGCAGCGTGGTCGTGCCGCCGCCTGATGTGAGAATCGAGACGTCGTAAACCTCCGGCCAGGTCGAGGGTGGATCGATCTTCGGATAGATCTTTTGGAATTGTTGCGCCAGCACCGGGACCGTGTCGAAGACAACTGCCTGCTTGTCCGGCTTCTTGAAATAGTAATTGCCATCGAGCGTCGGGCTCAGCGGCAGCGTGTGAAAGGCGATCACGACGTGCAAGCTGGCAGTGTAGCTTTGCAGATTTGGATTGACTGCGGTCATGCGCTGCAAGAGCGCAGCCGGAGAACTCGCAGCCAGCCCGGGCCTAAACCCAAAGGTGAACGCTAAGGCCACGGTGGCGAGGATGAGCACTCTGAGGGCTGCGGGCTTCACAGGTGCTCTAACGGCGCGCCCCCGTGCATGGTTCCGCTTGCCTCGGCGAGCGCGAAGGCAATCTCCTCACAAACGCTCGCGTTGCGCTCCGAGCGTGCAGCCGATTCCAGCGACGCAAGCGCAGGCGGGGAAGCGATGCGTCCGAGCGCCCAGGCCGACGCCCCGCGCACCATCGGATGCGGGTCGAGGGAGAGCGATTTCATGAGCGCCGGGACGGCGCTGCGATCCCCGAGATTTCCGAGAGCGATCGCGGCATTGCGGCGCAGCACAGCCGCACCTCGCCAACCCATCGCGGTCGCGCGATAGCGGCGCTTGAACTCCGTGCTTTTTAGATGTAGAAGCGCGACCAAATCCGGCGAAGCCGACACCTCATCTTGGGGAGCGAATGCGTCCGAGACGTTTGCTGATGTGCGAAAATTCGGCGGGCACACGACTTGGCAGATATCGCAGCCCCAGACCCAGTCGCCGATCAGCGAGCGCAATGCGCGCGGAATTGGATCCGTGCGCTGCGTGAGATCCGCGATGCATCTGGTTGCATCGATCGTGTAGTCGCCGCGGAGCGCGCCCGTCGGACACCCGGTTACGCAGCGCGTGCAGCTGCCGCACGTCTTGCCGAGCGGGGCGTCAACGGGGAGCGCAAGCGAGGTTACGACCTCACCGAGGAAAACGTACGAGCCGGCTCCCGGCGCAATCAATCCGGTGTGCTTGCCGATCCAGCCGAGTCCGGCGCGTGCAGCTGCGGCGCGCTCGCCAAGCGGTGCGGTGTCGCATGCGATTCGCGTGACCGCCTTCCCGGCGAAATCGTCCATCATCGTCGCGAGCTCGGTCAGCATCGCGCGTAACGTCCGGTGATAGTCGTGTGACCACGCGTAATTGGAAACCCGTCCGCCCAGCGGCCCGCGCGCTGCGGCATCGCGCGTACGATACGGTACGGCGACGCACACGATCCGCCGCGCGCCTTCGAGTAATGTCTCGGCGTCGCTCGCGGCCGCGGCGTATCCGTCGTCATAGCCCCACGTATCAAGATCCCCCCGAGCAAAAGACGCACGCATACGCTCGCGCGTGAGCGCGTCGGCCCTTGCATCGGCAATGCGCAGGTCGCTGGCTCCGAGTTCGCGCGCGCGCTCGCCCAAACGAGCGCGCAACGCGTTCAGAGCATCCGCAGTTCGGTCGAGCGCGAGCGTGGGAATGCCCCGTCAATCTGCGCGATGTCGCCGGCGTCGAGATCGACGTCGCCGGCGCGCGCGTTTTCTTCAACGTGCGGGATCGTGGCAGCTTTCGGAATCGTGAAGACGTTTGGTTCGCGCGTGAGAAACGCGAGAATCACGTCGCGCGGCGTAACGCCATGTTTTTTTGCGATCTCGTCAAGCGCACCAACCGGAATCGCGCTGCGACCAAATGGCGTGTAAGCGACGACGGCGACCTCGTTTTGTGCGCACCAGGGTTGCACGCGATGCTCGACGCCGCGTTCCTTTAAATGGTAGAGCACTTGGTTACAGGCCAAAGGATGCCGTTCGAGCGCAGCCTTGGCCTCTTCGAGATCATCGACGTCGAAATTGCTAACGCCGAGCGCGCGAATCTTTCCGTCGTCAACCAGCTTCTCGAGCGCGCGCATGGTTTCACGCAGCGGCTGCGAGCCGCGCCAATGCAACAGATAACAGTCGAGATAATCGACCCCGAGCCGACGCAGCGAACGTTCGCACGCGCGCAACGTTCCGGCATAGCTTGAATTCGACGGTAAGACTTTGCTGACGATAAACAGATTCTCGCGCCGCAGCTCACCTTCGCGAATTGCCTCGCCGATCAACTCCTCGGCACGTCCGTCTCCGTACATCTCGGCCGTGTCGATATGCGTCATTCCAAGCTCGACGCCGCGCTGCAGGGCCAGCTTCGCGCCGTCGGCCGCTGGTCCGCGCTCGGGAATGTTCCACGAACCTTGCCCGATGCGCGCAACGTCTTTGCCGGTGGTCCCGAACGGACGGTATTGCACGTCTACGTTATGCCCGTACGATGTGAGGCCATACGCCGTCTTTTGGCGAGAGAATCGGCGGCCCCATCAGCGGCCACTTGATCCCGACGGCAGGATCGTCCCATCGGAGTCCACGTTCGTGACTGGGATCGAAATGCTCGCTCTGCTTGTACGACGCGATCACGACATCCGTGAGGGCGAGTATTCCGTGCGCGAATCCGCGCGGCACGTAGATTTGGCGGTGGTTGTCCTGCGTGAGCTCGTACCCTTCCCACTGCAGATACGTCGGCGAATCTTCACGTGCGTCAACGATGACGTCGTAGAGCGCACCGGCCAAGCACTGCACGAGCTTTGCAACGCGCATATCGTAGTGCATGCCGCGCAAGACGTTGCGACGCGAACGTGAAACGTTGTCTTGAACGAAGGTATCGGTTAGACCGGCGTCCTCGTATTTGGTCCGCGAATACGTTTCTTTAAAGAAGCCCCGCTCGTCGTTGAACACATCCGGCTCGAGCAGTTTGGCTTCCGGGAAACGAGTATCGATGACACGCAGCATGAAAGCGGGCTCCTAGAAGAATTCGAAGGACTGGTCTTGTGCTGCCAGCGCGAGCAATCCGCCGTGCAGATGCCAAATGCGACCGAATCCGGCCTCGCGCAAGCGCTGCGCGGCCCAGAGCGAGCGCGACCCGATACGGCATGCGACGACGTACTCGCGCGCGGTGTCGAGCTCGTGCATTCGGCCTTCGAGTCCACTCGCTGGGATCGCAATCGAACGCGGCGGCGATCCAAGGACGGCTTCATGCGGTTCGCGGACGTCGAGGATGTGCGCGGCCGGATGCAGGCTCAAGAAGCTCTCGAGATCCGGAGGTTCGAGCTCTTGTTCGTCGCGGGCCACGACACGCACCGCATCATCGATCTCACGCACCTCGTCGATCGAGGGGGTATCACCGCACAACACGCACGCCGGATCGCGCTCGATGCGAAATTCGCGCATGCGTCCGGACAGTGCATCGATGACTGCGAGCCGTCCAACGAGCGGTGAGCCGATCTTCAGCAGCAGCTTGAGCGTCTCGTTGGCTTGCCAGGTTCCAACGATTCCCGGAAGCACGCCGAGAACGCCGCCTTCCGCACATGTCGGCACGGTATCCGGTGGCGGAGGTTCCGGGTAAAGGCAGCGATAGCACGGCCCTCCGGAGATGCCGAAGACCGAGACTTGTCCGTCGAAGCGAAAGATCGAACCGTACACGTCTGGCTTCTTCTCTAAGACGCACGCATCGTTGATCAGATAGCGCGTCGTAAAGCTATCGGTCCCGTCCACGACGACGTCGTACAAGCGCACGAGCTCGCGCGCATTCGATGCATCGAACCGAATAGGAATCGGATCGATTGCAATCTGCGGATTGAGCGCGTGCAGACGCTCGGCGGCGAGTTCGGCCTTCTTCGATCCGACGTCGGATGTTTGGTAGAGAATTTGACGCTGTAAATTCGTCACGTCGACGACGTCATCGTCGACGATGCCGATTCGCCCGACGCCGGCCGCCGCGAGATACGCGAGAACCGGCGACCCCAAGCCACCCGCGCCGACAACCAAGACGCGCGCGCGCCCGAGCCGCTCCTGTCCCTCGAGCCCTACCTCGGGGATCAGGAGATGACGGCTATACCTGCGCAGCGACTGCACGTGGATGTCGCGCGTTCAGCCAGCCCAAAATCACGCTGCGTGAAGCTTCGCCGGCGTACGTGTGATCGCTCGAAACAGTCTCCATCGTTTTTGGTTCCGGAGCGAGTGCAAACAAGCTCTCGACGCTCGAACGGGCGACCATCATGTCGCGATCGGCGGCAACGTAGAGCTGCGGACGGCCCGCGAGCGCAGCAAGCGCCGGAACGAGACGTGATTCGACTTGCGCCGCGAGCTCGGGCAACGCCAAGCCATCGACGTACGCAGAGCGCAAATCGGTCGCACCGCGCGTCGACAGCGCTTCCAGCGCGGCGATGCGTCCGACGCCGGTCGCGATCGAAATGACGCCGGCGATATCTTGATTGCTCGCAGCGGTCAGGAGCGCCGTCGTCGCTCCCATGCTATGACCGATCGTGTAGATCGGCGTCTGTGCTCCAAGCGCCTCGCGGGCACGGTCCACGACAGCCTGCATGGCATCGACCAAATCTTCCAAGCTGCGCAACGTACCCAGGCTCGTGCCGAGCTTGTGTCCTGGAAAATCGAGACTGAACGTGGCAAAGCCGTGGCTGGCGAGAAAGTTGCACAGCAGATCGAGATTTTGCTTGCTGCTCGAATACCCATGACCGACGACGAGACCGACTCCACGTGCACGTTTGGGCTCGTACGCCAGATAGGCGATGCGATGCGAGCTCGTCTGCGTGAAACACAGATCGATCCGGCTAGCCATGCTCGCCCGTCCGGTTGTCGACCCACGTCGCATCGCCCTCGGCGTAGTGTTCCTTCTTCCACACCTCGACACGGCGCTTGAGCTCGTCGATCGCGTACTCGCATGCATCGAATGCTGCCGCGCGGTGCGGCGCGCCGACCGCAATGCCGACGCTGGCTTGGCCGATTGCGAGATCTCCGGTGCGATGAACGATCGCGATCTCGCACGGACCGAAACGCTCGATCGTCTCGCGCGCAATCGCGCGCATCTCCTCCAGCGCCATGGCCGGATACGCTTCATAGGAAAGTCCGGTCACGCGGCGGCCCTCGTTTTGCTCGCGCACCACGCCCAGAAAAACGGCGATCGCACCGCATGCATCGGTTCGCACGCCGGAGGCGAGCTCTTCGATTTGAATGGGTTCCGTTGTCAGCGCAATGAACGGCGATCCGGTTACGAGCATTCTATCCGCCTCCGACCGGTGGCAACAGTGCGACCTCATCGCCTTCCTTAAGGGATGCGGCATCGTCCACGATCTGCCCGTTGCGCGCGATACGGGTCGACTGACGAAGCGGCAACAGTGCAGGGACGTCATGCTCCAAGCGAGCGCGCAACGCGCCAACGGTCGGCACCTCAGCCAGGCCAAACTCGCGCTCCGAAAATCCCAAAAGCTCGCGGACACGTGCAAACGCGACGACGCGAATCACGCGACACGTCCCAGCGCAAAACGCTCTATTGCAAGCGCAACGCCGTCTTCGTCGTGCGCTGCGGTCGTAATTTGGACCGACTTTTTCACTTCGTCGAGCGCATTACCCATCGCGATGCCGGTTCCAGCCCATTGCAGCATCGGTACGTCGTTGCGCGAATCGCCGATCGCGAGCACGTGCTCGCGCGTGATCTGAAAATCTGCGCACAACCGCACCAGCGCTTGTTTCTTTCCGGCTTCGCGGCTGAGGACCGCGCATTCGACGAATTTGCCCCAGGTTTCGTAACGAAAATTGAGCGGGAACGATCCGAACTCGCGATCCATAGCCTCGACTGCGTCGGCTCCCAGGAAACGAATGAACGTCGGCGCCTCGGTCAGCACTTCGCGCAGCGAGTTAACCTCACGCCAAGACGGCCCCGTCATGTCGGCCATGAAGATATCGCCGCCGGCGAGACGATAGAAAGACTCCTCGACGTAGACGGCCACTTGCAGCTTCGCCTCTTCGGCGAACTCGATCATCGGTTTTGCGTAAGCAAGCGGCACGGGAATGTGGACGAGCGTCTTGTTGCTTCCGAAATCTTTCGTCAATGCACCGTGACAGCAAATCACCGGGAGATTGAGTCCCAGCTCGCGCGAGATACGCACGGGCGTTTCGACCCCGCGGCCGGTGACGAGAACGACGCGAATACCCTGCTCGAGGGCCCGCGCAATCGCACGCTGGTTACGAAGCGACACGTGCTCGTCTGAGTTCAGCAGCGTACCGTCGAGATCAAGCGCGATCAAATCGATCGTGGGCATATTTTCACTCTAGCCGTACGGGAACGCCCCGCGACGCTCCTAGCAAGCCTTCCTTCCAAAGTCGCACCCCAATCACCACAGTCGCTGCTTCGCCGCAACTGCAACCTGGCCGCATCGTCCCTCGGTTCAAACGTCCTGTAATGGGCTGTACGGCGATCGCGCCTGGGATGACGGCCGGTGAGCGGGCACGCTTCATCGAGGAGAATTTACCCGCCGGACTGTTCCGCGTCGCAGACGGCGGCGACGAGCGCGTCGCATGGCGCATCGCACCCGAGCCCTTTGGTCTCTCGCCGGCGACCGCAACTGCGCTCGAAACGCTGGGCGACGATCTGCTCGCGTTCTATCGAGCTCTCAATACGCTCTACACGCGCAGCGTGCGCGGCACTGTACCGCCATTCATCGCGGAGTATCTCGATCAGGGCAAACCCGACAACGTCATCAAGCTCGCGCGGCAGAACCGTTTCCGCAGCGATCTGATCGGCGTCATTCGGCCGGATCTCATCCTCACCGACGACGGATTCGTCGCGACCGAGCTCGATAGTCTTCCGGGCGGAATGGGCTTCGTCGGCGCAATGGCCGATCAGTATTGCCGCATCGGCTTCGAAAGCTTCGGCGGATCGTCCGGCATGCCCGAAGGCCTGGCCTCACTTTTCACCGATCTCGCCGGTCATCCGAATCCCGTTGCGGCCATCGTCGTCTCCGAAGAATCAGCGGATTATCGCAACGAGCTGACGTGGCTCGCCGAGCGCATCACCGCTGCGTCGATCGCAACAGTCTATTGTGTTTCGCCGCAAGACATCGTCTTCACGGAACAGGCACTCTTCGTTCGTCTTCCCGACGGGCGCGAAGAGAAGATCGACGTGTTGTACCGCAACTTCGAAATGTTCGATCTCCTGAACGTTCCGAAGTGGGAACTCATGTTCTACGCGGCGCGCAAGAACCGCGTTCATATCACGCCGCCGCCCAAAGCGCAGCTCGAAGAGAAATTGGCCTTCGCGCTTCTCCATCATCCGCTGCTCGAAGAGCATTGGCGAGCCGAGTTGGATGCCGCGACGTTCGAGCGGCTTCTTGTCTTGATGCCGCAGACGTGGGTCCTCGATCCTCGACCACTGCCGCCGCAAGGCGTCATTCACTCGCTCACGCTCGGTGGAAAACCGGTCAACGATTGGGAAGCGCTGACAAAGCTTGGAAAAGCCGAGCGCGATCTCGTCGTGAAGCCGTCAGGTTTTTCAGACCTTGCGTGGGGCGCGCGCGGAGTAAAGATTGCAAACGAGCTCTCGCGCGAGGAATGGCCGACTGCGCTGCACGATGCGCTGGCGTCGTATCCGACCACGCCTTACATTTTGCAGCGCTTCCGTAAAGGACGGCGCGTCCAAACGCAGTGGTGGGATCGCGAAAGCGGCGAGGTCAAGACGATGGACGGCCGCGTCCGCCTATCGCCATACTACTTTGCAGCGAACGGCCACGCCAAGCTCGGCGGCGTGCTGGCAACGATTGTCCCTGCCGACAAGCGGTTGATTCACGGTATGCGCGACGCTGTGATGGCGCCGTGCATCGTGCACGAAGGCGGCGCTTAAGCTTTAGAAGGCGTTGATGTGGAGATCGGCGTGGTGCTGATTGACCCACGTCAGCCGCAATGCCGGATCTGCATCGATGATCGTGCTGAGCGGGACGAAGATATCGCCGTTGTAGTCAAACGGTGCAGCTTGCAGCTTGACGTTCGTCTGATCGACGACGGCCACGTGTTGACCAACTCGAAACGATTCGCTATGGCCGCGCACGCTGATGCGGATGCCATTTCGCTCGAACACAAGCAGACCATCGAAGACGCGCGTCATATCGACGGCATCGACAAACAGCACGCCACCGCGCATCAGCGCCGTCGCCGGTCGCGTTGAGATCGGTCGCCCATCAAGCGTCAGGGTCACGCGCATGTCGGCGGCACGGACGGCTGGACCCGTAAACAGCGCGATCGCGGCCAGTACCGCCGCGATCGTAACTCTACGCAGCTCCGACCATCTCTTTTGTGTGCCACGCGATATTCTGCGCGCGGTCACCGACGCGTTCCAAGACGGCAAGCGAGAATAGCAGCAATGTACCGGCTCGGACAACGCCGGGGTCGGCTTGCATCTCCTGCTGCAGCTTTTCGATGCCGCGATGATAGAGGAGATCGACTTGATCGTCGCGCGCGATGACGGCGTCCGCAAGCTCAACTGAACGATCGCTAAATGCGCGCATCGCATCGACGACCATCTGTCGTGCTTCATGACCCATGCGGCCTATCTCGACGTGCGCGGGGCGAATTGGTGCATCGACCAACTTTACCGCATTCTTGCTGATGTCAACCGCGTAATCACCGATCCGTTCGAGGTCGACGTTGATCTGCAGCATCGCCGCGACCTGACGCAGCTCGCCGGCCAGCGGCTGCTGCTTCCACATCAGCTCGATGCACTCGCTTTCGATCTGCCGGCGCAACGCGTCGATTTCATCGTCGCCAGCGATGACGCGAGCAGCAAGATCGACGTCGCGCTCCTCGAGTGCCGACACGGCGGAGTGCAGGGCGTCGCTTGCGAGCGCAGCAAGCCGGACGCAATCCAGGCGAGCATTTTCTAGGGCTTCATGATAAGCGGTTCGCATGCCGAGAGTGAGTATAGCACTCCGGGGCAGGGCACTGCATCCATGCGGCACAACCCCCGACCCCGTGTATCAAACAATTATTGTCGAGGTGGCCGCAGGAGTCGGCGTCATCACCCTCAATCGCCCGAACGTTCTCAACGCACTTTCATCCGCGCTCCTCGGCGAGCTCGCCGATGCACTCACCGCAATTGAGAGCGATCGCAGCGTTCGCGCGGTCGTCGTGACGGGTGCCGGGGAGAAGGCGTTCGCGGCCGGCGCAGACATCGCCGAGTTCAAATCGATCGACGGTGCTGTCGACGGCGCGGCATTCGCGCGCCGCGGCCAAGCGCTTTTCTCGAGGATCGCCGCGCTGCGCGTGCCCGTCATCGCAGCCGTCAACGGATTCGCGCTCGGCGGTGGCTGCGAGCTCGCGCTGGCGTGCGACTTCCGCATCGCAAGCGAAAACGCGCGCTTCGGGCAGCCTGAAGTCAATCTTGGACTCGTCCCCGGCTACGGCGGAACGCAGCGCTTAACGCGGCTCTGCGGACTAGGTGCTGCAATGTATCTTTGTCTGAGCGGCGAGATGATCGATGCGAGCGACGCGCTGCGTTTCGGACTCGTTCAGAAAGTCGTCCCGCTTACAGGCTTACTCGAAGAAGCCAAACGCATCGGCGGCGTGATTGCCGCCAAAGCGCCACTAGCCGTCGAAGCCACGAAACGCGCGATCACATCCGGGGCCGTCGTTCCGCTTGCAGAGGGGATTGAGATCGAAGCCCTGCACTTCGGCGCGATGACGACGACTCGAGATTTTTCAGAAGGAACGACCGCATTTCTCGAAAAGCGCAAGCCGGCATTTACGGGTAAATAAGGAGAATGCGTGCAGTCGTTTTGGAAACGAAGGGTGACGCCGACATTCTTCGCGTCCAGGATAACGTCGCGATCACCGAGCCGCAGGGCGAGGAAGTTCGCGTTCGCATTCGCGCGTTCGGAATCAATCGCGCGGATGTGCTCCAGCGTCGCGGTCTGTATCCGGCGCCGCCGGATGCGATCGATCCGCGCATTCCCGGCCTTGAATATGCCGGAGAGATCGAGTCAGTTGGGCCGCGCGCACACGAGCGCAAGGTCGGCGATCGCGTTTGCGGGATTACGGGTGCGGGTGCATACGCAGAGCTGCTCGTGGTACACGAACGCGCGACGATACGCGCACCCGAGGGAATGCCGTTCGAATCGGTCGCAGCGATCCCCGAAGCATTTATGACGGCATGGGATGCGCTCGAACAAGGCGGCTTCGCGCCTGGCGGGTCAGTTGTGATTCATGCGGTTGGCAGCGGCGTCGGCACCGCGGCCGCGCAGCTGATCGCGGCGGCCGGCGGCATTTCAATCGGAACGTCGCGGACGCGCGACAAGCTCGACCGCGCCCGCGAGTTCGGGATGACCGACGGTACGCTGCTCGACGACGAATGGGATCAACTTGCGCGCGCACGGACGAATGGTGCGGGCGTCGATGTTATCCTCGACTTCATTGGTCCGGCGACGTACGCACGCAACATCTCTGCGATTCGTATCGGCGGCCGTATCGTCCAAATCGGGACGCTGGCGGGTTCAAAAGGCGAGATTGACATCGGCCTCTTCCATCGCAAGCGCGTCACCTGGATCGGGACGATGCTGCGTGCGCGTCCGGTCGAAGAAAAGATTGCGCTGGCGCGACGCTTCGAGCGGCTCGTCATCCCGCAATTCGAAAACGGTCAGCTGCGCCCGGTTGTCGATACGGTCATCGCGTTCGATCACATCGCCGAGTCGCATCGTCTGATGGAATCAGACAAGACGTTCGGGAAGATTATCGTTCGCGTCTAGAACTGCTTCGCGGCGAGCGCCATGTCGCGCTCGATGAGCGGATTGAAACCGATCCATTTTGCGTGCTGCTTGCCGTCGCGGCCGATGACGATCATCGTCGGAAAGACGTCGACACCGAACGAGTCGGCGGCCTTCATATTCGGATCGAACGCGACGCGTTGCATCTTGGCGCTGCGCGCGTAGCGCGCCGCGATTGATTCTGCCTCTCCGGCATCAACGCTATAGACAAGCGCCTGGGGGTGCGTCGTCTTGTACTCCTCGATCAGCGGGATCGACATTTTGCACGGCTCGCACCACGAGGCCCAAAAGTCCAGAAAGACGACCTGTCCGCGGGCCTTTGCCAGGTTGAAGGCCCCGCCACCCTCGAGTGGCAGAGTAATCGGCGGCGCCGGGACGGGAACGAACGATGGCCCGAAAAAGCGCGGTGCGATGAGAAATTTCCAGGCGGCCAGCGCGATCAATGTGATCGCAGCGATGTCCGCGATCCTCGCGAAACGGCGGTTCACTGCAGCCGGTTTCGAGGAGGACCGGGAGTTTCCGGCGCAGAGCAAATTATGACGAAACCGGCAACCGTCACGCTCGACGCTCGGACGATTCCCACCGCCCAGCGCAGCTCGTATATTCTCGAGGCATTCGACCGGCTTCCAATCGGTGGTGTTCTCGAGCTATCCGAGGAGAGCGACCCGCGCGCGCTTCGCAACGAATTCGCGCAGTACCGGCCCGGAAAGTTCGCGTGGGACGCGCGCAATCTCGGCTCAGGTCGTTGGACGGTTCGACTCGAGCGCATCGATGAACGCGCCGACGTAGAAACCTTCCTTTCGCACTGTCCGCCATTCGGAGCGGCGAAACCCGAAACGATTCGCCAGCTCGCCGGCCTCGCGACCGAGCGTCGCTACAAACACGGCGAGACCGTCTTTGATGAGGGCGAGAAGTGGCCGTATCTGGGCTTCGTACGCGAAGGTAAGATTGTTCTAACCTTGCTTTCAGCCGACGGCAAGACGCAAGCACTCGGCGAACGGCTCGTTTTCGATCCGCTCAACGAAACGGGCGTTTTTGACGGCGGCGGAGCGACGACGCGAACGGAAGCACTCACCGATGCGACGCTCGTACTCGTGCCGAGCGAAGCCGTGCAAGGTGCTGTTCGCAGCGACAACGAGCTTGCGCTCGGATTCTTGGCAGCTGCTTCGCAAGCGCGGCGCCGCTCGATCGACACGATCGCCGATCTGGCGTTCGCGCACGTGCTGCAGCGCGTCGCGAAATTCTTGCTCTCCTACGCGCCCAACACTGCCGGGATGGCGAGCGGTTTGCCCGGCGTAGAAAATCTCTCGCAAGCGCAGATCGCTGCCGCAGCCGGAACCGTGCGCGATATGGCAGCACGCGCGCTGCTTCGTCTAAAGAACTCTAAGGCAGTCGAGCTTGACCGAGGGCGCGTGCGCGCGCTCGACCGAGATCAACTCTCGGCCTTTGCGCACAACGTTCAAGCGCCCCCAGTCTAGCGCTACGTAATCTCTTCGAGCTGAGCGGTCTCGACCATGACATGCGTCGGGGATGCTTCCGCGTCGACCTGGGGCGCTTGCGCATCGAACGCGGCACGTTTGCTTTGAGCCGCGGCTTCCGTAATCGATGCGGATTGCGCGACTTGGCGCGTGCCGAGCGCGTCTTGGCCTTTGCGAACCGAAGCGAGCGCGACCGATAACCGGCTCTGCAAATCGCCGAGAATCGTCGCAGCATACTGGTCTGCGCCCTCACGGATCTTCTTCGCGCGCTCCTCGGCGTCGCGAAGAACCGACTCTGCGGTCGCGCGCGCTTGCTGCACGATCTCGTGACTATCGACCATCTGCGCGTGATGCTCACTCGCTTCACTAACAATCTCTTGCGCGCGTTCCTGCGCTTCACGCAGCATCCGGTCTTTGTCTTTCGCGATCATTTTCGCGCGACCGACCTCCTCGGGGAGCGTCGATCGCATCTTCTCGATCAGCTCCAGAATGCGTTCCTCGCTCAGGATACGCCGCCGGAACGGGAGCATCGTGCCTTCCCGAACGTAAGCTTCAAGTCGGTCGATCACGCGGTAAATGGACATCCTGCCTCCTTAGCGGGGTAGACTGTTTCTTCGCGCATTCATCGTGCGCAAGACGGGTTCGGGAACGTACCCACTCACGTCGCCGCCGAGAAAGAACACTTCTTTGATCAAGCTTGACGATACAAAACTATATTTCGCATCCGACATCAAGAACATTGTATCGATGCCGGAAAGCGAGCGGTTCATGAGCGCCGTCGAAAGCTCCGATTCGAAATCAGACACGACGCGTAGGCCCTTGACGATCACGTCCGCACCGATTTCTTTTACGAAATCGGCCAGCAACCCGCGAAAATCCGTGACTTCGATATTCGGCATCGACGCCGCGCACTCTCGGATCATCGCCTGACGCTCTTCCAGCGTAAAGAGCGGCTCGCGCTTCTGCGGATTGACGACAACGGCGACGGTGAGACGGCCGAAGACCGCTGCCGAACGGCGAATCACGTTGAGATGACCGTTGGTGAGCGGATCGAATGAGCCGGGATAGACCGCGTGCGAGCCGCCACTCACGAATTGGCCTGCGCTTTCAAGAACGCGATGACGACGTCTCCATAACGCTCCTCGCGCGTGACGTCAAATCCGGGTGTTTCAGGCGACGAGTGCCCGCTGTGCTCGAAGACGACGACCGCATCCTCTGAAAGCAAGTCGCGCGTGCGCAGCGTTCCGAGCGGTTGCGCCGGGAAACCCATCTCGTAGGGCGGGTCGGCGAAGACGAGATCGTATTTGCGCTCGAGCCGCGTGACGGCGCGCTCGGCGCGCATGGTGAGGATCTCGACGTGCTTCTCGACGTTGAGCTCGCCGGCCGCTTCGCGTAAGAGATCGGCGACGCCGGGGTTCGATTCGACGAACGTCACCCATTTTGCACCACGGGAAAGCGCCTCGAAGCCGAGCGCTCCACTACCCGCGAACAAATCCAGAACGATCGCGTCATCCGAGCGCGTCGAAAGAATGGCGAACAGTGATTCTTTGACTCGCGCGGGCGTCGGACGGACACCGCGTTTGGGGACGGTTGGCAACCGGCGGCTGCTTAACGTTCCTCCGGTTAGTCGCAAGAGCACTCACTCCAAAGGGAGCGGCTGCGCACCAACATCTCGGGTTTATGTCTTCGGCATCGCCTCCAAGCGACCTGGCATGCCCTGCGCGTCGGATGCGTCTACGAGTTCCAGCAGGTCGAGCGGCTGATCGATCACCGCCGACGGCGCCGGAATATGACTCGGGTACGATACGCCCGAATGCTCGTGATACCAAATCCCTTCAAAACCGCAATCGATGCTTCCGCGAACATCGCTTGCGGGGTTGTCGCCGACGTACCAAACGCATGCATCGGCCGGGAACGTATCCGCCATCAGCGCGAACGCTTCAGCCGCCGGCTTGGCGAACCCGATCGCATCGCTGACCAGCACCGGGCCGGTGTAGTGAATCGCTTCGGCTTTTTTTTCTTGAAGCGGACTCCAACCGTTCGTGAGGATCGCGTGCGGGATGCCGCGCGAATCCAAGCCGGCGAAAAGCTCGTTCACTCCGGGCAATGCGACGACGTGATGCGGCACGAGCGCAAGGCAAATCTCACGAAAGCGTTCGCCGATACCTTGTGTCTTGCTATCTTTGCGAATCGAATGTGCGAAGCTCGAGATCATATGATCGAGATCCAGACGTCCCGAGCGCATCTCTTGTAAGAGCGTATCGATTTGCGCGAGACGTGCGATGTCGTTGGCACCGATGACGACGCCAAGCTCTTTCGCCAGGTCGATCAGCGCCGTGCGCTCGAGCTTGTTGTCGATCGCGAGCGTGTGATCCAGATCGAACCCAATTGCTATTCTCATTTGAAAGGCGCTCCGGCCCCAAACGCTCGGCCCATCACCGTAATCGCAATGCGACGATTATTACGCCGGCCTCGCAACAACATCACGATGATATTAGCATCGCACGCGCGGCGGGCATCGCCTCGACCAAACCGCGCAACGCACGGTGATCCGGGCGTTCCAAGGCTGGATCGCCGGCGACAATACGATCGGCCTCACGCTTGGCGTCGAGGTACACAGAGAAATCTTGCACGAGGTCCCCAAAGGTTCCGCTCCCGGCGCCGGCTTGTTGTGTCCCAGCCATATCCCCGGCCCGCCGGAGGCGCAAGTCTTCTTCAGCTATCCTAAAGCCGTCCTCGGTCTGGGTGAGAATCTCAAGACGTCGCGTCTCAGCTGCGTCGTCAGGAGCGACGAGGACGCAGAATGACCGCGCGATCCCGCGTCCCACCCGGCCCCTCAGCTGGTGGAGCTGGGCTAATCCGTAGCGATGGGCGTCGAGGACGACCATGACCGAGGCGTTCGGAACGTCGACGCCGACCTCGACCACTGTCGTTGCGATTAGCACGTCGGTCTCGCCCCGCGTGAAACGGCCCATCACGGCGTCTTTGTCGCGCGGCGGCATGCGGCCGTGAAGCACCTCGACGCGAAGTCCCGCCAAGTCTTCCTTTGTGACACGTTTGGCTTCGTCGAGCGCTGCGACACGCGGCGCGCCCTCGTATCCCGAAACCTCGATCGCCGGCGCGACGACGTAGGCTTGCTGGCCGCGCCCAACGTTTTTGCGCACGAAGTCGTAGGCGATCGGCTTCCGGCTTTCGCGAACCACGTAGGTTCCGATCGGCGTGCGTCCGGGCGGAAGCTCGTCGATGACCGAGAGGTCCAGGTCCGCGTAACGTGTTTGCGCCAGCGTACGCGGGATCGGCGTGGCGGTCATATGCAGCGTGTGTGGGATGGCACCCCCACCCTTGGCGCGCAGCGCGGCGCGGTGCTCGACGCCGAAACGATGCTGTTCGTCGATCACGACCAAGCCCAAACGTTTGAACTCGACGCTCTCCGTCAAGAGCGCATGCGTCCCAACCGCGAGCAAAGCCTCACCGCTGGCAATGCGGTCGTTCGCGTTTCTCCGAGCCGGAGCCGAGAGGCTGCCGAACACGGCCTCGACCGTGACGCCGAACGGAAGCAACAGCGGCGCGAGTTTTTGCGCGTGCTGCGCGGCCAAGATTTCGGTCGGTGCCATGATCGCGCTTTGCACGCCGTCCGCCGCTGCCGCGACGATCGCAGCTGCCGCAACAAGGGTCTTGCCGGATCCGACGTCGCCTTGCAAGAGCCGATTCATTGCGTGCGGCTCACGCATGTCGGCGAGAATTTCTGCGATAACCTTCCGCTGCGCACCGGTCAAACGGAACGGCAGCGATTGCTCGAACCGTTCGAGGAGCTCCGGCGAGGCTGCGATCGGGATTGCTCTTCCTTCGCGTCTGCGCTCGGCTCGCACGAGCGCCGCGGCTAGCGCAATTGCAAAAAACTCTTCATAGATAATGCGGCGTCGCGCAGGCCCAACGTCGTTTGGCGATTTTGGAACATGAATATCGTGCCACGCTTTACGTGCCGTGATCAGCCGGTGCGTGCGAACGATCTCGTCGGGCAACCGCTCTTCGACGGTTTCGAGCAGCTTCGAAAGATTGCGCGAGATAATCGAACGTATCGTTCGTGTCGCGATGTCCTTGGTGGCGGAGTAGACCGGGACGACCTCGCCGGTGAATGTCGCATCGGCGTCGAGCACGCGATGGTTCATGACATTGAGCTCGATCGTCACCGCGCCGCGCCGGCGTTTTGCGGCAACGCGTCCGTGCACGAATAGGCGCATCCCCGGACGGATCTTTCCGTCGAGGCCGCGCCGCCCGTACCAGACGGCGCGAAGCGAACCCGAATCGTCGCGCAATTCGACGTTCGTGATCGCAATTCGCGCGCGAACGTCGCGCACGCTCGTCACTTCCGCCACCGCAATCTCTTCGGTCGGCTCCGACGACCGCAGCGCATCGGCCGCAATCGCCGCCAGCGGCCGCGGTTCACGCCAATCTTTGTAGTCGCGTGGGATATGCGCGAGCAAATCGCGCGGGGTCTCGAGGCCCATTTCGCGGAGAGCTCGCGCCGTCGCGGGTCCGACGCCCGCAAGTCCTTCGAGCGATTCGGCCTTCGATTCAGACTTCGATTCGGACTTCAGTGCGCTCGTCTCTGAAACTCGCTGCCGATCTCATCCAGCGTGACGCCTTCCTCCGCCAAAAGTACCAGCGTATGGAAGATCAGATCGGCGGCTTCCCACACGATTTCGTTGTGCGCTTTGTTTTTAGCCGCGATCACAAGCTCGGTGGCTTCTTCCCCAATTTTTTTGCCGATGCGGTCGACACCACCCTCAAAGAGCTTTGCGACATAGCTTTGCGACGTGTCCGCGCCGCGACGGGATGCAATCGTACGCTCGAGATGCTCGATCGCGCGCGCGAAGGCTCCCGCGTTCTCGTGGCCCGGAGCAGCGAACACCGAATCCCCAAAGCATGAATCGGCGCCTGTGTGACAGGCCGGACCGTGCGGAATGACACGATACATCAGCGCGTCCCCGTCGCAGTCGGCGACGATCTCGACGACGTCTTGCGTGTGTCCGGATTCCTCGCCTTTACGCCACAGCCGCTTGCGGGATCGCGACCAGAGATGCGTTTGCTTCGTTGCGATCGTCCGCTCGACGGCTTCGCGGTTGGCGTACGCGAGCGTCAACAATCGGTTCGTGTGCGCGTCGACGATGCTGACCGGCACGAGACCGGCGTTGTCGAACGTGATATCTTCGACGTTCATCGTACCGGTCGCACTTGTAAGCCGTGCTCGGCCAATTCACGCTTGAGCACGCCGATATCCAAGATCGCATAGTGGAAGAGCGAGGCAGCCAATGCTGCGTCGGCATGAGCGCGTTCGAAAACATCGATGAAGTCTTGCACGTTTCCGGCGCCGCCCGAGGCAATCACCGGCACGTCGACTGCTTCGTGCACGCCGCTCGTCAGTGCCAGGTCGTACCCGGTACGCGTACCGTCAGAATCCATGCTGGTGAGCAGAATCTCGCCCGCACCGCGCTGAGCGGCCTCGCGCGCCCACTCGATCGCATCCCTGCCCACGGCCGTCCGTCCTCCGTCGACGACGACTTCCCACGAATCGTCTTTTCGACGCGCATCGATCGCGACGACGACGCATTGACTTCCGAATTCAGCCGCGGCCGCGTCGATCAAATCAGGATTTCGCACGGCGGCGCTGTTCATCGAGATCTTATCGCAACCGCTGCGCAACAAATCCCGTGCATCGTCGATGCTGTTGATGCCCCCGCCGACGGCAAACGGGATCGTAAGCTCTGCGGCGACGGCCGCTACGACGGAACGCGTCGCGCGACGGCCTTCGACGGTCGCCGTGATATCGAGAAACACGAGCTCGTCAGCACCCGCATCTTCGTACGCACGTGCAAGGGCGACCGGATCGCCGGCGTCGACCAAATCAACGAAACGCACGCCCTTAACGACACGTCCGTCTTTGATATCGAGACACGGAATAATTCGCCGCGCGATCACGGTGTTTGCGTTTGCTCGCCGGTATCGAGGCTCCCCTCAAACCGCATTGCAAGCAGCGCCAAATCGTCGCCGACTTCGCCGGCACTGCGCTCGCGAACCGTCTCGATCAGCACGTCGCACAAGGCCTGCGGCTCGTTCGGGGCTTGCGCGATTAGTTGCGCGGCGCCATCGGACCCTAGCATATCGCCCGATTCGTCGCGTGACTCGGTGAGCCCATCGGTCGCGAGCAAGATGATATCGCCTGCAGCGAGTGTGATCGCCGATTCGACGTAGACCGAGTCGCTCTCCAAGCCGACGATCGGGCCGCCGACGTCGAGGATGCGTGCGGCGCCGCCATGCCGGCAAAAGGCGCTCTCGCCTCCCGCGCTGACGTAATCGAAGCGCCCGCTGCGCGCGTCGAGCACTCCCAAAAACGCGACCGCGAACATCGACGGATCACTCACGGTGCTCGCGAAGAGGCGATTGAATTCGGTCATTACGCGGTCCGGTCGGCCGTACGTTTGCAGCAGCGCGCGAATCGAGTACTTGCAAAACGCCGTGTTCACGACCGCGTCGACACCTTTGCCGCTCATGTCGGCAATCATGATCGCTCCGCGATCGTCGCCGAGCTGCCAGGCAGCGAATAAGTCTCCGCCCACGTCGGCTTCGCTGGTCGCGGATACGTATGCGGTCCCGAGTGTTGTTCCCGGAATCGGCTGCCATCCGACGCCAAGCGCGGCTTGCAAATGCCCGGCGATCGAATGCTGGCGCTCGAGCGCAGCCGAGGTCGAATGCTGCGCCAATGCAAGATACAAGACGGCAAGCGATACGATGAGAACGAATCCGACGGCGAACTCAACCGTCCGGCCGATGTTCGATTCGAGCGACGCTGCGACTTGGTCGTTCTTAGCAGCGATCTCGTCGCGAAGTGCCGCGGCTTCGCGCCGAATACGATCGTCGAGGATCTTGCCGTACGATTCTGTGCGCGCAACGTTGCTCGGCTCGGGATTGCGAATGAGCTCTTCTGCGACGGAGCTGTGCCAATCTCGGTGCCATCCGAGGATGCGCGCCAGCCTGGCGCGGGCTTCAACTAAATCGCTTTCACCGAGCCGTTGGTTGAGCGTTCGGCCAAGATCTTCGAATGGATCCGCGCGCGATGAAAGATACGGCTCCAGAAACGCCGGGCTCTTGGAGATCAAGTAGCCGCGCAGCGACGTCTCTTCGTCGAGCTGCATGCGAACAAGCTGGTCGGCGCTTTCTTGGACGCCAAAGAGCAGCTTCTGCTCGAGCGCAGACTCCCGCAATTGGTGTGCCGCGACGAGGCCCGCGAGCAGCGCAACCACCGACACTACAACGATCAGACTGGCGAGCAGCACTGCACCGCCGGTCCCAATGCGTGAGAAACGGGGCACAACGCGACGGGGTTCAGACATCATTTGGAGGCGACGCCCAGAGTCGAACTGGGGAATGGAGCTTTTGCAGAGCTCTGCCTTACCACTTGGCTACGTCGCCACCTGGGCATCACGCGTGGAGCGGGTACTGAGAATCGAACTCAGACGTTCAGCTTGGGAAGCTAACAGGCTACCATTACATCACACCCGCCCGGCGGGCTGAGCCTCGTTCGTGAGGCCGCCCAGGCCGTCCTGTGCTTGACACTTCGGTAGGTCCTGTGATTGGATGCAAAAGCAATGTTGGCAACCGCGTCGTTTTATGCGTACTACTTTTACTGGGTGGAGTCTCCGCTCGGCTGAGTTGGTACGCGCATTAGAACGATCGCAGAATTGCGAAAAGCGCGAACCCCTCGCCGAAGCGGCGGGGGGCTTTTTTCTTTATAAATGGTTCAACGGAGGAGCATGATGATCGGGGCATTCGAAGGTATCGACGGGGCGCACTCGCAGCTGGCGCTCGAGGCGTACTTTCGCGCGCGGTCCGGCGCCGAAGACGCGACAACGCTGGGGGCACCCAGCTTTCGCGCCGCAGCAGTCGCAGTATCGGCGGGACGCGCCGATGTCGGGATCGTTCCGATCGACAATGCGATTGCGGGAACAGTGCGCGACGGCTACGATCTGTTGCTCGAGTTCGATCTCGTGCCGGTCGCAGAAATTGTCTGGCGCATGGATCATCGTTTGCTTGGCATGCCGGGGACGACGCTCGACGACGTGCGCGAAATTCTCGCGCATCCGCTGGTCATCGCCGAGTGCGGAAAATTTCTCGCGAGCCTTCCGCACGCGCGAACGGTCCCATGCGAAGATACCGGAATCGCGGCGCGCGAGGTCGCGCGGGCAGGCAACACCGCACTCGCGGCGATTGCTCCGCCGAGTGCCGCCGTTCGTTATGGCCTCGTTGAGCTTGCACCGCGCGTCGCCGACCATCCGGAGAACTTCACACGCTTCATCGTCTTCCGCTCGCGGGATGGTCACCATCCCGCGCTTGCGGTTGATGAAAGTGACGGCCCACGCAAGACGTCGCTCGTTCTCGTAACGTCAAACGCCGCCGGCTCGCTCTCGCGGTGTCTGGGCGTGATTGCGTCGGCCGGCATCAGCGTCGGCAAATTGGAATCGAAGCCGACACTCGGCCGTCCGCAGGAAGCCGAATTCTACCTCGACATCGACAACGATCTGCTCGATCCGCAGCACGCGACCGCGCTTGCCGAGCTGCGAGCAGCAGCGCTCGATCTGCGCATCATCGGCAGCTATCGCGCCAATGCGCATGTTGCCGCTATCCCCGCTGGAATCGCAGCGCCGCCAATTCCGTCGCTGCGCGACATGCTGCCCAAGACGGCATTCGTCCCGCAGAAGCCGCAAAAGAGCTCAGCGTCGTCGAGCACGCCGCGCGCTGCACGCGATTCGCGTCCGACCGGGACGCGCCTACGCATCGGGAACGTTGAGATCGGCGATGGAGGGTTCGCGATCATTGCCGGACCGTGCTCGGTTGAATCACGGCAGCAAGTTCTCGAAACCGCGCATGCCGTACACGACGCGGGTGCAGTCATGCTGCGCGGCGGGGCGTTCAAGCCGCGCACCAATCCGTACGCATTCCAGGGCCTCGGATGGGAAGGTGTCACGCACCTCTGCGAAGCCGGACGCGCAACCGGGATGCCGACGGTAAGCGAAGTGATGAGCATCGATCAAGTCGATCGCATGGCGGCGCAAGTCGACGTGCTGCAGATCGGCGCGCGCAACATGCAAAACTTCGATTTGCTCAAAGCAATCGGCCGCACCGGAAAGCCCGTACTCCTCAAGCGCGGTCTCTCCGCAACGATCGACGAATTGATCGGCGCAGCCGAATACATTCTGGCTGAGGGGAATCCGAACGTCATCCTCTGCGAGCGCGGGATTCGTACGTTCGAAACTGCGACGCGCAACACGCTCGATCTCTCGGCCATACCCGTGCTGCGCGAGAAGACCCATTTGCCGGTCGTTGTCGATCCTTCGCACGGCGTCGGCGTTCGCCGCTGGATCGCACCGATGTGCCGCGCGGCAAAAGCCGCGGGCGCGCACGGTTTGATTCTCGAGGTGCATCCCAATCCGCCTGAAGCGCTCAGCGATAAGGATCAAGCCCTAACCTTCGAAGATTTTCGTGGAATTGTTGCAGAGCTCGATCGCGTTCCGATCTTCGACGACGCGGGCACCAGCGAGGCGACGCTCAAGGCGTGAGCGATCTTGACGTTGCGCCCGCAGCAACCGCGCTGCGTGGTAGCCTCACCGTGCCGGGCGATAAGTCGATCGCGCATCGTGCGCTCTTGTTTGCATCGCTTGCGAGCGGACAAACGCGAATCGCCGGACTACCGAACGGCCACGACGTGCGCTCAACGCGCCGGTGTCTCGAAGCGCTCGGCGTCGCGATCAGTGACGCGAACAACGACATCGTCGTCGATGGGCGTAGCGGCGCGTTGACACAACCCTCCGCGGCGATCGATTGCGGCAACTCGGGTACGACGATGCGGCTTCTTTCCGGCATTCTCGCCGCGCGGGATCTCGAGGTGACGCTCGACGGCGACGAGTCACTCCGCAAACGTCCGATGCGCCGCGTCGCCACACCGCTGAGCGAGATGGGCGCGACGGTCGATCTGGCGGAGGGATTGCACGCACCGATACGCATTCGTGGGACGTCGCGGCTGCAAGGATTCGACTACGAACTCCCGGTCAACAGCGCGCAAGTCAAAGGCGCGCTCATCTTTGCTGCACTCGGTGCGAACGGCACGACGACGTTGCGCGGCGCACTACGCAGCCGCGATCACAGCGAACGCATGCTGCCCGCATTCGGCGGGACGATCACCGCGGGCGACGGCACGCTCGAGATCGAGGGCGGGCAACATCTGCGCGCGATGCCCGAAACGCTGAGGATTCCCGGCGATCTCTCGAGCGCCGCGTATTGGATCGCGGCGGCGACGATCGTTCCGAACAGCCGCATCGAGATTGCAGGCGTCGGTTTGAATCCGACGCGTCTCGGCTTCATCGACGTCTTGCGGCGCATGGGCGCGGCGATCACGCTGAGGGATCATGGGTTTTCAGCGGAACCGATCGGCACGATCGTCGCCGAATACGCGCCGCTGCGCGCGACCGTCGTGGAAGGCGATGAAGTTCCCGACCTCGTCGACGAGCTTCCGCTCCTCGCGATCGTCGCGTCGTTCGCCGAAGGGACGACGCGGGTACGCGGGGCCGAAGAGCTACGCTATAAAGAATCCGATCGTATCGAAGCGATCGTGCGCGGCGGGCGCGCGATCGGCATGCAGATCGAGCCGTATATCGACGGTTTCTCGGTAACGGGTCCGGCCTCGCTGCACGGCGGCGCGGTCGACGCGATGCGCGATCATCGTATTGCAATGGCGTTCGCGATCGCCGGTCTGGGCACGCCGGCCCCGATCGCCATATCCGGCGCCGATTCGGTCGCGATCTCATATCCGGAGTTTTTCTCGACGCTGGATTCACTGCGTGGCTGACTATCGTGCCGCAGTGATCGGCCATCCGATCGCGCATTCACTCTCACCGGCGCTTTTCGCCGAGTTCGCGCGCGTCGCAGAGATCGATCTTGATTACCATGCCGTCGACGTTCATCCGGAAGCGCTCGCGATGACCCTGGCGGTTTGGCGAGACGACGCGCAGTTCGTAGGCTGCAACGTGACGATGCCGCACAAGGAACACATCGTCGAACTGCTCGATGGATTGACGGATGCCGCACGCGCAACGGCTGCCGTCAACGTCGTACGCCGTGACGGCGCCGGCTTCATCGGCGACAATACGGACGTCGCCGGCATTGCGGCGACGCTCGATTCTGTTGGGTTCGACGTCCAAGGAAAGGGTGCCGTGATCTTCGGAGCCGGCGGCGGCGCACGCGCGGTCGCAACCGTCCTCGGCCAGCGCGGTGCGGCCACGGTTACGTTCGTTGCGCGAACGCCGGCGCGCGCGAGCGCTCTTTGCGCGGAAGCATCACAGCGCACGCCATCGACCGCGTTCAGCGCGCGCGACATGAACGGATCGTTCCCCGTAGCTCAGCTCTACGTCAACGCGACGCCGCTCGGGCAAACCGGCCAGCCGGCACGCGATCTACTGCCCGCAAATGCGCCGGCGTCGTCGCTCGCCTTCGATCTCGTCTATCGTCCGGCGGCGACGCCGTTCTTGACGCACGCGCGAACAAAGGGTCTGACCACGATTGGCGGCTTCACGATGCTTTTGGAACAAGCCCTCGCGACATTCGAAGCCTGGTTCGGCTTTCGTCCATCGATTGACAACGCGTCGCGCAGTCGACTCGAGAAGCTCGCGGCATGAGCCTGCGTTATTTGACCGCGGGCGAATCGCACGGTCAAGCTCTGATGGGTATTATCGAAGGTATCCCCGCCGGGATCGAGCTGGATACCGCATATCTGCACGCGCAAGCCAAACGCCGCAAGCTCGGCTACGGACGCGGAAATCGCCAGAACATCGAGACCGATGATATCCGCATTCTCGCAGGCGTTCGTTTCGGCAAAACGCTGGGCAGCCCGATCGGGCTCGTCATCGACAATCGCGACTGGCGATCGTGGTCGGAGATCATGTCGGTCGAACAGCCGCAGGACGAAAGCATTCGCTCGCGCCGTGTTGTGAGCGTTCCGCGGCCCGGGCATGCCGATCGCATCGGCGGTATCAAGTATGCGCACGACGACATGCGTAACGTTCTCGAGCGCGCCAGCGCGCGCGAAACGGCGGCGCGCGTCGCGCTCGGGAGCGTCGCTCGGCGCTTTCTCGAGTGCATCGGAATAGAGATTCAGAGTCGCGTCGTGCAAATCGGCGACGCTCTCGACGAATCGCCCTGGAGTGAGGTCGACACTGCAACGATCGATGCGTCGCCGGTTCGCGCCCTCGATGCTGCGGCGGCGCAGCGCATGATCGAGACGATCGAAGCCGCCAAGCGCGCCGGCGATACGCTCGGCGGCGTGATCGAAGCCGTCGCGCGCAACGTCCCGGTTGGCCTGGGCTCGTACGTGCAATGGGATCGCCGCCTCGAAGGCGAGATCGGCAAGGCGTTTCTTTCGCTCAACGCAATCAAAGGCGTCGAAGTCGGGCTCGGCTTTTCGCTGGCGGCAGCGCCCGGAACGACTGCGCATGACGCGTTCTATCCCCCGAGCGGCGATGGTTCACGCACGTCGTATCGCACCAATCGTTCGGGCGGCATCGATGGTGGCATGACGACGGGACAACCGATCGTCGTGCGCGCTGCGATGAAGCCGCTTG
Source organism: Vulcanimicrobiaceae bacterium (assembly GCA_049520515.1). Taxonomy (GTDB): domain Bacteria; phylum Vulcanimicrobiota; class Vulcanimicrobiia; order Vulcanimicrobiales; family Vulcanimicrobiaceae; genus JAFAMS01. The sequence continues at coordinate 49,555 of JBEKPS010000005.1, forward strand.
CAACATTGATGAAGCCGCTCGATTCCGTCGATCTCCGCACCGGCGAGGCGACGCAGGCACATATCGAGCGCAGTGACGTTTGCGCCGTGCCGGCTGCCGCGGTGATCGGAGAATCACTGCTCGCTCTCGTTCTTGCGTCCTCGGTGCTCGAGAAATTTGGCGGCGATACGATCGACGAAGTGCAGGGACGTGTCGAGGCGTGGAACGCAACCGCGCGTGCCCGATAGCATCTTCCTCTGCGGTCTTTCCGGCAGCGGGAAATCAACGGTTGCGCCTATCGTAGCGCAGTTGCGCGGCTGTATCGCGCTCGATACCGATGCAATGGTCGTGGCCGAAGCCGGCATGACGATCGCCGAGATTTTTTCGCGCGAGGGCGAGAGCGGATTCCGCGAACGTGAAGCTCGCGCGGTTAAATCGGCGTGCTTCCATCCGCGTGCCGTCGTCGCGCTTGGCGGCGGCGCACTCGAACGTAACGATTCGTTCGATGCCGTATGCGCGGCAGGGGTTCTGATATTTCTTGACGCCCCCGACGAGGTTCTCGCAACGCGCCTCGATCGGGGAAATGGCGAAGTGCGTCCAATGCTCGCGAAACCGGACGCGCTCGCACAGATGCGCGCACGACGGCTCGCACGCTTCGAACACGCCGTGTTGCGCATTGACACTAGCTCGCTCTCGGCCGACGATGTTTCCCTTGTCATCCTGAGCGAAGTCGAAGGACAGCGACGCACGTGAAGGTCACCGTCCCACTCAAAGAGCGCGCGTACGATGTTGTCATCCGCGACGGCGCGCTACGCGATCTCGTTCGACTGACAGGCGCGCCGCGTGGGTCGCGCGTCGCCGTCGTCGGCGATCGCCGGCTGACGAAGACCTTGGCGCAGCTCGCGCGCGCATTCGAAGAGTACGGGAACCCATCGACGTCGATTGCCCTAACCGCCGACGAGCGCCTGAAATCATTGCGCAGCGTCGAGCCATTATATGGAAAGCTGCTTCGCGCGGGACTCGACCGGCGTGCGACGATCGTCGGCGTCGGCGGCGGAACGATCGGCGACGCGATCGGATTCGTCGCCGCGACGTACCTGCGCGGCGTACGATTTATCTCCGTTCCGACGACGCTGCTAGCTGCTGTGGATTCATCAATCGGTGGCAAAACCGGCCTGAACCACGCTCTCGGTAAAAACCTGATCGGGGTGGTCGCGCAACCCTCTCTCGTCGTCATCGACCCGAGCATTCTGCGGGGACTCGATCGACGCGATCGCATCTCCGGACTCGGAGAAATCGTCAAGTCCGCCTTGATCGCCGATGCGCGTCTGTACCAAACGCTGCTAAAATCGTGGAAAGACGTTACGGCGCTCCGTGAGCCTCTGACGACGCGCGTCATCGCGCGCTGCGTCGCGATCAAAGCTCGCGTCGTCGCTTCGGATGAACGCGAGCGCACGGGAATCCGCGAACAGCTCAATTTCGGCCACACCGTCGCACATGCGCTCGAAAATGTTGCCGGCTACGGGAAGCTGCGCCACGGCGAGGCCGTCATCATCGGCATGCGCGCCGCCGTCGCGCTTTCAGCCGCGCGCGGACACCTTCGTGAAGCCGATGCAGTCGGAATCCAAAGACTCTTAGCATCGATCCCTGTCCCCGATACGTGGCAACGCTATTCGGCGCGCTCGATCGCAACAGCCGCAAAGCACGACAAGAAGCGCGGCGCAAAGGGCGTCCGTTTCGTCCTGCTCTCGAAGATTGGACGAACGATCAGCGACGAGGGCGTTTCGCACGATGAGCTGCTGGCTGTGCTTCGAGGCATCGGATTCTCTCGTTGAACCTTCTCGTCATCAACGGACCAAATCTTAACCTTCTCGGTGAACGCGAACCCTACGTCTACGGCCGGTTGACGCTCGACGAGCTCGAGCGTCGCGTTCGCGGACGCGCGACCGAGCTCGGCTTCGACGTGCGCTTCTATCAATCGAATCATGAAGGGCGATTGATCGACTACTTGCACCGCATGCGGAGTTGGGCGGACGGCGTGATCATCAATCCAGGCGCATTTACGCACTACTCGTACGCGCTTCGCGACGCAATCGCGGCTGTGGCAAAGCCGACGATCGAAGTGCACCTCTCCGACATCCATCGCCGCGAACCGTTTCGCGCGACCTCGGTGATCGCCGATGTCTGCGAGGCGCAAATCTCCGGGCTCGGTCTCGACTCGTATCTGCAAGCACTGGAGCGACTCGCCGCGAAAAGCGCGGGGTGAGGGGCACCCTACTTCGTTTGGCCGGTTTGCTCGCCGGCCTAATGCTGCTTGTGAATTTGGCGCTTGGTGCCGAGAGCGCGCCACTTTTCGTTTCGCCGACCTCGCCGGCGGCGATCATGTCCGCAGCGCGCGGCTTCAACCTCGCAAATATCGATCCGACGTGCAAGCCGTGTCAGGATTTTTTCCGCTATGCGATGGGCGGATGGCACGCTGACAATCCGATCCCCGCCACGGCGAGCCGATGGTCGGTCCTCGATCAGCTCCGCGGAGCGAATCGTGCATCACTGCACGACATTCTCGAGGACGTTTCACATGATGTCTGGCCGCACGGGTCGCCGGGACAAAAAGCGGGCGACTACTATGCGTCGTGCATGAACGTGCGTGAACGCGACTTGGCGGGCTTGGGCCCGATTCAAGTGTACGTTCACAGCATTCGCGCGATCAAAGATCTTTCCGACGTACGCTTGCAAACGGCCGTCCTGCAGAACATCGGTGCGAAGCCGTTTTTCTTTGCCGGAACCGAGGGCGATCCACGCGATGAGCAGCGCACGATCGCGTTCATCGCACAGGGGGGTCTCGGCCTACCCGATCGCGCTCTGTATTTTGCGCCGGACGCGCGCGCGGATCTGATCCGCAACGACTACGTCGCGCATGTCACGCGCGATTTTCGTCTTCTCGGCGACGACCTCGCCACCAGTTACGCCGAGGCACATGCGGTCATCGCGGTCGAGATCGAACTTGCGCGCGGTTCGCGAACACGCGCCGCTCTGCGCGACCGGGCGGCCAACTATCACAAGATGACCCTGGCAGAAGCTCAACTGTTGATTCCGAGTTTCGACCTTTCGCTGTTCTTGCGCGATCGGATGGCATCGAACGTCGACGCCATCGACGTCTCGCAGCCTGAGTATTTCAGAAACTTGGACACGGTGCTGCGCAACACACCGGTCACCGAACTACGTGCCTACTTGCTCTATCGTTTGATCGAACGAGCCTCGCCGGCACTGACGATGTCGTTTTCCGATGAAGCTGATTTGTTCGACGGATCCCTCGTCGGCCGGCACGAACAACAACCGCTCTGGTACCGCTGCGTCCGCTCCGTCGATACTGACTTACCTGACGCACTCGGACAACTCTACGTCGAGCGCGAGTTCTCGCCAGAGACGCGCGTCGAAGCCAAACATCTCATTTCCACGATTCAAACGACGTTGCGCGACGACTTGAGCACGCTCGGGTGGATGAGCGAATCGACGCGACACGAGGCGCTCGCCAAGCTCGACGCGATCGCCGATCACGTCGGTTACCCCGAGTCGTGGCGCAGCTACGAGACCGTGAACATCGATCGTGGAACGTTTCTGGATAACTCGTTGCGCCTCTCGTTATACCGGGCACGCAACACATTCACGCACCTCGGCCGAAACGTGAGTCGCGAATTCTGGTCGATGTCGGCTCCGACGGTCAACGCATCGTACAGCGCCGCCTACAACGACATCACCTTTCCGGCCGGGTTGCTTCAACCGCCATTCTTCTCCACGCATTTCGATGATGCAACCAATTTCGGTGCCCTCGGCGTCATTGTCGCGCACGAGCTGACGCACGCCTTCGATGACGAAGGCCGGCGCAGTGACGCACAAGGCAATCTCCGCGACTGGTGGCAACCCGTCGATGCGGCGGCGTGGTCGGTGCGCGCCAATTGCGTCGCACGTGAATACGGCGAGTTGCACGAGAACGATAAACTGATCATCGGCGAGGCCCTCGCGGACTTGGGCGGCGTCGAAATCGCCTATGACGCGCTTGAACGTTCCCTCGCCGGTAAGCCGCGTACAAAAATCGACGGTTGGACGCCGGAGCAACGGTTCTTTCTGGCGTTTGCGCAAGCGTACTCGACCTTCGATCGCCCCGAGCGAATGCGCGTCGACGAGCTCGTCGATCCGCATCCCGACGGACGCGATCGTGTCCTGGGAACGCTGATCAATATGCCGCAATTCGCGACCGCCTTCGGTTGCCACCGGCGCGATCCGATGTATCGGGCCCCGGCTCAGCGGTGCGGGCTCTGGTGAGGGCGAACGCCCGCGCATGAATCTTGGAATTAAAGGGAGGCGCGCAATCGTCTGCGCTTCGAGCAAGGGACTCGGCAAGGCGTGTGCAGTCTCGCTCGGGCGTGAGGGCGTCGATCTCGTTATCTTGGCGCGCAATCGCGAGCCGCTCGAAGCGACCGCAAAAGAGATCCGCGATGAAAGCGGCGTGAACGTCACCATCGTCGCGACGGACATCACGACTCCGGAGGGCCGTAAAGCCGCGCTTGACGCCTGCCCCGAGCCCGACATTCTGATTAACAACGCGGGCGGTCCGCCACCCGGCGATTTTCGCGAGTGGGACCGCGATACGTGGATTCGCGCCGTCGATGCGAACATGCTGACGCCGATCGAGCTGATCAAGGCGGTCGTCGACGGAATGATCGCCCGCAAATTCGGCCGCATTGTCAATATCACGTCGAGCGCCGTGAAAGCACCGATCGATGTGCTTGGGCTTTCAAATGGCGCGCGCTCGGGTTTGACGGGATTTGTGGCCGGCATTGCGCGCACGACCATCAAGCACAACGTCACGATCAATAATTTATTGCCGGGTTCGTTCGGAACCGACCGCTTATTTTCAACGATCCGCGCACAAGCGTCGGCCCGCAACATTTCATTTGAAGATGCGTCGTCGGCTCGCGCCGCCACGATCCCGGCCGGCCGTTTCGGTCAGCCGCCGGAGTTCGGCGAGCTGTGCGCCTACATCTGCTCGGCGCAAGCCTCGTACATTACCGGCCAGAATCTTCTGATCGACGGAGGAGCCTACCCCGGGACGTTTTGAGCTCTTCCGATTTTGCCACTCGCAACGACCTCGCCCTGAAGCTCTGGAACGAAGGAAAGCGCAAAGAAGCCTTCGCGCTTTTCCTTGAGAACGTGGAGCTTTTCCCGACAACCGCGACTGCGCACTCGAATCTCGCGTTTGTGTTCTTGCGCGCTAGCGCGCTCGAGGAAGCGAAAGCCGAATACGAAAAGGCGCTGCGGGTCGACCCTACGCACGGTGATGCAAAGCGCGGCCTCGCCGCAGTGCTGTCGCAGCTTGGAAAGACCGGCGCCGCGGAGCTGCGCGAGGTCGCAGGCGGAGAGAATGCAATTACCGTTCTGCCGTACCGTGGTGCTCGCAAACCCATCTTGGTAACGTTGCTGGTCTCGCTCGGCAGCGGCAACCTGCACCTCGAGAAGCTGCTCGACGATCGCGTCTTCGAGACGACGAAGCTGGTCGTCGAGCTCTTCGCAAAGGATGCACGGCTACCACCATACGATATGATCTTCAACGCCATCGGCGATGCGGACAGCGGCGCCGAAGCGCTGATGATCGCGCAGCGTATTACCGCCGGCAAGCGCAAGGGCGCGGTGCTCAATCCGCCCGACCGCGTCCTACGCACGACCCGCGTCGAAAACGCATCGCGTCTCCGGGCCATTCCCGGTGTCTTGACACCGCGCACGCAGCTTTTCCCACGCGACGTGCTCGCTGCTTGGGACGGTGCGATGACGCTCGAGAAGCACGGCTTCTCGTTTCCGCTGCTGCTGCGTTCGCCGGGTCATCACACCGGTCACAATTTCAATCTCATCGAGCGGTCCGACGATCTTGCCGCAGCAGCCACCGCGCTACCGGGCGAGCAGCTCTACGCGATCGAATACATTGATCTGCATGGCCCGGGCGGCAAGGTCCGAAAATATCGCGTCATGTTCGTCGACGGCCGTCTCTACCCACTCCACCTTGCGATCTCGAACGACTGGAAGGTGCATTATTTTTCAGCCGACATGGCCGACGTGCCCGAGCACCGAGCGGAAGACAAGCTTTTTCTGAACAACATGTCGGGCGTTCTCGGCAATGACGCAGTCGCCACACTCGGAAAGATTGCAAGCGCGCTCGGCCTCGACTACGCCGGAATCGATTTCGGGCTCGCGCCCGACGGTCGCATCGTCATTTTCGAGACGAACGCGACGATGGTGATCGTGCAGCCGGACGAAGACGAGCGTTGGGCTTATCGAAAAGCGCCGGTTGAGCGCGTCATCGCCGCCGTCCGAAAGATGCTACTCGACCGCGCCTCGCTGTAGTTACGGCTTCACGCGTACGCCCACGGTAAACATGCGCGGTGGCGCGTAGTGATTACCTTGCGCGTTCAGATACGTCACGAAGTAGCGATCGTTGAGGATGTTCTGAATCCCTAACGTGATCGCCGTTTTCGCGTTGAGCGCGAGGCCTTCTTCGACGTTGAACGTCGTATGAGGCGTTCTCTTACATGGTCCTCCGATCGGTGCTTCGAGCATCGGTCCTGCGCAGGTGATTCCGCCATTGGGGTTCAGTCCGGAAGAAAGACCGCTGCCATACTCGCCGTCGGCCGAAAACCACCCGCCATGGGGATTGTTCAAGAGCACGCCGCTCGCGATGCTCCAGTTTTGCTCGTGATCTGCCGGCGTAAATCCGTTTGGCTGTCCGAAGCATGGCGCGAGCAATTGCGTCTCGCAGCCGCTATTGAGCGACACGACGTGCGCAATCGAGAAATAAGCACGCCCGTTGCCCGTCACGGGCCGGCTGTAGTTGAGCGCTTCCTGAGAAAGCCGGCCGAGCACGTAGTTGATGTCTTGATGCAGCAGCGTAACGCCGACTTGCGTATCGTCGATCAAGTTATTCGCGTTCTTTTGCCACACGCGAAAACCGAGATCGCCGTCGCCGACCGGAATGTGCCCGCCAAGCTCCAGCTGTGTATCGCGTTCCGGCTTCAAATCAAATTGCGCCTCAGTCGGCTGCAAGGGAAGATTGAGCAGGTATGCCGCGTGCGGGCTGACGTTCTCGAACGAGAACGGCTCGAAGAAGCGCCCGATGTACCCATAAATGCTCGCCCGATTTCCGAAGTATCGCGTAATCTTTAGCCTGGGACTGAACGCGCCGAAACCCTGCGCGAACTGCATTGATTTGATGCTGAAGAAATCGTAGCGCAAGCCGTAGTCGGCTTCCCACAGACTGCTCATGCGCCAGCTGTCTTGAATGTACGACGTGTACGTATTCCCGAGGTTCGGGCTGTTGTCGACGACGGTCGTTGCGGCGCCAGGCGTCGCCGGTATTTCTATCGGCGCGAGGAAATTGCCCGGCTGCAGCGTGACAGCGTAATACTTCAGAACGCGTGAGAGATCGTAGCCGGCGCCGGCTGCGATCGTATGCCGTCCGAACCGTTGATTGTAGTCTGCCTGCATCAAGTAGTCGATTGCAGTGCGCGTATCGGCAAGTGAATAGCCGCATGTCGTAAGACCAAACACGGCGGGATTGACGAGCGCGTTCGCGCAGTCCGCCGCCGAACCGCCGCTTGCGAGGTTTACGTTTTCGCCATAGATAAAGTCATTCGTGGGATCGCCGAAGTCTTGAATCCGTGAAACCTTGTACGACGGCCCGAACGTCACTTCGCCGGTGTCCCCGATCGCGTGGTGAAGTTGTACGGACAGAAACGTATCCGCTTGGGTCTCGTCGTCGTCCGTATTGGCCGGCTCACCGCCGTCGACGTCGTTTGGGATTTGAAACGAGCTGTGACTATTGACGAACGTAATGCTGGTGAAATCATTGCCGCCGGCGGGCAGCGTGAAGCGCATGAATTGGCCGAGCGAGCTTGCATCGTTATGGGGCGAACCGAAGTTGGGCGGATCGAGGCCGCGCGTCGTTTGGAAGCCGGAGAGCGCAATGTCGAATCCCCCGCCCCCCGCAATCGGCGCATGGTAGCCGATTTGACCGTCCATGTTTGTGTAGGAGCCGCCTGACAAATAGCCGTCAAATCCTGAGGGCCCTGTTCCAGCTTTCGTCGCCATGTTGAAGACCGAGCCGAATTTCAACCCGTATTGCGCCGGATACGCTCCCTCGATCAGATCGACGAGCGAGAGGTTGTTGATGTTGATCTCTCCGCCGATGTCGCGATTAAGCTCTTGCGGCAACGGGACGCCGTCGAGCATGTAGTTGATGACGCCATGATCCCCGTTCATGTGCACGACGCCATTCGCACCGCGAACTGCGCCGGGCATTTGAATTTCCATTTCCGAGAAGCTGTTGTTAAATGGCATTTGTGTCATCTCGGCGCTGTTCAACACGACATCACTGCCGCTTCCGTGTGCAACTTCGGCTCGCGCTTCGTTGACGACCACGTGACCAATCTCCGAAAGAGGTTGCAAAGCGATCGCGATGACAGCGCCTCCGCTTCCGAGATCGACGCGCATTTGTCCGCGCAGGCCCCCGCTCTCGGCAGCGACCGCGTACGTGCCGACGGGAAGCGGCGGAAACGAGAAATGTCCCTTAGCGTCCGTTTTCGTTTGTACGCTGTGATCGTTGCCGGTCGCCGTCACCGTAATGTTCGCGATCGGGACGCCGTTGGTCGTCACCGTTCCGCTGAGAAACGAGGATGCATTGACGGCGTACGACGGTGCGGAGCATAAAAATGGTAAGAAAATACTAATAAGGCTGACGGCGATGAAACGCCGAATATTCTGAGGCACGAGATCTCCAATCGCGATGAGCGGCGCTTACGCGCCGCGGCTGCTAACGGTTAGGAAATGCAGCCAGAACCGGCGGCGGCCGGCTCGCGATGGAGAACAAGAATGCGCCGCGCCGCTTCGCGAAGCGCGCAAATGGAGCGGGTTGCGGGCGTTTGCGCTCACGATCGGATTGTTTCGCGTTCGTCCACGACATCAGCAAGGCGAAGACGACGAGATTCCGCTGGAAGAGTGCGAGGAATAGCGCCCCGATAAGCGCCGCAGCTAGGGCTACGAGCAGCCCGGCGAGGAGATCGCCTCCCTGAATCGGGCATCCTTCGATCGCCTGCGTCACGCCGAAGAATGCAACTTGAAACGCGAAGCTCAGGGCGGCGAATCGTACGCCTTGACCGCCGAACGGAAGCGCGCGAATCAGTTCCCGGGCGTGCGAAGCCCGATGCGCACAACGCGGACCGCGGCCAATCAAGAACAGAAATGCGAGCGCGACTGCTCCGAGCGTGAGCAGATAAATGTGCCGCTCGGCGAACACCAGCGCCCACAAGCTTTCATGATCCAGTGCAACGGCCTCGCCGAGCAAATGTCCGGCTATGCCGAACGGAATCGCTGCTGCGAGAAAGACCAGCGCGGCCAGACGGCGAGCACTAAACCTGCAAATCACCTGCAAGTTTCCTTTGCGACCTAGCCTTACTCTCCTTCCCTATAGCTAGCGGCATGCTGCGCAGCGGCCGTAGAGCTCGATCGAGTGGTCGTCGAGCGCGAACCCCTGCCGCGTGACGAGCAGTTTCTTGAACTCGTCGATCACGCGACAATTGACTTCTTCGACGTGCCCGCAACCGGTGCAGATTGCGTGATGATGGTGCTCGTCGTTCGCGCAAAACAAATAGCCGAGCTCGCCGTTCGGCATCATTCGGCTCGAAACGGCGCCTAATCCCGTCAGATGCTGCAGCGTCCGGTAGACCGTCGTTAGCGCAAGTTGCCGGTGGCGTTTGCGGAGCGCCTTGTGAAGCTCCGCTGCGGTGAGATAGCGCCTCTCTGCCTGCAACAAACCAAGGATCGCACGCCGCGAGGACGTGCTATAGATCGCGCGAGGCGACGCGGGCTGCTTCTCAAACACGACCGCAATTTCGGCCCCCTGACCGCTCCGGACCTCTCGAGAGAAGGACCACCCGGGGATGTGTGCCAAGAAAACTTGCATATGGATTGCAAATTCTAGTGCTTGTGCTGGCCCTCACCGTCGGCATTCTCGCGGCGGAGAACTTTTACGGCGACGTCGCACGGCAGATCGGCGGCCCGCACGTCGCGGTGACCAGCGTCCTGAACAATCCGGACGAGGATCCGCATCTGTTTGAAGCCAGCCCGTCGGTCGCGCGCGCGGTTTCCGGCGCGCAGATCGTCATCTATAACGGAATCGACTACGATCCATGGGTCGACAAGCTACTCGGCGCCGCCCGCAACACCAGCCGAGTCACGATCGCCGTCGCGAATCTGATCGGCAAGAAGCCCGGCGACAATCCTCACGTTTGGTATGATCCGCACGCAATGCTTGCTCTCGCGACGCAACTGAGCGCCGATCTATCCCAAGCCGATCCCGCCAATCGCGCCGACTACGCGCGACGCCTGCGATCGTTCGAGCAATCCTTGCAACCGATCGATGCGCGCATCGCAACACTACGTAAGAAATTCGCCGGCACGCCGGTCACGGCGACGGAACCAGTCTTCGGCTACATGCTCGACGCGCTCGGAATGCAGTCGCTCGACATGCGTTTCCAAATCGCGGTTATGAACGACAGCGAGCCGGGCGCGACCGAGGTCGCCGAGTTCGAAAACAATTTACGGATGCATCGGGTCAAGATGCTCGTCTACAATAGCCAGGCCTCCGATCCGGTTGCGCAACGCATGGTCGATATTGCCAAAGCTTCCGGCATTCCGGTCGTCGGAGCCACAGAGACCGAACCACCCGGAATGACGTATCAAACCTGGATCTCGAATGAGCTCGATGCCGTGCAGAGGGCCTTGTGAACGCCATCGAGTTTCGCGACGTTCGCTTGGTGCTCGGGAACCGTACGATCCTTGATCGCGTCAACATTGCGATCGGTCCGAATGAATTCGTCGGACTCCTCGGACCCAACGGTGCCGGTAAGACGACGTTGATTCGATCGATATTGGGACTCGTTCCGCCGGTGAGCGGCACGATCACCGTGCTCGGTGAACCGGCGACGCGCGGCAACCCAAATGTCGGCTACATGCCGCAGGTGCACAGTAATTTTCCCGGCACGCGCTTGCGCGGCTGGGACGTCGTTGCCAGCGCCGTCAACGGCGGGCACCTCGGTCTACCGCTCCTCAGTCGCGACGATCGCAATGAAATCGCGCGCGTCCTCGAGCTTGTCGGGGCTACGTCGCTCGCGAAGCGGCCGCTTTTCGAGATCTCCGGCGGTGAACGTCAACGCTTGTTGTTGGCCCAAGCGCTCATCGGCAAGCCGCGCTTGCTGCTTCTCGATGAACCACTCGTCAGTCTCGATCCGCGCCATCAAGACGACGTCGTACAGCTCGTCAAAACCTTGCAATCGCAGCTCGAGATTACCGTGCTGTTCAGCGCGCACGAATTGAACCCGCTGATAGGCACGATGAACCGGGTGCTCTACTTGGGCGGTGGCCACGCCGAGCTGGGCACGGTCGATGAGGTCATCACGACGCCCGTGCTGTCGCGCCTCTACGGATCCGATATCGAAGTCGTGCGCGTCGACGGCCGCGTTTTCGTAATGTCCGGCGGACATCATCTCGAAGAACATCACACCGGGCCGCATTCACATCCGCATGCTTGAGTATGATTTCATGCGGCACGCATTTGCGGCCGCCACGATCGTGGCACTCGTCGCGGGGACTGTCGGCTATTTTCTGGTGCTGCGCGGCCAAACGTTTGCGGGTCATGCCCTCTCGCACGTCGGGTTCACCGGTGCGACGGGCGCGGTCCTCATCGGCATTCCGCCGATCTGGGGGCTCGTGCTCGTGACGATGCTTGCGGGCATTGGAATGGGGCTGCTCGGCGAGAAGATCGCGCAGCGCGACGTCGCTATCGGAATGGTGCTGGCGTTCGCGCTGGGTCTCGGGCTGCTGTTTCTCAGCTTCATCACGTCGTACGCGACGCAAGCCACCACACTATTATTCGGAAACGTTCTGGCGGTCGACATGCAAACGGTCTGGACGCTGCTTGCTCTTGGCCTCGTGAGTCTTATCGCCATGGCGATTATTGCGCGCCCGCTGTTGTTCGCGAGCCTGCAGCCGGATCTCGCGGAAGCAAAAGGCATCTCGCTGCGCACTTATGGAGTACTGTTTCTTGCCATCGTCGCACTGACAACGGCTGAATCCGCGCAGATCGTCGGCGTTTTGCTCGTGTTCGCGCTGATGGTCGGCCCCGCCGCCGCTGCGCAACGCCTGACAACCTCAGTCGGCGCGGGCGTCATCCTTTCCGCGCTGCTCGCGCTCTTCGAAGCGTGGCTTGGTATTACGCTTGCGTACTACACCGATTGGCCGAGCAGTTTCTGGATCGTCTCGCTCAGCGTCGCGGTGTACTTACTGTCGCTCCTGCGGCGCGATTACGGATGGAGTCTGCGATAATCTTCTTCGGTATCGACGTCAAGATACGCGCCTTGGTCGTCGATTTCGACCGTTCGTCGCGTCAGCATTTCGTGATCGCGAACCGTGTGAATCGTATCGCCGTCGCGTAGCGCAACAATCAGCGCGCGCGCAAACGGTGAGAACACGACGGGATGACCCGGTTTGCCGGCGCGCACCGGATAGGCAACGTCGTTCTCGCCGAGCTCGCCGATCATCCGCTCCACGAGCGTTGCGCTGACGAGCGGCTTATCGCCCAGCAGCACCGCGATCGGATGCTCCGCCGGGACGACGGAATTTGCGAGCCGCAGCGAGTGCGCCATCCCGCGATCGGGCTCGTCATTGATGACGATTTGAACGTTGTGCGGCAATACATCGAGCGGCACGGCCGGCGATGCGACGATGACGGTCGGAAAATCAGCGCACGCCTGGACAACGGCGTCCAAAATCGTCCCGTCACGAAACGGTTTTGAGAGCTTTTCGCCGCCCATCCGCGTGCCGAGTCCGGCCGCGAGGACGACGCAGGTAGCTTCCCGCATAATCACTCTCAATATGACTTCACCGCTCGCACCTCCCTCGATCGAATCGACCGACACCACCTATTGGTACGACGGACGCCTCGTCCAGCAGAGCGAGATCGTTATCGATCCGTACGCCCATGCGCTGCACTACGGCAGCGGCGTTTTTGAGGGCATTCGCTCCTACGAGACGGCGAGCGGGTCGGGAATTTTCCGCCTGCGCGAACACATCGAGCGCCTTTTCAGCTCGGCCGCCGAGTACGGTTTGACAATCAGGCAGTCCGTCGAGGACACGTGCCGCGCGACCGTCGAAACGGTCCGAGCCAGCGGTCACAAATCGACGTACATTCGGCCACTCGTATTCTTCGGCGAGGGAAAGTTCGCGCTTGCGCCGCTCTTCCAAAAGAATGCCGTGCACGTGATGATCGCGGTGCGCGGATTTTCCGGAACGATCGCGCCCGGTGGTGACGCCGGATGCCGGCTAACGATTTCTCCGGTGATGAAAACGCCATCGAAGGCGATGGCATCGACCGCTAAAGGCAGCGGCCACTACATGAACTCGATTCGCGCCCTCCACGAGGCTATGGAACGCGGCTTCGACGAGGCGTTGCTGCTCAACGATCGCGGCAACGTCGCCGAAGGAACCGGCGAGAACATCTTCTTGATCAAAGACGGCAAGTTGCGAACGAATCCAACAAGCGAAGACGTCTTGAACGGCATCACGCGCCGCAGCGCAATGGCGCTCGCACAAGATGCAGGGCTAACGGTCGACATCGGGCCGCTCACCAAAGAAGAGCTTTTTGCGGCCGATGAAGTCTTCTTGACGGGAACAGCAGCAGAATTGGTGGCCGTCGCGTCAGTCGACGATCACGTCTATCCGCGCGCGCATCCGATCACCGACAAACTTCACACGGCCTACAGTCGCGCAACGCGAGGCGAAGACCCCAAGCACAAAGACTGGGTCACACCGGTTTAAGTTACCAGAGCCCACACCGCCGGGAATCGTCGCGGATCATCGCATCGGTGGCTTTGCATCCGAACGCTGCCGCGAACTCGGGCATGTTCGCAACAGTCCCGTTCACGCGGAAAAAATCCGGCGGGTGCGGATCGCTGAGCGCTCGCGCGCGTGCCGACTCGGGTCGCGTCTGACCGGCCCAGACATGCGCGTAGCCGAGAAAGAATCGCTGCTCGGGCGTAAATCCGCCGATCGTTACACGTGGCTCCGATGCCTGTGCATGTTCGAAGGCGCGGTACGCAATCGTCAGTCCGCCGAGATCTGCAATCGCTTCGCCTTCGACGAGTTGTCCGTTGAGCTTGAGATCGCCGACCGAGAAGTTCGAATATTCGTCGATGAAGCACTGCGCGCGAATAGTAAAACCTGCCGCGTCCTGCGGCGTCCACCAATCGCGAAGGTTGCCGCGCTCGTCGTAACGCCGTCCCTCGTCGTCAAATCCGTGCGTCAGCTCGTGGCCGATGATCGCGCCGACGCTGCCGTAGTTCATCGCATCGTCCGCATCCGCGCGAAAATCGAAGAACGGCGGCTGCAAGACGCCGGCCGGGAACACGATCTCATTGCGCTGTGGTGAGTAATACGCGTTGACCGTTTCCGGCGTCATTCCAAAATCATCGTGCGAGACTGGCTTTCCGATCTTTGCAATCTCGAGCTTCGTATCGAACATGTCGGCGTGCTCGATATCGTCAACAAGCCAACCCGGATCGATTGTAACGCCCGAATAATTCCGCCAGCGGTCGGGGTAACCGATCTTTCGTCCCATTGCCGCGAGCTTCGCAAGAGCGGCGTTGCGCGTCTCATCGCTCATCCAGGGAAGCGTCGTGATGTCGTCGCGCAGCGCCGCGACGAGGTTCCCGACCATTTTCTGGGCGCGGGCTCTCGCTTGGGGCGGGAACGCGTACGCCACCCATATGCGACCGAGAGCATCTCCAAGCTCTGCATCGATCAGATTGACGCAACGCTCCCAGCGAACCGGCTGCGCCTTGACGCCGGTCAGATCCGACGCGAACGCGAAATCTTCATTGACGAAACCCTTCGAAAGCCAGGGTGCATAAGACGTCAGCACCCGCCAACGCAGATACGCCTTGAGATCCTCGATTGGCGTCGACGCCAGTTGCGCGTCGAGTGCTTCGAGATACGCAACCTGCGAAAGATTGAGATCGTCGAACTTCGGAAAACCGCGCGCGTTGAAATAATGGTCCCAGTCGATGTGCGGAGCATCGCGTGCAAGCTCGGTGCGCGTTATCAAATGGTAGGTGTTGTTCGGATCGCGCCGCTCGACGTTCGTCAACTGGACCTTCGCCATCCCCGTTTCGATCGCGAGGACGCTCTGTGCTTCAGCTGCGGCTCTCGCTCGATCGTCGCCGGCGAGAACGAATATCGCTGCTATGTGTTGGCCGAATTGGGCGCGCAACTTGACCGATTTATCGTCGTTGCGCGTGTAGTAATCTCGGTCGGGGAGTGAGAGACCATCCGGAATGATGATCGCAATCTCGCGGTCGCTATCCTTGGCGTCGATCGCCGAGGTCGCTTCGAAAAACGAGTCGATCTCGCGGCGGTGAAGCTCGATCAGGGCGCCCGTCAGTGACGGCAGATCGTTTACGGCTGCGATGCGCCCCAACAGCGGCCCAAGCGGTCCGATGCCGGCGCGTTCGGCCGCGCCTTCATTCATACACGCAGCATAGAAGTCGCCTATACGTTGGCGGTCCCCGAATACCAGCGGATCGTGAGCGGCGTCTTCGAGGATTTCATGCGAAATTTGGAGATTGTGCGATGCAAGGTCGTCGAACGCCGTAACGGTCGAGCTATCCGCCGGAATCGGATGATGCGCGACCCATCCGCCGTTGGCAAACTGAAAGAAGTTCGCACATGCGGGACACGTACGATCTAGGTTCGCAGTGTCGAGTACCGACGCGAGCAGGCGGGCCGGAATGCAGAGCGCGACGAGTGCGACGAGTGCTAAGCCGTGGAGCAACCTCAACACGACTCAGGTTCGCGCGAATCAGCGCGAGGAGCCTTCTAAATGGATCGGGGCGCTTGACGCGCCCCGATTATTTCTACTTAATTTCGACTTTCGCGCCGACTTCTTCGAGCTTGGCCTTGATCTTCTCGGCTTCGTCCATCGGAATGCCGGTCTTGATCGGCTTGGGTGCGCTCTCGACGAATGCTTTCGCTTCCGTGAGACCGAGGCTCGTGACTTCGCGAACCGCCTTAATGACTTTGATCTTCTCGGCACCGACTTCGGTCAGCACTGCATCGAACTCGGTCTTGACTTCCGGCGCCGCTGCTGCGGCTCCGCCTGCGGCTGCAACGACGGCAACTGGTGCGGCCGCGCTCACGCCATACTTCTCTTCAAGCTGCTTCACGAGATCCGCAAGCTCGAGAACGGTGAGATTGTCGATTGAATTGATAATTTCTGCTAATGCCATGATGATGCTCCTTGTGAACTAGGCCGCTGCGGATTTCTTCTCGCGAATTGCATTGAGGACACGAACGAGACCGCTTTGATTGCCTGAGAGAACGGTGACGAGACCACGCATTGGGCTCGAGAGAGAACCGACGAGCCTTGCGAGCAGCTCGAGTCTCGACGGCAATGATGCGAGCGTCGCGACTTGCTTCGCGTCGACGATCCGTCCGTCAATGTACGCGGCTTTGACCCTGACGGGCTTCGTCGCGTCGGAAAATTGCTTGAGTGCTTTGGCGGGCGCAACCGGATCGGCACCGCCGAAGACGATCGCCGTCGGTCCCGCCAGAAATTCCTCAACCTTGGCTGCAAGCTCGTCGCCGGCAGCGCGCTTGAACAGCGTATTCTTGACGACGGTGTACGTCGTGCCGTCTTTACGCAGCTCGGCGCGGAGCTTGGTGATCTCCTCGACCGTGAGGCCGACGTAGTCGGTGAAAAACAAATTCGGCGACTTTGCGATGCGCTCGCGCAGATCTTCGATCGTCGATTCTTTTTTGGCGGTTGGCATGATCGGGTTCCTTAATATCGCGGCTCAAGCCACGGTAATGAAAAACGCCTCCGCAGACATCTGCGAGGCGTCACGATTGTAGTGAGGGCAGGGCCCTCTCTTTGTCATCCCGAGCGTAGGCGCGAAGCGCCGTAGTTCGAGGGACAGCGGAAATCGTGGCTTACCTCGGTAGGCATGAATTAAGGGAGTCGCCTCCCACCTACGGTCATTGGAGCCTCGCGCATCATATAAGGAAAGCGGCCCCGGCGTCAAGCGCGGCCTTAGAAACCTAGACCGGTGCGCACTGGTGTGCAATTGAGGACAGACCCCCTGATTCACACCTGATAGCCTCAGAGTTCAGAACGGGGTCCTCATTTGGGCGTCTCCAGCTTTGGTTTCGACATGTTGATAGAAGAAGCGCCCCTCATCCAAGAGCTCCGGCTGGAGCTTGCCTCAAAACAAGCAATAGTCGATGCCCTCATGAAGGGTTTTCAGAAGGTTGACTTCCCTGTCGTCGACGGACTCGCGTTCGACGTCCTTTACAAGCCGATGGCGGCAATCGAGCAGCTGGGCGGCGATTGGTACGACGTCTTCATCTTGCCCGATGGACGAATCGCATTCTCAGTCGGCGATGTGTGCGGAAGAGGGCCCGGATCGGCTGTGAAGATGGCGCAAGCCAAACAGGCAATCTTCATCGCGGCATCGCTTCGGCGCAACAATCCCATGCCGATACCGGTGTTGGATCAAACGAACCAAGTGATTTTCCTCAATAACAACCACGTCGAGTTTACTACGGCGCTCTACGGCGTGATCGATACCGCCACGCGGAACGTGACATATGCCTCCGCAGGTCACTGTCCGCCGATCCTGGCGAAGCGCGGAGAGGATGCCAGCATCCTGCCCAATCACGGCTTTGCGCTTGGCGTCGAGCGCAACTTGCCTGACCTCATCCGAGAGCATAGTTTCACGTACGAGAGTGGTTCGCTGTTGGTATTGTACACGGACGGGACGATCGAGTCGTCTCACAACATGGAGGAAGGCGAGAAGCGCCTGCTCGACGCGTCGCGCGATGCTCTAGTCCAAAACGCTACGAGCCCCGCAAAGTTTATTGTCGAACGCGTGCTACGCGAAGAACCGCTCTACCCTGATGATGTGGCGGTCTTAACGATTCTTTTCGACTAGCGAGTCTGCACCGCGGCCCTCGCGGTTGACGGGCGGCCCCAGGGATGCTATTTTACCTATTAGTTATTTAACTCACAGGTAACTTAACATGACAGCCACCCAACTCGACTCGACCTTCTCGGCCCTCGCCGACCCAACGCGCCGCGCGATCCTCGCGCGCCTGAGCAAGGGCCAAGCCTCGGTGACCGAGCTGGCGACCCCGTTCAAGCTCAGCATGCCCGCGATTACCAAGCACCTCAAAGTGCTCGAGCGCGCCGGTCTGATCTCGCGCGGGCGCCAGGCGCAGTGGCGACCGTGCCGGCTCGAAGCACAGCCGCTCCGCGAGGCTGCGGATTGGATCGAGCACTACCGCCGCTTCTTCGATGAGAGCCTCGAGCGTCTCGACGATTACCTCCGCGAAATTCAGCGCAAGGAGAAACCATGATTGCAGCCGCCAACGAAATCGCAATGACGCGGACGTTTGATGCTCCGCGCGAGCTGGTCTTCGCAATGTGGACGAGTCCCGATCACGTTGCGTGGTGGTTTGGTCCCAAAGGCTTTACGATGTCGATCGAATCGATGGACGTCCGTCCCGGCGGCTCGTGGAAATTCGTGATGCACGGACCCGACGGACGCGATTACGACAATCACATCGTCTACAGCGTCGTCGAGTCGCCTTCGCGCTTGTGCTACTCGCACATCGCGCCAAAATTCGACGTCGAGATCACGTTCGAAGATGTCGACGGAAAGACACGCCTCACCAGTCGCATGATCTTCGACACCGCCGAGACCCGCAATCGAATCGCCGAGGAACACCGGGCGATCCAAGGTTTGGAACAGACCCTCTCACGGCTCTCGGAACTCGCGGGATATACGGCGACGGCGGCTGCGACCGCCGGACCAGAGATGGTCGCGACCCGCGTCTTCGATGCGCCGCGTGAGCTCGTGTTCAAAGCTCAGACCGATCGCGACATGATGATGCGCTGGTGGGGACCACACCACACCAAGAATCTCTCGGTCGACATCGACTTACGCGTCGGTGGCGAGTGGCACGTCAAGCAGGATGCGTTCGGCGCGATCCACGATTTCAGCGGAAAATATCTCGAAATCGATCCGCCCTCGCGACTCGTTATGACGTTCGTATGGGGCGGCGCGCCCGAAGATACCGTCACCTCGTACGTCGCCTTCGAAGACGAAGGCGGCAAGACGCGTTTAACGAGTCGCATCGTTTTCAGCTCGCTCGCGATGCGCGACCGGATGATCTCACAAGGAATGGCCGGCGGCATGATGCAGAGCAACGAACGCCTCGACTCGCTCCTCGAGGAGATGCAGTAATGGGGATCGCCGTTCTCGTCGCCCGCATCCTACTCGGGCTCATATTCTTCGTCTTTGGACTAAACGGGTTCTTCTTGTTCATGCCCGCGCCGCCGCTCAGCGGTGACGTCGGCAATTTGATGTCAGCGATCGTGGCATGGCCACAGCGAGCCGCGTTCGCCGAGTTCTTCGCAACCTAGGTTATGACGCCGGTGCTGGAACCGGCGTCAGATTTTTCTCAGTTGTGACGAACATCGTGAAGACGGCGAATATTCCGAACAAAATGGCCGCCGCTACGATTGCGTTATACAAGCCGATCTTGTTCGCCGTGAAGCCGACTGCAATTGCGGGCACACTGAAACCAAGATTCGTCACGACGAGAAATGCGGAGAGCAGCTCGGCGCGGTGTTCAGGTTCTGCGATTCGGTTCACGATGTTGAGGCCGGCCATGTACGATAGGCCGTTACCGGCGCCGACGATCGCGATCGCGATGCAAATCAACGGATAGACATGATACGGAACCGCGATCAAGAGCAGCCACAACCCTGCGCCGAGCGCGAGCATTCCGGCAATGATGACCACACGGCTTCGCAGGCCGCCGGCGATGAGCGCAGCGGTTACAAGTCCCGCTTGCACGAGCGTCACGACGCAGGTACCGACGAGCAAATTGTGCAGATCGAGCGACCGCACAAGAAACGATGGTATCAGCGACGCAAAGATGGCAACCGTCGCCCAACCGATGAATGCCTCGAGCGCCGCAAGAGAAAACGGCCGTCGAATTGCTGCGGGTATCGTCGGCAAGCCATGATGTCCCGCAGACGCCAGATGCGGACACGTTGGGACGCGCGAAACTGCGGCAGCAACGCATGCCACGATCGCGATGTGCGCGAGGAACGGCAACGTCGTCGGAAATGGGGCGTATTGTCCGAGGGCGCCGCTGAGAATAGCGCCCGACGACGCGCCGATCCCCGTCCCGATCAGCACGACCTCGCCGGCGAGACGCTGCATTCCAACATCCATCCATTCGCGAACCGCAGCAGCACCGGTACCGATCCCTATGCCAAGCGAGACCCCTTGCAAAATCCGTCCCGCTACGAGCCACCAGAAGCCGTCCGCGAATGCAAACACGAGCGAGCCCATCGCCGAGAAGCCCAACGCGATCAACAACGTCTTGCGTCGCCCGATCTCGTCGGAGATTCCACCTAAGAAGAGCATAGACGGAACCAGAGACGCCGCGAAGAGAGCGAACACGAGCGTTACCTGGCCGGGCGATAATCCCCAGTCGCGCCGGTAAAGCTCGTAGAGTGGCGTCGGCATATAAGCGCCCGCAAGTAAGGCGCCGATCGCGGCTGCGGCAATGGGGTATTTCCCGGCGGCCGGATTCGTGTTAGAAGACACGTATGAAAGCATACATCATCGCCGACATCGAGATCAAAAGCGAGGCTGACTACGTCAAGTATCGCGACGCCGTTCCGGCGGTCATCGAAAAGTACGGCGGCCGATATCTCGCCCGTGGTGGCAGCCCACAAGCCCTCGAAGGCTCCTGGAGTCCGACTCGCGTCGTGATCCTCGAATTTCCTGATATGGAATCACTCCAGAAGTTCTACCACTCGGGAGATTACGCGCCGCTGATCACGTTGCGACAGGCCGCATCGAAGGGCTCGATGATCTGCCTGCAAGGCGTTTAGCCGTGCTGTTCATGGTCACCGAACGTTTCAAGAGCGGAAACGCGGTCTCGGTCGGCGAGCGATTTCAAAAAACCGGACGCATGCTTCCGGACGGCGTCATCTATCTTCAGAGCTGGGTCGACGTCTCCGGGACGTGCTGCTTCCAACTGATGGAAGCTGAGGATCAAGACGCACTTACGCCTTGGATCAAACATTGGGGCGATCTCGTCGAGTTCTCGATCGTTCCGGTGTTGAGTTCCGCCGAGTTTTGGGCTACCTCAGTTTGAGGAGCACGCCCTCATGTTCGAGCAGCCATTTCTTGCGAGGTAAGCCGCTGCCGTAGCCGGTCAGCGACGCGTTTGCGCCGATGACACGATGACACGGGACGATCACACCGATGGGATTCGCGCCATTTGCCAACCCGACGGCGCGCGTTGCCTTCGGACGTCCGAGCTGGATCGCAAGGCCGCTGTAACTCATCGTCGTGCCGACCTGAATCCGGCGCAGCGCGTTCCACACGTCCTTCTGAAATGACGTGCCGGGCATCGTCACCGGAATCGCATCGATTGCGTGCAAATCGCCGGCGAAATACGCTTCGATTTGGCCACGGGCTGCAGTTACGCGTGACGCCTGCTCAAGATGAATCGCGTGCGGACGGTAATAGCCATGCAGCAATCCTTGGAGTCGATCTTCGTGATCTTCCCAATCGACCGCTCGCGCGTTTCCTTCGAAATCAGTGACGAGCAGCATCGGCCCGATCGGCGTCGGGATCCGCTCGAATTGAAAACTCAGCCCGGGTCGCGTACCCAGCACTTGGTCCACAGCAGCAGCAACTCGGAGTGCCACAACCGCGCGGTGTTGAGCACTGCCTTCAACTCGGGCGCCGTAACCTCGCCGCGAATCGGATCACCGTGCGCAGCCGACAGAATAATACCGCCGTTACGGTACACCTCAAGAATGATCTCGCCCGTCCCAGTCCTGGCGTGAATATGCGCGCCGGCGAGGTCGCGATCATCGCAGGGGATCGCTTTGAAGGAAACGTCAGCGAGTTGATTCTTCATGGAATATTATCGATGATCCGCGTTGCGCCGAGCTGCACGCTGCCAATTACGGTACAGGGCTGCACGATCGGGTCGACCGGCGTAAAGCTCACAGCGTCCACGACATCGAGGTAAGCTACTTCTGCCGGAGCAACGAGCTGCCTTCTTCCGAGCGCAATCACGCGCTCGCGAGACGTCTCACCGCTCTTAATCGCGTCGCGCATCGCCGAGAGTGCCGCGTGGAGAGACGGCGCCGCGGCACGCTCTTCGGGCGTGAGATACACGTTGCGACTCGATAGCGCGAGCCCATTCGGTTCACGGACGGTGTCACACACGACCATGCGCGTCGGCACGTCAAAATCCCGCAACATCGCCTGAACGACCGCACATTGCTGCGCGTCCTTCTGCCCGAAGTAAACGATATCAGGACCGGTGGCGTTGATGAGCTTGAGCACGACGGTCGCAACGCCGCGAAAGTGTCCCGGGCGCAACGCGCCCTCAAAGCGGCTCGCGACCTCGCCGACGTCGACGTATGTGTTGAATCCGGGCGGATAAACCGCATCAACCGTCGGTGCATAGACGAATTCGACGCCGCGCTCGGCAAGCTGCGCGCAATCGCTTTCGAACGCGCGCGGATATCGCTCGAAATCTTCATTCGGACCGAATTGCAGCGGATTAACGAAGATCGATGCAACAACCGTCGCGCACTCGCGACGCGCACGATCAGCGAGCGAGAGATGTCCCGCGTGAATTGCGCCCATCGTCGGGACCAATCCGAGCGGTCGCGGAAGCTGCTGAAGCTGTGCCCGCGCTTCAGCGGGCGTTCGAACAATTGTCAATGTCGCAGTCAGCGGCTGCTATGCCCTCGACGGCGTACCGGTAGCACGACCGATAGCGTCGTTGCGCCGGAGGCCGAGTTTTCGATGGACCAACTGACCGCAAGTGTTTTGATCAGATATAATCCGCGATTGCCCTCGGAATAGACGTCGGGCAGTTCCGCTGCTAGCGAGCGTAGGCCCGGGCCGTTGTCGCGCACGATCAACAGCGGATGGTCGTCCGACCAATCGACGGTCAGATGCACGAGACCCGGTGCGTGTTCCACGGTATTCGCGAGCAGCTCGCCGACAATCAACTCGCTCGTGAAGACGTTCACCTCGTCGCCGAACGCTCGAAGATATTCACCGACTTCGCCGCGCGCTGCGTGCGCCGTGTGCGCATCGCTAGCGTGAAAGCGCCATTCCCGTATAAGCGGAATTTCCTTATTGATCCCCGTGGCGGGCGGAGAGAACCGCAGCACGAGGATCGCGACGTCGTCGGGCGGCGCGCTTGTTCCAAGGACGTCGCGGTAGATGTCCTGCGCCGGCGTTGCCGAGAGCGGTTGCATTTGCAAGCGCGCCACGGTTTCACGCAATACCCGTTCTCCCTGGTTCGCGTCATGTCTGAATTCGATTAAGCCGTCGGTGTAGAGCACGAATGTTGCATCGGGTTCGATTGCAACGTCGTGCGTGCGATAGTCAGGATTATCGGACGCACCCATCGGCGGACCGCCGGTCGGAAGCTCAGGCATGGGTCGGTCGGGATACGCGACGATCGGCGGCGGATGGCCGGCGGAGGCATATCGAATCGTGCGTTCGTCTAAGCTTACGATGCCGACCAGCGCGGTCACAAAAATATCCGGTTCTTGAATGCGGAGCAGACGATCCGTCTCTTTGAGAATCGACCCCGGATCCGACGTCCGGTGCGACACGCTGAAAATCGTCTGGCGAATACGGCCGACGGCAAGTGAAGCGGGAAGGCCGTGTCCGCCGACGTCGCCTATCGAGAACAGCAGCTCGCCGCTGGGCAATTCGAACGCGTCGTACCAATCGCCGCCGACCCGAGCATCTTCTTCGGCGGAAACATAATTCGCTGAAAGTTGTAATCGCTCGCGTTGCGGTAGCGTGGGCGGCAGGAACGCTGTCTGCAGCGCATCGGCGATGCGCTTCGAGCGCTCGAGCGCGGCTTTTTGCTCTTCGATATCGACGACCGTGCCGTACCAACTGATGATGCGGCCCTTGTCGTCGCGCACCGGTTCGACGCGCGCGAGATGCCAGTGGTATACGCCATCGTAGCGTTTCAAACGGAATTCGATTGCGATCGGCTGACCTGTCGCAAGGCAGCGCGGCCACTCTTCCATGACGCGTTGAAAGTCAACTGGATGATGCGCGGTCTGCCAGCCCCAACCGGCGGCTTCTTCGCGCGTTTGTCCGGTGAATTCGTACCAGCGCCGGTTATACCAATTGATCCAGCCACTCGGATCGGTACGAAGCACGATCTCGGGTACCGACTCAGCCAGCAGTTCGAGTGAATTCACCAGCTCGCGATTGCCGATGATCGTCGCGAGATGCGTGCGGAAGAGCTCGACCAGCGTGCGCTCGCGTGCTGAAATGCTTTTTGGCCGGTCGTATCCGATTGCCACCGCACCAATGCATGTCTCATCGCGCATGATGGGCGCGGCGTACAATGCGGCGAGTCCTACGGCGTCGAGTGCAGCGGCGAGCACCGGACCCATGGCGCTCGGATCTTCATAGACCGACGCCTTGCCTGCGCGCAGGTCTGCAGCGTATGGCAGGTCTGCTTCCGGAACGGCGAGTCCCGCGACGTCGCCTGAAAGGCCTGACTCAGCGCTGATCGTCCACACTTCGTCCTGCCGGCGCGCGATGTACGCGATCGGCGCACCGGTGAGAGCGCGTAAACCCGAGACCGCTGCACGTTCGATCGACTGCAGATCGGACTGGTTCGCCATTTCGAGCCACGTCGCCGACAACGCAGCGAGATCCGACTCGGACGTGAGCATGCCGCGAATCTTCCACAGCGCTGATTCCACCCCCGCGACCGGTCGCTTCCCTCGGCGCTTTGCCCGGGAATCTCGCTTCAAGGCATCCTTGAATGGGTACTCCGCTAGATTGAACGAGTCGAGCTCGTATCTCTTGCATCCATCCGGCTCAACGGGCTCGACCCGAAAGCCTTTTAGGCGATCCAACTTAATTATGCGTTTGTTTTTAGCAGCAGCCATCGTCGGCCTCAGCACGATGCTCGTAGCGCCGGCCTTTGCACAGACCACCATGGACAACGTCGGTCCGCACAATGCGTACTGCGGCTCATGGCAAAACGGAGTCTTCGCTCCGAACGGCAATTGCGTCGAAGATAATACGACGATCACAACCACCACGACCAGCAGCACGCCGATGGCGAAAGATAACCGCATGCATACGCGCGTGGTTGGCACGATCACAGGCGTACGCGGTCACTTGGTGACGATCCAGGGTAGCACCCAGACCCTCGTCATCAACGATTCGCAAGCGCTTGCCACCGAGTCAACCGGTCGCGTCGCGGTCGGTCGCCAGGTGACGGCTCGCGGTTACTGGGAAGACGGCACCTTCTACGCCCTTCGGATGGAATAGAAGCACAGCTTTCCTCGCCATAAACAAGGGGAGCACCGCAGACGCGGTGCTCCCTTTTCGCATTCCGGAGTTGACGACCGGCCGCCCTTTCGTGTAAGGTAGGCCCCACGATGACCTCGATGGCCATGATGTCCAGCTGTATGTCGATGTGCTGCACCAGTAGGTGCCGTTGAGGTTCGTGTTGCCCTAAGCGTCCCCGCAGACGCATAAACGCAAGCCGCCTCATCGGGCGGCTTTTTTGATGCCCTTCCCATCTCACCAGGAGGCATAATGTCCACCCAGTTCTCGCGTCGACTCTTCCTTAGTACCAGTGCGGCCGCGGCCGCATCGTTCGCCGCCGTTCGCAGCGCCAAGGCCGCAAGCCCGAGCCGCATCGGCGTTGACTATGCGTACTACAATCCCCCGAGCCTGATCCTCAAAGAAAACGGCTGGCTCGAATCGGCACTCGCCGCTAAAGGCGTCGGCGTCGATTGGGTTCTTTCGCTCGGCTCCAATAAAGCGAACCAGTATCTGACGTCGGGCACGGTTGCATTCGGATCGACCGCAGGCAGCGCCGCGTTGCTCGCGCGAGCGAATGGATCGCCGATCAAAACGGTCTTTCTCTACTCGCAGCCTGAGTGGACGGCGATCGTCATCGGTAAGGATTCGAAACTCAAGTCGGTCGCAGAGCTCAAAGGCAAAACGATCGCCGCGACGCGCGGAACCGATCCGTGGTTCTTCTTGCTGCGCGCGCTGCACGACGCCGGCCTCGGGCCAACCGACGTGCAGATCGTCGATCTGCAGCATCCTGACGGACGCATCGCGCTCGAGCGCGGACAAGTCGACGCGTGGGCGGGGCTCGATCCGCACATGGCCGCTTCGCAGCTGCAAGCCGGCTCGCGACTGCTCTATCGCAACATCGCGTACAACACGTACGGCGCGCTGAACGTCCCCGAACCTTTCCTGCAACAATCGCCCGAGATCGTTACGATCGTGCTCGAACAATACGATCGCGCGCGTCGCTTCGCGGCTGCCAACGAAACGCAAACTGCAGCTATCCTCGCAAAAGCGTCTTCGGTCGCTCCCGACGTCGCAACACTGATGCTGCGCGAGCGCACGAAGTATCCCGATCCGGTTCCGGGTCCGGCATATGCGCGCGCAATCGGCGGATGCGAACCGATCATTCGCGGCGACAAACTCGTTACTGCGGACACGGATCTCGACTCGGCGTTGCACGCACTCGTCGAGCCTTCGCCTGCACGTTTGGCCTTACGTCATGCGTAGGATTTGGCTCGGTCTCATCATCCCGGCGGCACTGCTCGCGGGGTGGTGGGCGATCACGGCGCTCGGCGTCGTGAAGACGTACCAGCTTGCATCGCCCGCGCAAGTCGCGCGCGAGCTCGTGTCACTCGCGCAAGACGGAACGCTCGCCGGCGATCTCGGGGCCAGCATCACGCGCGTCGTCATTGGGTTTGCGATCGGTTGTGCCCTTGCGTGTTCGCTCGGCATTCTCGTCGGACTTTCGCGTACTGCTGAACGGATCGTCGAGCCGACGCTGCAAGCAATTCGTGCGGTACCCTCGCTTGCGTGGGTACCGCTGATCTTGTTGTGGCTTGGAATTGGCGAGGACGCGAAGATCACGCTCGTCGCGATCGGCGCGTTCTTTCCGGTCTATGTCAACTTCGTTGCCGGAATCCACAACGTCGACCGCAAGCTGATCGAAGTCGCCGAGGTTTTCGGTCTTAGCCAAGTCGAGCGCGCATGGCGCATCGTTCTTCCCGCGGCCTCACCGGGATTGCTCGTCGGTATGCGGGTCGGCTTCACACAGGCCTGGCTGTTTCTGGTCGCGGCGGAACTGCTCGCGTCGACGAAAGGGCTCGGCTATCTCTTGATGCAAGGCGAGCAAATCACGCGACCCGATGAAATTCTCGTTGCGATCCTGCTGCTTGCATTATGCGGAAAGCTCACTGAGAGCAGTATGCGCGCGATCGAACGGCGTTCGCTACGCTGGACGGATACGCTGGGGACTGCGTCATGAAGGCGATCGAAGTTCGGGGGATATCGAGAGCCTTCGGCGACCATACGATCTTCGAGAAGCTCAGCTTGCACGTTGGGCACGGCGAGCTCGTCGCGTTGCTTGGCCCAAGCGGTTGCGGAAAGACGACGATCTTGCGTTGCCTCGCGGGACTCGACAAACCCGACACAGGCTGGTTCAATGTGAACGGCGAGAGCGGCATCGTCTTTCAGGAGCCGCGTCTTCTCGGATGGCTCGATGTGCGCGGCAACGTCGCGTTTGCAGCGCGTACACCGGAGGAGCGTGCGCGCGTCGACGAGCTGATCGAGCTCGTCGGCCTGACATCCGCAACGAAGAAGCTTCCGAAAGAACTCTCCGGCGGCATGGCACAGCGCACGGCGCTGGCACGTTCGCTCGTCCGCAATCCGCACGTGCTTCTTCTCGACGAACCGTTTGCCGCGGTCGACGCGCTACGCCGTTACGAGCTGCAACGTCAGCTTCGCGCGATCGTTGAGGCGCGCGGACTCTCGGCCCTGATCGTCACGCACGACGTCGACGAAGCAATCTTCCTTGCCGATCGCATTCTGGTACTCGGCGGCGAACCAGCCACGATCCGCACCGAACTGCAGCAGGGCGCCAACCGCGAACATCTTCTGGCAGCCCTCGCAAGCGACGGCAAGGACGACGTTGCTACTTCGGCAAGAACGACGTGTTGATGAACTTGTCGTAATCGGGCAACGCCGAGATCTCTTTGAGCGCGATCATCTGCTCGCCGTAGTATTTCGCCTTCTTGAGATACTCTGCGTCGATCGCATAATCGAAGTTGATGTTGTTCATGGCGAGATCGAGCACTTCTTTGCTCGGCCCCAGCACCTTCGTGGTCATGGTCTCGAATTCGGTGCGGTTCGACGGGTTGGTCGCCCACTTGCACGCGGCAGCATGCGTCTTGACGACATCACGAACGTAATCAGGCTGTTTCGCGACGATGTCCGAGCGCGTCGCAAAGACGACGTTGATCGCGCCGACGGGTGTCATATAAGGATAGACCAGCACGCGGCCCTTTCCCGAAAGCACGCTGATCGAGGGACCCGGCTCCGAACCGATATACGCATCGACGTCGCCGCGCGCAAGCGCATTCGCCATGTCGCCGAAGCTGAGGCGCACCGGCTGATAATCCGTCGGACCCATGCCATTCATCTTCAGAAGCTCGCGTAGGACGACTTCTTGCGTTGAACCCGGCTGATATGCGATCTTCTTGCCCTTCAAGTCCGCAAACGTTTTGGCCGGACTGTTCGCAGCAACGACGATCGCCATCGCCTTTCCGCCGGCCGCCGCAACAACCGTTAAGGGCTGACCCTGCGATGCGCCCAATGTCGCCGCAGCCAGCCCAAAGATGCCAAAATCGACGCTTCCGCTGACCAGACCGTCTTTTCCGTCGGGCGGCGTATCAAAGATGATGACCTGGTACGTGTCACCCGGCGCCGCAAACTTCTGATAGAACTGCATGACGACGGTGTTGACGGTCTTAAGCATCCCAACTTTGATCGTACGCGGGCCGGCGGCGCGGGCAAAGGTCGGCACGGAGATGGCGCCAGAAACGGCGGCTGCACCGGCGATAAACGAACGGCGGCGGTAATTGAAGTCCATGCCGCAAAGTGCCGTGACGGGCAGCTTCCTCCGTTCGCCCATTGCTGTGCTGCAAGAAACATCTCTTAGCCGGTTGGATAGCAAGCGGCCTTCGACGGTGTGCGAACGCCCTGAGCATGGAGACATATGTCGACGCCGCAGCTGCGGTGGCCGGAATTCAGCTCGATGACGAGCGCCGAGCGGCGGTCATCACGGTGATGAAGCGCATCGCCGCCTTTGCGGCCGATCTCGACGAGCTAGCGCTACCGCTCGAGGCCGAAATCCCCTGAGCGCACTCGAGCTTGCCGCCGCGATTCGACGGCGCGAATTAAGCGCACGCGAAGCCGTCGATGCCGCGCTTTCGCGAATCGCCGAAAGCAATGGCGCACTCAATGCATTTACCGGCGTCTTCTCCGAGCGTGCACGAGCTCGCGCCGCGGAGATCGATACGGCATTCTCCGCCGGTCGCGATCCCGGTACGCTCGCGGGTGTTCCGTTTGCTGCGAAAGATTTGTTCGACGTCGCGGGCGTCGTGACGCGCGCCGGCGCGAAAGTCACGCTTGCCGATCCGCCTGCCACCCGCGATGCAGATGCCGTCGTTGCGTTCGAGGCACACGGCGCGATTCTCGTCGGCGTGACGAACATGGATGAGTTTGCGTATGGATTCGTGACGGAAAACGAACACACGGGCGCGACACACAATCCGCACGACCTCACGCGCGTTGCGGGCGGATCATCCGGTGGCTCGGCCGCCGCAGTCGGCGCCGATCTCGTACCGCTCGCGCTTGGAAGCGATACGAATGGTTCGATTCGTGTACCCGCTGCCTTCTGCGGCATTTTCGGAATCCGGCCGACGCAGCGTTCGCTCTCGACGCGCGGCGCGTATCCGTTTTGCAACAGCCTCGATACGATCGGACCGTTTGCGAGAACCGCTTCCGATCTCCAAGCCGCGTACCGTGCGCTCGCAGGTAGCATCCCAGAATCCGCACCGATTGCGAAGCCTCGCGTTGCTCGACTCGGCGGTTATTTTGCAACCGGCCTGCAACCCGAAGCGAACGACGCAGTCGACGTCGTCGCTTCGGCGCTCGGCGCGCACACCGTCGTAGAGCTTTCCGGAGCGCGCCTCGCGCGCGAAGCAGCCTTCATCATCACCGCGTGTGAAGCCGGCGAATTGCACGCCCCGCGCTTGCGAACGCAAGCCGCCGATTACGACGTTGCGACACGCGATCGTCTCTTGGCGGGAGCGCTCGTTCCGGCACGCTGGTATATTCGCGCGCAGCGATTTCGCGGCGTCTTTCGCGCGCAGGCCGACGCGCTTTTCGCGGATTGGGATGTCTTGCTCGCGCCGGCGACCGCGTACCCAGCGACGCCGATCGGAGCGAAAACGATCGTCATCGATGGCATCGAGAGCGATATCCGCCCCAACGTCGGCGTCTTCACACAACCGATCACGCTCGCAGGCACGCCCGTTGTAACCGTTCCGATTATCAAACGCGGCGCACTTCCGGTTGGCGTGCAGCTGATCGGACGCGCGGGAAGCGAGGCGATGCTGCTCGCGCTCGCGCGCGAGCTGGAAGCGAGCGGCACCGTCGGCGCGGGTCACGTTCCGGTGCTCGTCTGATGGCGCTCGTCGACGACGTCGAAGCCACGCTCGACGCAATCGACCCGGCCGATCCGGTTTGGATCGCGTGCCTTCCGCGCGAAACGGTCCTTGAACGCGCGCGCGAACTCGACGCGTTGCCGGCTGCGAAGCAAGCACGACTCCCACTTTTCGGCCGTACGTTCGGCGTCAAAGACAATATCGACGTTGCCGGAATCGCGACGACTGCTGCATGTCCCGGGTTCGCCTACGTCCCCAAGCGCTCGGCTACCGTTGTCGAACGCCTTGAAGCGGCAGGCGCAATCGTCGTCGGGAAAACAAATCTCGATCAGTTTGCGACTGGACTCGTCGGAACGCGCTCACCGTACGGAACGCCCGTGAATCCGTTCGATGCTCGCTACATTCCCGGCGGCTCGAGTTCCGGTTCGGCCGTCGCCGTCGCGCGTGGTCTGGTCGGCTTTGCACTCGGAACCGATACAGCCGGCTCCGGTCGTATTCCGGCCGGCTTCACAGCCACGATCGGACTGAAGCCGACGCCGGGCTTACTCAGCACACGCGGCGTCGTCCCTGCGTGCCGCTCGCTCGATTGCGTTTCGATCTTCGCTTCCAGCGTCGATGAGGCGATTGAAATTGCGGATGTTGCAAAAGGCGTTGACCCGGACGACCCATTTTCACGTACGCCCGGCGCTCCACCAAGCGAGATTCACGAAGCGTTCCGTTTTGCGATCCCGCGTGCCGATCAGCGCATCTTCTGCGGTGATGCGCAAGCTGAGGCCGCATTCGATCGCGCCATTGCACGACTCATTGACTGCGGCGGAATTTCCGTCGAGGTCGACATGACTGAGTGCTTTTCAGCCGGAGCGATGCTGTACGGCGACGCATACGTCGCGGAACGGCAAGCCGCGGTTGGTGACTTTGCCAAGGAGCATCCGGAAGCGTTGCTCGACGTCACTCGAGCAATCATCATGGAAGGTAAGCCGTATAGCGCGGTCGATGCATTCCGTGCAACGTACCGCATGCGCGAGCTCGTGCGCGATGCATCGAGGATCTTTGAGGGTGTCGACGTGCTCGTCGTTCCGACCTCGCCCACGATCTACACGCTCGATGAGATCGCGGCCGAGCCATTCACGCGTAATGCCATGCTCGGCACCTACGCAAGCTTCGTCAACTTCTTCCGCTGGTGTGCGGTTTCGATTCCTTCCGACGTCTATGCAAACGGCGTCCCGATCGGAATCACGCTCATCGGACCGCCATGGGCCGATGATGCGCTCGCAGCCTTCGCCGCGCGCGTAACGCTCTAAGCGGCTTCTTCCTCCGCTGCCACGTCGGGCGCGATCGCGTCGAGCATCGTGCGCTTGAGCGTGTTGAATTCGACCGATGCGATGTCGCGTGGCCGCGGCAGATCGATCTTCAGCTCGAGCTTCAATCGTCCGGGATGCGGACTGAGGACGATCACGCGGTCAGCGAGCGAAACCGCTTCATCGACGCTATGCGTCACGAACAGAATCGTTTTTCTTGCTTGCTCCCAAATTTGGAGCAAGCTCTTCTGCAACCCGTCGCGCGTGATCGCGTCGAGCGCGCCGAACGGCTCGTCCATAAGGATGACACTTGAATCGTTCGCAAGGACGCGTGCGATGGCGACGCGCTGCCGCATACCGCCCGACAGCTCGTGTGGATACCGGTTGCGGAATTTCGTAAGCCCAACCATCTCGATGTAGCGCTCAGTGCGCGACGCGATCTCGGTCTTCGGCAATCCCTTCTGACGCGGTCCATACGCAATGTTTTGGGCTACGCTCAGCCACGGAAACAGTGCGTAGTCTTGGAAGACCATCCCGCGGTCGGGCCCCGGACCCGCGATCGTCTTGCCCATCACGAGCATCTCGCCCGAGCTGAGCGACTCAAAACCGGCGATGATTCGCAAGAGCGTGCTCTTGCCGCAGCCGCTTGCACCGATGATGCAGATGAACTCGCCCGGCGTGACCGTGAGGTTGATGTCGCTCAGCGCGTGCGTTTCGGTATACGAACCATCACGGTTCTGCGAGAGATACGTCTTTTCGAGATGATGCACCACGATTGCCGGTGCCGCTGTCGCTTCAGCCACGCGAGCTTGGGTTCCACCAGAGTGCGCGACGGCCGACGAGCATCACAATGCGATCGCTCAAGAACCCGAGGATGCCGATATACATCATCCCGGAGATCACAAGATCCGTGCGGCTGAGCTGACGCGCGTCCATGATGTTCGCGCCGAGTCCGGTCGGGACGCCGGTCATCTCGCCGACGACGAGGAGAACCCATGCAAGCCCGAGTCCGATCCGAATTCCCGTGAAGATCGAGGGCGACGCGGCGGGGATGATGACGCGCGCAAAGATTGCAGCGCGCGGCGTCCCCAGCATTTCCGCGGCTTCGATCAAACGTGGCTCGACGTACCGTACGCCGTCGACGGTGTTGAGCAGCATTGGAAAGAACGTACCGAGTGCGATGAGCGCGATCGTCGCGGGCGGTCCTAGTCCGAAGAGAATCATCGTGAGCGGCAGCCATGCGGTTACGGGAATCGGCCGCAAGAACTGCAACGTCGGATCGATCATCCGGCGCGCCCACTTGCTGCGACCGAGAATGACACCGAGCGGAATCGCGATGATCATCGCAACGAAGAAACCGAAGAACACGCGCGTGATGCTCGCAATCGCGTTCGTAAGTAGGACGCCGCTATACGTGTCGTTGCGGATACCGCCGAACGCGTAATCCCAGGCCGTGAGCACCACGGTCGACGGCGGCGGGATCAGCGAAAACGATTTACCTGCAGTCGCAAGCTGCCACGCAACCAGCAGCACGATCGGAAGAGGTAGCGCATACAGCCACACCGGCACAACCCGGCGAGGCGGAAGCTTCTCACTCGGTGCAACGACGGCCGGCGTCGCGCTGAGAACGGACGTGGTTTCCACGCCCATTCCTTGGCTACGGGCCTCCCCGGGGGTCTCTGCCAAAGCGTACGCCGGGCGCCCTCCGCTTTGGCCATACGCCTATTCGGTCAGGTCAGGGCCTCTTCACGATCCGTGAGTTGTGCCCGAATGTCGTTGATCTCGGGCAGCACGCGCTCGAACACTTTGACGAGATCCGGGTCGAAATGCGTCCCGCTCGATTGATGGATGTGGATGATTGCTTGTTCCGCGGGCCACGCCGGCTTGTACGGGCGCACCGAGGTTAACGCATCGAAGACGTCGCTGATCGCGCAAATGCGTCCCGATATCGGGATGGCGTCGCCGGCGATTCCGTTCGGATAACCGCTGCCGTCCCACTTCTCGTGATGCGTCAGCGCGATCTCGGCGCCTTTCTGCAACATCGTCGACGCGCTGTCTTTCAAGATCTCATAGCCCGCCGTCGTGTGCTGCTTCATGATCGTCCACTCATCCGGCGTGAGCTTTCCGGGTTTGAGCAGAATTGCGTCGGGCGTCGCCACCTTGCCGATATCGTGCATCGGCGCCGCAAGCAGAAGCAGCTCCGCTTCCGATTCTCCGAGCCCGAGCGCGCGGCCGATCACCTGCGCGAAACGTCCCATGCGCACGATATGCATTCCGGTTTCGTTGTCGCGAAATTCTGCCGCGCGTGAGAGACGGTTGATCGTCTCGCGCTCGCGGAGTGCGATCTCGCGCGTTGCGGCACGAACCTCGCTCGCAAGATGCTGAGCCCGATCAGCCAGTTCTTTGCGCCGCTGACGCAACTCGAGCAGATTGCGGACGCGCGAGGAGAATTCGACCGGGTCAGCCGGTTTGTTCAGGAAGTCGCTGGCGCCGGCCTCAATCGCTCGCCGCCGAATCTCCGCATCTTGCTCGCCGGTGAGCATAATGATCGGAATATCGAGATAACCCGGGATCAAACGAAAGTGCTTGATGAGCTCGACTCCGTCCATCTCCGGCATGCGGAAATCGACGATCAGCAAATCAGGCTGATGGTTTTGCGAATATTCGAGCGCCTCGGTCGGCTTCGAAAACGTCGTCACGTCGACACCACGAATCGACTGGAGCATTTTCTCGTAAATTCGTAAGTTTACGGTCGCGTCATCAACGGCAAAGACTTGCACGCGGCACTCTCCTAAAGAGTTCCAACACCGTCCGAGAGACGCGACAATCCCCGGACGCTAATCCTAGCTTTCGAGCTAAGGGGCCGCGGCTCCCACGCTTTCGGCTTCACCCTCAATGAGCGAAAAGAGCCAACCAGCGCCGCCGTCGCTCTCTTCCAAGCCCAAATACCGCCGCAGCCAGTGGCAGAGGGCGCGATACCGGAGCAATCTATTGCGCGGCGTGCCGCTGCGTGAGAGATCGTGTCCGTCATTTGTGAAGCGGACGAACTCTGCGGTCTTGCCGAGCGCACGCAATCGGCCAAAGAGCTGTTCGCCTTGGTCGATCGGGCAACGAAAATCGCGTTCCGAATGCATGATCAGGAGGGGCACGTCGATATTGTCGACCGCACGCATCGGT
The DNA here is from genome assembly GCA_049520515.1 of Vulcanimicrobiaceae bacterium. Lineage (GTDB taxonomy): Bacteria > Vulcanimicrobiota > Vulcanimicrobiia > Vulcanimicrobiales > Vulcanimicrobiaceae > JAFAMS01. The sequence goes on from JBEKPS010000005.1 coordinate 84,757, forward strand.
GAGGCTTCGAAGAGTTTGCGCCCGCCGTCACTCCAGTCGACTTTTAGTTCATACTCTAGGAAGCCGGGGATATCGTTGACGGTGCCTTCCGTCAGGTATTCGTTGACCGCCCGCATTGAAACGCCGCACGCGTACTCTTTGCCGTGACCGAGCATCCACGTCGTCATGAACCCGCCGTAAGAACCGCCCTGCAAGCCGATCTTGTTCGCATCGATCGGAAGACGTTCTTTGGCTGCGCGTAAGATCGCGAGCACATCCTTGGCATCCAAATCGCCCCACTTGCCGGTGATCGCGTCCGCGTAATCTTCACCGTACGATTGGCTTCCGCGCGGATTGCCGTAAACGACGTGCATCCCGAGCTGCGCCAAAAGTTGAAACTCGAAGAAGTACGCCAAACCGTAGGCGCCGTGCGGACCGCCGTGCACCGCATGCACGAGCGGCGACGGACCGCCTTTATCGGCAGCTCGAATGAACCACGCGTCGAGCTCGGTGCCATCGTCGGCTTTCGGGCGCATGCGTTCGGGAACGAGCGGTGGATGCGCTTTGAGCCAGGCCGCATTCTCATTGTCATAAAGGGTGACCGTTCCGTCCGGCTGCACGAGCGCGATACTGCAGGGATCGATCACATTGCTCGATGCAAAGGCAATCGCGCCGGTGCGCGCACCAGAGAACGCATAGATATCCATCTCGCCGCCGACAAGTGCTTGCGTCGCGGAACCGTCGCGCTTATAGGCGACCAATTCGCAGCGTCCCTCGAGCGAGCGCTGAATAACGATGGCTTGATCGTCGGGCGACCAATACGGCGCAGCGTTGTCGTGCGTGCGCATATCGCTGATGATCGCGTCGCCCAAGTACTCTTTGCGATCCGGCGTGAGCGAGCGCGGCTTGCCGCCCTCGGCTGCGACGCACCACAGTTGCCGGTTGCGCGCTCCCGAAATGACTTTGTCGTCTTCGTAGCCGACAAACGCCAGCTCGCGCCCGTCGCGCGAATAGGCCGGCGCATCGAAGATGCCGTTCATCGTGGTGAGGCGGCGCAACTCGCCGCCTTCGGGCGCAACGTCGTACAGATCGTTCGCGTAAAGCCGCTCGCCGATGCCCGGATTCGCAACGAAGGCGATGCGCTTGCCGCTCGGCGACCAGACCGGAGTGCCCGCGTCGAAGGAACCGCGCGCCACCACGGTCACGTCGCCGTCGAGCGTGGCAACGTGCATTTGCATCCGTTTGCCGTCGAACAGTCCGATGGCGTCATGTTTGTAGGGCAGCGCCGTAATATGCCGCGCGCCACTCTTCTCATCGAACGCGACCGTCGTTTTATCGTTGTCCATCTCGACCGCCGCCGCGAATGCCAAGCGCGAACCATCCGGCGACCACGCCGCTCCGCCGATGCGCTTGAACGGCCCGGCAATAGCGCGCGGTTCGCCGCCTTCAGCCGACATCACGTAGAGGTGCGTCTCCTTCTCCTCGTTTGTTCGAAGGAACGCGATCTTCGTGCCGTCCATCGACCAGCGCGGCGCGCGATCGGTAATGCCTTGTGTAAACGGCTCGGCACCGGCTTTGCGAATCCGCCACAGCGCGCGCTCCGTGCGATTTTCATCGAGATTGTGTCGCGCTCGCACTTAGACGATGCTCCGGCCGTCCGGCGATATCTGCGGGTCTTCAACCCCGATGAGATCGAGAAAATCTGATGGTGTCAGCATGTGCCGTCGGTGTTTCTCAGAGCGGCCCGGATGCCTCCCACGCACGAGAAGGATACCGACGCAAGATTATGGTATCTTGGTACCATGGTACCAGAACGGGAACCGCTCGAGATAGAGCGCGTACAAAGCGGCCTACGCATCGAGAAACGTCTGCTCAAGGTCCTCAAAGGTCTCGCGGAGCTCAAAGATATGGGGCTCGGAGATCTTTTGGAAGGCATCGTGCTGCACGCGTTTGAGGGCAAAGCGCCGTTCTCAAAAGAGACGCAACGGCAGATTCTCTCGCTCAGGCAACTCTACGGCTTAACGCTCCGCGCAGCCGACGCGCATCGCCTCAGGGAGAAATGAACATGCGTCTCATTCTTAGACTCGGACTCGGCTTGCTCGCGGGCATCCTGAGCGTGGCACGCCCATCAAGCGCACAATCGAGCGCTGCGCTCGCACATACGGATCGAACATTTGAATTCATCGCGTTCGCGCCGATGTCGCGCGTCGCACCGCTCTTCGGTGCCGCGCGCGAACGCGACTGGTCGCCCGAATGGAATCCGATCTTCGTCTGGCCGGACTCGCCCGGCGATCGTGTGGGCATGGTCTTTACCGTCGCGCACGGTCACCGAGCGTCCGTATGGGTCAACACGCAATACGATCTGGAGCACGGGCGATTTCAGTACGTCTACGTCATTCCGGACGTCATGGCGACGCTGCTGACGCTCACGCTGCAGCCGCACGAAGCGCATACGATTGTGAGAGTGCGCTACGAGCGTTCGGCGCTCAGTGCCGATGCGTCATCGATCGTTGAATCGATGGCGCAACAGGACGACCGTGCCGCACCCGATTGGGAGCGGCAGGTCAATTCCTATTTGAAGCAAGCCCGCGACTAGTTTGTTGCTGCGGTCTTGACTTTAAGCGGGTCGATTTTGACGCCCGGGCCCATCGTGCTCGTTAGCGTGATCGACTTGAGATACGTGCCTTTGGAAGACGACGGTTTCGCGCGAACGATCGCATCGAGCACCGTTGCGGCATTCTCGGCGATCTCTTTCTCGCCGAAACTCGCCTTACCGACGATCGTGTGAATGATGCCGGCCTTGTCGAGACGATATTCGACTTTACCGGCTTTAATATCGCGAATCGCCGCGCCGATGTTCGGCGTGACGGTGCCGCTCTTCGGATTCGGCATCTTCTGCGCGAGAATACGGCCGAGATTCGAACCGACGGCGCCCATCATGTCGGGCGTTGCGACTGCAACGTCAAAATCCGCAAAACCGCCCTTGACGCGATCGATCAGATCCTGCTCGCCGACGATGTCTGCTCCGGCCGCTTCCGCTTCCTTAGCCTTGTCGCCCTTGGCGAATGCGATGACGCGAACCGTTTTACCGGTTCCGTGCGGAAGACTCACGGTACCGCGCACGTTTTGATCCGATTTCTTCGGATCGACGCCGAGACGAACGTGCAGCTCGACCGTTTCGTTGAACTTGCGGTTCGCAGCGTTGCGCTTGACGATTGCCGCCGCTTCGGACGCGTCGTATAACTTTTCCGCATCATAGCCGTCGGCCATGGAACGATACTTTTTGCCGTGATGAACTGCCATTAGCCGCCCACCTCCACGCCCATGTTGCGCGCCGTGCCGGCGATAATCTTCATCGCGGCATCGATGTCGTTTGCATTAAGATCCGGCATCTTCGTTTGCGCGATCTCGCGCAGCTGAGCTTGCGTCAGTTTACCGACCTTCTGCCGGTTCGGTTCTTTTGAACCTGACTCGATACCAAGTGCGCGCTTGATCAGGAACGACGCGGGCGGCGTCTTCGTGACGAACGTGAACGTGCGATCTTCGAAGACCGTGATCTCGACGGGGATGATCATCCCGGCCTGACTCTGCGTGCGCTCGTTGTACTGCTTGCAGAAGTCCATGATGTTCAGCGAATACGGTCCAAGCGCGGGCCCAACAGGCGGCGCAGGGGTTGCTTTTCCGGCTTCCAACGCAAGGTTGATCTTGCCGGCAACTTTCTTTGCCATGTTTCTCCTAATAACGACCGCTTACGGTCTGCCCCATTGTCAGGATGCGGGGGTGGAGTCGGCCGGGTCCGCACCGGCGCCCCGAGGGCGCAACCCAGGCATTGTACCAAAGGCTCCGTAAATTGTCAGTACCGGCATGCCAAGCCAAGCATCTGATCAACCCGCTGCCGACGCCCTCGTTACCATCGAGGATGAGTTCGGCGCGCACAACTACGATCCAATCGACGTTGTCCTCACGTCCGGTGAGGGCATCTGGGTTACAGACGTGGACGGTGCGACTTATATCGACGCCCTCAGCGCCTACTCGTCGCTGAACCTCGGTCATCGTCATCCGCGGATCATCGCTGCGCTTACGGCGCAAGCCGAGCGTCTGGCGATCACGTCACGGGCCTTCAGGAACGACCAGCTGCCGCTCTTTTGCGAAGAGCTAGCCAAGCTGTGCGGCCTCGACGTCGTCCTTCCGATGAACACCGGGACGGAAGCCGTCGAAACGGCGATCAAAGCCGCGCGACGCTGGGGCGTGCGCGTCAAGAAGATCAAAGAACCCAAAATTGTCGTCTGCGAAAATAACTTTCACGGGCGCTCGACGACGATCATCGGATTCTCGAGCGATGAATCGTATCGTCGCGACTTCGGGCCGTTTACGCCGGGCTTCGTCAGCATTCCGTACGACGATATCGCGGCTCTAGAAAAAGCGCTCACCGACGACGTGTGCGCGTTTCTGGTCGAGCCGATTCAAGCCGAAGCCGGAATCATCGTTCCGAAGACCGGCTACATGCGTGCGGCCGCCGACCTTTGCAAGGAGCGCGGCGTACTTTTTGTTGCGGATGAAATCCAAACCGGACTGGCACGAACGGGCAAGCTCTTTGCGCTCGACTATGACGACGTCAAGCCGGATCTTCTTATCCTTGGCAAGGCGCTCGGCGGTGGTGTCTATCCGGTCTCGGCGGTCGTTGGACGCCGCGAGGTGATGGAGGTCTTCGATCCGGGAAGTCACGGCAGCACCTGGGGCGGGAATCCGCTCGCATGCGCGATCGCACGCGAAGCACTTCGTGTCATCGCCGACGAGAATCTCGCGCAGGTTGCCACCGAACGCGGCGATCAGCTCACCTACGAGATGGTCGACATGCGCTCGCGTAACATCGTCGAGATTCGCGGTCAGGGTCTTCTGCTCGGGATTGAGCTCAAAGTTCCCGCGCGCAAATATTGCGAAGCGCTCGCGAAAGCCGGCGTGCTCACCAAAGAGACGCACTCGCACGTCATCCGTATCTGTCCGCCGCTGATCATCAGCGAAGATGACATCGAAGAGCTGGCCGAGCGGATCGCTGAGGGGTTCGCCGCCGCAGAAAGCGGCTAGAGATCCTTGTGGTCGTCATCGGCGCCAAGTATGAGCGGCCGAACGAGCGGTATCGGAAAATCTCCGTACTGTAAGAGCGCGGCGTGAAAGCCGGCTAATGAAAACCGCTCGCCCATCTTCTTCTTGTAGTCGCTGCGCAGCTTGAGGATCTCCATCTTTCCGAGCGTGTAGTAGCCGTAAATGGGATCTTGCGTTCCGCGCTTAGCTTCGGAGCGCGCATCGGCCGGATCTTGAAAACCTTGCGCCTCAAAGAGACGCTGGGCTTGCGCGACGGTCATTCCCTGCGTATGGAGCTTAACGCCGGCAACGTAGCGCACGTTGCGGAGCAGCGCCTCGCGCAGCTGCATCAAGCGCACGCGCGGATCGCCGTTCCCCCAACCCTCGTCGACGATCATCTGCTCGCAGTAGTGCGCCCAGCCTTCCGCAAACGAGCTGCTGCTGACGAGCTTCTCGGTGAGCGAGAGCGGCAGGTGCCGGTCGAGCATGAAATTGGTGAAGTGACCCGGATAGACTTCGTGCGCGCCGACAATCGGGCGCTCGAAATCATTGAACGTCTCGAGATATGCTTCTTGTATCGCCGGCGGATCGTGCGGATCGGGCGGCGTCACGAAATAGTAGCCGCGCGTCGCAACGGTTTCGAGTGGCCCTGGCGAGTCTTCTTGTGCCGTCACGGTCGAACGCGCAAACGGCGGCGTCTCGCGAACCGCAACGTTCGCTTCCGGTGGCAATACGATGATGTTGTGCTGCGCGATGAAGCGGCTCAAACGCGTGAGATCGCGTGCCGACGCAGCCAGAAGCTGGGCGCCGGTCGGATGCTGCTTAGCGACTTCGGCGATCACTTGCGGCACAGTCTTGTTCGGATCGATCTGATGCGCGACCGCGACGATGCGCGCATGGTTGAGCGCAAGCGCGCGTTCTCCGACGGCCAGGTACTCGGGCAACGAGAGATCGATGCCGTCCTCATACCGCAGCATCGCAACGTAGTTGGTCGCGCCGATCGCGTAGCTGCCCGAGGGATGCACAATCTTCGGTTGCAGCCAGGCTGCGAAGGCCGCTGCTGCCGCACTCGCTCGTTGCGTCGACGCGCGAAAGTCGCGCTTTAGACGCGCATCTTTGACGCTCGAGAACGCCGTCGGGACATCACTGTCCAAAAACGATACGAGCCCAAGCGCGTCCTCGCGCGCGATTTGGGCGCTGGTGGCATCGACCGTTGTGAGGTTGGCACGCGCACGCGTGAACAGCAGCGGGATTGCGTTTTCCCGGGCGATGACATCACGCATCCGCGTCGCTAGTGGCGCAAAATCGCGGTTGATGAGCGCGAAGACGCCGTAGCTCGCGTTACCCACATAGTTATCTGGGCGGTGACGCCAGGTCGCAATCGTCTCGTTCTGCAGCAGGTTGTCGCGAATTTGCAGCTCGAGCGCTTTGGCGTCGACGCGCGTCCGCGGCGAGAGATTCTGCTGCTCGATCCCCAGCAGCGTTTGCAAATTGGCGCGATCCTCGGCGTTATAGCGCGCGTATGCGGCTGCCGAGAAATCATTGAGCGCTCGATCGTAGGTGTGCACACCGGTCGACGTCGCATCGATCGGATCGCGCGCAAACTGACGCGCGAAATAGTGCTGCGCAAACGCCGAATAGGTGTTGTCGGCGTTCTCTTGCGCCGGCGCCCGCACGCTGAGCGCCGCGATGAGCGCGGCAAGCAGCGTCAGCCTGAGAAGGCTAGACTTTCTCGATCTGATAGAATTCGAGTTCCACTGGGGTTTCGCGTCCGAAGATCGAGATGAGTGCGCGTACCTTCTCTTTTTCCGGCTGGATCTCGTCGACGATGCCGGTGAAATCGAAGAACGGGCCGGACGTGACCTTGACGCGGTCGCCCTTTGCGAAGTCGATCTTGAGCTTGGGCGTTTCGATACCCATCTGCTTGAGAATCGTCTTGACTTCTTTATCTTGCAGCGGGACCGGTTTCTCACCGGAACCCGGCGAGCCGACGAATCCCGTTACGCCTGAGGTGTTACGAACGACATACCAGGACGAGTCGTCCATATCCATCTCAACCAAGACATAGCCGGGGAACACTTTTTTCGGCGTGATCTTGCGCTTGCCGTCTTTGAACTCGACTTCGTCTTCCATCGGGACGAGCACACGGAAGATCTTGTCTTGCATGTTCATCGAGTGGATACGACGCTCGAGATTCGCTTTGACTTTGTTCTCGTAACCCGAGTACGTGTGAATGACGAACCACTTCTTGCGCTCGCTCTTTTGCGACGGCGCAGCCGGACGCGGCGCGTGTTCTTCTTCAGCTTCCGCTGCTACATCCGCCACTTCGGCGTTCGACATTTCATCGGTTGTCACGGTCTCGACGATTGCATCCGCAATCACCGTTTCCGGAGTCGCCTCGCCGTTCTCCGGGGGCGCCAGTTCAGTTTCGTCTTGGGTCTCGTGCATAACCTTAGCTAAGACCCTCCGCGCAGTAGCGTGAAGAGCTGAGTGAAGAGCCAGTCGCAGCCGGACGTAAACAATCCGACGACGAGGACAAGTGTAACGGTCAATACCGTCGCGCTGACCCATTCCTGACGCGTCGGCCACGTGACGCGGCGCATCTCGGCAATGAGACCTTGGAAATATTCACGGCTCCGAGCCATCCGCGCTTCGCGCGTCGCCGGGGGCCGGTTCATCGTACGTTCAGCCATAATAAAAAACCCACAGAGCGAGGGTTTTCAAGAGCCTCGCGTTCCCCATACTACCCTGAAAATCCCCCCGCGGATACCCTGGGAATGCGGTAGTGGTTTAACCTGCCTTTTGACCTGGGAAAGAGCCGCCATATGCCCCGGCGCAAATTGCGCGTTATTTTTCCATCGACACCTCGGTACGCTACGAAAGCCCGGCGAGCGGTCGTCATCTATCTCACGAGCATCGGTGTCGGCGAAAACGATTTGGGCGATCTCGAACAAGCCGTGGGTGAAGCGATCGCAAACGCGGTCGAACACGGCTTTCGCGAAGGCTCCTACTTTGAGGTCCGCGCCAGCCTCGAAGACGGCACGTTACGCATCGAAGTCGAGGACGACGGGCCTGGCTTCGAGCCCCAAAATATGAGCGAACCGCGTGCCGCACGTGGCTTCGGCATCACGGTCATGCGTACGCTGGTCGGTCGCGTTACGTTCTTGAAGCGCGGACGGCTCATTCGCCTCGAGAAGCGCGTCGATGTAGTAGCGCCTCGTTTGCAAGACCGAGACTGCAGCTAGCCGTTAAAAGAAAGACTCCAAACGCTGTTTGGAGTCTTCGAATATGGCAGGCGAGACAGGACTCGAACCTGCAACCAACGGTTTTGGAGACCGCTGCGCTACCAATTGCGCTACTCGCCTTAGAGTGCGGCTATCGTTGTTCGCGATGCGCGCGCTGACACCGGCACCAGCGGCAATATTTGCTGAGCTCCAACCGTTCGGTGGTCTTCACCTTATTTTTGAACGTGTTGTAGTTGCGGCGCTTGCACTCAGTGCACGCCAGCACGACCATTACGCGATTCTCTTTTTTTGCCACCGACTACAACCCTCAACGCTAGGACATGAAAGAAACGGACACGCAGTCCGTTCCGGCCCATAATATACCATGCGTCGCCAAGGCCGTCCACCGCGCTTTGCGGCCAAGGCAAGCAAGCCTTCGCGCGACGTCGCCGTAATGTGGCGACAATGAGCACGACCGCCGCCGATACCGTCCGCCAGTCCCCCGAGACCCTGCTTGCCTTCGGGGTAGCCCTCGCCCAAGCGCAGGGGATGAATGCCGCCGACGCCCACACGCTCGTCGAGATCATGGTCCGATGCGATGCACGCGGGATCAGCTCGCATGGGCTATACCGCTTGCCGAGCTACCTGCGCCGTATGGCCGCGGGCGGCATCGATCCGAAGGCGCGTCCCGAGGTCGTACGCGAGTCCGGCGCAACGGCAGTCGTCGACGCGCACCACGCGTCGGGCTACATCGCCAGCCGCTTCGCGATGGACAAGGCGATCGGACTCGCGGAACAGTTCGGCATCGGCGCCGTCGGCGTGCGCAACTCGAATCACTTTGGCGCAGCCGGCGCTTACGTTCTGCAAGCTGCCGAGCATGGCATGATCGGCATTGCGTCAACCAACGCGCCGGCCTGTATGGCGCCGTGGGGCGGCATTACGCAAATGCTCGGCAACAATCCGATTGCGTTTGCGGCGCCGCGTGCAAACGGCGATCCGTTCGTGCTCGACTTCGCGCTCTCGCAAGTCGCAAAAGGTTGGGTCCGCCTGGCATTCGCTGCCAAGCGCGCGATTCCAAGCGGTTGGGCAATGGACGCGCAAGGACAGCCGACGACGGACTCCGCCGAAGCGATGCGTGGATTGCTCGTGCCGATCGGGATGTACAAAGGCACCGGCCTTTCGATTGCAATGGATCTTCTCGCGGGACTGCTTGTTGGATCGAAGCCCTCAGGCGATCTTGCGCATCAAGAGAGCACGGATGCACCCGGCCAGGTCGGGCATTTCTTCCTCGCGCTGCAAATCGAGCGTTTTCTTCCACTCAGCGACTTTCAAACAAAAGTCGGATCCTTGCTTGACCGAATCGAGAACTCCACACGCGCGGTCGGCGTGGATGCGATCTTGATTCCCGGCAAGATCGAAGCCGACAAAGAACGCGCGGCTGCACAAAACGGCGTGAGCATTGCGGCGGAAACGTGGCGCGAGTTGCAGAGCGATGCGCAGCGTCTCGGAGTAACGCCGCCAAAATAATCGTGCGGCCGGGCGGAATCGAACCGCCAACCTAGGGCTTAGGAGTCCCTCGCTCTATCCAATTGAGCTACGGCCGCCCGTCGTGCTATGGTGCGAATTATGCAAATCGCCGTTCACATCCCGCCGATGAACACCGCGCCGAAGGACTGGTCCATCGAAAACGACGCGCCCGCCGGCTTCGCAGCATTTTATCGCGCGCTGCACGAGAGTTTCACGGCGCGGCAGGCGGCTCTTGCGGCGAAGCGGCGTACGGTTCTCGACGCATCGCAAGCCGGAACGCATCCGGCGTATCTTCCGCCTTCGCAAGCAACGACTGGTGAATGGCGCATCGATCTTCCCGCGTGGGTTGCGGATCAGCGCAATCAAATGACTGGCCCCGCCGACGATGCCGAGCTCTCGGTCAAGTTAATGAACTCTGGCTCGCCGGGCGTCATGCTCGATCTCGAAGACTCGATGGCCAACACCTGGAGCGCAACGATGACCGGCATCGACAACTGCGTCGCGACACTCTACGGCGAGCTCGCGTACGACGACGCAAAGCGCGGACGGCGCGTCGGCATCCAGCCGAGCTCGACCGTTGTTTGGATTCGGCCGCGCGGATTGCATCTCTCGCAAGCCGGCGTCATCCCGGATGCGCTGACCTCGGCATCGCTGTTCGATTTGGCGATGCTCGTCTATCGGCTGGATTTCGCGCGACTGCGTCATCCGCTCGCGATCTATATTCCGAAATCCGAATCAGCCGAAGAAGCGTTTTGGTGGCGTGACGTCTTCGCGGCGCTCGCCGGCGCGAAAGGCGTGAAGCACGATTACATCAAGTGCATGGCTCTCGTTGAAGCGCATCCGATGGCCTACCAGATGGAAGAGTTCGCGTACAACTTGCGCGACAACATCGTCGGGCTCAATCTCGGGCGTTGGGATTATATGGCGAGCCTCATCGATTTTGTCTTGAACGATCCGGACTGGATCTTGCCCGATCGCAACACGATCCCTCATGACGTACCGTTCTTCCAAAATTTGCGGCGCCTGATTCCCGAGATCTGCCACCGGCACAATCTCTTGGCGATCGGTGGCATGACCGCACTCTTCCCGGATCGCTCGAACCCGGAACTCAATGCGCGTGCGCTCGCAGCGCTCGAGCAAGACAAGAAAAACGAAGCCACGGCCGGCATGGACGGCGCGTGGACGGGACACCCCGATCAAAACGAAATCGCCGTCGCGCAATTTCCATTCCCGAATCAGGTTTCGCGCTGGGACGCGAATGCCGACAAGCACCCGGACTTGCGGCCGGCACCCAAGGGCGTCGGCACCAGAACCGAAGCGGGGACGCGCGACGGCGTACGCACGGTCATTCGCTACCGGCACGGATATCTCACGGGGCTCGGGGCGAGCCTGCTCGACGGTTACATGGAAGATCTTGCAACCGACCGCATCTACCGGTTGATGATCGCGCAGCGCGTGCGTCATGGAATGCATAGTGCCGCCGACGTAACGCGCTTCTTCGATGAAGAATTAGCGAAACTGCTCGCTGATAAACCAAAAGACGCGAGCCTCTTTACAGAAGCCCGCGTCCAAGCCGAGGAAATGATTACGAAGGGGTTCGTCGACCCGATTTAGCTCGGGCTAGAAACGAACTCCGAGTCCGGCGTATGGTCCGTACATTCTGCGCTTCGCCGGCGCATTTGTTCCGGGACTCCAGTATTCGCCTTGGAAACCCGCCTGGGCAAACAGCGGGCCGTTCCCGCCGCCCAGATTCCAATTCAGGCCGGCTTCGTATTGCGTGACCCGATAGCTGAGTGTCCCACCCGGGATGGTTGCTGCGCCGACCGTAAACGGATCGTAGTGTCCGTGAACCGATGAGCCGAACCAGAAGCGTCCATTCCACGTGAACTTCTGATCGAGATCCGGCAGCTTCTCGAGGCCGTATCCGATACCGCCAATGCGAGGATAGCCGTAGTTGGTCCAATCGCTCATGTAACCTTCGATGAAGTACACGCGCGGATACGCGACGCGGATGCCAAAGTCGAACGACAGATTTTGGTCGACTCCCCCGAACGCGTTGACGACAGATGCGCCGGCACCGCCGAGTTGCGTGACGGGACCCGTTGGATGCGTCCAACGCCATGCGGAGTATTGGCCGTCGAGCATAAGGTGAATTGCGGTAATAGGCAGTTCCACCGCGGCGCGAATGTCATTCGAAACACCACTGCTACTTGAAGTACCGGCGCCGGTAAACTCGTTGTAGACGCGTGGGAGCGGGATGATATCCGCGGACACGAAGCGATCGTAATACGGCGTCGGGACCGGTGCCGGTGTCGCGAAGACCGCGGGTGCAATCGGCGTGTCAGTCGGCTTCGGCGTTGGAGCCGGCGTCGCGACCGGAGTCGGCGGCGGTGCCGGGATGTAGCGCACGACGACCGCACGCTTCTCGGGGACCCACATTACATAGGCGCCCATGCCTTCAGAGATGACGCGCACCGGGACCATGATCACGCCTTCGTGGATCTCGGGCGGAACGTCGAGCGGACGGCTCTCACCGTTGATGACGACTTCCGGTTTCCCGACCGTCACGCGCACTTCCGAGCCCGGTTTCGCGACGATTGCCGTTCGCGTCATCGGATCGTACTCGACCGTCGCACCCATTTGTTCGAACATCGAACGTAGTGGCACGAGTATCGTATTGCCGCGGACGAGAGCCGCGAGAACGCGGTTCTGCTTGTCGACGTCAGGCTTGGCGTAAACGTGATGGTCGTTGAAAAGAATCGGATATTGTCCCGACGGCGGTGACCCGTAATCGGGCGCCGGCTGTGCGCTCGCCGCGCCGGCCGTCACACCCAGACCTGCCGCTAAGAACAGTGCATAAACGACGCAAGCCGCTCGTCCCAAAACATCCTCCATATGGAATGCACGGGCTGACCCGCTGGTCGCCCGCTCGCCTCTTTCAAGATATAGAGGAGGGCCGCCTTGCGCTTGCCCTCAGAGATGCGGCGATTGACCGTTCGTTAACTTCTCAGGCCGGGGTCGAACGCGTCGCGGAGGCCGTCCCCCAAGACGTTGACGCCCATGACGGTGATCATGATCGCAAGGCCCGGGAAGGTCCCCATCCACCAGGACGTGTCGAGATATTGACGGCCTTCGGCCAGCATATTCCCCCACGACGGGATCGCGGGCGGGACACCGAGCCCAAGAAACGAGAGCGCCGCTTCGAAAATGATCGCGCGCGCTAGCTCGAACGTCGCGATGACCGTTACCGACGACATCACGTTGGGCAGCACATGCCGGAAAATAATCCGCGTTACCGAGTCCCCGACCGCGCGCGCCGCCTGGACGAACTCTCTCTCCCGGAGTGAAATCACTTCGGCTCGTACGATCCGGACGTATTGCACCCACGACGTGATGCCGATGACCGCGATGATCGTATAGACGCTCGCGCCAATCACGCCGATGACCGCGATCGCAAGCAGCACGTACGGAAACGCGAGCTGTATGTCGGCGATTCGCATGATGACGTCGTCGACAAATCCGCCGACGTAACCGGCGACGAGACCCAGCGTCACACCGATGATGCTGCCGATCACGACGACGCAGAACGCGACGATCGACGACAGACGCGCTCCGTAGATGATGCGGGCGAGAATGTCGCGGCCCAGTTCGTCGGTGCCGAGCCAATAGCCAGGCTGCGCACCGTGCAGCCAAAACGGCGGCGACGACGCGATGTTGAGGTTTTGCACGGTTGGATCGTGCGGCGCTATCCACGGCGCGAAGACCGCAGAGATCAGGAGCACAGCCACGATCGCGCCGCCGAACATCGCGGCGCGGCTGCGCATGAAATACCGCAGCGCCTGATAGCGGCGCGGTACGAAGGCTAATTCCTCTTCGGGTTCGATCCGCTTCGCGCTCAAATCGAACGTCGTCATTTATACGTCACGCGCGGATCGAAGAGCGAGTAGGTGAGATCGACCAGAAGGTTGAGCCCGACGAAGATTGCAGCCGTCAACACGACGACCGCTTCGACGACCGGATAGTCGCGATCGTAGATCGCCTGTACTGCGAGACGCCCAATGCCGGGCCACGAAAAGATCGTCTCCGTGATAACGGCACCTGAAAGTAGTGTGCCCAACTCGAGCCCGATGACCGTTACGATCGGCAGAATCGCGTTGCGCAGCGTGTGCCGAACGGTAACGGTGAGCGCGGAAAGTCCCTTCGCGAGTGCCGTGCGCACGTAATCGGCACGCATGACGTCGAGCATCCCGGAGCGCGTGATCCGCATCAGCTTCGCCGTAGTGAATGCACCGAGCGTCACCATCGGTAAAATCAGATGCCTGATGCCGCCCATTCCCGAGATCGGCAGCCAACCGAGTGCGACGCCAAATATCAGGATGAACATGATGCCGAGCCAATAAACCGGTGCCGCCTGACCGACGAGCGATATCCCGCGAACGATGTAATCGATCGGCGTCTCGCGCCGTATCGAGGCAATAACGCCGGCGGGAATTGCAATGACGACCGCGAGCAAGAGCGCCGAGAACGCAAGCTCCGCCGTGGCGGGAAGACGTTCGAGTGCGAGGGCCATGGCGGGATCGCCGTGGCGAATTGACGTGCCGAAATCGCCGTGAATTGCGTGCCATGCGAAGTCGCCAAATTGCACCAGCACCGGACGGTCGAAGCCGTACTCGTGCCGGAAATTGATGATGTCTTGCTGCGACGCTTCCGGCGGTAACATGATCAGCGCCGGATCGCCGCTGAGATGAAGGATAAGGAAAACGGCGACGGTCACGCCGGCGAGGACCAACGCGGCTCCGAAGAGCCGCCTCACCAAGTACGCGACCATCGCCGTTTACCTAATTGCGCTATTTAGCCCAGGAAATGTCTTTGCAGACAATCAGCTCGTCGGACCGTGGTTGCCACGCGACGCGCTTGTTGATCCCGTAGAGATCCTCATACTCGAAGAGAAACAGCCACGGCGCTTGTTGGAAGATCGTTTCCTGGATCTTCGCGTAGTCCGCATTGCGCTTTTTGGGATCGAGCTCGTACCGCGCGTCTGTGATCTCTTTGTCGGTCTCGGGCGTGCCCCACGTTGAGATCGGATAATCCGTTGTGAACAGCGGCGTCAGCGTCCCGTCCGCGTCGAACGTATCGTTGCCCCAGCCCAGCTCGTACATCGGCAAGAGTAGCTTGTGACTGATCTGCCCGACGTAGTTCGTCCACTCTTGCGTTTGCACGGTCGCGGTGATGCCGACGACTTGCAGCTGACCTGCGACGGCCTCGGCGACTTGCTTGTCCATGTTGTAGCGGCCTGAAGGCGAGTTGAGCACGATGTTGAGCGTACCGGTGACACCGGCTTGCTTCAAAAGATCCTTTGCCTTCTCCGGATCGTAGTGATAATTCGGAAGCTTGGGATCGTATCCGACGAAATTCGGCGGCAAAGCGCCGTTGCGCAGTGGGAACGCGTGCCCGCCGAGCACCGTTTTGACGATCGCCGGAACGTTCACGGCGTAGTTGATAGCCTGCCGGAACGCCACGTTATCTTGAATGCCCGGCTTTTGCGTGTTGAATGCAATGAACAGCACGCGATCGCTCTTTGCGGTGCCGAGCCTCGTTATCTTACCGGATGCGATTTGGTCCGCGTTTTGCGGTGGGACGTTCGTGATGATGTCGGTCTCACCGGTTTGCAGCGCTGCAACGCGCGACGCGGATTCCGGAATCGGCTTGAAGATGATGGTTTGAATCGCAAGCTTGCCGCCCCAGTAGTGCGGGTTGGCGACCATGGTGACGTGGTCGTCTTTCTTCCATTCCTTGAGCATGTACGGGCCGGTACCCATTGGGTGATCGACCTCGTATGCGTCGCCGTGCGCTTGCCAGTATTTTGCATCGACGATGCGCAAATCGTACGGACGCCCCGGCATCAGCGCCGAAGGCCGCTTCGTCACGTAGATGGCCGTGTAGGGATTCGGCGTCTCCACCGACGCGATCATGGTGACGCGATCGGCCTTCTGCGATTTAAACGCCGGATCTTGAACCTTCTCTACTGTGAACTTTACGTCCGCGCTCGTGAACGGGTCGCCGTTCGAGAACGTCACGCCGTGACGAAGGTTGAACTGCCAACGCGTCGGCGCAATCTGTTTCCACGACGTCGCGAGAGCCGGGATCAACTTGCCGTTTGGATCGTGCGCGGCGAGGCCGTCGAAGATCTGGTTGAAAACGTTCGACGACGGCGTAACGGCTGTCGTGATCGGACTCAGCGTATCCGTGTCGGCACCCTGTGAGACCGTCAGAACATCGTTAGATTGCGCGGTCGCAAGCCGCACGGCGCCAATCGAAACTCCGCCAAGAAATATAATTGCGAGCAAAAACGTCAGAACCCGACGTCGCATGGACCCCTCCGATTCATAAACCTGTCAAATTTTGTAGGCCCGTACGGTGCGGACCCTCGGTTCCCTTTGTACAGGCGCTACGCCCTAGGCTCTATCGTGGCGCGTAGCTCGCCGAAGCCGATCCTCGGCAAGCCGGCTTGAGCGGCGACGCCGTGCATCACGACGGTGTCTCCGTCCTCCAAAAACGACCGCGTCTCGCCGTTCGGTAGCGCGAGCGGCCGCGCTCCTCGCTGCGTCGCCTCGAGCAAGCTGCCGTAGGAGCCTTCTTCCGTCCCCGAGATCGTTCCCGAGCCGAGCAGATCGCCCGGCCGTACGATGCTCCCGTTGCTCGTCAGATGTGCGAGCTGCTGCGCCGCGTTCCAATACATATTGCGGAAATTGACGCGGACGATTTCTTTGGGCTTCTCGCGCGCCTTTTGCATCGCGCGCGATTGCAAGCTCACCGACAAGTCGATATCGAACGCCCAGGGCGCATCGACGCGCAAGTACTCGAGCGGCGCGGGATCTTGCGCCCGGTTTTCCACCCGGTATGGCAAGAGCGCATCGAGCGTGACGACCCAAGGCGAGATCGTGGTCGCGAACGACTTTGAAAGAAAAGGTCCAAGCGGCTGGCCTTCCCACGCTTGTAGATCGCGCGCGCTCCAATCGCTGAGCAGCACCACGCCGAAGAGATAGTCTGCGGCATCGTCGGTCGGAATCGGCTGCCCTTCACCGTTCGAAAGTCCGACGACGAAGCCCAGCTCGAGCTCGAAGTCGAGCTGACGCGACGGACCGAACACCGGCGCCGAAGCATCAGCGGCTTTCGTTTGCCCGCTGGGCCGCCGCACTTTCTCGGCGATCGAAATGGTGCTGGTTCGGCCATGATAGCCGATCGGAATGTGGCGATAATTTGGCAAAAGCGGATCGCCGCCCGGACGAAACAGTTTGCCGACGTTCGTGGCGTGCTCGATCGACGAATAAAAATCGACGTAGTCGCAAATCTCGATCGGCATGTGCATGCGCGTCAAAGCGCGAGCCACGACAAACTCTTTCGATTTTGCCTTGTCTTCGAGAATCGTTTGGAGGCGGACGCGTGTATCGCGCCACGCTCCGTGACCGGTCTCTAAAAACGCATTGAGCGTTGGCGCCTCGAATATCTCGACGGCGTTCTTGACCACGTCGTCGAGCAGCCGCGCGCGCGCGACTCTCGCCATATCGACGATGTCGTCGCCGTAGGCAACGCCGACGCTCCGGCGCTCGCCGTCGCGCGAGAATATTCCAAACGGCAAATTTTCGAGCGGGAAGTCGCCCTTCACGCCAAGACGCCGGCCTCGCGCAGCTGCGCCGCGGGTTGCGCCGGATTGAATGCGGCAAATGCGACGAAGAGCTCGCGCCGGACCGACGCAATCGTGGCGGCTCCGAACCGCCGCTCGCGCCACACCAGCGAATCATCGTCGACCGTAAACGCGCTTGGGTCTTCGTCTTCGAGGGCCGCGACGATCGCATCACGCGCATCAGAGTCCCGGTACGCGATCGCGGCCGCGGTGATGATGTTGAGGATGCCGTGTGCGCCGACGGCACGCGTCTCATCGGCTCCGAGTTTGAGCGGTACGCGAAGTCGCGCGCACTCCGAAAGCGCGTGGGCGATCATTGACGCCGGCGCATTGTGAATCGGAATTTTGGCGCCGAAGTTCTTCTGCGTTTCCCGGATCTTGGAGAGATGGAGAACGGCCTCGTCGATTTGGTCCGGACGTGTTTGCGGCCCGAAGATTTCGCAATACACGTCGCAGTCGTCGCCGTAACCCGTCGACCATCCAAGCATCGTTTCGAGAATGTCGCCACGTTCGACGTTCACGCCGCCCGGCGCATCGACCGAGGCGATCGTCACGAGACCAAAATCGTCGACGGCTTCGAGCGCCCGCGCGAGATGACGATCGAGCATCACGCTGATAGTCGGCGGCAACTCCGCCGTGCTTGTGGTCAGCTCAGCCAGACGCGACGACGGCACGACGAAGTGTCCGAGCGTACCGCCGTCAGGTCCGCCTCGGACTTCCGCATCCCCACGCAGCACGTCATCGATGGATTGCTGCGCTGGCGAAAGCAGCGCCGCATTATCGACGGCGCGGTCGATGAGCGCTTCTATCGTCCAAACTCCGGGGCGTCTTCGATTGTAACGATCTGATCGCCCGACTGAATCGTCTCGACCGTCTCGTGTTCGCGCTTGTCCGGAGCGGGCGTCGTTACTTTGTAGTGTGGCTTCGACTCCGTAAGCCGGCCCGCGAAGATACGGCCGTCAGCGAGGGTCACGCGTACATAGCGCTGCAGCCAGGGCCGGATTTCGGTTTCCGTCATGTCGCCTTTCCTCTACACTGCTGTGTGAATGCCCCACGACTACGGCAGAGCCCAGATGACGCCTTTCCGCAATCGCGCTGCGGCTGGGCGCGAGCTCGCCGCCCGTTTGGCGGAGGACGCGCGCAACCGCGATGCGATCGTGCTGGCGCTCCCACGTGGGGGTGTACCCGTAGGTTATGAAATATCTCGCGAGCTCCGTATTCCCATGGATGTCGTTCTTGTTCGCAAGCTCGGCGTGCCGGGCCGCGAGGAGCTCGCAATGGGAGCCGTCGCGACGTCGGGGGTCTCGTTTGTCGATCAGTGGACGGTCGAGCGATTGTCGGTCACACGCGAGCAGATCGAGGCAGTCATCGAGCGCGAGCGCTGCGAGCTCGCACGGCGCGAACGCGAGTATCGCGGGGATCTTCCGCAGCCCGAGCTTAGGGATAAGACGGTCATCTGCGTCGACGACGGTCTTGCTACCGGCGCGAGCATGCGTGTTGCCATTGCCGCAATACGCGAAGGACATCCCGCGCACATCATCGTCGCGGTCCCTGTTGCCGCGCCGGCGATCGCCGAGGCCATGCGCAACGTCGCCGACGGCATCGTCGTCGCGCGACTACCGGAGTATATGCGCGCGGTTAGTGCTTGGTATCTCGACTTTTCGCAAACGACCGACGAAGAAGTGCGCGACTTGCTCGCGCGTGCGCGCTAACCGATGTTCGGGAAGAGCGTGAGAATCGCCATCCAGCCGCCGAGACAGACGCAGACGACCGTCACGCCGATTGCGAGGATGTTTCCTACAAGCGAGTTGACGCGGTCGCCGAGGATCTTACGATCGTTCGCCATGATCAGCAAGAACGTAAGGACGATCGGCAGCACGAACGCGTTGAATGCCTCGACGTCGACGGTGATCGAGACAAGCGGCAGATTCGGAATGAGGACGATCCCCGCCGCAAGCAGCACGCAGACGGCGTAAAGCCCGTAGAAGCGCTTTGCTTCCAGACAATTCATGTTGAGCGAGCACGGCCAGCGGAAGGCTTCACCGAACGCCCATGCGGTCGCGAGCGAGATGACGAATGCGCCCAGCAGTGATGCGCCGAGCAATCCGGCACCGAAAATGATCCCCGCGTAGCGTCCGATCAGCGGAACGAGCGCCAGTGCGGCGTGCGCCGCGTCGCTGACCTGCGTGTGCGCCACGAAAAGCGTCGCTGCGGTCGTGATGATAATCGCGATCATGATCGCTTGCGTGGCAACGGCACCGAGCGCGGTGTCGAAGCGCGAGAAGTTCAGATCGGGCAAGCGCAGCTTCTTATCGACGGTCGCACTTTGTTGATAGAAGATCATCCATGGCATGATCACGGCGCCGATGTTGCCGGCGACGAGCAAGAGATATTCGCGATTGGCGAGCGGCTGCGGGCCGAGCAAGCCGTCGTGCAGGATCGAGCTGATTTGCGGATGCGCCGCAAACGCAGCCGGGATGAACAGCAGTTCGAGGAAGCAAAGCGCGAGCGCAACATACTCGGCGCGTTTGTAGCTTCCGGTGAACACGACGCCCAGCAGCAATAAGGCCGCTATGCTAACGAGCGGCGCAACGGGAAGTCCGAAGATGAGCGCAACGCCCGCGATGCCGATAAATTCCGTCACGAGACCGGCGACGTTGGTGATGAGCATCGTTCCGAGCGAGAGGCACGCCCAACCGAGTCCGTAACGCTCGCGAATTAACGCGGCGTGTCCGCGACCGCTAACGATGCCGAGGCGAACGGTCATCTCTTGCACGACGAAGAGCGGCACGATCAGCAAAACCTGTAAGAGGATCAACTTCATGCCGAATTGCGCGCCGGATGTCGCAGCAGTCGTGATGCTGCCGGCTTCCGTGTCTGCAAACGCGACGACTAAGCCGGGTCCGCACGCCGCCAAGTATTTGAGAACCAGCCCCCAGGCTTTTCTCCGACCGTCACCCCGAGCTTGCGCGTCAGCAGCGCTTCCTGCGGGTGGAACGCTTGCGGCTATCGGCGGGGGAGTTCTGGTTGCCATGGACCTCGTAGGTGCGGCGACGCGGGTCTTTAGGTTACCCTAACAGCCCCTTTCCCCGCAACTACTCTTCTGTCATCCCGAGCTCGCCGTTACCGGGCACACATCGCCCCCGTTGGCATCCCGAGCGAAGCCTGTGCCCCGCAGGGTGTCGAGGGACAGCGGGGGTGTCGGATGGTAAGGCACGGACGTGCCCAACCACGATGCGGATGCGCTCTTCCGCGAGGCTAAAGAGACCGAGGCCTCCGGCCGGGACTGGGACGCCCAGAACGCCTACTTTGCTGTCCTCGACGTCGAGCCGCATCATTTTGGCGCCCTCAACAATCTTGGCAATCTCCTCGCGCGCTGCGGACAGTCTGCGGCGGCGATCGCAACGTATCGCGAGGCGCTGACGTGGCACGCCGACAAGCCGCCCGCGCACGTGAATCTCGGCGTAGCGCTGCTCGAAGGCGGCGATCTCGACGCAGCCCGGCGCGAATTCGAATCAGCGCTCGCACTGGACGCGCATTGTGCCGAGGCGCATCAGGGAATGAACGCGATCTTCATTAGACTCGGCGATGATGCGACCGCCGATCGCCATCGCGAGCTCGGTTTCCGCAATCGCGGTATCGAGGTCGTGCCGTATCGCGGCGACAGCCGGCCGGTTGCAAACGTGCTTCTGCTTCTGTCGTCCGCGGGTGGCAACGTAGATCTGCGTCATATCCTCGACGATCATCGCTACGCGGTCACGAAGCTGTTTGTCGACGCGTCGGATCCGCGTGCGTCGCTTCCCGAACACGATCTCGTATTCAACGCGATCGGCGATGCCGATCGCTGCGCCGCCGCGCTCGAAAGCGCCGACGTGCTCGTTCGCAATACCGCAAAGCCCATCCTCAACGCGCCGCATTCCGTGCTGCGAACGACGCGGATCGAAAACGCACGCCGTCTCGGCGCACTGCCCGGCGTCGTTGCTCCGCGAATGCAGTTGTTTTCGCGCGATAGCCTCGGCGCAGATGCCGCGGCGACGCTACTGCAGGCCGGCTTCGTGTATCCGTTCCTATTGCGGGCACCCGGTCACCATAGCGGCGAGCATTTCGCTCGCATCGAGAGCGCTGCCGGCGTAAAGCCGGCACTCGATCGTCTTCCGGGTGCGGACGTCCTCGCCATCGAGTTTCTCGACGCTCGGAAAGTCGACGGGAAAGTTCGCAAATACCGCGCCATGATCATCGGCGGACGCGTCTATCCGTTGCACCTCGCGATTGCATCAAACTGGATGGTCCACTACTTCGCGGCCGACAATGCGCACGAAGCAACCTACCGTTACGAAGAAGCGGCCTTTCTCGAATACATGCCCGAAGCGATCGGGCCTGTGGCAACTGCGGCGCTTGATGCGATCGGCGGCGCACTCGGTCTTGACTACGCCGGCGTCGATTTCGGACTCGACCGCAACGGAAATCTCTTGCTGTTTGAGGCGAATGCAACAATGACGATCCCACCCGAGCCGATCGAAAAGATCTGGGAATACCGCTGCGGCGCAATTCATCGCGCCATTGATGCGGTCGAATCGATGCTAACGCTCGCCAACGCGTAACTTCACTTAATTGTTGCATTTTCGGGCTGATCGACGCATCGTTTGGTTTCGCTTCGAATTTCCGCGCCGGCGAATAACATCAAGAGCACTATTCACTGGGCGCGCGACTATGTCTTCGATGAAAACAACCCCAGCATATTGAGCGCCGGGGTTGTCTCGAAACATGGAGCCGCCGATGGGGATTGAACCCATGGTCTCCGCATTACCAATGCGGTGCTTTACCGCTAAGCTACGGCGGCGCTGGAGCGGGTGGCGAGAATCGAACTCGCATCTCTTGCTTGGAAGGCAAGGGCATTACCACTATGCAACACCCGCGCGAAAAAATCTGGTGGGCAGGGCTGGATTCGAACCAGCGTAACGCTTTCGCGTGCCAGATTTACAGTCTGGTGCCTTTAACCACTCGACCACCTACCCGTGCTTTCATTTAACGTCTGCTCCGGCTGCTCGGTTGCTCCTCCATCGTGTCCCGCATCGTAAATGGGCGATTGGCGCCATACGGGGGGAAGTGCCCCGCATCCTTGCTAGCGGGCTCCGGCGATCATCCCGAGCGAATCATCTTGCCGTGAGCATTCAACTCTTACCTGAAGTTCGCGGGGTCGATGCATCGCCGGAAGTTCGCGCGGTTTACAACGACATTTGTTCGGTGATGGACGTGCCGTTCGTCAACCTCATCCATCGCTATCTGGCGACGATTCCCGGCGCGCTGGAGTACGCATGGTCGCTCGGGCGCGGAGCCTGCCTGGACGGACGCATCGACACCTGGGTGACGATCATCAACGCGAACGCCGGTGCCGAAGACACAACCGTGCCCGGGACACGGCTATCGAACGATGCTCGCGCGGCTGCTCTTCAGATTATCGACGTCTATAATCGCCAGAATCCACGCAACGTCATTATCTTCAGCGCTTTCCTCACGATACTGCGCAGTCCAGATCTGAGCGCGTCGGATGACGCACCGCTGCGCTTTCCCCCTCATGACGCTCGCATGTCATCGACAATCCCCGAAATTCCGCGGTTCAAGGATCTCGACGGGCATACGCAAGAGCTTCTTCTCGAGCTTTCGTCGCTGCAAGAACTCAAAGGCAGTGGCTTGATACCTTCGCTCTATCTGCATCTTGCTACCATACCGGGCGCCGTCGAGGCCACTTACGACGCGCTCGTGCAACCTCTGCGCGACGGCACTATTGCGAAGCAAACGCAGATTGTTCGCGCGCGTGGAGCATCGCTCGGCGCCGAACTGGTCCCAACTCGTCACGCGCTTCCGCGAGCACTCTACGATCGTCGCAATGAGATCGCAAACGTAATTGAATCGTTCACCAAACGCGCAATTCCATCGATGGTCGTCATCGGCAACGTTCTCGCGCGCCGATTCTGCTAAATCAGGCCGGCGCGAGTTGTGCGGCGCGCTCCGAAAGGTCGCTGAACTTCTTCCACACTTCGAGTCGACTCTCGTACTCGCTGCGAATCATCGCCACGACACCACTACCGAATAGGATCCGCAACGGCGGGTCGGTCATGTCGACCAACTCGAGGACGACCGGTGCGGTCGCTTCAGGATCGCCGCGACGCATCGTCGCTCGGCGCGCTTGATGCGCTTCGCGAAGCTTTTCATAAGCGGGCAGTGGATCCGCGTGTACTGCGGATGACCCGCCCCAATCCGTCGTGTAACCGCCCGGCTCGATCAGCGTTACCTTGATCCCAAAGTCGCGCACTTCGGCAGCGAGTGATTGCGAAAAGCCTTCGAGCGCCCATTTCGATGCGTGATAAAGACCGAGATTCGGGAACGCGTTGACGCCGCCGATGGATGACACCTGAATGATATGACCCGAGCGCTGTGCGCGCAGGATCGGCAGCACTGCCTGCGTCACCCAAAGCGCGCCGAACACGTTCGTCTCGATTTGCGCGCGGGCTTGCGCCTCATTTACTTCTTCAATCCCACCGAAAAGGCCGTATCCGGCATTATTGATGACGATGTCGAGTTTGCCGAACCGTTCGTGAGCTCGACGCACCGCTGAATCGACGGCTCCCTTATCAGTAACGTCGAGAGCGAGGGGCAAAATGTTGTCGCCATACGCTTCAACGAGGGAGTCGAGCGTTTTCACGTTTCTTGCAGTGGCAGCAACTTTGTCGCCGCGTTTCAACGCGGCCTCAACCCAAACGTGCCCAAAACCGCGAGACGAGCCGGTAACGAACCAAACTTTCATGCTACCACCATAATCTCCACAACGAGTGCGTACCTTTTCCACCTCTGACGTTAACCGGGTGTGAGAATGGGTGGCTCTTTGGGCTTGATTGCCTGCTCTTGCGGGTATCGATGACCCACCTTGAAACAATTATCAAAACTCCAGACACTCGTGGGCCTCTGCACGGCTGTGGCATTCACGCTGACCCTCGGCCTCGCAGCCGAGGCGCAGGTCGCCATCACGATCAACGGCAGCGCCGTCGACGTTTCGCCGGGACCGCTCCTCCAAGACGGTCGCGTTTTCGTCCCGCTGCGCGGTGTCTTTGAGAACCTCGGCGCGAGCGTCGTCTACGATAATGGCCAGATCAACGCACAGGGTGGCCAAAACACGATCTCGCTGCACATCGGCTCGACACAAGCCGACGTGAACGGCCAACCGCAGACGATCGACGTCGCCCCATTCATTGTCGGCGCCAGCACATACGTGCCGCTGCGTTTCATTTCACAAGCTCTCGGCGCTAACGTCTCGTGGGACGAAAACGACCATCTCGTTGCAATCACCATGAACGGGATGGCGCAAAACGCAGCCCCTCCTCAGGAGCAGCAGTACGTCTCTCAAGCCGATTACGACGTCAATGCGCCGCCGCCGCCGATCCCCGATTATCAACCACCGCCATGCCCTGATCCCAACTACCTGTGGCAGCCCGGCTACTGGGCGTGGGGCCCCGCCGGCTACTATTGGGTTCCCGGCGTCTGGATCGCAGCGCCGCAGCCTGGTTACGTCTGGACGCCCGGCTACTGGGCCTGGCAGAACGGCTACTACGGTTTTGTCTCCGGCTATTGGGGCGTCAACGTCGGGTTCTACGGCGGCATCAATTACGGCGGCGGTTACTTCGGTAACGGCTTCGTCGGCGGCCGCTGGGAAGGTTCCACGTTCCGCTACAACACCGCAGTACTGCGCGTGAACACGACGGTCGTTCGCAACGTCTACGTCGATCGCACCGTCATCAACAACGTCACGGTCAACCGCGTCAGCTACAACGGTGGTCCGCACGGAGTCACGGCGCGTCCGACATCAACACAGAATTCCTACGCGAGCCAGCATCGTCTGCCGATGACATCCGCCCAAGTGGAGCACATGCACTACGCGGCCGCCGATCGGACACTTCTCTCGACTGTGAATCACGGCGCGCCGCCTGTAACGGCTGCAACGCACCCCTTCACCGCTGTGGCGCATCCGGCCGCACCGCCGGTAACAGCGCAGGATCGCTCCGCGGCGCAGCACGCTGTCGTGCACCCGGCGGCCGTAGCGCCACCGCAGCGTCCGGCTTACATCGCACCGCATACCGCACAACCACAACACGCCATCGCGCCGCCTGCAGCGGCCGCAGCACCACACCGGCCGGCTTACACAGCACCGCACACAATGCAACCGGCAGTGCAACAAAAGCCCGCGTATATGGCTCCGCGCCCGGCGCAAGCACCTGCAGTCCAACATCCGGCCGTGCAGCCGCATCCGATGCAACCACATCCGGCAGCGGTTCAACCCCAGCAGCACGCCGCGCCGCAAAAGCCGGTAGTGAAGCACACGCCGATACCACACCCTACGCAGTAAACAGATCAATCGCGCAGCAACTCACGTGCGCTTTTGAGAATCTTAACCGACATGAATCTACGACTTGACGGAAAGACCGCGCTCGTAACCGGCTCAACGGCTGGAATCGGCTACGCGATCGCCGAGGGTCTTGCAGCGCAAGGTGCGCGCGTGATCGTCAACGGTCGAACGCAAGCGCGTGTTGACGATGCGATCCGCAACATCAAAGCAACGCAATCCAATGCGCAGCTCGTCGGAGCGGTCGCAGATCTCGGAACTGCAGCCGGCGCCGATCTTCTCGTCAAAGCGCATCCGAACGTCGACGTCCTCGTCAACAACGTCGGCGTTTTCGCGCCGAAGCCGTTTGAAGAAATTCCGGACGCCGATTGGCTGCGGTTCTTCGAGGTCAACGTCATGCTCGGCGTGCGCCTCGCGCGCGCCTATCTCCCCCAGATGCGCAAAGCGAACTGGGGGCGCATCATCTTTATCTCGAGCGAGTCAGGCGTGCAAATACCCGTCGAGATGATCCACTACGGCGTCACGAAGACTGCGCAAATCGCGCTTGCACGCGGCATCGCAGAATCGGTCGCCGGTACCGGCATCACCGTCAACAGCGTGCTCCCGGGTCCGACGAAATCCGAAGGCATCGAAACGTTCGTCGCAGAGCTCGCGAAGAACGCAGGCATATCCGAAGCCGATTTCGAGAAGCAGTTCTTCGCGACGATGCGTCCGACATCGCTGCTCAAGCGGTTTGCAACGCCAGAAGAGGTCGCAAACATGGTCGTCTATGTGTGTTCGCCGGCCGCGTCCGCAACGAACGGCGCAGCACTACGCGTCGACGGCGGCGTCATTCGCGCGATTCTCTAGCCGCGAATGCGGACTTCGTCGGCTTCGAAATGATGGCCGACCCAATGACCGCGGACGATCACGAACTGTCCCGGCGTGATCCTCGCGCCCGTTGGGTGGATGACCGTCCCGTGATGCAACCGCACGCGCATTCCGTGAACGACGAGGCGAGGCAAAGTCGAACAATCATGGATTCCGGCCTACGGCGCGAGACTCGCTTCGACCTATCAGCATCGCGCGAACGGCATCGTAGATGTGTTGCACCGCCGGTAGTCGGTAACGCCACCGTTCGTCTTCGTCCGGCTCGGGAACGATCATCGTCGCATTCGCTTCAAAGATAACAACGCGACCTTCAGAATCAATCCCGAAATCGATTCCGCCGTAGTCGAGGCCGAGTACCTCGCGCACCCCTTCGAGCGCACGCACCGGGCGCTCACCGATCACGTTTCCGAAATCCGCCAGAAACGCCGCGTCTTCGTCCCGATGCGCGGCGTTCTCGGCCATGTCCGCCGTGAAGTAGTGCACCTTCCATTGCTGCGAGACGGCCGCGTGCAGCGGATAAAGTTTCCCATCAACAATCACAACACGATACTTGCGCACTTTCGCGTCAGCGTTTCGGACATCGAGAAACTCGATCAGCAATAGATCCCTACCCGGGAGCTCCGCTACCGCCGCCGCGAGGTCGCTCTCGGCGCCGACGCGCACGAAAAATTCGCCGGTGTGAAATCCGGGTGACCGCAGCAAGATCGGATAGGCGAGTCCAAGCTCGCGTACGATCTCCGCGCCCGAGGCCACTAATCGTGCGCGCGGAATTGAATACGCGCGCGGCGTCACGACATCATCGAGCGATGCGAGTCGCTGCGCATTGTCCGCGCGACTGGTGAGGCGAACTACTTCTGCGCGGTTCACAACCGGTCGATCGGTGCGTGCAAAGACGCTTGGCGCAACGTCGAGCAGCGCTGCACACCGCTCCGCATCGCCGATTGCGTTCCAGACCACGTCATGCCCTGGAAGCGGCATGTCCGGTTCGAGATACTCGATGAAGACTTGCCGCACGTCAAAGGCGCTCGAGCGGAGCAGATCGTGGGCGAAGATGTTCCCGCCGATCAGCGATTCCACGAGCAACACCTTAACCGGAGCTCCGGCGTGCTCGAATGGTTTGAGCGCGCTCGGAGCGCGGACGACGGTTGGCCGATGCGCACGTGCGCTCTCGAGATCACCGAGCCGTTCGAACGCGAGGCTCAGCCCCTCGTGCGCCTTCGGGCTCGCTTCGTCGATGGCAAGTGCCTTCTCGAAATGCGCGCGCGCCTGCGCGAAATCGCCTTCCGTTAAATAGAGGCTCGCAAGGTTGGTGAGACCGACAGCGTCCTCGGGATGCCATTTGACGGCCTCGAGGAGCGCAGTCATCGCGGGCTTGCGCAGACCACCCGCGAACAGAAACATCCCGAAGTCGTTGAGGAAGCCAAAATTCGTTGGGTCCGCCGCGATTAGCTCCATGAACGCCGCCTGAGCTTCTTCACGACGGCCGAGCACGCTGAGAAAACACGCACGCTGATGCCGCGGCATAAGCAGCTGTCGGGGCGCTTCGAGGAACCGCTCGACGTCGAGGTACGCCGCTTGACGAGCCGTCATCCCACCCCTCTTCGGACCGTGCCGGGTAAGACGCTGCCGAGCTGCGAATTCTCCAGAGCATGCACCGCTGGCGCATCTATCGCGAGCGCGTCGTCGAGCGTATTCGTCGCTCCAAGACGAATCGCGTTTTGCTGCTGCTCGCCGACGCCGGCTACGGAAAGAGCGTCGCGCTCAAGCAATTTCTCGACGGCGAGCAAGAGCCGTGCGCCTTCTATCGCGTCGCTCCCGACACGACGACGCTCCTGGGATTTCTGCGTGGGCTCTCGTCCGCACTCGAGCCGTTCGTCCCCGGCGCGCATCTCTCGTTCACGATGGCCTACGAACGTTCGATGCAGTCGCAGGCGCCGTTCGGCGAGCTTGCGACGTGGCTTGGAGAACATCTGCGCAGCACCAGCGTTCGCATTGCGATCGACGATCTGCACCATGCGGCCTCGGATGACGTCGGCGACTTCCTCTCGCACGCGATCGATGCGTCGCCGCGCGCCGTCAAATGGATCATCGCGACGCG
Source organism: Vulcanimicrobiaceae bacterium (assembly GCA_049520515.1). GTDB lineage: Bacteria > Vulcanimicrobiota > Vulcanimicrobiia > Vulcanimicrobiales > Vulcanimicrobiaceae > JAFAMS01. The sequence goes on from JBEKPS010000005.1 coordinate 113,616, forward strand.
CTCGTCGAAAGCATTCTCGCCTTCGAGTTGGCTGGCACAGCGCGAAATGGATTGGCCGATCGACGAGTCTGAGCTGCGTTTTACATCGGGTGAAGTCGCGCAGCTTGCGCAATCCGTCGGCTTGACGTTCTCGCCGCGCGGATTTGATGCGGCCTTGCGCACCTCGGACGGATGGCCCTCGGCCGCAGCGCTTGCACTTATGCAAGCCGAGACGCTGCCGGCACTCGAGATCTCCGCGAGCAAAGCCGAAATCTACGATGCCCTCGCACGGCTCGTTTTCGAATCGCAGAACGAACCGGCGCAACGGTTCTTGCTCGAAACGTCCGTCTATAGAATCCTCGAACGCGATGTCTTGCGCGCCGCCGACTGGCACTTCCAAGGACTTGCGGACGCGCCCGGCTGGGATGGACCCTACATCGAGGAGCTCGCGGACGGAATCTACCGCTACGACAGTCTCTTTCGTGATTTTCTCTTACGCGTGCTCGCGGAGCAGGGTGAAGGCGTGCAGCGCGATGCACTGATTCGCGCGGCCGTTGCTTACGAGCGTCTCGAGCGCATCCCCGAAGCAATGGAATACCATGGGCGTGCAGAGACGAGCGGCGCGCTGACGCGCCTGCTTTCGAAACACGGTCTCGGCTTGATCGAAACGGGCGAAACCGATGCGGTCGAGTCGGTCATTCATATGCTGCCGGAAGACGAGCAGCACGCAAGCCCCGCAATCCTGGGCTTGCGCGCCGTCATCGATTCGCAAAGCGCGCGATATGACACGGCCGAGGCGTGGTATCGGCTTGCGCTGCACGATATCGATGACGAACGCTTGCGCTTGCGACTCGTTTATCGCTACAGCCTCGATTTGCTGCGCCGCGGGCGTATGGATTGTATCGAGCTGCTCGAGCCCGCCATCGTCTCGGCGCTCGCGAGCGGGCATGACTCGCATCCGCTCCTGTGCTGCACCCTTGCAACTGCGTACGTACAGGTCGGGCGCAACGACGAGGCGCGTACGCTCGTCATCTCGGCACTGCCGAAGCTGGCGCCATCGCTGACGGATTCACAGCGCGCACGCGCTTATCATCAGGCCGCATTTGTCGCGCTGCGCATCGGCGATATCAAGGACGCACACACGTTTGCGTCTGCCGTTGTCGAGATCGCCGGACCCGCCGGACTCTACGACGTCGCGGCTCGCGCTTACAGCATCTTGTACGAGATCGCGCACGTGCACGAAGCCAATCCGCGCAAAGCACTCGAGTATGTTGAGAACGTGGCGTCGTTTGCGCTCAAATGCGGCGATGCGCACATTCGCGAGTGGGCGCTCATTGCGGCGTACTACATCGAAGCCGAACGCGGTGCCGGCGCAATGATGTCGACGATCGAACGCTCGCTCAATACCGCCGACGTCTTGCAGATGACGGACGAAGCGACGAAGGCACTCTTGCCGGGACAAGCCTTGCGCTCGACCTGGACGGGCGACTTTGCCCATGCGGGACGTTTGCTCGCAAATACGGCCCCCGATCAGGACTCGCCGGACCGCCGGGCGCTACGTTGGGCCGAGATCGCGCTCTATAGCGGAGCGGCTGGGATGCTCGAAGAGTCACGAGGGGCTCTCACCGAGGCGCGCCGTGAGATCGTCGCTGCGCCGCCCGGCAAGTACGCCGCCCAGGCGTTGGCCTACATTCTGGTCGTCCTCTCCATGTTCGGCAACGACGTCGCCTGGGACGAAGTCCGCCGTGACCCTCGCCTGGGAGGTCTGGGACTCGCGATCCGGGCCCTCGTGCACTGCGCGGAGCTGCTGCACATCCATTGGGCCCAAAAGCGGGACCACGCCGGAGTCTTGGCCGCCCTCGAAGACCTCCGCCGCCACGAAATGGGCGGGTTGGCGGCCATGCTCGAGGCCCTGCCCGCCCGGCCGCCGGCTCGGATTCCGCCGCTTGCTATGTAGGTGCCAAAAGTCGGGGCTGGAAAGTGACCCTATGTCCCTTGCTGGGGTGAAACGCCTATGCTAGCTTGGGAATCCGGGCAACCCGTCTGATCGGCATGCAAGCCTTACAATATCGGCACAATTTTGCTTCCAACAGGGGTCTCGCGCAGCGGGTCCTTCGGGAGAGAAATGGCTTGCGCGAGGCGATCCTCTTGCGAGCCGCTCCGAGCGAAGAGCAGACAGTAGCGCTCGATGTTATCGCCGATATGCTCGTCGATCGGGTCGCGGAAGCGCTGACCGACGCGACCTGGACGCCGCTGCTTTCATGGGCTGACGTTGCGTGCTCCGAGAAGCCGCAAGCTCCCGCGATTCGCCGCCTCTTTGCATCGGCGGTTCCGGCGCTGCGTACGTCGCTAGGCCTCAGCGAAATCGACGACCTCGAAGCCGCGCTCACGCACGTCGCAAACAAGCCGCGCCAAGTCGACGCCGGCTTCCGTCATGATACGGTCGATGAGCTCGATGTATTGCTCGCCGATATGCTCGGACGCATTGCAAACGCCGACGAGAAAACCGCCGAACATTGCCGCGCCGTATCTGCGTGGTGCGCGCGCATCGCCAATCGCATGTCGTTCACGCGGTCCGAAGGGACGTTCGTTGCACGCGGCGGCTTGATTCATGACATTGGGAAATCACAATGCCCGACCGAACTGCTGCGCGCGCCGCGTCCGCTCACCGATGCCGAGACGTCGGTCGTCCGCCAGCACGTTATCACAGGGCACGAGATCATCAAGGCGCAACCGAAGCTCTCCAATTTCGGCGGGATGGTGCGCTTGCATCACGAGCGGTATGACGGCAAGGGCTATCCGGATGGAGTCGAGCGAACCGACATTCCGATCAGCGTTCGCATCGTCAGCGTCGCCGATTCGTTCAATGCCATGATTGGCCGCCGTCCGTATCGCACCCCGTTCTCGCCGGCCCATGCGGCCGCCGAATTGCAGCGGCACGCCGGGGCGCAATTCGACCCCGACGTCGTCCGCGCACTCATCGACGTTATCGCGAGCTAGCTAGCACTCCGCGCCGTCGCCGTCGGGACGCGAATCCGGCGATTGACGCCGGCTATCACTGTCATATTCCCTTGCCGGACAATCGTAGTGTTTACTTGCTATCCCCACAGGGTAAGAAGCCGCCATGCTGGTCGTTGAATGGGAAGGCCTTAGCTTCGGCGCGAGCGCTGCCAAGCACAAGATCATGCAATATTTGGAAGACGAGAGCGAAGCCGCCGACATGATTCTCGTCGAGGCGTATCTCGACGAACTGCTCGGAAACATCTCCCGCTGTGCGCCGAGCAAAGCAACGCTCGAGATAACATGGCGTGAAGATGGCGCCGCGTTGATCGAAGTCAGCGACATCGTGCCAACGGTCGATCCGGTCGGGGTCGCGCAGACCGAAGGTTGGGGGCTGATGTTGACAAGCGCGCTCAACGGCGCGCTCGATGTCGTGCCGTCTCGCGACGGAAATGGCGACTGCGTCACTGCAGTTCTGCCGGTCGTGCGCAAGACACAGGCCTCCGCCTAGATATACGTTGTCCGGCGGCGAAGCCGTCACTCAATGGCAACCACCTCGGTAGCCGACTATATCGCCGCGCAGCCGAAAACGGTACAGGCCGTCCTGCGTCGTATGCGGACAGCGATTCGCAAAGCGTTGCCCGGCGCAGAAGAGACAATTTCGTACAAAATCCCGGCGTACAAACTGCACGGGAAAACGGTTATTCACTTTGCGGGATGGGCGAATCACGTTGCGCTCTATCCCACGGGCTCAGCCGCCGTCGTCGCCGCGTTCAAGAAAGAACTCTCCGCACACGAAGTGAGTAAGGGGACGATTCGCTTTTCGCTCGAGGAACCGTTACCGATTAAGTTGATCGAGCGGATCGCTCGATTCCGCGCAAAAGAAATTACCGCGAAAGGGAAAACGAATCACAAGAAACGCGCGTAACACGACAACAAATTCAGTGATTTACTTTGCGTTGCGAACACACGTTCGCATAATGCCATACAGTTGACACTTGTGAACGCAATAATAATTGCATGAACCCAAAGAAACCAAGAAGAATTTGCGCCGCCGGTTGCGGGCGTCATTGCACCTTCGCTCAGAGTTTTTATTGCTCGCTGAAATGCATGCGAGATCGTATTCAAAAAATACGATTTGACCAATTCATGCGCGGAGAATACCCGGCGACGATTCAAGTGTCTCCGATGCTTCGCCGGTTTATCGTTCGTAACTTAGGTTTCGAAGCATGCGTTCAGTGTGGCTGGGCTAAGCGCCATCCAGTTACCGGAAGAATTCCTGTTGAAGTCGAGCATAGGGATGGCGACTGGAGAAATAACAAGCCGGAGAACCTCACGCTGCTATGCCCGAGCTGCCATTCTTTAACCCCAACATATCGTGGCCTTAATAGGGGCAATGGCCGCGGGCAACGGCTCGGCGGGCGATCGAATCCACTTCGTATGCTAGAGCGACGCAAAGAAGGGCACTGCCTTGGGTCTAAGAAAACTGCGACGCCGCCCGTAGGCTCAACAAACCAGTTAACTTTCGACCTAGTGCCGATGTAGTTCAGCGGCTAGAACTCCAACCTTGTAAGTTGGAAACGCCGGTTCGATTCCGGCCATCGGCTCCAATCCGTGGTTTAGGTCGCCTCCGCGCTGGAGCATAATGAGGTCGCGATGGAAAACAACGACGACGAACTAGACGTAGATCTTGACGACGAGGACGAGCTCGACGACGAAGACGAGATTGAAGACGATGACCTCGACGATGACTCGGAGATCTAGTGTCTGTCAAAGTTTACGGCTGCAACCACATTGCGATCGAGGTCGATGACATCGAGAAGGCCGTGGAGTTCTATCAAGACGTCTTCAATCTCGAGAAGCTCGATGGCGGCGAAGGTGACGCGTTCTTCAAGCTCGGTGAGCATCAGTTCTTGGCGATGTTTGAAGTCGACAAGGTCACGCCCTCAGGGATGCGCCACTTCGGCCTCATGGTGCGCGATGTTGCGCAGCTTCAAGAAGTCCGTTAGAAACTAGTTGGCAAGTACGGCATCACATTGATCAAGCCGTTCCGCTGCGATTTCATCGATCCGTTCGGAAACCGCGTGCAAGTCGTCGACTTGCACGATGAATCGATCGTGTGGTTGCTGCCGTACGAAGAGGTTCAAAAAGCCGGCATCGTGTTCAACGGAGCCGGCGCCAAAACCTAAGCTTTCGCGCCTGCCATGACATGCGGGCACACCATCGTGCGCAACGCGTCGCCGCTCGCGAGTTGATCCATTGCTTCGTTGAGCCCATCGAGGCCAATCGTGCCGCTTACGAGCTTGTCGACCGGCAACTTTCCGGCTTTCCACAACGCAACGTAGCGCGGAATGTCGCGGCGCGGTACGGCCGAGCTCATGAACGCGCCGCGCAAGGTGCGGTCTCCGTACACGAGCTGCGCCGGCGAGATCCCCGCCTGTTCGGAACCGCGTGGAATGCCGATCGCAACCATCATTCCGCCGCGTGACGTCGATTGCACCGCTTGCTCGAAGCCCTTCGTCGTTCCCGACACTTCGAACACGAACTGCGCGCCGTCGCTTCCGGTAATCTGCTGAATTTGTTTCGCAACGTCGCCCTGCGCGGGATCGACCACCGCATCGGCGCCGAGCTCGAGCGCCTTCTTGCGCTTCTTCTCGACCGGATCGACGACGATAATCGGATGCGCGCTGACCATCACGGCGCCCAGGAATGTCATCAAACCGACACCGCCGCCGCCGAAAATCGCAACACTGCTTCCCGGAACAACGTGCGCCGTATAGATCACCGCACCGAGTCCGGTTAGCGCTGCGCAACCAAACACCGCCGCAATCTCGCCCGGAACATCGTTTGGAATCTTAACCAGCGACTCTTCGGCCGCAACCGTATACTCGGAAAATCCGCTGACGCCTAAATGATGGCCGATCATCTCGCCGTTTCGCTCATATCGACGCGTTCCGCGCAACAGATCGGCAGCAGCATTCGCTTTGTTTCCAGGCTCGCAGAGCGCCGGACGTCCAATCGCGCACGGTGTACACTTCCCGCACGTCGGCACGAACGAGAAAACGACTTTGTCACCGGCCTTTACCGTCGTAACGCCGGGACCGATGCGTTCCACAATGCCCGCGGCTTCGTGGCCGAGCACGATCGGAAGCGGCTTCGTAAGAATGCCGTCAATCGTCGAGAGGTCCGAGTGGCAAACTCCCGCGCTCTCGATGCGCACGAGGACTTCACCGTATGACGGCTCCTCGAGCTCGATCTCTTCTATTGAAAGCGGCCGGCTCGTCGCGTACGGCCGTGGCCGTTGAAAATCGCTGAGAATTGCAACGCGTGTCTTCATGCTTCTCCTTATACGGTGATGCCATACGGCTGAGCCCATCCAAGCCCTTCGCGCGTCCCGTTCTTCGGACGGTATTCGCAGCCGACCCAACCTTGATAACCCGATGCGTCGAGCTGCTCGAGCACGTACGCGTAATTAACCTCCCCAAAGTCAGGCTCGTTCCGATCCGGATTCCCCGCAATCTGAACGTGCGTATAACTTCCAGCAAGATCGCGCACGTGATGGACCAGATCGCCTTCCGTAATTTGAGCGTGATAAAGATCGAGTTGCAGCTTGAGGTTCGGCGCACCAATACGCTCGATGACTGCCATGGCTTGTCGTGTCGTGTTCAAGAAATAGCTCGGAATGTCGCGATGATTGATTGGCTCGATGACGGCTTCAACGCGGCGTTGCGCGAAGCGTGACGTCGCCAACCGCAAATTCGACTCGTAGACACGCTGACAGTCCTCGACCGGCACGTCCGCCGGCAGCAATCCGGACATGACATGCACGCGCGGGCATCGCAGCGCGCCGGCGTACTCGAGCGCGAGTTCGATCGATTCCGCAAACTCGCGCTCGCGTCCGGGAATCGCCGCCATACCGCGTTCTCCGGCGGCCCAATCACCCGGCGGAAGATTGAAGAGCGCCTGCGTGAGTTTCCCATCTTCAAGTGCCGCCGCTACGACGCGCGGCTCATACTCGTACGGGAAGAGAAATTCGACGCCTTTGAAACCGCACGCGGCGGCAGCCGAAAACCGCTCGAGAAACGGAACCTCGTTGAACATCATGGAGAGGTTAGCTGCGAGTTTAATCACGACGCAAACACCTCTCGAAGCTCGTCGACTTGTTCGTCCGTCAAAAACTGCGTCTTGTGTCCGTGCAGCAAGAAATACAACTTAGCACTCTCCTCGAGCTCTTCGATGGCCGCGACCGCCGCGTCGAGCGACGTTGCAGCCACGACCGGTCCATGATTGGCGAGCAAGATTGCGTGGTGCCGATGCGCCGCTTCGCCCACGAGCTCTCCTAACCGCGGATCGCCGGGGCGCACGTAAGGTACGACGGCAACGCGCCCTAGCCGCATGACCGTGTACGGTGTAATAGGCGGAACAGCGTCGCTCGCGTCGAGATCGCGCAGGCACGCGTACGCAACCGCGTGCGTCGAGTGCAAGTGCACGATCGCACCGAAATCATTCCGCACCGCGTAAACGGCGGCGTGCAAGAACTTCTCCTTGGTCGGCGCGGCGCCGCCGTCGTGCGCCCCGTTTGCATCGATAAACGCGAGCGACTCGGGCTCGAGATTCCCCATCGCAACGTTCGTTGGGCTCACGATCCAACCGCCCTCGACACGCAGGCTGATGTTACCGGACGTTCCGGGCGATAGACCACGCGCCGAGAGATGCGCGCCGGCCTTGCAAAGTGCCTCGCGCTCCGAGCTGTACGTCACGGTGCTAGCTCGATTGCGCGCAGGAAGAAATCCTCGCTCCCAAAGTTTCCGGACTTTAGGGCGAGCGCAATCGCAGGCGCGCCGACGGTCTCCGTCCACGGAACACCAGGATCGATCTGCTTCCCGATCCGAAGCGCGCTGACGCCGAGGTCCCGCACCACCGCGCCCGACGTCTCGCCACCGGCGACGACAAACCGGTGAACGCCGCGTGCGCACAACTGCCGTGCGATCGTGCCAAAAACGTGCTCGATGCGCTCGCCGGCCTGATCTTTTCCGAAGCGCGCTTGCGTCTCGGCGACCTTCTCAGGCGGAGCACTCGCGCTGATAAGAATCGGCGCTTCATTTATATGCGCGTTCGCCCATGCGAGGGCGTCCTCGACCACACGGCCTGGGCTATCAAGTGCAGACGTATCGATTGAAAATACAGGTCGTCGCGCGCGCATGTATTCAACTTGCGCAAGCGTCGCGCGCGAACATGAACCGGAGAGCACAACCGCCGGTCCGTCGACGTGCGGTAGCGAGTCCACGCCGGGTCCGCGCTCGAGCATGCCCAAGCGGACGAACAGCGCCGGCAAGCCGAGTGCGATCCCAGAGCCGCCGGTAATCAGCGGCAGCGCTTCCGTTCCAAGACCAATCGCGTGCAAATCCTCGTCGCCGACGGCGTCAACGACCAAATGCCGCACGCCCTGCGCGCGCGCTTCCAAAATCGCGGTGCGCACTGCGGCTTCTCCGCGCCGTACACGCGCGAGATCGACCTTGCCGACCTTGTGTTTCGTCTGACGTCCTAAGACCCGTACCAAATTCGGATCCGTCATCGGCGTAATCGGATGCTTTTCCATTCCGGATTCTGAGAGCAGCACGTCGTTGACGAACAGGTATCCATTGAAGAGTCGCCGGCCGTTCTCGGGAAACGCGGGGCAAAAGATCGTCATGTCCGAACCGAGCCGGTCGAGCAATGCGTCGGCGACCGGCCCGATGTTGCCGTGATCCGTCGAATCGAACGTCGAGCAATATTTGAAGATGAATTTGCTCGCGCCGCGCGCCTGCAGCGCTTCGAGCGCCTCAAGCGAGAGCCGCACGGCGTCGTCCGCCGGAATAGAACGGCTCTTGAGCGCGACAACGATCGCGTCGGCTTCATCGAGCTTCGCATCGCGTGCCGGTACACCAATCGTTTGAATCGTGCGCATGCCACCGCGCACGAGCGTGTTCGCGAGATCGGTCGCGCCGGTGAAATCGTCGGCAATCGCTCCCAGAATCAGCGCCACACTTGCGCGCTTCCCATGGGTTTGCCGGGAACCCTGGTCGGCGCCGTCGTACAAGGCGGGGCCGATGTTTCGCCGCATGTTCTGTTCCATTTGCGCGCTTTTGTTTGCGTCGCTTTTGAGCGCGTGCGGCGGTGGCGGATCGAAGACGTCTGCGGTACCGCAGGCCGCCAATCCAAAGTCGACATCCGCGCCGACGAGTTACACGAACGTCGCCGTTAATGTCTTGTCTCCCTCGGCACAGAGCCTGTCGGCGCAACGCCATGCAAAATACATCTCGCCGGCGACGAACTCGATGACGGTCGCCGTGAACGGCGGACAACCGGCGACAGTCGCTTTAACCACGGGCTCGCCAAACTGCAGCCTGAATTCGAACTCCGACCTCATCTGCACGGCTACGGTTAGCGCGCCGGAAGGCCCGAGCGATTCATTCGTCATCACGCTTTATAGCGGAAACGCCGGAACGGGCGCCGCGCTCTCGACTGCGACCGTCGTGCAAGCCGTCACCGCCGGCACAAACAACCTCAACGTCACGTTGAACGGCGTCGTCGCAAGCATCAATCTGTCGCTGCAAAACACGAGTTTAAACGCCGGCGCGACCGGAACGACGATGCTTGCCGTCAACGCGCTCGATTCAAGCGGAAACACGATCGTCGGCCCCGGCGGATACAGCGACGCAAACGGCAATGCGCTGACGGTCAACATCGCTGCGACGCAAAACGCGCCGACGATCCAAAGTCCGTATACCGCGGGCGCCGCTACGCTGGGCTTGAGCTCAGTCACGAGTCCCTCGCAGGCGATAACGGTTTCGTATAACGGCTATGCGTTGCTTTCGACGGTGTTCACAGCGACGGTCACGGGCGGAGCAACGATCGCACCCGCGACGACGACGCTGACATTAACGCCAACCGTGTACGAGTATCCGATCTCGGGGAGCTACGGTCCGGAGCACATGACGGTCGGCCCCGATAAACAAATCTGGATAGCGCTCTTTGGAATCTCCGCGCTCTACCATTTCGTTCCGGTCGCGCCGGGAGGGTCGTCGTTGAATGGAACGACGGTCAGCACGCCGACAACAAATCTTTCGATCGCCGCCGGTTCGGACGGAAATCTTTGGTTCGTCGATTGGAACCAGGGTGTCTACAAAGTCGCGCCGACCGGGGGAACGGTTTACACGTTCACCGTCCCAACAAATAAACCCGACGGCATCGTCGACGGCGGCGACGGCAACATCTACGTGCAGTATAGCTATTACACCGGTCCGAGCTACTTCCCAATTAACACCACGCCCGGAAGCATTACGCCGACGATTTACGCTGCGTACGGCTCCGGAGGCGGGGGTGGCAACGACATCACCGTTGGGCCGGACAAGCGTGTTTGGGCGACGAGCGGACAGTACGGCTGCTGTTCCGTTGAATTTCTGTATGCGCAACAAACCTCAGTTTCGACGATTCAGACAAGCACAGCGTACGATTTCGGTGGTTTGCCCGGAACGGGGATAAGTTGGGTGACGGCCGGATCCGACGGCAACATGTGGTACAGCGAGCGTAACAACGACACGATCGGAAAGCTCGCTCCGAGCGCAACGAGTGCGTCGCAGCGCATAGACCTGCCGATGACGTCGGGCACCGGACCGTACGTCCTCGTCGCAGGCCCGGACGGCGCGATCTACGTCATCGAAACAGGCTTCAATAAAATTGGGCGCGTGCCGACGACCGCGACACCCGGTAATCTCGGCCTTACCGAATATCTTGCACCAGCCGGTTCGCTCAACGACGTCATCTCAGGTCCGGACGGCAACGTCTGGTTCATTGAGGCCAATAACATAGGAAAGCTCGCGCTCTGAGTGGGAGAGGCTCGCATGAGCCTTTCACGTATGCTTGCCGCTCGAGCGGAACAGGGCCGCCCGATTCGCGTTGCGCAAATCGGCGCCGGCAAATTCGGAACGATGATTCTTGCACAGCTGCGCCTCATGTCCGGCGTTCAGCTCTGCGCGCTCGCTGATCTCGATGTCGAACGCGCACGCGCCGCTGCAGCGCGCGCGAACTGGGAGGCCGATCGTTTCGTTGCGGCCGGTTCCATCGGGGCTGCGAATGACGTCGCGCGCAGCGGAAAAGTAGCCATCGTGCCCGCGGGCGAGATTGCGGCGCAATGCGACGTCGACGTCGTTCTCGAGGTGACGGGACACGTTGAAGCTGCGACACACCATTGCATCGTTGCGATGGATGCTGGACACCATGTCGTCAACGTCACGGTCGAAGCCGACGTCGTCGTCGGCCCGATGCTGTACCTTCACGCGCAAAAGCGCGGCGTGATCTACTCGCTCGCGTATGGCGATCAGCCCGCAATCATTTGCGAAATGGTCGACTGGGCCCGCACCTGCGGCTTCACGGTAACCGCGGCCGGCAAAGGCACCCAGTATCTTCCGAAGTGGCGTTACAGCACACCGGATACTGCACTCCAACATTTCGGTTTTACCGAAGAGCAAATTCGGCTCGGCGGCTTCAATCCGAAGATGTTCAACTCGTTCCTCGACGGCACGAAATCCGCGATCGAAATGAATTCCATTGCGAACGCGACCGGGATTGGCGTTCCGGTGAACGGTCTCACGTTCGCGCCAATCGGTACGAGCGAGCTGGCTGCAAAGATGCGACCGATCGGTGAAGGCGGCGTTCTGGAGCGCGACGGCATACTCGACGTCGTTACGTATCTCTACGACGAAGGCAAAGTCGTGCCCGATCACATCCGCTTCGGGGTCTTCGTGTGCTTCACGTCGGACTCGACCTACTCGCAGCGCTGCTTCACCGAGTATGGCATGTTTACGGATCCATCCGGAAAGTACACGGCGCTCTGGCGGCCATATCACCTGATCGGACTCGAAATCGGAGTCTCGATCGCAAACGTGGTCTTGCGCGGCGAAGCCACAGGCGCTCCCGTCCACGGACCGATCGGCGAGACCGTGTGCGCGACCCGCAAGGCGATGCGCGCCGGCGAAATCATCGACGGCGAGGGTGGGTATGCTGCGTACGGTCTGCTCACGACTGCGCAGCGTGCCCAACAAGAACGCCTCGTGCCCATGGGTCTGGCGACCGGCTTGAAGCTGAAGCACGACGTCCCCATCGACCATCCAATCAGCGAGGCCGATGTCGAGTTCGATGAGAGCTCGATTGTGTGGAAGCTGCGGCGCGAGCAAGACAGCCTCTACGGGGTGGAGGCGGTCCCCGCATAGTTCTCCACAAGGACGAGCGAGCGAACCGGAGCAAAGCCTGACCCCGATGGTGAGTCTAGTGGGTACAGGGCCGTCTCTCACCACGAATGGCTCCCGCGACCGAGTCCTTGCGCTCACGACGCCCGACGAAACGCAAGGCGTTCCCGCCGCTGCGCCCGCCGTTACGCTGGTTGCTTCAGCACTAGCCCGGCGCGTGCTCGATCTGTTGCACTACGAAGTCCTCATTCGGCTCCGCTCGGATCCAGAAGACGTCCATCACGCACGTTCGACCGTGCGCAGGTTGCGCGCGATGCTACGCGGCTTCCGTCCGTTCTTGGATCGTTCGTGGGTCGACACGCTACGCGAGGAGTTGCGCTGGTATGCCGGCGAGCTCGCAACGGTGCGCGATATCGACGTAACCATCCATGCCTTACGCTCGCGAGCCGATACGATCCCCGAAAGCGAGCGCGTCTACGTCGAAGCTGTTCTCGAACCGCTCGAGTCCGCGTGCGAATCCGCTCGCCAGCGTCTGCTGGCGACGCTGGATGACTCGCGTTATCGCACGTTGCTCGACGCGCTCGAGAAAGCCGCAACAATACCGGCGTTTGCATCGGAGCTCATCTCGAACGCCGAAGCTTTGGGCGCGGAAAGCTTACGCAAAGCCGCGCAGCGTGTACGTAAAGCCGTGTGCGGTGCCGGCAAAACGAGCACGCCGAGCGAGCTGCACCACGCGCGAATCGCAGTCCGAAACGGCCGGTACGTGGCAGAAGCCTGCGCGTACGTCCTGGGCAAACCGGCGCGACGAATGGCGCGGCGCTTGGAACGATTGCAAGAGGCGCTCGGCGCAATCAGCGACGGCACCCTGATTGAAGAGCGCTTGCGCGGCCTGGTCGTACACGATCGAGCCAACTTGCTGATCGGCGAATTGCTCGCGCTCGAGGCCGTTCACGGCGCACATGCGCGGCGTGATTGGCAATCGCTTCGCCGCAAAGCACTGCGCCAGGAGTGGTTCGCGACCTGATGCATGGATGAACCCCGCATCATCGTCCGCGCGACGGCTCCTGATCTCGGTCGCATTGTTCACCGTCGTCATCTTCATCAGTTGGCTCGGCTACGTCATCATCGAAGGCTTCTCTGGCTTCGACTCGTTGTACATGACCATCGCCACGATATCGACGGTCGGCGATTCATCGCATCAACTCTCGCTTGCGGGACGCTGGTGGACGCTCGGCGTCATCGTGTTCGGCGTTGGCGTCACCGGCTACGTGTTTTTGTCGGCGGCCGGCTACCTGCTCGAGGGACATCTTTTTGCCGCAGTCGGTGAGCAGCGCAATCTCGCGCGCGTTCGTGCAATGAACGATCATCACATTATCATCGGTTTCGGCCGCGTCGGCCAATCGATTGCTCGCGATCTTATCGCAGCGCAGCGCACGGTGGTCATTCTCGACACGAATCCGGCGTCTTTGGAAAACGCAGCCAAGCAAGGCTTTGCGGTCGTCCACGGTGACCCGGCCGATGTTGCAACGCTCAAAGCCGCCGGTATCGAACGTGCACGCGGCCTCGTGATCGCAACAGATAAGGATGCTGAAAACGTTTACGTGACGCTTTCGGCACGCGTATTGCGGCCCGACGTCTATATTATCGCGCGCGCGAATGCCCAGGACTCACTTGCCAAGCTCAAGCTGGCCGGAGCAAACAGCATCATCTCTCCCTACGGCATCGGCGGAAAGCGAATGGCACAACTCGCCATGCGGCCGACCGCGATTGAGTTCTTGGACACCGTGCTTGACGCCGAAAGCACCGCGCTTTCGCTCGAAGATTTCGCCATTCGCGACGGTTCGCGACTGATCGGACAGCCGATCAAAGCGCTCTTTGCGGTGAGCGATACCATCATACTTGCGCTCAAGCGCGACGACGAAATGCTCTTTCGCCCGCCCCACGATACCGCGCTGCGCGCCGGCGATGAGTTGGTCGTTGCAGGCCCCAGCAGCTCGATTCGAGCGCTCGAAGATGCCTTAGGCCGAACGCACTAAGGCGAAATGTTGATCCCCGCACTGCGGGCGAGCGCGTAAAACAAGACCGCAAAATCGTATTCGCCCAAACCCTGCGCGCGTGCACTGGTCAGCATCTGATTCGCGATTGCGGTCGTCGGCAACGGAACATCGACGTCTTCCGCCAGCTCGAGCGCAAGATTCAAATCTTTTTGCATCATACCGACGTCGAACCACGCCTTTTCGGGCATATTTAAAATGAACGGCGCACGATAGGCGAGCATCGGCGACGCGATGACGCCGCCGAGCATCACCTCGAGTGCGACCTCGCGCGGTATCCCGCTCTTCTCCGCCAGCAATAGACCTTCGCTCAGTGCAAGAATCTGCACGGGCATGTTGAGATTGAGCGCAACCTTCATGACTTTTGCGTGGCCGATCTCACCGATGCGCCGGACGGTCGGACCAATCTTGAGCAACTCGGGTTTGACTTTTTCGCACGCGGCGTCGTCGCCGGCGAGCATGATCAGAAGTTTCCCTTGCTCGATCGTGAGCGGACTGCCGAGCACGGCGCCGTCGAGCAGCGTCCCGCCGGTCGGAGCGACACGCTCGGCCAAGGCACGAATGATGTCCGGCGAGACCGTGCTCATCTCGATCCAGATTTTGCCGGGCCCGAGGCCCGCAAGGACCCCGTTCGCGCCGCTCGCGGTTGCTTCGAGCGCTTCGTCGTTGGTGACCATGGTGATGATGACGTCACACAACTCGGTGAGCGCGCGCGGCGAATCTGCGAAGCGCATTCCCTTCTCGACGAATGGCTGCGCCTTCGATTTGGTCCGATTGTGGCCTGCACATTTTGCATCTGCGAGCAGCAGCCGTTTCATCATGCCACCGCCCATCTCGCCGAGCCCAATAATTCCAATCATTTTAAAGGCGCTCCGTCCCAGGCTGCGCACCCCCCACGCAAAGCGTGGGGCCCCCGGTCCGACCTCGCAACAACGCAGTTGCCATTGCACGATTCTCCTGCGCTCGGTCCATCGCCTTAATACTCATTGGCGATGAAGAGCTCTTGCGCGGGGAAGCGCGTGATCACGCTGCGCCCGGTTGCGGTGACGACAACCTCTTCCTCGATACGTGCGGCGGAAAACCCATCCGATGCCGGGCAGTACGTCTCGAGCGCAAACACCATGCCTTCACGAATCTCCATGGGATAGTCGATCGAATTCAAGCGGCTGATAACAGGCCGCTCGTGAAGCGCCATACCGACGCCGTGGCCGAACTGTAAGCCAAAAGCCTCCATCTCGCTTGGGAAACCGAAGTCTTCGGCTTTCGGCCATACCTTTGCGACCTGATCGGTCGTCACGCCGGGCCGGATCATGTCGATCGACTTGTCGATCCATTCACGGGCGCGTTTGTACGCATCGCGCTGGCTTTGCGTCGCACTGCCGACGTTGAACGTGCGATAGTAGCACGTCCTGTATCCGTTGAACGCGCTCATAATATCGAAAAAGGCCTGATCGCCCGGGCGGATCAGACGATCCGTAAAATTGTGCGGGTGCGGATTGCAGCGCTCGCCCGAGACGGCGTTGATCGACTCGACGTCGTCGGCGCCAAGATCGTAGAGTTTCTTGGTCGCGAGCGCGACGATTTGGTTCTCGCGGATTCCGGGCTTGAGCGCCTCCGCGATATCTTGGTAGGTGGCGTCGACGAGCGCAGCGGACGTGCTCAAGAGCAAGATCTCGTCGTATGATTTAATCTCGCGTGCGTCGTGCATCACTTGCTGCCCGTCGCGAATCGCAATCTTCTCTTTCTCGAGCGCGAACCAGAGCGGCGGTTCGATGATGTCGATCCCCAGCGGCATATTCGCAACGCCCGCCTCTCGCAACAGCGATGCAATCTCTTTTGCGCAGCGTTCGAACAGACCGGCTTCAGGCTGAATCGCACCGCGCAGGCCGTTCAGTCCGGCACGAATGTTCTCGTCTTCGAGCCAGTTGCAATACAGCCGGTGGTGCTTCGCCGCCGAGCCGAAATCCCAAACCATCGGCTCGCCCGTGCGCGTCAGGAGCGCGTAGCGGGTCATCTTGTCCCGCGTCCACTCGCCGATCGCCGTGCTCGTGACGTAACGGATGTTGTTCAGATCGAAGAGCAGCAGCGCACCGAGATCAGACTTGTTGAGGGCCTCGCGGGCTCGCGCCAAACGATACGTACGCAGCCGATTGAAATCGACGCGCTCCTCGAAATCGACGGCCATCGTGCCGGGCGCGGGAATCAACATGCCCCCCCCTACTGCTACGCAGGGGCGTGCTCCTTGAAAGCCGGAAGGTCGCGGCATGACATCACGCCGACGCTTTATCGAATCAACCGCCGCTCTCGGGAGTTTGGCGCTGTCCCCGCGTGCAGCGTTCGCACAAAGCACCGCCAACGTGCGCATCAGCTATTTTGGCGTAGCAGCGAATCTTCCGATATGGGTCGGGATCGCTAAGGGCTTTTTCGCCAAGCAAAACCTCAACGTTACGGCTGAGATCACGCCGAATTCAATCTATCAGTTCGCGCATTTGGCGTCTGGCGATTTGGATATCGCGATTACGGCGATGGACAACGTGGTCGCCTACGACGAAGGCCAAGGCGCACCTGAAGTGCAGAGCCCCGGCGATTTCGTCGCATTCATGGGCGGCGATAACGGCCAGCTCACGTTGTGGGCGCGTCCCGATATTCACACCTACGGCGACCTAAAAGGCACAACGCTCGCGGTCGATGCCGTGCAAACCGGCTATACATTCGTCTTGCGGCGTATCCTCGAGACCGTCGGTCTGAGCGAGGGCGATTACAAGCTCGAAGCTGCCGGCGGAACGCCCAAGCGGTATGCGGCGCTGACGTCGAGCGCGCAATATTCTGCCGCAATCCTCGCGCCGCCCTTTGACTTGGAAGCCGACGCGAAGGGCTACCACAAGCTTGCGACCGCGCTCGATATCGTCGGACACTATCAGGCCTATACCGGCGTCGCGCGACGCGCGTGGATCGAAAAGAATCCGGACGTGCTCACGCGTTACATCCGCGGTTATCTCGCGTCGTTACGCTGGCTCTATGAGGAACGCAACAAAAAAGAGACGATAACGATCCTCACCAAACAGGGCAACATCCCGGCGGAAGTTGCACCGCTCACTTACTCCGAAGTTGTCGATCGCGAAAATGGGATCGTCCCGAACGGCGCGATCGATATCGCGGGCGTTCGGACGATCCTTGAATTGCGGAGCAAATACGGACTGCCCAAGAAGACTCTCAAAGATCCGCTGAAGTACATCGATGAGAGTTATTGGCGACGAGCGCTACACTAGAAGTCTTCGTCGGTCGACGTACCTAGCGGTGAGTCGTCCTCTTCCTCTTCTTCGGTGACTTCTTCGTCTTCGTCTTCGAGCGTGTAGCCTTCTTCCAGATCTTCCTCTGCAAGTTCGACTGGCTCTTCCTCGACGTCGCCTAAGAGCTCGGCGTCTTCGGCTACGGGTGGACGTATACCGTTGGCGCTCGCAGCAAGTTCCTCTTCGGGCTCGGCACGTCCGGTTCGCGGAACGACGACGAGTGCGGCCGTATCGTCCGGCTCTTCCTCTTCCTCTTCCGGTTCTTCGTCTTCGAGCACTTCGCCCTCGACGGGTACGCCGCGCGTTTGCTCAGCTTCGCGTTGGGCTGCCGCCGTTTGCGTAAGTCGCGGATCTTCGTCGCCCATGAGCAAGCCGATTTCTTGCGCACGCTCGCCAACGTCGTCGTCCGCGATCTTGATCTCGATCTCTTCGCGGTTTTCCGTGAGGACTTTGACGTCGAGCGCCAAGGACTGCATCTCTTTGATGAGGACCTTGAACGACTCGGGAACGCCAGGCTCCATCACGTTCTCGCCTTTGACGATCGCTTCGTAGGTTTTGACTCTACCAACGACGTCGTCGGACTTGACCGTGAGCAACTCTTGCAGCGTGTACGCTGCGCCATACGCTTCGAGCGCCCAAACTTCCATCTCGCCGAAACGCTGACCACCGAATTGGGCTTTTCCGCCCAGCGGTTGCTGCGTGATCATCGAGTACGGACCCGTCGAACGCGCGTGGATCTTGTCGTCGACAAGATGCGCGAGCTTCATCATGTAGATGATGCCGACGGTGATCGGACGGTTGAAGCGATCGCCGGTGCGGCCATCGCGCAGCCAGGCTTTGCCGTCGGCGGGTAGACCCGCGTCTTGCAGCCACTCGCGAATGTCCTCGGCATGTGCGCCATCAAAGACCGGCGTCGCGATCCGCATCCCGAGCATCTTGGCCGCCCATCCGAGATGGGTTTCCATGATCTGCCCGAGGTTCATACGCGAGGGGACACCGAGCGGGTTGAGCACGATGTCGACCGGCGAGCCGTCTTCGAGGTACGGCATGTCTTCTTCCGGCAGTACTTTGGCGATGACGCCCTTGTTGCCGTGACGGCCTGCCATCTTGTCGCCCTGCAGAATCTTACGCTTCTGCGCGACGTAAACGCGCACCAGGTGATTGACGCCGGGCGAAAGCTCGTCGCCGTTCTCGCGCGAGAACATCTTGACGTCGATGATCTTGCCCTTTTCGCCGTGCGGAACTTTGAGGCTCGTATCGCGCACTTCGCGTGATTTCTCACCAAAGATGGCACGCAGCAAACGTTCCTCTGCGGTCAGCTCGGTCTCGCCCTTGGGCGTAACCTTGCCGACGAGGATGTCTTCCGGACGAACCTCGGCGCCGATGCGAACGATACCGTTTTCATCGAGATCCTTGAGCGAATCTTCGCCGACGTTGGGGATGTCGCGCGTGATCTCTTCGGGCCCGAGCTTCGTGTCGCGGGCTTCACACTCGTACTCTTCGATGTGAATCGAGGTGAAGCGGTCGTCTTTGACCATCCGCTCCGAGATCAGGATCGCGTCTTCGTAGTTGTAGCCTTCCCACGGCATGAACGCGACGAGAACGTTTTGGCCGAGCGCGAGCTCGCCTTGTTCGCTCGACGGTCCGTCCGCGAGAATCTGGCCTTTCACGACTCGCTCGCCGATCTCGACGATCGGTGCCTGATTGATACACGTTCCCGCGTTGCTACGCGTGAACTTGAGCAGATCGTAGGCATGCTCGAGCCCATCGTCGTCGTGCTTGATCGTGATCTGCTTGGCGTCGACGGCCACAACTTCGCCGTCGGTGTTCGCTAGCACGCACCCGCCTGAGTCTTTGGCGGCACGATACTCGATGCCGGTTCCGACCACAGGCGCTTGAGGACGCAGCAACGGAACAGCTTGACGCTGCATGTTCGCACCCATGAGGGCACGATTTGCGTCGTCATGCTCGAGAAACGGAATCAGTGCCGTTGCGACCGAGACGATCTGCTTCGGCGAGACGTCCATGAGCTGCACTTTTTGGGGCGGCTCTTCGACGTATTCTTCCGCATAGCGGCAGACGACCGAGTCGGCCGTGATTCTGCCCTTTTCGTCGACGGGCGTGTTAGCCTGCGCGACGATGAACTCGTCTTCGCGATCTGCCGTGAGATAACGAATCTCGTCGGTGACGATGCCGTCGTGCACGACACGATACGGCGTTTCGATGAAGCCGTAGCGGTTGACGCGCGCATATGTCGCGAGCGAGCCGATCAGTCCGATGTTCGGACCTTCCGGCGTCTCGATTGGGCAGATGCGGCCATAGTGGCTGTGGTGAACGTCGCGAACTTCGAAGCCCGCGCGCTCGCGCGAAAGACCGCCCGGTCCAAGCGCGGAGAGTCGACGCTTATGCGTCAGCTCGGCGAGCGAATTCGTCTGGTCCATGAACTGCGAGAGCTGGCTGGACCCGAAGAACTCTTTGATCGCCGCGACAACCGGCCGAATGTTGATGAGCGCTTGCGGCGTGACCGTTTCGATATCTTGAACGGTCATACGCTCGCGCACGACTCGTTCGAGACGCAGTAATCCGACGCGGAATTGATTCTGCAGCAGCTCGCCGACCGAACGAATGCGGCGGTTGCCGAGATGATCGATATCGTCGACCTTGGCACGGCGCTCGACGACTCTGATCAGCCGGCGAACGACGGCGACCATGTCTTCGCGCGTCAGACACTTCTTGTCGATGCTCGGAATCGCGACGTGCGCGTCGTTATAATCGCGCTCGAGCTTGCCCGAAAGCTTGTAGCGGCCGACGCCGGCCAAATCGTACCGCTTCTCATCGAAGAACAGCGACTCGATTAGCTTTTCAGCGTTCTCCGCGTTCTCGGGCTCGCCGGGACGCAGCTTCTTGTAGATTTCCTTGAGCGCGTCTTCGTGGGTCTTGACGTCGCTATCTTTGTCGATCGAATTGCGGACGACCGGAGAATTGTCGAACAGATTGAGGATCGCTTCGTCGCTCTCCCAGTTATGGCCCATCTCCGGCTTCGAGAGCGCTCGGATGAACGTGGAGACATAGATCTTGCGATTCTTGTCGATCCGGACGCCGATCGTGCCCTCGGTCTCGTCGTTCTTCGTACCGTTGTCGGTTTCGAACTCGATCCAGGCGCCGCGATTCGGAATGATCGTCCCGTTGAAAACGGGGCGGTTGTTAGTGTCGGCATCCTGCGAGAAGTACACACCGGGCGAACGCACGAGCTGGCTCACGATCACGCGCTCCGCGCCGTTGATCATAAACGTGCCCTTGTCCGTCATGAGCGGGAAGTCGCCCATGAAGATCTCTTGGTCCGGGATACCTTTGATTTCGCCCGACTCTGCCGTGATCAAGCGAACGCGCACGCGCAATGGCGCACTATAGGTCATGTCGCGCTCGCGGCATTCCTCGACGGAATACTTGGGTTCACCAAGACTGTGCTCGCCAAATTCGAGCACCAAGTTACCGGTGAAATCTTTGATCGGGGAAATCGAGTCGAACGCTTCGCGCAAGCCGTCGCCGATAAACCATTTGAACGAAGCTTTTTGCAGTTCGATCAAATCGGGCAGATCGAGAACGTTCGGAATCTTCGCGAAACCATGACGGTCACGCTTCGGTCCCGGATCCGGCGCAGTTGGGACCGTGAACGCTTCAGCGTTTACCTGAAACGTTGCGATCGGGAGTGTAGCGGTTGAACCGTTTCCCGTCGCTCCATCGGCCTTGGATTTCTTGCTCCGGGTCTTGGGGCTGGCAGTCTTAGTCTTGGGTGTGCTCGTTGTTGCCTTTGTCGCCATCTACTCTTCGTTATAAAGACCGGTCCGCTCACCGCGGTTGCCGCCGCATCGCTTGGCTGCGTCACAACGCAAAAAGGCAAGGTCTCCCCACCTCGTACTAGAGGACCTCGCTTCATCGGCGCTTGGCGCTAGCCGAGCGGCATAGACAGGTATGCTATCACGGGGTCGCCAGAGCGTCAAGAATCATCATTTGTTGGGCACTCATTTGCTGGGCACTCATCTGGGCACTCATTTGGTAGTGACGTGGTCGACGCCGTCCCAGGGGTCGCCCGTGCTCACGAGCGCCTGGCACCGCTTCTGAAGGTAGGCGGCGGCACCGTCGGCGGAGTGGGCCTCGAGAACGAGTCCGAACAGCCCAATGGCTTGCTCGAACCGCCCGGCACTCAAAGCGTCAACTGCCGCCTCGAACTCACTCAGCGTCGCGATTTTGGCGTCGCGCGTTCGGGGAGCGTCGGCGTCGGCGGCCTCATACAAGCCGACCCCATGCACCTTGCCCTTTACGGCAACCCGGCCCAGGTGGCGAAGCGCGTAGCGTGAGGGATCGTCCAGTCGCTCGCGGGTTTGCTCGGTTAGGAGGACGGCCGCACCGTAGTTTTTGGTGAGCCCCTCGACGCGGGACGCCAGGTTCACGGCGTCTGCAATGACGGTGCCGTCCATCCGCTCGCTCTCACCGATCGTCCCGAGCATCAGCGACCCGGTGTGGAGCCCGACGCCGACCGCGATCGGCGCCAAGCCGGCGGCGACACGCTCGACGTCGATGGCGGCGACTTCGCGCTGCAACCCGATCGCGCAGCGCAGCGCATCATCGGCCGGTCCCGCAAAAAGCCCCATGATCGCATCCCCAATGTACTTGTCGATGACGCCGCGATATTGACGCACGATCGGCCCGACACGTTCCAAATAACCGTTGAGAAAGTCAAAGTTCTCGCGCGGGGTCATCTTCTCGGAGATCGACGTGAACGACCGGATGTCGCTGAAGAGTACCGTCATCTCGCGCTGCACGGCCTCGCCGAGCCGAACCTCGCGAACGTCCTCCTTGCCGAGCAGCTCGAGAAACTCGCGGGGGACGAAGCGGGCGTAGGCGACGTTGAGGCTGCGCGTTTCTTCCAATATCCGGCGTTGCGCCACGTCGCGCTCTTCATTGGCGAGCCGAATTCGATCGGCAAGACCAAGCGCCAACGCAATCGCTTCGAACGCGGTCCCGAGCTCGAAGCCGATCTTCACGAGAATAGTCTCGGGCCAAAAGATTTTGCCGAGAACGAAGAGCACGGCTCCGAACAAGACGCCGCAAAACGCGATGATGAAGTAGCGCGCCGTCCGGTCGCCGCGCCGTATCTGATTGAGCGCGACGGCGAAGACCGCGAAGAGCGTCAACAGCGAGAGCAACTGGATCAGCGTCGAGGCGCGCGGACCACCAAAAGGACCGACCGTCAGGCTGAGCAGTACGACGATCGCCGTTAGATTTCGAATCGCGCGATAACTGCGCGGCGCGCGCTCGTGCATTTGAAGGAACGACGTGAAGAACCAAAACGAGGCGACGGCCAAGAACGCGAACGTCAGGGACGAGATGATCGGCGGCGTCGAGCCCGTCAAAAGAAAATTGGCCGCAAACCCGGTGCGGGCCATTTCCTCGGCGAGCAGCGCCGCGACATACACCGCGTATGCGAGCAGTTCTCGATTGCGCAACAAGACGTACATCAAAACGTGGTACAAACCCACGGCAATGAGCACACCGAAAAACGCGCCGAGGAATAAGGCGTCGTAGGCCACGGATGGGCTTTCGCCGTAATCCCTTAATCATGCTTCGCCGCTGGGTCCGGACGTGCTCGCCGTGGGTCGTCGGCCTCGTCGTGGCTGCCGGAGTCACCGGCATGCTGTATGCCTACGACCTGTGCGCGGACCGCGCGCTCGCGGGGCTGCCTGAGATTGACGGCTGCCACTGCTGGGTCTCGGGCTTCGTCGGTTTGATTCTGGGCATCGCGTGCGCTGCGCTCATCGCGGTCGCGCGCCGGCTCCTCGAACCGATCCTCGCACGTATCGGAGAAGCATTCGCGCGCCTGGGGGCGCCACGCGGACGCACGCCGGTCTTACGCGACTTCGCCTTTGCCACCGTCCAGGTTCATCGTCTCGACCCACTCGCGCGACGCCGCGCGAGCCGCGCACCGCCACACTTCCTCTGATCGATTGGCGCCAGCGAGCGCCTGAATTTCACACTCGATCGGAGGTTTTTGTGTACTCATCTTCGACGCGCATTCGCGCGGCGATTGCGTTTATCGCAATCTATCTTACATGCTTTGCAACGGCAAACGCGGCCGTTACCGGCGTCGTTCGTGGCAGCGTCACTGTTCACGGCACGGCAACCGGAGGCGTCACCGTAACGCTTCATAACACCCGGACGAACTTAACGACGATGACGAACGAAAAGGGCGACTATACCTTTCCTCTCGTCCCGTTCGGTCACTATACAATCACAGCGCATTACAGCGGACACACCGACGTAACGCAGGAGATCGACGTCGCGAGCGACTCGCTCACGACCGTTGCTCTCGCGATCAGCCCCCTGCAGACGATCGCGCAAACCACCGTCACTCCGACGTCACGCAGCGTGACTGGAACGCCCGTTTCAGAAAACGTCTTGAGCAGCTCGCAAATCCAGGCGCTCCCGCAGAATACGAATCTCAATCGCCTCATCGAGACGATGCCCGGTATCGTGCAATTCTCGTACGACGAGCCCGTTGCGCACGGCTTCCATGGAATCACGTACGAGCTCGACGGGGCCCCAATTCCACTCGCAACCGATACGAATTTCGCACAGGTAATCGATCCGCGCATTATCGATTCGATGGAAATCTTCACCGGTGGATTCCCAGCCGAGTTCGGCGGCCAACGCCAGGGCGCGGTCGTGAACATCATCACGAAGACGGCGTCGGATCTTCCGACCGGCGGACAGATTAGCGCCGGCATCGGAACGTACGGCACAGCGACGGGCGGCTTGTTGTACGGCGTCGACTTCGGCCAGACGCATGCGTTCCTCAGCACGGACATGGCCAGCACGAATCGCGGCCTGGACGCGCCGACCGAAAGCGCTATGCACGACAACGCCAATAGTCTGAATCAATTCTTTCGCACGATCACCAATTTAGGATCTGGAAACACCCTGGCGTTCGATGTCGGCAACCAGTACAACGCGTTCCAAATACCGATCAATACGGCGGCTTATGTCTATGACTCCGTCGTCAATCTGCCGACGCAAGACGACGTCCAGCGTGAATATAGCAGCTTTGCCAACCTCAACTTTACGCATGTGTTCAGCAACGGAAGCAGCTACTTCCAAATCATCCCGTGGTGGCGCTATGCGCGCACCGTCTACGCCGGTGACCTGCAAGCCGATGTGCAAGCAGTCGACACGAGCCCGGACGATTGCTCTCCGGCTCCGGCCCCCTGTCCGCTTGCGGGTCTCTCGCAAGACCGCGAGGCGACATATTACGGACTGCGCATGGTGTATGCGCAAACCGGCGCGCACAATCAGTTCAAAACCGGCATCGATCTCTCAGGAGAGAGTTTCAACTCGGCCGAGGAGATCTTGCTCCCGGGCGAAGCGCCGTTTTTCGACAATGGCAGACAATACGGGCGCAATCTCGGCGCGTACGTCGAAGACAAGTGGACGCCGTCCGATCAACTGTCGATGCAATTCGGTCTACGGTACGACTTCTCTAACGGCTACGTAGAGGGCAACGAACTACAGCCGCGCGTCGGACTAAACTACAAGCTCGGACCCGACACGGTCTTTCATACGTTTTACGGCCGCGTGTATGCGGCCCCGACCCTGGAGGACACGCGCCGTGACGCCGTCCTGGTCGGAGGCGGAACGCCGAGTACAGCGTTGCCGGTTTACGATCTCAAGCCCGAACACGACTCGTACTACGAGATTGGGATCGGCCAGACGCTCCGCAACGGACTCTACGGCTACGTCAACGCGTGGGAACGCAACGCGTGGAACGTGCTCGATACCACGCAGATCTTCCCGACACCGATCTTCGCCGTGTACAACAACTCGCTCGGAGTTGCGAAGGGCCTCGAGCTGCGTCTCGAAAAGCGCGGCGTAACCGATACGTGGTTCATCTCGGCGTCCGATTCACAATCCAATGCCGGCGGCATCTCCGGCGGAACGTTTCTCTTTCCGCCCGACGCTATCTCGGACAACTCGCTCCAGCCCGAAGATCACGACCAAACCGTTGCGATCAAGGACGAGTACATCAAGCACTTCGGCGGCGGCCACTTGATGTACGCGAGTCTTGGCAGCGACTACGGCACCGGCTATCCGGTCGAGTTCCAAAACGGGAGTGGGCGTCTCTTGCCGCACCTGACGTTCGATGCGTCAATCGGACGGGCTCCTCACAACGGCGCGCTCGGGTATAGCCTTTCGGCACTGAACTTCACGAACTACAAGTACGTGATCAAGGTCGCCAACGGGTTTAATACGACGCAGTGGTCGCCCGGCGCGCAGGTCCTTTTGCAGCTCATAGCCGGCATTCGATAAGGCAATTGCGCTCCTTCGCGTCGAAGACCGGAGCAATGATCGCTCGATCCGTTGGCGCGGCTGCATTCGTTGCATTCTTTCTCATCGCTCGGGGCGCCGCACAGGCTCACGTCGTCTGCGGAGACCGCGTCTTCCCCGCGACACTTATCATGGACGATCCGGGTGTGGGCAACGAATTCTCGTTGCCAACGATTCAGCATATTCCGACCCCGTCGAGCCAAATGACGAGCACCGGATACGAATGGGATAAGAGCATCACGCAAGATCTCGGCTTCGCCGTCAACGGCGATTACATCCAACAAGGCAATCCCGCGCCGGGCCAGAGTGGTTGGGACAATGTCACGGTCACGCTCAAAGACGAGCTGCCGTGTATTCCAAAACACGAAATCGCGTGGTCGCTCGGCGTCGTCCAAGAGATCGTCGGAACGGGCTCCAAGCTATTGAGCTCCGCCGGCGCTATCGACACAGTCGGCAGCACTGCGCCGACGTTTTACATCGGCAAAGGTCTCGGAGATCTCGGCAGCCAGTTCTTGCGTCCGTTCGCAGTCACCGGCGAAGTGAGCCGTGTATTTTCGGATTCGCCGATGCTCAATCCGAACGCGTGGGCGTACTCTGCGTCGCTGCAATATTCAATGCCGTATCAAATGCAGCACATCAAAGCTCTGAACGTGCCGCGTTGGGTGGGGCGTTTGGTACCGCTGGTCGAGTATTCCGCGACCAACGTCGACAACGGCGGTCCACCGACTGCCGTCTACGCTCCCGGGATCTTGTACATGGCCAATACCTGGCAGGTCGGGCTTGAAGCGCTTATGCCGGCGAATTCGACGACGCGAATGCAGCAGGGTGTCGGCTACGTTCTTCAATTCCACTTATTCCTCGATGATTTCGCCTACAAAGACTTCTTCGGAAAACCCATCATCGACAAGAATCTTTGGGGAGAGAGACAATGACGATCACACGTGCCGTTGCGAGCATTGCGGTCGCCGCATTATTGTTCGCTCCCATTTGCGTGCGGGCGCACGCGTTTCTCGATCATTCGGATCCGGCCGTCGGCAGCACGATCCCAACGTCGCCGGCTGTCATCCATTTGTGGTTTACGCAACAGCTTGAACCAGTGTTCACGTCGGTAACAGTCACGGATAAATCGGGCGCAACCGTCAACGATGGTCCCGCAGAGATCGATCCGGGAAATAAATTCGAGCTGGACGTCAAGATGAAACCGCTCGACCCCGGAACCTATAAGGTCGAGTGGCACGCGCTCTCGGTCGACACGCACCGCACCCAGGGCGATTTCAGCTTCCACGTCGGCAAAGGCTGACCCGAAATGGACCCGTTACTGATCGTGACGCGGACGCTGCATTACGCAGCGACCGCGTCGCTCGAAGGCCTTTTTGTCTTTTGGTGCTTCATCGCAATTGCGTTGCCGGAGCGCATCGACCGCCGGCTGATCGTGATTGGCTGGGTGAGTTGGTGCATCGCACTCGTCAGCGGCATCGCGTGGTTCTTCGTCGTTTCGTCCAACATGAGCGGCACGCCGATTTCGGGCCTGATACAAGGCGGCGTCCTCGGCATCGTCTTGGCGCAAACGCAATTCGGTGTCGATTGGCAAGTGCGCGCGGCGCTGCTTGCCGGTATCGCCATCTGTCTCGCCATCCAGATTGGCAGTTGGAAAACTGTCGCACGCTGGATCGGTTTGCCGATCTCAGCAGCATTCATCGCTTCGCTCGCGTGGGCCGGGCACGGCGCTGCGGCTGAAGAGATTCCGTTTGACGCCCTGCATTTGCCGGCCGATCTCTTGCATCTCATCGCGGCGGGCGCCTGGCTGGGCGCACTTCCGCCGCTGGCCATGTTCTTTGCCGGCATCTGGCGCGACGGGAACGCAGAGAGCCTTTCCGTTGCAGGCAGAGTGACATCACGTTTCTCGATCCTCGGGATCACGTGCGTAACAACACTGCTCGTCACCGGAATTCTCAACACATGGTTTCTCAGCGGCACCGTAGCGGCCTTACTTGGAACGCTGTACGGTCAGCTGCTTTTACTCAAGGTCGCGTTTTTCGCGGCAATGATCGCGATTGCGCGCGTCAACCTTCTTCGGCTCTCGCCGCTCCTCGAGCAGGCCCAACGCGACGCCTCCGCAGGGGTACGTGCAATCCGGCGATTGTGCCGGAATGCCTCAACGGAGGCGAGCTTCGGCTTCTTGGTCCTCGCAATCGTCGGAATTATCGGCACGCTGCCGCCGGGGTCGCACACGGAACCACGCTGGCCGCTACCATTCCGGATCGATTTCGCGGAGATCGCACCCGCCGCACTAAAACTCGTCGACGTTTTCTCCGTGCTCTTCTTCCTTTGTCTCGTCGCAGTCGTCGTCACGGCCGAGCGACAACGCTATCGCGGCATAGCTGCGTCGCTTGCCGCACTCGTCGTTTGCGGAGTTATCGGCGGGATCGCGCTGCGACCCGGCATCGTCACCGCGTATCCGACGACGTACTTCGCCTCGACGCAGCCCTACTCGGCACCATCGGTCGCGCACGGCGCGCCGCTCTTCATGGCGAATTGTACGATTTGCCATGGCGCCGATGGTCGCGGCGACGGTCCGCTCGCGACCAAACTCTCGATCCGCCCGGCCGACTTAACCGAAGAGCACATCTTTGCGCACAAAGCCGGCGACGTCTTCTGGTGGATCAGTTATGGGCTCGGCGGCGTCATGCCAGGTTTCGCAGACAAGCTCACACCTACGCAACGTTGGGATGTCATCAATTTCGTCTTGGCTCGCGCCGCCGGCGTTCAGGTCGGCGACGTCGGTCCACAGATCTCCGCCAGTGCAGCCCCTCCGCTCCCAGACTTTGCCTTCGAACAAAGGGGGGGGCAGAATACCTTGAGTCAGACGTTGAAGACGGGGCCCGTGCTGCTCGTTTTGTTCGCTCCTCGCGCACCCGAAGAACGCCTCGCACAACTCGCGACATTGAAGGGCATAACGACCCTTGCCGTTGACGTTGCAGGCCTTCCGTCCGCAGCGCCGCTCGTCGTCAATGTTTCCGCTGACGTCCGGAATACACTCGAACTTTTTCGCTCCCCGAAGGACGGCAGCGAAACGGAACTTATGCTCGATCGCAACGGCAGCGTCCGCGCGCGCTGGACGGCAACCGCAGGTCTGGCCGATGCAACAACGCTCTCGACCGATGCAGTACGCGTCGCGCGCATCCCGGCCGCAGCAGCAAATCACGCCGGCCACGGCGGCTAACGAACTATGCTGGCGTGCGCGCTTTGCGTAGGGGCGTCGCCGGAACCGTATCTCGAAGCGACGCTCGCGTCAATCGCGAGCGTCGTCGACGTACTCGTCGTTAACGACAATGCGGGCGACACACCCAATCCCAATGTCGGGACGATTACCGGCAGCGCAATCGCGAAAGCCGGCCGGCTGCGCATGATTCAAACGACGTTCGTCGATTTTGCAACGATGCGCAACGACGCGTTCGCAGCACTCGTCGCCAACGCAACGCCGGACTGGGTGCTATGGCTCGACGCCGACGAGGTGCACGGCGAGGAGATCGTGGGACTTGCGCGGGGACTCTTACCGAAGCTCGGGAGTGACTACGGCTCCGTGGACGGTTACACCGATCATTTCCTCGGCTCGTTCGCATGGATCAGCGACGTCGCGCGCCGGTTTTGCGCCTATCGATTCGATCCGGCATTGCGTTGGCAAAACGCGGTGCACGAGAAAATCGAAGGGCTGCGCGGAAAAGAGCTCGTTGTCCCATACCGCTACGCTCACTACGGCAACGTCCTTCCGCCGGCGATGTATGCGGTAAAAGACCGGCGTTATCTCGCGCTCGGAAACGACGTTGATTACGATCCGCCGTTGCCCGAGGTCGCAACGCTCGAGAACATCTACGGGCGCAAAGGAAAGTCAGCCCGTCGCTTTCGCGGCGAGCATCCGCCCGCAGCGCGGCCGCTCATCGCGCGCCTCGAGCGCGAGTGGGCCAAAGCATTCGCCGAGATCGACCGGCTCTTCAACGCCGAGCAAACACCGCGCGACCGCATCGCGAACGCCGCACGCGGTTCGATCGAAGAGACACGGATCAGACTGCGAGGACTCGAGCACCGAGACTTGTGGCCCCCGCATTTGTCGTGAACGAGGCGCGTGCAGCTTGTCGCCCTCACGGATGTCGTCGCCGCGATTGATCGCGCCAAGTCCGTTAAGCTCGACGCGTACGTACTCGGCCGCGGCGCTGTTTTTCACGCTCTCGAGCGCGCCGCCGATCGCGGCGCGGATGTCAGCGTCGATCTTTGCAACGATCCCGCCGGCAAGGACGACGCAAAGAAATGGTCCGCGTCAATAGCGCAGGAGCTTGTCGATCACGGCATCCGCGTCGTCACGGATCCCGCGTGGGGTTTGGGCTCGACCCACGCCAAAGTCGCCATCGTCGGCGATCACGTCTTCTACGACGATCGGAACTGGCGGAGCAGCGGCGGGAGCGACGTGATTCTCGCGACCGATATCGACGAAGCGTTTCCGCTGCGCAGCAAAGCCGAGGTCATTGCGGACGAAGCCACGCTGATTCGGTCGGGGGAAGGGCACGCGATTCTCGTCGCCACGGAAACCTTCGGCCCGGGTCCGATCGCAAAGGCCCTTCTCGAACGCGCACAACGCGGCGACGACGTGCGCCTCATCTATAACCCGACTGAGTCTACGCACGGACGGGAGAATGCGCTGAGCGCCCTCCGTGATGCCGGCGCGCACATCGAGCAATCGAACGAAAATCATAAGTTCGCGTGCGTCGGAGATCGTGTTTGGGTCGGCTCCGCGAACGCGACCATCACCGGCGGTGATACCGGTGTGGGTTTGGAATGGGGAACGGAATTGCACGGTGCGCTAGCAGCCAAGCTGGATGCGCAGGCCGAACAGCTTTGGCATGAAGCGGATTCATCTGTGTACGGGCATCCTGGAACGCAACGGTAGCCTTCTTCTCGTCGCCAGCCGGTACCGCAATCATCTAGGGGTCCTCTGGAATCTACCGGGCGGACGGCAAGAACCGTACGAGCTCCTCGAGTCTGCACTGAAGCGTGAATTCGACGAAGAAGTCTCGCTGGCGGTGGAGATCGTGAACGTCGCCTATGTCGCCGAGTCGTTCGATCGTTCGACGGAAACGCATTTCACGAACATCGCGTTCCTCGTGCGCTCCGATGCTGAGCCGAAGATGCCCGAGGGCGATCTTCACGCCGTCGATTTCGCGTGGGTGCCGATTGCGTCCATCGGCGAGCGCTTGAGCACTGACGTCGTTCGCAAACCGCTGCTCGGCTATTTGGGCGGCGACCGGCACGGATACTACGGATTTCGCGAGGCGGGTATCACGATCGAGTTCAACGACTAGCCGAGCTTCGCGCGTAAGAGCTGCTCGAGCATCTCGGCATTGCGTGCCGCACTGCCGCGACGGTGATTGTTAAAATACGCGTACACTTCCCGGACCCCAGGCTGCGCCGCAAGATCGATGATGCGGTCGGTCCACGGCAAGAGCTCTTCTTCAGAATATAAATATTCGTAACGCGTCGCAGCATCACCGGTCCACCACTGTTCGTAGTTGCGGCCATGAAACCGGACGTACGCAATCGGCGAGGTGACGTCAGCGCCGGGACGCATCAAGGTTTGGAACTGCGGCTCATCGACATTGGTCCACGAAACGCCCAGTTCGCTGAGCAACATCAGTGTTTCGTTCGTCTGCCATTTGCGGTTGCGGAACTCGACGACGAGCGGAACTGCGTCGAGTGCCGCGCAGACCTTGCGCAGATAGGCTTCGTTGCGGGGTTCCGGCTTGAATCCGTTCGGGAATTGCAGCAACCCGCACGCGAACTTTTTGCTTTCGACGAGTGGCTGTACGCCGTCGAGCCAGGCTGCCGCATCCGGGTGGACCGCCTCGGCGCC
Organism: Vulcanimicrobiaceae bacterium; assembly: GCA_049520515.1. Lineage (GTDB taxonomy): Bacteria > Vulcanimicrobiota > Vulcanimicrobiia > Vulcanimicrobiales > Vulcanimicrobiaceae > JAFAMS01. Next base: position 145,447 of record JBEKPS010000005.1, read on the forward strand.
GGCGGCATGCGTAACCGTCCCCGGAACTTTGACCGCAAAGCGGAAGCCCTCGGGCGTCCGAGCCGCCATCGATGCGAACGTCTTGGCGCCGAGAACGCGGTAGTAGGTCGCATCGATCTCGACCGCACCGAAATGCCGCGCGTAGAACGGCAACATGTCGATCGCCTTGATCTTATCGGGATAGAACGTGCCCTTCCAGTCGGCGTACGAGTATCCGCACGTTCCGACGTAGAGTTTCGCCGGCATATAAAACGAACTTCGCGGCGCCGGGAGGGAAACCGGCCTCATCGAGGCGGAGAGTCTGCCATGCGAAGCGCCGAGCGCACCAAAACGCCGCTCTTCACCTGGCCGGGCCTGATCATGGATATCCCGCTTGGAATCGGCGGGATACTCGCGCACGCGACGCGCAACCACGGCGACCGCGAGATCGTCTCGCGTGACGGCGACGAGTTGGTGCGTTACACCTATGCCGACTTCGGGCGCCGCTGCGCGCAGCTCGCGAATGCGCTTGCGCGCTTAGGGATTCGCCCGGGCGAATGCGTCGCGAGCTTCGCCTGGAATTCGCACCGGCATCTCGAGCTTTATTACGGTGTACCGGCTTCCGGACTTGTGCTGCACACCGCAAATATCCGGCTGTTTGCGGATCAAATCGCATACGTCATCGAGCATGCCGATGATAAGGTGATCTTCGTCGACGCTTCACTTGTCCCGGCGATGCAGAAAGCCATCGACGCGCGTCCCGAGCTTGCCAAGCGCTCGTACGTCATCATGGGGCAATGCGCGGAGACTCTGCCGAATGCGTACGACTACGAGAAATTGCTCGCGGCGGAATCGACTACGTATGAGTGGCCCTTGCTCGACGAGCGTGATGCGGCGATGATCTGCTACACGTCAGCAACGACCGGCGATCCGAAAGCAGCCGTCTTTAGCCATCGCTCGACGTTCATCCATGCACTCGCGATCAATAGCGCCGACGTCTTCAGCCTTGCGCGCCGCGACGTCATCCTTCCGATCGTGCCGATGTTCCATGTCAACGCCTGGGGAATTCCGTTTGCCGGCGTGCTTTCAGGCAGTAAGATCGTCATGCCGGGAAGCCGTCTCGATCCGGCGGGGCTCATCGAGCTCTTTGAATCCGAAAAGGTGACGTTCAGCGGAGGCGTTCCAACTGTCTGGCTCGCTATCCGGGATGCACTGCGTGCCTCAGGAAAACGTTTGCCCTCACTCGAGCGCGTTATCATCGGCGGTTCCGCGGTTCCACCGCAGCTGCTCGATGATTTGGAATCGCTCGGTATCCGCGTAACGCACGCATGGGGAATGACGGAGATGAGTCCGCTCGGCACGACGGTTCCGCTCTTCGGCCCCGATGACGGACCGCCCGAAGCGCTCGCGCAACGCAAACGCAAGCAAGGAAAGTTTTCGCCGATCGTCTCCTGGCGCGTGCTCGACGATCTCGGCAACGAAGTCCCTCAAGACGGCACGACGCGCGGCGAGCTCTGGGTACGCGGGCCGTCCGTCGTTTCGGCGTATTATAAGACGCCGCCCTCAAACGCGTTTGTGGACGGCTGGTTTCGGACCGGCGATATCGTTACGATCGACAACGACGGTTACATCGAGATCGTCGATCGCTCGAAGGATCTCATCAAATCGGGCGGCGAGTGGATTAGCTCCGTCGATCTCGAGAACACCTTGATGGGGCATCCGCACATCAAAGAAGCGTGTGTCTTCGGCGTCGCGCATCCGAAGTGGGACGAGCGTCCGGTAGCTGCAGTTGTCGTGCGCGAGAACGTCACGCTTTCGGAGGACGACGTGCGCTCGTGGCTAGCAGAACGTATCGCAAAGTGGCAGCTGCCCGACAAAGTAGTCTTCGTCGATGCGATTCCGCGCACCGGCGTCGGAAAGTTTCTCAAGCGCGAGCTGCGCGAACGCTACAAAGATCTCTATACTAGAGGCTGACCTCTTCCATCAGCTCTTTGAGCTCTCCGCCGAGCGTGTCGGCGACCCGGCGACGTTCCTCCGGCGTACGGTTTTGACTTAATTTTGCCTTGGCTTCGATTCGCACGAGCGGAATCTCGAAGCCAACGATCTGGCGCGCCATATGGTCGAAGTATTCTTTGTCGACGTCCTCGACGCTGTAGCGCGGGTTGCGTCCGGATTCTTCGCGATCGGTCAACTCGCGTAAGAGCTCGCGGACTTCGGCCGGATCGTCGATGATCTTAGCTTTCCCATACGCATGGACGGCGGTGTAGTTCCAGGTTGGAACGGCCGGCCCGTCCGTCTTGTACCAGGTCGGCGAGACATACGCGTGCGGACCGGTGAAGATCGTAAGCTGCTGCGACTCGCCGAATGATTCCCAGTGCGGATTCGCGCGCGCCATGTGCGCGCGCAAGGTGCCCAGCGGCGCGGGCTCGGGATCGTAAAGGAACGGCAGATGCGTCGCAAAGAGCTCGCCGCGAAACGTCGTCACGAGCGTTGCGAACGCATTGGTTTGCATGAACGTACGAATCCACTCGGGATCGTCGACGATGAAATGTTTCGGAATATACATTAGCGCTTATAGCTTAACACATAGTCGGGAATGCCGACGATCGGCGGCACCGCCGGATCGGAGATCGGTGGACCGTACGTGGTCCGCAGCGGCAATACGCCGGCCCACACTAGTCGCTCGAAATCGTCGCGATCGTCGAGCGGCCCACCCGTGCGCACCTTTGCGCTTGCTTCATCGAGCGAAAGCTTCAAAACGGACGTTGCGGTCAGCTCTTTCTCGTTCGGAGAACGTGCTTCGCGCGAGCGTCCCGGTACGAGATGCTCGACGATGCGTTCGAGTCCGTGCAGCTTTTCTTCGATTTTGCTCACGAGCTGCGCGTTTCCATAGATCATCACCGAGCGGTAGTTCATCGAATGCTTGAACGTACTGCGCGCCAGCACCAATCCGTCAGTCAGCGTCACCGTCACGCAGACCGGAACGCCCTCCGCCATCGTTTTGCACCAGAACGCGACCGCGCTACCGTGCAGGTACATGCAATCGCCGTCGCGGCCGTACGCAGTCGGAATCACGATCGGAGACTCGGCTGCCTGGAAGCCGACGTGCGCGATCATGCCTTCGTCCAAAATCGCGTAGATCGGCTCTGGATCGTAGACGCCGCGCTCGGGGTGACGACGCACGCGCAGCCGGGTTTGCATGACGCACTTTCCTTTGTTATAGTACAAACTAGTGAACGTACCATCACGATACCAAATCGGTGGCGAAGGGTCAAACGCGATCGCAGCCAGCATCGAGCGCGAGATTCGCGATGGTCGCCTCCGGCCGGGGGCAAAACTGCCCACGGTCCGCGCGCTCGCAAAACAACTGCAACGCAGTCACGGAACGATTGCGGCCGCGTATCGTCTTCTGCAAACGCGCGGCGTAATCGTATCCGACGGGCGCCGTGGAACGATCGTGCGCCCGGAACCGCCGGTCTTCCGCAGTATCGGAAGGCTCGACGTTGCAGCCGATCTCGAAAACCTTGCGGACGGCAATCCGGATCCCGCACTGCTTCCGCGTTTTACGAACGCGCTGCGCTCGGTGCCAAAGGAACCCGTACTCTACGGCGGTCCCGCGCACGATGCGCGCTTGATGGAACGTGCGGCACGCGCCTTCAAGAACGACGACGTTGGTTACAGCGCGACGGCGGTTCTGGGTGGCGCACTCGACGGCATCGAGCGCGCGCTGACTGCAAATCTCCGTGCCGGCGACGAAGTCGCCGTTGAGGATCCGATTTATCCCGCGCACCTCGATCTACTCGGCGCACTCGGCTTGACGCCGATTCCCGTTCCCCTTGATGCGCAGGGGATGCTCCCCGATCGCCTCGCCGCGGCGATACGGCGTGGCGCTCGTGCTCTGTTAATCTCGCCTCGCGCGCAGAATCCAACCGGCGCCGCCATCGATGCAAAACGCCAAGCCGAGCTGCGCGCCACGATTGCACGCGCCGAAGATCTCTTCGTGATCGAAGACGATCACGCGTGGCTTGTCGCGGGCGCATCCTATCGAAGCCTCACGCTCGAGCGCGAGCGCTGGTTCGTAGTGCGCTCGTTCTCGAAACCCTTCGGCCCCGATCTTCGCGTTGCAATCGCGGCCGGCGATCCGGCGACGATCGCGCGCATCAAGGGCACGCAACAGCTCGGAGTCGGATGGGTCTCTCATATTCTGCAATCGACGGCCCTTGCGTTGTGGTCTGATCCCGCGGTGATGCGCGCAATCGATCGTGCGCGTACAGCCTATGCGCAGCGCCGCGGCATGCTGATTACCGCGCTTGCGAACGTTGGAATCGACGTCTCGATTCCAAGTGGGCTCAACTGCTGGATCCCGGTCGCAGACGAATCGGCGACGCTTGCCCTGTTGCGAGCGGCGGGTTACGCATGCGCTCCTGGAGCACGTTTTCGGATCGAATCCGCGCCCGCGATTCGCGCCACGATCACACGCCTGGGGAGCCGCACCGCCGCCGGATTCGCGGCAGCGCTGTCTCAGAGCAGGCATACGAGCACGGCAACTCGCAGCACCTAGGCGCCCATGTCTCTAGATATCGACATTGCCGCAGGGCAGGATGCTTTGCGCGCGATGCGCACCGACGACGCGATCGCCGCGTTCAATCGCGCGGTCGCTACCGACCCAGAAAACGTCCCCGCACATCTCGGCTTATACGAAGCCTACCAGATCAAAGGGGATCGAACGCGCGCACTCGAGCACCAAGCTCGGGCGCTCGAGCGACAACGGCTGTTTCTCGAGAAACCCACTCCTCCGGGTGCGCCGACCGTTTTGCTCGTCGCGATTCCAGGCGACTGGCAAGCCAACGTTCCGCTGGAGTTCTTGTATAACTCGCTCAACCTCGGAATTATCAAGATGTTCGTCGACGACGTCGATCCGCTGCCGCCACGCGGCGTGCTTCCACCGTTCGACGTTATCTTCAACATCATCGGACATTCGGAGCAATCCGGCACGACGCTAAAGCTGCTCGAGAATTGGTTCCCGAAGCTCGGCGAGCGCGTGCTCAACGATCCGGCGCGCGTGCAGAGGCTCAGTCGTGACGGCGTCGCTCGCGATTTCGCGGATCTCGAGGGAGCGCTCGTACCCGTGACGCGAAGAGTGAGCCGCTCGAATATCGTCGTCGACGGCTCCTATGTCATTCGTCCGGTCGGATCGCAAGCCGGTTCGAACTTCTCCAAGATCGAGACGCCCGAGGAGCTCAGCGCATACCTCGCAGCGACTCCCGGCGATGAGTTCTATTTGATGCCGTTCGTCGACTATCGCCGCAAAGACGGCTACTTTCGAAAGTACCGGATCATCTTTGTCGGTGGCGTCCCCTACGCGCATCATTTGGCCATCTCGCAGAACTGGATGGTCCATTACTACAACGCGCTCAACGCGCAAGAGCAATGGATACGCGACGAGGAGGAACGTTTTGTCGCCGACGTCGGCAACGTCTTCGACGGTCCACGCGCGCGCGTTTTAGAGGAGATCGCTCGGCGCGTCGGCCTTGATTACTTCGGCATTGACTGCAGCGTCCTCGAGGATGGAAGAGTGCTGATCTTCGAGATCGATCCGGCGGTGATCGTCCATCTCGCTGACTCAGTCGAGCTCTATCCTTATAAACACAAATACGTCCCGCGCATCCCCGCGGCACTGGAAAGATTGATTCGTTCGAGCGTGTAGTCGAGGGACAGCGGCTGTCGTCAGACGGTAAGCATTGCCGCTGGCCCTCGAGTACGAGCACTTACTCGAAGCGAAGTGCCTCGATTGGGTTCAATTGCGACGCGCGGCGGGCCGGCGCGTATCCGAAGAAGATACCGACGAGCGCCGAGAACCCGATCGCAAGCGCGACGCTTGCAGGCGGAATCGACGTCGCCCAACCCGCAGTCATCGAGACCATGACGGTCGCGACGGCGCCAACCAGCGCACCGATCGCGCCGCCGGCGGTCGCGAGCACGGTCGCCTCGATCAAGAACTGACGCAAGATCACGGAGTTGCGCGCCCCGACGGCCATGCGCAATCCGATTTCACGTGTCCGTTCCGTGACGGAGACGAGCATGATGTTCATGATGCCGATTCCGCCGACGAGCAACGAGACCGACGCGACTCCGGCGAGCAGTACCGCGAGGATGTTCCCGGTTTGCGAAGCCGTTGCCGCGATATCTTGCAGATTGCGAATTTGGAAATCGTCCGGGCGGCCCGCGACGATGCGATGCCGCTGCTCGAGCAAACCGGTTATCTCTGTTTGGACGGTGTCGGTTTGCGACGGATCCGCCGCGGAAACGAGCAGCATTGCGACGTTCGTTTGTCCCGTCATGCGCTCGAGCGAAGCCGTGTAAGGGATGAGAACCGTATCGTCTTGATCTTGTCCGACGCCGCTCTGACCCTTCGAGCTGAGCTCGCCGACGACAGTGTACGGTACGCTACCGACCAGAATCGTTTGCCCGATAGGCGAGGAGCTCGGAAACAGATTCTGCACGACGGTCTGACCCAACACCGCGACTTTGCCGGCCGAGTCAACGTCGGCTTGCGTGAAGAACGACCCCGAAGCGATCGGCCACGAGCGGATGAACGGGAAGGTCGGCGCGACGCCGGTAACCGTCGTCTGCCAGTTGTTGCCGTTCGCGACGACTTGCGTGCGCGAGTTGACTTCCGGAGAGACGGCCGCAACGCCGGGTAACTGCGCGATCGCCATGCCGTCAGCCGGCGTCAACGTCGATGCGCCGCCGTTGCCGGTGCGCACACCGCCTTGATTGAGACTGCCGGGCATCACGATCAGCATGTTGCTGCCGAGCGCATTGATCTGTTGTTGAACGGAATTACGCGCGCCAACGCCGATTCCGACGGTCACGATGACGGCAGCGACGCCGATGATGATCCCAAGCATGGTGAGTATCGAGCGAACGCGGTTGCGCAAGAGCGCCTGCGCCGCAAGTCGGAGTGTTGCGAGGAATGTCATCGCAGTATTGCTTCCTGTGACTCCACGGAACGGTCGGAGAGAATCTTACCGTCGCGGAATGTCACGATTCGTTTGGCATGCGCGGCCACGTCCGGCTCGTGCGTGACGAGCATGATCGTGATGCCGCGCTCTTCGTTGAGCCTGCGGAAGAGCGCCATGACGTCTTCCGAGGATTTCGTGTCGAGCGCGCCCGTCGGCTCGTCAGCCAGGATCAGAGCCGGATCGTTGACGAGCGATCGCGCGATTGCAACGCGCTGCTGCTGTCCGCCCGAGAGCTGATTCGGCTGATGGTTTGCAACGTGCGCGAGACCGACGAGACCGAGTGCTTCCAGTGCTGCTGCACGTCGAAGTTGAGGGTCGACGCCTGCATACACCATCGGAAGCTCGACGTTCTCGACCGCCGTCGTACGCGGGAGCAGGTTGTAGGCCTGGAACACGAATCCGAGGCGATGGCTTCTTGTGTCCGCGAGATCGTCGGTTGAGAGCGACGAGACTTCGCGTCCTTCGAAGCGATAGATCCCACTCGTCGGGCGATCGAGCATCCCGACGATGTGCATGAAGGTCGATTTACCCGAGCCCGAAGGGCCCATGACGGCGACGAATTCTCCCGGATTGATGGTGAGATCGACGCCGTCAAGAGCACGGACCGTGTGGTCCATCATCGGATAGTCCTTGACCAGATTGGTGACTGCAACAACGGGTGTCATCGTGCAAACCCTCCGCCGCCCATGCGAACGCCGGTCGGCTGTGCACTCAGCGGTGAAGCGCTCTTGGTGGCAGGCCGTGCATGCGTTCCGGTAGCTCCGCCTGCGACGATCACGGGTGTATTGACAGCCAGCGTTCCGCGAATCGGCGTTACTGCTGCGTTCGTCCCGCTGATCATCTGGATGTTCACCGGAATCATCGCGATGGTTTTGCCTTGCTGCACGAACACTCGTCCGCGCGTTCCGGCAACGACCGTCGAACTGCCGGCGCTACCGGTCGCGCCCCATGGGTTGCCCGCCGCGCTTGTCGTACCGGTGGTCTTCGCGGACGATTTACGTCCTTTGAATTGACCGGCTGCGGGGTGCCATTGCAGTGCTGCGATTGGAACGATCGTGGCGTTGTTTACCGACGCGACGTTGATCGTTGCGTTTGCCGTCATGCCGGGGAGAAGTGCGCCGTCTTGGTTGCCGACGTCGACGACGGTCGTGTAGGTGACGACGTTCGAGACGGTTGTCGGATTTTGCCGCACTTGCGTGACGGTGCCGGTAAAGGTACGTGTCGGGTACGCGAGGACGGTGAAGTTCACGGGATCACCGGCCTTTACGTTTCCGATATCAGGCTCGCCGACTTGCAGATCGGCTTCCATCTTCGTGAGATCCTTAGCGAGCGAGAACAGCGTTGGGGTCTGGAGTCCGGCCGCCACCGTCTGCCCGACGGAGACGTCGCGCGCGATCACCGTGCCGTCGACCGGCGAAGTGATCACGCTATTGTTCAGGTTGTACTGCGCCGTTGCGACCTGCGCTTGCTGGATGCCGATCGCGGCTTGACTTGCGGCTGCCGTGGATTGTGCGCCTTGGGCTTGCGCGGCATCGGCGGACGTGGTCGCAACCTGCGCGGCTGCCTGCGCTTGCGCTTGCGTTACCGCAATTTGCGCTGCTTGCAGCCCCGACTGCGCCGCGACGGCATTCGAGCTGTCGGTATCGTACTGGCTCTGTGAGATGAATCCCTGACCCACAAGCTGTTTGTCGCGTGAGACCGTTTGCTCTGCGACCGCGTAGGCGCTTTGCTCTTTTGCAATCTGTGCCTTTGCGGAGGCTATGGCTTGTTGGTCTGCGGCAATATTGGCTTGAGCGGCGGTTACCGTTGCGTTCGAACCAATTGCACTATAGGAACCGGCCGTGGCCTGGGCCTGGGATTGAGTCAGCGAAGCGCGAGCCGATTGCAGCGCCGCGAGAAGACTCGTTGGATCGAGCTTCGCGAGCACTTGGCCCTTCTTCACTTTCGAATTGTAGTCGACGAACAGCTGCGAAATCGTTCCCGAAACTTGCGTACCGACGTTGACCGTGTCTTGCGGATTGACGGTACCCGTCGCGGTAACGCTCTGCGTCAGCGTTCCTTGTGTTACCGGCTGCGTTACGACGCTCGCAGAGGCGCGAGGCCGAAAAACAGCCCACGACCCTACGACGAGCGCGACGATCGCGACAACCGCAAGGATTACCGTATAAGAACGATGCCAATGCCGTTTGGGCGGAATCGGCGAAAGGTTGATGGTCGAGTGACCATTAGTATGAGGACGTTCAAGTATTTTCATCATTGCTTACCTGTCTCTATTAACTGTTCGGGCTCTCAGAATGGCCTCAGATAGTCTAAGAGCACGATGAGACTTAGGCTCAGGGATTTCTAAGATGCGGGCAGCGTTTTTTGATCTGATCGGCGGCGCCAGCGGAAACATGCTTTTTGGTGCGTTTGTCGATGCAGGCGTCGATTTTGACCAAATCGTGAAGATTTTAAGGACTATTCCGGTTGATGGCTGGTCGATTGTGCGCGAGCGCACGCAACGTCGTGGCGTCGAGGCGACATACATCGACGTTATCGTGCCGAGTGAGGACGATCACAAGAATCCCGGATGCCGGACGTTTCCGGAAATCATCGCAATTTTCGAACGCTCGCAGCTTTCAAGCGCGCAGGTGGCGCGAACAACGACGATTGCGCAGCGAATGGCGCGCGGCCCGGAGATGAGCTTTCATCCAATCGGTCAGATCGATGCAATCATCGACATCGCCGCAACGTGCATCGCCGCTGAGATCCTCGATGTTCAGCGATTCTTCTGTTCCGCGTTCCCGACCGGCCACGCCCTGCCCGGCATGGATATGGTCACGGCAACCGGCGCGGCGATTCTTTCAACGCTCGTCGAGCGGCCCGGATTCCGTCCCGACCTGCGCGTTGAACTCAGCGGCTACGGTGCCGGCCGCAGCGACTTTCCGATACCGAACGTCACTCGGGTTGAAATCGGGCAGCTGGTCTAACGTGATACGCGGCGATATGTCCGGCCGGATCGACCGACACCATCACGATCATCGTTCCACGGTCAAAGGTAGCCGCATAATTGAAGCGGCCGGCGTCGTTGTTGATGTGCAGCACGCTGAGGCCTCTGTAACGACCGAGTGAGTGCATCTCGTCCGAAATCGCGCCAACCTGTGCACGCGTAACGCGTAACTTGAGATGGTCCTCGAAGTTCGCGACGGCGGCATCGTGATTGTCTTCATAGACCGCGCGCGTCGCCTGATCCGCGAGCCGCTCGGGCGTGTGAGCTACGCTACACGCGGAGAGCGCGGAAAGGAGTGCGAGCGTGCCGGCGATCCGGAGGATCATGCCCCCCTTTTTCCCGGTTGCTTATCCTCTTAACCGACGACCCGCTGCCGTGATTTGAGCGCTTCGAGCTGCTGGGCGCGCGTGAAGATGTACAGGAAGATGTCGACGCGGCGGTTCCGGACGAGCGCGCCCCCGTGCAGCAAGCGCGTCTCAACGAACCCGAGATTCTCCAAGGTACGACGCGACGCGAGGTTCTCCGGTACCGTGCAGGCATGCACTTCCGCGAGTTCCGTTGCGCCGAATATTTCGTCGACCAGAGCACGCAAGGCTTCGCGCGCGTAGCCCTTGCCGCGTGCGGTCGTGACCAGGCTGTAGCCGAGCTCCGCGTGGTCGCGCGTGCGATCGTTGATACGGACGGAGACCCAGCCGATATCCGCACCCGTCTGCCGCTCGCGAATCAGCCATTCGAATCGTCCAGATGTACCGGGGCCAAAACGGCTGGGGCGCGTGCGAACCTGTCGCTCGAATTCCTCGACCGAGATGCGGGGAATGTCTTGAAACTCTCGCAGATTCGGCTGCTGCAATACCCGCCACAGATTTCGGGCGTTGCTGTCGTCAACCGGGATCAGGTCGAGCCGTGCGGCCAGAAGCGTACGCATTGACATGTCGCGTCTTTGCGGTACCCACGAAAGCTCCCGCTACTGCATTGCTTCGAGCGCGAGCATCTGAGGAATCGTCACGAACGTCAGGCCACGCTGGCGCAGCCCCCGCACGATCATGCGCACGGCATGGGCCACGTCCCGACGGTCCGCCCGCCTTCCTCGGCTGCCGTCGTGAAGTACGATGACCGATCCGTCGCCGCTTCGCTCTAGAATTCGACGCGCGATTGTTGCGGTGCCGGGGTATTCCCACTCGCGCGCAAGGGGCGTCGACCACAAGACACACGTGTAGTCCAAGCGCCGCAGCTCATCGAGGACAAGAAAACTCCGTGCACCGAACGGTGGGCGCGCAAGCCGTGTCCGCGTCCCTGTGGCAGCGTAGATTGCGTCATCGGTCCGCTCCAACTGACGCGCGATACGCGCGCGTGTACGGACGTTCAGATGTGCGTGATCCCAGCTATGGTTTCCAAGGGCATGACCCTCTCGAACCATGCGCTGCACGATCTCAGGCTGCTGCGCCGTGGCCTTACCGATGACGAAGAAAGTCGCGCTCACGTCTTCTTCGCGCAGCACGTCGAGGATAGCACTCGTATCGCCGCCATTGGGCCCGTCGTCGAATGTTAGAGCCACGACGCGTCGACCGGGTCGTATGCCCGTGAAGGTTTTTCCGAAGAATGTGCTGTGCGGATCTTGCACAGCCGCGTAGCCCGCGTACACGGCTCCGACCGCCAAACCCGCGGCAGCTGCCGCAAGTGCTAAGCGGCGCGTAGCTTCGCCCGTGCCGCGGTTAACGTGGCGCGAAATCCGGGCGCGTCGAAAGCCTCGAAGTCGTGGACGACTTTCCCGTAACGCGGCTCTGCGAACGACGTGCTACGCAATGTCAGCAGATCCGGGATCGGCTTATCTCTCTCGAGATGAATGGAGTATTGACGTCCGCCGGTCGTCGCCCAATAGTGCGGATCGGTAAACGTAATCGTCCGGTCGCCGCTTTGATTGTCCGTCAATTGATAGATCGCTATCGTGTACGACGTCGTCGTATCACCGCGCGGCGGCATCGTCCGCAGATCCCATATGCCGTCGCGCACCACATCTCCGAACAACGTCGCGACGCTGAATCCGGCGACCGGTTGTTTGAAGCGCGCAATGGCCGTCCCCGCGCGATTCGTGCCTTCGTACGCGACGTCGGCTTTGCCATCGACGTTGGAGAACGTCAGCCTCTCGCGCGCGATCGGCCCGTGCTCGTGCGTCAACGTGTAGGTCATACGGATCACAGATTTCGAGCGTTCAACCGTGCGGGTGGCTGCATAGCGCGAAGATTCAATCGGCCAGTAGATCATCCAACCAATGACGACGGCCGCAATCGCGATCGCCGCAATTGCCAGCGGAATGATCGAAGAGCGGTTCATGCGCGCTACTTGCCCGCGTGGGCGTCGAGAACCTGATTGACGAGCTTATCCGCCTCTTTGTTGAGCTCGCGACGTACGTGTGCGACATGACTGTGCGGGAAGCGCCGCAAGAGCGACTTGGCTTTTGCGTGCAGCGGAATCAAATGCGGCTGCTTTACACGGTATGCACCGGAAAGTTGCCGCACGACAAGCTCGCTATCAAGACGGACTTCGATCTCATCGACGCCGAGCTCGAGCGCAGCCTCTAAGCCGGCAATAAGTCCGGACCATTCCGCGACGTTGTTCGTGGCGATCCCTAAAAACTCGGAGACCTCGCGTAACGTCTCGCCGTCAACATCAAAAAGCACGGCTCCGTAGGCAGCCGGCCCCGGATTTCCGCGAGACCCGCCGTCGGCATAGAGCATCGCCTTCACCATGCGTTGATTCAAGCAAGAAGCCGCGGATATCTCCACGGCTTCTCCTACATGGTCGGGCGGACAGGATTTGAACCTGCGGCCCCTAGTCCCCCAGACTAGTGCGCTACCAAGCTGCGCCACCGCCCGCAGGCTGCTTTGTGCGTGAGCCGCTCGCCCAAACCCTCCGCGCGGGCACCGTGCGGACGCTTAGATCGCGTAGCGCTGCGTGCAGTTCGTCGATGATCTGGCGTTCGGTTTTGCCGGCGGCGTCGTATGTTGCGTGCGCGTCTTCGACGAGCGTGACGCGATAGCCGAGCGCGATGGCGCCGCGGGTCGTAGCGTTCACGCAAAAATCGCTCTGCATGCCGCACACGATCAACTCGTCGACGTTACGAGTCTTCAATAGCTCGCCGAGATCAGTCTCCAGGAAGGCGTCGCCAAACCGCTTCTCGACAATCGGGTCGCCAGGTTGTGGCGCAATCGCAGCGGCGATTTCCCACGGCAGAGCTCCAAGGCGAAGGGGACCGTCGTCCTCGTTGTGACGGACGTAGACGACCGGCATCCGGCGCGCGCGAGCATTGCTTACAAGATCTGCGATGATCTCCAGCAAGGCGCTGCTGCGCTCGGACGGCAACGCGTCAACGAGGTCGTTTTGGACATCGATGACAAGCAGCGCGGCGTTCATGCCGCCTCCCTACTTAGCGGCGGCTTTGCCGTTGACAGAAACGGCTTTACGGCGAACGCCACCGACTGCTTCGCGAAGCGACTTCCCGGGCTGAAATGCCGGAACGCGACGCGCGGGAATGACGATTGCCTCGCCCGTTTTCGGATTGCGCCCTTCGCGACGACGACGTTCGCGAATAACAAAACTTCCGAACGGAATCAATTGCACTTTGTCGCCGGCTTTGAGCGCGCTCGTAATTTCTTCGAGCATCTTGTCAATCATTTCGCCGACTTTGCGTTTGGAAACTTCAAACTCACCGGAAAGTGAATCGATAAGATCGGCCTTCGTCAACTGAGCAGCTCCTCACACATTGTGACGAAAAAAGCTTTGCGACGTACCCCACGCTCCGCCTGACTCGTATACGAAGCGTGCGTGAGCGCTCCTGCCCTGCGGGCTTTTTGTCATCGCCTCAGAAACAAAGAAAGATGCGCGACCGACTCGTTACGGCAAGCGCAGCGGACGGAACCGTTGCCCTGGTCGCTGGGATCACAACGAAGCTTGTTGCCGAGACGCGTGAGCGTCACGGCACTTCGCCGACCGCCTCGGTTGCAATTGGCCGTCTCGTGACCGCAGCAGCGCTGGTCGGTGCCAATCTCAAGGGCCGCGAGCGCCTTTCTTTACAAGTGTCAGGAAGCGGTACCATCGGCGGCATTGTCGCCGAAGTGATGAACCTTCCTGACCATACGGTTGGCGCGCGCGCGTTCGCGCATCACCCAGAAGCGGACGTTCCGCCGACAAGCGACGGACGATTCAACGTCGCCGAGCTCGTTGGCCGTGGCAAACTGCTTGTAACTAAATCGTACGAAGTTGGTCAACCGTACACCGGCATTGTGAACCTCATCACAGGCGAAATCGCCTCGGACGTTGCTGCATACTTTGCGTACTCGGAACAGGTGCCGAGCGTCGTTGCGATCGGCGTGCATCTCGATCAATCGGGCGTGCGCGCAGCCGGCGGCGTCGTTGCACACGTTCTGCCGGGCGCGAGCGACGAAACGATTGGTCTGCTCGAAGCTAACGCAAACGCGATGGACGCAATCACAACGCAGATTCTGGACGGTGTCGAACCCGAAGGAATCATCGAGCGCATCGCCGCGGGATTAGCGACGAAACGGCTACGCGAGTACGACGTGATCTTCGCATGCCGCTGCACGCGCGAAAAGGTCGAGACTGCGCTCCTAGGCCTCGGTCACGATGAGCTCGTCAAGATCGCGCAGGAGCAGCCGACGACCGAAGCAACCTGCGAGTTCTGCAAGCGCGTCTGGAAGCTTTCGGCGAGCGAGGTCACCGACTTGGCGGCTCGGATCCGCTAAAGCACCACGCGCACGAACCTGCGCGCCCCCACCGACAACACAAAACTTTCCTTCGAATCGAGTCCGACCCCCGGATCGCTGACGGCGCTTCCGTCGATCCGCACCCCGCCCTGAGCGATGAGGCGCTCGGCAGCACGCTTACTGTCGGCAAATCCGGCTCGCACGATCAGATCGACCAACTTCCGGTCATCGCCGGCCGCAAGTGTCGGCATCTCCGTCGGCAGCTCCCTCCGTTGCACGGTCTGCTCGAAGCGCTCGCGCGCCGTTCGCGCGGCCTGTGCGCCATGGTACTTCGAAACGATAGCTTCGGCGACGGTTTTTTTTGCCTCGATCGGCGCGAGCCGGTCCAGTTCCGCGACCTGCGGCGCCGGCCAAAACGCCGCGAGGCGCGCGTAACGCGGAACGAGATTGTCGGGCAACCGCATCATCTTCCCGAACTGCTCTTCGGGCGGTTCGATCAGTGAAATGTAATTGTTCAGTGACTTGCCCATCCGCCGCACGCCGTCGGTACCTTCGAGGATCGGCATCGTCATGCAAACCTGCGGCGTTTGCTTGGCGTCGGCCTGATAATTGCGCGCGAGCAGAAAATTGAAGAGCTGATCGTCGCCCCCGAGCTCGACGTCGGCCTCCATCGCAACGCTATCGTAGGCCTGTGCAACGGGGTACAGCAGCTCATGCAGCGAGATCGGCGTGCGGTTCGCGTACCGATTCTTGAAGTCTTCGCGTTCGAGAATCTGCGCGACCGTCGATTTCGAGAGCAAACGAATCCAGTCAACGGTCGTGAGCGGCGCGAGCCACGTCGAATTGTACATCAGCTCGGTGCGCTCGAGATCGAGAACGAGCCCGGCCTGCTCGCGGTACGTCTTCATGTTGGCGTCAATTTGCTCGCCGCTCATCGACGGACGCGAATCGTTGCGTCCGGACGGGTCGCCGATCCGCGCTGTGTAGTCGCCGATCAGCAACGTCACGCGATGTCCGAGTTCGACGAACTGCTGCATCTTGTGCAGCACGACGGCATGCCCGAGATGCAGTTCGGCGCCGGTCGGATCGATTCCGAATTTCACATGAAGGCGTCCGCCGCGTTCCAGCCGCGCCTGCAGTTCCTCGGGCGAAACGACGTGTTCGCAACCGTCGACGAGAAGGTCCGTAGCTTCTTGTGATTTCATGCCTTGAGCTCGACGATCGTCACGCCGCTTCCACCCTCATTCTCATTCCCGTAGCGAAAATTCCGCACGTTCGGATAGGTTCGCAAGAATTCTTGTAATCCTCGTCCGAGCAGACCCGTCCCCTTGCCGTGGATGAGACGCAGCGGCGAATGGCCCAGCAGCTGCGCTTCATCAAGCCATTGCTCGACGAGCGGCTGGGCTTCCAAGAAGCGTTTGCCACGGACATCGATCTCCGGCATCGCACGCGAAGCAATGTCGAGGCTCGGCGTGCTGCTCGTTTGCGTTCGCTTGGCGCGCGAGGCGGCGGCCGGCAGAAGATCATCTTTCGGAACGGTCGTACGCATCGGTCCGATTTGGACGACGGCCTCGCCGCTTGCGTCATCGAGCGCGACGACGGTGCCCTCTTGCTCGAGACTGCCAACCGTCACCCGGTCGCCGACACGAACGTTCTCGGCGCGTTCCCCGTCGTGCGTCCGAGCATCGATTCCAAGGTCATGGTGGAGTTGATCGATCGCGCGGCCAAGCGCCGCACTCTGCGAGGGCGTGACCTTCGCGCGTTTGCGTTCGTCCGAACGCCGCTCGAGATCGCGAACGAATTCGCGCAGCGCCGAGGTCAGACGCTGATCCGCGTCGCGCGCAAAACTGCGCCGTTCGCTCTCGAGCGCATCGCTGCGACGCTGTGCCTCGGCTTCGAGCGCTTCAAGCCGAGCGCGCTCGCGTGCTGCTGCATCTCGCTCGGCGGAAGCAGCCGCATTGATCTGGGCAAGCTCCCCGAGCGCACGATCGTAATCGCGCTCGTTTGAGCTGAGAATCGTTTCGGCTCGATCGACAACCGCCGGATCGACGTGCATCGCACGGGCTAACGGAAACGCAAGCGATTGACCGGGGGCACCCAGCTCCAGCTGATAGGTAGGCGCATACGTTTCCGGATCGAAGCGCACGCTGGCGTTGCGTACGTATGGCGTATCGTGCGCGAAGAGTTTGAGCTCGCCCGCATGCGTCGTCGCGACGATCAGTGCGCCGGCTGCCAGCAACCGCTCGAGAATCGCAACCGCGAGCGCCGCACCCGCACTCGGCTCCGTGCCCCCGCCGATCTCATCGACGAGCACCAGCGCGTGCGGACCTGCGCCCGCAAGAATCTCGGCATAACGCCGTAGGTGCTCCGAAAACGTTGAGGCGTTCTGCGCAATCGACTGCTCATCACCGATGTCGGCGAAGATGCGTTCGAATCGCCCGATCGTGCTGCCGGGCGCGGCAGGTATGTGCATTCCGCAATAAGCCATCAGCACAAACAGACCGCTCATCTTGAGCGTCACCGTTTTGCCGCCCATATTCGGGCCACTGATCAACAGCATGCGCGTTTGATCGTCAAGGCGCAGCGACTGTGGCACGGCACGCTCGCCGAGCAGCGGATGCCGCCCACTCTCGATCGCAACGACGCGCACATCCTCGATCTGCGGCGGTTCGGCGTGTTGCGCCTGGGCTAACCGCGCTTTTGCGTGCACCAGATCGAGCGTTGCGTAGATCTCCGCGTCGCGCTCGATCTGATCGGCCTGCGACCCGACGAGCGACGAAAGCTCGGCAAGGATGCGCGCGACCTCATGTTCTTCTTGCGTGCGCAGCGCCCGCAAGCGGTTGTTCGCCTCGAGCGCCTCGAGCGGCTCGACGAAATACGTCTGTCCGCTCGAGCTCGAGTCGTGCACGATACCCTTGAACGTGCCGGCAAACTCTGCTTTGACGGGGACGACGAAACGTCCGTCGCGTACGGTCACGACGTCGTCCTGCAGCATCGAACGGTAGCGCTGGGAACGCGCAATCGCGGTCGTACGCTCGCGCGCCTCTGCGCCGGCCGACGCGATTCCGCGCCGAAGCCGCGTTAACTCGTGCGATGCACGATCGAGCACGTCACCCCGCTCGCCGATCGCGTCGTCGATGCGCTTTGCGATCTCCGGCAATGGAACGAAACCGGCGCATAGCGCCACCAGCCGTTCGCCGCCGCTTTCGCGTACACGCCGAACCGCTGCGTTTGCAGCCGCAATGCCGTTGCCGATCGCGCGCAGGTCGAGCGGCGCAATCGCGCCTCCGCGCTTGGCCGTCGCGACCGCTTCCTGCGACTCGATGACGCGAGCGAGCGAAAAACCCTCGCCGATCAGCAACCGCATCTCGGTCGTTTGCTCGAGGGCTATCCGCGCCGCATCAAAATCCGCCTGCGGGGAAAGGGCGCGTGCCCAGACGGTTGCGCGATCGCTATGCGTGTGCGTGGCAAGACGCTCGCAAATCGCGGCCCAATCCAAAACCTCGCACGTGCGAGCGTCGCAGAGAGTATTAGCCGCTGCCAATCGCCTCCCGAAGGAGCTCGTTGACCAGCGCGGGGTTGGCTTTCCCGCGGCTCGCCTTCATGACTTGTCCGAGCAGAAACTGCAGTGCACGATCCTTCCCTTTACGAATCTCCGCGACCGCATCGGCGTTAGCTGCGACGACCTCATCGACGAACTTCTTGATCTCGTCGCGATCGCTCGATTGCGCGAGCCCTTCACGCTTCACGAATTCTGCCGGATCGGTAATCTCGCCGTTCCAGACGCGCGGGAACATCTCTTTAGCGGCCTTAGATGTGATCGTTCCGTTCTCAATCAGTTTGACGAATTCCGACGAGGCCGGGATCGTAAACGTCGCAACCGGCTCGCTGAGTCCCTCTTCGTTTTGCTTCTTCGCAACTTCGCTCAAGAGCAGGTTTGCGTAACTCTTTGGTTTGACGCCACGACGCACCGCACCATCGAGCAGCACTTCCCACGCTGGGTTATCAACGAGCTGCGCCGCGCTCTTGATCGGTAATCCGTACTCTTCAACGTAGCGAATATACCGCTTGAACGGGGGCGGCGGCAGCTTGGAACGCAACTCATCAATCCACGCCGCTTCGAATTCGAGCGGAACGAGATCCGGATCCGGAAAATATCGGTAGTCGTGCGCTTCTTCTTTCGAGCGCTGCGAATGCGTTACGCCTGCGCCTTCGTCCCAGCCGCGCGTCTCTTGCACGACTCGGCCGCCGGATTCCAACAGCTCGATCTGCCGCGCGATCTCGGATTCGATTGCAAGCCGGACGGACCTGAACGAGTTCATGTTCTTGATCTCGGTCTTCGTGCCGAGCGAGGTGCCGCCGGCGGGACGAATCGAGACGTTGGCATCGCAGCGCAGCGAGCCTTCTTCCATCTTTACGTCGGAGACGCCGAGCTGTACGAACATTCGCTTGAGAGTCTCGAGGTACGCGACGGCTTGTTCGGCCGTCCGCAAATCGGGCTCCGAGACGCACTCCATTAGCGGAACGCCCGCACGATTGAAGTCGACGAGCGAATACGTACTGCCGGCGAGGCGCCCATCGCTCGAACCTGCATGCGTCGACTTCCCAGTGTCTTCTTCGAGGTGGATGCGCGTCAATCGGCACTGACCATGGGAGCCATCCTCGAGCCAAAACTCAACGACGCCGCCTTTACATAGCGGCATGTCGAACTGCGAGATCTGGTAATCCTTGGGCATGTCGGGATAAAAATAGTTCTTGCGATCGAATTTCGAAAAGCGCGGAATTTCTGACTCAAATGCAAGACCAGCTTTGATCGTCAGCTCGATCGCCTTCTTGTTCGGAACCGGCAACGCGCCCGGTAATCCCAAACAAACCGGACAAACTTTCGTATTGGGCTCGCCGCCGAACTCGTTCTTACAACCGCAGAACATCTTGGTCTCGGTTTTAAGCTCAACGTGACACTCGAGCCCAATGACAGCTTCCCAGTTTGAAAGGCGCTCGGTTGAATGGCGCTCCGCCCTAGGCTCCGCGCCCCCCACGCTTTGCGTGGGGCCCCCATTAGCGGGCGCGCTCTTCATCACGGACATGTCACGATACCCCGAGGGCGCGCCCAAGAACGCCGGTGCCAATGCGTGGAGGGTATTTTCTCGAATGGAGTGTTGCGATTTCGTATGCATGAGCCGCGCCCAACAAGAGGCGTTCGCCAAAGAGTGGTGCCGTAAGTTGGAGTCCCAGCGGCATTTCTGCATCGCCATCTTCGGGACGAGCCCAACCGCACGGAACGGAGATCGACGGCAAGCCTGCGAGCGAGACCGGAATCGTGTAGTAGTCCATCAGGTACATGCTGATCGGATCGCTCTTCGCGCCCAGCCGGAATGCGGGAGATGCGGCGGCCGGTGCGGCGATCACGTCGCAGGCGCCAAACGCATTTTCGAAATCGGCCGCAATCTTGGTGCGCGCCTTTTGCGCCTTCAGGTAATACGCGTCGTAGTAGCCGCTCGAAAGCGCATGCGTGCCGATCAAAATGCGGCGTTTGACTTCAGGACCGAATCCGGCGGCGCGCGTTCGCTCGTACGTCTCGGCCATGTCGCTTCCTTCGACGCGCAAGCCGTAGCGCACACCATCGAAACGTGCGAGATTCGATGAGCATTCCGCAGGCGCGATCAAATAGTAGGTCGCGATCCCGTAGTCAGCCGTCGGCAAACCGATCTCGACGATCTCGGCGCCGAGTTTTTCCAAATCGGCGTAGGCTTTAGCGTAGACGTCATCGATCGCCGAACCGAGTGACTTGGCTTGATACTCCTTGACAACCCCAACGCGCAGCCCTTTGAGATCCTCGCGCAGACTCGTCGCGGTGTTCTCGTGCGGAACGTCGACGCTGGTTGAGTCCATCGGATCGTGTCCGGCGATCGCGTCATAGGCGAGCGCCGCGTCTTCGACGGTACGCGTCAGCGGCCCGATCTGATCGAGACTCGAGGCGAACGCAATCAACCCATAACGCGAAACGCGTCCGTATGTCGGCTTGAATCCGACGATATTGCAAAACGCTGCCGGCTCGCGAATCGAACCACCAGTGTCGCTGCCAAGACCGATCGTGCTCTCGTAGCTCGCAACCGCTGCCGCGCTGCCGCCCGAGCTTCCACCGGGGACACGCTGCGCGTCGTAAGGATTGCGCGTCACGCCGAGCGCAGAATTTTCGCAAGAGCTGCCCATTGCAAACTCGTCGAGATTCGTCTTGCCGATCGGAATGGCGCCAGCGTCGAGAATACGCTGTACGGCCGTGGCCGTGTACGGCGCATTCCACCCCTCCAATATCTTGGAGCCGGCGGTCGTCTGCGTTCCGCGCAGGCACATGTTGTCTTTGACAGCCAGTGCAACGCCCGCAAGCGGAAGATGTTCGCCCGCGGCTACGCGCGCGTCAACCCGCTCGGCGTGTGCGCGTGCAAGCTCTTCGGTCAGCGAGAGAAACGCGCCCACGTCGCCGTCGGTGCGCTGGACGTGCTCGAACGTTGCATCGACAATATCACGGGCCGAACGTTCGCGCGCGTTGACCTTGCGTGCCGTCTCGGCCGCCGTCATCTCGATGATCGAATCAGCCATTACGGTTCACCGATGATGCGCGGGACGCGGAAATACCCGCCCTGCTCGCGCGGCGCTCCAGCCAGGGCATCGCTGCGTGAAAGACATGGCGCCGGTATGTCCTCGCGATCGACGTTGCGCGACTCGATCACTTGTGCGGTTGCCGCGACATCCGAGGTGTCGAGCTCATTGAGCGCGGCAACGTGACCCAGAATGTCGGCGAGCTGCGCACCGTAGGTGCGCGCCTCATCATCGGTCAGGGCAATGCGAGCAAGCTTTGCGACGTAGCGGACGTCAAGATCGGGGCTGGCCATAAGCTAGAGCAAATTCTCCCTAAGGAGCATCCTGCCTTCGCACGCGAGCAAGCGTCTCGACGTGACCCGTCTGCGGAAAGAAATCGAACGGGGTCGTCTCTTCGAGGACATAGCCGGCCGCGCGCAGGTGCGCGAGATCGCGCGCCAACGTCGCCGGATTGCAGGACAGATACCAGATCGCTGGGACCCGCGCCGCCGCGAGCGCATCGAGCGTCTGCACGTCGCTGCCTTTTCTGGGCGGGTCGAGGAACGCGACGTCGGATCGCAGCGCCTTACGGCCTTCGGCCTTTCCTACGAGCGTCTCGACGCGACCGCACAGGAATTGGGCCTTATCCCCAACCCCGTTCAGCGTCGCATTGGCCCGCGCTTCACGGATCGCGTCTGGATTCTCTTCGATTCCAGTGACCGTCGCGCCACGCAATGCGAACCAAATCGAGAACGTCCCCGCGCCGCAATAAAGATCGAGCACGCTGCGTGGTTGTGGGAGCTTCGCGAGCTGGGTGAAGAGACGCCCGACCATCATGCTATTGATTTGAAAGAATGAGGCTGCGGACACGCGATAACGGATGTGCGAGCCGTCGGGCAACGCGATGCGCTCTTCCATCTCGCTTTCGCCCCACACGCTTCGCTGCTTCCGCCCTTGGATCGCATTCGCGCTCGCTGGTGAAAACGAGTTGCTTATGCCCTTCGTTCCCGGAATGCGTTTTGCCAGATCTGCGGCGGCCGATGCGATTTGCGGTGAAAGTTCGTTTGTTGTGAATGCTGTTACGCTTTCGCCGGTCGATGCGCCGGCACGCGCGATCACGTGCTTGACCTGCGCGAACGCTTTGCCGAGCGCTGGATCTTCGGCAGCTTGCCACAACGCAGCGATCTCCGCATCGAGTTGCGGTAAGACCACCGGACACCCATCGATCGGAACGAACGCGTGGCTTCGCATCTGATAAAACCCGAATGCAGCGCGATCGTCCCTCCGCTCGACAACGAGTGCCATCTTGTTGCGGTAGGCACGTGGGTCGTCCATGCCGACGGTCGGCGCAACTTCTACGCCCGAAAAACCGCCGATGCGCTCGAGTGCGTCACGAACGAGCCGTGATTTCCACGCGAGTTGCGCGCGATAAGAAAGATGCTGAACTTGACATCCGCCGCACGTTCCGAAGACGGGACAAAACGGATTCGCGCGTTCGGGCGAAGGCTCGATGATCTCGAGCAGCTCACCGACCGCATACGACTTCTTCTTTTCAACGATTCGAATCCGCGCGCGTTCGTCCGGGAGCGGTCCCCAAACGAAAACAACTTGAGAATCTATTCTACCGACGCCCTGACCGTTTGCGAGCAAGTCGGTGAAGCGAACGTCGTGTTCGCTACCGATCTCTATTTTTGTTCTTCGAGGGCCCGCAGGAGCCGATTCGCCTCGTCGATCAACGCCTCGATCCGCTGTGTGGTCGGATCGGCAGGCGGACGCCGCAGCGCGGAACGGATGACGACGTACGTCAGTGCAGCCGAAACGCCGGCAACACCAAGCCAGAAAAGCGTACGACGCAACGTCGCGTCCCGAGCCGCATTGGACTCCGGTGGCACGCCATTTGCTTTCGCGTGTTCGGTCGGCGTCTGCATCACATGTTTCCTTTATCCGTCAGAGCGTTAGGTGCCTCCGGACCGAGCAGTTTTTCGACGTCCAACAGAATGATCAAGCGCTCATCGACCCGGCCCAGCGCACCGATAAACTCGTTTGCTAGCCCTTCGAGCACCCCTTCGCTCTTCGAAATCTGCTCGACGGGAATGCGAACGACCTCACGGACTTCATCGACGATCATGCCGATGCTGCGGGTATCGATATCCGCAACGATAATGCGTGCCAATTTGGTCGGAACCGAATGCGGCATGCCGAGGCGCGTTCGCAGATCGACGACGGGCACGAGCTGGCCGCGCAAATTGATGATACCCTCGACGTGTGCGGGGACACGCGGGACGCGTGTAATCGGCACCAACCGATCGATCTCGCGAACTTGCGCGATGTCGATGCCGAACTCGTTGTCTTGCAGCGCGAACACAACGACTTGCAGCATGTCGGCCGTCGTCGTCATCGCTCGCTCATGGCCCCTGAGACGACGATCGATCCCGGTCCGCGGTGCACTTCGCTCACCAGCGCGTTCGGATCCAGAATCAACGCGATCGAACCGTCGCCAAGGATCGTACCGCCGGCGATCCCAGAGATCGGTCCAACTAATTCCGAAAGGGGCTTCACAACGATCTCCTGATCCCCGACGAACTCGTCCACGATCAGGCCGACTTCACGGTTGGCCGCACGCAGCACCACCACAAGTACCGTCTCGGTTTCACCGGGAAGATCGATAAGCTCGAAAAACTCGGCACCGCGAATAATCGGCAAGAGACGGCCGCGATGGAGAATTGTCTCGCCGCTTTCGCTGCGAGCAATCTGCGTCGATTCGAGCCGTAACGACTCGCTCACCGCATCGAGCGGAATCGCGTAGAGCTCGCCGGCGATGCGCACCAGCAGCGCTCCCAAAATCGCAAGCGTTAGAGGCAGCCGGATCGTAAACGTCGTGCCCACGCCCGGTCTCGACGCAACTTCGAGCGTCCCCGAAAGGCGCCCGATCGCGCGTCGCACGACATCCATTCCGACACCGCGTCCGGAGAGCTCGCTTACGCTGCGTGCCGTCGAGAAGCCGGGGACGAAGAGCAATTCCAAAAGTTCGCGCTCGGTTTGCTGCTCGTCCGCGCGAATCAAGCCGAGTGCAATCCCCCGCTCTCGCACACGCTCCAAATCGATGCCACCGCCGTCATCGCGAATCTGCACGACGACGCTATTCCCTTCGTGAGCGGCGCGCAGCACGATCTTTCCGGCCGGGTCCTTCGCGCATTCGCGCCGTCGCTTCGGGGATTCAATCCCGTGGTCGACGCAATTCCGTACGAGATGCATGAGCGGTTCGCCGATCTCATCGACGATCGTCTTGTCGAGATCCGTTTCGGCGCCTTCGATCGTAAGCTCGATCTCTTTTCCGTGCGATTTCGCGAGATCGCGCACGACGCGCGGAAAACGCTCGAAGACACCCGCAATACGCACCAGGCGCGAGTGCATGACGGCTTCCTGAAGATCGGTGCTCGTGCGCGCCAAGAGCGCTGCCGCCGTGTTGAGCTCGGCAATCAGTTTGGCCGGATCGTGCGCCTCGCCGCGGGTTAGCAGCGTAGTGATCTGCGCGATGCGGTTCTTCGTGATGACCAGCTCACCGACCAAGTCGAGCAACACGTCGAGACGCGCGATGTCGACCCGAATCGTCCGGGGACGCGCTTTGCCGGCGCTGGCCGTACCGGGTGAGATCTGCTGCGCTTCTTCACCATCCGAGCGCGAGTGACGCAGGACGATCGTCTCGAGACGTTCCGCGAAACCCACGCTGCTCGGCTGCGGCGCACCATCGATGCCCGAACGAATGAGCTCCGTGAGAAGATCGCGGCCTTCGAACAAGATTTCGATGAGAACGCTCGAGAGCGGAAGGCTGCCATTGCGCAAGAGGTCGCAGACGTTTTCGAGCTTGTGCGAAAACGCTGAGACCTCGTGAAGCTCGAGCATTCCGGCGCTGCCTTTGATCGTGTGCAGGGCGCGGAAGAGCGAGTTGATCGACTCGGGATCGGTACCCGACGACGCGGCAAGCGGTTCTAGTCTGAGCAGATCGGCGTCGATCTGCTGCAGCAGCTCGTCCGATTCGTCTTTGAAGTATCGGAGGAGCTCGGCTCTATCGAACGGCTCTTCGTTCACCCGACGCCGAACGCAGCCAGGAGCGGTTCGAGCGAACCTGCTTCCGGAACGAAAACGAGATGACCGCAGATCTTGGAGCCGCGATCGAGAAACGTTGACTCGACGAAAAGCACGTCGCGCTGCGACGAGGTCGGCATCAGCGCCTCGAACGTCGCTTGCAACGAGCCGTACGAGATGACCGGCACCGATGGAATCATGTTCGTGCCGGTCAACTGAACGACCGCGCTGAGATACGATGATGCCACGATATTGGCAAGCTCTTTGAGCGTCGTCTCGACGACGGCATCGTAGAGTTGCAGATCACCGCCGACGCGCTTGAGGAACATCCCGACGAAATCGAGCGCGTCTTGATGGTCGAACATAACGACCAAGTGTCCCGGTATTCCACCGCGGACGTAGACGTGCAATACGGCGTACACACGTCTGTCAATGACGCGCGAATAGACATCGCCGAAGCGAATAACCTCGGCTCGCGGCGCCTCCATTTTGATCGTAGTGTTCAGCAGCTGTGAGAGGGCTGTGGCTGCATGACCGGCTCCGATGTTCGCTACTTCCTTGAGCGCATCGATCTGCAGGTCAGTGAGCCGCAGCAAATCGCTCACGCGTCTGCGCCGTCCACCAACTTGCCGATCACTTCAAGAATCTCAGCCGGACGGAACGGCTTGGTAAGCCGCGTACTCGCGCCGGCGTCGAGCGCCTCTTTGAGCAACGCCTCTTGCCCCATCGACGTACACATGACGATCTTCGCATCGGGGTCCTCGGCGATGATTTGCTTCACGGCACCGATTCCGTCGATGCCCGGCATCACCATGTCCATCGTAACGACGTCGGGACGCAACGCCTTGTATTTCTCGACGGCATCCGCGCCGTTCTGCGCTTCGCCGACGACGTCGTAGCCATTCTTGGAAAGAATGTCTTTGATCATCATTCGCATGACGACGGCGTCGTCGACGACGAGAACACGCTTCTTGCTCACGTCGCGACGGGTTCCGGTTCATCGACCGTCGAGATTTGTCCGATCGATTCGACCCGCAGACCCGGCGCGATCTCAGAATACGAAAGCACGACGAGCGAGGGCGCTGCCCGTTCTGTGAGGCGCTTGAGAGCGAGGCGAATCGTCGGCGAGCACAAGACGATCGGATGCAAACCGGCGGCCTGGGCGGCCTGAATTTGCCTCGTAAGCGACGTGTAGATTTTCGCAACGGTTTGCGGATCCAGCAACGCGTAGGCGTCTTCGCCGCGGCGCACTGCCTCGCCGAGCAGCGTCTCGAGACGCGGATCGACGGTGATGACCGAAAGCAAGCCATCTTCGGAGTATTCGGCGCAGATGTGCCGCGCGAGTGCTACACGTACACGCTCCGTGAGGTAGTCGATATCCTTGCTTTGGCGCGCACCGTCCGCAAGCGATTCCAGAATCAAGAGCAGGTTGCGAATCGGAATTCGCTCGCGCAAGAGATTCTGCAGGACGCGTTGGACTTCGCCGACCGTCAGCAAGTTGGGGATGAGCTCTTCGATGACAACCGGGTAGTGCTGCTTGACGTTGTCGAGCAGCGAGCTCGTCTCTTGGCGTCCGAGCAGATCCGGCGCATGCGACTTGATGATTTCGGTGAGATGCGTTGCGATGACGCTGGTCGGATCGATGACGGTGTATCCCGCCATCTCGGCGTCGCCGCGGCCGCTTTCCGGAATCCAGAGTGCCGGCAAGTTGAACGCAGGTTCCGTCGTCGGGATACCTTCGATCGGCTGCGTCGCCGTACCGGGATTCATCGCGAGCAGACGGCTGACCATGACTTCCGCGCGCGCGACTTCCAAGCCGTAGATCTTGATCACGTACGTTGACGGCTTCAACTGCAGATTGTCACGAACGCGAATCGGTGGCACGACGATGCCGAGCTCGCGTGCAGCGTGACGGCGAATCATCGTAATCCGCTCCAGCAAGTCGCCGCCTTGCGCTACGTCGACGAGCGGGATAAGACCGAAGCCGATTTCCAGCTCCATCGGATCGTACGAAAGCAGCGGGACGACCGATTCCGCCGGTTTGACGGCCGGCTGTGCCGTGACGCCGGGCTGCACGCCCGGTGCATTCGGGCCGCCGGCAAGTGCCGGAATACTGCCGTCGGCGGCTCGCGGAAGCAAACCCTTCCTCTGAAGGTCGCGCTGACGCAAGAAGATCACGAACATGACGGCGGCCATCAGGAACATCCAGAGCGGCGGCAGACCAGCGAAACCGAAGACGATCAAAAGCACCGACGTGATCGCAATCGCGCGCGGCTCTTGGATGATTTGGCGCGTCAGCTCGTTGCCGAAGTTCATCTCCGAGGCTGCGCGCGTCACGATGATACCGGTTGCGGTCGACATCAACAACGCCGGGATCTGGGTGACGATACCTTCACCGACGGTCAGCAGCGTGAAGCGTTGCAGCGCTTGAACGAGCGTCATGCCCTGCTGCAAGATTCCGACGACGAAGCCGCCGATGATGTTGACGAACACGATGATGACGGCGGCAACCGCGTCGCCGCGGACGAACTTCGATGCGCCGTCCATGGCGCCGTAGAAGTCGGCTGAACGTTGAATGTCTTTGCGGCGCTGCCGCGCATCGGCTTCCGTGATCAGACCGGCGTTCAAGTCGGCGTCGATGGCAAGCTGTTTACCAGGCATTGCGTCCAACGTGAAGCGAGCCGCGACTTCCGCGACGCGCCCTGCACCGCTAGTGATGACGACGAACTGAATGATGATAAGAATCGCAAAGATGATGATGCCGACGGCATAGTTGCCGCCGACGACGACGTTACCGAACGCCTCGATGACACGACCGGCATAGCCATGCAGCAGAATCAAACGCGTTCCGCTGATGTTCAGCGACAGACGGAACAACGTGATGATGAGCAGCAATGTCGGAAAGACACTGAAGCTCAGCGCGTTCTCGGTATAGAGCGTCGTGAGCAGGATCAACACCGCCGCCGTGATGTTCAGCGTAAGCAGAAGGTCGAGCAGCTCCGGAGGAATCGGAATGATCATCAGGCCGATGATCAAAACCACTGCCGCCGCAATCCACATATTCGACGACTGGGCGACCCGGTCGATGACGCTCTGACGGCCTGCCGCCGGGACGGGTGCTCGAGAAGCCGCCATTTAGTATCGTTCCTTCCGCATTACGCGATGGTCTTCCGTTTGAGACGGTACACGAACGCAATCACTTGCGCCGTCGCAGCATACAGCTCCGACGGAACGGGGTGATCGAGCTCGACCTTGTAGTAGAGCGTGCGCGCCAACGGCGCGTTCTCGACAATCGGGACGTTGTGTTGTTTAGCCAGCTCGCGGATGCGGCGCGCCATCAGATCGGCGCCCTTTGCCGTGAGAACCGGCGCTTCCATCGCGATCTCGTCCCACTCCAGTGCGCACGCAAAGTGCGTCGGGTTGGTGACGATGACGGTCGCCTTTGGAACTGCCGTCATCATGCGCTTGCGTGCTGCCATACGCGCACGGTTCTTGACGGCTTGTTTTGCTTCCGGAGCGCCTTCGGACGAACGCTGCTCGTCTTTGACTTCGGCCTTGCTCATCTTCATCGAATCTGCGTACTGCCAACGCTGATACGCCAAGTCGAGCAGCGCCATCGCGAGCAAGAATAATGCGAACCGCAACGCGATCGTATAGATCAGCCCTTCGATGACGATAATCCAGTCATGCGGCGAATTGCGGGCAGTATTGTAGAGCGTGGCCATCTGACCGTGCACGGCCATGAAGACGATACATATGACGGCGAAGAGCTTGATTAACTGCTTCGCGAGCGAAATGGCAGTTTGCTTCGAGAATAGGATGTTCTGGAGTCCGTTGATCGGATTGAGTTTTGAGAATTTCGGCTTGATGCTGCCGAGGGCGAATAGGAAGCCGAACTGCGCCACGTTTGCCAGGTACCCGACGAGGAGCGCTAAGCAAAAGATCGTGATCAGCAGCGGCGTCAACGGAGCGAAGCCGACGCGAAAGTAACTCCACGCGGAAAAAATGTTAATCGGTTGATGCGTGCCGATATGCGTGAAGCTGTCCTGCATCAGGCTATAGATATGGTTGAGCCAAGTCGTGAAGCCGAAGTGCAAGATCACGACAGCCAAGATGAAAACCAGCGCCGGTGCGACCTCGACCGACTTTGCCACGCGCCCCGACGAACGGGCTTGGCTCAACCGTTTGGGAGTAGCTTTTTCGGTTTGTTCCGGTCTCGCCATCTACGTACTAAGCCGGCGCCAAGCTGCGCATCAGCGTATCGAGCTGACGCGGCACTTCGTTGAACAGTTGAGGCAGAGCGTAACCGAGGAGCGGCATGCAAATGATCAGCAAGACCAGGCCCACCGTGATTTGAATCGGAAAACCGACGACGAAGATGTTCATCTGCGGCGCAACACGCGCAAGGAACGCGAGCGTGATGTTGATCAGGAAGAGCGTGATCGCCGCCGGGGCAGCGGTCTGGAAGATTATGAGCAGCGCTTGCGTGAAAAAGAGAATGACTGAATCCTGTGTGCCCTGCGATATCGTCGCCCACGGCAGCGGCAAGAGATTGAACGATCCAGCTATGCCCTGGAAATACAGCAGATGCGCGTTCGTAATGAGAAAGAGCAGCGTGGCTAGGGCCAGCTGAAGCTCACCGATGATCGTCACCTGCTGTTGCGTCGTCGGATTGAGAATGTTGGCGACGGCGAATCCGATTTGTATGTCCAGAATCTCACCGGCGAACTGGACGCCCATGAAAACCAGCTGCGTGACGAAACCGAAGAGCGCGCCGATGATAAATTGACAAAGTAGCCCGACCAGAAGACCGTCGAGATCGAGCGCTTCGTGCATCGGGTGCACGGCCGGATAAAGCACCAAGGCGAAAATCACGCCCAGCGAAACGCGAATAAGCGCTGGAATGGAGGCAGTACCGAAGATCGGCATGATCATGAGCATGGTCGAACACCGCATCCATATGAGGAAGAACGTCTCAAGCTGGATGGTGTGTAGGCCAAAAAGATTAATCAAGCCGCGCTAATCCTCGCGGTGGCATCACCCTGGAATTAGGCCATCCGGCATCCCGCTGCCTCGTGGGATAGGGTCGCCTAGCGTTAATTTTAGGCAAGCTGGGGCGCGTGACCCAGATCACCTCACGAGGCTGGGGATCATCAGGATAACGCGGCGCATGAAGTCCGTAACCACGGCCAGCATGAACGGGCCGAAGAAAAGCAGGGTCAGACCCACGACCAGGATTTTGGGGATGAAAGCCAGGGTCGGCTCCTGGACCTGTGTGACCGCCTGCAGCAGCGAGATCGTGAGGCCGGTGATGAGCCCCAGGACGAGCGCCGGCGCGCAGATGATCATGGTGACGAGCAGTGCATCCCGCCCAAGGGTCATCGCATCCGCGAAATTCATGTATGGAAGCTCGCGAACAGCGCCTGAATCGTCAGGTTCCAGCCGTCGACCAACAAGAATACCAATATCTTAAAGGGCAACGAGATCGTGATCGGCGGGATCATCATCATGCCCATTGAGAGCAAGATCGAGGCGACCGCCATGTCGATCACGATAAACGGGATGTAGATTGCAAAGCCGATCTCAAATGCCGTCTTGAGCTCGCTGATCACGAAGGCCGGGATCAGTAAATACGTCGGGACATCCGCTTGCTTCGCGGGCCGCGGGTCCTTGGAGATCGTGTAGAATAGCGCGATGTCTTTCTCGCGCGTTTGCTTGAACATGAACGCCCGCAGCGGTACTTGAGCCCTATCGAACGCCACTGCTTGGCTGATCTTGTTTGATAAATACGGCTGCAAGGCGTTCTTGTTGATGTCGACACCGACCGGACGCATGATGAAAAACGTCAGCAACAGCGCAAGGCCAACGAGGACTTGCGTCGGCGGTACGGTGGTCGTTCCCATTGCCGTTCGAATGAACGAGAGGACGATGATGATGCGCGTGAACGATGTGACCAGAACGAGGAGCGACGGCGCGAGCGCCAAGACCGTCAGCAACAGCAAAATCTGCAGCGACTGCGCGACTTGCGCCGGCTTGGTCGCGGGCGTTATGCCGACGTTTATCTGCGGAATCGGAACGCTGGGGTTGCTCGGGCCGGGGACATTCTGCGCGGCCGCCGGATGCGCCGCGATTGCAACCAGAATCAGGACGAGAGCGGGCCACAAAATATAAAGGAGACGTCTCATTTTCGCCGCTTAAAGAGCGCACCGATGCGCTGTGATTGGACTGCAACTGCTTGACGTTGCGCTTCGACGAACGGTTCGATCTCCTGCGCCGGAAGCTCCGTGATCAACGCGACGTGTCCATTGCTGGCGCCAACGAGGTAGAAACGGTTTGCGACCTTCACAACGTGTACCGCGGTGTTCTGCGAAAGGAACGTTGATTCGATCACGACCGAGAGACGCGAACGCCCGAGCGTCAACAAGCGCCCTTGTGAGAGCAGACGTAAAAGCCAAAACATGCCGTAGAGCAGCAACGCGACGATGGCGAGCGCTGTAATAGCCCGAATCCAAACGGTCAATTCCATTTAAAACGGCGCTACGGCCCGAGGCCTAGGCGCGTTCGTGTTGCAGCGGGTTGAGTTCGCTGATCTTTACAGCGTACTTGTCATCGACGACGACAACCTCGCCGCGGGCAATCAAAATATTGTTTACGAACAGGTCGATCGGATCTGCCGAGAGCTTGTCGAGCTCGAACACGCTACCGGCTTGCATCGCAACGACATCGCGCAACGCGAGGTTTGTTTGCCCTAGAACAGCGCTGATCTGCAGCGGGATGTCGTGAACCAGGTCGAGATTCGAGTGGCCGGGCGCAGCGGTCGTAACGCCGGTCGGCGCCATATTCGCGAATTGCGCGGGCTTGGCGGGATTGGTCGGTGTCTGGCGTCGCGGGGGCTCGGCAGCAGCTGCGGCCGCAGCCGGCGTCGCGCTAGCGCGAGATACCTGTGGGGGCGGCGGTGCGGCGGTCGGTGCAGAGGATGGCCGATCCGCGGCTCCCAGCTTCGAGAGCGCGACCCCGTCGAAATCGACTTGAACGGCAACCGGAAACTCACCGGTAATCTCGAGCTCGGCCTCGTACGTCGTGAATGGCGGTGGCGGGAAGCTCCCGGTTTCGCCGACCACTCCCGAAACGATACCTTCGGTCGATGAGCCGAGCGCTTGAGCCAGATGCTCGCCCATGGCGCTCGAAATCTGAGCGACTGTCTCCGCGACGATCGAAAGCTGCATCGCGTCCATTTCACCGCCGGGTTCGGCCCCGACCATGAGCGCGACGATCTTGGCCAAATCGGCCTTGGGATAACGGCAAATGAACCCGGCGCCCAGCGACGGCATATCGGTCTTGGTGGCGACCCAATCTTCCTCGACGCGCAGCGACGATTCGCTCACGGATGACGAAGTCGCGCCGGCGGTGACCTCTCGATCGACGAGCGCCGAAAGGACCTGTGCGGCCGACGCCATCATGTCGCCGGCGATCGCGTCGAGCTGCCCGTCGGGCATACTACTCATTCTCGTCCTCTTTGATGCTCGCGACCTGTACGGTCAGCCGGTCTTTATACGTCCCGGCAAAAACTTCGAATTTTTCCATCCCGTTGACTTTTGCGACCAACGGCGTGTTGGTTTCCTTGTCGAACAGGATCAGATCGCCCGGGGAGAGCGACATGAGGTCGCGCAGCGAGACGATCGTGTGACCGAGTTCGACCGTGCATTCGACCTCGGCGCGCTCGACGTTGCGAGCCAGCTGATGGATATCTTCTTCCGTCATGCCGCGCCCGGCAACAACCGACGGCGACCACTGGAAATCGCTGAGCTGCGGCCCGATTGACTGCAGCACGAGGTACGGCAGGCAGAAATTCATGACGCCGGTCATGTCGCCGACCTTGAGCTCGCAGGAGACGTACGCAACGATTTGATCCAGCGGGATGATTCGCGGGATGAACTGCGGATTCGAGTCGAGCGCCTCGATCTTGAGCGAGAGCGTCAAGAGATAGTTCCACGACTCGCGATAGCTGTTGAGCATGCGAGCCATGAAACGCTGCATGAGCGTGCGTTCGATGTCGGTTAGATCGCGAAGCTTTTGCGGAAACCAACCGGGACCGCCGAGCAGGCGATCGATGATCGAGAAAACGAGATTCAGGTCGACTTGCACGATGCCGCTACCGGGAAGCGGATCCATCGAGAAGATCGCCAGAATCGACGGCAGCGAGATGCCGGCGATAAAGTCGCCGTAGCTGATCTGCTCGATCGACGTAACCGTGGCTTCAACGCGCGTGCGAAGATATACCGACAGCGAGTTATTCAGAAGGCGGGTGAAGTTATCGTGTAGCGTCCGAAGCGTCTGCAGCTGATTGGTCGAGAATTTCTCGAGCCGTTTGTTGTAGCGGAAATCAAACGATTTGATTTTCCGCCCGTCAACGGCGCCGTGCTCGGTTTCGGGCGCGGCAAGCTGCTTTACAAGGGCGTCTATCTCTTCTTGCGAGAGCATCGACACGGCGGTTATTGCCCCTTTGTCTTAGTGGTGATGGTTTTCTTAGCCGCGACCGGTACTGGCGTAGCCATACCTGGCGCGATCAATTTTTTCCCAAGTGCGGCCGTAGCGTTGATGACGACGATATCGACGCGCCGATTGAGCTGCTGGCCGTTGAGGTCGCCATTCGGATGAGTCGGATGGAATTCCCCGTATCCCGCGAGCGATATCTTGTGCGGATCGATATAGCCCTTCTCGACGAGAAAACGTGTGACGCCGGCCGCACGAGCGGCAGAAAGCTCCCAATTCGTCGGGTAGAGCGACGTGTGGATCGGTGTGTTATCCGTATAGCCTTCCACGCGCACGGTTGGTTCGGTCCGCTTCAAGACTGAACCGACTTCTTGGAGCAAACCGACGGTCTCAGGACGTAACACGGCACTGCCGCTATCGTAGAGCGCTTTGTCCGTCAACAGCGAGATAACGAGCCCTTCGCTCGTCTGACGCACGGTAACTTGATCCTGCAGATGCTTTTGCTGAATGTACGTTTGAATGATCTGCTGTTCTTGCTGCAGTTCTTTGGAGGGCTGCGCATGCTCCAGTCCGCCGCCTTCGGGCGGATTGTTGATCGCGTCGACCGAGTTGAAGCCGCCTGAGATGTCGTGGACGAGGCGCTGCAACTTGACCTTGTTGATCGTCGAGATCGAGAACAAGATGATGAACAGGGCCAAGAGCAGCGTGATCATGTCGGCGTACGTCAGAAGCCACCGCATCATACCTGCGGTCTCGAGCTTCTCTTCCGTCGCCCGTTTCTTTAACCGCGACTCGTGGGCACGAGCCGCCGATTTGATTGCCGGCAATTATGCCTGCGATCCGGCCGGTTCGGCGCCTTCGGCAGCGGGTTGCTCTTCGGGTTCGTGAGCATCCGCCGGGAGGTACGCGTGCAACTTCTCCTCGAGCAGGCGCGGATTGTCGCCGGCCTGGATCGAGAGGATGCCTTCGATTTGAATCTCACGCAGTAACAGCGATTGCGTATTGCGCTCTTTGATCTTCGCCGAGATCGGAAGCCATGCCAGGTTCGCGAGCAAAATACCGAAGAACGTCGCGACGAATGCTTGCGCGGTCGCGTTACCGATCGAACCGGTCACGTTGCCGCCGCTGCTTGCCGCGGCCAAACCTTTGAGCATGCCGATCAAGCCGAGAACCGTACCGATGATACCAAGCGTCGGCGAGTAGCCACCCATCGTCATGAAGACGGCTTCGGCTTTGGCGCCCTTCTCTTGCATCAACGAAACTTCGGTCTCGAGGATCTTGCGGATGATTTCGGTGTCGCGACCGTCGATGACGAGCTGAATTCCCTTGCGCATGAAATCGTCTTGGACTTCCGCGGCCTCGGTTTCGAGTGCCAGAAGGCCTTCGCGCCGCGCTTTTTCGGCGAACGTCACGAGCGTCTGAATCGTCTGCCGCTCGTGGTGCTCCGGCTCGAAAAATGCCGTGCGGAATCCGGTCACAATGCCGTTGAGGAACGTTCGCAACGGAAATGAAATGATGGAAGCGCCGAGCGTCCCACCGAACACTAGGATGAACGCCTCGTACCGCTCGTAGAGAATGCGCATATCAATCCCGCCGATAAACGCCGACAGAATTACGCACCCAAAAGCAAGTACAAGACCGAGAATCGTCGCGAGATCCAAAGCAGCGACCTTTCGAAAGGAAAGTCGGGAGGCTCGAAGCCCCTCTTCCTCACTATCGGCTAGGGAACCCTCGGCCTTGACGCAGGCTTAAAAGATGGGGGTGAGCCGGGTCACGAGGGGGCCCCGGGACCGTAGATCTCGCGCTTGAAGTCGACGACTTTCTTGCGAATCTCGTCAAGAGTATCTCGCACGATGAGCTTATTTCCGGAGACGAGGGTCACGACCGAGTCGGGGGTCGACTCGATGGACTCGATCAGGTCGCAGTTGACGATGATTGGCTGGTTGTTCAGCCGCCGCAGGGGGATCACGCTTCCATCTTCCTTTCCAAGAGCTCGAGGACCGGAGTCTCCCCGAAGTGCTTGAGCAAGCCATGCAGCCGGGCGTGATGATGCTCGATCCCTTCGATGTTCTCGGCGAGCTCGAGATAGCGCTCCATTCCGGGAAGTCCCGCCCTTGATGCGATGGCTGCGGCGGAACCGTACATAATGATCCTGAATTCGGGTGGCAGCCCTGGTGCGTTGGCGTCGATGAACTCGAGCGCCCGGCTATCCTTGCCACGCCGCAAGAGCAAGTTCAGATACTCGTCCGCGGATAGCTCGTCCTTATCGTCACCCCAAACCTCGGCAAGCGCGGCCTCGGCCTCATCAAGGCGTCTCAGCTTCTCGAGCGCTCGGGCACGATTCAGACGGACCGGCTGTACCTTCGGACGCACGCTGAGTGCGAGGTCGAACCACTTGATTGCGAGCTCGTAGCCGCCTTCTTCCATCAGCGTCGCGCCGATCTCCGAATGCGCCTTCCATAAGAACACTTCGTTGTCGACGAGCGGATGGCGATGCGCCTCTTTGCCGTCTTCGATCGCAGCTGCGTACGCCTCGCGGGCTTCCGCGAAGCGACGCTGCGCAACGAAGCACTTCCCCAAGATGAAGTGCGCGTCCGCGAGCGCAGGCGCGTATTCGAGCGCCTCCGCTATGGACGCTTTTGCCCTTTCGATTCCACCCGGATCCTTCAGATAGAGACCGGCAAGCAAACATAAGCCGTTGGGAGCGAAACTTTGAGCCCGGCCGTCGCCCCGTGCGCGTACACGATCTCGCACAAGCTCCCGCATTCGCTCGAGCGCCGATATCGCAAGCGTCTTGCTCTCTGCAAGCATTGCCGACGTCCCGTAGTTGTACCAATTAACGGCGTCATCAGGGTTTTCTCGCAGCGCCTGTTCCGCGATCTGCATGTTGCGTTCGTACTTGCTGCGCTCGACCATAACGTCGCCGCGGTATCCGAAATGGATGATTTCGATCGGCGACGTCTTTGCCGGCATCCCGGTTTCGTTCCCGTCGAGCGAAACGAACTCGTGAATCGGATTCCGGTAACGGATCCGCTCGCTATTCGGGAAGAAGCGAACCAGGATGTTCGACATCGCTCCCGTTCCTTTGTAGTCTTCCGTAAAATTATAGATCCGCGTCCATAGCCCGGTGAGATGCGCAGCTTGAGAGCCCAGCGCCCGCACGAGATCTTGCGAGCGCGGCGAAAGCCGCTCGTCTGCGTCCAGGACGAGAATCCATCTGCGCGTCGCCATTGCGAGCGCAACGTTACGCGCCTTCGAAAAATCGTTTTCCCAAACGATCTCTTGAACTCGTGCGCCGGCGTTGCGAGCGATATCGAGCGTTTTGTCCTTCGAGCCGGTGTCGACGATGCAGATTTCTTCGACGACGCCTTCGACGCTCGCAAGCGCTTCCTCCAGAAAGCGTTCTTCGTCGCGCACGATCATGCACAAGCTGACGCCTGCCTGGCGCTGAGGCCATCCCTTCGGAGGCTTCGGAAGATCGTCGAACATCGTCATTCCAGCTTCTAAAAATGAACGGCTGGGCCATTTTGGCCCAGCCGTTTCATTACTTTTCCCCTAGGGCGTTAGCTTACTAGCCGCCAGGGATCAGGTTCAGAACCGTTTGATCGTTTTGCTGTGCGACACTGATGCTCTTCGAGTTTGCAGTGAACGCGCTTTGCGCTTCGATCATCAGCACGAACTGGTTCGAAAGATCGACGTTCGACTCTTCGAGCGAGCCCGAGACGATGGTTCCGAGTTGACCGTTGCCCGGCGTGTTGATCTGTGCCAAACCGGAGTTCGCCGTCGTTGTGAATTGGCTGCTTCCGATATTGCTGAGACCTTCCGGATTCTGGAACGTAGCAAGCACGAGCTGCGCCAGGTTTTGCGACTGGCCGTTGCTGAACGAGCCCGAGATTATTCCGTTCTGGCCGATCGTGATGTTCGACAGCGTTCCTTGACCGTAACCGTTTTGTGAAACCGTTGTTGCAGTCGAGGAGCCCGCGAGTGAACTCATGTCTGCGAAGCTCAGCGCGATAGCCGCTGGATTTGCAGCGGTCGTCGGCGATGAGTTGTTCGCCGGGGAACCCCAGTTGGCGATCGTCAGCAGGTTACCCTGACTCGCCGCTGCTTGGTTGCCCGCAATGTGCGTGGTCGATGTACCTTGTGCGCTCGCCGTGGAGGCCGTGTTGATGAACTGTCCGTTCTGATCGTAGAACACGAATCCGGTTGCGGACGCGGGGTTGGCGGCGAGCTCGGCCGTCAGCGGATCCGTCGGATCGCCGCCGGTGATCTGCCACTCCCACTCCGTACCGACCGATGTCAGGGTACCGGCGGTGTTCGTGACTTGCGTCGCCGTCGGGTTTAGACCGTTACCGTACGCCGTAGCTTCGCCCGACGTGACCGGCGTGAAGGTGACGTTGATGAGGTGCGAGTTGCCGAGTGAGTCGTAGACGGTGGTTGAGATCGTGACCGACGTTGCGGCTGCGGTGTTGGCTTGGAGGTACAACGTCTGGTCGAGATTGCCGCCGAGCTGTACGTCGAACTCGGTGTCGCCGGTTGGTCCGGTCTTCGTGCCGAAACCGGTTCCGACGGCCTGAGATTTGAGGCCGAGCGGAATCTGAATCGTAGAAGGTGCGCCGTTGGGGGTGATGACGCCCGCAGAGTTTGCGGTGTAGCCGTCGACGGCCAAGCCGCTCGACGGATCGTAAAGTATGCCGTTGGCGTTGATCCCGAAGTGTCCGTCGCGCGTGTAGACGGGCGAGCCGCTACCGTTGACTTGATTCAGGATGAAGAAACCGTCTCCGTTGATCGCAAGATCGGTGTTGATTCCGGTCGTCTGGAAGCCGCCTTGCGCGAAATCGTTATCGATGGTCGCGGTCTTTACGCCGAGACCTTCGTTTTGCGGGTCCGTACCACCCAACGTCTGCGTTGGCGCGGTTGCGAACGCTTGCGTCTGGTACAAGAGATCCTGGAACGTGATGTTCTGACTCTTGAACCCCGTCGTACCAACATTCGCGATGTTATTCGAGATAACGTCAATCGCGTTTTGGTAGGCGTTCAGACCCGATACTGCTGTAAATAGCGAATCGGTTGGCATTTTGCCCTTTCCTTAGGATTCTCCGGCGCGGTTCAATCCATCCCCGCCCCGGCAAGGGCATCCGACATGCGGTCCGCCCTTGTTTAGTGTGTGCGACGATACGACGACGTGCGTCACTTGATGACCGCCGCCGAATCGATGTTGGTGAATACGTTCTCTCGCATCGAGTCCGGATCGACCGCCGTAATGACGGTGCGATTCTTGATCGAAACGATCATTCCGACGTCGTTGAGCATGAAGAGCGATTGTTGTGAGCCCTTCGCTGCTGCTTTATCCGCCATCACGTTCATCTTTTGGACGTCGTCCTGAGAAAGCGTGATGTTCCGCGATTGCAATCGTTGGAGTGCGTGCGCGGAAAACTTGAGACCGGTCCCGGACGTGACGCTTTGTTGCGTGAGGACGTCACGGAACGATGGCCCGGTCGTTGAGGTAGGCGGAATCTGAACCGGTATGCCCTGCGGGCGTATCGGCGCAGTACTCGGTGGAATGATACTGATGGATTCAGGGATCTTGGGATCCATGTTAACCGCCGGAGCTCGTACTCGAGCTTCCGGTTGGAACGACGGCAGTAATCTGGTTCATTTGGTAAAGCGCTGGGCTTCCGTCCGAACCAGTGATGACTTGTCCAGTACTAAGACTCGTCAATGCGAATTCCGGAGTGCCGTTCACGATCTGAATTCCCGAGACGATTCCCGTCTGGGTGCTCGTGTTGCCGGATCCGTCGGTCGTATTGACTGCCACCGTGAGCCCGATCAGGCTGGCTGCCTGCGAAATCGAGAAGTTGTTCTGGAAGCTCTGGAATGAGTCTGCCAGCGTAACTTGCGATTGCAGCGCCTGGAACTGTGCGAGCTGGGTGACGGACTGCGTCGAGTCCATCGGATTGAGTGGATCTTGATTCTGAAGCTCAGTCGTCAGCAGCGAGAGAAATGCCGTCGCACCGAGCGACTGACCAGTACCGGATTGCGCCGGCGTGGTAGTCGTCGAGGTTACGAGCGGACTCTGAGTCGTTGTTCCGACTCCTGCCATTTTTGCTGCTCCTAAGCGAGTGCGTTAAGCCATTGCCTCGCAGCGAGCTGCGATGACGATGGACCATAACTGGGTACTGCAGCAACCGCATCGTCATCCGAGCTGCTCGTAACGCCGACGAATCGCCGGGTCGTTCCGAAGCGCGGTTGATACGCTTGCTGTTGTTGTTGGAAACCTTGGTTTGCGAGATTGACGGTGAAGCCCGAGAGCTTCAGACCGGCATCAGCCAACGATCGCGATAGCATGTGCTGATTCGCGAGCAATGCATCCCGCACGTCCGAGTTTTGTGCGATGAGCGTTGCATTGACTGAGGTACCTTGGACTTGGAGGTTGACCGATACGTTACCGAGCGACTCGGGTACCAATTGCATCCGAACGGTCTGTGTACCGTCGGAGAGTGTGCGCATGTTGATGCCTTGGAGCACTTGGTCGACGACCGCATTCGGATCAACCGGCGGCTCTTGAGCCGTCGACTGCGTTTGCGGTGTCGCCGCGGTCGGAGTATTGCTGGCCGTCGTCGTGACGATCGGCAATCCGCCGAACGAAGCGTTTGCTAACAACGTCGACGCCTGCGTGCCGCCCACGCCCGTCGCTGCAGTCGCGCCATCCGCCGAAGTGGATGAGTCGCTCTTCTGCTGCGGGACCGCGTTGATCGCGTTCTGCAGTGTTTGCATCAACGACGTCAAGAGCGTATCGCTCGTAGCGTTGCCTGACGCCGATGCCACGCTCGCAACTGCGATCTGCGGTTGCAGAGTCGCGGTCGAGCCTGGCGTTGTTACCGGAGTAGATGGATTGGTCGCGTTGGCCTGATCGGCCGCAACGTTTGCAGCCCGTGCGAGAATTCGCCCGATCACGGTGTCCGCACCACTCCCCAGCATTGCTAAGGAAGGATTGGCCGCGACGGTTGGTCCGCCGGTACTTTGCGGTGGTTGAACCGCAGACGCTGCTTGCTGTGATTGCAATGTCTGCGTTGCGAGACCGTTTGTCGTTCCACCACTCGTAGGCGACGTTGACGGCGGCACCCACGGTGCCGGTGGCGGTACGAGCGCTTGCGTTCCGCTTTGAGATGACGCGGCATTTGCCGCCGAGCCATTCGTGGCGAGTTGCTGTAACGCAACGAGCGCGGACTGCATGATTCCCGCTTGATTTGGGGCTGAGTTTCCTCCCGCGTTTGCGTCCGAGGATGTTCCCAGGCTGTCTTGCTTCTGCCCCGCTGCGTATGCGCTGACCGTCGTTGTCAGTGCGTTGGCTACTTGTGTGAACCTCTGCACTAAGGAAGACGCCATTTGCGCCGCCGTTTGATCGGGCGGCCCATTAGACGGAGGCCCTAATGCTTGAGCGATCATTTTTGCCAGAGACGTGCGCAAACTCGAAGCATCGACTCCCTGCAACTGCAGTTGAGCCAAAATGTTCGAGCTGAGCGAGCCCCCGAGCTGTTGTGCAATTTGCTCGATCGACATTCCGTTCTTGAGCATTTGCGTAATTGCCGTTTGCAGCTGCGACGTGGCCGTCGAAAGCTGACCGGCATTAAGCGAAGTGCTGCCGAGTGATGATGTCTTCGTGCCTTGCAATTGCGCCGTCAACAATTGACCGAACATGAGATCGCCGACGCTCGCGCCGCTTGATTTTTGGCCGAACAACGGTGATCCAGTCAGCGGAGTGCCGACGGACTGTGTTTGTGTAGGTGTTAGTGAGAATAAATTTTGGAGACTTGTATTCAATATTTCACCCCCTCTCATCTCGAGATCGGGTATGCCAAAGCAAACCTAGGCGGATCGACTCCGCCTAACTTGTCTCATCGGCCGGGGAACCGGCCGGCATTAGCCCCGGGGTGGGTGGGCCGCTACTGGGGGACGGTGGTCGAGACTTGGGCGACCTTGGCCGCGTAGTCGGGCGGCAACGCGCCCAGCAGCTGGCCGGCGGCGTCATTACTCATTAGTGCCAAAACTTTGGCCGTATAATCGGCGGGCAGTTTCTGCGCGACCGCGGCAGCCTGCTCCGGGTCCATCGTGGCCCAAACGGCGGCAGCATGCTTGGGATCGTCGGTGCTGGAGGTTGTTTCGACGGGCGCCGGTGCCTCGCCATTGGCTCCCGCGGCGCTTGCCGGGCGGATTGCCGGGCTCGGCGTCGCCTCAGCTGCCTTGGCAGCGGCCGATTGCATCTGCTTGATCTGGAATTGGAGCGCCGCGATCTGTGCGTCCTTGGAGGCCGAATCCTTGCGCTGACTTTCGATCTCACCGCCGAGGGCTTCGATCTGGCGATTGCGGTCGGCAATGACTTGTTCTTGCGACGCGAAGTGGAGCGGCGCAAGATACGGCGTGAAGAAGGCTCCGACGCGCGCCACGATCGGGTTGAGAGGCCCATTCGTAATGAAGCCGGTGATCCGTTTTTGAGACGGCGGCCACCATAGCGCGAATCCAAGCGCGAGGATCGCAACCAACGGCAAGACGAGCTTGCGCGGATTGAATTTCTTCTTGGGACGCTGGCGAGTGACGATCATGACCTAAACTCCCTGGTGGCGGACGGACTGCAATGAGCGAGTATAACGGCGGGCGTTCGAGTCGTCGAGCTCGCGCTGCTCGACTCGAAGTTCTTCGCGCTTGAACGCTTCGCGTTGGCGCTCTTGCAGGCGATCGAGTATCTTGCGATCTTTGGTCGCACGAACGAGAACTTCGCGCGCGCGTTCGACGGCTTGTGTACACGCGGCAACATGGTAGTCGGCTGCGGTAAGTTCGCGAGCGAGGAAATCCAGATGTGCGTACGCCAGTCGCAAGCCTTCGTAGTCAAGCTTGCGATGCTCGGCGATGAGCTCGCGGGCGAGTGCTTCACGACGGCCGCGCAGCATCTCACGGCGCGCTTCGGCATCGACGAGGACGCGCTGTTCGCGAGCCAAGAACAGCTTCTTCTGTTCTTCGACGCGTTCACGTTGACGCAGTACCGGAGCAAGACGAAAAACGAAGCGTGCCATCCGTTATGCGACCGCATAGAGGCTCCTAAGCGCCTCTTGATACCCGGATGTTTCACGGATCCCTTGACGCAGAAAGTGACGGATCGACTCGATCTTGCCAATGGCCAGATCGATCCGTGGATTCGATCCTGAAACGTACGCGCCGATGTTGATGAGATCTTCGGCTTCCTTATATGTTGCGAGGATGTCGCGGACAGCCGAAGCTGCGGACTGATGTGCCGCGTCCGTGACGTCGGGCATGACACGCGAGACGCTTTGAAGCACGTCGATGGCGGGATACTGATTGGCGGCAGCCAGCGCGCGCGAGAGCACGATGTGTCCATCCAGAATCGCGCGGACTGCATCGGCGACCGGCTCGTTCATGTCGTCGCCGTCGACGAGCACAGCGTACAGTCCCGTGATCGAACCGCTCGATGATGTTCCGGCACGCTCGAGTAGCTTCGGAAGCTGCGCGAAGACCGACGGCGTGTAGCCACGAGTCGTCGTCGGCTCACCGATCGCAAGACCGACCTCGCGCTGCGCCATTGCGAAACGCGTGACCGAGTCCATCATGAACATCACGTCGAGACCCTGATCGCGGAAATACTCGGCAATCGTGGTCGCCACCATCGCAGCCTTGATGCGGATGAGCGCCGGCTGATCGCTCGTCGCAACGACGACGACGCTGCGGCGCAAACCCTCTTCGCCGAGATCGCGATCGATGAAATCTCGAACTTCTTTGCCGCGCTCGCCGACCAGCGCGATGACATTGACGTCTGCAGCCGTGTTGCGGGCGATCATTCCGAGTACGGTCGATTTTCCGACGCCGCTACCCGAGAAAATCCCGACGCGCTGCCCTTTTCCGCACGTCAGCAAACCGTCGATCGCGCGAATGCCGAGCGGCAACGCTTCCGTGACGCGCGGACGCGTCAGCGGATCGGGTGGTTGAGCCGAGGTTGGCACG
The DNA here is from genome assembly GCA_049520515.1 of Vulcanimicrobiaceae bacterium. GTDB lineage: Bacteria > Vulcanimicrobiota > Vulcanimicrobiia > Vulcanimicrobiales > Vulcanimicrobiaceae > JAFAMS01. Next base: position 189,333 of record JBEKPS010000005.1, read on the forward strand.
CGGCGCTCGGCAATAATCTCGCCGCCGTCGTCGATTGGACGGCCGAGACCATCGAGGACGCGACCGAGCAGCTGCGGCGAGAGCGCGACGCTGAGCGGGCGGTTGAGCGCCTTGACTTCCGCGCCCGCGCCGATTCCGCCGAGCTCTCCGAGCGGCATCAGAAGAACTTTGTTATCGCGAAAACCGACGACTTCGGCAATCACCGGATGTTCCGCGCGCTTGTAAAGGATCTCGCAGGTTTCGCCGACCGACATCGCCGGGCCGTGACTTTCGATCACGACACCGATGACTTGATTGACTTTTCCGTTGTGACGAATTAGCTGGGTCGAATTGACGTCAGCGAGATAACGGCTGGCTGAAAACGGTCGAACGCTGATCTCGTCCGCAACGTGTTCGAGGGTCGTAGCCACGTTATGCCTCGGGTGGGGCGGTTACCGCTCCCGAGCCGTTGCCATTCAGCGAGTCGGGCGAATGCTCGACCACAAACTCGCTTTCGACTCGGAGAACGCGCTTGGCTTCCTCGACCTGCGTTCCAATTTTTGCATCGAGCGTGCCGGATTCGGTTTCGACGATTACGCCGCCCGGATCGACGCGCTGATCTTCGATAACGCGCATGTGTTTCGTCTCGCCGAGGGTGAGCATGCTATCCCGATGTTGTTTCATCCGCTCCAAGTCGATTGGATTGACGCGCACGGTAATCGATTCGCGATCGACGAGTTCACTGATCGCGGCTTTCGTCATCGCGACGACGACGTCGCGGTCGAGCTCGACCGCTTTGTGCAGGATCTGCTCCGCAATCCCCATCGCGAGCTTGACGATCTCGCTCTCGGCGCCTTCGACGATCTTGTGACGCTCGACGCGAGCCATGTCGATAAGCCCACGCATCGTCGTGAGCATCTCATCCATCTCGGTCTCCGCCTTTGCGACACCGTCACGATAGCCGGATTCACGCCCGTCGTTATGGGCTTGTTGCGTGACTTGAGCGGCACCGGTTTGCGCGGTTTCGACGATGGTACGCAAAGCCGTATGTGCTTCCGAGAGGATCGCTTCGGCATCCGCCGTTGCGCCTTGTAAAAGGTCGCCGGCTTGCTGATGCAAGGCCGGCCAATCAATAGGTTCCGCTTCAACGGCAGGCGGGAATACAGGTTCCGGCTCGATGTGCGTGTCGACGGTATCTGCGAACAGAATCTCGTCGGCATTGCCATTACCTAAGCCGTTTGCATGCGGAGGAGCGACGACATATCGCTCCTCACTAGCCAGTGGATTCTTGACGACGCGCCCCATTTTATAAGGCGCCTCGCAAAAACATCACCGACTTCGGTACGGCTCCTAATCCTATGCTTGGCACTATACGAGCTGATCTTCCTTGCCGCCGCGAGCAATGACGATTGTCCCTTGCTCCTCGAGCGTGCGGATCACGTCGACGATCGTCTGCTGTGCCTTGCCGACGTCGCGCATGCGTGTCGGTCCCAGCAGTTCAATCTCTTCGCGCAGCGTTTGTGACGAGCGCGACGACATGTTCTTGAAGATGAGTGCCCTAAGATCGTCGTTTGCGGTTTTGAGCGCAAGCGCCAGATCCTTTCCGTCGACTTCTTTGAGGACACGCTGGATCGAACGATCGTCCAGATTGATGATGTCTTCGAAGACGAACAGCAGGTTCTTGACTTCGGTCGCGATCTCCGGATCGCGTTTCGAGAGGCCTTCGAGAATGTTGCGCTCCGTCTCGCGGTCGACGTATTGCATGACCTGCGCCAGTGACTGTACGCCGCCGGCTTTGGTGAAGTCGCCGCCGGTGAGCGTGAGACGCCGTCCGAGCAACTCATCGAGCTGTTCGAGCACTTCCGGTGCGGTCTTCTGCAGGATTGCGATTCGCATCGCGACTTCGGCTTGCAACTCGGGCGTGAGCTGCGAGAGCACGGCGCCGGCTTGTTCCGGAGCCATATAGACCAAGATGAGCGCGATTGTTTGTGGATGCTCGTCTTGAATGAACTCGAGCAGCTGGCCGGGTTCGGCGTTCTTGATGAGCTCGAGCGGATTGCCGTGCTTGAGCGCCGCGAACAGCTTGTTGGTCATGTCGTCGGCTTGACCCGTGCCGAATGACCGTTCGAGGATCTCCTTCGCGTACTCGATGCCGCCTTCGTTGATGTACTTCAACGCGATTGCGCGTTGGTACGCTTCTTGAATGACTGCGTCGCGTTTCTCGATCGGAACCGTCGAGATTTTCGCGATTTCGAGAACGACGCGCTCGACTTCGTCTTGTCGTAAGAACTTGAAGATCGTCGAGGAGAGTTCGAGACCCAGCGTGATCATCAAGATCGCCGCCTTTTCGGGCCCCGGAATCTCGAGTGCGAGCGAAGTGAGACCGTGATCGAGCTCGAGTCCACCCGCGGATCCGGCCGCCTGCACCGCAGGCGCGCCTACTTTGATAATAGGACCTTCCGTGAGCTCCATTATTCCGCCATCCACAGCTTGAGCAATTTAGCGATACTTTCGGGATTTTCTTGAGCGACCGTCGTGACGTACTCGATCATCTGCTCGCGTGTGAGGTCTGCAGCGGATCGAATCGGCGCGGCGAGTCCCGGTGGCTGATCGAGCATCGGATGCTCTTGGAATGGTGGCAACTCTTCTGCCAGCGTCGAGTCGAACGTCGGCAGCTCCTCAGGCGGATGGAATGCCGGACGGCGGCGCCGCACGGCCATCGCTCCTGCACCGACTGCAACCAGCAGTGCGAGGAAGCCGAGGATGATGAGAGCCTGTGCTGGGATTCCGAAGATCGTCGGTCTGATTTGGATCAAGCCAGGCCGCGGCGCTTCTGCGACGACGGCTGGATTGAACGGTACTGCTTCTACGGAAACGATGTCGCCGCGCGTCGGGTCGATACCAGCCGCTGCGGAGACGACGTTGCGGATTTTCGCAACGTCTGTTGCTGCGACGGCATACGGTACATTTGCACCCGCCGCTGCCGGCGCTGCGTTCGGAACGTTGACGAGCACCGCCACGCTCAATCGCGTCACTTTACCGGGCGCGAGGATGTGCTTGGTGTTCGTCTGCGTGATTTCGTAATTACGCGTCGTCTTGTTTCTATTGTAACGGCCGCTTTGCGCCGTCTGCAAACCTTGATACGTGCCGATGACGTTGGTCGTCGTACCCGGAACGCCGACTGCCGGCGAACGATTCGGAACTTGGCCGTTATACGATTCGCGCTCGGTCTGCTCGGAACGAACCGTTCCGGTGGGCGCGTATGTCTGGCTGTCCGACGTCGTCGTGTCGAAATTCATGTCGACTGCAACGCGCGCGGCCGCACGATGCGGTCCGAGCGTTTGATCGAGCATTCCCTGAATGCTTTCCTGAAGGTTGCCTTCGTAGCGTTCCTTCGCGATCAACTGCTCTTGCGTCAGCTGCAGCGCACTGGCTTGCTGCTCTGCGATGTTGGTCCCCGCCGTCGCACGCGGAACCAGAATGTTCCCGTCTTGGTTGACGATCGTGACGTTTTCAGGTTTGAGGCCTGGAACCGCGTACGAAACGAGATCCGTAATACCGAGTACCTGTTCCGAGTCGAGATTCAGACCCGGCTTCAGTTTTACGGCAACGGACGCAGTGGTCGGTGCTTGGACCGAGCTGTAAAGCGTTTCATCCGGCTTTGCGATGTGCACGCGCGAGGATTGCACGGATGAAAGTCCGTCAATCGTGCGTTGCAATTCGCCTTCGACTGCGCGCGTTAGCGCGACTTTCTCTTGAAAGTCCGTCATGCCGAGGTTCGTTTTATCGAACAACTCGTAACCGGTTCCGCCGCCTTTAAGCAAATTGGAACCTGCAATTTGGACGCGCTCGTCGTAAACGTTCGCTTCCGGTACTTTGACCGTCGTTCCGCCATCAGTAAGCTGATACGGAACCTTATCGTCCTTGAGTTTTTGAATAATCGTTGCAGAATCGTCAGGATTTAAATTCGAAAAGAGAACCGCGTACGGTTCCTTGTGCAGTGGTCCGTAAAAAACAGCCCATGCACCGAGTCCAAGGACGAGCGCGATACCGATTAGTCCGGCGGCGAGACGCTGACCCGAACTGAGATTTCCGAAAAAATCCCGTGCGCGACCAGAGATGTCTTGCCACGAGGTCGTCAACCGATCCAAATGACACCTATGAACGGGCCTCTGTATAGAGAACCCGTGGAGCAGCCCGCCGTGGCAAAAATGGGTCGAGCGTCCATGCACGACCTATGATGGTGGTATCGGCTTCGCCGTCCGCGTTCCATACCTAGTGGGCCTATGGTCAAGTTTCTGCTTGGTCGCGTGGGTCGGCCAGGTCTGCGAGGACCTCCTAGGAGGAGGCGGCTGCGAACTGCGCGCGTTCCGCCCCGACGGAAGCTCCGTCGACGTGAACGCCGAGCATCTTCTCGAGGGCTTCGACGTAGCGTCGTGCCGCCGGCGGAAGGTCCGCCAGCGAACGCGCGCCGCCAATGTCGGTCTTCCAGCCTTCGAACCATTCGATCTTGACCTCCAGGCTGGGATCGCCGAGGGCGGAGATGTCGGCTTCGCGTTCGCCTCGCCGGTATTCCGTCACAACGCCGATCCGATCGAGCCCGCTCAGTACGTCGAGTTTGGTGAGGATGACTGAATCGAGACCATTTACCTGGACTGCGTAGCGGCCGACGACTGCATCGAACCACCCGCAGCGGCGCGGTCTCCCCGTCACCGTGCCATACTCGGCGCCGTCGCGGCGCAACTGTTCCCCAAGCTCATCGTGCAACTCCGATGGAAACGGTCCTGCGCCGACGCGCGAGCAATACGCTTTTGCGATTCCGATCACACGCCCGATCGCTTTCGGACCGATTCCGAGGCCAATCGTCGCCGCGCCGGCGATTGTATGCGAGCTCGTCACGAACGGGTACGTTCCGAATCCGATGTCGAGCATCGTGGCTTGCGCCCCCTCCGCGAGGATGCGCTTTCCGTGCGCCAGCGCGTCGTGGATGTACGCGACGCCGTCCACGATGTGCGGCCCGAGGCGCTGGGCGAACGCCAGCGTCTGCGCGATGAGATCCTCTTCGCTCGGCAAGGGCCCCGCCGAGGCGAGTCCCGCCGCGCGCGACATCAAATTGAAGCGTAGCTTGTCGGCGAGCACCGTCGGCTGCCGCAAATCACCGAAGGTGATCCCTTGGCGGCCGACCTTGTCGACGTAGGCCGGTCCGATGCCGCGACCGGTCGTCCCGATCGCTCCGCTCCCGCGCGCCTGCTCGCCGGCGCGGTCCGCGAGGATGTGATAGGGAAAGACGATGTGAGCCCGGTCCGAGATCTTGATCCGGGAGAGATCGACGCCCAGGCCTTCAAGTTTGTCGAGCTCTTCTATCAATGAAGGAAGGGACACGACCGTACCGCTGCCGACGAACATCTCGACGCCCGGCACGAGCACGCCGGAGGGCACGATCCGGAGGGCGAGCTTGCGGCCCTCGACGACGAGCGTATGGCCAGCATTGTCGCCGCCCCCGAAGCGCGCCACGATGTTTGCATCCCGCGCCATCATGTCGACGACGCGTCCCTTGCCTTCGTCGCCCCACTGCATACCGACGATGACGGTCACGAGACCGCTGCGGCTACCATTTTGACTCACGGCGCGTTATTCGCCGAGGATTTCGAGATCGCCGGTCGGAGCGGTCGGCAACGGTTTGACGCCGTCGAACGACGTCATAACGAATTCGCTGAAAAGGGCATTGGGCCAACCAAAATCGGCTCGCGTGAATTTTGTCGGATCGTTCGGATTGAATGATTCATGCAGAACGTGATCACCGGTGTCTGATGCGAGCAGCTCGTTGAGAACGTCGCGTTTCTCCGAATCACTGACCGAGGTAAGGCCCTGCATCACGAGCGCAAGCGGCCACACCCAACCGTCGCTGGTGTGTGCACTCCCGATCCCGTGCGCAACCGAGCCCGTGTAATAGTACGGATTGTCTTTCGAAAGCAGATAATGCCGCGTGTTGAGATAGACCGTGCTGGTCGGCTTCGTGTAACCGATGTACGGCGCGGACAGCAAGCTCGGGATATTGGCGTCGTCCATCAGAACGGCGTGACCGAGTCCGTCGACTTCGTACGCGTAGACGTAACCGTAGTTCGGCATGAAGACGAGGCCATATTCCTGGATCCCGTTGTTAACCTCGGTCCGCAATGCTTTGGCGCGTTGGGCCTTGATCAAGTTGCGGTAGACGACGCGTTCGATCTCCTCGATCTCGCCAAGCGCGACGACCGCCATCATCTCCGACGGAATCAAGTAATTGTAGACGCACGCGTCGTCGGAGGGCCGGAAGCCAGTCCAGATCATCCCCGTGTACTTGACGGGATTTCCTTTGCCGTCTTTGAGCTCGCGATGCGTGTAGTGCGAATTGCGCGGATGATCTTGCTCTCTCTCCATCGTGTCGAGCGCACGATCGAGGCCCTTCGAAAAATCGTCGGTGAAGATCGTTGCGTCGCCGGTCACCTTCCAATAAGTCCAGGCCAAAATAATCGGATAGGCGAGTGAATCGAGCTCGAACTTCTCTTCCCAGACTCGATAGTCAAGTGTGAAGGCGTTGGCGTACGGATCGACCTGCAAGTATTTTCCCATGCGTGCGATGACGCCGCGCATCAGCTTCTGCGTCGATGGGTCGTCCTTGGCAAAAAACAGGAAGGGCCGCGACTCGGCGCTTGCGTCACGCAGCCATTCCGCCGGAATGTCGCCCGTCTTGATGTATGCGGTGCCGTCCGGCGCCATCGTGATCTGATGCGACGTATTCAGCAGCGCAGCGCGAAACATCGCTTCGAGTTTGGGATTCGAAGGGTTACGATAGTCAACGGCTGCGCGAGCCAGCGTATCTTGCTCGAGCGCCCGGACACCAAGTGGAGCTATCAGCAAAGTCGCGACGCACACGAGCGACGCGACGCGGATAATACCGTTCCGCATCGGGATACAGTGTTTCCGTAAGAGCGCCCATTATCCCGTTGGGATGCGAATCACAATGCGAGCGCCACCAAGCGGAGACTCGGTTGCGCACGCGTTGCCGCCGACACGTTCGAGCAGACGACGTACGACCGCAAGTCCCAGACCGGCACCGGCGCTGCGCGCTCGATAACCGAACGTAAAGATCGAATCACGCTCATCGAGCGGGATGCCGGGACCATCATCATCGACGCCGATCTCGATCTCGCGAGCACGTCGGGCGCCCCATATCGTGACATGCCGGTGCTCGCCGGCATGTTCGATTGCGTTCCCGATCACGTTGATGAAAATTTGTACGAGATGGTCGAACGCAATTGCGACGGCGCAGGCAGGCATACGCGCGTGCCGCACGTTGCCGCTTCGTTCTCGCACGCGCGGGACAAGTGCAGCCAACGCGGCGTCGAGGGCATCTTGCGGCAACGTTCTGCGTTCCGGCGAAGCCGGCAGCGCAGCACCAAAATCGAGATCGAGCAGTGAGACGGCAAACATTCCGTCGACCATGCGTCCCAAGCGCAGCGTTTCGTTGCGCGCGATCTCGAGAAATCGCCTTGAAGCCGGCTCGAGCGGTTCGTCGAGCACGGTCTGCAGATAACCGCGAATGGCGGAAAGCGGCGTACGCATCTCGTGCGCGACCGTCGAAAAGAAATCATAGCGTTGGCGTTCGTGCGCTCCGCGCTCGAGTGCCGATGCCGTGGCGACCTCGAGGCTGGTGTCGCCGCGACTCAAAAGCGTCCAGCCGGTTTCCACGGCAACCGGCAGCGCGCGCGCAAAGGCCGCCGTCGTGCGTTCAAGCGCGCCACGGCAATCTTCCGGCGAGACGCTCTCTTCGTCCGTGCGTCCGCGCAGCGCGATGGAGAAAATCTCGCTGTTGCGATCATGGACGAGCAAGTCGCTGGTGCGAAGCCGCTGATGCGCGACATCAGCCAGAACTGCGCACGCCCGCTTCTCGAGGCGGCGTGCCGAGGCGCGTCCTTGCAACCAAGCAACGCGCTCGACCTCGCGCAATCGAATCACGAGCAGCGGCACGTGCCGCCGCGCCAGCACCGGCGCAAGGCATCGCGCAAAACTGGCTTTGGTGAGGATTCGGCGTTCCGGCGTCACGCTCGGGCGAATTTATAGCCGTAGCCGTGGACGGTTGCGATCGGCGTCTCGATCCGGAACTGTTCTTCGATCTTCGCACGCAAGCGACGCACGTGAACGTCAACGGTCCGCTCATCGCCATCGTAGTCGAATCCCCACACGCGCTCGAGCAGCATCGAGCGCGATAACGCCACGCCCGCGTTCGACGCCAGCTCCAAGAGCAGCGCGAACTCGCGCGGCTTGAGGCCGACGTCCGCGCCATCGACACGCGCTTCGCGGGCACCCTCGTCGATGACGAGGCGCCCAAAACGCAGCGTTCGCGGACAATCCTCGAATGCGATCCCGGTGCGCCGCAGGATAGCGCGCACGCGCGCCACGATCTCGCGCGGCAAGAACGGTTTGGTGACATAGTCGTCGGCTCCGATCTCGAATCCGACGATGCGATCGACCTCGTCGCTACGTCCGGTCAGCATGAGAATCGGAACGCGGCGCCCTTCACGCCGTAACATCCGAGCAACTTCGAGTCCGTCGAGTCGCGGAAGACCGATGTCGAGAATCGCAAGATCGACACCATCGCGCGCCGTCCCGAGTGCGCTGATCCCATCGCTTGCGTGCGCACACCGGAAACCTTCGCTGCTGAGATGATGATCGAGCAGCGTGCGAATTGCGTCGTCGTCTTCAGCGATGAGAATACTGATGGCTCCCATATCAATGGGAGTGCCCGGCATCACACGCCGCCGGACCCGATTCGTTCGCGGAGTATCGCGTAAATCAACGACGCTGGAAATCCGAGGCGCTCGAGCGAGCGCGCCGCCGAAGGATAGCTGATCTCAGAACGGCGTCGCTGTAATGCATCGAGTGCCGCATTGCAACGTTCGCGCTCGTCAAGCGGACCGCGCAGGACGCATTCCCGCGCGATGTCGCGATCGACACCCTTCGCCGCGAGTGCGGATATCATGCGTCCGTCGCCGACCGCTTTGCGCGCGCCGGTGATATACAACTCGGCGTAAAGCTTGTCGTCGAGATAGCCATCGCGCTTGCATCTTGCGACGGCATCCTCGATCTCGTCGTCCTCGAAGCCCTTGCGCTCGAGGCGCGACCAGAGCTGCGCCTCCGTGAGACGGCGCTGCGCTAGCGAGCGCAACGCCGACACGTAAGCTGAGCCCGATTTAGTCCGACTCTGCGGATGCACCGACGGCTACGCCATTACTGCCGTTGGTTGAGACGGCCGCCTTCAGCGCTTCGCGGATCTTCGTCGCGATCTCATCCGCGATATCGGTGTGCTCTTCGAGGAACGCCTTAGAGTTCTCGCGGCCTTGCCCGATTCGCTGATCGCCGTAGGTGTACCACGAGCCGCTCTTGCCGACGATGTTCCGTTCGAGCGCAACGTCGATGATCGAACCCACTTTCGAGATTCCGTGTCCGTACGTGATGTCGAATTCGGCCTGCCGGAACGGCGGCGCAACTTTGTTCTTGACGACTTTGACGCGTGTCCGCGTCCCGACGACGTCGGTCCCGATTTTGATCTGCTCCAGCTTACGAACATCGAGACGAACGGACGCGTAAAACTTGAGCGCGCGGCCGCCCGAGGTCGTTTCCGGGCTTCCGAACATGACGCCGACTTTTTCGCGCAGTTGATTGATGAAGATCATGACGCACTTACTGCGTGAGATCGCGGACGTAAGCTTGCGCAAGGCTTGCGACATCAGCCGCGCCTGCAGGCCGACGTGCGTATCACCCATGTCGCCTTCGAGCTCGGCTTTGGTGACGAGCGCGGCGACCGAATCGACAACGATAACGTCGACGGCATTCGAACGGACGAGCATCTCTGCGATGTCGAGAGCTTGTTCGCCGGTATCCGGTTGCGAGACAAGCAAATTATCGAGATCGATACCGAGCGCTTTCGCGTATGCGGGATCGAGGGCGTGCTCGACGTCGACGAAGGCCGCATTTCCGCCGCCGCGTTGTGCTTCGGCAATCACGTGCAATGCGAGCGTCGTCTTACCGCTCGATTCGGGACCGTAGATTTCGACGATGCGTCCGCGCGGCAGACCGCCGATGCCGAGCGCAAGATCGAGGGCGATCGAGCCAGTCGAGATCGTCTCGAACGCCATTCGTTCGCTGATCTCGCCCATGCGCATGATCGCGCCTTTCCCGAATTGGCGCTCGATCTGTACCAGGGCGTTGTTGAGTGCGACGGCGCGTTCGTCTTGTGCCATGTTCTGCTCCTATGTCCGGTGTCTTACTGCTCTATGTCGCAGATATGTTGGTTGACAAGAGTGCCAACTGTTCGACACTCTCATTTTTTTAAGCCGGGACCGTATCGAAGAGAGCTTCAATAAAGTTTGCGGGTTCGAACGGCACAAGCGCGTCGGCGCTTTCGCCGAGGCCGATGAACGCGATCGGGATTTCGAGCGCATCGACGATTGCGACGATCACCCCGCCCTTTGCCGTCGAGTCCAGCTTGGTGACGACGACGCCCGTGAGCTTCGTCGCTGCATTGAAGAGCGTCGCTTGCGAGATCGCATTCTGGCCCGTCGTGCCGTCGAGCACCAGCAGCGTCGCTGCAGGCTGACCCGGCAGCTCGCGTTCGATGATGCGCCGCATCTTCTTGAGCTCTTCCATGAGATTGACTTTGGTTTGCAAACGGCCGGCCGTGTCGACCAGTACGATCTCGGCACTGCGAGCTTTAGCCGCAGCGATACCGTCGAACACGACGGAGCTTGGATCGGCGCCTTCGCGTCCGCGCACGATGTCCGAACCGCTGCGTTGTGCCCAAATCTCGAGCTGATCGGCCGCCGCCGCGCGGAACGTATCGGCCGCGACGAGCAGCACGCGCTTCCCGTCTTTTCGGAAACGGGCCGCGAGCTTGCCGATGGTCGTCGTCTTTCCGCTGCCGTTGACGCCGACCACCAAAATGACGCTGGGCTGTGCATCGAGTCTCAACTCGCTCGGCAGCGTGAGAAAGCTCGCGACGTCGCGCTTGAAGCGTGCGATCACCAGATCGCTCGTCGTCCACATCTCTTTATGTGCGACGTCCTTGAGACCAGCAAGAATCTTCTCGCTCGTCGCCACGCCGAAGTCGGCCGAGATCAGAATCTCTTCGAGCTCGTCCCAAAAGTCGGCATCGAGCGGGCGCCGTGCTGCCGCAAGCGCCTCAACCCCCGCGAGCCCATCGCGTGTCCGCTTCAGGGCGTCTTTGAGCCGCCCAATCCATCCCACGGGGTATGCTTCTTCTGTAGTGCTAATCGAACTCCTGTTCGATTCAAAGGCGCTCCGCCCCAGGCTGCGCGCCCCCCACGCGTTGCGTGGGGCCCCCGGTCCGACCTCGCAACAACATTACCTCAGTGCGCGATGCTGCAGGGCTCGGTCCATCACCTTATCGCTGCGGGGTCACGTCCCTGGGGTCACCATGGCTGGCGTCGAGCATGTAGACCCACGAGAGCACTTCGGCGACGACGACATAGAGCTCGCGCGGGATCATGGCTCCGACATCGAGCTGCGTCAGGGCCTCGACAAGCCCCTTATCAGCGTGGATCGGAATCTTGTTTTGCTTCGCGATCTTCATAATCTCGTCGGCGAGCACGCCGCGGCCGACCGCCACGACCTCGGGGGCCTTCGTCTTGAGCGGATCGTACTGCAGCGCCGCGGCCGCGTGACGCGGTTCGCGCGGCTTGCGCATATCGAAGAAGCGATCGCGATTCATGCTTTGTTGTCCGTCGTACTGAGCGAATCGCTCGGCACGGGTGCTTGCGGTTCCGGCGTCTTGACGCGCGTCGTTCCGGCTTCGAGCGCTTTCACGTTGTAACGCATGTCTTCCAATCGTTTGCCGAGCTTCGAAAGCGCGGACTTGAAGGTCGTCGCGGCACTCGGGCGTTCCGTGCGTACCGAAACGCTGACGGAGCGTTGAACTGCATGCATGTCGATCGCGATCGTCCCAAGACGTTTCGTGTCGAGAATGAACGCGATGTGAAAGTCGTCGCCGGAGACCGATTGGTGCCCTTCAGGCTTATCGCGCGAAACCGCGATGCGCGCGGGATACATTTGCTGGCCGACCATAACCGGAACCGTAAACGACCATGTACCCGGTTGCGATTGCTGCGCGTTGATTGCGCTCAGCTGCGATGCGACCATACCCGTAAGCGCGTTGCGCGCCAATACCGCTCCGCTTTCACCGAGGACGCTTTCCGGATTGGCCGATGCAAGCAGCGAGACGAGTTGCGTCTTGAGATCGGCGTCGACGGCTGCGATTCGTTCGGCCGAATGCGCGGCCACGACGGTCGCGTCCCCAGTCGCTGCCGTTGTTGTCGGCACCGGAGCCGGAGGCGCTGGTGTCTGCGGCGCTGGAGCGGCCTCTTCTTCCGCTGGCGCCGCAGCCACGGCTGCCGCTTCCGGTTGCTGCTCTTGCGCGATAAGCATCGCGAGTTTTTGTTCCGGACCTTCGATGACGTGGGTGAGATACGACGTGACTTGCGTCGTGAACGTCGGGGATTCCGGATCGAGATTGCCGACGAAGCCCGCGAGAGCGCGCAGCGTCTGAATGCGCGGATCATCGCTATCAGGGAGCGCATCTTCCAGCGCAGCGAGTGCGGTCGCAACTTGCTCGGGTTGTTGCGTGACGAGTTTTGCGAACGTTAGCGTCGTCGGCGTTTGCGGAATGCGCAAAGCACGCAACAATGCAACGGGATCCTGCAATAATTCTTCCGCGGTCGGCGCTGCTTGCGGACGCGTCTGCGACGCGGGCATCATCGTTGTGGAACGCCCGGTAACCGGTGCCCCTGGAATCGGCTGTGGCGTTTTCGGCGCGATGTCTGGACGCGGTGTAATGATCGGCGCAAACGGCGAGCGCGGCGCGATCGGCGGAGCAATTGGATTCGGTCGCGCCGATGCCGATGACTGCGGCCCGGGCGAGGCCGCGCGCCCGGTTGTTGACGCCGGTTGTGACGTCGCGGGCGCCGGTCGTGGCGGCGGAACAGTTCCACTCGTTTGTGGCGCGGCTGCGCGCGGCGGTACCGGCGTCGTGCGCGCGAATGCAAGACGCGCTTCAACGCTCAGCGTTTCCGGACGCGCTTGCGCGTAATCAGCTTGCGGCGTCGTCGCTGCCGGCGTTTGCACGACCGTGTTTTGCGCAGCAGCTTCTTCATCCGCGGCAGCTGCAGCCGCAGCCGCAGCATTTGCTGACGACGGCGGCGTTGCAACAGTTTCGCTTTCCGCGGTAGGCGGCGCGGCGGGTGGAGGCAGCACCGGCGGAAACTCCGGCTCGTCGCCGACGATGATTGGAATCGGCATGCGTGTCAGCTCGACCGAATCCGTCTCCTGCGGCACGGCGGCCGTCAACGTTGTGGGTGGAGGCGATTGCGTTGCCGGTGCATTCGGCGGCGGCGTTCTGCTCATCACTTGCACGACTACTTGATCGTTCTGGAAGCCTTGCACCGCGACGGTTAGCGTATCGCCCGGATACACATTGGGTGGAAGCGATGCCGCCACACGCATGCCGAAAATTTGGAGCGTGTCAGTGAGACCGTTGAACGGCTGCACCGTCGCTTGCACGATGTCGCCGGTCATCAACATCGCTTGCAGCGCTTTCGCGTCAGCCGCGAGCGCCGCCAATTCCATCGCAACCGCAGCTTCAACGGCGTTTGCGGCTGCAGCTGCAGTCGCGGCAGCGGAAGAATTTACCCCTGACATTTAGGGAATGAGGTTAAGCGGTGAAGTCGATTAGGTGGTCACCGTCAACGCCGGCGGCACCCTCGTCGAGAACGCCTTCTTCGATTCCCGCGAATGGTTGACCGGGCGTGCGCGCTTTACCGCGTTTCCCACGCTCTTGATCGCCCGGCTCTTTTCGTTCCTCGACCTTGTTGTGGAGGAGCGCTTCAGTCTCCTGAACAGTCTCGCTACGCTCTTCCGTTTTCGCGGCGAACGCGGCGGCCCCGAGGGTTTGAGCGTTTTGGGCCGCGACCTCAGCCTGCCGCTGAACTCCTGAAGAAGTCGCGGCGTTTAAGATGTTCGCCTGAAGGTCTACCGGCCGGATGGCCATGGGCTAAAAAGATCTCCTCTTCCTTAAAGGGTATCGTCCGCGTCAAGCCCCGCCTTCAGCGCCGGCTTCGTCACTCGGCGGTGGTTCGCGCCGGATATACTTCTGCTTTACGTTCGGGTCGCCCTCACGGTAGCCGAAATCCGGTTGTAGCTGGCGCAACGTGGTGCGCAGATGGATGACGGCCTGGGCGTGGATTTGCGAAACGCGAGACTCCGAGACGCCTAGCACCCCCTTGATTTCCTTGAGGGTCAAGCCTTCGAAGTAGTACAGCGAAATGACGGTTCGTTCTTGATGCGGGAGGGAGTCGACGGCTTTGACGAGCGCCTCGCGCACCTCACGTGATTCGATCGCCTTGCTGATTTCGTCGATCGGGTCGCGCAGCGTGTCGACGAGCGGAATCTCGTAGCCCTTCTCGTTCGGCAAGAACTCTTCGAGCGAGAGGATCGCGGTGCCGCGAATCCGCTGCATGGTTTGATCGAATTCTTTGGTCGTCAGGCCAAGCTTATTGGCGACCTCTTCTTCGGTCGCGGCACGCCCCAGCTCGGCCTCGAGCTCCTGGTACGTGCGCTCCACTTCGCGGGCGCGCTGACGGACCGCTCGCGGGACCCAATCCAGCGCGCGCAGGGCATCGAGGATCGCACCGTTGATACGGGTGATCGCATATGTTTCGAACTTGACGCCGCGTTCGTCATCGTATTTTTCGATCGCGTCGATCAATCCCAAAATACCGTCGTTGATGAGATCGTTGATCTCGACGTTCGGCGGAAGGTTGATAGAAATGCGACCTGCGACGTAACGAACCAGGTGAAGATACTTGGTTACAGCCTCTTCCCTGGAGTACGAAACGCCGGCGATCACGTACTGCGGCGGATTCCGACTCTCTGTCAAACGCCCAATCCCGTTCCCGTTTAGGTGGCGCTCACGTTCCCGGCGGCGGAGGCTGGCTCCCCTCCCCCCTCTGTAAAGGTACTTCCAAGCCCGTCAAGGCGCATAAAAGTTGGGGCAACTCGTCGATCGTGCATATGCGGTCGATCAATCCGGCCTCGGCCGCGGCTCGCGGCATACCATAAACAACGCAACTTGCTTCATCCTGACCGACCGCGTACCCACCTGAGGCCCGGACTACCCGCAATCCCTCCACACCATCGCGGCCCATCCCCGTGAGCAAAACGGCGAGCGCTCCTTGCTTGCAAACAGTCCCGACGGAAGCGAACAACGCATCGACGCTTGGGGTCAACGTCGCGCGTTCCGCATCTTCCAGTTCCAGCGTAAACTGCTTGCCGACGCGGCGGACGCGCGCGCGCTGGCCGGCCGGTGCGACGACCGCCGTACCCGCCCGCAGCGTCATGCCGTTCGTACCTTCCGTGACCTCGAGCTGGCTCGTGGCGTTGAGCCGCTCGGCAAGCGGCGCGGTGAACCCCGGCGGCATGTGCTGCGCAATCACGATGGGCGACGGAAAATCTTTCGGCAACCGGGGCACGACGCGTGATAGCGCGACCGGACCGCCGGTCGATGTTCCGATCGCGACGCACTCCGAGCGACCGTGCGGACCAGGCTTCGCCGCGGGCGGCGTTGCGAAGCTGCGTTGCGAGCGCCGCGTGCCGAACGTCCGCACTTTTTCGAGCAGCTCGTCGCCAAGTGCTGCGATCTCGAGCACGCCGGCACCAGGCAGTGGTTTGGCGACGAAATCGACGGCGCCGATGTGCAACGCTTCGAGCGTTGTCTGCGCACCTTGTGTTGTTAGCGCACTCACCATGATGACCGGTGGGCTCTTCGGTCCGCGCGCGACGATCCGGCGCAACGCCTCCAAGCCGCCGATGCCGCGCATTTCGACGTCCATGGTGACGACATCGGGCGCGAGCGTTTCCACAAGTGCGACACCCTCTTCGCCGTCCTTCGCGGCGCCGACGATCTCGATTCCAGGACGTTCCAACATCCGCCGCAGCACGTGCCGCATGAATGCCGAATCGTCGACGACGACGACGCGAATCGAAGCTTCGCTGCTCACCCGTACCGTATGCGCGGATTGGCTACCGCGTAAAGCAAATCGACGAGCGCGTTCACAACGACGAAAACCGTCGCAAAAAGCAAGACGCATCCGTTGATGACTGGCATATCACGATTCGATATTGCCTCGAACGCAAGCCGTCCGACGCCGGGCCAGGCGAAGATCGATTCGGTCAGCACCGCGCCGCCGAGCAGCAAACCTGTTTGCAAACCGACGACCGTAATAATCGGGATAAGCGCATTACGCAGCGCGTGTTTGACGATGACGCGCGACGCGGAGAGCCCTTTGGCGCGCGCCGTCCGTACGTAGTCGCTTTGCAGTACTTCGAGCATTCCGCTGCGCGTGATCTTTGCAACGATCGCGAGCGGAATCGTCCCCAGCGTGATCGAGGGCAGGATCAGATGCCAGAGCGCATTGAGCGCGGCTTGACCGTTTCCATCGAGCAATGCGTCAACGACCATGAGATGCGTGTGCGGCGTAATGAAATATTGCGGATCGATGCGTCCCGAGATTGGAAAGAGATTGAGGCCGGCACCGGTCGGCAACACTGCAAATACGTAGACGAGAATCCAACCGAGCCAGAAGACCGGAATCGAAACGCCGAGCAGCACCGCGACCATCGTGAGCGCATCGAGCACGCCTCCGTGCCACACCGCCGCCGCAATCCCCGCGGGTATGCCGACGACGATTGCAAAGCAAATTGCACCGAACGTTAGCTCGAGCGTCGCGGGAAAATATTGTACGAGCTTTCCCGCGACGGATTCTTGATCGTCGATTGAGACGCCGAGGTCACCATGCGCAACGTGCTCGAGATAAAGTCCGAGCTGCTGGTACCACGGCTTATCGAGACCTAGAGCCGTGCGTAACGCGGCGACCTGAGCGGGTGTCGCGTGTTCTCCCAGCCGCACCGTCGCCGGATCTCCGGGGATGAGGTTAAGGAAAAGGAAGCTGAAGAGCGTTATCGCGACCAAGACGATAACGAGTCGGAACGCCCGCGCCACAATGAAGCGCATCATTTTAAAAAGGTGCTCCGCTCCGAGCTACGCACCCCCCACGCTAGGCGTGGGGCCCCCATAAGCGCTCGGCCCATCACCACTCGGGCAGGGCGCGGTAATTGCGCCGGCCTCGCAACGACGCCGTTGCCATTGGGAAGCTGAATTCCCCGAGGGGGCCCGTAACAACTCCACCGCTCCCAGGAAACACCCACCCTAACCGGGAGAGGAGTCGTGGGGAGGCGGGGACAAACGGGGCAGGTCGCTCGCGTCCGCGGGCGGTTTTTGTGCGTCCGCTGCACGTATGAGGGAGAAAACAAGAGCGTGAGTCCCACAATCGCGATCGGGCTCGGCATTGTCGCCGGGTTACTCGCCATCGTCTACGGCCTGGGGTTGACGGTCTGGGTCCTTCGGCAACCCGAGGGAAATCCGCGGATGATCGAGATTGCGCGCGCGATCCAAGAGGGCGCCATGGCGTTCTTGCGCCGCCAATACACGACCGTCGCGATCGTCGCAGTCGTGCTCGCCATCGTTATCGCGCTACTCCCGGCCCCACTCGGCTGGCAGCCCGCAGTTGGATTCCTCATCGGCGCGACGCTTTCGGGCGCGGCCGGTTTTATCGGCATGCTCGTTTCGGTTCGTGCGAACGTGCGCACCGCGGAAGCGGCGCGCGGCGGACTCGCGCCCGCACTTGCGGTTGCATTCCGTTCCGGCGCTGTGACGGGATTGCTCGTCGTCGGCCTCGGCCTGCTCGCGGTCAGCGGCTACTACTGGATCATGCTTGCGGTCAACGCCGGTTCACCCGATCCGGTGACGAACTCGCTGGGGGCGCTCGTCGGCCTCGCATTTGGGTGCTCGCTCATCTCGGTCTTTGCGCGTCTCGGCGGTGGCATATATACGAAGGCCGCCGACGTCGGCGCCGACCTCGTCGGTAAAGTCGAAGCCGGAATCCCCGAAGACGATCCGCGCAACCCAGCAGTTATCGCGGACAACGTCGGTGATAACGTCGGCGATTGCGCCGGCATGGCTGCCGATCTCTTCGAGACCTACGTCGTCACAACGACAGCCGCGATGCTGCTCGGACACCTCGTGCTCGGCAGCACCATACCGTCGGCGGTAACGTTCCCGCTCGTCCTCGGCGCAGTTTCGATCGTCGCGTCGATCATCGGCACGATGTTCGTTCGTCTTCCGAAGAGCGCCGGTAAGGGCACGCGCATCATGGGCGCGCTCTACCTCGGGCTCATCATTGCCGGCGTTCTCTCCGCGATCGCATTCTATTTCGTCTCCGCCACGGAGTTTGGTGGCTCTGCGCCCAGCGGTAACGCCGTCTTCTTTTGTTCGATCGTCGGTTTGCTCGTCACCGGCTTAATCACGTACATCACCGAGTACTACACCGGCACGCAATTCGGACCGGTGAAAAGCATCGCAAAAGCGTCGACGACCGGGCACGCAACGAACATCATCGCGGGTCTCGGAATCTCGATGCAAGCCACGGCGCTCCCAGCGATCGTCATCATCTTCGGTATTCTTGTTTCGTACTCGCTGGCTGGGACGTATGGCATCGCAATCGCCGTCATGGCACAGCTCTCGATGGCCGGAATCATCGTTGCGATCGACTCGTTTGGGCCGGTCACGGATAACGCAGGCGGCATCGCAGAAATGGCCGAGCTGCCGGAATCGGTCCGCGAGGTCACGGATCCCCTCGACGCAGTCGGCAATACGACGAAAGCCGTTACGAAGGGTTATGCCATCGGTTCGGCCGGGCTCGCCGCTGTCGTGCTCTTTGCTTCGTTCTTGCAAGAGCTCTCCGACAAATGCAAAGCGACACCCAACGCAGCGTGCGCGACGACGCCGATTTCGTTTTCAATCGGCGATCCGTACGTGCTCACGGGTCTTTTCCTCGGTGGCATCTGCACGTATCTCTTCGCGTCGCTTGCGATGGAAGCAGTCGGACGCGCGGCTGGTGCAGTGGTCGAAGAAGTCCGCCGCCAATTCCGCGAGAACCCCGGCATCATGCAGGGTACCTCTCGTCCTGATTACGGCACGACTGTTTCGATCGTGACCGGCGCAGCCCTCAAAGAAATGATCGTGCCCGCCCTGATCCCGGTTGGAATTCCGATCTTGATCGTCGTCCTCGCGGAGATCGGCGTGCTACCCGGTCCAACCGGAGCGCAGATGCTCGGCGGCGTCCTGATGGGCTCGATCGTCACCGGACTCTTTCTTGCAATTGCAATGACGAGCGGCGGCGGCGCGTGGGACAATGCCAAAAAATATATCGAAGACGGCAACTTCGGTGGCAAGGGTTCAATCGCGCATCAGGCCGCGGTTACCGGTGATACGGTCGGCGATCCGTACAAAGATACGGCCGGACCCGCGATCAATCCGATGATCAAAGTTCTCAATATCGTCGCACTGTTGTTGGTCGGCTTCCTCGTTAGATAGCCGAGCAGGCCCTCCGTAACCCTCACTTGCGCAGCGGCGCGAGTGAGGGTAATCTATTGAATCAGCCGTGGGTAATACCCATGGCGCAATAGCATTTCTGCTGGAGGCACAATCGTGTCCGTCTCTTCCACTCGGGCAGATCTCCGCTTGCAATTCGACCAGCTGCTGACGCGTGTGCAGACGGGTGACGCGACCGCACGTGAATCACTCGTCAACGACCTTCTCGACGTCGTGCCTCGCCGCGCATTCGAGCCTGTCGAGCCCTCCGACGAAGGGATGCTGTTTTTTCACAGTGAGATCGAGGAACAGCATGTCGTTCCACTGCAGCAGCAATTACTACGCACCCATCTCAACCTAGCGTCCGATAAGCCGGTAACGCTCTTTCTTTCAAGCGTCGGCGGCAATGTTTTCGCCGGCCTTGCGCTCATGTCGACGATCACGTCGCTGCGCCGGCTCGGCCGGCAAGTAAACGTGCACATCGAGGGCGTCGCGATGAGCATGGCGAGCGTCATCGCACAAGTTGCGAACTACCGGACAATGGAAGCTTCTTCGTTCTTCTTGCTTCACGAGGTTTGGTACCGCAGCAGCGGTCGCGTGAGCGATCACGGCGAGGAACGCGCCTTCCAAGAGCGCTTGCAAGATCGCCTGTATGAGCTCTACGCAAATCGGACGGGAAAATCAGTCGAATACTATCGCAAGAAGCTGTATAAGACTGATTGGTACCTAGACGCGGACGAAGCCTTACACGAAGGCCTTGTCGATGAGGTTCTGACCGCTCCCGGGCTTGCGAAACCCGCGCCGGTCATTTCGATCGTTCGTTAGCGAAGTCACGCTTCACCGATCAGCGTTCGTAGCTCAAATCGTCCGCGCGCGAGCGGACGCAACGGCGCCCAAAGATCGCCACGCTTTGCGATGCGCGCCCGCGCATTCGCGAGCGTAAAGTCTCCGATCTCGACACCGTCTTCGACCTCGTCCCAATCGACCGGCATCGAAACGGTCGCGTGCGGACGCGGACGCACCGAATAGATCGAGGCCAGCGTACTTCCCCAGCGGTTCTGATTGTAGTCGACCAGCACCGTGCCGCGCGGACGCTTTGAAACGTTGTAGATCGCGGTCGCAATTTTCGGATACGATTTTTCAATGGCTTGCGCCAGTGCCTTCGCGAACGTCCAGACTTCTTTCTGGACCGGCCCGCGAACGATCGGAACGTAAATGTGAATGCCCTTCGAGCCGGTCGTCTTCGCGTAGTTCGGCATCCCCAGTCCATCCAGAGCGCCGTGAACGGCGAGAGCTACCTCGCGGACGGTCGCAAACGGCGTCCCCGCGACCGGATCGAGATCGAAGTGAAGGTAGTCGGGACGATCGTAGTCGTCGCAGCGCGCGTACCAGGGATTGAGATCTATGCATCCGAGGTTGATCACCCAGAGCAGCGCCGCCGCGTCGTCGATGATTGGAAAATCGATCACGTTTCCGGAGCCGTGCTCGATCCGGCACGTCGTGATCCATTCCGGGCGCTTGGCCGGCGTGCGCTTCATGAAGAAGAAATCTCCGTCGATGCCGTTGGGATAGCGCTTCATCACCATGGCGCGTTCGCGCAGATGGGGCAGCAGTACGTTCGAAACGTCGAGATAGTACTGCAAGAGATCGCGCTTGGCGTAGCCGTCGTTCGGCCAAAACACTTTGCCGAGATTCGTTAGCCCGACGCGCTTCTTGCCGATTGCGAAGGTGAGATCGTCCTCGCCGGTAGGAATCTTACTCAAGCGCCGTGGACTCGGCTCCGGTGCGCATCATCTCCTTCAACGCCAACGGCATCCGCAGCGCCGCCCGCAAAGGTTTCTTTGCCTGGATGCTGGCCGAAGCACCGGACTTCGTCTGCGTTCAGGAAACGAAAGCACAAGAGCACCAGCTTCCCGGCGAAGCGGTGTTGGCCGGATACTCGGCCACATATCTGGATGCGGTCAAGAAAGGCTACAGCGGCGTTGCGATCTACGCGCGAACGGAACCACGCAACGTAATCCGCGGCCTCGGCCCTGATCTGCTCGACGATGAAGCGCGCTTTCTGCGATTCGATTATGCAGATTTCACGATCTGTTCGCTGTACGTCCCCTCGGGGACGAGCGGACCCGCGCGCCAAGAGGTCAAGTACGGTTTCCTCGATCGCTTCTATGCTGAACTAAAGCGCATGCGCAGCGAAGGCCGCCCGATCGTCATCTGCGGGGATTACAACATCGCGCACCTCGACATCGACGTCTTCAGTGTCCGCGCTTGCGCGACGACGACCGGCTTTTTGCCGCCGGAGCGCGCCTGGTTCGATCGTGTCACGGATGAGCTCGGCTGGGTAGACGCGTTTCGCGTCGTCAATCAAGAGAAAAAACAATTCAGCTGGTGGTCGGGATGGCGCAACGCATTTGAAAAGAATCTCGGCTGGCGTATCGACTACCAGTTGGTCACACCGGAACTACGCGAACGCGTGCAATCCGCCCGCATCTATAAGGACGAGCGTTTCTCGGATCACGCCCCCGTGATCATCGACTATGCTGCTAGATGAAGAGGTCTCTTGCTAATTTCGCGTTAGGATCGTTCGCGTAAACGGAAAAGTCGGTGACGCCGGCTTCACGTAGTACGTCCTCATCCGTGAAGAAGTTGCCGGTGCACTCGCGCGACGGGCGACTCAGGATCGCGTAGGCAGCATCGGCCACGATCTCCGGTTTGCGCGAGACGCGCGCCGCCGCGTCGCCGCCTAAAAGATTGCGCACTGCGGCCGTGTCGATCATCGTCATCGGCCAGAGAGAATTGACGGCGATCCCCTGCGACCGCAGCTCCTCGGCCATGCCGAGCGTGCACATCGACATCCCGAATTTCGCCATCGTGTAGGCGACGTGTCCGCTAAACCAGCGTGCCTGCATGTCGAGCGGCGGCGCGATGTTGAGTATGTGCGGGTTTTCGGATTTTGCCAGGTGCGGAATCGTCGCTTTCGAGCACAGAAATGTGCCACGCGCATTGATCGAGTTCATCAAATCGTAGCGCTTCATATCGGTGTCGACCGTACGCGTCAGCGAGATCGCGCTCGCATTGTTGACGCAAACGTCGATGGCGCCGAAACGCGCCACGGTTTTCTGAGCGGCGTCCGCGACTTGTTCTTCAAACCGAATATCGCAGACCAGCGGCAACGCTTTGCCGCCGGCGCGCTCGATCTCGGCGGCGGCCGTGAAGATCGTCCCCGGCAGCTTGGGATGCGGCTCGGTCGTCTTTGCAACGATCGCGATATTTGCACCGTCGCGAGCCGCGCGCAACGCAATCGCAAGCCCGATGCCGCGGCTGGCACCGGTTATGAAGAGCGTTTTCCCTCGCACTTATCCTTGGGTCGCGGCGGCTTTGCGCAACTGTGAGAGCTGATGTGCGTGGACGAACCGCGCGATCTCTTCCTTGAGAAACGCCGAGAGATCCGCGAACCCGATTCCAAACGTTGGGATGCCGTTTCGAGCGCTGCCGGTCTTCTTCACGAGCTTTGCTTTGCAGTTGATCGGATCGAATGGGCGAACCGGGACAAGTTTTTTCACGCGCCGCTCGCCGAACGGGGTCTGCTCCATGACTTCTTTTTCTTCGCCGCCCATATCGACGGCGCCGACGGGCATCGTAAACGAAAGCTCGATCCCGATGCCTTCCTCGTACTCACCCGGCATCGCAACCAGCATGCCGCCGATTGAAAGATCGAGCGCTTCCGCCCGCACGGGGACTATCCGGCCGTCTTTGTTCGGGGCTTTCACAAAAACAGGAAAGGTAACCGCGGCGCGATAGCCCTGCCGTTTTGCGCGTCCACCGACATCGCCGTCGTCGATGACGTGGGCCGGCATATCGGCCGGCTTGTACGCTTTGCGACGCTGCACTTCTGCCAATTCGTGCGCAAGCTTGTCCTTTGCGGCTTCCGGCATTTCGAATTGAATGCCGTACTCGGCAGTCTTCGGGTCGCTCATGCGAACGGCGACTATGCGGCCGTTCAGCGCGATCGGTTCGCGCGAGGGTCCCATCCACGCAAATGCTACGCGCGTTTGCGGCGGCAGCTTGACGGTCGAACGTAGGCGACCGCCGCCGTCGGAGATGTCGACGAGCGTCAGCTTGAGGTCGCGGCCGAGATCAGCCAAACGAACGGTGATCTCAGCGTTGACGTCGAGCCGAAAGGCTTGACGCCGGGGTTCGCTCATCAGTTGGCGCTAGGCATCAGCCGCAGCGGCGGCCTTTCGCAGCTGCGTCAATTGGAAAGCGTGCACGAACCGTGCGACCTCTTCGGTCGTGAATTCCTGCATGTCGATAAATGAGGCGCCGTACTGCGTACCCTCGGGCGAAGCGCCGATCCGTTTTACCACCTTCCCCTTGCAGTGAATGGGCTCAAACGGACGAACGGGTACGAGCTTTTTTACCTTGCGCTGGCCGAATGGAGTATTCTCGACGACTTCGCGTTGATCGCCGCCCAGATCGACTGCCTCGACGGGCATGACGAAATCGAGCTCGACCTCGCTACCTTCTGGGATCGCTTCCTGCGTAATCAGCATGAGCCCGCCGATCGAAAGATCCGCCGCGATCGCGACGTACTCGTGCATTCCGCCCTTCACCTTATAAGAGATCGGAAAACGCACCGGCGCCCGATAGGCTTTACGCTTCGCGCGGCCAACGCCGCCGTCGCCGGCTTGCGTCGGTTCGGTTTTGAATGCCATGCGGCGCTGAATTTCATGCAGCTCTTGGACGAGGCGGTCTTTTTCGTTCTGCGGCATCTCGAAACGCACGCCGAACTCGGTCGCCTTCTGCTCCGTGATGCGGATGCCGACCATCTCGCCCCAAAGCTTGATCTCTTCCTTCGGGCCCTTCCACTTGAACTCGAGCTGCGAATGTGGAATGCACAATCGCGTGCGTATCCGGCAACCGCCTTCGGAAAGATCGATGAGCAACGCGCCCATCGAGCGGTCAGTTCCTTCAAGCTTTACGACGATATCTTCGTTGACTTCGAGACGAAATGCTTGACGCTGCTTCTCTGCCTCGGCCATGGAGAGGCTCTACTCCTCACCGTGCGAAGCCTCCTCGCGGCATGGCTTGGATTTCGGCGACGTACGTGCTTACGTCAAATGCTGACGAGGTTCAGAAACGCGCGGCGGCGCTTGCGTTGGAGCAAAGCGTTGAGATGCCGCTCGAAGCCGTCGCCGATCCGAAGATCCGTGATTCGATCGTGGCACGCGTGGCATCGATCGAGTCGATCGATGCAAACCGATTCCGCGTTATCTTGGAGCTCGCGACCGCGACGACCGGCGGAGATGTGACGCAGCTTACCAATATGCTCTTCGGAAATTGCTCGTTGCAAGATGACGTCGAGCTCGAGGACGTCGCTTTCCCGCCTGAGCTCCTCAGACATTTCGGTGGACCGCGTCACGGAATCGCCGGATTGCGCGCGCTCGTTGACGCGCCGGAACGTCCGCTGACCTGTACGGCGCTCAAGCCGCAGGGCTCGTCGCCGCAGACGCTCGCCGATCTTTGCGAAACGTTCGGTCGCGCCGGAATCGACGTGATCAAGGACGACCACGGCATCGCCGACCAGGCCTATGCTCCCTTTGCGGAGCGGATCCGCGCGTGTCACGCCGCTGCCGAGCGCGCCTCCGCGGCGACCGGGAAGCCGGTCGTCTATGCGCCGAGTTTGGTTGGCTCACCGCGACGTATCTTCGAGCAAGGCGAGCGCGCGCGCGAGTGCGGGATTCGAGCTGTGCTGCTCGCGCCGATGCTGATCGGGCTCGGGACGTTCGCGGAATTCGTGTCGACATTTCCAGAGTTTGTGGTTCTCGCGCATCCCGCGTTCGGCGGCGCCTCACGCATCTCGCCCGTCTGGCTCTTTGGAAAATTCTTTCGCCTGCTCGGCGCAGACGCGACGATCTATCCGAATTACGGCGGCCGCTTCGCGTACAGTGCAGACGTCTGTCATGCGCTTGCCGAGGCTGCGCGCGAGCCCTGGGATTCGATTCGGCCCGCGATGCCGGTTCCGGCCGGCGGAATGCCGGTTGAACGCGTGGGGGAGATGGTCGCGTTCTATGGCACGGACGTTATGCTGCTGATCGGTGGCAGCTTGCTTATGGCCGGCGACCGTCTCGCGGAGCGAAGCCGAACCTTCGCCCGTGCGGTTGTGCAAGGCGTATGAGGGAGACGAGCGAGGCACGTCACGCGCGCACGTTCCAACCGGAAGGCGCAACCTACCGGTGGCAAAGTGTCGACGTGCTGCAATATAAAGATGAGGGCAGCGCGCCGTTCAAAGACGTCACGCGCTCGGTGCTCTTCGAAGAAGCCGAGCTCGGTTATCAATGGCGTTACTTTGAGGTCGGCGCGGGCGGACACACGACGTTCGAGCGGCACGAACACGTTCACGCCGTCATGATCTTACGCGGCGGCGGCGAAGCGCTCGTCGGAACGGAAGTGCATCCCATCCATCCCTTCGATCTCTTTCGCGTTCCGCCGATGACGTGGCATCAATTTCGCGCCGGCGACGATGAACCGATGGGTTTTCTGTGCCTCGTGCCGAGCGAACGCGATCGTCCGCAGCTTCCAAGCGACGATGAGCTGCGCGAGCTGCGCCGCAATCCGGAGATCGCGCGCTTCTTGTCACCTTAGTGCAAGTCGCGGGCTGCGGGTAAACCCGGCAAGCTTTGTGCCGCGTAGACCGCGCGCAGAATCGATGCGGCAACAACTTCGGCAGCCATCAGTCCGAGCAACGTTGGATTTCCCGCTTTCTTCGCGCTGCCCGTCGCCATCGTAAAGATCGTATCGCCGTCGAACATCGTGTGCGAGGGCGCGATTGCGCGCGCGATTCCGTCTTGCGCCATTTGCGCAATCTTCTGCGCTTGCGCTTTGGTGAGTTCGGCATTCGTCGCAATCACGCCGATCGTCGTCGCCGTTCCGGCCGCGAGTATCGCGGGAATCTCGCCGCCAAGGATCGTTTGCACCGCGTTGATCTTCTTCTTACCGTCGGCGCTGCGCGCACCCGCAACAACTTTGCCGTTCGCGGGATCGATCACATCCCCGATCGCATTGACCGCCACGATTGCACCGACGACCAGACCGTCGAGCGTCACGGATGCCGTGCCGATTCCGCCTTTCATCGCGCGATCAAATCCGAAAAGCTTGCCAACGGTCGCGCCCGCACCAGCGCCGACGTTCCCTTCGGCCGGACGTTCCGTCGTTGCCGATTCGCAGGCTGCATAACCCGCGGCCGAATCGGGACGAATCTTTGGATCGCCGACAGTAAGATCGAACAATATGGCCGCGGGCACGATCGGAACTTTCGCGACCCGGACGTCGTAGCCGATGCCGTGCTCGTCGAGCCAGCGAACGACGCCGGTAGCGGCATCCAAGCCGAATGCGCTGCCGCCCGCAAGCGTGATTGCGTTGACGCGATCGACGAGATTTTCCGGATTGAGCAGATCGGTTTCGCGCGTTCCGGGAGCGGAGCCGCGCACGTCAACGCCTCCGACGGCGCCGGCGGGGGGCGCGAGGACAACGGTACACCCCGTCGGTCGTGCGTTCGACGTCCAGTGGCCAATTTTGATGCCGTCGACGTCGGTAATCGCGCTATGCGGATCGATCATAAATGAGGCGGACTGCGCATCTCCAAGCGACGCGGCAACCATCGCGCCGGTTGCTGCGCTCGCGACAAACGATCTTCTCTTCACCGTGACGTGCGAATTGTTTGCGAGAGGGGAATCTTCCCATCTATCGTTAGCCCGAATTCATACGCGTCCGAACGCAAGTAGCAGAGGGTATTTTCGAGCGCCGCCCCGTCTTCGTCGTAACTGGTGCGATCCAAGATCAAGACGGGCTCTGCCGGAGCGACCTCGAGTAGACGCCCCGGACCCTGACCCGCCGTCTGCGCGCGAATCGTAAGGTTGGCGCGCGCGATCTTCTTGCCGAGCCGCTCCAAGATACGATAGACGGGTGTCGACGCGACGTCGTCGCGCGACACGTCCGACGTGACCGGATGCATGTGAATGTATGTCACGGCAAACGGCGAGCGCTCGAGCTTGTACAAACGCATCACGAGCATCGCACTGTTCGTTCCGAGTCGCTTTGCGATCTGCGCGCTCGGGGTTACCTTACGGAAGTCGAGCAGCGAAAATTCGGGTTTGAGTCCGCGCGCAACCAGCCCGTCGTAGAAGCCGCGCAGAGGCTCAGCGAGATCCTGGTGCACCTTCGGCGACGCGACGAACGTACCAACGCCTCGACGTCGTATGACGAGTCCGCGCCGCTCGAGGACGGACATCGCCTGTCGGACGGTGACGCGACTGAGCCCATAGCGATCGACGAGCTCGAATTCGCCCGGCAGACGGCGGCGCGGACCATATTCGCCGCTATAAATTCGGCGCGCCAAGTCCTCGGCCAGCTGCACGTAAAGTGCCTCGGGACCGTCGAACTTGGCGTGCGCGAAACCCCTCTCGGCCAAGACAAAAGTCATGGTACATCCTAGAGACAACGTCAGGCAAGAGGGAACACGATGTACCTAGGCCGACAAGCCTAGCGTGAAATCGTATCGTATTGCGACCATCGCCGGCGACGGCATCGGAAAAGAAGTCGTACCGGAGGGTATCCGCGTCGTCGACGCCGCCGCCAAGAAGGCGGGGATCAAATTCGAGTGGGATGCGTTGCCCTGGAGCTGCGAGGTCTTCGCGGCGACCGGCAAGATGATGCCGGATGACGGCCTTGCGCGGATCGCGCACCACGACGCGATCTTCTTAGGCGCCGTCGGGTGGCCAAACGTCCCCGATCATGTCTCGCTTTGGGGTTTGCTCATCCCGATTCGGCGCACGTTCCGGCAATACGTCAACTTGCGGCCGGTGCGTCTGATGCCCGGGATCGAATCGCCGCTTGCCAACCGCAAGACCGGCGATATCGATTTTTGGATCGTGCGCGAGAACAACGAAGGCGAATATTCGTCGATCGGTGGCCGTCTCAACGAGGGCACCGATGACGAGCTCGTCGTGCAAGAATCGGTGTTCACGCGACGCGGCGTCGACCGGATCTTGCGGTTCTCGTACGAGCTCGCGCGCAGCCGTCCGAAAAAACATCTAACCTCGGCAACGAAATCAAACGGCATCACGATTACGATGCCGTATTGGGACGAACGCGTCCGCGCGATGGCAGCGACATATCCCGACGTTAAAACCGACCAATACCATATCGACATCCTTACCGCGCACTTCGTCCAGCATCCGGATTGGTTCGATGTCGTCGTCGGGTCGAATCTGTTCGGCGACATTCTTTCCGATCTCGGGCCGGCCGTTACCGGAACGATCGGGATCGCACCCTCCGCGAATCTCAATCCGGAGCGTGAATTTCCGTCGATGTTCGAACCGGTGCACGGATCCGCACCCGATATTGCAGGCAAGCGTATCGCCAATCCGATCGGTCAAGTCTGGTCGGGGGCAATGATGCTCGAACATCTTGGTTATCCCGATGCCGCAAACGCAATCGTGCATGCAATCGAAAAGGTGCTGCAAAGCGGCCCGCGCACGCGCGACATCGGCGGGACGGCAAGCACGGAGGACGTGGGGAAAGCGATCGCCGAGGCGATCTAGCGGCCTCGAATTCGAAACGGCGCGTCCTCTTCGACCTTCACACCTGCTGCGTTGCGCGCGATGATGCGCAGCGGATAGGCGCGGACGAAGAACGGCGGCACGTCGATCATGTGAAGCGCAAACGCGAAGTGCCCAACTTTCGGCCTAGGTACGCTGAAAGCGAAGAGATTCGTCGTGATCTCGAGGCTCGCGGTGTTCGATGACGCAATAATCTCGCCGCTCCAGTCGTTTCCAAGTGCAACGTCGAGACTCGAAAACCGGACCGCTTGAATTTGCGGGAGCGCATCCGGCGCCGCTATGACGGGCTGCGGCCAATCGGCCGGTACGTGTTCGGCGACCACGACATTCGAGGGGACGCGCGGGGGAGTCGATGCGCATCCGCTCGCTGCAATGCACACAATCAGCGGCCAGGAGAACCAGTACCTGGGCCGGTAGCTGGGGGAATGTCGATTGCGCCGCCGCGCAACGCGACGCTCGATCTCGCGATCAGCGTCATCGGCCTTTGGCTGGCCAGCGGTTTCCTTTGGGACTCCTGGGCGCATTTGCACGTTCCAGTTGAGACATTCTTCACGCCGTACCATGCAATCTTCTATGCGGCGATGCTCGTGGGCGCTATTATCATGACGGTTACGGCGCTCAGAAATCGCGCGCACGGCTATCGCGGTTGGAATCTCTTGCCCAAGGCCTATCAAGCCGCGCTCGTCGGCGTCCCGATATTCTTCATCGGCGGCATCGGCGACCTGATCTGGCACACCATTTTCGGGATCGAGGATCGCGTCGACGCGGTGACGAGTCCGACCCATTTGATCATCGGGATCGGCGTTCTGACCGTCACCAGCGCGCCGATTCTTTCCGCACTCGAAGCTCGCGCTGATTTACGGACGCTGTGGTCTCAGGTGCCGTTGCTTTTTTCGCTGGCGACCTGGCTCGAATTCGTCCATTTGGGAACTGCATACGCATTCGATCCTTCGGCGGCCAGGATGTACGCGCCGGCCGACGCGATTCCGTATTCCCCGGATTACTTCACGAACACGACGCTCTTCTTATATAAGACGGGGACCGGAGTCGCGGTCATTATCCTGCAGTCGCTGATCGTTATGCTCTTTGCGGTTTGGCTCGCGACACGATTTCGGTTGCGTCCGGGCGCGATGACGATCTTCTTCGTACTCGGGAACTGCATCATCGCGGCCGCCCTCACAAATGACACGCCGATGTTGCTCACGTATGTCGTGATGGCGCTCGCGGCCGGCATCGTCGCCGACACAATCATTGCGCGCTCATCTGATGCCCCGCTTACAGGAAAATCGCTTCACATCTATGGTTTCGTCGTCCCGATCGCTTACTACGCCGCATATTTTGCCGTCACGCTTGCCACCGGAGGCGTTTGGTTCTCTCCGCCGCTACTCGGCGGAGCGCTCTTATGGGCCGGCGTCTGCGGTCTCGGCGTGAGCTTCTTGCCGAACACGCAGGCCGCGCAATAAATGCAGAGCGTCGCATTCGTCGGTCTCGGAACGATGGGCGGACCGATGGCACGAAATCTCGTACGCGCGGGGTACGCCGTTCGCGCCTATGATCCAAATCCCGACGCTGTCGCAAAGATCGTTAAGGAAGGCGCCGTGGCCGCCGCGTCACCGGCCGAAGCTGCACGCGACGCCGACGTTGCAATCACAATGGTCCCGGACTCGCCGCAAGTCGAGGATGCGCTGCTCGGCCCGAGCGGAATCGCCCGTACGCTGCCGCAATCTGCGGTCTACATCGACATGAGCACGATCGCGCCGTCCGCGACCGACCGCTTCATCGCCGCGCTTCAGCAGCGCGGAATCGAAATGGTCGACGCGCCGGTCGGTCGCTCGCCGCAGCACGCGGCCGACGGAAAACTGCTGATCATGGTCGGCGCGACGCCGAACGCACTCGAGCGCGTACGTCCCATCCTCGAGCGGATGGGTGATACGATCATTCACTGCGGAGCGCCCGGAATGGGCTCGCGCATGAAGATCGTCAACAATTTCATGTCGGTCACCCTCAACGTGACGACGGCTGAAGCGCTGATACTCGCCGAACGCAGCGGACTGAGCCCGGAAATCGCACGCTCGGTGATGCTCGGGACAACTGCTGGGCAGGGACATATGGCAACGACATATCCGGCCAAGGTTTTGCGTGGCGATACCTCGCCCGGTTTCGCGATCGATCTTGCGTATAAGGATCTCCTACTCGCGCTCGATCTCGCGCGCGAAGTCGGTCTCGACGTTCCGACTGCAGACGCAGCACGCCCGGTTTACGAAGCCGTTCGAAAAGACGGACTCGGCCGCGAGGACTGGACCGCGCTCTACACCTATTTGCGCAACGACAAAAAAGGTTAGGGAAACCGCTCCGTCCGGTTGAGCGCGCGCATCTTTGCAAGATACGCATCGCGCGTTAGCTTCGGTTTGAATGAGGCGACGATGTCCTTGGCACGTTCCGCATCGCCGGCCAACAAATCGACGAGCGTGTGCGCCATGGCTTTGGCCGGCGTGATGTAGGCATCAGTCGGATCGGTTATACGGAAATCAACCGTGTGGTTTGCGCCGGAGCAGCCCCCGTGATTCGGATGCAGTACGGGCATCACGTGACAGAGGTCGCCCGCATCGGTCGATGCCGAATTCGTCGGTGACTCACCGTAACGCGCGGCTCCGACGAGCTCCACGGCGTTTTCGCGGAACACGCTGCCGAGCTCGCGATCGACCGAAAGCGGTAGATAGCCTGAGAGCGTTCGGATCTCAACGCTAGCTCCGAGCGCGAGCGCGCCGGCGTGCAGGGAGCGATCGATCTTCGCAGCCGCTTCGTCGATGGCTTCGAGCGATGCCCCACGCACAAAGGTTTCCAAGCGCACGTCGGCCGGCACGACGTTGATCGCATCTCCGCCGCGCGTGATGATCGGATGGACACGAATGTGGTCTTCATCGCGGAATGTCTCGCGCTGCATGTGCATCGCCTGGATTGCCAGCGTTGCGGCATTAAGCGCATTGATGCCGCGATACGGCGCATTGCCCGCATGTGCGGCACGTCCGATGAATCGGGCTTGTTTCGCGACGAACCCGTTGTAGTTCCAGGTCATCGAGAGGAGATTCCCGTTCGGCGTTCCGGAGGCGTGCACCATCATCGCAAGATCGATGTCGTCGAACACGCCGTCTTTCAACAACTCGGGCTTGCCGCCGAGAAACTCGACCTTGCCGCGACGGGCGAGATCCGTGCGCCATTCCAGATCAACGTACTCTTCGGCGGGGACTGCGAGAAAAACGATCTCACCGGCTAGATGCGCGGCGGCGTCGCTTTCGATCAATGCGGTTGCAACGCCGAGCAGATGCGTCAGTTGCGCATTATGTCCGCAAGCGTGCGCGACCCCGGTAGCCGGATCCGCGCTCGGATGTCCGGGCACCGGAAGTCCGTCTAGCTCGCCCATCACGCAAATCGTGGGGCCAGGTTTGCCGAAACGTAGGCGAGCGCGTACACCGGTAAGCGCTAAACCTTCCTCGACCTGCAAATCGAGTCGCCGTAACGCATCCGCAATGCGCGCCGAGGTGCGCTCCTCGCGAAAGCCGATCTCCGGATGCGCGAAGATGTCGTTTCCAAAATGCGTGAGCGTTTGCGCGTGCGCATCGATGATCGACGCGAGCTTGTCCTTGAGCTCTTGCATCGGAGGGCTCGCTAACACGCGAGCGCGTATGTTTCGCGGCGAGGATCGGCCGCGGCTTCGCGCACGTTTGCGGGGCTCAGCAAAATGATGCCCGCTCCTCCGAACGACGCGCTGTGCGCCGGAAAATCGACGACCCGATGCCCGAGCGCAACGAGCGCTGCCCGCACGTCGGGAGAAACGCCCCGCTCGACGTTGAGCTCGCCCGATGGCGTGACGAACCAACGCGGAGCGTCGATTGCGCGCTGCGGTTCGAGGCCATCGTCGATCAAGCGCGTCAACAGCTCCATATTGGTGTAAGTCTGGCTCGGTCCGCCGGGCGTCCCCAGGCAGATCGCGGCACGGCCATCTTTCCGAACGAGCAGCGGATTGAGCGTTTGCATCGTACGTTTACCGGGCTCGAGTGCGTTCGGCGACGACGGATCGAGCGAGAATCCCGTCATGCGGTTGTTGAGCAGCGTCCCCGTCCCCGGGATAACCTCGCCGGACCCAAAGATATGATAGACGCTCTGCAGCAGCGAGACCGCATTACCGTCTCCATCGACGACGGCGGCGTAGCTTGTATCGGTGCCGGCCTGCGCCAGAAGGCTTGCAGCCTCGTAATTGCGCGCACGCAGCGGGTCGATTTCTTTCGCGCGGATGGCTGCATGCTTGCGATCGAGGAGTTCAGGAACGGCACGCTCCGAAACGAAGGCCGGATCGCCGAGATGACCGCGCATGTCGCTCATCGCAATTTTCATCGCTTCGACGTGCATGTGAATGCGCTCGGCGCTCGAGTCCTCGAGATCCGCAAGCGGAAAGTGTTCGAGGATCTGCATCGCTTCGAGGACCGTGATGCCGACCGAAACGGGCGGCTGTCCGATCAGCTCGTAGCCGCGATATGTCGCGCGCAGCGGATCGCGCCACTCGGATTCATATCCGGCCAGATCTTCGGCGCGCAAGAGCGCCCCCGTCGCTTTCGCGTACTTGTCCAGTGCTTGTGCAAACGCACCGCGATAAAAACTCTGCGGACCCTCGCTCGCGATCGCTTCAAGCGTACGCGCGAGATCCGATTGCACGAGGACTTCGCCCGCTCGCGGCGCGCGTCCGTTCGGATAATAGACGCGATACGTTTCCGGAAAGCGGCGCAACGTTTCTTCATTTTTCGCGAGCGTCGATGCAAACAGCGCCGAGACCGGGGCACCATGCGCAAGCTCGATCGCCGGCGCGACAACGTCGCCGAATGCGAGACGGCCGAAGCGCGTGATCGCACGGTACCAACCGTCGACCGCGCCCGGAACCGAAGCAGCGCGAAGACCGAGATGTTCGATGCCACTGGGAAATGCATCGCGCGTTGCGAGTCGCGGCGCCGGTCCACTTGCATTAAGCGCAAAGACTTCGTTGGTTCCGGCTTTCGCGAACAGCAAGAACAAATCGCTGCCGAGACCGCACGCATCGGGTTTGAGGACGGCCGCAGCGGCTGCGACCGCGATCGCCGCGTCAATTGCATTGCCGCCGGCTTGCAACATTCGCAGGCCGGCTTGCGCGGCGAGCTGATGACCCGCAACAACCGCCGCGTTTCTTCCCATAATCGTCGGCCGCGTAGTAAGGGCGAATGACGTACCGAAGCTCATCTCTCGAAGGCTCCTACAGATGGCCCGGAGCAATATCCTCTCGACGATGTCCTATTTTGAGCCGATTCTCGACCACGCCGTCGTCGACGCTCGCAATGGCATCGACGATGCGGCAACGCTTTATCGACGGCTCGGCTTTTCGCTCACCGCGCGCGGCTACCATACGCTTGGCTCGGTTAATCACCTCGCCGTATTCCAAACGAACTTCATGGAGCTGCTCGGTTGGGAAGGTGACGGCGAAAGTCCCCGCCCCGAGCTTGCACGCTATCCTACCGGTTTGAACGGACTCGTCTTCCGCGCGGACGATGTGGATACGCTGACCGCAGCATTCACCAACGCTGGTTTGCCGGCGCGACCACCGGACTCGTTTTCGCGCCCGGTTCGTCTACCAAACGGCGCGCAGACGGATGCGCGATTTCGCACGGTTCGCTTCGAGGGGGGAACCTTCGGGTCGACTCGTCTCTACTTCTGCGAACACTTCACGCCCGAACTCGTTTGGCGTCCGGACTGGCAACATCACGACAACGGCGCGCTCGATATCGCGCGCGTTATCATTCAGGCCGCACAGCCGCATCGCCTTGGTACGCTCTTCGCAACGATGTTCGGAGAAGCCGCAACATCGCTTGAAGGCGACTGCTGTGTCGTGCGAGCGAACGGAGTTCGCATCGAGATTATGCCGCGTGCCGAGATCGCGCGTGCGTTTCGCGATGCGGCACCCGATCTCGGAAACCGCGACGAAGCGATGGCCGGACTGACGATCCGCACCTCGAGCCTTGCCACCACGGCTGCAGCGCTTTCCGCCGGATCGATCCCGACCATGCAGATCGGCAACGAGCGCATTCTCGTCCCGGCCTCTGCGGCACTCAACGTTATGCTCGAATTCGCTCTGTAGCCTCGAGCTCGGCGCGCACATCACGAAACAAGCTCCTCCAATCGTTCGGCGCGTGCTGCCGGAATAAACGCATCGTCGGATACCATGGAGAATCCGGGCGTTGCAGCTGCCATAGCCAATAGCTGCCAAATCCGTTGAGCAGCCAGACCGGCTTTCCGAGCGCTCCCGCGAGATGCGCGACCGCCGTATCAACCGAAATGATCAGATCGAGCGCGGAAATTGCCGCTGCGGTGACGCCGAAGTCGGTGAGCTCGGGCGCGAGGTCGATCATCGGTAACGCGAGCATCGGCTCGTGCGCACCCTTTTGCAAGCTGATCCACCGGACGCCCTCAATACCCGCAAGTTTCGCGAACTCGCCAGGGGGCGCCGAACGATAGCGATCCAGCAAATGGCCGGGACTCCCGGCCCAAACAAGACCGATCTTCAAATCGTCGCCCAGCTCCGCGAAGCGTTTTCTGAAGCGATTCGTCAGCTCGCTCGATGCAGTTAAATACGGAACGGTGCTTGGCACGTTCGTCTCATCGATGCCCAAAACGAAGGGCAGGCTGCATAAGGGCAAGTACGCGGTGAACGTTTCCAGAATCGCGGGGTCGCAGCGATCGACGACGACGCGAACATCGGTCCGCTCCTTGAACAACGGTAAAAGCTCGGTTGGAACTTCGACGACGACGTCGCCTGTACGTGCCGCAACATCCGGAAAGAAGCGCGACGTCAATATGAAATCGCCAAGACCTTGCTCGCGTGCGATCAGAAGCTTTCCGTTCAACCGCTCTCCTGTCCAGATCGGAAGACGGTCGCGATACGGGAAATGGCTGCGCATGTGCGGATCGTGCTGCCGCCACTCGACTTCCGCCCAACCCTTCCCGAGCTCTCCCGCAAGCAAAAGGCCCATTCCGTAATTGAGATGCGCGAGTGGCTCGCGCGGCGCGAGATCGACGGCCTTCTTTCCACACACGAGCCCTTCGTCGATTCGTCCCAGCCGCTGAAAGAGGACGCCGAGATTCATATCCGCCTCGTGCCTCTGCGGTTCGATTAATGCAGCACGCCGAAAGTAGCGTTCGGCAGCGGAAAAATCGCCGCGCTCGCATTCGGCTTGTCCCATGAGGATCGTCGCCGACACGTCGTTTGGATTGCGCGAGAGGACTGACTCGCAGACACGCACGGCTTCGTCCGGACGGTGCAACGCGATCAGCGAATCGCCGAGCGCGTGATACGCTTCGATCTGATCCGGATCGCGCGCGGAAAGGCGTCGCAAAACGACAACCGATTCGTCGTACCGTCCTGTCGTATTGAGAGCAACGCCAAGACTCAATGCAGCGGTCGCGTTGTCCGGCTCACGTCGCAAGACGTCCTGAAAGACCTCGATCGCTTCATCGAAGGCGTTCTGCTGATAGCGCGCGATCCCTAAGCGCAGCCTCGTCTCGATGTTGTCGGGTTGCACGCGCAAGATCTTGCGGTAAGCGCTCGCCGCTTCTTCGAAGCGCTTTTGCACCTCGAGCACTTTGCCGAGGTTGAAGACCGCTGCGAGATTGTCGTTCGACGATGCTGACGCGAGCAAGAACAAGCGTTCGGCGTCTGCATAGTCACGTCGCGAAAAGGCGATGGCGCCAGAAATGTTCAGCGCCTCGGAGCTACCGGTTTCGCTGGCCAGCACCTCATCGCAGAACCGCTTGGCTGCGGCGAGATCACCAGCCCGGAATGCTGTTGCGGCGCGCTCCAAGAGATTTCGCTCTCGCTGTTTCACGAATTCTCTCTACCCACTGTGCCGGGCTCTTCGTTCGTTAGTTCTACTGCGAGCGACGATCCGCGCGAACTCGAGCTTGTTGCGGGGCTGGCTGCGTAGCAGCCAGCTTCTGCGAAATGAGCTCGGGCGTCTGCGAAGCGGCGAAGAGGAAACCTTGCGCGTGACGACACCCGAGCCGTATCAGCGCATCGGCTTGTCGTTGATGTTCGACTCCTTCAGCGATCACGTCAACCTCATACGACGCAGCCAATTGTGTCAGCATCTTGACGATAGGCTCGCTGCCTAGACCGCCGCTCCGTCCGTGAATGAACGAGCGATCGATCTTGAGTGAGTCGATCGGAAACTCTTGGAGATAGCGCAGCGACGAATATCCGGTTCCAAAGTCGTCGATGCAAAGCTTGACACCTAAGCCGCGCAAGCCGACGAGCGCTGCGTTGGCATAATTGCTGCTGCGCAGAATGGCGTGCTCGGTGATCTCGATCGTGAGCTCAGCCGGGTCAACTGAACGCTCGCGCAGCAGGCGCTCGACGAACGGCACGATATCCGGCTGCAAGATTTCTTGTACGCCGAGGTTCACGTGAAGCGAAAACGGGCGTCCGGCGCGCGCCGGGGCCCACTCTGCGTAACGCCGGCACGATTCAGTTAGGACGAAGCGGCCGATCGGAACGATTGCGCCGACTTCCTCGGCGAGCGGGATGAATTCACCCGGCGAGACCTTGCCCAGCGTCGGATGGCTCCATCGAATCAACGCTTCGACGCCGACCATCGCGCCGTCGGTTAGCATAACGATTGGTTGATATTCGACGGTGAACTGGCTGCCGTCGACCGCGTCGCGCAGACCGTTGATCAAACCCAAGCGGCGCGCGGATTGCGAGTGCATCTCCGCATCGAACAGCGCTTTGCGTGAGCGGCCGCCTGTTTTTGCGGCATACATCGCAACGTCGGCCTCGCGCAAAACGTCCGAGATTGTGATATGACGCTGGTCGAGGATCGCGATGCCGACGCTCGCGGAGGCAAAGACCTTGCCGGCTTCGTGCTCGATCGGTTGGATGATCTCGTTGATCATCGCATCAACGTGATCTTGGACTTCTTCGGTTCCGGTGCGATCGCGCAGCAGCACTGCGAACTCATCGCCGCCGAGTCGCGCCACAACATCGCTGCGCTGGGTGGTAGCGCGCAAACGTTCGGCGACGCGCAGCAAGACCAAATCTCCCGCCAAGTGCCCGAGCGTATCATTGATCGTCTTGAACTCGTCGAGATCGACGAATGCGACCGCGTTCGTGCGCCCGGCAACCGTGCCGGCGCGCAGCGTGGCCTCAAGCTCTTCCGCAAAAAGTTGCCGATTGGGCAGACGCGTGAGCCCGTCGTGGGTCGCTTCGTAACGGAGCTGCGCGTGACTGGCCTCGAGCAAGCGCCGCCGTTCGACTTCAGCCGCATGCGCGCGCGCGTTTGCGAGCGCGAGCCCGACCAAATTGACGAAGAGCTGCATCGAGCGTAGCGTCTCTCGGGGCGGAATCGAGCCGTCTTCGGGACCGTCGACGCCCATGTAGCCAAGCATTCCGCCCAGACGGTCGCGCAACACGAAGGTCAGTGAGTCGCGTTCATGCCACCGTTCGGGTGCCTGACGCGGTGCATCCGCAGGAAGATCTCCCGAATAAATCGAGCGCGACCATTGCGTATCGGTCTCGGCCGGAATGAAATAGCACGATTCAAAGACTTCGAATTCGCGCTTGAGGATCGCGCGAATCTCGTCACGCCCGACGCGTTCACCGATGCGTTGCGTAGTCAGGCTTTGCGGCCAGCCCTGCATCACCCGCCGCTGCATCGGCGCCGATGCGTCTTCAGCGGCGACGATCGTGACGTACTTGAAAAGGAAGAGATCGCGGACTGCTAGCGCAATCGAATCGAGCCCGCGGTCGAGATCTTCGGCTTCGAGAATATCGCGCGTTACGGCAAGGAGCCGCGCCAGCGGTGCCTCGAGCGGAATTGAGGCCACAGTCAGCCGCCTAGAGTTTGAAGGGCCAGTGGGGGCGAGGTTTGACCGGCACTTGCGGCGGTGGAACGTACGTCGACAATCCCGCATCAACGAAACCTTGCAGGATCACCGGATTCGTCTCTTCGACGGTCACGCGTCCGCTGGCGCGGATCCGGAGCGTCTCGTTGTTGAGGAGCGCGAAGTCATTTCCGCCGACGTCGGCGACGATGTCACCGGCACCGCAATCCAGGCACGTAAGAATATCGCCGCTCATGCTATCCGCCAAGAGCGCGGTCGTTCCACGAATCGCGATTCGCGCGAAGCGCGTCGAGACGACGTACATTTCTTGGCCGTCGTACGGCTGATGAATATCGAAGCGCAGGACTGAGCCATCCGATGGAAGACGAATCGCTGAGCCTTCCCAAAGGATCGGATCCTGATTCCGGTGCACCCGTTTACGCTTCGAGAACAGCGCATGAACTTGGATGACGCTGTTTCCGCCGAGCGTTACGCGAGAATCGTCCGGGAAATCGAGAACGGCGATGGACTGGGCTTGCGTCGAGGCGTAGGCATCGCTAGCGAACGGTTGCGAGATGGCAACCATCGTCACCGTCGACGATGCGCTGTTCTGATATCCGACGTACCCGGCCAAGCGCTGCAAAGTCATATCGCTCGACGTTCCACCGGGAAGAGCTCCCGCGAGCATAACGACAGATACAAACATAACCGCCGCTGTAGACCGCATCGACCGCTGCTCCTGGGTCCCGCCGTTTCCTTCCTTCTATAGACCCGAGGTTTGCAAGGGCTTTATCAACGAACAGCGCGAGCATGGATCTCGGGCTGGGCGGCAAGATCGCCCTGGTCACAGGCGCGGCGAACGGAATCGGGCGCGCCATTGCGCAGGCGCTTGCCGGCGAGGGTGCCCGTGTTTATCTCGCCGATTTGGATGCCGCCGGTGCCGCAGCTGCTGCCAAGGGAATGCGGGCGAGCGGCGCCGCAGCCGAGGGGCTCGGCCTCGACGTCGGCGACGCGAGTTCCGTGCAAGAAGTCTTCGGCCGCATTCGCAGCCGTGAAAAGCGTCTCGACATTCTCATCAACAGCGCCGGGATCTTGCGAACGAGCACCTTGCGCGATTCAACAGCTGCGGATTGGGAGCTGCTCTCACGCATCAACGTCGGCGGTGTTTATCTTTGCAGCAAGGCAGCGCTTGATTCGATGAGCGAGCAACGGTATGGAAAGATCGTCAATCTCTCGTCGATCTCCGCATTCAAAGGCGGTGGTTCGGTTGGAAACGCGCTCTATGGGGCGAGCAAAGCTGCGGTCGCGGCGCTGACCAAGGGGTTCGCGCGAGAGTACGCACCGCTTGGAATCAACATCAATGCGGTTGCGCCGGCCGTGACGCAGACCCCGATGACGCACGATAGCTTTTCGAGTGCAGAGCTGCGCGCGCACGTCGAGCGCAGCATACCGGCCGGAAGAATCGCCGAAGCCTCCGAGATTGCGAGCCTAACGTTGTTCTTGGTTTCCGATCTCGCCGCGTATATCAACGGTTCGATCGTCGTGATCGATGGAGGGTTGTTGACCGCTTAGCCGGCGCCGACTGCCGCCGCCATCGCAGACTCACCGTCCGATGGAATCGGCATGTAGAACTTGCGCATGGCGAGCAGCGATACCAAGCTGATGATCGCAACCACGACCATGTAGCCGGCAACGAGCCACGGTTGTTTGTCGCCTTTTATCAACAATGCGGTCGCGATGATCGGCGTCAAGCCGCTCGCAAAGATACCGGAGAACTGATAGACGAGCGAGATTCCCGTGTATCGCACTCGGGTATCGAAGAGCTCGCTAAAGAGCGCCGCCTCCGGCCCGTAGATTGCCGCGTACGCGATTCCAAACGGAATCGCGATCGCAACCCAAGCCCAACCGACGCCTTGACCCATCAACCAAAATGCGGGATATGCAAGGATGCCCGTTGCGATCACACCACCGCCGAACACTTTGCGGCGGCCGATGCGATCCGAAAGCTTCGCCCAGAATGGGATGAAGAAAATCATGACGATCGCTGCGATTGTCACGGCGTTGAGCACGTCGGTGCGCGGGTATTTGAGTGTCCCAACCATGTACGCGATCACGAACACGGCGTAGATGTTGAAGCCGACACCTTCGATGTATCGAATGCCCATGCCGAGGACTACGTTCTGCCAATAGTC
This sequence comes from Vulcanimicrobiaceae bacterium, assembly GCA_049520515.1. Classification (GTDB taxonomy): domain Bacteria; phylum Vulcanimicrobiota; class Vulcanimicrobiia; order Vulcanimicrobiales; family Vulcanimicrobiaceae; genus JAFAMS01. The sequence continues at coordinate 230,558 of JBEKPS010000005.1, forward strand.
CTTCATTAGCGCAGCGAACGGCACCGCGGCGACTTCGTTCCGCTGCTGGACCTTTTCAAACAGCGGCGTCTCGAAGATGCGCAAACGAATGTAGATACCGATGATAACGAGCACTGCGCTCAGCGCGAAACCGATGCGCCAGCCATAGGCGAGGAAATCATCAGATGAAAGACCGTGCGTCAAGAGCGCGGTCACGATCGTACCAAGCGCGAGGCCTGCGGGGACGCCGATTTGCGGCCAGCTTGCGTAGAATCCGCGATCGCGATCGGTCGAATGCTCGGCCGACATCAAAACCGCGCCGCCCCACTCGCCGCCGAGGCCAAAACCTTGAACCATGCGCAGCACGAGCAAGATAATTGCAGCCGACGTGCCGATCGCGCTGTATGTGGGCAGAAACGCAATCAAGAACGTTCCGACACCCATGATCAGCAACGTAAGGATCAGCATGCTCTTACGTCCGATGCGATCGCCGAAGTGTCCGAAGAAGACTGCGCCGATTGGACGAGCGATGAATCCGACGAACGATGCGGTGAATGCGAGCAGCGTTCCAACGACCGGATCGAACTGCGGAAAGAAGAGCTTGCTGAACACAAGCGCCGCCATCGTGTTGTACAGAAAGAAGTCGTACCACTCAACCGTGGTGCCGACCGTGCTCGCGAACGCGACGAGCCGAATATCACTCGTTCCTGAAGCGGACGAACGTACTGCCATGGTTCCCCTCCCCGGCTATACCGCTCCGAACATTGCTGCTTGCCCTTGATTATCCTGGTATGACGAGCAAGCCATCGACCGCCGCCGTCCCCGAGGAGCAGCGAAACTGAGGGCTGAACGGCGACCTCGATGATTTGTTGTCAACACGAACACTACGCGCCGACTGCGACGGGCGACTACGGTTTCGAAGTCGACGGGGCGCGAATCAAGTACGGACGCGGCGTCCTCGCCGAAGTCGGCGATGCGGCCAAGGCGCTCGGCATCGCACGCGCGGCTGTGTTCATCGACCCATATTTGCGCAAGCAAGATTTCGTCGATAAGGCACTGACGTCGCTGCGCGAAGCGAAGATCGATTCCGAGACGTACACTGATATCACGGTCGAACCGACCGACGTCTCGTTCAAGAAAGCTGCCGCATTCGCCGTCGAGGGAAAATTCGACGGCTTCATCTCAATCGGCGGCGGCTCGACAATCGACACGGCCAAAGCCGCCGATCTTTATGCAACGTATCCCGCCGAGTTCATGGACTACGTCAACGCGCCGATCGGCGCCGGGAAGGCGGTACCGGGTCCTTTGCGGCCGCACATCGCGTGCCCGACGACGTCCGGAACCGGCAGCGAGTGCACGGGAATCGCGATCTTCGATTACCTCGAAATGAATGCGAAGACCGGAATTCGCGCGCGCGAGCTGCGTCCGGCGCTCGGGATAATCGATCCGGACACGACACGAACGCTGCCCCCGATGGTCGTTGCGTGCAGCGGCTTCGACGTCCTCAGCCACGCCCTCGAATCGTACACGGCGATTCCATACTCGCGACGAGCGCGTGTCGCCAAAGGCGTCGCGCGTCCGCTTTCACAGGGCGCAAATCCGTACAGCGACGTCGGATGTATCAGCGCGCTTTCTATTCTCGGCCAGCACATCGCGCGCGCCGTGCACGATCCGAACGACGATGAAGCTCGTGAGCGCATGATGTTCGCGGCGATGCTTGCGGGCATCGCCTTCGGCAACGCGGGATGCCATCTGCCGCACGGAATGTCGTATGCGGTCTCAGGACTCGTCAAGAGCTTCCGCGCTCCAGGTTACGATCCGAAAGAAGCGATGGTGCCGCACGGTATGTCCGTAATTCTCAACGCGCCGTCGGTCTTTCGCTTCACGGCGCCTGCGTGCCCGGAACGGCATTTGGAAGCAGCCGAAAAGCTCGGTGCGGATATTCGCAACGCCGGAGCGGATGATGCCGGGCAGGTTCTTAGCGAGCAGATTATCGCGCTGATGAAAGAAACCGGAATTCCGAATGGACTTGCCGCGGTCGGGTACGGCAATCCCGACCTCGACGCGCTGACCGACGGATCGTTTCCGCAAAAAGGCTTGATCAACAACGCCCCGCGCGAAACCTCGCGCGAGCAGTTACGCGATCTGTACGCCAACGCGCTAGCCTACTGGTAGTCCCTCTCTTAGGCCGTCGCTAAGCCCATCAGTTGGCGGACTCGGGGGCGATCGGCGCGCAGTTCAGCCGCGGCGCCTTCATACACGATGCGTCCATCGTCTATCACGTATGCGCGTTGTGCCGCCTTCAGCGCCATGAGCGCGTTTTGTTCGACGAGCAGAATCGAGACGCCGTGAGTGCGTAAGTCTTCGATCGTGCGATAGACTTCGTGCACGATGATTGGCGCCAACCCCTGGGATGGCTCGTCGATCAAGATCAAATCAGGATTGCCGACGAGAGCGCGGCCGATCGCGAGCATCTCTTGTTCACCCCCTGAGAGCTTCCCCGATTTACGCGTGCGCAATTCGGCGAGCTTTGGAAAGCGCTCGAAGGTGCGCTCGATTGTCCAACCCTCGCCGTTACCGCCGCGTTCAGCGAGCTGCAATGTTTCAAGTGTCGTGAGCGCGCCGAACATCAGCCGGCCTTCCGGCACGTAACCGATCCCCATTTTGGCGATCTGATAGGTCGGTAACCCACGGACCTCGACGCCCTTGAACTTCACCGAGCCTGCGCGCGGCGGCGTAAGTCCGAGAATGCTACGGATCGTTGTCGTCTTTCCGGCGCCGTTCAGGCCGAGCAGCGTGACGATCTCGCCCTTTTTCACGTTCAGCGACACACCCCGTAAGATATGGCTCTTGCCGTAGTACGTCTGGATGTCGTTCACTTCGAGCAACGGCGCGCCCTCAGACATCTGCGGTGTCCTCTTCTACACCGAGATATGCTTCGCGCACGCGCGCGTCGTTGAGCACTTCTTTCGGCTCGCCGCGGAGCAGCGCGCGGCCGCGGTCCATCACCATGATCGTGTCGGCGAGACTCGCGACAAACCGCATGTTGTGCTCGACAAAGACGACCGTAAGACCGAGCCGGTCGCGCAAATCGCGCACGACCTCCATAACGCGTGCCGTGTCGGCTTCCGCCAAACCGGCAGTCGGTTCGTCGAGGAGTACCAGCTTCGGATCGACCGAAAGACATGCCGCGATCTCGACGAGTCGCTGACTACCGTGCGAGAGCGACGCGACTTGCGTATCCTTCCACCGTTGCATGTTGACGAAGCCGAGCAGCTCGTCGACGCGCACGTCGACCTGCTTTTTTCGCCCGCCAAGACCGCGCAGGCTGCCGGCTATGGCCATCTTGCTGTGGACGCCAAGCGCGACGTTCTCGTACACGGTGAGCTCGGGGAAGATGCTCGGCGTTTGGAACGTCCGGCTCATACCGCGCCCGATGCGTTCGTAGTTCGGTGCACGCGTAATGTCCCGACCGAGAAAACTTACCTTCCCCGCTTCGGGAAAATAGAAGCCGGTCAAGGCGTTGAAAAAGCTCGTCTTTCCGGCGCCGTTCGGACCGATGATTGCAAAGATCTCGCGTTCGTGCACCTCGATATCGACCTCAACGACCGCATGGACGCCGCCGAACGAGAGTGAGACTTTTTCAGCGCGCAACATCACGTCGCCGCTCGCGGCAACGCTCATCCGGGCTCCACCTGGGCAAGCGCATCAGCGTGCACGTGATCGAGGGTCGCGTCGATGTCTTCGCTCGTCGTATTCGGGCGTGAGAGAAACCCGAGAATGCCTTTCGGAAAGAACAATACGCACGCGACAAACAGCGCGCCGATGAATATTTGCCAGGTCTCCGTCTTGCTGCTTAGGACGTTGGCGGCGAGCGTGTAGATGATGGCGCCGATGAACGGACCCCAAAGGGTTCCGGCTCCGCCGAGAATCGTCATCATGACGAAGTCACCGGATTGGTGCCAGTCCATCAGTAGAGGGTAGGCGAAATTGATCGACATCGAATACAGCGATCCTGCGATGCCGGCTACCATACCGGAGATCACGAGCGCTTTGAAGATCATGCGATCGCTATTGATCGCGAGGTACCGCACGCGTATCTCATTTTGACTAATCGCCCGAAGCGATAAACCGAACGGCGATCGAACCAGGAACCACATGAACGCCATCACCGCGACGAAGACGATGAGCACGTAATAATAGTAGGCCGGACCGTCCATGGGATTCGACTGCGGCCCAAAAAGATGCGGGCGCGAAATCGAGAATCCGTCTTCGCCGCCGGTTACGTTGCTCCAACGATAGGCGATGAAATAATAGACTTGCCCGAACGCAACCGTCATCAGCGCAAAATAAATACCGCGCCGGCGAATGAGAAACGGCGCCAAAATGAACGCAGAAAGCGTTCCGGTCAGGGCACCGACGATCGTCGCAAGGATCATGTTGTCGGGCATGATGTAGTGGCTGAAAAGCGCCGAGCCGTACGCGCCGACTCCGAAAAACGCGGCGTTACCAAAGGCCATGAAGCCGGTATAGCCGACCAGAATGTTGACGCTCGCCGCTGCAAGACCAAATAGTAGCAACGACGTCCCAAGCGAGACGTTCAGCTGGATGACGTTCATCCACAGCGGCATTCCCAAGAGCACGATCGCGAGGAGCGACATGCCGGCGGTATCGAGCGTCCGCTTCATCCGAAGAGACCCTCCTCACCAAACAGTCCTCGCGGTCGAATCAGCAGGACCACCGCCATAAGAACGTACGTGACGATCTCGGAAGCTGCCGGCGCATACAGCGTCGTGACGCTCTGACCGACTCCGAGCAGTAATCCTCCAACCAAGCTCCCTGCGATGCTACCCATCCCGCCGATTACGACGGTGATGAAGGCCGGCATCAGCAAACCGTTCCCCATCGTCGGCGAGAGGCCGATCAGTCCGGAAGCCAGCACGCCGGCGATCGCCGCCAAAAAGATGCCGATGCCAAAATTCATCATGTAGAGCATTTGTGTGTTGATGCCAAGAGCCGCCATCATCTCGCGGTTGAGCACGGCACCGCGCAGACGCAAACCTTGGCGCGTGCGATACAGAAAGAGCAACAACATCGCCATGGCGACCGCGAGCACGGCGACGATCGCCAAACGGAACGTCGGCAGCACGGTGTCGCCGATGATCGTCGCCCCTTGAAGCGACGCCGGCGGTGAAAACGGGACCGATTGCGGACCCCAGATGAGCCGGAAAACTTCTTCGGCGATAAGCGCGAGACCGAAGGTCAACAGCAAACTGTAGAGCGGGATGCGTTTGTACAGCGGCTGGATCAACGTTCGCTCGACAGCCAGGCCGATGACGACGGTCAGAATCGCGGAAATCCCAAGCGCCAGCCAAAAGTTTGTCCCGCGTTGGATAAGCGTGAACGCCAAATAGCCGGCAAGCGTTAGGAACGAGCCGTGCGCGAGATTGACCGTACCGGTAAGGTTCATGATCAGCGACAAACCGATTGCGATGATCGCGTAAAACGCGCCCAGCACGATGCCGTTGACAATTTCGGGGATGAGTCGTTCCATTACGTCCCTTTATATGAATGCGTCATCCCGAGCGCCGCAGAGCGGACACTCGGGATGACGGTAAGGGGTGGATCTAGCGAACTCTTACGCGGGCCAAGCGAGCTTGCAGACCTTCTCCTGCTCTGAGACTGGATGTTCGATCGCGTCTCCCGGCTGAACGTCGATCATCTTGAAGATGTCTTTTGCATTGCCGTCTTGACCACCGGCGACGGTCTCACAGAAGAGCATCGGCCACTCGAGCTGATGATCGACGGTGCGATAGGTTCCCGATCCTTGCTGAAGCGGATGGAACGTCATTCCGGAAAGCGCTTTGCACACTTTCACGGGATCCGTACCCTTGGCTTCCTGGATCGCGGTGGCCATGCGTTCAACCGTGATGTAGCCGAATGCGCTGCGCGCCGTCGGCGGCTCTTGAAATTGCGTCATGTAGCGCGAGACGAACGATTGGGCTTCCTTATTATTTCCGACGTTCTTGTAGTACCACTCGACGCCCCAATAACCGACTTGCGCTTCCTTCGGTACGCCCCACAGCGGCTCGAGCTCGCCCTGCGGCCCGGCAACTGGAATGCGCTTGAGAATTCCGAACGAGTTGGCCTGTTTGAGACAGTTGGTTTGATCGTCGCCTTGCACCATGATGATCAGACAGTCCGGCTTCGCCGCAAGAACCTTCGTCAGGTATGCGCTGAAATCGGTCGTACCGAGCGGCGTGAGATCGCTACCCACGACCTGGATGCCGAGCTGTGCCTCCATTGACTTATAACCGTCGAGCAGCGAATGCCCAAACGCGTAGTCCGGCGTGATGTAGTACCACTTCTTGCCGAACTTCTTCGAAATCGAAAGACCGGTAGCGTGCGTTTCCGCCCACGTGCTGTGGCACGTGCGAAACGACGTCCAGTGACATTGCGAACCGGTCACGGTGTCGGTGTGGCCGCCGGAGACGAGGAATGGCTTACCGGCCTGGAACGCCACGTTACTGACGGCCTGCGAATTTGCGCTGTTCAGCGTTCCGATCAGCACCGGAACTTTGTCGACTTCGAAAAGCTTACGCGCTTTTTCGACCGCAGTTCCCGGGTTATTGGCGTTATCTTCGACGAGCAGGTTTATCTTGCGGCCGAGAACGCCGCCTTTCTTATTCCAATCGTCGACTGCCATCTGCATCCCGCGAACTTCGTTCTTCGCAGGGTACGCATACACGCCCGTCAGCTCTTCGTCGACGCCGATGTTCAGCGTCTCCTCAGCTTCTGTGCGTTTCGGGATAAGAGCTGGAAAGCCAAGAACGACTCCGCCCGCTATGGCGGCCTTCTTGACAAAATCTCGACGTGACCTGGACCCCTCCACAAACACCTCCTAGGCCGGCACATCGGCCGACCAAAAAACTTCGCGCCCCGAAGCCTACTTCGGCGCCGGGTTTTCGTCAATTGGCGACAGCGCCCTCTGCATCATGAAAACGTTGCAGTCGCCGTAAGAATTGCTTCGTGCGTTCATTTTGCGGCCGATCGAGCATCTCGCGGGGCTTGCCTTCCTCGACAACCACCCCTTCGGCGATCAAGACGAGCCGATCGCCGACCTCCCGCGCGAATTGCATCTCATGGGTCACGACGATCATCGTCATCCCAGATTTCGCGAGATCGCGCATCACTTCGAGCACGTCGCCGACCAGCTCCGGATCGAGCGCCGAGGTGACCTCATCGAAGAGCATCACGCGCGGATCCATCATAAGAGCCCGCGCAATGGCAACGCGCTGCTGCTGGCCCCCAGAAAGCTGGTGCGGGTAACTGTCCGCTTTGTCGTGCAAGCCGACACGGTCGAGCAGTGCGCTCGCGCGCTCTCCGGCTTCTGAATTCGATTGGCGCAAGGCCTGGGTCGGTGCGAGCGTGAGGTTATCGATGACGCGCAGGTGCGGAAAGAGATTGAACTGCTGGAACACCATGCCAACTTGACGCCTGACGGCATTCACGTTGACGCCGGGCTCGCTGATGACTTGACCGTCGACGATGATACGGCCGCGCTGAATCGGCTCGAGGAGATTGATGCAGCGCAAGAGGGTGCTCTTGCCGCCGCCGCTCGGACCGATGACCACGAGCACTTCGCCCCGGCCTACCTCCAAGCTGACGTCTTGGTAAGACGACGTTCGGACCGAAGCGCTTCTCGATTCCCTCGATCCGGACGAGACTCACGCAGCGTCCAAGTATGCGGCGGCCAGCGCACAGGATGCGAGGCGCGCCTCGGGCGGATCGGCTCGCGACGTCAGCAGAATCGGCGCCGAAGCGCCGAGCACGATTCCCGGCGTGATCGCGCCACAGAAGTGCACCATCTCCTTATAAAGCATGTTGCCGGCTTCGATCGTCGGTACGAGCAAAATATCCGGATCGCCGCAGACCGGCGAATCGATCCCCTTTGTTCGGGCCGCGTCCGCGGAGAGCGCGTTGTCGAACGCAAAGGGGCCGTCGACGATGGCACCCGTGATCTCACCGCTGCGATTCAGGTCGCGTAGCGCTCGCGCGTCGACCGTCGCCGGCATCACGGAATTGACTTCCTCGGTTGCCGCCAATACGGCGACCTTGGGCATCGGGACGCCCAGCGCGTGGGTAAGTGCAATTGCGTTTTCGAGGATCGCACGCTTCGCCGCGAGATCGGGCGCGATATTGAATGCGGCGTCCGTGACCAACAGCGCCTTTGGATAGATGCCCTGCGGCAGATAGCACACAAAGACGTGACTCATCATCCGGCCCGTTCGCAACCCATTCGTACGGTCGAGCGTCGGCCGCAGAAAATCGTCGGTGTGGATGTGGCCTTTCATCAACATCTCGGCCTCGCCGCTTCGAACCAGCGCGACGGCACGTTCGGCGGCCTGCGCGTCGCTATGTGCATCAACGATCCGTGCATCGTTGAGATGCAAGCCCTCGCCGGCGGCGAGCGCACGAATTCGCTTCTCGTCGCCAACGAGCAACGGGCGAACGAAGCCTTCTTCGGCCGCCCGCAGCGCGGCACCGAGTGCGAAGCTGCTAACGGGTTGAACGACCGCAACCGTGCGTGGACGCTTACGTCCGCGCACGGCTGCCATCATGTTGTCGAGATGCCCGAATTCAGCCCGTAAGGTGTTTATAGACATCGAGCATACGGACGGGCTTCTTGAGCGCATCGCGCCGGAACGGTTCGGCAAGCTCGAGGGAATCGACAACCAGATTGATGACCGTCGGTTTTCCGCTTTCAACCGCCGTTTTCACTGCATTTCCGATCTCGGAGGCCTTGTCGACCTTGATGCCCTGCGCACCCATGGCGCGCGCAACTTCGGCGAAGTCGGGATTCTTCAGATTGGTGCCGACGAACCGGTCACCGTAATAGTCGACTTGGTTCTTCTTTTCGGCGCCCCACTGCGCGTTGTTCCAAACGATCGCAACGACGCCGATGTTTTCGCGCACGGCCGTCATCACTTCGGCGAGGCTCATTCCCCACGCACCGTCACCGACGAACGCGACGACCGGAAGATCCGGACGTGCGAGCTTCGCGCCGAGCGCGGTCGGATAGGAGTAGCCGCAGTTGCCGAAGCTCATCGCCGCAAGAAAACGTCGCGGATTCTCAAAGCGCAGATAGCTATTCGAGACCGACGAGATGTTGCCGATATCGGTGGTAACGACGCAGTCCTTCGGCAACGCTTCGGTTACGAGCTTGAGCGCATGACGCGGACTGATCGGCTCGCCCGTCTTGGACGAAAGCCGCTCGAGCTCGTCGTTCCAGGTCTTCTTCGCGTCGGCGATCTTTCGGATCGTTGCCTCGTTGCGGCGGCGTCCGCCGTCGAGATTCCGCGCGTGCTCCAGCAATCGGCCGGCAGCAGCTTTGGCGTCGGCACAAATGCCGACTTCGATCTTCTTCGTCAACCCGAGCGTGCGTGCATCCGCGTCGATTTGAATGATCTTCGCGTTCTTCGGAAAGTAGTCGAATCCATATTGGGGCGTCGTTCCAAACGGATTCAAGCGGCAGCCAAGCGCGAGCACGACATCGGCTTCCGAGATCAACTGCATGGCAGCTTTCGATCCGCAATAGCCAAGTGGTCCGACTGCGAGCTCGTGACTTGCCGGGAACGAATCGTTGTGGAGATACGAGTTTGCGACCGGGACGCAGAGAAATTCCGCAAGTGCGCGCGCTTCGTCGCCGCCACCGGCTTGGACGACGCCGCCGCCGCAGACGATCAGCGGATTCTTCGCCTCGATGAGCAGACGTGCGGCTTGCTCGAGCAAATCGTCGGGACCCTGTCCGCGCTCGAGATCGATCGACGGATAAATCTCCGTCTCGAGTTCACCGTAGAAGTAATCGCGCGGAATGTCGATCTGCACCGGACCATTCTCAGCCTTCGCAACGTAAAACGCGCGCCGGAGCAACTCGGCCATGCGATCCGGACGATTGACTTCGACTTGCCACTTCGTCATCTTCGAAAAGATCGGAAGCTGTTCGGTCTCTTGAAATCCGCCGAGGCCTTTGCTCGCCGACCCGACCGACGGTGTTACAACGACCATCGGCGTGTGCGCCCAGTACGCCGCCGCGACGGCAGTGACGAAATTCGTGATGCCGGGGCCGTTCTGCGCGATCGCAATCGTGGGTCGCCCCGTCATGCGTCCCCAACCGTCGGCCATGTGCACGGCGTTCTGCTCGTGCGCGACCGGTAAGAAACGAATCCCCGCAGCCGGGAAGAGATCGAGCGCATCCATGTACGCCGAACCGACGATCCCCGGTGCAAGCGTAACGCCTTCCGCTCGCAACGTTTCGACGAACGCTTCACTCGGCGTCATGCGTGAGAGTGGCCGCGAATATTTCGCGGGTTTTATTTCTGGTTTAGGTCGAGTTTCGATGGCCATTGCGCTTACCTCTCACGAAAGAATGTTGCGTAGGACCGACCCTATGTCGGATGGACTATCAAGGACCGTTGCACCTGCGTCGCGCAGGGCCTGAACTTTTGATTCACCGCTGCCGCGCGAGCCAGTGACAATAGCGCCGGCATGTCCCATTCGGCGCCCCGGCGGCGCGCTGCGCCCCGCAATGAACGCGACGATAGGTTTGCGTGACGACATCTTTGTGTTGGCAGCATATTCGGCTGCCTCTTCTTCCATCGTACCGCCGAGCTCGCCGACGATCACGACTGCTTTTGTTTTCGCGTCGCCGTCGAAGATGCGCAACGCATCGGCCGTCGTCGTTCCGAGCACCGGATCACCACCGATGCCCAAGAACGCCGATTCCCCGAAACCTGCGCGCACGATATCGAGACAGATGAGCGTGCCGAGACTCCCGCTGCGCGAGATCACGCCGACTGAGCCCGGCTGAAAAATATTCTCCGCAAAGCCCGGCATGATTCCGACCGCGCATTCGCCCGGCGTGACGACGCCCGCAGTGTTCGGACCGACGAGCTGCGCACCGGCGTCTTTGGCCGCGGCGACGAACTCCATCACGTCGTGAACCGGAACGTGTTCGGCGAGCACGACGAGATTACGAATGCCGGCTTTTAGAGCATCGAACACCGCAAGCTTCGTCGCCATCGGCGGCGTGAAGAGAACGGTGCAATCGATCGGGTGTGCGACAGCGGCGGCGACCGCTGAATCATAAACGGGGATTCCAAGAACGCTGTTGCCGCCTTTTCCCGGACTCGAGCCGGCAACGATTTTCGTTCCGCACGCGAGCATCTTCTCGGTCCAGAACGAGGCCTGTTTGCCGGTGATGCCCTGCACGAGCACGCTTTGATCGCGGCGTAGGATCATGCGTGCGCTCCGGCCGGCTCGCGCGCGGCGGCGATAGCGGCTTTGACGGCATCGTCCATGAGCGCGAACGGCTCGATGGCCAAACGTTCGCGGACGATTTCGATCGCGCGCTCTTCGCCTGTGCCGTGAATCGAAAAGAAGAACGGAACGCGCGGCCGGAGCGTTTCCCACGCTTGGGCAACGCCTTCCGCCATGACGTCCGTCCGCGCAAACGCGCCGCAGAAGTTGACGAGAACGCTGCGCACGCGCGGATTCGAGAGCACCAGCTCGAGCGCAATCGTCGCCTTCGTGTACGCCTCGCCGCCGATCTCGAGAAAATTCGCCGGCTTTCCGCCGTGCAGATGTACGGCGTCGAGCGTCGTCATGGTCAGCCCCGCGCCGTTCGCAAGCACGCCGACCTCGCCATCGAGCTCGATGAAATACAAACCGGCATCACGCGCCCGCTGCTCGAGGGAGGTTCCGAGCGGACCCGTTGCGCTCTCAACGCGCGCAAACAATTCTTTCTGACGCGGCCGCGACGAATCATCGATCGTCATCTTGCAGTCGAGTGCAACGTAGCGGCCGGAGCGTTCCCGCGCCAGCGGATTGATCTCTAGCAGCTCACAGTCGAGCGCGATGAAACGCTCGTACATCTTTTGCATCAGCTCTGCGAGCGCATCATCGCCCGCAATCTCGCGCGCGGTCGCTGCATCCAACCCCGTTCGTATATCGAGCGCGCGGCGAAGGATCGCCTCGCCTTGCTCTTCGATTTCGATACCGCCTTCGCGCGAAAAAAGCAGCAGCGGGCCACGGCTCGAGCCGTCGTTGAGAATCGCGACGTACAGTTCCCTCTCGATGTCGGCAGCCGACTCGACTAAGACCGCATCGACGCGATGACCGGCGATCTCACTCCCGAGCAGCGCAGCCGCTTTCGCTTCCGCTTCCTGCGGCGTCGCGGCAAATGCAATACCGCCGGATTTTCCGCGTTTGCCGGCCGGAATCTGCGCCTTGATCGCGACGCGTCCGGCAAGTTTGCGCGCGTGCTCGCCTGCGGCGGCCGCGTCGCGGGCAACCTCACCGTCCGGCGTGACGATGCCGGCGTCGCGAAGCAGCGACTTCGCAATAAATTCAGGAACGTTCACTTTGAAAGGCGCTCCGCCCCAGGCTCCGCGCCCCCCATGCTACGCATGGGGCCCCCGAACCGACCTCGCAACAACGTTGTCGCCGCTGCATGATTCCACTGCGCTCGGTCCATCACCGACCATACTTACTCCAGTACGAACCGAACAGGGCTTCTTCGGTCGGTTTGCGCTCGGGGATTTGGCGCACGAGATGCGTCGTGTTGATGAAATGCTTGTACGACAAGTTTTCGCTAATGCTGTTCTTGGCCCACGAGCCGCAGCCCATCGTCAGCGTGAAGTTTAATCCGTTGTCGAATCCGCCGCCATTATTGAAGCTATGCGGTTGATTGACGAGGACGCGTACGACGTCGAGCTCGTGCGCAAGGCGTTCGCCGCGCTCGGGCTTCTTGGTGTGAATTGCGACCGAGTGCCCCATGCCGCTGTAGCGAAGAATGCGCCCGACAAGTTCAACTGCATCGTCAAACGTTTCGTAACGGTAGACGGTCAGCACGACGGAGAGCTTTTCGCCCGAGAATGGAAAGTTTTCGCCGACGCCCGTCTCTTCGACCAAGAATAACTCCGCAGCGTAGGCACCGGGATCTTCGAAGCCCGCAACTTCCGCAATCGTCTTCGGCGATTGGGCGATGATCTTTGGGCTGAGATGACCGCCCGGGAACATGACCTTCTCGAGCTGCGCCTTCTGCTTGGCGTCGAGCAGGTAGCCGCCTTGGCGCCGCAGCGCATCGAGCGTCTCACCGTAGCGTGCTGACGGAATCAGCACGGAATTCTCCGACGAGCAGCTGGTCGCGTAATCGAAGCACTTGCTGAGCTTGATCTTGGAAGCAGCATCGTCGAGATCGGCGGTCTCGTCGATGATCGCCGGCGTGTTGCCGGCGCCGACGCCAAGGGCCGGCGTTCCCGACGAATACGCCGCACGGACATTGTTTTGCGAACCGGTCGCCACGACGACATCGGCTTGCCGCATCAACTCGTGCGTGAGCTCCTTTGAGATCGGCTGCGGCAGCATTTGGACGAGATCAACGGGTGCCCCGATCTTGCGCAGCTGTTCGTGCACGAGCTCGACCACCAGCTCGCACGTCGTCGCGCCTTTCGGCGATGGCGCGAGAATCGTCGCGTTACGCCCTTTGATGATCATCATCGTCTTATTGATGGGCGTCGCGGATGGATTCGTCGACGGGCAGACGGCCGCGACGACGCCGACCGGCTTTGCGATCAGCGTGAGACCAAGCTCGCGATCCTCGCGCATCACGCCGGCGGAAATGGCGGATGGATCGAGCAGGTCGCGCAACGTGCCGAACGTCTTGCGCTGATTCTTGATGACCTTATCTTCGTAGCGCCCGATACCAGTGTCTTCGATTGCAAGCCGCGCCAAGCGTTGGGCATTTTCGGGCTTGTAGCATGCCCACGCGACTGCGGTGACGAGCTGATTGGCTTGTTCCTGCGTATAGTCGCGAACGGCTTGCTGCGCCTTGCGTCCGCGTTCGATCAGATTCGCGACGATCGCCGCGGCGCTCGTTCGTTGCTCAACTGCGATTGCCATAGTTTATGCTGAAGCCTCTATCCCTCTTGACGCCCTCGGCGCTAGGCCATAGTCTAGACCTGTCCGTACATTTGTACAATAGGCGATTCGCATATGGCTCGATCTTTGAGTAGGCCCACACCCATCGACCGTGGCGGCCCCATGCCGCTCTACGAGCAGATCAAATTGCGACTGCTGGAAGAACTGCACGCTCTTCCTGAGGGCGAGCAGCGCCTGCTTTCCGATGCGGCCCTGATGGAACGCTTCGGCGTAAGCCGGATGACGGCGCGCAACGCGATTGCCGAGCTGGTGCGGCGCGGCGTCGTCACGCGGGTCCCCGGTCGCGGAACGTTTCTCTCCCGGCAAGCGCGCCTGGCGCTTCATCTCGACGGCGTCGAACGCTTCATGCAGGATTGGAATCTCCCGCACCTCGATCCGATCGCAAAAATTTTGACGTTCCGCCGCATCTCTGCCGAACCGGACGTTGCCGCCGCCCTGCAGGTTGCGCAAGGCAGCGAGGTCATACTCGTGCGCCGCGTTCGCGTCGCGGACGGTGAGCCGAGTGCCTATGACCTGCGCTACGTGGCCGGCTGGTGCAGCCGCGGAATCACGCGCGACGACGCCCGGCGTCAATCGTTGTTCGCAACGATCGCACGCGAGAGCGGCGTCGACGCCATTGCCGTCGAGCAAGAAGTTGGTGCGATCAACGCCGATGCCGGCGTTGCGAAGATCCTCGGGGTTGCACGCGGACACGCGCTGTTAAGCCGTAAGGTCACCTTCTTCACGAACGGCGAGCGTCCGATTCTTTGCGGACACAGTCTCTATCGCTCGGATCGCTTTACTTTTCAGATGCGAGCGGCGCGCTAACAACACGCAACATGCGCGCCAGCGTGCTTGTCGTGAATCCTTGAATCACGACGGTGGCGACGATAACGGCAGTCGTCTTCGCGACAATCTGCTCCGCATTCGGTATGGCAAGCGCAGTCACGTTTGCGGCCAGCGCCGCCGACATAACGCCGGTTTCGCGCACCCATGAAAGCATAAGCAGCTCGCGCAAGCTCCAACGGTGAACACGATCGGCCCACAGCGTTGCAAAGACTGCGATGGGTCGAATCAAGAGCATAAAGGCGGCAGCGAAAAGTACGGTCGCTTGCAGCGGGAAAGCGGCTGCTGTCGGCTTCATTGTCGCACCCAGCATTACGAACACGACGAATCGTGCCGCAAGCGTGAGTACAGAGAACAACCGCTGCTTTTCGCCCCGATGTGCAAGTCCGGCTGCAAAGGCCGCACCGTACAAGAACGTTACGGCAACGGTTGAGAGTGCAGCCGGCGGGCTGAGGCGTCCGGCTTGCACGATCGCGAGCGCCAGGATCGTCAGCACCGCGCCAATGACGTCGTTCAGCGCCGATTCGGCTTGGGCAACGTTGCTGATGCGTTGCAAGACGCCGGACTGCCGCATGATCGGAATGACTGCCGCTGGATCGGTCGCCGAAACGATCGTCCCGAAGAGCACGGCAGTCGGCCAATCCCACCCGAAGGCAAGATGCGATGCAAACGCGGCGAGTCCAGCCGTGATAAGGACTCCGGCGGTGACGAGCAACATCAGACTGCGCCATGCCGTGCCGAGATGCTCGCGATCGAGGTCGTGTCCGCATTCGTATAAGATGACGGATGCCGAAAGTGCGATGACGACGCCGCTCGCCTGCGAAGAAAGCGAAAGATGAATGACGCGCAACCCCGCGTCGCCGAGTACGAAACCGACGAGCAGAAATCCCAGGACGTCCGGGAATTTCAAACGGGCAGTTTGTACTCGTTACGGCTCGGGCGAAGCGGGCGTAAGAACCACCACGGGCGTCGCGTTGCATTGGGCGAAAAGCGACTCGCCGGGCGCGTCATCGCCTGCCACTTTTCAAACGCCTCGCGGCTCTTTTCGGTATCGACGAAGACATCGGCGTATGCGTCGCCCGGATGCGCCCGCTCGACGGTTACGGCTTGATGCCAACAGTGCATTCCCGAAATCGGATCGGGTTGGACGCAGAACGTGAGATTCTGGTGCACGCCAACGTCAGTCCACCAAATGCGCTGCGTATCCGGATCGTCCGATTTAAATGCGGACACGCCCGACTTGCGGTGCATGCTCCAGCGAGAACCGTCGTTGTCCAAGCCGACGGTCGCGGCCATCTGCCGTTGGCCCTTATCGTCGAGCTTCCAACGGCCCATGTGATGGCTGCACGCCACGACGCCCGGACGAATACCTTCGGTGACCCACGCTTTGAGGACGAAGTGACCGATCTCGGTCGTAATACGCACGAGATCGCCGGTGACGATCCCACCGAGCTTTTCTGTGTCGACCGGATTGATCCACAGCGGGTTGACGTGCGCGAGCTCGTCGAGCCACTTCGCATTTGCGCTGCGCGTGTGAATTTGCGTCGGCAGACGGAAGATCGGATTGAGCACCATCTGTCCGGGCTTCAAGTTTTCCGGATGCACGTGACTCTTGATGTACTGCGGCGTTGCGTATTCGCGCCATCCCCACGTTGCAAGCGTCGAGGAGTAGAACTCTAGCTTGCCGCTCGGCGTCGGCCACCCGCGCAAAATTTCGCCGTCGATTTTCACGCCGGCGGGCCGGCGCCCATCCGGATCGTCGTCTGGTGCGGGTAGCGGCACGATGTTTTCGACGGCCGGTTTCGCTGCGCGCGTGTACACGCGCCCGTGCTCGGAGACGACGACGTCCTCGAGCTCGCTCTGCGGCACGGGAATCTCATGTTGCTTACCGATATTGCGCGCAACTTCGAATGCGCCGTATTTCCGCATGAACGCGAGCGGCGTTAAACCCTCGGCGGAAGCACGCTCCGGAAGCCCGGGGACCGAGTTCTCGAAAATAAAACCGTAGTACTCATCGACCGTCAGCTTCTCGCCCGGCTTCTTCTTCGACTCGAAGTACTTGCGAATACCGAGCTTGCCGTCGGGATCGATACGCCACGACATCTCGATCCAAAACTCGTTCTCTTCCCACACTTGCCCGGGATTAGCTTCGCGCGTGTCGGTGATTTTTTCGCCGGCGCGTTCGCGAGCCTCGCGTAGCACTGGTTGACGGAATCCAAGCCACTGCGCGTCATGCGTCTCGTAGGAATGAATATCGTGACGTTCCGGCCCCAGACCCATCGGCAGGACGTAGTCCGCAAAGTATGCGGTCTCGCTCCATGTCGGCGTGAGCGCGACGTGCAAGCCGATGCGGCCGGCTTCCTTGAACATCTCGATCCACGACATGCCGTCGGGATTCGTCCACACCGGATTGTAGACGCGCGTGAAGTAGACGTCGAGCTTGCGGTTCTGCTCGCGCAAGAGATGCGGCAGCAGAAACGACATTTCGTGATACGCCAGCGGATAATGCTCGGGCCACGTGACGGTGTTCCAACGCTTGGGATGCGGTGTCGCGTGAATCGGCTTTGGAACGAACTTGTTCCAGGCGTTCGGATAGACGCCGCCTTCGGTTGCGATCGCCCCCAAAAGCGCATTCAAAAGGAAGAGCGTGCGCGAGACTTGCCATCCACCGCGATGGCCGGCTGCCGCCGAGCGCCAATTGTGGCTCGAGAACCGCGTACCGGCACCGGCAACGAGATCGGCAATCTCACGCAGCGGCTGCACTGCGACCTTCGCTTCTTCGGCTGCGTACTCGAACGTGAAATCTGCATACAGCTCGAGAAACGCTTTCTCGAAGCTCTCGAACGTGCGCGGAAGCTCTGGCCGTTCGACGGCAAGATACTCTTCCCAATTCCACCAGCGGCGAACGAACTCGCGATTATAGCGCCCGGTCTCAACGAGATTGCGCGCAATCGCCAGCAGAATCGCAGCTTCGCTTCCGGGCTGCGGCGCAACCCAATAGTCGGCGTGCGTGGCCGTATTCGAAAGGCGAATATCGAATACGATGATCTTCGCGCCGCTTGCTTTGGCTTCGATGATCCGCTGCGCGTGCGGGTTGAAATAGTGCCCGGCTTCCAGATGCGAGCTTATAAGGAAGATCACGTCCGCGTTGGCGTGGTCGGGGCTCGGGCGGTCAATGCCCATCCAGAAAGCGTAGCCGGCGCGCGCCGCCGAGCTGCAGATGTTCGTGTGGGAGTTGTGCCCGTCGATGCCCCACGCGCCCATGACACGCTCGGTGTAACCGTCCTCACCCGGGCGGCCGACGTGATACATGATCTCGTTCTCGCGCTCTTCGATGATGGCGCGGCGGATGCGCGAGGCAATATCGTCGAGCGCCTCATCCCATCCAACCTGCACCCATTTGCCTTCGCCGCGTTCGCCGGCGCGCTTGAGCGGAAACGAAATTCGGTCGACGTCTTTGACTTGATTGATCGTCGCCGGACCCTTCGCGCAATTTCGTCCGCGCGAGCCCGGATGTTCGGGATTGCCTTCGAACTTGCGGATCTCGCCCGTCTCTTTGTCGACGTATGCGAGCAAACCGCACGCCGATTCGCAATTGAAGCACGTGGTCGGAACGAGTGAGTAACGATGCTCTTCGCGCTTTGGCCATGCTTTGGACTCGATCTCCGTCCAATCGTTCCAGCGCTCTTTGGGTGGATACGAGGCCAGATGAGTCCGGCTTGGGCCTTGGTAGAACGTCTCGTCGCTCATGCTAGTGGCACCGATTGTCCGGCTTGCACGTAGGCGTGCTCGTAGAGAAACAAACCGATCAGCGCAACGAAGCTCGCGATCCACCACAGCCACGGCGCGAAAACTGCGATCGCGACGCCGACGATCGAAGGCCAGAACCAGCGCGCGTATTTGCCGGCGATCATATTATGCGCAGCAAGCCGTGCGTGCGCCGTCGGATGACCGAGCGTGAACTCGGAGAGCACAAAGAGCAGATGCGCGAGCGCGGAGATGGAGACGAGCCACAAAAGCGCGTCACGCGACGGCAGATCGAGTGCAATCGCAAAGACCGAGAGCACGCATGAGCCCGCCAGTATCGCCTGCACGAAAAGGTGCGGCGGCAAGAGCGGATTCTGCCAGAGATCGCGGGCCTTCGATTGCGCGAAGAGGTAGCCGGTGTAGACCGCGGTCATGAGAGAGAGCGGAACGCCCGCGATTGCCGCGCGCTGCTGAACGACGACATTATCGCTCAAGCTGGCAAGAAAATGGACGAGCAAAACGATCGAGTAGGCGCCGATGATGAAGGCGCCGCGTACGAGCCAACTTCGCCACTGATGTTTGGTGAAGATCATATAGAAGCGCTCGGGATGCTCGAGATCCGCGATCAAAATGATTCCGGTTAATCCAAGGAAGGCGCCGGAACCGATTGGGACGACCCAGCGCATCAGCGTGCTCGTCCACGATATCCCGCCGAAGATCGCAACGAGCACTGCCGCAAGGTAAATGCCGGCGGCGAGACTCTTCGTCCACGTGTAGAGACTGACGCGCCAATCCCACGGCATTTTGTGCGAAACATCGTATGAAAGCAGCGCGGCTGCGGATGAGTTAGCGTGCGACGGCGACGGATGGCCTGAACCAATCTCGTTTGGCCCCTGCGGCTGCGTCGCCCACGCGTAGAGGTTGCCCGGGGGTCTCGTCGCCGCGATTGGATCGAGCGTCGCTTGATGTGCGCCGCGATAAAACAGTTTCGGATGCGTTTCTTTTTCAGGCCGGCGCACGGAGACGGGCTGACGGTTGATGATCTGCGCGACTTTCGTCGACGGATCGTCCATGTCGCCGATGATGATCGCTTCGGTCGGGCACACGACGACGCAGGCCGGCTCGAGGCTCATGTCGAGACGGTGCGCGCAGAAATTGCACTTCTCGGCCGAATGATCGCGCGGGTTGATAAAGATCGCGTCGTAAGGACAGGCTGCAATGCACGCCTTGCAACCGATGCAGATCGACTTGTCGAAATCGACGATCCCGTCCGGGCGACGATACATCGCCGTCGTCGGACAAGCGGCAACGCACGGTGCGTCGTCGCATTGATTGCAACGGGTTACTTGAAACGCGCGACGAGCTGCCGGGAACGTGCCGACGTCGACTGATTTGACGTACGTGCGCGTAACGGAAAGCGGGACGTCATTTTCTGACTTGCAGGCCGTCGTACAGGCGTGACATCCAATGCACCTTGTATGATCGATGACCTTGGCATAACGTGGTTGATGCGACGTCTCCACCGCTCGTCCTACACGGGATTGTTACCTGAGTCCTCTTGTGGTTCGAGCGCAACACGAAGTGATTTGACGTAATTGGCAATGTCGAGCTGCGGCTGCTTCATCTGTAACGTTGCAATCGCGAGGCCGGCAAGGTAGCACGCCAGTGGTGCAAAACGCCGTTCTTTGGAGTGCGCGACGACGCGTGCAAGGTCGAGAAGCTCTTTTGCCGTGCCATCGTCCATCGTCGGAGCGCTAATATCGGCACCGCGGGCGTTCGCCTCTTCGACGAGCATGGCGCCAAATTGATGGAAAAACGGGTTCATGCCACCTCCTCCGCCGGCGCAGTGATGCCGGATTCGTAGAGTTTGCGAAGACGCTCGTCGCTCAAACCTAAAAGCTCCCTTAAAACGTCGTCGGTGTCTTGACCGATTCGTCGTCCGGCGCTGCGAACTTCGCCGGGCGTTTCGCTCATGCGAAAAAGGAGATTCTGCATCTTCACCTGCCCGAGTTCTTCGTCCGGGACCGTGACGATGCTCCCAAGCGCTTGATATTGCGGATCATCTTGCACTTGCGCGACGTCGTAGATCGGCGCGATTGCGGCTCCGGCTTCTTCGAAGGCCTTGATGACGTCGTCAGCGTCACGCTGCGCGATCCAGCCGCCGACCATTTCGTCGAGCTCTTCGGTGTGCTCGGCGCGTGTGCGACCGCTGGAGAACCACGGTTCGTCGATCACTTCAGGATGCTCGACGAGCTGCATTACACGCCGCGCGATAACATCTGCGCTCGTCGAGATCGCGACCCAACGTCCGTCACGCGCACGATAGATATTCCTGGGCGCGTTGTTCTTCGTCCGGTTACCGCTACGGAATTGGATCTCGCCCGTTTGCTCGAATATCGTCGTTTGCGCACCTAGGACGTGAAAGATCGGCTCGATCAGCGCAATGTCGATCATCTGTCCGCCGGCGTTGCGCGTATCGCGATGGTAGAGTGCCAGCATGATGGCGTACGCGCCGGAGAGCGCGGCGATACCATCCGCCATCCCGAACGCGGGTAGCATCGGCGGACCGTTGGGATCGCCGTTGATGTGCGCGAATCCGCTCATCGCTTCCGCGAGGGTTCCGAAACCCGCGCGTGATGCGTATGGACCGAACTGGCCGAATCCGGTGATGCGCGCCATCACGAGTCGCGGATTGAGCGCGTGAAGATCGTTCCAACCGATTCCCCATCGCTCCATGACGCCCGGACGAAAATTCTCAATGAGCACGTCGCTCTTCAGCGCGAGGCCACGCAGAATTTCTTGTCCTTCGGGTTTTGAGAGGTCGAGCACGATGTTGCGCTTGTCGCGTCCGTAGAATTTGGAGTTGAGCCCGACGCCGTCGACACGCGGTCCGTTGCCGCGCATGCTGTCGCCTCGGGGGTGCTCGACTTTGATCACGTCGGCGCCGTAGTCACCGAGAATCATGGCGAGATACGGTGCGGCAATGATCGTGCCGCATTCGATAACGCGGATGCCTTCGAGTGGTCTCATCCCCAGCGGCATTCGCGCCGAGCTAGTGGACTCCTAAGGCCCTCGCGAGCCAGCGTCCAATCGTCTTTTTCGGCGCCGGCACAACCGTGTCGCCTTCGAACTCGCGATGCTCGCGCGCGCCGATCGCTTGCACATCGATGGGTGCTGACGCAGCGATGCTCATGGAGGTGGTTGTCGCGGCGCTCGGTGCGAAGTGCTTGGCGGCGATGGCGGGCGCGTGCGCCTTTGCGAACACCGGGATGGCGGGTGCAATCGAGGGCAATTGCGCGCGCAATTGATGCCAGAGACCGAGGACGTGCTGCACGTACGCTTGTGTTTCTGCGTATGGCGGAACGCCGCCGTAGCGGCGCACGGCATCCGGGCCTGCGTTGTAACCTGCGATCGCCAGCGAGTAACGGCGCTCCAAAGGAAGCTTCGCGTATTCGTTAAGCAGCCGGCGAATGTAGCGTGCGGTGCCGTCAAGGTTTTCGTACTTCTCGAGCGCCTGCACGGAGAGTCCGTCGGCGGTCGAAGGCATCAGTTGACCGAGGCCGAGCGCGCCTGACGGCGAGACCGCACGCGTGTGCCAGCCGGACTCAACGCCGACGATCGCAACGAGCAAGCGCGGATCGAGACTATAATAGGAAGCGAGCAGCAAAACGTGCTGCGCCATGTCGGTCGCGACCGGCGGCGTGAGCGCCACGTTGAACGAGCGCAATACGACGCCATATTCTTGCGCGATGGAGTTCCGCGGTGATTGCGCCTTGCTTGGAGTGGTGAAATGGAGCAAGAGACCCACGCAAAGAGCGCCGACGAGAAAGACTCGCATACGGAGGGTGGCCAGCGTTCCGTCCCGCCTCCAGGCCGCCCTGTGAGCGCTTCGTCACAATCCCTCGACGCGAACACAGACTTTACGTAAACAGGGGTTGCCAGGCCCAAATGTTGAACCGGATGCGGCTGTCGCCGAGGTAGCTCAAATGGTAGAGCGTCCGCCTGAAAAGTGGAAGGTACTGGGATCGTTACCCAGCCTCGGCACCATGTAAAGGCTCGAAGCATATTTTGCTTCGAGCCTTTTTTCTTGCCCTCATATTATCGATAATGAATGCGACACACAGTGGCCATACAGATGGCACACTGTACAGTTACGTTCAATGCATGCCGAGACAACGTTCTCCGAATTGTCTTAAGTGCGGTGCACCAAAAATTGTAATGTTGAGCGGCGCTCAGCGTTGCAGAGTTTGCGCGACGCGATGGAGCAATCGCGACTACGATCAAAATGCGGAAGCTCGTGAACGAAAGCGACGAGACCACGTGCGTCGGGAGTACGGCAAGAGTCTCGAGGAATTAGAACGGCTCTTACGGATGCAGGGCGAACGCTGCGCGATCTGCCTTCGGCACTGGACCGAGTGCCCAGCTCCGCGACCATCACGATATGAGGACGGTTTTCTCCAGCACCTCTATGTCGACCATGACCATGTTACCGGGAAGGTTCGCGGACTACTGTGTCATGGCTGCAACGGCGCAATCGGTCTCTTCGCAGATGATCCTGATCGCGCCGACGCGGCGGCCGCCTATCTTGAGTTTCATCAACGTGAAGCGACGCGATGACTGTGGGAAATGCGGAGCCTTTAAAACCCAGGCTGCCGACGGTGAACTCCGCTGCGTACCGTGCAAAACCGAGTGGGTTCGTCAGTATTATCATCGAAATCTAAAGCGCCGAACTAAACAGAGACAATCGTACGTCGCGCGAACCTATGGCACAACGCTAGGACGTCTCGAAGATCTCCTTGAGATGCAAGGCGGCACTTGCGCGATTTGCCGAACACCCTGGAATGAATGCAGGAAATCCCACGGACTCCACAACGACGGTACGTTTCTTCAACACCTGGAGGTCGATCACGACCATGAAACTGGGAAAGTTAGAGGGCTACTGTGCGGAGACTGCAACATCGCAATCGGCAAGCTGTACGACGACGTCGATAGCTGCCGCCGCGCAGCAGACTATCTCAGACGTGCTCGCGAGGCCTGACTAGCAACGCCGCCGAACGCGCGAGCGTGGCCGCACTACCACGTATTGCAATTCATGGATTACGCAAAGCCTTCGCATCAGGCACCGTAGCGCTCGAGGGCATCGATTTCGAGGTCGGTGATGGCGAGTTTGTCTCGATCGTCGGACCGAGCGGTTGCGGGAAAACGACGCTCCTGCGCATCGCAGCGGGTCTCGAGAAAGCAACCGCCGGAAGCGTCGACGTCAATGCAGCGCAAAACCGCCCAGAGGCGCTGCCGTATGCGACCGTCTTTCAAGAAAGTTCGCTCTTTCCGTGGATGACGCTGCGCGAAAACGTCGCCTTCGCGTTCGACCGGCTCAACCTCGATTCAGGCGAACGCAGCCGGCGCGTCACGGCACAGCTCGATCTCGTCAATCTCACGCGTTTCGAAGATGCATATCCGCATCAGCTCTCGGGCGGCATGAAGCAGCGCGGCGCCGTCGCGCGCGCGTTCGCAGTCGATCCACAAGTGCTCTTCATGGACGAACCGTTCGGCGCGCTCGACGAGCAGACGCGCGTTCAGCTCGCGGGCGAGCTGCTCGCGCTCTGGGAGCGCGATCGCAAGACCGTTCTTTTCATCACGCACAGCATCGAAGAAGCGCTGGCGCTCTCCGATCGTATCATCGTCATGACGGCACAACCGGGACGCATCCGCGAGATCATAACTGTTCCCTTCGCGCGCCCACGCGATCCGATCGAGCTGCGCGCCGATCCGGAATTCGGACGGCTCACGGTGCGTATCTGGCATCTTCTTCGTCAGGAACGCGCATCATGACGGAACGTGTCTTCCGCGTCGTTTCTCCGCTCGCGCTGCTTGCGTTGTGGGAGTTCGTCGTGCGCGTGCACTTGTTAGACGCGCGCTTTTTCCCGGCACCCAGCTCGATCGTCGGCGAGTTCTTTGCTTTCTTGCGCAGCGGCGAGCTTGTCTCGAATACGTGGATGACGCTGCAGCGCGTCGTCGTCGGATGCGTGATCGGCGGCGTTCCGGGTGTTGCAATTGGCCTACTGATGGGCGTGAACCGATTGGCGCGCGCCATTCTTGAGCCAATCGTCGCGCTACTCTATCCCATTCCTAAGATTGCGATTCTTCCGCTGATTCTGCTCATCTTCGGCATCGGCGAGAGCTCGAAATATGCGATCGTTGCAATCGGTGTCTTCTTCATTATGCTGATCAACACGGCTGCCGGCGTGCGCCAAATCGAGCCGATCTATCTCGACGTCGCGCGATCATTCGAAATTAGGCGCCGCTCGTTGTACACGAACGTGCTGTTGCCCGGCGCCCTCACCAACATCTTCGCCGGCATCAAGCTCTCGATCGGCATCGCGATCGTACTCGCGGTCGCAGCCGAATTCACCGCCGCCAAGAGCGGGCTCGGATTCCAGATCTGGAACTCGTGGCAGACGCTGCAGGTCGAGCGCATGTATGTCGCGCTCGTCATGGTCTCGCTGCTCGGTTACGTGCTCACGCTGATCGGGAGCGCGCTCGAGAACGCCTTCGTCCCCTGGCGACCACGACAGTGAGCTCACGCCGGCGCTTCCTCTACGGCTGCGGCGCCGCAGCCCTCGCCGCTTCGTCCCGCGCAGCGAACGCTGCCGGCCTCACGAAGCTCGAAATCGGTTATGTCCCCTCGACGCTCTTCGCGCCGGTTTTCGTCGCCGCGGAACGCGGCTATTTCAAGGAAGAGGGCTTCGACGTCGACCTCACCCCGATCGTGGCGGGGCAAGACGCGATGGCGCTAGCCGCAACCGGGCGGATCGACTTCGTGGCGGCCGCGCTTTCGGCGGCCTTCTACAACGCCGTCGCACGCGATTTCGACGTGCGCTTCGTGGCGTCAACGGCATACCAGCCGAAAGTCGGTCATCCCAGCGCCCTCATGGTGCGCGAAGACTTGTGGCAATCCGGAACGCGCACGCTCCAAGCGCTGCGCGGCAAGAAGATCGGCTGGATCGGCGGCGCGGGCGCCGTGTCGGCGTACTACGTGGCGCGCATTTTACGTCCCGCGGGATTAACGCTGAACGATATCGACAGCGTTAATATCGCAAATCCCGACCAAGCCGTCGCGCTGCAACGCAAGGCGATCGACGCTGTCTTTACGGGTTCGCCGTTTACGGAGGCGTTCGCGCACGACAACCTCGCTCGCACGATCGGCTACCCACCCGCCGGCATCTCGGGCTCGGGCATCTTCTTCGGCCCGACGCTTACCGATAAAATAGATGTCGCCCATGCGGCAATCAGCGCATGCCGAAAGGCTGCTGGCGAGCTCCAAGGTCCCGGATATTTTGCGCCCGACGCGCTCGCTGCGTACGCGAAATACACGAAGCAACCCATCGAGATTATCCGAAATTCTGCACGCTACGATTTCACTCCCGATCTACGCATCGATCTTGCCACCGTCGAAGACGTCCAACGCGAGTTTATGGCTGAGGGGATCCTTACCTATAAGGCGCCGCTCAACGAGGTTCGCCTCGTATCTAGATACTGATGACGGTCCGTCGCGCGATCATCATCGCCGCGATGGTTGCCGTCTGCATTGGCGCCGCATTTTTCGGCGTGATGCTCAGCAAGCCGATTCCGGCCGGATCGCCGACGCCTTCGCCAGTTCCCACGCCGAAGGGCTTACCGTCGAACGCAACACTCATACCGATTGCGTCGCCGTCCTTTGCGACGACGCTCCCGACGCCGGCGCAAAGCCTCGCTCCATTGACGCCGATCCCAGGAACGCAAACGCTCGTACCTGAGGCAACAGAAACCCCGACGGCTGTACCGACGCCGAACGAAAGCGTATCAACGGTCGCTCCCGCTCACATCGAGGAACCGCAACTTCCCGCACCTCCGACTCCGCCCGCACCTCCACGATAGCGGAGCAGAACGTGCGTGTGGCAAATACATACGCCAATCCAGAATCATAGCGGGAAGGGGGGTGTCTAAGAATTATGGCAGCTAAGAAAAAAGCCAAGAAAAAAATGGCGAAAAAGAAAAAGAAGTAACGCCTGAATTTATCTTACGAAGACCCGTCTGCTCTGCTGGCGGGTCTTCTATTTACTGGTCACCGGACGATTTCGACCAGCAAAATCCACGAATTATAGAGCGCGAAGACAAACGAAAGCATGATCCCCGCAAAGAGAATATAGAGCCCATCCTGTGGCGAGAGAAACATGACAAACGAGCCGGCCGTCATTACGAGCAATGTGAAATGAAAGACGCCGGAGTTGATTTTCGAGGGGCGCCGATATTCTTCAGCCACCGGAACCGGATCGACAATGCGCGCGCCACTGAACCACATCAGCGCGTTGACCACGATCAGCTCGATCCCCAGCGCAATATTGCTCTGATCCGGAACGAGCACGATCGACGAGGTCAAGAGCACGCCCAGGAGCGTGAGCAGCACCTGCGCGGCACGCGGCGGCAGCCACGGGAATTTCAGAATGCGCTCGAGATTGATCGAAATCGCGACAAAGAGCAAACCGATCAGCGCGGCTGACGCGCCGACCTCGGCCACGAAAAAATCATGCCACTTCTCTAAACCGGGCATCACTGAGCAGTGCCTATTCGTTCGTGTCCGCGTGCGCGACGCTCGGCACGAGCTTGAGCGCTTTGCGTACGCGCCCCATCGCGGTCCGCAAGACTTTGAGAGCAAAAAACGGCTGCTCATGGACGAGCTCGAGAAAGTGATCCTCGTCGATCACGAGGACCGTGGACGGTGAGGTCGCGATCGCCATCGCGGACCGTGGGGCGCTCTCGATGATGCCCATCTCGCCGAACATTCCACCCGGATTGATGACGTCTAAGATAAGATCTTCAAGTTTGATCTGGACCTGTCCAGAAATTAGGACGTACATACAATTGCCGATGTCGCCCTTTAGGAAGATCGTGTCACCCTTTTTGTACTGTCGTGTGTACTCGTCGCGGTGATTGATAGGAGCTTCGATCGACATGGCGACTCCTTTCGTGGCACCGTGGGGACAGAATGCTTCGTGGCCGCGCAGTTGCTGTCCGCCGTCCATGAGAGTTAGCGGCCGAGGTCCATGATCTCCCGCTCGGGACTATTTGTTGAATCCAGCGCTCGGATCGGTCGCCTTAGCGGTGGTGACCACATGGACGTCGCGATCGACGAACACTTGGAACACCTTCTTCGTGTCAATCGTCGCGTCTCGTCCTCGGACGAAATTATGCGCGAACAATCCCAACGGGCCTAGTAGGACGTAACTGACGATTGTCGCGGTGCTCGCCGCGCCCTTCTGCTGTCCGCTTTCGCTGGCGTGATTACTCGGAGACAGCTTGATCTTGCCACCATCTTCGCTGTAAACCCAATCGATAACGAGACTCAATTGCCCACCGTGTCCGTTGCTGCCGGCGGTGTCCACGGTTTCAACCGTCGCATGCCCGGGAGATCCTTTCGGAACGACTCGCCAACCGCCGACGTCGACTTCGTTTACAACTTGAATAGCAACCTGATCGCCCTCTTTCGCTGTAGCTGAGGACAAAGGTTCGCTTAAAGAGACTTTCACGATTGTGCCGCCTGGGAGCACGATGCCCGGCACATCTGTTTGCGTTGGCTGTGCATCTGAACTCGCAGTAGGCGCTGGAGCTGCGTTGCTCTGCGCAAACGCATTCACGGTCGTATCCGCTACGAGTAGGCAAAACGCAAAAAACGCGACGACTCTAAGAAGCAAGGTCCACCTCCGGCGGTACGTACGCTCATACTAGGATGCTTCGCTCCCGGACGTGGTCCTTTGCGTATTTGCTTACGTTTCTAGTGTCGACACTAATCGCCAGTGCGCTTGGACGCCTACTGTCGTCATTGCGCGCCCGGAAAGAGATACTGATGAAGATTCAGGACGAACTTGTGAAACGGTTCGCTATAGTAAAAGAGGCTAACAAAGAGGACTGCCACGATGACGGTCTGGATGACGGCGAGGATGACGAGGAAGATAATGGCCGCCGGAATCGACGCAATCGCCCATTTCACCATGAAGCCGACCATCGACCAGAACGGCATGTGTATGCCAGCAACGTCGACTGCCTGCGGTTGCTGCTCGCTCCATTGTTGATCGTTCATAGTTCGATCTCCTCAAGTCTTCGTGCGACGCATCACGCCTCTTGACCGGCTTACGGCCCGCTCTCAATCCTAATCGCTGCCGGAGCTTGACCTCCCGTATAAGGATAAACCCGCCCGGGTTACCGAGCGGGTTTTCTTGTTGCGCTTGCGTTACGCAGTGCGCCCGAAAGTGGCGACGCTGATGGGGCTCGAACCCACGACCTCCGCCGTGACAGAGCCCAAAATGCCCCTGGCGGCCGGGGTTTTATGCTCGTGGGACTACCCTTAGCGGCATGGAACAACATGGCCTGACCTGTAAATCGACCTGTAAGATTTCCTTGGGAGTGCGGACGATACGCATGAGCGCGGAGGTAATGCGTTGGCTGGACCATTGGACATTCAGACGGTGCTTGCCGAGTTCGGCGACAAGGACCAAGGCTGGATAATCGTCGGCCCCGGCGACCGTGAACTGCATTGGCCGCACGCGAATTATCCGGGGACGGCCGTAGTGCCCATCTTCATGAGCAAGATCGATGCCGACACGCTTATCGAACAGATACCGAGCGACGCGCCCGCAAAGCGTCAGGCGCTCCGCGCGAAGGAAGTTCGTATCCGAGAGTTCGCGGCGATCATCTCGCAGCGAAAGGATGCTGGCGAGAATATCGGCTTCGTCGTGCATCCGCCTAACGAAGTGTTCGAGTTCTCGAAGCCACGTGAGGAATAACGCCGTCGTTGCGTGACACATCGGACGCCCGCGCCGCGCTGCGCGACCGCATCCTGTTGGAGATTCGCGCGCTATTCGACCGCGACGGCGTAACGCCGGGCCGCGACAAGTTTCTCGCCCATACGGGATTGAAAGATCATCAACTCATTTCGATCTGGCCGTCTTGGAATGACGCGGTTCGCGACGCGGGTCTGGAACCGAATGCGCTGAACGCCGCGATTCCCACGGAGCAACTGCTCAGCGCTCTTGCTGACCTCACGCACGAGATCAAACGGTTCCCCGGACGGCCGCAGATACAACACGCCGGGGCCGTTAAGCTCGGATTTCCGAACCATAAGACGTTCTCGAACCGTTTCGGAACGCGGGACGAGATGTTTCAAGCTCTCGTAAAGTGGGCGCATGAGCGGGACAACGCCGAGCTTCTCGCGATTCTTGAAGTGACGCCTGCGAGTCGCGTCGCAAAGCCTCAGCGCGCATCCGCTTCGATAGCAAGCACTGAACCGGTGTCACTCTCGGAAAGCTACGTGCCGCCAGTCGTGGCGATCTTGCCAGCGCTTTCGCGTGGCGATGAGCAGATCGTCGCTCGGCTGCGCGAAGCGGGCGTGGATGAAAACGTCACCTTCGAGCGTCGCGTCGGACTGGCGTTCGAAATACTTGGTTTGCGCGTGCAACGTCTCGGCCAAGGCTCCGGTCGCGCGCCGGATGGAGTCGCGAAGTCGCCGGATGGTTCTTGGGCGATTGTGTACGACGCGAAGGTTCGTCGCGGCGGCTACAACCTTGGCACCGAAGACCGCAAGTTTCGAGAGTATATCGATACGCACGGCAAAGCGTTGCGTGGGGAAGGCCTCCGGAAACTCTACTTCGTTGTCGTTAGTGGCTCGTTCAGCGAGGCCGACTTACCACGAGCGACGGAACTGACGCGAATCACTCACGCAAACGCTTGTACCTTCGTCACTGCGTCAGCGCTTGTCGACCTGGTCGAGAAGCGTATTCGCGACCCGTTGACATTCGATCTCGATGCGCTGGAGCGTGCCTTCGCACAAACGCGAATACTCGAATGACGCTCGATGCCGACGATCTCGAAGAACAAGGGCCGGGCGAAGACGCTCTTAAGCGTTGGTTCAAGCGGTTCGGTCGAGCGATGGCATTTTACAGCGGCACGTTCGAAGACGAGGGGTTCGATGCCCTGATACCCGCCCTCGTCGGCAGCGCGCTCCTTGAAACGCTGCTATGGGTCGCCGCACGGTTCATGGGCTGGGAACCGAAAAGGAATACGAACAGAACACTCCCCCTAGGTCCGGCGATTGATGTCGCGCTCCAATATGGCGCGATTGGCGACGATAACGCGGCGCGGCTTCGCGCGTTCATGAAGATACGGAACGGTCTCGCTCACGTACTGGACTACGAACTCAACGTGCCTGACGTCAAGGCGCTTCGAGCGCTCATGCCGCCGGAGAAAGAAGCGAATCTCGTCGCAGCGGCACGCAACATTTTCCCCGAGATGCCGCTATCG
Source organism: Vulcanimicrobiaceae bacterium (assembly GCA_049520515.1). GTDB lineage: Bacteria > Vulcanimicrobiota > Vulcanimicrobiia > Vulcanimicrobiales > Vulcanimicrobiaceae > JAFAMS01. The sequence continues at coordinate 261,443 of JBEKPS010000005.1, forward strand.
ACTGAGGCTGTTCTACTCTACGAAATGGTCGTCGAGCTTACGTTCAAAGAGACGCAAGAACGCGTCGGCGACCAGTTGGGCCTCCCACGAGGTAGCGATGACACTTGACGAGATCAAAAGTGCAATCGCTGCGTTGCCCTTGAACGACTGCGCTGATCTGCGGCCGTGGCTTCTCGCTCACTACGACGCGCGCGGTTATCCGCAAACGGAAAATGCAAAGCGGTGGGCAGCCGAGCTTCGTGCCAACGATCAGCACGACGCGCAAGGCAGCCGCTGAGATGTATCCGACTGCCATCTGCATCTTGCCGGATAATCCAGGGGGCACAGGCGGCTCGCGTTTTGCTGAGTTCTCTGATGGGCGCCGTCGCTTAGTAAAATGGCATCGAGAAGCACCTTCAAAACGATGTTTCAACGAACTCGTGGGGTCGAGGGCGGGACATGTAATTGACGCGCCGGTGACATCCGCGGAAATCGTGAATGTGCCGCGCCATTTAGTCGACGCCGACGGTGGTCTTCGCTTTGCCGTGGGCGACGTCCACATTGGAATCGCCTACATCCGAAGTCGACCGTTACCGCCGTGCTTGCCGGATGATAAGGCCTGGAATTACAGCGCCAGACACACGGTCGAGCCGCTTTTACGCGGTTCGATGACGCGCGCCGCGAACGCTGCCGCATTACTTGCGTGGTTACGGATTGGCGACCACTACACTGGCGAGGGCGAAGGCATCGCGAAGGGTGACAACAATGTCTTAATCGAGACTGATGACGAAGGACGCGATCTGCAATACTGGCTCTCGGACCTCGATGCGACATTTAGGCATCGCGAGTGGTCGCAAAAGCCACGAGATGACGTCAATTCCGACCACATTCTTCCGCCTTACCTGCACGACCTGACATTGCGGCCTCCGGATGGAGAAGCGCGCTTTAACGACGCACTGAACCGGCTGCGCGATCTCGCAGTCGAGCGACTGAGCATAATGGAATGCTTCCGTGATATTCCCGAAGCATGGTGCTCGGCTGTCGAGCAGCAAGAAGCCCTCCGATGGGCGTTGCAGCGCGCAGAGCGTTTAGGGAACTACGGCTGGCACTGCGGTCAGCGCATCGTAATTGACACGAGTCGCCGTCGCGGAGATTGATCATGATCGTAAGACTCGTCGCAATTTCCGCAATCATCTTCGCCGTGCTGCTAGTCACTCGGCCGCACGTCCAGAGATACTATGCCCTTGTCGACTGCTCGCGCACCGAAAAGTGCTGGACCGAAATCAAATGGGCATTCCGGGCTTCGCCGCTGGACGAGTTTCCGGATTATCACTCGTGCGCCCAAGAACTCATCCGGTTCATGGGCGATCATCCGAGCAAGGACGATGCGATACTGTGCGTTGAGCGTTACAAGCTCGAATGGGGCTACCGAGACTGAGCGCGACGTACTGGAACGACAAAGGTCCTTGTTTGCGTCTAGACCGCGACAAGCGCTCGAAGCGAAGGAACAATGTCGACTTCGCGTTCCAATATTCGCCCCAGGTCGATGTACGATTTGTCGATGGACACGATCTTAGCGCGCTTCGGGCACTGGAGGGCGATGAGAAAATCACCGATTACACTGCACCGCGTCTTGAGACCACGCGCATGCTCGATCTCGCCTGTCGACAACTCCTCGAACATTTCTCGCATCGCTGCCAGACTTTTCGACGAATCGTTGTCGGCGCAGACGCGCGCTGTCTTTCGCTGGTTGTTGCGTAACACTTCGTCCTGCCGACATTTCTTCTTTTCCGTAGCCAGGCACTTGACGCGCGTTCGGAATTGATTGAACACCTCAGCCGTCGTTAGCTCCGGATCAGTCGAGAACTTTACCTCTGCAAGCGGACAGTTCAGCCCATCGTCTATAAAGCGTTCGACGAGCGCCTCCGATGCTTCGATGTAACTAAAGATAATGTTCGCCGTCATCGCCAGCGCTTCTGATTTCGATTCGGTCGTCCCGAGCTTAGAACGGAGGGAAATCGCAAGCGACAGTTCACGTTTACTGAAACTCTCGGAGATAAGTGCAAACGCGTCGGAGACGGTGTCGCTGCCGATCAATTTGAAATACATGCCGATGAGGGTAACGCTTTGATTCCGAATTTCCGTAAAAACGTATTTGCACGTCAATATGGGGAGTCCGGCGATGCGTTTTCGGATCTCCTCAATATGGAGCGAATGGCCGAAGAATAGCTTCACAAAGATTGACGTGTCGAGATATGCGCCCGCCGAGGCGGACTCACGTTCAACTTGTTTCCGCCTGCATCGCGCCTCATCCGCGTCCTCTCTCTGAGCGCGAAGCTGCTTTCGACTAATCTTCTGTGGTATCGGCTAGTTCCTCAGCCTCCGCGCTCAACGCCGCATCCAAGGTCGGCTCTGGTCTGCCGAGCGCGCCCGCGAGAAGTAGTGTCTTGCGAGCTAAACGTCGCGCCTCGAAGTCGTATCGCTTGGCGGCAAGTTGACGGCATACGGAAACGACGGCTTCCGCCTTCTGAGGTGTGAACTCTCCGTTCACGGTTTTGAGGCTGCTGGCAATCAAGTCCAAATACTGTGCGACGGCCTCATCGCGGACGTCGACATACGGCCACATGAGCGATAGCTGCTCGCGGCAGAGTGCGAACGCCGCCAAGCGATCCTCGTCCTCATCGGAATTGGCAAAGCTTTGCAGATAGTCTTGGAGCTTGATCAGATGAGGAAGACGCTTTGCGGCGAGAAACGCCTGAGTCGGAGCGGTTCCGACGAACGACCTCGCTCGCGTGTCCTTTGTATCGGCGCTGTCCGTCGATTTAAGACTTGGATCAGCGCTCTTGTCTTGTGTGAAATCCGTTGTCGGACGCGGCTTGGGTCGCGGGAGAACGTCCCATCCGGTAGTCGACGGCGGTCCGCTTTCAAATCCAGTTCTGCGACCAGGCGTAAGCGATGGTCCGGGAGCGGTCTCTTCACCGGTGGCATCGGGAGCGATCAAAATACCTACCATCTTATCCTATCCATTTCCCAAGTTCGGCGTTTTGCTTTTGAATTTCATTCCATAGCAACAGGATATGGTGGTCGACCCCGTTGCTGCTTACCTTGGATGAACCGTAGTCAAAGTCGGTCGTAAAAAAGCTACCGGCCTCCTCGACGCTATCTTCATCGAAGCCCCATCTTTGTAGCAGTTCAGCATAGTTCATGATACCGAGAACAAGTCGGTGCCCGTCGATTCCGTCGAGTTGTTCGAAGTTTACGGCGAAATCGGCGTTGTCTTTCGTTTTGTGAAAGTCTTGGCCGAACAAATGAGCGCTGTAGACGTCGATAAGTTCTTGCCGTGTCATCTCGCTGGGGAACGCCGTTAGCACCCGGAATCCTACTCGCGTGAAAGTCGGAAGCTCCCGATCCACTGTGCTCTGCCAGGTGTGTCGCAATTCGCCAGCGAGTTCGTTGCAACGCGTGACGGTAGCCTGATCGAGGTTCAGAACGACGAGCATGCGGTTAGGCTCTGCCGTTATCGACGAGCCCTCTCCGAGATCAAAGCTAGTCGCCATTAAGTTGGTGTTGAATCGCGGATATTTCTTCTGCAATGTAGACGCAAATTTCATCGCGTTTGCTAAAAAGAGCAGCGATGGTTCGTATCTCATTTCGAGGAAAATGCGAGCCGTGAACATCCGCGGGCCAGCCTGATACCTTTCGGAGCAAAAGCTTTGGCTTCGGCGCTGTTGTACGTGACGGGCCCGGGGACCCTTCTTAGAAAGGGGTGCGTCTGGCGTTCAGGCGCCGACGAACACGCCTTCGATCTCAGTAACGGAGACAACGTCCGGCATGCCGTCCTTCATCCGAAACCTGACGTACCACGCGTCGGGCGATTGTTGCGAGACGACGACCGCCTTCGCTTCTCCGGTATTGTCGTCAGAGAATACGGCGACGATCTTTGCGTCCGGATCATTCGTGCATGCGGCGATGATCGGCGCCTCGATCTCGGGCGTCTGCCCAACGCTTAGCGGTTCCGAGTCGACGACGCTCTTCTTGACCCAACCGCGGCGTGCGAGATCGGCCACCGCGTGATCGTACGCGAGCGCACGTCCGTAGGCGATCGATTCGGCGTCTGTCAGTCCGACGGTGTGCAGCTTCTTCTTGAAGTACCGCATCGCGTCGCGTCGACTAGACATGCGCCCACGGTCCGTAACAATCGGCGTACGCGATCACCGTGTCGAGAAGAGCTTCTCCGTCATTCTCAAGCCACCAGAAGAACGCATCGACGGCGTCGCCGCCTCCGGGCGGCCATTTCGTCATCGTCTTATCGGTCGGTCGCGATCTGAACTCGTCCAAGCGGTTGAGGTCTTCAGCCGCAAGCGACAGAAACAGGCCTGACGCCGGTCAGCACCGCGACGGTGTAGAGTATGAAGCCCTCGATAAGCCGGGGGCTTCTTCTTGCCTGTAACGACGTGGATCGGCATGGGCGAACCTGTAAAATCAACCTGTAAACTTGGCTTTAACGTCGTGCCACGTGCGCCGAATCTGATGCCTGGAGACAAGGAGAAAGCCACCCCCTGCGGAGTGGCTTTTCCTTGCGCCATATGCATTATTTTGGAGGTAACACACCATGGCAACATTTGGTAGAAAGTGGCGACGCTGATGGGGCTCGAACCCACGACCTCCGCCGTGACAGGGCGGCGCTCTAAACCAACTGAGCTACAGCGCCAAGTGGTGGGCACGGTTGGGATTGAACCAACGACCTCTCCCGTGTGAAGGGAATGCTCTCCCACTGAGCTACGCGCCCATAGGGCCTTGGCGA
>JBEKPS010000006.1:0-391928 GCA_049520515.1 Vulcanimicrobiaceae bacterium
GTCGGCGATGCGGCGCAGATTGCACTTGAAGTGTCCGTAGTAAACGGCGTCAAAGCGCACGAGCGTCACGAACAAACGCCAATCCGTTTCGACCGGCGAAGCGCCAAAGAGATAACGGCGTGAAGCCAGACGCTCGTCGAGCCCGTCGAGCGTCGCGAAGACTTCACGCGCCGCGCGCTCGTACGCATCCTGCGACGTTGCAAAGCCCGCGCGATAGACGCCGTTATTGACGTTCTCGTAGATCTCAGCATTCAGCGCATCGATCTCGGCGCGGTAGCGTGCGGGGAAGTAGTCGACGTCGTTGTGTTTGGCGAGCGCATCGAATTCGGTTTCAAACATCCGCAGAATATCGTCGTCCGAATTGTTGACGATCGTTCCGGTCTGCTTGTCCCAGAGGACCGGCACCGTCACGCGGCCGCGATAGCCGGGATCGGTTTTGAAATACGCCTCGCTCAAAAACCCGAAGCCGTTGATCGGATCGGGCTCAAACGTGAACCGCCAGCCTCGCTCATCGCGAACCGGATCGACGATCGTCATCCCGATTGCATCCTCGAGGCCCTTGAGCTTGCGCATGATGATCGTGCGGTGTGCCCACGGACACGCGAGCGAAACGTAGAGATGATAGCGCCCGGCGGCGGGCTGGACGTTCGCGCGAAACGCATCGTCTTGGCGTACGAACTCGCCGTCGAGCTGTTCGTCCGGAAATTGCGGCTTTACGGTCATAGCACAAGCTCAGACCCGGCATGAATCGCCAGGTTTTCGCCGCGGCTGTGCGTATGATTGTGCGAGGAGCGTTCTATGGCTTCGGTTTTCCGGTTTGTGCTCATCGCGTTCAATCTCATGACGCTCGCCTTCGCGGTGATCGGACTGACCGCGCCTATCCGGAAACCGGCGTCCGAGTTTCGAGCCGATTTCGCCTCGGGAAACCGCGCCGTCGTCTTCACCGTTGTACCAGGCTCCTCGGCGCAACGCGCGGGACTGCTTCCCGGCGACGCCATCGACCTCACCAAGTACACGTGGCGCCAATATTTTGAGCGGCGGACGGCACGCGTGGGACAGACGATCACCCTTCCGATCATTCGCGGGAGTGAGCACCGCGCAATCTCGTACACGCTCGATAGGCCGGCTCCGAGTACGCTCGATCGCGGCTGGCTTGGCCTTATAGTCGTCCTCATCGGTGTCGGTACGAGTCTTCTCGTCGGTTTGCGGCGCGCGGAACACGCTGATGGACGGCTCCTCGCATTTTTCCTCGCCGCGGTTGCCCAGGCGACCGCGGGTTCTTGGTTTCTCGCGACGTGCGCGACCTCGCTGTCCGCGTATGCGTGGAATGCTTATGGGTCCTACGTTGTCAACACGTTCTTGAACTACGGGATCATCGTGTTGGGCACATCGTTCCCGCTCGTCCCGTCGAGACTTCGTTCGGCCTTGCGTCGCACCGCGCTTCCGCTTGCACTCATCGCGGCGGCATTGTTCGTAACGATGGACTTCGCGACGTACTTCGATCCGGTAGTATGGTATGCGCATATTACCATCGATCACTTGCCACTCATGAATTTTGCCGCCGAGATTGTCGCGGACATCATCGTTCCGGCTGTCGCTATTCTCGGCTGCCTCATCGGTCTGACCCGCGTCGACGACGAGCATCGTGCGCAGATGAATTGGGTCGCTGCCGCACTCGTTACGACGCAGGCCGCCTGGTTCGTGAAAACGGTTGCGTTACTAATTGCGCCTGGGTCTCCGCTTCCCGGTTCGGAATGGCTCGCACTCTTCCTCAATCTTCCCTTACTGGTAATTCTTCCATACGTCATCTTACGGCATCGGTTAGTCGACCTGAGCATCGTCGTCAGCAGGGCCGCAATCTTTGGCAGTGTTTCGCTTATCGTGGTCGCGGCATTCATCATCGGCGAGTGGTTTATCGGCAACCTCGCCCAGCGTCTCGTGCCCGGCACCGGACGCGACATTGCGGGCCAAGCGATGCTCCTTGTTCTCGCACTTGCGATCGGTCTTTCCGCCCAGCGAATTCATTCGCAGGTCGATCGCCGCTTGAACGGCGTGTTCTTCGCAAAGCGCGCGCGCTCGCTCGCGAACCTGCGGAGATTTTCGCAAGAGACGGACGTCGTCGTAAAAGGACCTTCACTTTTGAAGCTGTTCTACGACGCCGTTATCGCCAATACGGAAGCGACCTACATCGCGATCTATCTGCGCGACGGCGGCACCTTCGTGTTGACGCACGGCTCAAAGGAAGATTTGCCTCATGGGCTCGACGAGGACGATCCAACGATCGTCAAGCTCCGGCGCTGGGACGAGGCCTTTGAGAACGAACGCGGCGCGCATCCGCTCAGCGAAGCCCTTCTCATACCGATGACGGTGCACGGAACGCTCTTCGGCGTTTTGGTGTGCGGGCCGAAAAAGGAGCGCACGCACTTCGCAGGCGAGGAGGTCGATGTGCTCGCGCATGCCGCGCATCGCACCGGAATCGCGCACTTGTTTCTTTCGAATCAAATGCTTAATGGACGGCCGCTGGTAGCTCCGGTCTAGAGCATCGTCCGCCGCATATCGGCGAGCACTTCACCAAGATATGCGTTGAAGCGCGCGCCCGCCGCGCCGTCGATGACGCGGTGATCGTACGAGAGCGAGAGCGGCAGCATGAGCCGCGGGACAAATTCTTTGCCGTTCCAGACGGGCTTCATCGCCGAGCGGCTGAGGCCGAGAATCGCAACTTCAGGCGCGTTGACGATCGGCGTGAAATTCGTTCCACCAATTCCGCCCAGACTTGAAATCGTGAACGTGCTGCCTTCCATGTCGGCGAGCTTCAATTTTCCGTCACGTCCCCGCGCAGCAAGATCGCGCGTCTCGGCCGCAATCTGCGTGACTCCCTTTTTGTCGACGTCCTTGAGCACGGGAACGATCAGTCCGGCCGGCGTGTCTGCGGCGAAGCCGAAGTTGTAGTACTTTTTGAGGATCAACGCATCGCCGTCGAGCGATGAGTTGAAATCCGGATATTTTTTGAGCACGGTCACGAGCGCTTTCATCACGAACGCGAGGATCGTCAGCTTCGCGTTCGGATCTTCGGCGTTGACCTGTTTGCGGAACGCTTCGAGATCGGTGATGTCGGCTTCGTCGTTGTTGGTGACGTGCGGGATCGAGACCCAATTGCGATGCAGGCTCGGGCCTGAGATTTTCTTGATGCGCGAGAGCGGCTGACGCTCGATCGGGCCGAATTTCTCGAAATCGATTTTTGGCCAGGCCGGCAAATCGAACGGCATCGAGCCACTGCCAGCAGCAGCTGCGGGCGAGGCCAAACTTTTCTTGACGAAATTCTGGACGTCGTCTTTGGTGACGCGACCGTGCGGCGCAGTCCCTTGCACTTTGCGCAAGTCGACGCCGAGCTCGCGCGCGAACCGCCGAATCGACGGACTCGCGTGCACGCTCGCACCGTCTGCAACTGCAGGCGCTTCTTGCGGAGCCGCCGCGGGCTCAGCTTTCTTCGCTTCGGGGGCGGGCGCTGCAGCTAGCGCGGGTGCAGCAGGGGCAGGCGCGGCGGCTGCGCCGTTGCTTCCGGTCAGTGTGAGAAGTGGCGCACCTTCAGAGACTTTGTCGCCGACTTTGACGTCGACCGATGCGATCGTTCCCGCGACCGGAGACGGCACGTCCATCGACGCTTTCTCCGACTCGATCGTGACGAGCGGCGTGTCGACCGCGATCGTGTCGCCCGGCTTCACCAGCACTTCGATGATCGGGACGTCTTTGAAATCGCCAATATTCGGCACCGCAACTTTTTGTGTGCTTTGTGGCGCGGCTTGCGCGGGCGCTGCCGGTTCCGGCGGCTGCGCTGGCGCGGCTGCAGCTTGCGGCGCAGGCGCAGGCGCGTCTTCCTTCGCGGCAACACCGTTGCCGGCGAGACGCACGATCGGCGTTCCCTCGGATATTTTGTCGCCGATTTTCACGATGACGGATTCGACGACGCCGGCCGATGGCGACGGGATATCCATCGAGGCTTTTTCCGATTCGACCGTTAGGAGCGGGCTGTCGACATCGACCTTATCGCCGGCTTTCACCAGAACGTCGATCACCGGGACGTCCTTGAAGTCGCCGATGTTCGGAACTTTGATCTCGACAGCACTCGCCATATTAGACGGTCACCGGATTCGGTTTGTTGGGATCGATTTCGAATTTCTTGATCGCTTTTGCGACGTCCGAAGCATTGAGCGTTCCATCCTCTGCGAGATTCTTGAGCGCCGCCAGCGCGATCCAACGCCGATCGACTTCGAAGAAGTCGCGCAACTTCTTGCGGAAGTCGCTGCGCCCAAATCCATCGGTCCCCAGTGCGTGGAAGCGTCGATTGCCTACGAACGGATGGATGCCTTCGGTGAACGATTTCATGTAATCAGTCGCGGTGACGACCGGCCCCTGACGCTCGCCTAGCGATTGCTCGACAAACGACTGGCGCGGCTTCTTATCGGGATGCAACAGATTCCAGCGCTGCGCGTCGAGCCCATCGCGCCGCAGCTGATTGAAGCTTGTCGCGCTCCAGACGTCGGCTGCGACTCCGAAATCGTTTTCGAGCAGGGTAGCCGCTTCGAGTACCTCGCGCAAGATCGTCCCCGAGCCCATGAGTTGGACGCGCGGACTCTTCGTCTTGCCGGCATCACGCAACAGATACATTCCTCGCAAGATGCCTTCTTCTGCACCCTGCGGCATATCGGGATGAATGTAGTTTTCGTTCATCACGGTGATGTAGTAGAAGACGTCTTCTTGATCCGCGACCATTCGTCGCAAGCCATCCTGCATGATGACGGCGAGCTCGTACGAGAAGGTCGGATCGTAGGATATGCAATTCGGGATGAACGACGCCATGATCTGGCTTTGCCCGTCTTCGTGCTGTAAGCCCTCGCCGTTGAGCGTCGTGCGCCCTGACGTTCCACCGATGAGAAATCCCCGGCTCCGCATGTCGCCGGACGCCCAAATCAAATCACCGACGCGTTGGAATCCGAACATCGAGTAAAAGATGAACATCGGAATCATCGGGACGTTGCTGGTCGAGTACGACGTCGCCGCCGCAATCCACGAGCACATCGAACCCGCTTCGCTGATGCCCTCTTGCAGAATCTGGCCGTCTTTGGCTTCGCGGTAATACATCAGCTGCGCGGCATCTTGCGGCTTGTAGAGCTGACCGACAGGCGAGTAGATGCCGATTTGCCTGAACAACCCTTCCATACCGAACGTACGGGTCTCGTCGGCGACGATCGGCACGACGCGCGGTCCGATGCCTTTGTCACGCATCATCGTCGAGAGGACGCGCGTGAAGGCCATCGTCGTCGAAATCGCGCGATCGCCCGTTCCTTTTAATTGCTGTTCGAATGCCGCAAGCGCGGGAACGACGATCGACGCAGTCGATTTGCGGCGCCGTTGCGGAACCTCGCCGAGCTTGCTCACCCGGTCTTTGAGATATTTCATCTCGGGACTGTCGTCGGCGGGCTTGTAGAACGGAAGGTCGCTGAGCTCGGAATCCTTGATCGGAATCGCAAAGCGATCGCGGAATTGCCGCATCGCTTCGATATCCATGTGCTTCTGCTGGTGCGCGATGTTCTGCGCTTCGCCCGAGGAACCCATGCCGTAACCCTTGATCGTCATCGCTAAGATCACGCTGGGTTTTCCGACCGTCTTCGTCGCGATGTCGTACGCCGCGTAGACTTTGCGCGGATCGTGACCGCCGCGCTGCAGATCCCAAACCTCGGCGTCCGTCCAATCGGCGACGAGCGCCGCGGTTTCGGGATACTTACCGAAGAAGTGATCGCGCACGAATTTGCCGTCGTTGGCTTTGAGCGCTTGATACTCGCCGTCGACTGTCTCGGTCATCAACTGCACGAGCTTACCGCTCTTGTCTTTCTCGAGCAGCGGATCCCAATTGCTGCCCCAGATGACTTTCAAGACGTTCCAACCGTTGCCGCGGAATTCACGCTCCAGCTCTTGGATGATTTTGCCGTTGCCGCGCACCGGTCCATCCAAACGCTGCAGATTACAGTTGATGACGAAGATCAGATTGTCGAGACCTTCGCGCGACGCAACGTTGATCGCGCCGAGCGACTCGGGCTCGTCGCTTTCACCGTCACCGATGAAGCACCAAACCTTGCGGCCTTCCGTGTTCGCAATTCCGCGATTGTGTAAGTACTTGAGGAAGCGCGCCTGATAGATCGCTTGAATCGGGCCCAGTCCCATCGAGACCGTCGCGAATTGCCAGAAGTCCGGCATCAACCACGGATGCGGATACGACGAGAGGCCCTTACCGTCGACTTCTTGCCGGAAATTTTCCAACTGCTCTTGCGAGATACGTCCTTCCAGAAAGGCGCGCGCATACACGCCCGGCGACGAATGGCCTTGGAAGAACACCAGGTCGCCGCCAAAATTCTCACTCGGCGCGCGGAAGAAATGGTTATGCCCGACATCGTACAGCGTTGCCGACGATGCGAAGCTCGCGACGTGGCCGCCAAGCTCGGACGAAATGTGATTGGCGCGCACGACCATCGCCATCGCGTTCCAACGAATGTAATGGCGCAGCCGCGTCTCGAGCTCATCGTTGCCCGGATACAGCGGTTGCTGCGAAACCGGAATCGTATTGATGTACGGCGTCTGCAGGCCGACGTCGACTTGCGTGCCGCCGGTCTGCGCGCGCTCGACGAGGCGTTCGAGCAGTTGCGCCGCACGCGGCGGACCTTCGTGCGTGAGGACTCCGTCGAAGGCGTCAAGCCATTCGCGAGTCTCTTGGGGATCCGGATCGGCGAAGTTCGGAACGGTAAGCGTCATCAGTCTTCTTCCCGTGGGCGTTCGGGCGGGATACTATCATCGGGCTAATGGCTGAGACTGTCGCCATCCAATGAGCCCCTTTCACCATCCAACGGTAAAATGTCACCATCCAACCTCCGTAAGTTGGACTGCCAATTCCGATAAAAGTAGCGCGGTAGGCACACCCGGGCATTGCGGGAAAGAGCCCCGCGTGGCACAGCTAAAAGTTGAGAGCAGCTCGTTTGGCAGCAACCAGACGATCCCGAAAAAGTACGCGTTCAGCGATTGGGGCGTCGGCGGAGACAACGTCTCACCGAACCTCAAATGGAGTGGCGCACCAGCCGGTACGAAGAGTTTCGTCGTCACGATCTGGGATCCGGACGCGCCGACGACCGTCGGTTATTGGCACTGGCTCGTCTTCAACATCCCCGCGAACGTGACGGAGCTTCAAGAGGGCAACGTCCCCGCCGGCGCCGTGCAAGGGTACACCGATTACGGCATGAGCGCGTACGGTGGTCCGGCACCGCCGCCCGGCGATTCACCGCATCATTATCGTCATCGCGTCTTCGCGCTCGACGTCGACAAGCTGCCGCTCGAAAAAGGCACGACCGGCGCGACGCTGATGTTTATGATGCGTGGCCACATTCTTGCCGAAGGCGAGTTGGTCGGACTCTTTTCGCGCTAGGTCGCGGGGTTCGGCGCGGCGTGATCGTGGGCGCCCGCAATCTCGTCTTCGACTTCTTTTTCGCGCGTTGACATCTCTTTGGGCGCGAGCCACTCGTACATAACCGGAACGAGCACGAGCGTCAGCACGAGCGAGCTGAGCAAACCGCCGATCACGACCACGCCGAGACTTTCCCGTTCTTGCGAGCCGGGCTCTAGCGCGAGCGCAAGCGGCAGCATGCCGCTCACCATCGCAAGCGTCGTCATCATGATCGGGCGGAATCGCGTCTTCGCGCTTTCCTTGATTGCTTCGACCTTCGAAAGACCACGCGTACGCCGCAGCGTGTTCGCGTAGTCAACGAGCAGAATTCCGTTCTTTGCGACAAGACCGATCAGCAGCATCGAACCGATCAAGGAGAACAGATTGAGCGTCGAGTGCGTCAGCATCAGCGAACCGACAGCGCCGACGGCCGCAACCGGAACCGAGAACATAATGATGAACGGCGATTCGTAGCTGTTGTAGAGCGCGACCATCAACAAGAACACGAGAACCAGCGACAAGATCATCGAATGGCCGACGTCGGAAAGCGTCTCCGCCATCTCCGACTGCTGGCCTTGTGCGGACGGCGCAACCTGAATGGTGCGCGGCAGATTGAGCGCCGCGAGCTTCTTTTGAAACGCTGCCTGCACGGTTGAGAGCGACGAATTCGGAGCCACGTTCGAGTCGACGTGGATGACCGTCAGGCGGTTTTCACGCGTGAGGACGGGAAGCGTCGGTGCCCACTGCAGTTGCGCTACGTCGCCGACTGTTACGATGTTGCCGTTGAGCGCGCGCATCGGGATTGATTCGACTTGGGTGAGATCTTGCTGGTTCGCGAGCGGATAAATGACCTGAACCTGCATGATCCCTTGCGACGTAATCACCTGCGTCGGAAGCGCGCCGGCGAAGGCCGCGTTGACGGCGCTGGCGGCGTCGCTGATCGCAACATCGAGAGAACGGGCGGCCTCGCGATTGAAGAACACGTTGACCTGGGGTGCAAGCGCGCTCGCCGAGCTATTGACGTTCTGCGCGCCCGGCGTCTGCTGCAGCGCTTGCAGTACTTGCTGCGCGGCGGATGTCGGGTCGCCACCGGAAAGATCGCTGACGAGCTCGTCGATCGGCTGCGCGTTACCGCCTTGGGTACCCGTCACCGGAATGACGGTGATTTTACCGTCGGGCGCGAGATGCTCGGCTTCGCGCCGGATCTCGGCTACCCAGTAGGTCGTCGGGTGCTGGCGGTTGTCTTTGAGGAATACTTGAATCTGGCCGACACTCGTCTCACTGATGAACCCACCGAAGTTCGCCGCTTGGGCTCCTGAGACGCGCGTCATTGCGCCCAAGTCGGGAATTTTGAGAATCGCTTGTTCGACTTTTTCGACTTCTTGGGTCGTGTACGCAACCGGCGTACCAACCGGGAACGTGAACTGCACGAAGAGCTGACCCATGTCTTGCGCCGGAATGTACTCTTTGCCGACGAATCCCAGACCGACGGCCAACAGCGCAAGCACGAACGTGATAAGCGCGAAGCCGGCGACGATAAATGGCGCGCCGAGCGCCCACGGCAGCGCACGTTCGTGATACCAGCCGCGCAAACGCAAGAAGACATTATCGAACGCGTCGATGAACTTTGGTGGTTTCCAGGTGGAATGGAGTGCCCAGAGCCCGGCAAGTGCGGGCGTGATGGTAAAGGACACGAAGAGCGACGTCAGCGTCGCGACCGTTACAACGACGCCAAACTCGGCGAGCTGACGGCCCACCTCGTCTTGCAGAAATGCGATCGGAAGGAACACAACGACGTCGACCAGCGTCAACACCATGGCCGCTTGCCCGATCTCGGTGCGGCCGGTGATTGCGGCTGCAATCGGCGTTTGTCCTAGCTCGTCGCGATGACGCTCGATATTTTCGAGGACGACGGTCGAATCGTCGATCAGGATGCCGATCGCAAGCGTCATGCCGAGCAGCGAGACCGTGTCGATCGTGAAGTTGAACATCTTCATCACGAAGAGCGTGACCGACAAGGACGTTGGAATCGCGATGATAACGACGACCGCGTTGCGCCACGAACGCAAGAACAGCAGCATGACGATGGCAATGAAGATGATGCCTTCGATAAGCGTGCGGATAACGGCATTGAGCTGCTGCTGCGTGTACTTGGACTGAACGTTTACAATCGTGAACGCGAGCTGCGGAAAGCGCTTTTCGTATCCAGGCAGCGCCGCGAGCACGTTATTCGAGGCCGACACTTCGCTGGCATCGGCCGTCTTCTGAACCTGTAAAAAGAAACTCGTCTTACCGTTCACTGCCGCGAAGGCCGTTTGCGGCACTTGCCCGGTCGTCACGGTCGACACGTCGGCGACGCGATGCGCCGCAGTCAGTGTCGTCCACGCGTTGGTCGCGGAAGAGGCCGGCTGCGGCGTAATCGCCGTTACGCCCGACGTTCCCGGCGTCGCTTGTATCAGCAGATCGCCGATCGATGAGGGACTGAGAATATCGGCACGCACATCCAGGCTCGTCGTACGGCCCGGCGCGTAGAGCGTGCCACCCGGAAGATGCAAATTGTTCGCGGAGACGGTGTTGACGACGTCGGTGATCGTCAGATTGTCGCCGGCCAAGATCGCAGGATTGACCGTGACCTCGTACGCGGGCGTCACGGTGCCTTGTGCGTTGACGTTCGAGACGTCCGGAATCTGTTCCAAGTCCGGAATGAGGACGCCCGTGATGATCAACGAAAGCGCCGCGGGAGTGAGCGACTTCGATGTGACGCCAATCGTCGCGACGACGGTTTCCGATGGATTGGAGATATTGATCGTCGGCGGCACCAAGTTCGTCGGCAAATATTTCGAGGCTTGCGTCAGCGCTTTTTGTATGTACACGAGATCGGTGTAGGCATCCGACGTCAGAGTGAACGTCGACGAAATCGATGCCGAGCCGGATTCAACCGTCGAATCGATGGTCTGCAAGTCCGGCGTGCCGGCGATCTGGTTCTCGATCGGCACGACAATACTGTCGCGCATCTCCGTTGTCGATGCGCCCGTATACGAGACGTGAATCGAGATAACGGGTTTCTCCACGTTCGGATATTGCTGGACGACCAGATTCTGCAGCGAGATGAAACCCGCAATGAAAAACAACGCGATTAAGACGAGCACCAGCGTCGGACGCTGGACGAAGACGCGGGTCAGCCACATCTACTTAACGGTTACCTTCTCGCCGTCGCTTAGCCCCAACTGACCGTTTGTTACGAGGCGAGCGCCGGTCCCGAGACCCGTGACGATCGCGTTCGTTCCGTCTGTCGCAATCTGCGTGACATTGACGACATGTGTCGTGCCGTTTGCATCGACGGTCATAATCGATGTGTGGTTGTCGTCGAGAAATGACGAGACCGGAACTTCAACGCCTGAGACGGGATTGAGCTGGATCACGCTCGAGACGGTGACGCCCGAGCGCAACGTGCCTTGCGGATTCGGCACGTTGACTTTGATCGCGAAGTTGGTCGAGCCGGGCGTTAACTGATCGAGCACGGCCGCAACCGTACCGGGATATTGACCGCGTAGACCGTTGACGGTGACGTTGACGCTGGCGCCGACCGGAACCTGAAAGATTTTCGCTGACGACGCGCTCAGGATCGCGAAGACGTAGTCTTCTTCCTGAATCGTGAAGATTTGCCGGGTGCCGGGATATTCTCCCGGGTTGAGATTTCGGTTGACGATGATGCCGTTGACCGGAGAGGAGATCGTCGCGGTATTGATACTGAC
The DNA here is from genome assembly GCA_049520515.1 of Vulcanimicrobiaceae bacterium. GTDB lineage: Bacteria > Vulcanimicrobiota > Vulcanimicrobiia > Vulcanimicrobiales > Vulcanimicrobiaceae > JAFAMS01. Next base: position 11,242 of record JBEKPS010000006.1, read on the forward strand.
CTGTTCTTGCGCGGCCTGATCGCGCGATGCGCGCGCTTCCGCTTCGGATTGCGCGACTTTAGCAGCCTGCAATCCCGCTTGCATCGTTCCGTTGGTCGTGACGTTCGAAATCGCGCTCGAAAGTGCGGCTTCATCGTTCCGGACGGCCTGCAGATCGTTCTCCACCGTCGTCTGCTGCGTTACGTATTGCTGTTCCGTGACATAGCCCTGACTGTAGAGCATCTTGTAGCGCTGCAGATCGCGCTGCGCGTTGGTCAGCGTTGCCTGCGCCGAGCGCACATTCGCGCGCGCCTGATTGACGGCGTCGTTCCCCTGGGCGATGTTCAGCTGGCCTTGGTAGACGTTTTGCTTCGTGAGCTCATCGTTTGCGGCGGCATTGTGCAAATTGTAGGCAAGGGCGGCGCGCAGATCTGCGGTTGAAAGCACGGCCAGCACCTGGCCGGCGCGCACGTGATCGCCCTCCTGGACGTTGACCTGCAGCGTCGGCTCTTGCAGACTGCTCGACAATGCAACGCTTTGCGCCGGCGCGATGAATCCGGCCAACGTCAATGTCGGCCGAAGAGTGCCGTCGGCGGTGATCTCCGTTGCGACTTGCGGTGCGGCGGCGGCCGTGCGCTCCGGCTTCTTTGCGCATGCGCAAAGCGTCGCAAGCGCCACAAGAGCAATCGCGCCAGCGAATAACGTACGAGCCTTCATAGCCATCCCTCCCAAAATCTACCCCACGAAGGAGGGCAGGCAAACGTGCGGACCCTTGGAAGGCTCCCAGACTTCGAGTATTAGAGCGTCAAACCGGTGAGAAGCTCTGCGCGTTCTTTCCCATCAAGGAACACAGGTAACGCGTCGACCGAAAACTGCATCCCGGTGTAGAAAGGCCCGAACGCCGCGTATTTAGCGCTGGCTTCATCGAAGCGCATCTCATAGATCAGCTTCTTAAAGACCATCGGATCGTCCGCGTACAGATCGACACCCCACTCCCAATCATCGAAGCCGATCGATCCTGAGATCACTTGTGTGACGAGTCCGTGGAACGTGCGGCCAATCTTGCCGTGATCGAGCATCAGCCCCGCACGCTCCTTATATGGAAGCGAGTACCAGTTCGTTCGCTCGCCGCGCTTCTTGTCCATCGGATAGAAGCAAACGTAGCGGCGCGCCGGGATCTTTGCGAAAAGCCGGGCGGCACTGCGCGGTTCTTCGGCTTCCTCGTGCAGCAGCGCATCGAATGCCTCGTTCCACTCGGCTGAATGCGGTTTGAGCGCGCGCTCGCGCAGCGTCTCATGAATCCGGCGCGTCGCTTCGTACAGGCCAAGCTCTAAGATCGAGACGTACGAGCCGTGCGGCTCGAGATAGTCCCGCAACGCGAGTCGATCGAACGCGATCTCTGCGTCACCCAGTGCGTCAAAGCTTTTCGCGTAAAATGTCACCATCAAATCGGCTTTGTGGCCGAGCAGCTGCGCAAGGCCGACATCGCTTTCAGGATCGTCGTGCAGCGGCCGTAAGAACTCGACTGCGCTCGCGGCTATGCGCGTGCGATTGCTTGCGTCGAGAGCTTCATAGCGGCGGCGATTGAAGCTGAACATCCGATGCAGGATGCTCCAGCCGTCGAGCGACTCGGGGACCTCGGGATTACGCACTCCCTCAAATTAGCGCGTAACGCGCGCCGGTCCTCGACTCAACGATCCCGCACAGCTCCAGCTCGATCAATCGTCCGGCAAGTTCACCTGCATCGATGCCGGCGCGCACCAGCAGCGCATCGAAATCCATCTCGCCGTCGCCCAGCAAAGCGACGATCGCACGCGAGCGCTCTTCGAGCATGTCGATCGCACCGCGTTTCCGGGTTTCCCGCGCCGGCTCGATACCGATCGCTTCGAGGATGTCGGCCGCGTCGCGCACGAGCGTGGCGCCGTCGCGGAGCAGAGCCAGGCAGCCGGCAACCTTACGGCGATCGACGTCGCCTGGAAACGCCATGACGGGAATGCCGAGATTTCCGGCGTGGGAGGCGGTGTTCAGCGCGCCGCTGCGCTCCGCGGCTTCGACCACGACAACGCCGTCGGCCAAGCCCGCGACGATGCCATTCCGCTGCAAAAATTGCCCAGGCCGCGCCGGCCAATCCGGGGCGAACGGCGAGATGACCGCGCCGCCGCCGGCGATGATCCGCTCCGCGAGCTCGCGATTTCCGAGCGGAAAGAAATTATCGTGACCGCCGCCCAGGACGCCGATCGTCGGCGCCTGCGCCGCGAGCGCGCCCTCGTGGGCCGCGGCATCGATTCCGAGCGCGAGGCCGCTCACAACACAGACGCCCGAGCCGGCCAGGAGCCTGGCAGTTTCAAAGGCCAATCTCCGGCCGCCCCCGCTCGGAACGCGGGTCCCGACGACCGCCACGGTGGGTGCTACCAGAGCGTCGAGTGACCCGCTGACCCAGAGGGGAACGTCGACTCCCGGGCGCCCTGCCCGCAAAAAGAGACCGGCCGATTCGGCCGGGAGGACGAGGGTCGGTCGCTCCACTCCCCTCCTTCACGCCATCAGCTTCTTTCGGAAAGACGAGGAAGAACGTGGAGCCGGGGAATATGGGGCGACCATGGCAGCTGAAGCGTATTGCGTGAAATGCAAGACAAAGCGTGAAATCAAAGACGCAGTCCAGATAACAATGAAGAACGGTCGACCGGCAACCGAAGGCAAGTGTCCGGTTTGTGGAACCAAGATGTTCAAAATCGGGGCAGCGAAGTAGCCTAGAATTTGCCCGCACAGCGGGTCGTGCCTTATACTCGTCTGAACCCCAAGATATTGGGGTCCCTATCCCTACGAGGCCGCACGCACCCTGCTCTGCCCAGCATGCCGCAAGAGCGAGACGCGCGTCGTCGACTCGCGTGACGATGAATCCGTCGTACGCCGGCGCCGCGAATGCCTCACTTGCAAACACCGTTTCACGACCTACGAGCGTATGGAAGCGCCTCGTCTGTTCGTCGTGAAAAAGGACGGCCGGCGCGAGCAATACAATCGCGAAAAGATCCTGGCCGGTTTGCAGCGAGCGTGTGAGAAGCGACCGGTTTCCGAAGCGCAGCTCGACGAGATCGTCGCAAAGCTCGAACGCGAGCTCTTTTCGCGCGGCGACAACGAAGTGCAGACGACACTCATCGGCGAGAAGGTGATGGAAGCGCTGCACGCCGTCGACAAAGTGGCGTACGTTCGCTTCGCAAGCGTTTATCGATCGTTCACGGACGTCGAGAGTTTCCGGACTGTCCTAACCGAGCTTGCGACCTGAGGGCGTGCGCGTCCGCATAACGCGGCTTGCGCATGCAGCCGGTCTTCCGCTTCCGTCATATGCAACCAAGGACGCGGCCGGCGCAGATGTGTGCGCAGCGCTTGAAGCCGAACTTGTTTTGCGACCCGGCGCGCGAGCCGCCGTTCCGACCGGGTTGTGCGTCGAGATCCCGCAGGGCTACGAGATGCAAGTGCGGCCTCGCAGCGGTCTGGCGCTGCGCGACGGAGTCGGTTTGCTGAATTCGCCCGGAACGATCGATGCCGATTATCGCGGCGAGATCAAAATCATTCTCGTCAATCACGGCAATCAAGACGTGCTCGTGCGGCGCGGCGATCGGATTGCGCAACTCGTCCTTGCACCCGTTGTGACCGGCATCTTCGAGGATGCGGAGACGCTTGCGCCAACCGAGCGCGGAGAAGCGGGCTTCGGCAGCACGGGCGTGCGGGGGTAAGATCACTGAAGGTCTACGTTTGAAGGTCTACATCGTCGGCAAAGGCGCGATCGGGACGTTTTTTGGCGATTTGCTTGCCAAGATCGGTAACGACGTTGTCTACGCGCCGCGCGACCACGAGAACGTCGAACCGGTTGCCGCCGAGCTTGCGATCGTTGCGGTGAAATCCTACGACACGGACGGTGCAATCGAAACGCTCAAGCGCGGACTTGCTCAGCCTGCGCAGACGGCAATCTTGTGTCCTCAGAACGGCGTCGGAAACGAGGAGAAACTCGCCGCCGCGTTCGGACCCGATCCTATCGTCGCGTGCGCGCTCACGATCCCGGTCGAACGCAATCGCGACGGCACGGGTCAGCCGACGAACGCGGGCGGCATCGCATTTGCGCCGGTTGGAGGCGAAGCGCACAACTGGATTCTTGCAACCTTCGCACAAGCCGGTTTGCCGACGAAGGCCGTCGAGGACTACCGCGCACTCAAGTGGTCGAAGCTCGCGCTCAACAACGTCGCCAATGCATCCTGCGCGATTCTGAATGTCTTGCCTGAACGGCTCGTCCATTTCGATGAGGCCTTCACGCTCGAGATTCGCGCGATCCGCGAAGTGCGCGCGGTCATGCTCGCGCAAAGAATTACACCGATTGACCTGCCGCGCTATCCGTTGCGCGCGCTGCAAGGTCTCGCGACGCTCCCCTCACCCGTCTCGCGCCTCGTGCTCGCAAGCCGGATTGCAGGCGCCCGTGGACGCAAACCGCCGTCGCTGCTGCTCGATCTGCGCGCGGGTAAGAATGAAACTGAAGTCGGCGTTCTCAACGGCGCCGTCGCAGATGCTGGACACCGGCTCGGTGTTGCAACGCCGGTCAACGCCGTCTTTGCGCGCGTTTTATCCGATATCGCTCACATGCCCGCGCTGTGGGCGAAATACCGCGAGCGACCCGACCAGCTCGAAGCCGAATATAAAGCCGAGCTCGGACGCCGGCGCGCAGCGCGTTCGACCGCATGAAGCTGCTCGATCTCGACGGCGTCGCGATCGCGTTCGATCGCACGGCGCGCGCCCTCTATGGAGACGTCGCGATCGACGTCACGTTCGAAACGCCGCGCAACGTCGACTTCGGCGACTTCGCGACGAACATCGCGTTCAAGCTGGCCAAAACTGCGCGCAAAGCGCCGCAAGCAATCGCAACCGAAATTGCCGACATGGCTGTTCGCGATGCGACTTTGCAAACAACAATCGTTGAAATTAAGCCGGTTGCGGGCTTCGTTAACTTACGGATGCAGCCCGCATTTTGGCAACAAGTCGTTCGCGAGATTCTCGAGAAGGGCGCAGACTACGGTCGCGGTGCATCGACCGGCACGCGGCTCTCGCTCGAATTCGGCAGCGCGAATCCGACTGGCCCGCTCGTCGTCGTGCAAGGCCGCAGTCTCGCGATCGGGTCGACGCTTGCGAACGCGCTGCGCTTTCTCGGCAGCGAGGTCACGACCGATTGGATCATCAACGACGCAGGCAACCAGCTCGATATTCTGATGCGCTCGCTGTATGCGCGCTGGCGTCAACTGCGCGATCCGGCATTTCCGTTTCCGGAGGACGGCTACCCGAGCGACTACGTCGTCGAGCTTGCGAAAGATCTCGATAGCGTGGCGGGAGCCGATCCCGAAGACCGAGATTTTCTCGAGGGATTCGCGCACGACAGGATGGTCGACGCGCAGCGCGCGACCGCACGGCGATTCGGCGTCGATTTCATCTTCCAAAGCGAGAAAGTATTTCACGAGGCCGGGCTCGTCGACGCGATTATCACGCTGCTCGAAGACGAAGGGCTGACGGTCCGCGAGGATCAGGCGATCGCGCTTTCACCGGAGCTCGATCCGGACGAAACAAAAGCGCGCATTCTGCGACGCACCGACGGACGGCCGACGTACTTTGGCGCCGACATCGTCTATCATTTCTCGAAATTCCGCCACGCCTCCGAGCTGCTCGACATCTTGGGGCCGGATCATCATGGTTACATCGCACGCGTGCGCGCGATGGCGGAACTGTGGCGCAGGCTCTACGGCAAGCCGTCGTTCAAGAGCTTTCTTGAGCGCCTCGACGCACTCAAACTCGAAGGGCCAACGCATTGGGCCGGGCACGACGTTTCGATCGACGTGCTGATCGCGCAACAGGTGAATCTCATGCGCGGCGGCGAGGCCGCATCGATGAGCAAGCGGGCCGGTAATATCATCGAGCTCGATGAGGTACTCGATGAGGTCGGCGTCGACGCCGCGCGTTTCTTCTTCATCATGCTCGCACCGGAATCGCCGCTAACGTTCGATCTCGAGCTCGCGGTCAAGCAGAGCAACGAGAATCCGGTGTACTACGTCCAATACGGCCACGCTCGGATCTCCTCGCTGATCGCGCACGCACGCTCGAATCCCGAGACCTCGCGCTTTGTCGACGATGCCTCACATGCACAACATCTCGAACGCCTCGTTCATCCGACGGAGCTTGCGCTCGCGCGACGCCTGGCCGAATGGCCGCGCCTGATCGCGCACGCCACGCGCTCACGCGCGCCGCATCTGCTTGCGGCGTACGCGCGTGAAGTCGCGAGCGACTTTCACCAGTTTTATACGTCGTGCACGATCGTCGACGCCGCAGAATCCGAGACGAGCGTAGCGCGCCTGGCACTCTCGACTGCCGCGCGCTCAGTCCTCGCGAACGCGCTCGCAATCTGCGGAGTCACCGCCCCCGACTTCATGGAACGCCGCCCCTCCGCTCAGTAGCCGCCGGGGTTTGCGTAGAGCTGCGCGGCGCGTGCGAGCATCGGCATACGGTCTTCTTCTAACACGTAGCCTTCTTTGATCAGGTGATCGAGTGAGGCGCCGTAGCGCGTGAGAAAGCCGGCGCTGGAAGCGTAACGCTTCGTAAGATCCTCGCCCCAAATCGGCTGCCATTCGCCGAGATTTCCGCACGTGTTGTTGATCGTTGACGTAATGACCGGATTCAGCGATACGGGAACCGGTTTGCCGATCGGGCTCTCGACTTCAGGAAAACGTACGCCGCCTTCCGGCTGTGCATCGGAATCGACGGTCGGAACTTCGAGCGTTGCGCCTTTGAGCGGATTGAAATGTTCGGTATCCGCTGGCGCAGCTCCGAGCTTGAAGAGTGTCGTCGGAGGCAGCTCGGGCGCGGGACCGACTCCGACGTTTAGGCGATGCGCAAGCTCGAGCACGATCGCGCGCATGTACGGATCGTAGGCAATGGGATTGAGCCACACGGGTTTTCCGCCATTGCAGCCCATCTTCGTGAAGGCGTTGTCCGACGTCGTGCGATTGCCGGTCGCGTGTGGGCTCGGCCAGTCATAGCGGCGCATGCCCTCGAGCAGATCCGTCGTGTCCGTCAGGCTCGCGTGCACGCGATAGAAATCGGTGTAGTTCGCGACGTCGATGAAAAACGGATCGGTCTTGGGCCGATGCAAAAGCTCTTTTGCGTTGAGCACCGTGGGATTGACCGGATCGACGTATGGCTGCTGCGGGGTGTGATGGGCTTTCGCCAGCTGATTGATCGCAAGCCAATTTCCGGTACCGTCGATCGCGATCGCACCGGCGTAAACAGCCTCGTGATTGTTAGGAGACTCATTGAAGCCTTCGGCGACGAAGGTCTCGACGAACCAGCCACTCTGCGAGATGCCGACGAGCAACCGCGTGTGATACGTGCCCGCGAGCGCGGCACCGAAATCCCGAACGATCGCTTCACCGACCCCTTGTGCAGTTTTCGGAACGCCCACTGCGAGCGGATATTGCCATTCCACGCGCGCGTACGCGATGTGATGTTTGAAAAGAAATCCGTTGCCGAGGCCGTGCGGATACTCCGCCTTCGACGGGCTTCCTACAGCCGGAAAGCTGTTGAGGCGTCCGAGTACGAGCGGATTGCCGCGATTCTCAGGCTCGACAACGATGGTGTCGATTGCGCCCGGCCTCGCAGGCTCGATGATCTCAAACTCAGACGTGTACGCAAACGGATTCTTGCCGAGCCCATCGATCCGTTCGCCCGGAGCAACGACCCCCGAAAGCAGTCCGTATTTGCGCACGTACGCAACGCCGTCGAACTCGCCGACCGGAATTGTCTTGGTGACGCGAAGGACCGTCACACCTGAAAGCTGTTGGCTCGAAACCGAGTACGGGATTGCCGTAAGGCAAACCATGAACGCAAACAGCAGATAACGGGGAATCACGTTCGTTCGCGGATCGTCTCGTGGATCTCGATGTCGATTTCGCGTTCACCCTTATGCAAGTGGTGTTCGTGTTCGTGCTCGTGCTCGGCTGCGCGTGGACCAAAATCATGGCGCGAGAGCCACGGCCGCACGAAAATTCTCCAGAGAACTTTGCCCATCGCGGCTGCGGGAATCCCTAAAATAAGCCCGGGCAAACCGAGGAGCTCGCCTCCGGCGAAGACGCCGAACATGACGGCAATCGGCGAGACACCGACGTGTGGCGCCATGATCTTTGGTACGAGCACGTTGTCGGCGACGCGCGCGACGACGAACACGACGATCGTCACCTCCCACACCATCGCAAGGCCCTGCGGCGCGGCAAGCACCGCGGCAACGACTTGCGCGACGATCATTCCGACGAACGGAACGGCATACGCAATGCCACAGAACACACCGACCAAAAGCGCGAACTTGTAGCCTAAGACCCACAGAATCAGCCACGTCGAGACGCCGACGATCGCGCACAAGATCGATTGTCCCGCGACGAAGCCACCGAAGATATGCACGATCTCATCGAGGACCTGCGCAACCTCGTGCTCGCGCGAATGCGGCACGATCGAAAGCAGCTGTTGCCGAATGCGCTCGCCGCTCGCCAAGAAGAAAATCGAGAGAATGATCGACGAGAGCAACACGAACATGACGCCGATCGTGCTCACGAGAGCTGGATAAATACCGGCGACTGCGGCGCTTCCCCATTCTGAGATCTTGGCGTCGATCACGCTGCGAATATCGATCAGACTCGGCGGCAGCATTCCTTTGCCGACGTGGTGCTCCAAATTCGTCTGGAACGTCATCAGCGACTGCTCCGCGGAGGTCATCTGATCCGGGAGCGCTCCGAGGACAGCCTGCGTTTGCGAAAGCCCGGTTGGAATAACCAAAAGCCCAATGATCGCCGCAAAAGCCATGATGACGAGGTAGACGATCGTTATCGCCAGCCCGCGTTTCATCCAGCGTTCGAGAAACTGCGTGACGGGATGGACGCCGAGTGCGATGACGGCCGCGGTCACGAAGATCTCAACGGTCTTGGGAATTTTCATCGCGAGCACGATTGCAAGAGCGAGCAACAGCAGGCCCCATGCCGTTCCGATGATGCGGCGCAGCGTCCGCGGATTCAGACCAGTTGCTTGCACAGTAGCCTTCGTTCCGTGCGATATCCGCTCGATGTATAAAGATCGAGAGCGGGGACGTTACTCTCCGTCACCATCATCGCAATCGTAGGGAGGCCGCGCTCCCGCGCAAGGCCCTCGGCTGCGTTCAAGAGTGCCCGCCCGATTCCCCGGCGCTGGACGTCAGGCTCGACGGCCATGTACGCGACGAAGGCCTGCGGCGCCATTGAGACTTCGTCGGGAAGTGTGTCCAGGAGCAGCAGAAATCCGACGCGCCGGCCGTCATCGCCGGCAACCAAGATCGTGTGCGACTGCGCGAAGATGAAGTCGAGCAGCTTTTCGTACGAGAGCGCGACGAGCGAGTTCATCGCAGCTCGGTACGGCGAAACGCTCGACATCGCGACTCGTATCCCCAGATCGCGCACGAAATCGCGATCGGATTCGTCGCCCTCTCGAACGCGCAGGCTCAGGACGACTTCCAGGTGGGCAGCAGCTTCTCGAAGGCGGCGAGCACGGCGTCGTTCTCCTCCGGCGTGCCGACGGTGATGCGCAGGAAGCCGGGCAACCGCAACGCGTCGCCGGAGCGCACGGCGATTCCGAGCTTGAGCAGATCGACGTATGCCTGATTGGCGCCGATCGGAACCTGGACGGCAATGAAATTCGCGGCGCTGGGATAGACGAAAAGGCCGAGCCGCTTGAACTCGCGCTCGAGCCGTTCGCGCTGTTCGGCGTTGACCTTGACGCTGCGGGCGACGAACGCGTCGTCGTCGAGCGCAGCCAGGGCCGCGACGAGCGATGCGCGGGTCACATTGAACGGCAATCGTACTTGCTGCATGTAGCCGATGACGTCGGCCTGGCCGATGACGTAGCCGATCCGCAGCGCCGCGAGGCCGTACGCCTTCGACATCGTGCGGTAGACGAGCGTATTCGGCCGGCGCATCGCAAGCGCGACGCCGTCGACACCGTTCGGCATAAATTCACGGTAAGCTTGATCGAACGAGAGCAGCACGCCCGAGGGAAGCCGCGAGAGAAACTTGTCCATCGCCTGCGGCGCGATCGACGTTGCGGTCGGATTGTTCGGATCGCAGATCAGCACGAGTTTGGTGTTCGAATCGATCGCATCGGCCATCGCCTCGAGGTCGTGCACACCATCTTTGAGCGGAACTTGGATCGATTCGGCTTCGCGCAGCTGCGCGTTCTGCGGAAAGAGCGAGAACGTCGGCGCAGCCATGATGACGCGCTCGCCGCGATCCACGAACGTTTCGAACATCAACTCCAAGAGCTCGTTGCTGCCGTGCCCGACGGTCACGTTCTCGACACCAACGCCAAGTTTGTGCGCCAGCTTCTCGCGCAGCTCTTGATATTGATTGTCGACGTAGATGTTCAGGTCGCTGATATTCTTGAGCGCATCGAGCGCCAAGGGCGACGTCCCGAGCGGATTCTCGTTTGAAGAGAGCTTGATGATCCGCTCGATGCCGTATTCACGTCGCGCTTGCTCGAGCGTCGTGCCGGGACGATACGATTGCCCGTCACGCACGGCGCGACGCACGATCGCAGCGGCGGGGGACGCGAGTTGCTCTTTCATGACGCCAAGAACCGCGAGCCCGGCTCGTCGATCGGCTCGCCGGCTTTGCATTTCGGACATTCCTCGGGCGCGAACGATGCAATCGGCAGATCGACGAGCGCGACGGTCGGCAAACCAAATTCGACCGGCTCGCGCCGGACGATCACGCCGAGCCCAACTGCGGCGGCTCCTAATGTGCGAACGATATCGAGGACTTCTTTAACGGAGAGTCCCGTCGTCACGACGTCTTCGACCACGAAGGCACGATCTTGCGGCCCAAGCGTGAAGCCGCGCCGCAGCGTCGGAACGCCGCCTTCTTTCTCGACGAAGATCGCGCGTACGCCGAGCTGACGCGCGACCTCGTAGCCGAGCACGATTCCGCCGACTGCCGCGCTCACGACGACGTTCGGCCGCGCTGATTGTGGTAGCCGTGCGATCATCTCCGTGGCAATGCGCTCCACGAGCTTCGGATGTTCAAGAATGCGGAACTTTTGAATGAATTGCGCGCTGTGCCGTCCGGATGAAAGTTTGAAGTGCCCGTTCAGCAGCGCACCGTTTTCTTCGAGCGCGCGAGGTAGATCGAAGAGATCGAAGGTCGCAGTCATGCCGGCACGAGCTCCGAGAGAATTGCCTGCGCTGCGGCGCGCATGTCTTTGGCTTCCAGAATCGGACGGCCGACGACGATGTAATCGCTGCCGGCCTCGCGTGCATCGCTCGGTGTCGTGACACGCTTCTGATCGCCGGGGGATGTCCCGCTCGGACGAATGCCTGGCGTGATCGTCTTGAACTCTGTGCCGAAGAAGTTTTTGAGATCGCGCACTTCTTGCGCGCTGCAGACAACGCCCGTGCAGCGCGCATCGCGGGCCAGAGCCGCAAGACGGATCGCGTTCTCGCCCGGACCTCCGGTGAGGCCCAGCTCCCGAAGATCCTCGGGAGCGATGCTGGTGAGGATCGTAACCGCAAATATCTCCGGCGGATCGATGCCGAGCTCGAGCGCGCGTTCTTCGGCTGCCTCGACCGCCGCAATCATCATCTCGCTCCCACCTTGCGCATGGACGTTGATGATGCGAACTCCCGGCTGCACGAGCGCACGAATTCCGGCCGCAACCGTGCGTGGAATATCGTGCAACTTGAGGTCGAGGAAATACGTGGCGTTCCGGCGCTGCAGCTCGGCGCGAATCTCGTTCCCGTATCCGTAATAGGTTTCCATCCCGACCTTGTAGATCAACGGCAAGCCGTCGAGCTGGTCGAGAACACCCTTCGCGGATTCGAACGTCGGCGTGTCGAGCGCGACTATCAACTCGGGCGGCCTCACCCAGCATCTCCTTCGTATTCATCAGCGTTTCGAAAACCGAGGTTGGCTTTGCCGACGATCTCGCTGAGCGCAGTGAGCTCGCGTTCTCGTAGATAATCTTCAAGCTCCGCGACGATCCGTGAGGGAATCCGCGGATCCGTAAAGTTCGCGGTGCCGATCGAGATCGCCGAGGCTCCGGCCAGAAAGAACTCGAGTGCGTCGCGCGTCGTCTCGATCCCGCCTTGGCCGACGATCGGGATGCGTACGGCGCGAGCGACCTCGTAAACGGCGAGCACCGCGATCGGACGAATCGCCGGCCCCGAAAGTCCGCCGGTTACGTTACCGAGCCGCGGCGTCCAGCGATCGACGTCGATCGCCATCCCACGCACGGTGTTGATCACGGCAAGGGCGTCGGCGCCGGCAGCTTCGGCTTCGCGCGCGATCGATGCAATATCGGTGACGTTCGGCGAGAGCTTGACGATCAGTGGCTTGCGAACGACCTTGCGAACGGCTTTGACGACCTGCGCGGTCAGATTCGGATTGCACGCGAACGTCTCGCCTTCAGAGGCGACGTTCGGACACGAAATGTTGACCTCGAGCGCGTCGATCTCGTCGCGCGCGGTTAGGCGCTCGGCGACTTCGACGTAATCCTCGACCGAGAATCCGGCCACGCTTCCGATGACCGCGCAGGGGCGATCGGCAAATTTGCGGACCTCGTGCTCGAGATAGTAATCGAGTCCCGGATTCTGCAGGCCGATCGCGTTGAGCATGCCGCTCGGCGTCGGAACGAGGCGCGGCCCGACGTTACCGAGTCGCGGCTGACGCGTGACGCTCTTGAGCACGACCGCGCCGATGCGCCCGAGATCGATGAAAGGCGAGTACTCTTCGCCCGAACCGTAGCAGCCGCTGCCCATCAAGGTCGGATACGAGAGCTCCAGCGCCCCAATCTTGATCGCCATGCGCACCTTCGCGCGTTCTACGACCATCGCAGCTCCGAAGCCCAGAACACCGGGCCTTCTTTGCACACGCGCGCGTTCACGTACGCACGTGGCTCGTGGACGCTCGGTGGCGGAAAGTGCGGCGCTTGCGCGCTCGCGCGATCGAGGGGAACGACGCAACCCCAACAGGCACCGACGCCGCAGCCGAATGTTTCTTCGAGTGAGAGCTGCGCCGGGATGTTGCGCTCGGTCGCGAGCGCGGCGACCGCGCGCAGCATCGGCGATGGACCGCATGCCAGCAGCAGCTCAGGCGTTGCGTTGCGGACGAGATCGGTCACGAAGCCATGATGTCCGAGACTTCCATCGTCGGTGGCGACAACGACTTCGCAGCCGGCACGTTCGAAGAGTTCGACGTCGACGAGCGCTTGCGCGGTACGCGCACCGTAATAGAGCGTCGTTTGCGCCGACTGCGCGACGCAACGCTCGGCGGCCAGTAGCACCGAGGCAAGTCCGACGCCGCCCGCGACGATCCCCACGCTACGCGGAATGCGATCGAGAGAGAATCCGTTGCCGAGCGGTCCGAGCAGATCGAGCGGATCGCCGACGGCGAGCGATGCCAATTCTTTGGTGCGCGGCCCTGCGACAACGATCATGACGCTCGTATGCTGGTCGCGGACTTCATAGATTCCAAGCGCCGTCGCAGGCATTGCACCCCGAGGCGGAATGGCCATTGCGAATTGCCCGGGTCGCACTTCCGCACTGAGTGCCGGAGCGTACAAACTGAGGATAACGATTCCAGGATGTGGCTCACGGCGTTCGGCGACAACAGCACTGTGAACGCGAGGAACGGGCGCCGTGTCTGGCGTCACAAGAAAGTCTCTTCGTCCGACCTTAGTGCCACCCCCCTGTCACAATCTTTACTCGATGTTCTAACTAGCACACTTTCACTAAGTGAAACGCTTTCGGTACACTTACGTTATTAGGGTAAGGGAACCCCGACGAAAGGAGGATCCCCAATGGCTGGTCTTGTGGTCTTTAAAACCCTAGCCGACGCGCTAAGAGCGGGCTACCAGGTTTATGACCGGACGCCTGAGGGCTATCTCGTTCGCACGAGAACGCAATCCGGATGGGCGATGGCGCTCGTAACCTGTAAATAGCCGTCTTCATTTAAACCCTCTCATTCATCTTTAAAGAACAGAGCTGCCTCAGCAGCTCTGTTCTTTTTTATACACTCTTGCTGCCGGATGTACGGCGGATTAGAGTTAGGGCGCCAGGTTGGGGTGGCTACGCGGGCTGGGTAGAACTGCCGTCGAAAGGTAGCTATGGTGAGTGAGATTGCGACCGAGCGCAAATTCAAGATCCTCGTCGTCGAAGACGATGCGGCGATCTTGCGCGTCCTGCAGCTCGAGTTGGAACACGAAGGCTACGAGGTCGAGGTCGCGCGCGACGGATTAGCCGGTCTGGAAAAAGCGCTCAAGGAGCCCGATCTCGTCATTCTCGACTTGATGCTCCCGAAAATGGACGGGCTGGAAGTCTGTTCGCGCCTGCGTTCCAAGAGTGCCGTGCCGATCATCATGCTGACGGCCAAAGACCGCATCCCGGATCGAGTCGCGGGATTGGATACCGGCGCCGACGACTATCTGACGAAACCGTTTTCGATCGACGAACTGCTCGCGCGCATCCGTGCGCGCCTGCGTGAAAAGCACCCGACGTCGAACGTGCTCGAAGCCGCCGATCTCCTGATGGATCGCGACCGGCACGAAGTAACACGCGCTGGCAAGTCGATTCAGCTGACGGCAAAAGAGTATGCGCTGCTCGAGTATCTGCTGCTGCACCGCAACAAGGTGCACACCCGCGACGAGCTCTTCAACGGTGTTTGGGGCAGTGATTTTCTCGGCGACTCCAACTTGATCGACGTCTACATCCGCTATCTGCGCGGCAAGATCGACGAAGGCTACGAGCCCAAGCTGATTCAGACCGTGCGCGGAGTGGGGTACGCTCTTAAAATTTAGATCGCCGTCTGCGTGAATTCGCTCAAGTGGCGGATCGCGCTGGCTTACGCCGGGCTGTTCGTCGTCGCGCTTGCGGTTGCGGCCGTCGCGATCAATATCGCCTTCCGCACGATCCTTCTCAACCAGGCCGAGCTGCGTACGCAGCTCGTCGCCACGCAGATTCGCCGGACGATCGAGCCGTTCGGGCTCGTCACGACCGGCTCCGATCAAGCCATTGCGGCCTTCGTTGCGACACAAAGCAATTTGGAATCGTGGTCGTCGGCGACGACGCTCGTGCAAATCGACAATCCGCAAGGCCAACCGATCGGCAAGAGCAGCAACACGGGTTCGTTCATCTTCCCAGCCGACAAAACGCTGAGCGTCAAGGACCATAGCAAAACCTACATTCTCGGCGATTTGCTCGTTCACGACGAAGCACTGGTCGAGAACAGTCACATCATCGCAATCGCGCATATCGGCGAACGCCTCGATGCGATGCGTCAGGTGCTGACCGGTGCGCGCAACATTCTCGTGATCGTGACAATCGCAGCGTTTTTTCTTGTGATTGCAACCTCAATTGCAATCGCGACGCTGGTTCTCGATCCCGTCAAGCGGTTGACGGACGCAATGGAAGAGATCGGCTCCGAGCAACTCGGGCGGCGCATCGGCTGGAGCGGACGTAGAGACGAGCTCGGACGATTGGCGGCCGCCTTCGACCGCATGCTCGATCGCTTGCAGGCCGCGTTCGCGCGCGAGCGTCAGTTCATCTCCGATGCATCGCACGAACTGAAAACGCCGTTGACCGTCATCAACGCAAACGCGCAGATGCTGCAGCGCTGGGCAGATCGCGACGATCGGATTCGGGCTGAAAGTTTGAGCGCAATCATCGACGAGAGCGCCGGGCTGGCCGGGATGGTGAACGGCATGCTGCTGCTCGCGAAGGCCGATTCGGGCGATCAGATTCCAAAAGAGCCGCTCGATTTGAACGCGGTCGTGCGCGACCCCGTCGAATCTGCGCGCGCCAAAGCCGAAGGGAAAGGCCTGTCGCTGGATTTCGAGCCGAGCCCCGAGAGCGCGATCGTCTACGGGTCGGAGTCGCTCTTACGTCAGCTCTTCGGCAACCTGATCGATAACGCGATCAAGTTCACAGACCATGGCGGGGTGCGCGTTCGACTGATCGTGGATGGCATAGAAGTCGTGGGGGAAGTGATCGACTCGGGGAGCGGGATCGACGAGGAGTCGATCGACCGCGTTTTCGACCGCTTTTACCGAACCGACAAGTCCCGCACCCGGGCGGTCGAGGGGACGGGGCTTGGCCTGGCGATCGTCCGGAGCATCGCCCGGGTCCATTCCGGAAGCGTCCAGGCAGGCAGGCGCCCAGAAGGCGGCTCTATTTTCACCGTCCGGCTCCCGCACGAACGCTAAACCAATCCCAATGACCGCCCTTAGCCCTGGGGTGTACGCTTGCTTCGTGGGTCCGAGACTCGTTGGGCGAGGGGTTGCGGCAGCAGCCTTGCTCGCTTTGTTTCTTTTCGCGGGCCGCGCAGCAAGCGCGGACTCGCCGCTTATTGACGCCTCGAATCAGCCCATCGTCCTCATCCAGCACAGCGCGCCCATTACGATCCAGACATGGGATCGGCCGCAGATCAGCGTCGACGACGGCGGCGGCGAACCGCCGATCGTCCAGCGCCGGCCCGGGAACCGCACCCCTGGAGGCTCGTCCTCGCTCCCTTATTCGGTCCCCATTCCCGCCGTCTCGGTACCCGCTCCCGACGGCCAGCCGGTCACGCTCGGACCCGAAGAGTTTCCGGTGCAGATCCCGCCGGGTGCGCACGATACGCTGCGGATTCAAGTTCCGCCAACCCAGTCGACCGTTTACGTGCCCGCAGACACCTCGGTGCTCTCGATCAACGGCACCGGCAGCACGCGCATCGAGAATTATCACGGACAGCTGATCGCGCAGCAACGAGCTGGACCCCTCGTGCTGCACAATGTCAGCGGCGACGCGTTCGTCCAAAATCTGCGTGGGCAGATTTTCGTCGTTGATTCGCAGTTCGATCGGCTGCGCACGCGCACAGCGCTGAACAACATGATCTTCCAGCGCTGCGACGTCAAACAAATCGAAGCAACAAGCGAACGTGGCTCGATCGTCTACAACAACGGCTCGTTTCAACCCGGACTCGCACGCTTCGAAACGGTCACCGGTCACGTCGCGCTCGGCGTCAACGGCGGCGCAAATATCGCCGTCAAAGGCCAACCCGGACAGATCTATCAGAATTTCGATCATCCGTCCGAATTCAACAATCGCAACGGCGAGGCCAACGCGCGCGTCGGCGGCGGCGGACCGCTCGTCAATGTCGTGACGCGACAAGGTCGCGTCTATCTCTACGACGGCTCGCTCATGACGCGCCGTCAGCTCCCCGCGCATTGGGGACAAGTGCGAGCACCGCTCGAACGCGCACGCCAACAACACGAGATGGGGCAGCCGAGCTATCAACGGCGGCCGCCGTAAACGTTACGGCGTGATCCCGAGCTGCTTATCCAGCGCGCGTATTAAGGTGGGCATCCTTGATTCTGCCACTCCTTGAATTTCGCGCACATCTCAGGAGTCCAACGCTCGCCCGTTGAGGGTGGAGGCATCGTGCCTTCACTGACGGTCTTGTAGATCGCATCGGCACTCTTCGTCACGGAGTCTTTATCTGAAAGATCCATGCCGGCGTTCTTCATGTGGGCGACGTCGATGTCGGTGAACATAGGCCGAATATCTTTGGCGAAACTTAGCTTGTCCATGGGGCGTGGATAGGGTCGTCACAGCGCCTGAACCCTGCTGAGGTTCCACGAGGGTCGTGCGACCCGCCACGAAAAAGAGCAGCCCCATGCGAGTTCTCGTTATGTTCGACGGCTCCGACGACGGTTTTGCCGGGCTCGCGCGCCCGGTCGCGATGCTCAAAGCGTCTGGAAGCAACCACGAGATAATGTGCGCGCTCGTTGGATGGCCGCCGCGCAAGTCGCCGATCTGGGATCGCGCGTTTACGAAACAGCCAATTCTCGACGACCTGCATCGCGCGATGGCCGAGGTCGCATCGACCGAGTTCAAGCGCCTGCGTGATTTGTTCGCCGGTGTAGGCAACGTGACGACGGAGTACCTCGAAGGCGATCCGATCACCGAGCTCGTCGCGCTCGTCGACCGTCAGAAGCCCGACATCTTGGTCGGAAGCTTCACGCGCGGCAACGATGCAGAAAGCGTTGAAGCCGTGGTCTTCGGAGTCGTGCGACGCACGACCGTACCAACGCTCCTAACGTTCGGGAAAATCTAACGCCTGAGAAGTAAGCTGACTCCGCCGAAGAGCGGACTGTCACAAAGCGACTGAACCGCCGCAACCGCTTCCGTTGACTCGGCTTGTGTGGCCAATCGCGTATACGTAGCCATGTACAGATGCAAATTTGCCAGCACGGCGAGCTCGTGCACAACGGCGTCACCGCCCATTGGCAGCGACATCTTTCCCGTAATCTCTGCAGCCTGAAATCTCCCGCAATGTTTTTCTTCTAGTTCGACGCCCGAGATCTTTAGGTCAGATAGAGCCTGAATTTTCTTCATTGCCGTTTTCATCGACGTCGAATCGGATGCAACACTCACAACGTTGATGTTTTCGCCAAAGGCACCCGGCACGTTGGGGGCGCGGAAAATCTCCGCAACGCCGAAAGCCTTCATCCCATCAGGCACGGTGAATTTCGTCCATCCAGCCGGAGGGGTGATGTATTTGCTCGTCTGATCCGCCGTCGGCCCGAAGTCCGGAGCCTTCATGTAAAAGTTGTCGATCCTTTGCGAATCGTCAAATTGAAGATACACGTCCACCGTCTGTGACGTAAATTTGAGGATGTACCGGCTTCCCTCATGCGGTGCGTTCGGGTCAGGATCAAACGATCGTTGCACACTTTTGTAGTCGCCGAGCATCATCTTTAACGCGAACGGCAGTGCCTTCACTTTTTCGGATGTGAAGAATTCCGCTACGTTGGGAGCGAAATCGCTCGGCGGAAGAGTACCCGTTGTGAGCCATTCGTCAAGAAGGCGAATTCCGATATCGTTGCTTGACGGAGTCGGAGCCGGCGTCGCCGTTTGTGCCGAGGCCGGGACAACGAACATGGCCGCAATGATGAGCGCGATAAGGAATCGATGCATCTCTTAAGCCAGCTCGGTTTCAAGATCGAGCGTCCAACCGTCGCGCGCGGCATAGACGCGTAACCCGAGCTCATCTTCGATCGATTGCGCGAGCTTGCGCGGATCGGCTTCGAGCATTCGCGTTCCAAAATGCGTGAGGACGGCTACGCGTGGACGCACCGCGGCGATGATCGACTTCGCTTGCTCGAGCGTCATGTGGTCGACGTCGAGCTTGTCTTCGTAGCGCAGCACGTTGACGATCAGCGCGTCCGGCTTGTACGCCGTATAATCGGTAATCAAGCCGTCGAAGTAACGCGTGCACGGAAGATACGAGACGCGCACCTCGCTGCCATTATCCGGATAGCGTAGGTGTAAGCCGTACGTCTCGACGGGATGATGGTGGCGAATCGAGCCGGTGATCTCGACTTCGCCGATCATATATGGTCCGCCGTGTTCGCGCAGATGTTCCCAGCGCGGCACAAATCGGCGCAGATACGGAAAAATGACCGGCTCGCCTTCGACTGCATCTTGCGGAGCGAGCACCATGCCGCGCGGTCGCCATCCACCCTGCGACATCGCCTCGATCATGACGTTCACATCAGCAGAATGATCGAGATGTTTGTGTGAGAGGACGATCGCATCCAGCTTCGCCGGCTCGCACGGCGGAACGTGCGAGAGCGCGCGCACGAGCGCACCCGGCCCGGGATCGACGTGAATTTGCGTGTTGCCGAAGCGCCACCACATTCCACCCGAGGCGCGAATCTGACGCGCGACGACGAAGCGCGCGCCTCCCGTCCCTAAGAAGAGGATGCTTTTCGTAACGAGAGTCCCATGTACGCGATGTCGTACAACGTTCCGTCCGACGCCTTAGCGTGGTCGATCAAGAGGCCTTCGTGGCGGAAGCCGAGTTTTTCGAAGACACGCACGGTGTCACGATCTTCGACGAGCATGCGCGCGACGATACGTTCGAGTCCGAGTTCGCCGCCGAGCTGAATCGTGCGATCGACGAGCAGCGTGCCCAGACCCAGTCCGCGGGCATCGTTGGAAACGACGACGAGGATGCTGCCCAGATGGCGCTTCCACTTTGCCGCATCGCGCTGCAGAACCGTGAATCCGATGATCTTATCGTTACGGCGCGCAACCGCTCCGATCGCGTTGCTCTTGTTGGCCGGATCGGTCCAGCGCGCAATGACGCCGTCGTCATCGATATCGAATCCGACGAACAGCAGATCGCGTTCGGGAAGCGCACGCAGCAGCGCGGCGACCTCCGCTGTGTCGTTCTGATCGAGCGGATCGATCGTGACGTTCGAGGCATCACGCAAACGTTGACTCGGCGCGCTCATCGCGCCGCACTTGCCCTAAAAAGAAAGCGGCCCCTTTAGGGAGCCGCTCGATCTAGTTTTTCTTACGTTTCGGCTTAGTTTGTCGAGACGGTTGGACGCTGGATCTCTTCGACTCGCTTAGCAAAGCCTTCATAGGTTTGGTCGGCTGCGTCTTTGACGTAGGCGATGTTGTTGATTCCGGTGCGAAAAAGCCCACGCAGCGATTCCACTGCGGTTTCTTGCCACTCGGCACCGTTCTTGGCGATTTTCTCGGCAAGCGTGGCCGATTCGGCTCCGGTCTTTTGCGCGGCTGCGACGTTCAGCTCGACGAGCTGTCCGGCGCGGTCGAGGTTCTCACGATACGCCGCTTCGAACGCGGTCGACGTGTACGGACGCGACACAATCTCGTACGACGATTTCATATGCTCGAGGAAGCGGTGATTCGCATTCGCGGCGGCTTCCATCATAAGACCATACGTGCCGCTGAAGAGGTCGAGATAGCTCTTGGTTTGATCGTTACTCATCGTTCTTTTTACTCCACTTTCCGGTATAGAGGCTGAAGAACGCGTCCAAGTTTTCCCGGTACTGTTCGAGCGACGAGCGCCAGATATCGAGTGCCGCTGCACCTGCGTCCGTGAGCGTGTAGACACGTCGCGCCGGACCTTGTTCTTTGGGGTCCCACCATGACGTGATGTAGCCGTCGCGTTCGAGCTGCCGTAGCGCCCTGTAGACCGTCCCCGGATCGGAGACGACCGCGAAGTTTTCCTTGAGAGCTTTCATGATCTCGTAGCCGTGCAGTTGATAGCCCTTGAGCATCACCAGCAGCCACGCCATCAGGTAGTTCTTAGGAGTCCCCCGCGGAGGGAGCCCGGCTTCTTTACTTCGGGCGGGTTCGGTATCGTTCTTCATCTCTGAGTTTGTGATAGTGACATTTTACACCTATATGCAATACCGGGTCAAGGGGAGGTCAGGCTGCAGTTTCGGCGCTTGCTGCCTGCTCCGGAGCAACTGAGCGCACGTCGGTCACCAGCACGACGGCTTGGCCATCGACGACTTTGACGCCGTCCTGGTTCGTGCACTGGGTGAGCAACGTGAGGACGCCTTTCTCGGCGCGGAATTTAGAGACGATCACGGTCGCTGTGATCGTGTCGCCGAGGTAGACGGGAGCCAAGAAACTGACGTTTTGGCTCAAATAGATCGTCCCGGGCCCCGGGAATTTCGTTCCCAGAATCGCCGAGATATACGACACGGCGAGCATTCCGTGGGCGATTCGTCGCCCGAAGCGGGTGCCGGCCGCGTACGTTTCATCGAGGTGGACGGGGTTGGTGTCGCCTGTGACTGCAGCGAACCCCTCGACGTCCGCAGCTGTGACCACACGGGTCAGCGAGGCGCTCTGGCCTTCCGTGAAATCCATGACCAATAAGGGTTCGGCATTTCCCAACTATATGCATGTCACCCCGAGCTACGGCTCGGTGCTGGAAGGCGGGTCGGACGCTGGGAACGACTCGGCGAGCTCTTCGTCATACTCGTCGAGGCCTTCATCGATATCCACCCCGTTGGGCGGCGTCTTGGTCTCCTCGAGGTCTTTGTCTCGCTCCATGCGGCGAGTTTCGAGGGGCGGGCGAACCCGCCTCGCGGCTAAGCTGCGATGATCGGTAAGCTTGGGAAGCTCCCTGCGATGATCCCTTGCGACGAGCGGCCGAGCCACTTCTCGATAACGGTCGCATAGACGCTGCGGAAATCGGTCGTGAACTTGACGTCGCCGTTGTCGAGATCGTCGAGCGACGGATGGTTGGAGTAGACGCCTCCCTTGATTCCGCCGCCGATCATGAACACCGGCGCGGCTTCACCGTGATCGGTACCGCGGCTCGCGTTTTCTGCAACACGGCGTCCGAATTCGGAGAACGTCATCGTCAGCACGCGTTTGTCATTCCCGTGCGCAGCAAGATCCGCATAGAACGCCGAGACTGCATCCGAGAATTGCTCGAGCAAGCGATCTTGTGTGCCCTTCTGACTCGTGTGCGTATCGAAACTACCGTGCGAAACGTAGATGATGCGCGTGCCGATTTCGCTGCCGACCATTTGCGCGGCGAGCGCGAGACTGCGCGCGAGATTCGTCGCCGGATATTGCGCGTCGGTTTTGTAGTTGGCGACCAATTTCGGCAGCTCTTCGGAGCCGCGTTGCGCGTTGGCTTCGATCTCCGCGACCTTGCCGAGATACGGTGATCCGAACGGCTGAGTCGTGTCGCTCAGCATCGAGCGGAACGCAGCGGCGCCGCCGGCTTTGCGATCGCTGTTGAGCCCGTAACCGCGCAAATTTCCGTCGATCGCGGGAACGTCGACCGTTCGTGCGCCGAAGAGTTCCGGAAGTACCGGTGAGACCGCGACGGCGTTGAAGAGGTTGTCTTTCGGAAGGCTCGCTGCATCAAGGTAGCGGCCGATCCAACCGGTGCTCGAGTATCCTTCGGGATCCGCTGTCTGCCAAATCTCTTGCGAACGGAAGTGCGAGTGATCCGGCTTCGGATATCCGACGCCTTGAATCACGGCGACTTGCCCTTTATCGAACATCGCCTTGAACGACTTCATATTCGGATTGAGTCCGACTTGATCGTTGAGGCGCAGCACGTCGCTTTGCGTGATGCCGAGCGTCGGCCGGTACTTATAGTATTGCGGCATCGAGTAAGGGACGACGCAGTTCAATCCGTCGTTGCCGCCTTGCAAATTTATCAGCACGAGGACGTGATCGTCGGTCGGACCGGTAACGCTCGAAAGCGGTGCTTGCGCGAGCGCGCGGCCGAAGAAGTCAGCGTTTTTCGCGACGATCGTGAGACCGGACAGCGATCCGAGTAAGAAGCCGGCGCGAGATTGCATTGTTGGTTGCGCTTTCATGATAGCTGATACGCGGGCGTCGCCATCGCGAGATAGACCGCGCCGCGGATGCGTTCGTCGAAGTTTTCGCCGCTAAGCATCGCGAGCGCCGATGTCCCGGCCCCACCGAGATAAGCGTCGAGCTGTGCGCGCGATGCGGGCGAGATGTCGCCTTGCAGCACTTGTGCCACGATGTGCGTCGAGAGCGTTTTCGGGTCGAGCGACGCACCCTGTGTCAGCCACGTCGCCGTCTGCATCATTTGCGGATTCGCACACAACGTGCTCGCGAGATTCTCCCGCGTTAGAAGCGTCCCACTGTTGATCCATGCAGCACCACCATCCCAGCCCTTCACGTTGGGCGGATAGAATAAACGTTGACCCATGCGGTTCATCGCGCCTAAAACGGGTTGATCGACTGCCGTTCCCGGCAGCGAGAACAGCTTGTAACTTCCAACGACGAATTCGGTCGGACTCTTCACGAGCGCACGGTATGCGCGCTCGGAGTGAAGGACGTTGCTGCGCAGCAGCACCGACATCACCGGCGCCAACTCGAAATTGTTCTTTTTCAGCTGAGACGCGACCGCATCGACGAGCTGCGGCTCGGGATCGCTGTAAACGTAGAACTCGAGCAGCTTCTTAGCAAAGAATTGTGCGGCAGCCGGCTGCTGGAAGATGATGTTGACGATATCGTCGCCGGTAAAGTTGCCAGTCTGGCCGAGGAACGTTTTCGATCCGTCGTCGTGCTGACGCCGGTTGAAGACGAATTGATCGTCGACATCGAGCGTATAGCCGGTGAAAGCACGCGCCGATTCGCGAACGTCTTGCTCGGTATAGTTGCCGATGCCGAGCGTGAAGAGCTCCATCAGCTCGCGGGCATAGTTCTCGTTCGGATGCTGTGCACGGTTGGCGCGGTTGTCGAGATATTTGAGCATCGCCGGATCCTGCGAGAGCGCAAGTGTCAGCTTACGAATGTTTCCGAGCGCGTAGCTTCGATAAAGTTGATTTTGCGTCAAGACATCTTGCGCAGTGATGCCCTTGCCTTCGTACGCGCTCGTGAAGTGACCGTGGAAAAACAGCGTCATCTTCTCTTGCAGCGGCGCGGGCGTCGCGATCATGCGGCCGATCCACCACTGCATCAATGCGACTGCGTTTTCGAAGTGCGATTTGCCGAGAGCTTTGATCTGCTCGGTCGTCAGAGCGGGCGCCGGTTGACCGGGCTGTACCGGCGTCATCTCCATCGCCATTGCGCGCAGCACTTTGCGCGGCCGATCCTCTGTCAGCTGTGGCATCGCTTCGAGCCCCGAGGTGTCCGGAAAGCGGATCAGGCGGTCAACTGCGGCATCCATCGACATCGCGGCAAAAGCGGCTACCTCAGCGGGCGAACCGCCGAAGCCGGCGCGTCGCAGCAAGTGTGCGGCCTGACGCGTGTTCCAGGCGCCGCGATAAGGCAGGAGGGCGGTGCGGGCGTCAAGGGTGCCGGCGGGCCGAAAACTCCCTGATGTGGTGGCGAGCATGTCGTAAGAGTGTAGCGGTCGCCGCGCCCTCGTGCTTGAAGAGTGGGTGAGAATGAGTCTGCTGCAAACTCACGTCGACCCGCGGGAGCCCTCCTTCGACCAGAATACCGCCAGTATGCATGCGCTGGTACGCGAGCTTCGCGAGCACCTCGATGAAGCGCAGGCCGGCGGCGGCCGGGAAGCAACCGAGCGTCATCGTTCACGCAACAAGCTGACCGCGCGCGAACGCATTGCGCGGTTGATCGATCCGGGGAGCGCATTCCTCGAGCTCTCAGCGCTCGCGGCGTACGGGATGTACGAGAACGCCTCGCCGAGCGCGGGGATGGTGACGGGCATCGGCACCGTCAGCGGACGCGACTGCATCATCGTTGCGAACGACGCGACCGTCAAAGGCGGCACGTACTACCCGATGACGGTCAAGAAGCATTTGCGCGCGCAAGAGATCGCAGAGCAGAACTATCTGCCGTGCATTTATCTGGTCGATTCGGGCGGCGCGTTCTTACCGCTGCAAGCCGACGTCTTCCCGGATCGCGAACATTTCGGGCGCATCTTCTACAACCAAGCGCGCATGTCGGCGAAAAAGATTCCGCAGATCGCAGCCGTGATGGGCTCGTGCACTGCGGGCGGCGCGTACGTCCCGGCGATGTCAGATGAAACGGTGATCGTGCGCGGCACGGGGACGATCTTCTTAGGTGGACCGCCGCTCGTCAAAGCCGCGACCGGCGAAATCGTAACGGCCGAAGAGCTTGGCGGCGCCGACGTGCACACGCGTATCTCGGGCGTCGCAGATCATCTGGCCGAAAACGACGAGCATGCACTTGGAATCGTGCGCGAGATCATTTCGCATCTCGGACCTCTCGGTTCGCCAGCATGGGATATCGCCGAATCGATACCGCCGCTGCGCGATCCGCGCGAACTCTACGGCATCATTCCGCGCGATTTGCGTATCGGCTACGACGTTCACGAAATCATCGCGCGCCTGGTCGACGCGTCTGCGTTCCACGAATTCAAAGCGCGCTACGGCAACACGCTCGTTTGCGGTTTTGCCCGCATCGAAGGGCATCCGGTCGGCATTCTCGCCAACAACGGCATCCTGTTCAGCGAAAGCGCGCTCAAGGGTGCGCACTTCATTGAGCTCTGCGCACAGCGCGGTACACCGCTCGTCTTCTTGCAGAATATCAGCGGCTTCATGATCGGCAAGGAATACGAAAACGGCGGCATCGCCAAAGATGGAGCCAAGCTGGTGACGGCGGTCTCGTGCGCCGAGGTCCCGAAATTCACCGTTATCATCGGTGGAAGTTTTGGCGCAGGCAATTACGGCATGAGCGGACGCGCATACTCACCACGCCAGCTGTGGATGTGGCCCAATGCGCGCATCTCGGTCATGGGCGGCGAACAAGCCGCTTCGACGCTGCTCACCGTGCGCATGGATGCCGATCGCGAGCGAAACGGGAACGCGCTGGGCGCGCAGCAGCAAGAACAATTCAAGGCGCCGATCCTCGCGAAATACGAACAGGAAGGCAACCCGTATTATTCCACGGCTCGGCTGTGGGATGACGGCATTATCGATCCCCTCGATACGCGCCGTGTGCTCGGTATCGGTTTGCGCGCCGCCTCACGCGGCCCGCGCGACGATACGACATTCGGCATCTTCCGGATGTAAATGTTTCACGCGCCCGAACGGCACGCGATCCTCTCGCGCTCGCAGATTGCGCGAATCGCCTTCGTATTCGTGCTTGGGGCGTTCGCGCTCGGACGCACCTTGCCCGATGCGATTCGCGTCTTCGCACCGCTCACGGTCTTCGGCTACTACACCGATTCGGCGGGCGTGATTACATCGGTCATACCCGACTCTGCAGCGGCGAAGGTCGGCCTCCGCATCGGCGATCGCGTCGACATGCACGATTTCGCGCAGGCCGATCGCAAAGGCGGCCTGATCGGCAAAACGTACAGCGCGTACAATCCGCAGCGGCATCTGACCATCGTGCGCGACGGCGTGCGTATGGCGTACGAGATCAACGGCGTTCCCGAAGGCATACCGACGCGCGGCGTCATCTTGCTGCGCGAGCTGGTCGCTTTCATCACGATCTTGATTGGCATGCTGCTCGCGATCGTGCGTCCCAATCGCGCCTCGCTGGGATTTTTCCATTTCGTGATCGGTGGCGAAGTCTATCCGAACGCGATGACGAGCATTTGGCTCGACTATCCGTGGCGCATGATCGTCGATGGCATCAACGACGTGCTCGTCGCCGGCGCGGCGATCGGTCTGTTGATGTTCGCGCTCGGATTCCCGCGCGACATTCCCGTGCGCTGGCGCATACCGGTCGACGTCGTTGGCGCAATCGTGTGGCTCGCGAGCACAGCCCTGTTGCTCTCCGCAGACATCGGCGCAACGTACTTCGCGCGCCCCGCCATCCCCGAAGCACAAATCTACAACGGCATTCAGAGCACGATCTATATCGGCGCCATGTTCGTTTTCATCGTCACGTTGATCCGCTCGCGCGGCTCGGACCAAATTCGCGTCGGGGCGGTAGTCGGCGCGTTCTTGGTGGCGATCGTCGGTTATCTGCTTGCAGAGCATCTCTATCCGGGGCCGCTCAAGTATTGGGAGTACGTAGCGCTCGAGGCTCTGCCGGTCTTGCCCGCGCTCGTCGTTTTCTACGGTGCGACGCGCTACCACATGATGGGGATCGACTTTCTCGTCAATCGCGCGCTCGTCTATGCGGCGATGATGGCCGCCGTCGTCGGCATCGTTGGTCTCGCCGAAGAGGGCTTCAGCTATTGGTTCGTGATGAACACGAATCTCGCGTACGCGATCATCATCGCAATTACGCTTGTCTTCGGCACATTTTTCGGCAAGATTCGTGACGCCGTGCGTCTCGTTGTCGACCGCGTGCTCTTCCGTGACCGCCTGTTCGCGCATGACAGTCTCGACGTGCTAGCACGCGAGATCCCGCACGCGCTGGATCGCGATCGCATCGAGTATGCATTGACATCGGC
Source organism: Vulcanimicrobiaceae bacterium (assembly GCA_049520515.1). Taxonomy (GTDB): domain Bacteria; phylum Vulcanimicrobiota; class Vulcanimicrobiia; order Vulcanimicrobiales; family Vulcanimicrobiaceae; genus JAFAMS01. The sequence continues at coordinate 38,949 of JBEKPS010000006.1, forward strand.
CGTTCAGCAGGCGCTCAGCCTGCGGTGCGCCGTGCTACTCGAGCAACGTGGCGATCACTTCACGGTCGTCGCCGACGTGCATTGGCCGCCGAGCGCAACCTCGATCCCGCAGGATGACCCGGCACTGCAACGAGTCATCCAGCAAGGCATCGCGCAGTTTCTTTCGGAGCGCGACTATATGCCGTGGTCGCCGGACCTCAAGGCTGTTGCGCCGCGCGTCGCTGTCCCAATCGACGTCGACGGCGGCTCGCCATTCGTCGCGATCTACGGACTCGAGATGAGCGGCGTCGACATCGATCCCGACGAGACGCGCGCGCTCGAGCGCTTGGCGGCGAGTGCTGCCGTCGGTTTCTCGAACCTACGCACCCGCGAGCTTGCCGAACACCTCGAAGAGCTCATCAACCTGCGCACCGAGAACGATCAACTTCGAGCCCGCATTATCGAGCTCGAGAAGAATGGGTCCGTAAGCCCGCTTACGGAAGCGCCGCGCTCGCCTGCTTTAGAGTGAATGGGTGATTGCGTACAAGATGAGCGACAACAAAGTCTTCTATCTCAAGAACAACCGCCTGTTCTCCGGCGTCGGTGACCGCGTCGATGACACGGCGCACATCTTCACGACCGTGCTATATCCGGCCAAGACGGCGATCTTCGAGCAAGGCGACCCCACGCGGCTCGTCTATCTCGTCAAACGTGGCAACATCCGCATCTCGCGCATCACACCCGACGGCAAAGAGATCACCGTCGCGCTGCTCGGCGCCGGCGACATCTTCGGCGAAGAATCGGTTTTCGCTAAGGGAAACCGCACGACGATTGCAACGACGGTCGGCGAGGCGCTGGTGTGCACGGCGCGTGCCGACGACCTCTTCGAATTGCTCTCGCGCGATCCGGAGCTGGCGCTGAACGTCGCAAAGATCGTGCACGATCGACTCGATGATGCATCGGCGACGATCGAAGACCTCGCATACGCGAAGGTCGCCGACCGACTGATCAATCTCTTCGAACGCCTGGCCGCAGAGCACGGGGTCGAGACTGCGGAAGGAACGCGCATCGACGTGCGGCTGACGCACGCCGACATCGCCTCGCTGATCGGCAGCACGCGTGAGACCGTCACGGTCGAGCTCGCGAATCTTGCGCGCGACGGCCGGCTGCACAGCGATCACGGCACCTTCACGCTGGTCCGGGAAGCGCGATGACGCGGCGTGAGGCCTTAGCGGCAGCGACGCTCCTGACCGGCGCATTCACTTTCGCGCGGCCGCGGCGAGCGGACGCGGCCGCGCGGACGCTGGATCCGATTCTTGCTTACAGCGATTGGCTTGATGTGCGCCCGACTTCGGAATCGCTGCAAGGCCGCGTCGTACTCGTCGACGTCTTCACGTTTGCGTGCTGGAACTGTGCGAACGTCACGCCAAATCTGCGAACGCTGCATCGTACGAAGCCGAGCTCCGATCTGGTTGTCATCGGCGTGCACACGCCTGAGACACCGTACGAGCGCGACCGTGCGAACGTCGTCGCGAATCTCAAGCGGCTCGGCATTACCTGGCCAGTTGCGATCGATAATAACTCGAGGCTTTGGAACGCGTACGGCGTCGAGTACTGGCCAACGCAAATGATCTTCGATCGCAACGGCCGGCTGCACACGACAATCGTCGGCGACTCGCAAGACACCGACGTCGACAAAGCAATCGCGTCCTTAACATAGAAGCCGGCGGGGTGACACTCGCCCCGGAAAAGACATGGTCGGTACCGCAAGCGCTGTTTGCAAGCATGCCGTGGTACGATCTTCCGGAAGTTCGTGAGTACACCGACGCATTCTGGAGCGTCCTTGTAGCAGAGCTTAAGGCGCGAGGCTTGAGTGAGCTGCCTGAGCGACTCGATCGCGACGTACCGTACGGCGTCGATTGGAACAGCAAGTGCCTCTTCACACAGACGTGCGGCTATCCGATCTTCACGACTGCGCGCTCGCAATTTCACGTGCTCGGAATCCCGTGCTACATGGCGCCGGGATGCGATGCGTCCTCGCACCGCAGCTTCATCGTCGTGCGGGCTGATTCGCGTTTCCGCGAGCTTGAGGATCTCCGGGGCAGCATGTTCGCAATCAACGAACCGGATTCGAATTCGGGGATGAATCTGCCGCGGCGGCTCTTTGCGCCACTGAACCGCGACGGGCGATTCTTTGGAGACCGTATCGTAAGTGGGAGCCACTCGGTCAGCATCGAGCTCGTCGCAGCAGGCGAGGCGCATGCGGCAGCCGTGGACTGCGTGACCTACGCGCTGCTCCGACGTTATCGCCCGAGCCGTCTCGCGAACATTCGCGTGATCGCCGAGACACCGCCGTCGCCGGCGCCACCGTTTGCGACCTCCGCGCGACTCGATGGCGGTCTCGTTCGCGTCTTACGCGAAGCGCTCGCGCACACGATTCACGATCCGGCGAATCGCGAGATCTGCGAGCCGCTGTTACTCGGTGCCGTCGAGATCGCTGATGAATCAACGTACGCGATCGTACTTGACTACGAGCGCGAATCTGAAGCTCTCGGGTATCCAGTCCTAAACTAAATCCCGGCGTACCATTCGTAGCCGTTGTCTTCCCAATAGCCGCCTTTGCCGTCGCCGATTGCGGAGAACGACGCAACGAGCTCGATGCGGCGCACCCATTTCGCGCTCTTGTAACCAAGCTGTGTCGGGACGCGCAAACGCACCGGCGCACCGTGTGCCGGATCGAGCTGCGCGTCGTTCAGTTTGAGCGCCAGCACCGTCTGCGGATGCGCGGCTTCGTGCAGATCGAGGCTTTCGTAGTACAGCGACATGTCGTCGGTCGTATCCATGCAGTGAAACACTGCGTAGCGCGCGCCGTGCTGCGGCATCGCCATCGCGAGCACGTCAGCGAGCCGCGGCCCCGACCATTTTCCGATCGCACTCCATCCCTCGACGCAATCGTGGCGCGTGATCTGCGTGATTTGCGGTATCGCGCGTAATTCCGCGAGCGTATATGCCTGCGGCCGGTCGACCATGCCGTTGACGATCAGCCTGTAGCCGCGGAAATCATCGGTCGCCCAACGCGCATATTCCGGAGTGGTAGGCGGATTGAACCCGTTGGTTCGAAAGTCACGATCGATCGCAGCTTCCGTATAAAGCTTGGCCATGCCGCGCGTTCCGATGATGCGATGATCGAGTGGCTGCATGACGCCGAGCGCGTTGTGAATCCAGGTTGTCTCCGTTAGCTTGTTGCCGAGATGATAGCCGCATCCGGTCAGACCGAGTGATGCGAGAAAGAGACCGCGCTTCACGGTCCGACTCCGTCGTGTTCGCCCAGACGATACCAGCCTGTGATCATCGACTTGACATTCTGGACCGGCCGCGTCGTGATCACGAAGAACATGTGCACGCCGAAATACATAATCAGCATCGCCATGAACGTGAAGTGCCACAGACGCGCGAACTGGCGTCCCCCGAAAACGGCGGTGAGTGGTCGCGCGATCGCGTCAACGCCCGGCGAAAGCGCGAGTCCCGTCAGGATGATGAGTGGAACCAACACGAAGAGTACGCCCGTGTATGTAATCTTCTGCAACGGGTTGTACTTGCCGTGCGCCGGTGGATCGCGGCGCAGCTTCAAGTAATAGAGCTGCATCGGTAACGCTTTTACGAAATCGGATGGCCGCGCGATCAGGTCTTTCAGATCGCCGCGAATCGCAGCCGAGATCACGTACGTCGTCCACGCGATGACGAGCATCCACGCAAAGAAGATATGCCAGCGGCGTCCGTCGGCAAGATCTTGATAATTCGGAAGCGTGATCCAGCCCGGGAACGCGCGTTCTTCTTGTTGCCCCATGCCGTCATCGGTGTAGCCGAGAAAGCCGGTCGTCCGGAAGTGATGGCCGAACACCGTCGTCACGCCGACCGGTCCGCGCGGGCCTTGTTCCGAATCGAACGACAGCACGCGGCGCGCGGGATTGCTCTTATCGGATGCGTCCAGATATGGCGCGGCATTGAAAATTTGCAGACCGCTCGTCACCAAGACGAGAATGGCGACGAACCAGAGCCAATGCGTTGCACGCGCGGCAATTGAATGGCGATAAACCGGGCCGCTGTGAGCTTCCATCGATGCCACGATAGGCTATTCGCTCTGGGGCCGCGGTAGGCCGCCTTACCTTCGCGCAGAAACCGCAGCCCCATGGAGCCCCTCGCACGCCTGACGGTGGAACGAAACGGCACGGTCGCTCGCGTCACGCTCAACCGGCCCGACGTGCGGAATGCGCTCAATGCGGAGCTGATCGCCGAGCTCACCCGGATATTCGCCGATATCGATCGGCGGCCGGAGCTGCGCGCGGTCGTCCTCGCCGGCGAGGGCAAGCTATTCAGTGCGGGTGCGGACATTAATTGGATGCGCGCGTCGCTCGAGCTCTCCGAAGCAGAGAATCGGCGTGATGCCGAGGCGATGTCGGACATGTATCGCACGATCGATCGCTGCAGCAAGATGGTGATCGCGCGCGTTCATGGCGCTGCAATCGCCGGGGCATCCGGATTGTGCGCCGTCTCGGACGTCGTCGTCGCAGCCGAAGGATCGGTCTTCGGCTTCACGGAGACGAAGATCGGAATCATTCCCGCAACGATCGCGCCGTTCGTCGTCGCGAAGATTGGGCTCTCGCACGCACGCGCCTTGTTCTTGACCGGCGAGCGTTTCGATGCGAAGCACGCGCTCGGCATCGGGCTCGTTCACCACGTCGTTCCGGAATCGGAGCTGGACGAAACGATCGGACGCGTGCTCGATGAGTTGATGATGGCGAGTCCGACCGCGGTCGCAGCTGCAAAGCGCGCGCTGGCGGCAATTTACGATGCGTCGTACGACAATACGCGCGCGATCTCGGCGCGAGCGATTGCTGCACAACGCGTCAGTGAGGAAGGCCAAGAGGGCCTGCGTGCGTTCTTGGAACGCCGCAAGCCTCGCTGGATATCCGAGTGATCCGTCGTCTCCTGATCGCGAATCGTGGCGAAATCGCGGTTCGCGTTGCGCGCGCAGCTCGCGAAATGGAGATCGTGCCGCTCGGCGTGTACTCGGATGCCGACGAACGCGCGTTCCATCGCCGCGTGATGAACGAAAGCGCGCGCATCGGTCCGCCGCCAGCGCTCGAATCCTATTTGAAGATCGGCGCGATCATCGATGCGGCGCGTGCAATGAATGCGGATTCCGTCCATCCGGGATACGGTTTTCTGGCCGAAAGCGCGGCCTTCGCAGCCGCCGTGCGCGAAGCCGGGCTCGTGTTCGTCGGTCCGCCAACCGAAGCGATCGCGGCGATGGGCAGCAAGATCGAATCAAAACGTCTCGTCCGCAAGAATGGCGTCCCGACGATCCCGGGTTACGACGGCGACGATCAATCCGATGCACGCCTGCGTACCGAAGCGCAACGCATCGGTCCACCGGTGTTGATCAAGGCGAGCGCGGGCGGCGGCGGACGGGGCATGCGCATCGTTGACGACCTCGCACAATTCGACGAAGCGCTCGATGCCGCTCGGCGCGAAGCCAAGAGCGCCTTTGGCGACGATCGCGTCCTGCTCGAAAAATACCTACGAAAACCGCGGCATATCGAAGTGCAGATCCTCGCTGATAAGTTCAGCGCGACCGTCCACATGGGCGAGCGCGAGTGCTCGATTCAGCGCCGGCATCAGAAGATTCTCGAAGAAGCGCCGTCGGTCGCGATCGACGACGCACTACGCACGCGCTTGGGACAAGCCGCAATTGCGGCAGCGCGCTCGGTCGGCTATGAAAACGCCGGCACCGTCGAGTTTCTAGTCGACGAGAACCACAAGTTTTATTTCCTGGAGATGAACACACGCATTCAGGTCGAGCATCCCGTCACGGAGTTGGCGTATGGTGTCGATTTGATTCGCGCCCAGATCGAGCTCGCCAGCGGCGAGGGCATGCGCCCCGAGTTCAAGCGCGATCTCTCGCCGCGTGGATGGGCGATCGAAGTGCGCTTGTATGCTGAAGACCCGTCGACGTTCTTACCATCGAGTGGAACGGTGACGCGCTGGGTTGCGCCCGAAGGTCCGGGAATTCGCGTCGACTCCGGAATCACGACGGGAAGTGAAGTGAGCGTCTGGTACGATCCGATGCTCGCGAAGATCATCGCGTGGGGTGGTTCGCGGGAAGCTGCAATTCGGCGTCTTTCGTGCGCGCTCGACGAGCTCGAGATCAGCGGCTTGCGCACGAATCTTCCGTTGCTGCAGTGGATATTGCGCGACGACGCGTTCAATGCAGGCGCAACCAATACGGATTTCTTGCACGAACGGTTGCCCGAGGGTCTGGCCGCAGCATCCGACGAGAAGAGCGACGACGATATCCTCCGTGCCGCCGCTGCTGCGCTGCGTGACGGCGCGTCGTGGCGCGTCGGATCGACCGGCATTCCAGTCGACCTTTCCGTCGGGGCACGCACCGTTCGTTTGCGCGCTAGCCTGATCGAAGGCGATCGCTGGAAGATTACGGGCGATATTTCCGGCGAAGTCGCGCTTGGGGATACGAGTAGTGCGCGTTATACGCTGGCTGCGCCACCACGTTCTGACGCCGACGTGCATGCAACCGAAGGCGGCGACGGCACGGTCGTCGCGCCAATGCCCGGAAAGATCGTTGCGGTCGCGGTGGAGGAAGGTCAAGAAGTCGAAGAACGCGCGCTGCTCGTCGTGCTTGAAGCAATGAAGATGGAGCATCGCATCGAGGCACCGGTCGCGGGAACCGTGCGCGAGATCCTCGTCGTCCCGGGCACACTGGTAGCGGCCGGCGAACGGCTCGTCACGATTGGCGCAAAGAGAGTGTTGTAGAGGCCGATGAGCGCGCTGAGTCTTACCAACCTTCCTCCGCGGGTCAAGATCGTCGAAGTCGGCCCCCGCGACGGACTGCAAAACGAAAAAACCTACATTTCGACGGCGGACAAGATCCGTTATATCGATCTATTATCTGAATCGGGCCTTGCCGTCATCGAAGCGACGTCGTTTGTGAGTCCCAAGGCAATTCCTCAGCTCGCAGACGCCGACGAGGTTTTTCGCTCGATCAAGAAACGCGATGGCGTAACGTATCTCGTCCTCGTCCCGAATGAAAAGGGGCTCAATCGCGCGATCGATGCCGGCGTGCGTTCCATCGCGGTCTTCACCGCGGCGAGCGAAACGTTCACCAAGCGCAACATCAACATGTCGATCGAAGAGTCGCTCGACGTGTTCGGTGCCGTCACGCGCCGTGCGCGCGAAGCAGGAATGTGGGTGCGCGGGTACATTTCGACATGCTTCGGCTGTCCGTACGAAGGCAAAGTGCCGGTTGAGAATGTCGTGCGCGTCGCCGAATCGCTTGCCGAGATGGGAATCGACGAGATCTCCATCGGTGATACGATCGGCGTTGCGACACCAAACCAAGTCGTCGAGCTCTCCGCCGCGCTCCAAGCGCATCTTCCCGTCGAGCGGCTTGCGATGCACTTTCACGACACGCGCGGAACGGCGCTTGCCAATATCGTCGCAGCGCTCGAAATGCAGATCGCGACGTTCGATGCTTCGAGTGGGGGTCTGGGTGGATGCCCGTACGCGCCGGGCGCATCAGGCAACGTCGCAACGGAAGACGTGCTCTATCTTCTGCACGGGATGGGCATTGAGACCGGTGTTGATCTCGACAAAGTGCGGCTCGCATCGCGCACGCTCGCAGGCGCACTCGATCACGAGCTCACCTCAAAGACGTTTAAAGCCCTGGAAGCCGCAGCCGCCGTTTGATTCCCGAGCACAGCCCACAAGTCGTCTCGATCAACATATCGCAGGTAAAGACGATTCAAATGAACGGGAAGTCGATACGAACCGGCATTCTCAAAACGCCGTATGACGGCCGGCTGCGACTCGAAGGCGTCAACTTGCGCGGCGACGAGCAAGGCGATCGCCGCGTTCACGGCGGCCCGGAACGCGCGGCGTATGCGTATGCACTCGAAGATTATCTGTGGTGGCAAGATCGTCTCGGCCGCTCGATACCGCATGGCAGGTTCGGTGAGAATTTTACGCTGAGCGGCGTCGACGTCAGCAACGCACTCATCGGCGAGCGTTGGCACATCGGAAACGCGGTCGTGCAAGTCACCTCGCCGCGCGTACCGTGCTACAAACTCGGCTACGTGATGAACGATCAGAAATTCGTCAAACGCTTTGCGGACGCGTTACGTCCCGGTGCATATCTCGGCATCATCCAAGAAGGGGACGTCGGTCCGGGTGATGCCGTTGAAGTGATCTACAAACCCGACCACAATCTGACAGTCAAAGAGATGACGCGCATTTATTTGTTCGATCACGACCGCGTCGGTGAGATGCTTGTCCCCGGCTTGCCGACCGGCTGGCGCGACTGGGTCAGAACGGAAACCGCCCCACCCGATTAGTGATTACGATGATGCGTTTTGCGATGGCGCCCCTGATCGCGGTTTCATTACTGGCGAGCGACGGCTCAGCCGCCGCCGAACCAGACGCAAATGCGCTTTTGAGATCGTTGCGCAGCAACCTCGCACGACAAGCGTACCCCTCGCTAATGTCATATGCGATTACTGTGCATGTGCAGTCGAACGGCGTCGTACGTGAAGATCATTACGATGGTCATGCAAAAGGCGGAACAGGCGATTTCCGCGTTAGCCAATTCAGCCATGAGGAAGAGGCAAGTCCCTATGTCCCTCACGGCATAAACGTCGTCCTCATGTTGCAAAGCGGCTCACCGGTAATGCTGTCCAAACAGTTGCCTGCGGAGCCGCTCGGCGTGCCAAATCTTAGTCCGATTTACTCGTTCGGACTGCGAAGATGTCCTGACCCGTCCCACGCCTCCGATTTGACGACCGACTCCGGGTTGAGGAGAATTGGAGTCGTCGTAAGCACGAGTCGAATCTACAATGCCTCATTCGTCAATGACGAGATGATCGACGGAGTCGAGACGTCGCATCTCGCGCTGTTGCCGGTTTTGAAGCCGGACAAGAATAGGATCCGCGACGTTTGGGTCGATGGCTCGAACAACTTGGTCCAGGCGCGCGTGTCCGGCAATTTCACAGCGCGGGAAACGCTAGGCGTTTCGTGGCTTCTCCGGTTCCAGACGATCAATGGCTCGACGTTCATCCAAAGCGAAACGGCGGAAGGTCCGATCTCCGTTGACCATCGGAGGTACGACAGCGTCTCGATTGAGTTTTCGGACATCTCGATCGACACCGCTCTGACTACGCTCGAATTCGCGCTGCCGAAAGATTCGAGCGACGGAGGGCTGCAGGAACCCGCCGCAGATGGTCCCTGCTAGCCGGTATTTTCGCTGTCCCTCGACTTCGCTCGGGATGACAAATGTGGGTCTAACGACCGAATATCCCGTGCGGTGGGCGGCGGGTTGGAGTCGGCGTGGGTGTTGGCGATGGAGGTTCCGTTGGTGTCGCGGTTGGCACCGGCGTCGGGCTCGGTGATGGCGTCATGCCGAACGGAGTTGGCGTCGGCGAGGGCGTGATCGTCGGACGCATCGTCGGCTCGTCATGGAACGGCGGAAAGCCTTGCTGGATTCGCAGCCGCGCGAGGTGCGCGTAGCTTGAATCCGGCCAGCTCGCGACGATGTGATGCAACATGTCGATCGCGTGATTGCGCGCGTCTTGCGTTTGAATCTCGGCGTAGAGCTGCATCAAATGAAACGCAGTCGGCGGTAACCAGTTGTCGCGCGGATATTGTTGCTGCCAAGCAAAGAGTGATTGCTGGATCCATTCTGCGTCGTGGACCAGATCCGCATCACTCTCGATTCGCCAGTTGTAGTAGCGTGCGAGTGCGTCGACGCCGTTGCGAATGCCGATTGGGCTCATCTGCATCGTTCCGAAATAGCGGTCGAGCGGCGCTTCCGGATTCGCGGTCGGCGAGGGACTCGGCGACGGCACAACCGCATTCGCGGTTGCGTTTCCAAGGACCGGCGCTACGACCAGCAAGCAGACGAGAAGCGAGCGTAGGAACGTCACCGCGACTCTCTTACCCAGAAAGTAATCCGCTACCGCCCTCTCGCGCGTAGTAAGGGCATGATCCCATTTTTGCTTGCCGCGCTTCTTGCGCAGGCCAGTCCCGCTACGCCGGTACCCAAGCCCGCAATCGTCGTCCACATGAAAAACTTTGCGTTCGCTCCGGCGACGATCCACGTCAAAGCCGGCGACGCCGTCGAGTGGGTCAACGACGACACCGACGCACACACCGTCGATTCGACCGACAAGCTCTTCGACTCAGGCGGCCTCGACACGCACGAGCAGTACACGCACGTCTTTTCCAAAGCCGGCTCGTTCGGATATTTCTGCGCGCTGCATCCCTACATGAAAGGAACGGTCATCGTGCAATGAGACGAACAATGAAGCGTACCGACTTTCTCGAGCACGTCGGCTGGACGGGTCTCGGACTCGCCTACACGATCGGCGCCTCCGGACTCGTCACTGCACCAGCCGCAGCTGCCGACACGCTGGCCTTCGTGCAGATCAGCGATAGCCACATCGGCTTTCATCAAGCCCCCAACACCAATCCCGAATCGACCTTGAAGCTGGCCGTCGATGCGATCAACGCGCTTCCCGTCCAGCCGAAATTCGTGATTCACACCGGCGACGTCACGCATCTTTCCAAACCCGCGCAATACGATTCGGCCAAACAGATTCTCGGAACGCTGCGCGCGCCGCTGATGGTGATTCCCGGCGAGCACGACGTCATCGGCGATGACGGCCTCAAGACCTATTTCCAGAACTTCGCGCGCAAAGACGCGCCCGGCGGCTGGTACTCATTCGATCTTGCCGGCGTGCACTACGTCGCCATCGTCAACGTGTTCAATTTCGAGAAGATGGGGCTCATCGGCAACGAGCAGCTCGATTGGGTTCGCAAAGATCTGGCCGCGCAAAAGGGCTCGACACCGATCGTCGTGTTCGGTCACGTTCCACTCTACACGGTCTATCAGCCGTGGGGCTGGCTTACGGAAGACGGCGCACAAGTCGTCTCGATGCTGCAACGTTTCGACAACGTTACTGTGCTGAACGGTCACATCCACCAGATTCTCCAGCACAGCGAAGGCAAGGTTCAGTTTCGCACGGCCGCCGGAACCGCGTATCCGCAACCCGCGCCGGGTATGGCCACAGCGCCAGGCCCAGTCAGCGATCTTCCGCCTGAGAAGCTACTCTCCACGCTTGCATATCGTGAGGTCACGATCGACGGGGGGAAGATCGCGCTCAGCGACAAGATGCTTGGCTAGTGGACCTCGATGAGATCTACCGCTCGCACGCGGACGTGTGTTTCTCCGTCGCGATGCACGTGTTGCGCGCACCGGACGACGCGCAGGATTGCGTGCACGACGTGTTCATGCGCGTTTGGCAGAATCGCGATGCCTATTCGCCCGAACGCGGTTCGCTACGATCGTTTCTCCTCGCTTGCGTGCGGAATGAAGCGCTGACGCGCCGGCGAGCCGACGCGCGTCATCGTGCAATCGAAGCGCGCGAAGCGCTCGGCGAGACGACGACGGAGTTCGAGGTTGCAGATCACGTCGAGCGCGCACGTGTGCGTCGCGCGCTCGACACGCTGCCCTCCGAGCAGCGCCGGGCACTCGAGCTTGCGTACTTCGGCGGCCTCGCACACCGCGAAATCGCGGAAGCACTCGGCGAACCCCTCGGGACGGTCAAGAGCCGGCTGGCGCTTGCGCTGCGCAAGCTCGGACGCGAACTCGGTGGCGCACAAGGAGCAATGTCATGAGCACGCATCTCGGCGACGAGCTCGAGCTGTACGCGCTCGGCGATCTCTCACCCGAAGAACGCGCAGAAGTCGAACAACATCTCGCAACGTGCGATGAATGCATCCATGCCCTCGCTGCCGCCGAAGAGACGCTCGCGCAAATGACAAGCTTACTTCCGGCATATCGGGCACCGCGCCGTACCACGCTGCGCAATATGTGGACGATGCCGGCGGCTCGCATCGCGATCGCGGCTGCGTTCGTCGTCGGGTTGCTCGTTGCGGTGGGGACGCTACCGTTCTTGACGATCAAGCCGGGCATCAGCAGCCAGGACGCTCGCGCGCAGATCGCGATGACGCACTCGCATTTCGAGCACGTGCAGCTCACGCCGCTCATCGCGGGCGCACCCGCCGTCAAAGTCATTTACGCGCGCGATCGCGCGTGGATGTACGCGATTGCCGATGACGGCCGTCCCGGATATCATTTGTATCTCGCCGCAGGCTCGTCGCCGCCGCAAGATCTCGGCGAGCTCGTCGCGCACGACGGCTCAGCCTCGCTCTTCGTCGAGCATCCTCCCGCCGGCAACGTGCTTTTGCTCGTCACGAACGGTCGCAGCCTTGCGCGGGGAATGTTACCTTAGGCGCGAACGCAGGCGCCGATGCGAATCAAAGCCGGGAAGTTCTACGACGGCACCTTGGATGCGCCGCGGACGAACGTCATCGTGACGTTCGACAACGCAAAAATCACTTCTATCGAGCCCGCAGCTGACGGCGCCAAAGCCGATCGTGAAACGGCGGCGATCACGCCGGGACTCATTAATGCGCACGCGCATTTAGAGATGAACGGCGAGCCACAAACGCTGACGGTCTTCATCGTAAAGAACGAGGAACAGCGCTTGCTCTCCGCTGTCGCCAGCGCGCAGAAGGCCTTGCGTTCGGGCGTGACGGCGTTGCGCGATCTTGGTTCGAGCGCTCGCAACAATGTTGAAGTACGCAACGCCATACGCGGTGGTCTGATCGAAGGTCCGACCGTCGTCGCCGCAGGCAAAGCGATCTGCATGACGGGCGGCCATGGCTGGTGGTTCGAATCACGCCAAGCCGACGGCCCGTGGGATGTGCGCAAAGCCGTCCGCGAGCAACTCAAAGCCGGCGCCGACTGCATCAAGATGATTGCAACGGGCGGCGTGCTCACGCCGGGTGCGGTCGTCGGCAACGATCAGCTCAGCGAGGAAGAGATGCGCGCCGGAATTCTGGAAGCGAAAACGCACGGCATGCGCGTCGCTGCACATGCGATCGGCGCGAATGGCATCAAAAACGCAATTCGCGCCGGTGTTACCTCGATCGAGCACGGGAGTTACATCGACGAGGAAGGCATCGCGCTCATGAAGCAGCACGGCACAACGCTCGTGCCGACGCTCAACGCGCTGATGGGCATCCTCGAGAACGCGAAAACATTTGACATCCCGCAGTACGCGATCGATAAAGCCAAGATGGTCGGCGAGCAGCTGCAAACCAACATAGGGCGGGCGCGCAAAGCCGGCGTCCGCATCGCCGGCGGCTCCGATGCGGGGACGCCGTGCAACAAGCACGAGGACTACGGACGCGAAATCGAGCTGATGATGTCGATGCTCGGGATGACCTCGCGCGAGGCCCTGAACGCCGCGACGCAAATTTCGGGCGATTTGCTCGGCATCAACGAAGGCGTGCTGAAACCCGGTGCCCCCGCCGATCTCTTGCTGCTCGACGCTGATCTGGAACTCAACGTTCTGCCACTCAAACGTCCGCTTGCCGTCATCAAAGCGGGCAACATCGTTTTCCACCGCGCATGAGCCTCGCGGGTCTTCGACTCGCGATACTCGGGTCGATCTCATGGCCCTCGCCGCCGCCCGGTTACGGCCCATGGGAACAGATCGCGTATAACATCGCCGAGGGAATGATCGCGCGCGGACTCGACGTCACGCTCTTTGCGACCGGCAATTCGCGCACGCGTGCAAAACTTGTCTCAACCGTCCCGGTCGGATTGAACGAGGATCCAGGACTCAACGGTGAGGTTTACTCGTCGCTGCACATCGCATCGCTGTTCGAGCGCGCCGGCGAGTTCGATCTGATCCACAACAACTTCGATTGGAAGCCGCTCACGTATGCGCTTGCGACGACGGCGCCGCCAATGCTGACGACGATTCACGGCTTCTCATCCCCACCAATCTTGGCGGCATACTATCGCTGCGCGCATCGGAGCTTCTTCTGTTCGATCAGTGATTCGGATCGGGATCCGGGTCTTGGATATTTGGGTACCGCCTACAACGGCATCGATCCAAAAGAGTTCACGTTCGTCGACCAACCGGGCGACTATCTTGTCTTTCTCGGACGATGGCATCCCGAAAAAGGGGCGCACCTCGCGATCGAAATTGCAAAACAAGCCGGCGTTCGTCTGAAGATGGCGGCGATTCCGCAAGACGAGAGTTACTTCAACGAGTTAATTGCGCCGCACATCGACGGCGATCAAATTCAAAACATCGGTCCGGTCGAGCGTGAAGCACGTGACGAGCTCTTGCGTGGCGCACTTGCACTCGTGCACATGACGACGCGACCCGAACGTTTTGGCCTCACAATGATTGAAGCGATGGCATGCGGCACGCCCGTCCTCGCCGCGCGGATGGGCTCACCCCGTGAAATCGTCGCCGACGACGTGACCGGCTATCTGTGCGATTCGGTCTCCGACGCGGCCGCGCGTGTCCCGGCGCTCGCCGGGCTCTCGCGACTCGCATGCCGCCAGCGTGTCGAAGAGATGTTCACGATCGAGCGGATGGTCGAGAGCTACTGCGCCTATTATGAGGAAGCGCTGCGCCTCCGGACGCCTCCGGAGCCCTCTCCGGAGCAGATGTCGGCGCGCAGCCACGACTGGTGGGACCGCCCGCAGGCCTTCACCGATATCCCGCCAAAGCCGCGGACGCAATGTTACTAAGCATTTCGATCGTGATGCTCGGCGCATCGGACATGGACAAGTCGGTTACGTTCTACCGGGACAAGCTTGGCTTGCAGCTCACGTCGCAAAATGCAGATTTCGCGTTCTTTGACGCCGGCGGAACGACGCTCGCGCTCAGCCGCGGACACGCGCAGCACAGCTCGTCGCTTATCGGAGCAACCGAGGTCGTTTTCGGTGTCGAGGGCGTCAAAGCCGAATACGGCAAGCTGAAAAAGGCGGGCGTCACCTTCGTCGACGAGCCGCACGAAGTCAAGGACGGAGAAGAATGGACGACGTCATTCACCGATCCCGACGGGCACATGCTTTCCATTTACGGGCCGCCGTAAGGCGCTAACGGCTCGCTTTCACCACGACGAACCAGGGGTCGACCGCTTCCGCGATCCGCGGCTCGACAATTTTGACGATGCGCCAATCCGTATCGACGATTGCGTTAACCATCGACTGCAGCGGGCGACGCCAGTAACGGCCTCCGTCATCGACGACGAGTCCGGTTGAAAAATAATCGACGCCGAGACCGTCGTGCAGACCGCGACACGGATGGTGCGTCGAGAAGACAAGCGATCCGCCCGGACGCGTAACGCGCCGAAACTCGCGGAAGAGCGGTTCCCATTCGCGCACGTAATGCAACGCGAGCGACGAGAAGACGAGATCGACCGATTCCTTTTGCTGGGCTAAGGGCTCACCGAGATTGTGTTCGCGTGGATCAACCGAGATCACGCGCGCGCCGCGCTCGTGCAGCCACTGCGAATGCTCGCTGCCGGCGGTGCCGATATCGAGCACGTCGAGTTTGTTTACGTCGCCGGCTGCTGCGCGAATCGCCGGCCGTTCGTAATCGCCTTCGAGGCTCAGTCGATCATACGGCGATCCCTTGACGGCGATCGCTCCATCGCAAGTGCGTGCGCGCTCGTTCCGCAATGGCGAGCGCTGTTGCTACGTCGGAAGAGAGGACCGTGAAGTGGCCCATCTTGCGGCGTAACGCCGCGTGAGCCTTACCATAAAGATGCAGCTTGAGGTCCGGTTCGCGTAAGACGGCATCGATTCCGTCCAACTGATCGCCGCTGCCGCTACCGAGAATATTAACCATGACGGCGGCGGGCGCCAACATATGCGGCGGCACGAGCGGGAGATCGCAGATCGCACGGATGTGGGCTTCGTGCTGCGAGATCTGCGTTGCGTCGAGCGAGTAGTGTCCACTGTTGTGGACGCGCGGCGCAATCTCGTTGACGAGCAGCTCGCCGTCCTCGCTCCAGAAAAACTCAACCGCAAACGCGCCGACGATATCGAGCGCCTGGCCAATGGTGATCGCTATCTCGCGGACACGTTCGGCATCGCGCGCCGGAACGCGCGCGGGGACGATCGTCGTCGAGAGCACGCCGTGGTCGTGGATGTTCTCGGTAACCGGGAAAGTGACGATCTCGTCGCCGAGGTTACGCGCTGCGATGATGGCAAGCTCGCGATCGAATGGGATCATGCGCTCGAAAATCAGCGGCGCACCTTTGGCTGCGACGAGCGCGGCGCGTCCTTGCTCGCTCGAACGCGCAACCCATTGGCCTTTGCCGTCGTAGCCGCCAGTCGTCGTCTTGAGCACGGCCGGGTATCCAATCGTTTTTTCCGCATGCGCGAGCTCGGCTTCGTTTGCGACCGGCGCGAAATCGGCGGTCGGCACTCCGTTTTTGCGCAAGAACGTCTTCTCTAAGACGCGATCCTGCGTCGTGCGCAAAACGCTCGCATCCGGACGAACGAGGCGGCGATCGTGTTCGAGCGCCTCGACCGCTTCACGCGGGATGTTCTCGAACTCGTAGGTGACGACGTCGGAGCGCGCACCGAGCTCGCCGATCGCGCGCAAGTCATCGTACGCGGCGACGATCTGCTCGTCGGCAACTTGGCCGCACGGCGAATTCGGAAGCGGTTCGAGCGTGATCACGCGATAGCCCATGCGCTTGGCTTCGAGCGTCAGCATGCGGCCGAGCTGGCCTCCGCCGAGAATTCCGATTGTCTCGAAGGTCACAGCGTTGTGCTTTCGACCTCGTGTTTGATCGCTTCAATGCGCGCTTGAATGCGCGTTGCGAGCTCGGCATCGTCGAGCGCGAGAATTCGTGCCGCGTACAAAGCCGCATTCGTTGCGCCGCCGATTGCCATCGTCGCGACCGGAACACCGGCCGGCATTTGTGCGATCGAGAGCAGCGAGTCGAGCCCTTTGAGCGAACGCGACTCGACTGGGACGCCGATGACCGGAAGCGTCGTCTTGGTTGCGACCATTCCCGGAAGATGTGCGGCACCGCCCGCACCGGCAATAATGACCTTCAGACCGCGCGACGCGGCGCTCGAGGCATACTCGAACATGAGATCCGGCGTCCGGTGCGCCGAAACGACCTTCATCTCGAAGCTGACGCCGAGTTCTTGCAGCGTCGTCGCCGCCGCTCGCATCGTCTCCAAATCGGATCGGCTCCCCATAATGATGCCGACGCGCGGAGGACCATCGCGATGCGAATCCATACCCCAGGAGTATGCCGCCCTTTCGCCTCGGAATCAACTATTGGCCGGCTCGCACCGCAATGGCGATGTGGTCGCACTTCGATCCGGAGGCGCTCGACGCGGATTTTTCGCGCATCGCGGCCGCGGGTTTACAGAGCGTACGCTTCTTCTTGCTGTGGGAGACCTTCCAACCCGACGAAGATCGCATCGATCGCGACGCACTTCGCAACATGGAGCGTCTCCTTGAGCTTCTGGCCGCTCATCGTTTGCGTGGAATGCCGACGCTCTTTTGCGGCCACATGAGCGGCGTGAATTGGCTGCCGCGCTGGACACTGGATCGCGACACGCCGTCGGTTCGATTTCGTACGATTACGAACGGCAAGGTCGAGCCGCGGGGAATCGGCGACATGTACGCGCGCGGTCCACTCCTGGATGCCCAGCGTTTTGCCGTTCGCGTGATCGGCTCACATTTTCGTGGGAACGAAACGATTGAAGCGTGGGATCTCGGCAACGAGTTCAGCAACCTACGCACGCCCACGACGATCGCCGACGGTTTGAGCTGGAGCGATACGCTCGCGCACGAGCTCGCGCGTGCCTCGGCGCGTCCTGTCACGGGCGGACTGCACGGCGAAGACGTCGAGCAAGATCGCAACATCCGTCCGTCGGCGATGTGCGCGCCGTGGGATTTCGCGACGATGCACGGATACTCGGCGTACGCGACGTTCGCGCGCGACCGGCTCGATCCCGAAGTCATGCCGTTCTACTACGAGTTAATGGCCTCGTTCAGCAACAAGCGCGTCTTAGTCAGCGAATTCGGAAATCCGGAATGTCCGGAGGGACCGAACCTGTCGGGACATCCGTGTTTGACTGAGGCTGAAATGGCCGCGTATGCGACCGCCGTGATCGAGCGTCTGCAAAAACGCGGAGCGCTGGGTGCCTATTGGTGGTGCTACACGGATTACGATCAGCGTCTGCGCGATACGCCGCCCTTCGATCAGGCGCCGCATGAATTTCGCTTTGGCGCGTGGCGGGCCGATGGCTCGCCGAAGCCCGTGGTTGAAGCACTTTCGCGGATCGCGCACGCTGGAAGCGACGTCGCCCCGGCGCCGCAGGTCGAGTTGATCGAATCGGACTATTACGCGGCGCCCATGAACGTAAAAGCGGCGTACGAGAATCATCTACGATTGGTCGGTGCAACGTGACGACGATCGTCATTACGGGAGCTTCCTCGGGGATCGGCCGCGAGCTGGCGCTGCGCGCGGTGCGCGCCGGGATGTGCGTGGTCGGCGTCGGCCGCAATGCATCGCGACTGGGGGAACTGACCGGGGTTTCAACGCTCGTCGCGGATGTCGGCGACGCCGGCGCGGCAAAGCGGATCGTCGCGTTTGCGCTCGAAAAATGCGGACGGATCGATGTGCTCGTCAACAACGCGGGTGAAGCCTCGGCCGGCGCGCTCGTCGAGCAAACCGATGAAGCCTTGCGGCGTCAATTTGCAACGCACGTCATTGGTCCGGTCGCACTGGTGCGCGAAGCGTTACCCGCATTAGAAGCTGCGCGCGGTCACGTCGTAATGGTCGGCTCCGGCGTTGCGCGCGTCCCTGTCGACGGACTCGGCGCATATTCGCCGGCGAAAGCTGCGCTGCGTTCAGCGACGGCTCTTCTCCGCCGCGAGCTGCAAGGCCACGGCGTCGCGGTTACATACGTCGATCCGGGCGTCGTCGACACGCCGTTCATGGAACGCGCCGGTCTCACCGGCGCGCCCAAGCAGATTCGTGTCTCGCCCGAAGTCGTCGCAGCAAAAATTTGGAGCGCGCTTGCGAAGCGACCGCGCGAGCTGAACGCCGTCCCGTGGCAAACCGCTGCTGTCGCGCTCGGCGAACATTTCCCGCGCGCCACCGACGCGCTCCTATCCCGCACCGCACACTTAGTGGGAACGCAGAATCTGCCACAAGAGAGCGCGCCGCCGCCGCCCGTTGCCACGTCGAGCGACGAGGTCCCCCCGTTGTCATCCCGAGCGAAGCCTGTGCCCACGCAGTGGGTATCGAAGGGCAGCGACGCACTCGAATCCGCACTCGAACCGCTCGCGCGGCGCATGGAGCGATCGGGTTTTCGCATACAATTCGTGCGCGATCTGCTTGTGCCGGGCGCGCAGCTCGAAGCCGGCGAGATCGCAATGCGGTGGGCAGGCATGCCGAACAAACACGAACGCGCCTTAACGGTCGACGTTCTACAAGCGCTCGAAGGCGCAGGTTATCTCGAACGTTCGGGCGAGGATGCGTGGACCGTTAAAGTGGTTTAAGCTTGCGGATTCTTGGAAGAATCTTCCTCGATGTTAGTAAATCCATGGCCCGTTAACTGGAGCGCCGTTTGGGTGGGCGCGCTTACATCGCTTGCCGTTTCCGTCATACTTGGTCTTGTAGCAACGGTCATCGGCGTAAGCACCGCGCATCCGTTCACATCGTTCCATGCCGTCGCACTTGTCGATCTCATTGCCGTCGTTGTCGGTGGATTCTTCGCGTTTGTCGCCGGCGGGTGGGCTGCGGGTAAAATCGCCGGCTTCAGTCATTCGGAGCCTTCGATCTTACATGCTGCGATCAGTTGGCTGCTCGCGCTCCCGCTGTTACTGCTCGCACTTGCAGCCGGCGCCGGTCAGGCGTTCGGCGGTTGGTACGGCGGTTTGATCGGTGCATCGCCGCTCGTCGCCGCTGCAACGAGCGCAACGACCGCGCCCGACGTCGTGCGCAATACCGCGCTCGCAGCGTTAACGAGCATTTTGATCGGGCTCATCGGTGCCGTAATCGGCGGCTGGCTTGCCAGCGGTGAGCCGATGACGTTCACGCACCATCGCGCGCGCACGCTTACTTCAACTGAACGGAGACCGATCTAGATGATTCTGATTCTATTCTGGCTGCTCGGCATGCCGCTCGGCCTGATCCTCATTCTGTGGCTGCTCGGCGTCGGACACTGAGCTACCAGTAAACTTCGTCGATCGCTTCCGTATCTTTGAATTTACCGAAGAGCTCCGGATTTTGTTTGAAATGTTCTTTGAGGCCCGCGATGCGGGTCGCGTCGAGCGGATGGTTCTGTAGCCACGACGTCTGACCCGGCCCGAACTCGCGGGTCATCTTTTCGAAGAACCAAACCATCCCCCACGGATTGAGCACGCCGCTTTGCGCTTCAATCTCCGAGCCGACCATATCGGCTTGGGATTCAATATGTCGCGTAACGTTCGCGTCGACGCCCTGGATCAGCATGTTGCTTCCGTAGTCGGCAGCGTCCGACGCCAAGAGTCCGCCGATACCGGGGACGATGATGCTGGTCAGAATCGTCCCGATCGTCGCGATGATGCTCATCGTCTGCAGTTTCGCCATATTTTTCGCGACGTGATGCTCGATCATGTGACCCGATTCGTGCGCGATGACGCCGCCGAGCTCGTCACGATTCGAGGCTAAGCGCAGCAACGGCTCGTTGACATAAATCATGCCGCCCGGCACGGAGAATGCGTTGGGTGAATCGCCTTTGACGATATAAAATCGCAGCGGATACTCGTACCGCTTTCCAACGGTGGCCGCGATGATTTGGCCAATTTCGTTTAAATGCTCGTAGTAAGGCGAGTCGAAGAGGAGATCACCCGAATCTCGCAGGTCTTCATAAACTTCCTGACCGATTTTTGCTTCGTCTAATGCCTCAGCGGGCTGCGTCGTCGAAATCTCCGACGCTGCAAACGCGCAAGTGAGGCATCCCAGAAAGGCTGAACGTTGCATCGCTTCTCCCCGCGGGCGTCCCTCATTCGCTGGAGCATCGTCGTAATCATGGCGGCTGCGCTCGCGCAGCGCGGCGGCGCAGCGCCAAGCACGCAATTCACGCCTCCGCTCGCCCGCCTGGCCGGAACGCACCTTCTTCCGACACTGGACGCAGCCGCAAAATTACACGTCGAGATCGAGCTGACGCCCAAGGATCCCTCACTCGACCGCTTTGCGCTCGCGGTCGGCGATCCAGCCTCGCCTGACTTTCATCATTTTCTCACGCGTGACGTCTTCGCGCTCCGGTACGGCCGCCCGAGCGCAGATCTCGACGCGCTCGCAAAGATGTTGCGCGACAACGGCGCCGACGACGTGTACATTTCCCCCAATCACCTCGTCGTTGGCGGGACGTTGACGATCACGAACGCCGAGCGCGCCTTCCAAACGAAGTATGCGACCTACCAAGATGGCCAGCGCATCGCCGTTGCACCGACCACCGCGATCACGCTCCCCGTCGGGGGAATTCGCATGGTCCGCGGCATCGTGACCGGCTTCTCACCGCATCTCGCGGACACGACTGTTGCCGCGAACACCGGTGCAGCCAGCGACTTTCGCGGTGCCTGGTACGATCCGGAGCGCTTCGCAAGCGCGTACGACACGCTGGACGGGGCGGGCGCGCACATTGTGCTGATCGAGGAGGCGGCGGATCGTTACGATCCAGCGGACCTGGCGCTGTTTCTCTCGAGTCCCGGCGCGCCCAAGGGCGCGAGCGCCGCAAACGTCCACACGACCGTCGTCGTCGACAAGCCGCCCGAGAATACCGTGTGCGAACGCGACGATCGCGGTCAGGAAGCCACGCTCGACGTCGATACGATTCTGACGATCGCGCCGCAAGCGCACGTCGAGGTTCGCTACGACGATTTGTGCACGCCGGGGAACGATGGTTCGCTCGCGGTGCAGCGTGCGATCGACGATCCGGCCACGAACCTGCTCGTCTTTCCGTTTGCGATCGCTCCGGTGTTGGACAATGTTGCCCAGGATTTCGGGCCGACGCCGATTCCCTATCTCGAAGCAGCTGCAATCGGCGTGCCGGTGCTCGTCCCAGCCGGCGACGATGGACAATACGGAACAAAACTGCCCGGACAAACGAAACCGGCCGTCACCTATCCGTGCGTATTGTCCGTTGTGATTTGCGTCGGCGGAACGCAGCTCGGCGAACGGCGCACCGGTGGTCCACTCGATGAAGGTCCGTGGAACGACGGATTGCACGCAACCGGCGGCGGACTCTCGACCGAGCCCCGCCCTTCGTGGCAAAACGCGCAGAGCGAATTCGAGCTTACGCCGCAAGAAGTAAAAACGCGAATCGTGCCCGACATCTCGGCCGATGCGGCGGGACACATTCGTGTCTACTGGCACAAATACGCGAGCGGCGGCGTCGGCGGCACCAGCGAGAGCGTTGCGATCGCCGGCGCGCAAATCGCGGCGATCAATGCAAAGCTCGACGGACCGAAACAACTGATCGTCCCGGCCGATCTCTATTTGCTCGCTGCCAAGGCCCCGCAGGCGTTCCGCGATATCACGCGCGACAACGATCGCGGACTGAAGGACAACAACTTACGCAATCCGCCCAAAGCGCTGCCGCTGAAATATAAGGGCATCATTCCAACGCCCGAACCAATCGCGTATGGATGTCCCGAGGTTGGACCACGCGGTTGCGAAGTGAAGCAAGGTTTCGACGCTGTGACCGGTATCGGCTCGCTGCTCGCGCGGCCAGCCTACGACGCACTAAAGTAGTTTAGCGCGCGCCGACCGCAGTGCGCGTGCGTCCGCGCAAGCCGAGCATCTTGCGTGCTTCGTCGGGCGTCGCGATTTCGAGCGACTGCTCTTCCAGAATGCGGCGAATCTTGCGAACCTGGTCGGCGTTGCCTTCCGCGAGTTGCCCAGGGCCAAGCCAAATCGAGTCCTCGAGGCCGACGCGAACGTTGCCGCCCATCACCGCGCCCATGGTCGCAAGATTCATCTGGTGGCGTCCCGCGGCGAGAATCGACCACTGGTAATCGTCGCCGAAAAGTTTATTCGCGATACGGCGCATGTGCACGAGGTTTTCAGGATCGGCACCGATGCCGCCCAGAATTCCGAAGATCGTTTGCACGAAGAATGGCGGTTTGACGAGACCACGCTCGACAAAGTGCGCGAGATTGTAGAGATGCCCGACATCGTAGCATTCGAACTCAAAGCGCACCCCATGATCGTCGCCGAGCGTTTTCAGAAGCCTCTCGATGTCCGCGAACGTGTTCTTGAAAATTCCGGCGCGTGAAGCTTCGAGATACTGCGGCTCCCAATCGTACTTCCAGGTTTTGTATTTCGGAATCAAGTGGTAGAGACCAAAATTCATCGAGCCCATGTTGCACGAGCACATCTCAGGCTTGAGTGCGAGCGGGCCGGCAAGGCGATCCTCGAGCGTCATCGTTTGGCTGCCACCGGTCGTAATGTTGATGACGGCGTCGGTCGCGTCCATGATCGCGGGGACGAATTGTTTGAAGACTTCCGGATCCGGTGTTGGACGGCCGTCGTGCGGATCGCGTGCGTGCAGATGGAGGATCGCAGCCCCGGCCTCGGCGGCAGCAATCGCATCGCTTGCGATCTGCTCGGGCGTGATCGGAAGATGCGGTGTCATCGTGGGCGTGTGAATCGAGCCCGTTACCGCACAGGTGATGATGACTTTGCGCGCGTCTGCCATATTTGATCCTCCGGGACAACGAGTATCAGGAAGCACCGCAGGCATCTCCTGCCTGATTGCTCAAAGGCGCGGGACACGCGCTCAAATGGAGGTTTCCAAACGTGCTTTACGAGCTGCGCATCTACCACTGCGCACCGATGCGACTTCCCGATCTCATCAAACGCTTCGCAACGTACACGTTGCCGCTTTGGGAAAAGCACGGCATCAAGCAAGCCGGTTTTTGGACGACGTACATCGGACCGTCCAACCACGATTTGTATTATCTCTTGCAATGGGAATCGCTCGCGGAACGACAGAAAAAATGGGATGCGTTCATGAGCGACCCGGAATGGATCGAGAAGCGCGCCGAAACCGAGAAGAACGGTCCGATTGTCGCCTATCTCGAGAGCATGATCCTCACGCCGACAGCGTTTTCCGCTGTTAAGTAAAAAAGGCATTGACGAGGAGGCTAAGAACCGGTATCCTCCTCGTCGGCCTCGTGGGGGTGTAGCTCAGCTGGTAGAGCGCTTGCTTCGCATGTAAGAGGTCAGGAGTTCGAGTCTCCTCACCTCCACCACGTTTGGCTATGGAATGGCTTCGGGAAATGTGAAGACGCGCGCCGGATCGACGCGGCGCTTGACGGCTTCCAAGCGGGGCAGGTTGGCCCCATAATAAGCGGTTTCCCAATCGCTTAGCGACGGATCGGCAAAGTTTTGATACGCGCCGCCTTTCGCAATGGGAATGAGCGCATCGTAGAAGTCGCTCTGCCATTCAAGATTGCGTTGCAGCACGTCGATCGCGGTCTTTCTGTTCCAAATCACGTCGACCGAACCGAGCCAATGACTTTCGCGATGCGCGAATGCTGTCGCTTCGCGCGATACCGCGTTGATACGCTCGCCGGTTTGGAATGCTTTGAACGTCGCTGAATCGGTCGTTGCGGGCCAACGTCTTAGCCACCCGAAGATCGTGTCGATTGCCGTATGGCTGAAGCGATCGTTGAGGAAGCGCGAACGCTCTTGAAAATACGCCGGTGAGCCAAGTTCGGAAAGCTTGTCTTGCGCATCCCAATATGGGAGCTCTTTCAAGAAAGACGCGTTGGACGGTGGACGCACCGCATACACCGGATGCAGTATTTCCAGCAGTTCCGAACTGGAGCCGGCGAACTGCCCGAGGAGCTCAACCCGCATGTTCGGTACGCCGCCGCCCGTGCGTGGCGATGCGGTGATGCTGACTTTGCAGCCTAAACTTGCCGGCGCCGTTTCAAGTGCTGCGACGAGCCGTTCGAAAACGCGTTCAAGGTCGGTGACCCACGACAAATCGTACGCGGTCACGCGACCCACATCGAATGTTTGAAAACTCATCGATGTATTGATGCCGAAGTTTCCGCCGCCGCCGCCGCGACATGCCCAGAACAAGTCGGGATTCTTCGATGGATTCGTGACACGAGTCGAACCGTCGGCAGTAACGATTTCGCTCTCAACCAACTGGTCGCACAAGACTCCGTGCGCCCGCATGTTGAAACCGACGCCGCCGCCGAGCGACAAACCGGCAATGCCGACTTCCGCGCAGCGGCCGTGCGTGATTGCGACTCCGACTTTGCGGCAGTTCGCGTACACGTGTTTGTTGCGCGCACCACCGCCGACGGTAACAATCCCGGTGGAAGAATCGAACGCGAAGTCGTGCATTCGTGCAACGTCGATCATGAGGCCGGTCGTCGTTGAGTAACCAGCGTACGAATGGCCGCCGGAGCGCGCGATGAGCGGTACGCCGTGTTCCGTTGCCCAGCGAATCGATGCAGCGACGTCGGCGGCGTTCGCGCAAAGTGCGATGCCTCTCGGCTGCCGGAGTGCGTAGCGCAGATTATTCGGACGCGCAAGTGCAAGAAAATCGTCCTCGCCCGGGAGAACGAGGCGGCCCGACAACTGCTTTCCGAGCGCCCCCCACGGTAAGATGGAAGCGCATGCAAGTCGCGTTCCCGAACTTGCGACGACTGCGAAGGCGGAGGCTTGCCCAAGAAAAGTCCGTCGATTCATGCAAGCTTTACCTTTGCACGACGGGTAAGAACCGCCCGCTACGCAATTAAAGACTGCGAGTATGTTAATGCTTGCAGTTCTCGCGTTGGCGCTCTCGGTTGTGCCGGCATCGCCGATTCCGCTTCCCGCGCTGCCCGGCCAGCACGTGCCTGTCGTCGTCGAACAAGAGGCGCGCGACTTGGAAGTTGATGTCAATGCGGACCGCGAGCGCCAAAATCTACCCGCGCTTCACGCCGACGAGCGGTTACATGCCATTGCTCTTGAGTGGGCGCTGCACATGGCGAACCAGCATTTCTTCGGGCATTTCGATTTCGAAGGTCGCGGTCTCGTCGACCGTTTGCACGACGCGGCCTATGTAGTTCATTTTGCGGCCGAGAATCTGTCGCTCGAGGGCGATGCGCACAGCGCCAATACTGCGCTCATGAGCAGCGAAGGACACCGAGCAAATATCCTCAGTACGTCCGCAAAGAGGATCGGCGTCGCGGCCGTCAACATCGCGCCACGGGAAACGCTCTTTGTCGAGGACTTCAGCGACTGACAGGGCAACGTCAAGATACGCCCATGATTTCGAGCGAACGAGTCCCGCTGATCCAAGCGGCCGGAGACGAGCTGCGCGCATTGCTTGCGCCCGTCACGCCCGAAGAATTCGTGCACGAGTATTGGGGCAAGAAGCCGCTGTTCGTTAAAGGCTTCCCAGACAAATACAAAGGCTTCTTTGATGCGGCGATGTTCAACCGCGCGCTGACTGCACCGGGACCGGTTGGGCCAGATTTCTTGCGGGCGAGCTTCGATCGCAAAACCGAAGCCGGCACATCGGCGATGCCGAGCGCCCCGAGCGCACATCGATCGAGTGCCTTTCGAGCAAGTCCCGATCAAGCAATCGCGCTCTTCGATGAGGGTGCGACGCTGTGCGTTTCGCAAATCGAAACGCGCGCTGTTTCGCTGGCGCCATTCGTTGCTGCTATCAAACGACAACTTGGCTATCCGTGTCGCGTCACGTTCAACTCGTATCTCTCGCCGCCGGGCTCAGGATACAACTGGCATTTCGATAGCCGCATCGCAAGCACGCTGCAAATCGAAGGCACGAAGACGTGGCGTTATTCCAACAAGCCTGCGATTCCGTGGCCGCGCGCGAACGGGAGCATTCGCGCCGATGGTGTCGCGCAATACGCCGACCCGAACGTCACCTCGCAAGCGTGGGAAAAACTCGAGCCGTTCGATGAGAAAGACACGACCGAGGTCTTGCTCGAGCCCGGCGACTTCCTCGTTCTACCGGCGGGGATTTGGCATGAAGCGTGCGGCGGAACCGGCGGTTCGCTTGCGCTCAATCTTGCGTTCACGCCGATTTCGTACACGATGCTCGTCGGCAGCGTGCTCGATGCGCTGCTCATGCCGGATCCCGAGTGGCGCAGCCCTACGCCGCT
The DNA here is from genome assembly GCA_049520515.1 of Vulcanimicrobiaceae bacterium. Taxonomy (GTDB): domain Bacteria; phylum Vulcanimicrobiota; class Vulcanimicrobiia; order Vulcanimicrobiales; family Vulcanimicrobiaceae; genus JAFAMS01. Next base: position 66,029 of record JBEKPS010000006.1, read on the forward strand.
TCTGCCTGGTGCAAATCCAGGCGAGCTCGATCCCGAAGGCGTTGCGGCAATCTCGGCGCAGCTCGCGCATGCCGCCAAAGCACTCGAATCACTGAGCGGCGATTCCGCAGCCGTCGTGCGCGTTTGGCAATCGATGGTCCGCGCCGCCATTCCAGCCGCGATGGTAATGCCTCCGCCGACCGTGTCGCCCTCGCCGGTAACACCGACGCAGCGCTTGCGGGTTGCCACCAACGTGCATGCGATGCTCGCCGATAATGGAACGCGCTTGTTTCTCGCGACCGGCGCACGTGGCGAACTCGAGCTGACGGGACCTACGGTACAATTCGTGCAGCGTATTTTGGCGGAACGTGAATTCAACGCGGGCGATTGCCTGACGTGGAATACGGACGGCCAGTCGTTCCCGTGGAACGACGTTCAGACGCTGCTAACGAACCTCAAGCGCGAGGATCTGCTCCGCGAAGTTTAGTGGAGACAGTCGACGACTGTCTCGATCACGCGCTTCGTTTCTTCCGGATCTCGAACTTGCACGCAGTCGGTTCCCGTTGAGCGCACCGGATAATCGTTGCCTCCGGGGAAGAGCGCGTCGCCGACATAGAGCATCTCCGCAAACGGCATGCTGAGCACGTCGCGCAACTTGCCCATACCGTAGGCTTTGTCGATTCCGGGCAGCGTGACATCGATCGATGTCGACCCGCCGAGCGCAACCGAGAATTCCGGAATCATCTTGTCGAGGAGCAGCTTAATCTTCTTACGCTTCTCGAAATCGGGATCCCATGTTGACTTAGCGTCGAGCGGCGCTTGCTGTCCGAGCGCGGAGTACGTGATCTGACTGCCGCGATCTTCGATCCGCTCGCCCCACGTTTCTTTGGGCTGGAAGCCCGTTTCCGCGATAGCTTGCTCGAGCGAGGAAACGATTTTCTTTTTTTGATCCGGCGAGAGATCTTCCGAGTAGAGCTTATCCCACGCGCCGCTCTTATACTCGAAGAACTTCGTTCCGCACGTCGGCAAGAGATAAAAGTTGTCAAGCTTGCCGCTTGACGGCAGACGCCCGAGGACTTGCTTTTGGAACTGCGGCCAATCACCGCCGGAGATGATCGAGACCTTGGCAACGCTCGAGAGCACGGCCAATAAGTTTGCCATCTCGTCGTCAAGCGCGGACTTGCTCTGCGCAAGCGTACCGTCAAGATCGAAGACCACGAGCTTTTTCATGGGGACTGCTTCTTTGCTCGCGAAGCTTGCCCTATGGACGACGCGGGCAAGATCATCACGGACCTCGGTTTGATTCCGCACCCTGAGGGCGGCTGGTATGCGGAGACATACCGCAGTGCGCTAATGGTACACGCGCACGGTGCGCAGCGTAGCGCCTTGACCAACGTGTACTTCCTCCTGGATGGAACGACGTTCTCTGCGTACCACCGGCTCGATGCCGACGAGACGTGGCATTTCTACCGCGGAAATGATTTGACGATCTCGATCATCGACGCCGACGGCGTCTTGGAAGAGCGCCGTCTCGGGCTCGATGGCCCGTGGCAAACAACGGTCGTCGCCGGCTCGTACTTTGCCGCACGTCTCACGAATCAAACGGGCTACGCACTCGTCGGGTGCAGTGTTGGGCCGGGATTCGAATTCGCCGGTTTCGAGATCTCAAAGCGCGACGAACTCATTGCGTGCTTTCCGAAGCACCGAGAGTCGATTCGGCGGCTAACGCGCGTCTGAGCTAGCGGCCGTATCGGCCGATAATTTGTGCGCGCGCGAGCACGTGACCGCGCAGCGCCGGTTCGACGGTGAGACCGTTCGGGATGCTGATATGCGAAACGTTCAACGCGTAGAGCGTGAACACGTAGCGATGCGGCTTTCCCGGCGGCGGACATGGACCGTCGTAGTTTGCATCACCGAAATCGTTCTTGCCGAACGTTCCAGCATTGGTCGATCCGGCGGCGCCGCTGCCGGCTGCAAGCCCGCGCGCTGCCGGAAGAATGTTGTACGCGATCCAGTGCCACCAACCGCCGGCGTGCGGTGCATCCGGATCGAAGACCGTCAGAACGAAGCTGCGCGTACGGGCCGGTGCGCCCGACCAGCGCACCATTGGCGAGATGTTCGCACCGCCGCAACCTGTATAGACGTCCTTCGTCGGCAATGTCGCGTTCGGCATAAAATCAGCTTGTAAGCCCATTGCCAAGATGAGAGCAGCGATCATTACTATGTAACCCTCTCGCGGTCGGAGGGACTCGAACCCCCAACCTACAGGTTCGAAGCCTGGTGCTCTATCCAATTGAGCTACGACCGCGTGGAGTTGTGTCTACTCCCTCCCGGCAGTGTTTTCTTGCGTGCTTACCTGGGAATCAAGTGAGCGAGAGGAGACGTACATTGGCAGCCAAACGCAAGCGCACCAAAACGACGAAACGCAAATACTCGCCGTCAGCCAGCGCCGACGTCGAGCAAGAAATGCACGAATTCAAGCGGGGAGAAGCGCGCTCCGGCCGCTCGGGTAAGAAGGTCAAAAGCCGGAAACAAGCCATCGCCATCGGCCTCTCCAAGGCGCGGCGTAAGGGCAAGCGCGTCCCGGCGGCCCCTAGTAAACGGAAGCGCAGCTAGGGCCAAGGCGCTACTCGCACTCATTCGTTAGGAGATTACATTGGCAGGCTTACTCTGGACCATTATCGTCGTACTTTTCGTCCTCTGGTTGATAGGCTTCGCCGTGCACATCGGTGGCGGTCTCATCCACCTTCTGCTCGTCATCGCACTCATACTGATCGTCGTCAACCTCCTCAGCGGTCGACGAGCCGTTAGCTAGAGCAACACTAGAACGAGTAGCGCCGTAAGCCCCCATCGACGGGGATTACGGCGCCCGTTATATACCGCGCGCGCGGCGATGCGAGAAAACAGACGAGATTTGCAATGTCGTCGGGGCGGCCATACTCCCCGACGGGTATCTCGTGCTGCGATTGCCACTCGCGATATTCGGGCGTGTAGTTGCGCAGGATCTGCTCGCTCAAAATGCGACCCGGCGGAATCGAATTGACGGTGATGCCGAACTTGCCGACCTCGCGCGAGAGCCCTTTCGCCCACGCGTGCATCGCCGCTTTCGCAGCGAAGGCTGCGTTGAGGCCCTCCGGCTCCGACTTGCCGGTGATGTTGATGATGCGGCCCCAACCGCGATCGATCATTTGCTTAAGTAAGGCACTAGTGAGTTGACGCTGACGGGTAAAATTGAGCGTCATCGCTTCGACCCATTTCTCTTCGGGTGCATCGATCGGCAGCGGCCGGCTTCCGCCCGCGCAGTTGACGAGAATCTCGACGTGCCCCATCTTCTCGAGCGCGGTCTCCGCGAGCTTCTCGGCCGCGCCCTCATCCATGACGTCGACGACGATGATGTGCGGACGGATTCCGCCCGCGTCAACGATCTCATCGGCAAGCTCGTGCAAGAGATGCGTGCGACGCGCCGCGACTGCAAGCGTGGCGCCCTCGGCAGCGAGCGCAAGCGCAATCCCGCGCCCAATTCCCGTGCTGGCACCGGTGACGAGCGCCGTACGGCCTGTGAGCTCGAGGTCCATTACTCGCCTTGTTCCGATGCGAAGCGAATGAGTGCGGCAAGACGAAAGAATCCGTGCATGAATTTTCCGTACGGGAGCGTCACGAACAACCCGAACACGACGCTGAGATGCACGATCAACAATACCCCCATGGCCGGCGTGCCGCGGAACACAAGCAACAGTAGGCCCGTTGCCGCGATCGCAAAGAGAAACGCCAGCAGCACAATAGAACGCCCACGTTCGCCCTTATCGCTCGATGCAGCGTCGCGCTCGCGCAGCAGCGTGAAAAGGCCGGCGCATCCGATCAGCAGCGCAATTCCTCCGAGCGTTCCAAAGATCACCGGCAAGCTCGCAAGCGGATACGGTGCACGCCATCCGAGGGCGTTATCGTAGAATGCGGCGATGACGGTTGCCAAAAAGCACGACAAGAATCCATAAAAGACGAGATGATGGAATACCCGACGCGTTTGCGCGGGCCGTTCGTTTTCCTCGATGCAGCCTTCTCCGCCGCCGCCGAGGTTCACCAGGCGCAGCGCGTCGGACCATCCGCGGAGAATCGCACGATAGTCAGCGCGCTGCTTTCCGCGAAAGGCTCCGTAGCGTAATCCGAAGACCAGCAGCGCCCCGGCCAATGCCCACGCGCCGGCAAACAGAAATAGCCGCACCATCTCATCGTGTGGGATCACATCGTAGAATGCGCCGCCATCGTGACGAGCAAACAGTGCCGCCGGGGCCGTGCTCCCGAGCAACGTGATGAAAAGCAGTCCGACCATACCGATGCCCAGCATAAGGATGGTTTTCCGGCTCGGCAGCTGATAGCTCTGGACGCGAATCTGCGAGAGCGTCTGCGGCACGTTGACGCCGAACTCGTGCGGCGGCGCATACTGACAAGCGGGAAGACATGCACCGCAGTTGTGGCAGAGATTCGCGAGGTAGCCGAGATCGGCGGGTGTGAATTGCGTTCGCTTCTCCATCGCGGGAAAAACGGCGCAGTAGCCTTCGCAGTAGCGGCACGCGTTGCAGATTGTCATGATGCGTACACCCTCGGTTGCGAGCGACGGCTCAAGCCATGACATGACGCGCGGCTCCTTCCCCAGCAATGCGTCCGAACGTCGTGCCGATCGTCATCCCGATTCCGCCGAGATACCCTTTGCGCAAAATGTTGCCTGCCATGATCTCACCGGCGGCAAACACGTTGGGCGAGGGTTTGTCATCTTGAAGCAACACTTGCGCGTGCTCGTTCACCTTCACGCCGAGATATGTGAACGTGATTCCCATACGGAGCGGATAACCCCAAAACGGTGGCGTGTCGATCGTGCGCGCCCAATGTGATTTCGGCGGCGTGATTCCGCTTGTCGTGCAATCGTCGAGAATCTTGTGGTCGTAGCTTCCGGGACGGACGGCCGCGTTGTAATCGCGCACCGTTTGCGCAACGCTATCAGGATCGAGATTGAGCGCCGCTGCGAGTTCGGGAATCGAGTCGGCCGCAATCGGAGGGTAGACGGAAGGCATGAAGCCTCCTTGCGCCTTCGCGTCGACGATCGAGTACGCGATCTGATCCGGTTGCTGCGCGATCAGACGGCCCCAGATCGCGTAACGCTTCGGCCACAAGTCTTCTCCTTCGTCATAAAACCGTTGGCCGTTCGTATTCACGACGATCCCAAGCGTGATCGAATCAAGGCGAGTGACGATTCCGCCGTCGTATTTCGGCGAGCGAGCGTCGATCGCAATCGCGTGGCATTGCGTCGGATCACCGATCATTTGCGCACCGCCATCGATGAGCTCACGCAAGACCCATCCCATGTTATACGGCGTCCCGCGCACCAGAAAATTATCGGCAGCCGGGCCCCAGACTTCGCGCAGCCAGCGCAGGTTCGATTCAAAACCGCCGGCGGCCGCGACCAAAACGCGCGCCTCGACACGCTGCGTCGCACCGTTCTGCGTGTACAATGCGGCGACGAACCGCCCATCCGACATCTCGAGCCTGCGCACGTCGGCTTCGTAAACGACGCGGACGCCGAGCCGTTCGGCTGCACGATAGTACGCATTGACGAGCGCCTTCCCACCGCCGAGAAAGAACGCGTTGGTGCGCGACAGCTGCAAAGTACCGCTGAGCGCCGGCTGAAAGTGTGCGCCGTGCTCTGCCATCCACGCCCGCACGTCGGCCGATGACTGAATCGTCAGACGCGCCAGGTGCTCGTCGGTATCGCCACCCGTGACGCGCAAGAGATCTTCAAAGTATTCGCTCTCGCGATACGCCTCGGTGAGTACGCCTGTCGGCGCGTCGTGCATGCACCGGATGTTGCGCGTGTGCCGGCTGTTACCGCCGCGAAAATCTTTCGGCGCGCACTCGAGCAGCAAGACGCGCGCACCTAACTTCGCAGCAGAGATTGCCGCGCAGAGCGCCGCGTTGCCGCCGCCGATAACGAGGACGTCTTCCAACGTTAGTGGATGAGAAAAGGCATCTCGCGACGGACGTGTCCGTCGATCGCGACATTAACGGAGTACAAGCCTTTCGCCGGCACGATGAACCCGCTCAGATCCGCGGGAAACGCGTGGCGATAACGCAGCCCCGGAACGTAATTGAGCGGACGCGTGATGTCCCAATTGATTGTAAAGACTCCGAGACTATTGCCGTCTTCTTCAACGAGCTCGCCCGTGATGACCGCCGTCTTTCCGAAATCCGTGCCGTCGGCCGAGATCACCAGCCCGCAATTTGCTTTGAGCGGCCAGGGAAACGGCCCATCCGCTGAAACGGCGTTCGCGCCAACGCCGATGAGGTTCATAAGGTAGTGATTGTCATCCATCCATTCAGCCTGAGCGCAGAGCAGGACAGCGTCGATGTCTACCATTTTCGGCCCGTTCCCCGAGGGGGCTCCTAGCACCCACTCAGAGAAAAGGAAGCCGGGATGATCGTTAACTCCATCGAGATCATGTTTGGCGGGCAAGCCGGGGACGGTAGCCTTACAACGGGAGACCTCATCGCCGGCGTTTTCAAGCGGATGGGTCTCGAAGTCTACACCTACAAAGACTTTCCCTCACGCATACGCGGCGGCCATACGAATTACGTGATCCGTGCGCAGCAGCGCGAGAACTACGGAATGGCCGACATGGTCGATTGCCTCGTTGCATTCGATCTCGAAGCGGTCGAAGCGCACATCGAAGAGATGCGCCCCGGCGGATTCGTTATCTTCGACAACACGTCGGAGCAAATTCCCGACGATGTGCGACGCGCGGATATTAATTGGTATGAAATTCCGCTCGCAAAGATTGCGAAAGACGAGCTCAAGGCCGAGATCGTTCGCAACACAATTTCACTTGGCGTTCTCGGTGCGCTAATCGGTATGGATCCCGAAGTCATGCACGGCGAAGTCGCCGCGCTCTGGAAGCGCAAAGGCGACAAAGTCGTCGAGATGAACGTCGGCGCGGTCATCGCCGGCGAGCGCTACGTGAAAGAACATTTTGCCGAACGCCCATCCGGTTATTCGTTAACGAAAGGCGTCGACGGCGAGCGTCTCTTGATGATGGGCAACGATGCGATCGCGTACGGCGCGCTCGTTGGTGGCTGCCGGTTCATGGCCGGTTACCCGATTACGCCGGCGACCGACATCCTTGAGTGGATGGCCAAATACTTACCGCAGCACGGCGGCGTCGCGGTTCAAGCCGAGGACGAGCTTTCTGCGATCAACATGACGCTCGGCGCAGCCTTCACCGGTGCGCGCGCGATGACGGCGACATCGGGACCCGGACTCTCCTTGATGACGGAAGCGATCGGACTTGCGGGTGTGCTCGAGATTCCGGTTGTGATCGTCGAATGCGCGCGCGCGGGTCCGTCGACGGGCATGCCGACGAAGACGGAACAAAGCAACCTCAACCACATCATCTTCGGCGGTCACGGCGAGATCCCAAAAGCCGTGATCTCGCCGGGAACGGTCGAGGAATCGTTCTACTTTGGGGCGCTCGCATTCAATCTCGCCGAGAAGTATCAGATGCCGATCTTCCTTCTGACGGAACAGGCCCTCTGTCAGAGCAAGGCGACGCTTCCGCTGCTCGAGTTCGGCGCGCTCGAGATCGATCGCGGCAAGCTGATCGGTCACAACGGCCACTCCAACGGCAACGGGCACGGCAAGGTCGTGTTCGGCGAATATAAACGTTTCGCGCATACCGACGACGGCGTTTCGCCGCGCGTGATCCCGGGTGTCGAGGGCGGCATGCACTTGGCCGCCGGCTCCGAGCACAACGACGCGGGCGTCATCACCGAGAACGTTAAGAATCGCGCGAAGATGATGGAAAAGCGTATGCGCAAGCTCGAGTCAATGCGCGAAGATCTTCCGAAAGGAAATATCTTCGGCGATCCGTCGGCTGAGGTTGCGATTATCGGCTGGGGCGCCAATCGCGGCCCAATCGTCGAGGCACTCGATCGATTGGCAGCGGCGGGAACGAAGACGCGCTTCCTTCAGATGCGCACGCTCTGGCCGTTCCCGGAAGACGAAGTGCGCGACTTCATCAAGGGTGCGAAACACGTCTTTGTCGTCGAGAACAACTTCACCGGACAGCTCGACCGTCTGATTCGCGTGGTCGTAGGGCCGCTCGAATACATGCACAGCGTCCGGAAATACAATGGCCGTGCGTTCCGTCCAATCGAGATCATCGAACCGATCGAACGCGCGCTCTCATCCACCGTTCTGGCGAGGACCTGATCGTGACAGCCGTTCTAACTCCAAAAGACTTTGCAACGGCCACCCCTTCGTGGTGGTGTCCCGGCTGCGGTGACTACGGCGTCCTTTCAGCGCTGAAGTCCGCACTTGCCGATCTCGGTAAAAATCCGAAAGACGTTGCGTTCGTTTCAGGCATCGGCTGCTCGGGCAAGATCAGCGGATACTTGCACTCGTATGCGTTTCATGGCGTTCACGGACGCGCGCTTCCGGTTGCAACTGCAGTCAAGCTCGCGAACAAAGAGCTGACCGTCATCGCCGCGGGCGGCGACGGCGACGGTTACGCGATTGGCGCCGGACACTTCATTCATGCGGTGCGCCGCAACCCCGACGTCACGTACATCGTGATGGACAATCAAACGTACGGACTCACCAAGGGCCAAAGCTCGCCGACGAGTCAAACCGGCTACGTCACCGGCACGAGTCCCAACGGGCACCCTGAAGCTCCGATGAACGGCCTCGTCGTGGCGCTTGCCGCAGGCGCAACATTCTTGGCGCGCGGTTTCTCCGCGCATCCAAAGTTGCTGGTCGAACTTCTGAAGCAGGCGATCTCACACAAGGGCTTCTCGATCGTCGAAGTCGAGTCGCCGTGCGTCACCTACAACAAGATCAACACATACGCGTGGTTCAAAGAGAACACGTTCTATCTCGATGAAACCTACGATCCGACCGACAAAGTCGCCGCGTTCAAGATGCTGATCAACGAAGGGAAGATGCCGCTCGGAATCTTCTATCGCGAAGATCGCGCAACGCTCGAGGATCTCGCGAACAAAGCTGCGACGCCCGTCGTGAAGCAATCGCTCAACGGCGATATGAAACGCTTCGCCTCAATCCAAGAGCAGTATCGCTAGCGCAGAGCGCTAGTTACTGATTGATTTAAAGACTTCTTGGCCGTTGCCGGTGTTGACTTTGTTCTTGCCGGGCGGCGGTTTTGGCTTCGGCGTCGCGAGATACTGCGCGGCGGTTCCGCCGTTGACGTAAACGCTGTTGGCCCACGGCGGCACGTTGCCGTGGCGGTTCTGCGCATTGTGGCCGTTCCGGTTCGAGTGCGAGGTCGACGCTTTCGAAGACGCCGAGGTCTTCGATGGAGCGGACGCAGCGTGCGTTGTGCTTTGGGTGCTCTGCGCGCTAACGAACGCCACAGGGGCGAACGCTGCGAGCACAAACGCGATTGCGAGTATCCGGCGGACCATGCCTAGCTTGTTCCCTTAATTCGGAGGCTAGGCCCGCAAAGCAAGCCCGAGATTGGCTAAAATTGCGTCGGTGACTTCGGAGGTCTTGGCCGTTCCGCCGAGATCGGGGGTGACGGAGCGCTTTTCTTCCAGGACACGCCCAACCGAGCGCTCGATCGCCTGCGCGGACTCGGTCTCGCCCAGCCAGTCGAGCATCATCGCAGCCGCCAAGATCGAGGCCGTCGGATTGGCGAGCTGCTTGCCGGCGATATCGGGCGCCGAGCCGTGAATCGGCTCGAACATGGCCGGCTTGCGGCGCTCGGGATTGACGTTGGCGCTGGGGGCGAGACCGATGCTGCCCGTCGCGGCCGAGGCTTCATCCGAAAGAATGTCGCCCATGAGGTTCGTCGCGACGACGACGTCGTAGGTCGAGGGCCGCGTGATCATATACATGCTCGTCGCGTCGACATGGGCTTTGGTGGTGCGCACGTCCGGATAGCGCGCCGCAACCTCCTCGAAAACCGTGTCCCAAAGTACCATCACCAGCGCCAGCGCGTTTGATTTCGTGACGCAATGGACATATTTTTTTCCGTTACGCTTGCGCGCAACTTCGAATGCATAGTTGATGATGCGTTCGGCCCCGCGGCGCGTGATGACGGTCGTCATCATCGCGACCTCGTTGGGTGTCCCGGCGTGGACGCTTCCGCCGGTATTCGAGTACTCGCCTTCGGTGTTCTCGCGAACCATCACGAAATCGATCGGATCGGTTTGCTTGAGCGGAATCTGCGTGCCGGGCCACCATTTGACAGGGCGCACGTTTGCGTACAGATCCAGACCCTTGCGGATCGGATGCATCATCTGTCCCGAGCTGAAGCGATCCGGGACGTTCGCGGGGTCACCGTGCGCACCCATGTAGATGGCATCGAAGGGCGCTAGCAGCTCAACGATATTCTCGGGCGCTGCACGTCCGGTGGTCAGTACGTGGCGCGCGCCCCATGGGAACGTCTCGAAGCTGAAGCTGCACACGCGCGCATTTTCAAGCTCGCGCAAAACGCGCAAACCCTCGTTCATGACCTCCGGGCCGATGTTGTCGCCGGGAATGACCGCGATCCGATATTGGTTCATGCTTCTATTCTCACTATATTCTTAGGCATTTGCGCAAGGATTTTTGCCGTGTTCCGGAACCATTTCCGCATGATTCGCATCGTCGGTAGTTTGGTTGCCTTGGCCGCTTTGGCGATTGTCGCGGTCGGATGCGGCGGAGGCGGCTGCAGCTATTGCACGACCGTCTCCAAATGCACCGTGCCGGCTGGGATGCAGTATTCGCTGGTCTATCCTGTGCCGAGCTCGACCGGAAATCCCACGAACCTCTCTGAGGTGGTAGTCGCGACATCCGGAACGCTCCCGCCCACCTGGATGACCGGCAACGGCTGGGACATCGTGCTCAACTACACGGCGACTGGCGCGTATCCAGGCTCTGCTCTCGGTGGCGAATTCACCGCGACGACGCCTAGCGCGATTCCGACGCCGAACGCGACGCCGGCGTTCGCAAATCCATCGTATTTTCAGAGCACGTTCAGCTACGCTTCAAATGCGAACGCACCGCTGCCGCCCGGAACGTCGATCACGGCGACACTCAACAATCTCAATTCGAGTTGTTATCCCGGCGTGACGATCGGAACATTTTCGACTTAGAGCAGCTTCTCCATCGCCATGACATCAATAGGGCGCCCGTCGAGGCGCCCTTGTTCTTTGAAGATACCGACTTCACGATAGCCGAGGCCACGATACAACCGTTGACCCGCCTCGTTGAACGGAAACGTAAAGAGCACGATCTTATAAAATTCGTTCTCGCGCGCAACGCGCTCGAGTGCGGCAAGCAACGGCTTGCCGACGCGCGTTCCGCGTGCCGAACGCTTTACATAAATTGAAAGATCTGCGACTCCGTCGTACGCGCACCGGTGCGAGTACGGGTTGAGCGAAGCCCAACCCACGATTTCACCCTCGCGCTCGGCGACGAGAACGGCGTACCGGCCGGCGTGACGTTCCCACCACTCGGCAATTTCAGCCGAATCTTTTGGATCTTCGTCCAACGTGGCGACACGATCTGCGATTCCTTCGTTATAAATCTGTCGGATCGACTCCAGATCGGCCAATTCGGCGCGCCGAATCGCGAGTGCTTCGATCATTTAACGAAAGATTTTCGATATTTGTAGGAAGGACTCCGGCGAGCTATCGGCAACGCGGACGGCCATGAGATGCTTCCGCCCTCTTTGGACGGTGGCCCTTGCTCTAATAGTGGGCGCAGCTCTTTGCGTCCCGGCATCGGCCGAAACGGCGTCGCAATATGCGGCGCTGATTCACAAGTTCAATCCGAAGCTTCAACAACATCAAAGCCATCGACTCGCACTCGAAGTCATCAAGGATTCGCAGCGCTCGCATCTTGATGCTCGTCTGCTGATCGCGCTCGTTACCGTCGAGTCACGTTGGCGTCAGAGCGCGATCTCGAGCGCCGGTGCACGCGGTCTCGGACAGTTGATGCCGCACACTGCACACGTCTTGGGTGTCAACCCGCGCGATTCAAAGCAAAATCTCTTCGGCGCATCGACCTATTTGGCGCGCATGATCCGGCAGTTCGGCAATCACGGGAACCGGCTGCATCTCGCGATCGCCGCGTACAACGCAGGCCCGCTCGCAGTGCGACGTGCCGGCGGAATTCCGTACAACGGCGAGACGCCGGAATACGTCCGCCGCGTGATCTCGTTGTGGCATTCGATTCGTGCACGCGTTGGTGATGTGGCGCGCGCGCTACCCTCGAGCGATAAAGCCGTGATCGGCGTGCTGTCGGTCGAACCCTACGACGAAATCATTTCCGTCGACGGCGATTCGCAGTCGACCGAATCAACGACACCGGCGACGTTCTAAGGACTCGCGCTCGGCGCGGCGCTTGCGGTTGCGGTCTCTGATGGAGTTTCGCTCGCGGCTGCACTTACTGAGGCACCGGGTGTGGCGACCGCCGACGCGGATGCTGCCGGTTTCCCAGACGCCGTCGCTTTTGCGGTTGGTTCAGGCGTTGGCGTCGCTGCAGGCTCCGCATAGACAACGAACGAGAGCGACTTGTGAGCCAGCAGTTTCATCGTGCGCTGCGTCGGAACGAAACGCACTTCCATCGATGGAACCGGACCCCGCGGCGTGGCAACCGGTGTTACCGTCGGGCTCGGCGTCGGTGAAGGCGCGCCCGGCGGACGCGGCGTCGGCGAACCACTCGGCGTCGGTGAAGGCGTCGGAGTTTGCGTTGGTGTCGGCGTCGGGCTTGGGGTCGCGGTTCGCCCGCCCGACGGTGTCGGCGTCGGCGTCGCGTTAATTGCTTGAGCGATGTTGCGCGTCCACTTGTACTCGTTCGCCGGATCGTAGATCGCAATCCCGATTGTCGGGTCCGTGCCGTACGCCTCGAGAACGGAGAGCGGTATTACGACGTCGATGACGGGCAGTGCGGAAAACGTCGCGCCTTTATCCGATTCGAACGTAACGTAGAGTATCGCCGGCGATTGCTCGTGGTGTCCCTTGCCGAACAGGCCGTTCTTTGGTTTGTCGGCCGCACCGTACGCCGGAATGCCGCCTGGGCCCGGAACAGAGACGCTCGCATTCAACGTGACGGGCGTCGCCATCGATGAGGGAGCAGCTTTCGGGAACGTCGCGGTAACTTTGAAATCGCCCGGCGCCTGCAGCGTCAATGCGTTGCCGTCACCTGACACCTGAACGTTCCCGCTCATGACGTTCGGCGTCGCAGTCGGCGCTGCGGTCGGGGTCGTGGGAGCAATTGCTTGAGGCAGCTGGCCGCCCGGCATCGTGGACGAACCGCCCGTACTGTTGGTACAGGCGGCGATCGCACAACATCCGAGCGCCAAAACGGCCATTGCGAGGCGCAGGCGCATTAGGGGGACCTTGGACAGCGGCCCTTCCGAATCCTAAGCGGGGCCTTGCTTGACGTAGATCTCGGCCCCCGCGGCCTTGAACTCGTCGGATTTCTCCCGCATCCCGCGCTCGGCGAACTCACGCACTTCTTGCGTGATCCGCATCGAGCAGAAATGCGGTCCGCACATCGAGCAGAAGTGCGCGACTTTCGCGCCCTCGGCCGGCAGCGTCTCATCGTGGAATTGGCGAGCCGTCTCAGGATCGAGTGAGAGATTGAACTGGTCCTCCCACCGGAACTCGAAGCGCGCCTTCGAGAGGATGTCGTCCCAATGCCGCGCGTGCGGATGTCCCTTGGCGACGTCCGCTGCGTGCGCCGCGATCTTGTAGGCGATCACGCCGTCCTTCACGTCTTGCTTGTCAGGTAATCCAAGGTGCTCTTTGGGCGTGACGTAGCAGAGCATTGCCGTTCCGTACCAACCAATCATCGCAGCGCCGATGGCGCTCGTGATGTGATCGTAGCCCGGCGCGATGTCGGTCGTCAGCGGTCCGAGCGTGTAGAACGGGGCTTCCTTGCAGATCTCGAGCTGTCGATCCATGTTCTCTTTGATCAAGTGCATCGGCACGTGGCCTGGGCCTTCGATCATCACCTGCACGTCATGCTTCCATGCGATCTGCGTCAACTCGCCAAGTGTGTCGAGCTCTCCGAATTGCGCTTCGTCGTTGGCGTCGGCCTGACAGCCGGGACGTAAACCGTCACCCAGCGAGAACGCGATATCGTAGGCGCGCATGATCTCGCAGATATCTTCAAAGTGGGTGTAGAGAAAATTCTCTTGATGATGCGAGAGGCACCACTTTGCGAGAATCGATCCGCCGCGCGAGACGATGCCGGTTACGCGTTTCGCGGTCAGCGGAACATAGCGCAGCAGCACGCCGGCGTGAATCGTGAAGTAGTCGACGCCCTGTTCGGCTTGCTCGATCAGCGTATCGCGATAGATCTCCCACGTGAGATCTTCCGCTTTGCCGCGCACCTTTTCGAGCGCCTGATAGATCGGGACGGTGCCGATCGGTACAGGCGAATTGCGCAGAATCCACTCGCGTGTCTCGTGAATGTTCTTCCCGGTTGAGAGATCCATGACGGTGTCGGCGCCCCAGCGCGTCGCCCACGTCATCTTCTCGACTTCTTCCTCAATCGTCGAAGTCACCGCCGAATTGCCGATGTTGGCGTTGATCTTCACGAGAAAATTGCGGCCGATGATCATCGGCTCGCTTTCCGGATGGTTGATATTCGATGGAATGATCGCGCGGCCGCGGGCGACTTCGTCGCGCACGTGTTCGGGAGAGCAGTTCTCGCGAATCGCGATGTACTCCATCTCGGGCGTGATCGTCCCGCGGCGCGCGTAGTGCATCTGCGTAACGGACGCGCCCGGCTTTGCGACGCGTACCTTTTGCGACGGGAAGAGCGGATTGGTCTTGTCTTGCACGACCGTATCGTTACGCGCTTCGATCCAAGCCTCGCGAATCGGTTCGAGTCCCTTGCGTACGTCGATGAGGACATCGGGATCCGTGTACGGGCCGCTCGTGTCGTAAACGACGTGCGTCTCTCCGTCGGTCAATGCGATTGCGCGCATCGGAACGCGAATCGACGGATCTTTTCCTCCGGCGTAGACTTTTCGCGAACCTGGAAACGGTTTACGTGTAATCGCTTCGTTCCGAGGTTCAACCGTCATCGACATAGCGCATTTCCTCCGATCAACTACGGGCCGCGCTTCCGATGACGACTCCCTTCGCCGGCATTACCCGGTTCAGGTTGACGGTCGGCGGCGCTGCCGCCCTCTCAGCCCGGATTCCCGAGCTCCCGTGTTCTGTCGCCCAAGGTTACGCGGCCTAGCAGAGGTTGTCAACTTGCGGCCCGAACGCAGTGCGAGGAGGTGTGACTCTATGGCAAAGGTTCTCGGCGGCGTCATGGCAGCGGCGATCACGCCGTTCGACCGGCGCTCGCAACCGCACCACGCGCGATACATCGCGCACTGCAAGTCGCTCTTGCACAATGGCTGCGACGGAATCAATGTCTTAGGCACGACCGGTGAGGCAAATTCGATCGGGCTCGCCGATCGCTTCGATCTCATGGACGCCGTCGCGTCGAGCGGCCTACCAATGGATCGCATGATGGTCGGTACCGGCGCTCCCGCGGTTGAGGATGCAATCAGGCTCACGAAGCATGCGCAGGCGTGCGGCTTTGCCGGTGCGCTCGTGTTGCCGCCGTTTTATTACAAAGGCGTCAGCGACGACGGTATCTTTGCGTTTCTCGCGCGGCTGATCGAACGCGCCGATCCACGTCGCATCAAAATCTATCTCTACAATTTCCCGGCCATGACCGGTCTGTGGTATTCGGTAACGCTGATCGAGCGTTTGGTCGCTGAATTTCCCGGGATCGTCACCGGCGTCAAAGATAGCGCGAACGATCGCGACTATCAGCGCGAGCTGCTGAAACGGCTTCCGAAGTTCGCGGTCTTCCCCGGAACCGAAGGTTACGTCGCCGACGCGAAGCGCGAGGGTTGTGCGGGCTGCATCTCGGCGAGCGTCAACGTCACCTCACGCGAAGCACAAGCCGCGTGGTCGGCGAGCGACGCTGACTTCGCTGAAAAGCAAGCCACTGTTGCGCAATTACGCACCACGATTCAATCGCAACCGCTCATCCCCGCGATCAAAGCAATCAAATCGCGCATCGAGCAAAACGACAAATGGGAGCGCTTGTTGCCGCCGCTCATGCCGCTCACGATCGAGCAGCGCGGCCAGCTGTTCAGCGCCCTCGGCGATTGGATCGCGCAACCCGCCGCTGTTTAACGCAGGGCGAGTTCGAGGACGCGGGCGACGTGCAGAGCTTTGCGATCCGAGAGGTCGGCGATTTGATGACGGCAGCTGGTTCCGTCGGTAACGATCAGGTCGTTCTCGCCGGCTGAACGCACGGCCGGGAGCAGCGTGCGCTCCGCCATCTTCTTCGAAATCTCGTAGTGCTCGATCTCATAGCCGAAACTGCCCGCCATTCCGCAGCAGCTCGAATCGATCGGAACGACTTCGAGCGACGGAATCATGCGGAGCGTTTGCACGACGGGAGCGAACGCGCCGAATGCTTTTTGATGACAGTGTCCGTGCACGAATGCCTTGTGTTCCTGGAGCGGATGCAGGTCGAGCTTTAAGCGACCGGCTTGCTGCTCGCGCACCAAAAACTCTTCGAGGAGCATCGCTTGTAATGCGATCGTCTTGGCTGCATCGCTTGGAGCGACCGCAAGCAGCTCGTCGCGCAGCGTCAGCAAGCATGACGGCTCGAGACCGATAATCGGAACACCGCGGCTTGCGGGCTCCTCGAGCGCTTCAACGACACGCTGCATCTCGCGACGCGCTTCATCGACCATTCCAGCACCAAGATATGTGCGTCCGCAGCACAACGGGCGTCCGCGATCGCGCACGGTTGGAAAGATGACGTCGTATTTCGCAGCTTCGAGCACACGCAGTGCCGCGCGGGCGTTGTGCGGCTCGAAATAACGATTGAACGTGTCGACGAAGAGTACGACCTCGCCGACGGGCGGCGGTCCGTTTTGCCGTCGCAGTGAGTCGTCCAAGAACGGACGCGCAGCCGGCACCGGGATCGAGCGCTTCGCGGAAAATCCGCTCAGCTTTTCCGTGCCTCGTGCGAGCACGCCGAGCGCGTTGCGCAAGCGCGTTGGCGCATTTGCGTACTTCATCAGCGGCGCGTAGCGCGGTAGACTCGCGACGATGCGATCCTTCGTACGCCAGCCGTGTTTCTTGCGATAGTGGTACAAGAACTCGAGCTTCATGCGCGCCATGTCGACGCCGGTCGGACATTCGCGACGGCAGCCTTTGCAGCTGACGCACAGATCGAGTACGTCGTACATGCGGTCCGAGGTGAGCGCATCACGGCCGAGCTGGCCGGTCAAGGCATGACGCAGGGCGTTGGCGCGCCCGCGCGTGACGTGCTCTTCGTCTTGCGTCACCATATACGACGGACACATTACATCGGAGACCTTGCGACACGCGCCGTTGTTGTTGCACATCTCGACCGCGCTTGAGAATCCGCCCCAGTCCGACCAATCGAGCACCGTATCGAGCTTGATCGGTTCGTAGCCCGGCGGATAACGAAAGAGCGAACGATCGTCCATGAGCGGCGCACGCACGATCTTGCCGGGATTAAAGAGCCCTTTGGGATCGAATGCGTCCTTGACGTCCTCGAACGCGCGCACGATGCGCTCGCCGAACATCTCGCGATGAAACTCGGAGCGGACGATGCCGTCGCCATGCTCGCCCGAGTGCGAACCGCCGTACTCGCGCACGAGCGCAAATGCTTCTTCCGCAATCGCGCGCAGTTTGCCGACGTCTTCGTCGTGCTTGACGTTGAGCACGGGGCGGACATGCAAGCAGCCCACGGACGCGTGCGCGTACCAGGTTCCGTACGTTCCGTACTTTTCGAAGATTTGCGTGAGCTCAGCCGTGTAGTCGGCGAGATGCTCGAGATCGACGGCGCAGTCTTCGATAATCGAAATCGGCTTGGCGTCGCCCTTCATCGAGGTCATGATGTTCAGCCCCGCGGAGCGGACCGACCAAATCTCGCTCTGCGCCGCGCTTTCGGTGACTTTCACGACCGCGTTCGGAAAGCCGAGCGCAGACATGCGTTCATCCAGCTCGTCGAGCTTCGGACGCAACAAGCTCGCATCGTCGCCGGTGAACTCAACGAGCAGAATCGTATCAGGACGGCCGTTGACATAGCGCTCGATCGTCGGCGCAAACGTCGGATTCGCGCGCGAAAGCTCGAGCATCGTGCGGTCGACCAGCTCGATCGCGACGGGATCCGACTTGACCAGCTCCTTCGTCGATGCCATCGCATCGTGAAAGCGCGGGAAGTGACATATCCCGAGCACACGCTCGCGCGGGAGCGGCTGCAGCAACAGCTCGATCGAGGTGAAGAACGCCAGCGTCCCTTCGGAGCCGACCAGAATCTTCGCCGTGTTGAACGGACCGCTCTTGATCGCATCGAGATTGTAGCCGCCGACGCGACGCATCACGTGCGGGAAACGCGCAGCGATCTCGTCCGCTTCGCGCGTCGCGATCGCGCGCAAGCGTTCGATCAGAAGTGCAACACCGTTCGCCGCAGCGTCGTTGAACGCGGCTCGCGTCCCATCGGCGAGAATCGCATCGATACCGATGACGTTGTGCACCATCATGCCGTAGCGAATCGAGCGCGCACCGGACGAATTGTTCGCGGTCATGCCGCCGAGCGTTGCGCGGCTGGCCGTGGACGGATCGATCGGGAAGAACAGTCCTTCGCGCTTCAGTCGCGCATTGAGATGATCGAGGACAAGCCCCGGCTGCACGCGCACGCGGCGCCCTGCGGTGTCGATATCCTCGATCTCGCGCAGGTGCTTGCTGGTATCGACGACGACGGCGTTGCCGACGGTTTGCCCGCACTGCGAGGTTCCGGCTCCGCGCGGTAAGACGGGCACACCGGCTTCGCGGCAAACGCCGACGACCGCCGCGATATCGTCGACCGTCTTCGGAATGACGACGCCACGCGGCTCGATCTGATAGATCGACGCATCGGTTGCGTACAGCGCGCGCGTAACCGCATCAAAGGCGACGTCGCCTTGGACTTCTTTACGTAAGCGCTCTTCGAGCGCGATCAAGCTTTATGCGAGCGCCGGCGCGCGCTCCGGTTCGGCCAGGTATTCGATTGCGGGTCCGATGCCGTCGTCGATCTCGACGCCGGTGAGATGCAGACCCATTTGAACCGCGCACAGCACGCCTGCAAGCATCACTTCGTTGATGCTGCCGAGGTGCCCGATACGGAATATCTTCCCTTTGAGTTTGCCGAGACCAACACCGAGCGAAACGTCGAAGCGCTCGAGGATCTTCAAGCGCACTTTGTCGGCGTCCACCCCTTCGGGTACGACGACCGCTGTCAAAGTGTTTGAGTATTCGCGCGGATCTTGCGCCAGTATCTCGAGCCCCCAGCCTCCGACTGCGCGTCGCGTCGCTTCCGCGAGCCGTGCGTGACGCTCGAACGTATTTTGCAGACCTTCTTCATGCAGCATACGCAGCGACTCGCGCAAACCGAAGAACATGTTCGTCGGTGGTGTGTACGGATAGAAGCCTTGCACATTGGCTTCAATGATCGGCGCCCAATCGAAATACGCTTTGGGGAAACGCGAACGTTTCGCTGCCTCAAGAGCTTTGCGCGAGATGACGTTGATTCCGATCCCGGGCGGAAGCATCAAGCCTTTCTGCGAACCGCAGACCATGACGTCAATGCCCCACTCGTCGTGGCGATAGTCGATCGACGCAAGCGACGAAACCGTGTCGACGAAGAACAATGCCGGATGACCGGTGCGATTGATGGCAGCGCGTACATCTGCGAGGCGCGAGGTTACACCGGTCGACGTCTCGTTGTGCGCGACCATGACGGCCGCGATGCGCTTCTCGCGATCGTCGCCAAGACGGCGCGCGATTTCATCGGGATCGGCACCGTGCCGCCAATCGCCGGGGATCAGCTCAACGTCGAGACCCAGGCGCCGCGTCAGATCGGCCCACAAATTCGAGAATTGTCCGGTCTCGGCGACGAGCACACGATCGCCGGGCGAAAGAGCGTTCGCGACGGCGGCTTCCCACGCTCCGGTACCGGACGAAGGATAGAGCACGACGTGCGCGTCTTTCGTTTTGACGAGCTTCTGCATCGCGGGCAAAATCTCGAGCGTACATTGTGCAAAGTCCGGACCTCGATGGTCGACGATCTGCCGGTCCATCGAACGCAAAACGCGCTCCGGAATATTCGTTGGTCCGGGGATTTGAACGAAATGTTGCCCGCTGCGAAACATGATCTTCCTCCTGCATCCCCCTTGCGCAACGCTGGGGCGGAGGTCCTGCGCCCCGCTTGAGATACGCGACGCTCATGGGTGCGCAACTCCTCGTCGGCGCGGCGGCGATTTTCGCACGATATGCGCTCGGCGGTGCGGGTCCGGTTGCCGTCACCTACTTACGTCTGGGGATCGCCGCGGCGATCGTTGTCGCAGTCGCACTAGTCCGCAGCGGATCGCGAAAGTGGCTCGACCGCCGGCGAGAAACCATGCTCGCGCTCGCGGGCGTCGCGTTGGCCGTTCATTTTGCTTGCTGGATTGCCTCGCTCGAGTTCACCTCGATTGCGATTGCGACGCTTCTCGTGTCCACGTCGCCGATCTTTATCGGAATAGACGAGGCCATCACCCGGCGCCGCGCGCCGGGCCTTTCGTTCATGCTTGCAATCGCGAGCGGTGGCGCCGGTCTCATTCTCGTCGTCATGCAGCACGCCGCGCCGGCGCCGATTCCCGGCCACGCGATCCTCGGCGCGTTTCTTGCAACACTCGGAGCGATTGGAATGAGCGTCTACCTAACGATCGTACGTTCTGTGCGCAGCGATCTCGATACGCTCGCAATCATTGCGCGAACATATTCATGGGCAGCGATTGTCCTCGCCGCGCTTGCGCTTGTCATTCATGAGAATCCGCCGCCGTTCGCAGACCGAAGCGCGTGGTTCGGCATCATCGCAATGGCATTGATATCGCAACTGCTCGGACACACGGCGATGAATGTTTCGCTGCACTGGTTCACGCCGGCTACCATTGGCTTCTCGACACTGCTCGAACCGGTGATCGCGGCGGCGCTTGCGGCTGTGATTTTCCATGAAGGACTCGCAGGGACAACCCTTGTGGGGGCGGTCTTGCTGTTCGTCGCTATTGCCTTGGCAATTCGCAGCCAGGCCCAAGAGCGCGGCCAGGAGTCTCAGCGGTATTTCAGCATTCTCCCGTAGCGTGGACGGGGCGTGTATATGAAGGGGCATTCTTTACGGCTGACTGCCGCTGCAGCTGTGCTCGTAATCATCCTGTTGGCGGGCTGCGGACGCGGCTCGAACCGGATGCGCGGCGGCGTTGGCGCGCCGGCATCTGCCGCTCCGGTACCGACTGCCATCGCGCACCCAGGCACCGTTCATCCGACACTCGTCATCGCCGGCATCATCGCGCCGTTGCAAAACGTTGCAATCTCGAGCTCCCTGTCCGAGCCCGCAGACGAAGTACCGGTTAACGAAGGCGACCAAGTACGCGCAGGTCAGGTGATTGCGGTTCTTGATACCGCCGACTTACGCGCACAGTACGAATCGCTAATTCGCACCGCGGCTTCTGATGACGCGAAGGTCGAGCAAGCAAAGTTCACAGCCACGCTCAACTACGGCCAAGCACCGCAACAGGTAACGCAAGCACGTCAGGCGCTGATGCAAGCGCAGCACACCCTGGCGCTCGATCAGCTCACGCTGCAACGCGACGACGATCTCGTGAAGCAAGGTTATCTGCAACAGCAAACGTACGATCAGCAGCGGACGCTCGTCTCCAACGACCAGGCAACAGTCCGCTCCACGCAAGCTGCGTTGAATTCGGCGCTCACAAACCAGCAGGTAGTGGGTACGCCGAAATCGGGATTGCAAGCCGCCGACGTTGCTTCCGCGATGGCCGACGCCGCGTCCGCGCGTGCTCAAGCGCGACAGACGCAGGTTTCTATTCAACACGCGACGATCGTCTCGCCGGTTGACGGCGTTATCATCAATCGCAACCTGAATCCGGGCGAATATCCCAACGGCCGTACGCTCTTTACGATTCAAGAGCTCTCGCACGTCTACGCCGAGCTCAACGCATCGAGTACCGACATCTTCAGAATCCGTAACGGCTCTCCGGTCGATCTACATGCAGGCGGCGACCAAACGGGAAGAACCTACGAGGGCAAAATCGTCGCAGTCCTGGGTCAGGTAGCGCCGGGCTCGACGAACTTCACCGTAAAGGCGCTCGTCGCAAATCCCGGCGACGTATTGCAAGCCGGCGTTCCCGTCACGGGGACGATCGATCTGCCAAATACGACCGGCGTCGCGATCCCGCTCACGGCGTACTTGGACGACACGCGCTCGACAATTATGATCGCGCAGCATGGCACGGCGAAGCTCACGCACGTTCGAGAACTCGCGAATGATGGTACGAACTCGATCGTGACGGGAATCGCGGATGGAACGCGTGTCATCGCCGACGGTCAGCTTGGGTTAACAGATGGACAACCGCTTAACGCAAGCGGCGGCGGCCATCGTCGCGGCAGCGCCGGCGGCCCTGGTGGCCCGCCGGGTGCTGCTTCGGAAGCCTCGCCCGGCGAACGAGGCGCGTCACCGGCGCCGAGCGGCTCGGGGCGACCGCATGGTCACCATCGCGATAGCAATACGCAAAGCCAGTAGGCTACACTCGCCATGCGTTTGACGCAGCTTTTTGTCCGCAGACCTACGCTCGTCGTCGTCGTTTGCGCGCTCATTGCATTAGCCGGAACGATCTCGATGGCGACGCTCGTGCAACAAAATTTTCCGAACATCGACTTCCCGTCGGTGTTCGTGAGTCTGTCGTATCCCGGCGCATCGCCGACTGAGTTTCAAGACGCAATCGTCCGGCCGATCGAAAATGCGATCGCGGGCGCGCCGAATCTCGATCACATGAACAGCTCGATTCAGAACGGGCAAGCTTCGATCGCGGTGACATTCTCGCTTGACTCGAATCAGACAACCGATCTCGTCGAGATTCAGCGCCGCGTGCAATCGACGCTCTCGATTCTGCCCACCGATCTCGCGCCGCCGACAATCCGGACGTTCGATCCTAGCCAGGCAATGGTGGTAACGCTCTCCGTTTCGTCCCGCACGTTGACGCGCGCCGCACTCTCGGCGATCGTCACGAACAACCTCGTGCCGGAGATGGAACAAATCGACGGCGTTTCAAACGTCAACGCCAACGGCACGGTGACGCCCGCGATCGAGGTCAGCGTTGATCCGACTGCGCTCTCGTCGTCGGGATTCGTGATCGGCGACGTCGTCGAAGCGATTTCGAATAATAATCTGCGCGCCCCGGGTGGTATCGCATACGGCAGCGACCGCGAGACTTCGATCGACGTGCGCGGCGACGTCACCGACGTTCCGTCGGTGGCAAAACTTCCGTTGTACGCAGCGTCCGCAGGCTCGACGGGCGCTGCGACGCTATCCGGTCCGCAAGGCGGCTCGTCGATCCGCGGCGTTGGCCAAGGCGCGCCGGCCGGCGGCACGTCAGCTGCAACATCTTCTGCGCTGGCCGGATCCAGCTCGCCGCTCTCGCTCCCGCAATCGACGTCCACGTCAACCGCGACGCTCAATCCGTGGAGCGTTTCGCAGCGTACGGTCGCCATCGGCGATGTCGGGACCGTGACCGACAGTTCCGAAGTGCAGCGCACGTTTTCATATGTGGGACCGTATGTTGCGATCTCGTTGACCGCACAAAAAGCGACCGGCGCAAGCGAGATTGCGTCGGCCGACAATGTGATTGCTGCGCTTCCGCGGCTGCGCGCAGAGTATCCCGAGATCAGCTTCGACGTCCTCAATAATCAAGCGACGTACACGCAACAGCAACTCAATGCCGTCTATCACACGATCGCCGAAGGGATCTTTTTTACCGGGATCGTCATGCTGTTCTTCTTGCGGTCGTGGCGTAACGCAGTTGTCGTCATGATCGCGATCCCGACTTCCCTGCTGATGACGCTGTTCGTGATGCGGCTCGCGAACTTCACGATCGATACGATCTCGCTGCTCGCGATGACGCTCTGCATCGGTATCCTCGTTGACGATTCGATCGTCGTTCTCGAAAACGCCAAACGCCACTTCGAAGGCGGCGAGGCACCCAAAACCGCAGCGCTGCTCGGCCGTACCGAGATGGGCGCGGCGGCCATCGTAATCACGCTCGTCGACGTCGTCGTATTTTTGCCGATCTCGTTCTTGCCCGGAGTTACGGGACGTTTTCTCTCGGAGTTCGGTTTGGTTGTGGTCGTCGCGACGCTGACGTCACTCGCCGTTTCATTTACGGTGACGCCGGCGCTGGCCGGTAACTGGTCGCTCCTTTCCAAGCATCGAGCACCGCGTATCGTCGAGGCGTTTACGCGCGGTTTCGAAGCGACGCGCACCTGGTACTTGACGCGCGTTCTGGAATGGGGCTTGCGGCATCCGCGCACGATCATGGCCGCCTGCGTGCTCGCGATTATCGGCGCGATCAGCTTGATCCCGCTGCATGTGGTTGGATTCGATTTCATCCCGCCGCTCGACCGCGGCGAGATCTTCATGCAGCTTACGTTCCCGACCGGAACACCGCTCGCGACGACGAACGCCGCGATCGCCAATCTCGCACGGCAGATCGCGCAGATACCCGACGTTCAGCGTGAAACCGGCACGGCGGGCTCGTATCAGGCCGGCTTCGGCGGCTCGATTACGCAGGGTTCCGTCGGGCAGATTCACGTTTTTCTGCGCGACGGCCGCCAACACTCGACCAACTATTGGGCCACGGCCCTAACGCAGCTCGCCCGCAAAGACTACGCGCGAGGCAATCCGGTCGCGATTCCCGCCACAGGTACCGGCGGCGGCAACGCACAGCCAATCGACTACAACATCACGTCCGATAACGATGATCCGGATCCGTACGCGATACAGGTCCTCGCCGCCCTGCAATCGACCCCGGGCGTCGTACACGCAGTCAGCAACGCTTCGATCCTTGCGCCACAAGTCGACGTCGTCTTCGATCGCGAGCGCGCGCGCTCTCTCAATGTTGATATCGCATCGGCGGCCAACGGGATTCGCGCGGCCTTCGGCGGCGCAACTGCGGCGCAATTTTTCACCAATCTCGGTGTGAAGTACGTTCAGGTCACGTACCCGATCAGCGCGCAGAACTCAGTCGACGCGATTAGAGCGGTTCCGGTGCGCTCACGCAGCGGCAGCGTCACCTATGCCGGTGACGTCGCGAAGCTCGTCGAGGATCCGAATACGCCGTTGATTACGCGCACCAACCGGCAGACGGTCGTGCACGTCGGTGCCAATACGAGCCCGGGTTACGCGCTCTCGAACGTGCAGCGCATTTTTCTGCAGCGCGTCGCAGCGCTGCATCTGCCGAATACGGTGCACGTCATCCCGAATGCGCGTGGCCAACAGCAGAACCTCGCCGAGACGGTCAGCGGCCTCGGCTGGGCATTGATCTTGTCGTTCACGCTCGTCTATCTCTTGATGGTCGCGCTCTACGACAGCTACATTCTGCCCGTGATCATCATGTTCGCGATTCCCGTCGCTTCGGTTGGCGCGCTTGGCTCGCTCGCGCTCACCAATCAAACGCTCAACCTGTTCTCGCTCATCGGCACCGTGATGCTGATCGGACTGGTCTCGAAGAACGGCATTCTGCTTGTCGACTTCGCGAATCATCGTATCCGCGCCGGGATCGACCGCTATACGGCAATTCGGGAAAGCGCGCGGGAACGGTTCCGCCCGATTATCATGACGACGGTGTCGATGATCGCGGGCATGCTTCCGATTGCAATCGCGCTCGAACCGGGCGCAGAAGTCCGCCGTTCGCTCGGCATCGTCGTGATCGGCGGCCTGACGAGCTCGCTTTTGCTGACGCTGGTTCTCGTCCCGGTCGCCTTCGTGTGGCTTGCGCCGCGCCATTTCGCGGCCGATGAGCCTCCGGCCAGCTCGCAGCCGGCTCCGCGCACTCCTGTGACGGCAGGCAGCTGATGCAGATCACGAAGCTTTTCGTCCAGCGGCCGACGCTGGTGACGGTCTTCATTCTCTTAACGCTTTTGGCCGGCGGCATCGCGAGCGTCGTGCTCGTCAAGCAGCAGTTTCCGAATTACGACGTCCCAACGATTCAAGTCTTGGTCACGTATCCCGGGGCCTCGACCAGCGAGCTGCGCGATGCGATCGTCCGTCCGCTTGAAGATCAAATCGCGGGCGCTCCAAATCTCGATACGCTCGAAACGGCGATCGAATCAGGGCAAGCCACGATCGTTGCGCACTTCATGCTCGACTCGGACGTCAACACCGATCTCGTTCAAGTGCAAGGCCGCGTACAGAACGCGCAACGTCAGCTTCCGACCGATTTGCAAACGCCTCAGGTCTCGATCTACGATCCGAGCGAAGCCGTCGTCGTCTCCCTCGTTGCAAGCTCCGATTCGCTGCAGCCCGGCGCCCTTTCGTCCGTCGTTACGAATCGCGTCGTCCCCGCACTCGAACAAATCCCGGGCGTCTCGTACGTCGTCGAGAACGGCGACGTCACGCCGTCGATACAGGTCAACGTTCATCCGAATCAGCTCTTGGGCTCGGGGTTTACGCTGACCGACATCACGACAACTATCGCCAATAACAACGTCCGGGCTCCCGGAGGCATCGCCTACGCACCGAACCGTGAGACGAACATCGACATCCGCGGCGACGTGACCACGCCGCCAACCGTCGCCGACCTACTGCTCAGTAATGCCGCCGGATCAAGCTCGTCCACGACGAGCGCATTTGGAACGATGCCGCGATACTTCCGGATCGGGGACGTCGCGACGGTCAGCGACACGTTCGAGCCGCAACGCGTCTACGCGTACACGCACGGCGTGCCGAGCATCGCGCTCGATGTCCAGAAAGCGAGTAACACGAGCGAGGTCACGGCATCGGAAGCGGTTCTGCGCGCGCTTCCTTCGCTCGAACGCGCGTATCCGAATATTCACTTCAACATCCTGAACGTTCAGGCCACATACACCAAGGAACAACTTTCGGGCGTCATCCGCACGCTGGTCGAAGCAATTTTGTTCACGGGCATCGTGATGCTGTTCTTCCTCCACTCGTGGCGGAATGCGGTCGTCGTGATGCTGGCCATCCCAACCTCGCTGCTCGTCACGCTCGCCGCAATGAGGCTTGCAAACTTCACGATAGATACCGTCTCGCTGCTCGCCATGACGCTCATCATCGGCATCCTCGTTGACGACTCGATCGTCGTCTTGGAGAATGTCGAGCGCCATCACGAGAGCGGCGAGGACCCGCGTACCGCAGCGGTCACCGGCCGAATGGAAATCGGCGTCGCTGCAGTCGTCATCACGCTCGTCGACGTCGTTGTGTTCTTGCCGATCTCGTTCTTGCCGGGCTCGGTGGGGCTGTTCTTGCGCGAGTTCGGTCTCGTCGTCACGGTCGCAACGCTGACGTCGCTGTTTGTCTCGTTCACGGTAACGCCGTCGCTGGCCGGGCGCTGGTCGCTGCTCTCGACGTGGCGTCCGTGGCGCATCATCGATTCGTTCGCGGCCCGATTCGAGTCACTACGCGGTTGGTATGTTTCGCGCGCGCTCGAATGGGCGCTCGAGAATCGCGCGCTGGTCGTGATCATCTCGTTCGGTTCGCTCGCGCTCGCCCTGTTGCTCATTCCGTTTGGAATCGTCGGCTTCGAGTTCGTCCCACAGGTCGATCGCGGCGAAATCTACGTGACGATCAGCTATCCCACCGGAACACCGCTCGAGACGACGCGGCAGGGCGTGCTCGCCGTCGAACGTTATGTCGACTCGCTTCCCGACGTTCAAGCCGAAACTGCGCTTGCCGGTGCGTACGTCGGAAATCTTCCCGGCTACGTCAACAACGGCGCCATCGGACAGATCCACATTTTCCTTACGACGAAACGGTCTGCATCGACTCAAACATGGGCGCAGCGTTTACAATCTCGTGCGACGCGCATCGCGAGCGGCGCGAACGCGGTTGCAATCCCGGCGACCGATATTCAGGGCGGGATCCAACAGCCGATCGACGAGGTCGTGAGTACGATCGGTGACACCGATCCGACGCCGTACGCCGCGCAGGTCTATCAAGCGCTGGTGCAGTCACGGGGCGCAATCGATGTTACAACGACCGGAGGCGACGAGTCGCCGCAGGTCGAGGTTCAGTTCAATCGCGATCGTGCGCGAGCACTCAACGTTTCGATCGGCACCGCGTCGACCGCGATCCGTGCAGCGTTTGGCGGCGTGATTGCGACGCAATTCACGGGCGTCGATGGACTAAAAGACGTTCAGGTGATCTATCCGCAGCGCGACCAGGTCAACTTGTCCGCTATCGCGGCCATTCCAATCCGCTCGAACAGCGGCGGCATCATCCACGTCGGTGACATCGCACGCCTCGAATGGGCACCTGCGCCTCCGCTCATCGCACGCGTCGACCGTCAAGGCGTCGTCTACATCGGCGCCAACGTCGCCGTCGGCGCCGAGCTTTCGAACGTCCAGCGTGCGTTCGATTCGCGCGTGCGCCAACTGCATCTGCCGTCGTTCGTACACGTTCAGCCAATCACCGGTGGCAATCAGCAGAATGTGCACGACACGATCGTGGGGATGAGCGTTTCTCTGCTGCTCTCGGTCGTGCTCGTCTATCTCTTGATGGTCGCGCTCTACGACAGCTATCGCACGCCGTTCGTCATCATGTTCTCGGTCCCGGTCGCCGTCGTCGGCGCGCTCGGGTCACTCGCGCTCGCGCACCAAACGCTGAATCTGTTCTCGTTCATCGGCGCCGTATTGCTGGTCGGCCTCGTCACGAAAAACGGCATCTTGCTGGTCGACTTCGCAAACCGCATGCGGCACAGCGGGATGGATCAGATCGCTGCCGTGCGGGAAAGTGCAATGGAGCGGTTCCGGCCGATCATCATGACGACGTGCGCGATGATTGCCGGTATGCTACCGCTGGCGCTCGCGCTGGATCCAGGATCGGAAGCCGAACGTTCCCTCGGAACCGTCGTCATCGGCGGCCTGACGAGCTCGCTGCTTCTCACGCTGCTGCTCGTCCCGATCGTTTACTTGAAATTCTCACCGCCACCGCGCGAGCCGGAAACGCTCGAGCAAATCCTCGCCGGCCGAAAAGGCGGTCACACTGACCTTCCGACGGTTTCTACTTCGTAGGCCGCGTGTAGACAATGCCCAGCATTTCCATGACGCCTTTAAGGGCAAGCTTGACCAGCTTGAAACGCATTCGCTCCACGTAGAGATAAAGCGCGACCGCAAACGGCGTCCCCCTAGACGCCGGCGCAGAAGCGACTGATCGCGCGAAAAGCGTGTTATTGATGTGACGGAACGACGTAAGCCGCCGCGTCCCTAGGTTGATGCGCTCGCGAAGTGCACGGTTGACGCCTCGCGCATACGGATCGTTGAAGGCCACGACGGCATTCTCGCTGAGCAGAGGCGTCCAGGCGTCGATGTCGGCCAGAACATCCTCGTAGTCGTGCGAGCCGTCGACGAAGAGCATATCGATCGGCCGAGTGTCGTATGTCTTGCGCGCCTCCGTCGAAGTCGTGCGCATCGATGTTACGAATGCGGCGACATCCGAGCGCGCAAGATTCGCCTCGTACTCCGCGTACGTATCGGCGTCGCCGTGCTCGAGCATATAGCTTCTTTTACCGGTCGGCGCGTGCGGATCGATCGCGATGAGAGTCCCGGCTTGTCGCTCGACGAGCGCCATGCCGAGCGCGATCGTCGAGCGTCCTTTATACGAGCCGATCTCGACGATGCGCGGTGCTTCTGCCGCAAGGCTGCGCGCGGCTAGGTACAGAGCCCAGGCCTCGTGATCGCTCAAGAATCCGTCAACTCCCGCAATCTTCGCGAGCAGCTCGGGACGCGTCATCCGTGCGCCGCGAGGATTCCCGCGAAGAGATCCCGGTCGATGTTGCCCCCGGAGAGCACGAGCCCGACCTTTTTTCCGCGCAAGTATTCGCGCTCGCGCATCGCAGCCGCTAGCGGCACGGCGCCCGCACCTTCGACAACCTTGTGTGTGTCGGTAAAGAAGGCGCGCATCGCCGCTTTGATTTCCGCGTCGCTGACGCGAATCACGCGGGTCGCACCGCGGCGAATCATCGCGAACGCATCGGGATCGGGGACGCGGCATGCGACACCGTCGGCAAATGTGTCGGCGCTTTCGGTCGTAATGATGTGCCCGGCCTCGAACGACTGCGCGTAGGCATCCGCGGCGTCTGAGACGACGCCGACGATTTGGGTCCAAGGCCAAGCCCATCGCGAACGGCGATCGTTCCGCAAATTCCCGAGCCAAGGCCAATCGGCACGTACACGACGTCCAACCCTCGAGTGGCCTCGAAGAACTCGAGCGCGTACGTCGCAACGCCTCGGATGAGCCACGGATGGAACGAGCCTACCTCGTGCAAGTCGCGCTCGATCGCGAGCTGCTGCATGTACTCACGCGCCTCTTGAAAGTCGCGTCCGTGCACGACGAGCTCCGCGCCGAACGCGCGCATCGCAGCATTCTTCTCAACACTGTTGTTGTGCGGGACAACGATCGTTGCGTTGATGCCGTGGCGCGCGGCCGCGAACGCGATGCTCTGTCCGTGATTTCCGCGCGTCGCCGCGATCACGCCGCGAACGTGCGGATGTTTCTGCACCAGCGCATCGAGATATGTGAGACCGCCGCGTACCTTGAACGCGCCGATCGGTGTCTCGTTTTCATGCTTGACCCACACCTCGGCTTCGAGCCGCTTCGAAAGCAGCGGCCACGTATATTGCGGCGTCCCCGGGAAGACGGCGTGCACCAGCTTTGCTGCACGCCGAATCTCGGTGAGTGTAGGTACCTTCAGGACGCGGCGATTTGACGCAAGACGTACTGCAGGATGCCGCCGTGGCGGTAGTACTGCATCTCGTCCGGCGTGTCGATGCGAACTCTCGCGTCGAACGTCGTCGTCTTTCCGTCGGGCGACTTCGCTTCGACCTCAATCGTTTGCCGGGGCTCGATGGTCGCGAGTCCGCGAATCGTGAACGACTCCTCGCCGGTGAGACCGAGCGAGTCGCGCGTCGCGCCGCCGGTGTACTCGAGCGGAAGAATCCCCATGCCGATCAGGTTACTGCGGTGAATCTTCTCGAGCGTCTCCGCGATCACCGCGGTGATGCCGAGAAGCATCGGGCCCTTTGCAGCCCAATCGCGCGACGAACCGCTGCCGTATTCTTTCCCCGCTAGAATGATCAGCGTCGTCTTATCCGCTTTGTAGCGCATCGCCGCGTCATAGATCGACATCTGCTCGCCGGTTGGAAGATAGCGCGTTACGCCGCCTTCAACATCGGGGACGAGCATGTTCTTGAGGCGCGTATTCGCAAACGTCCCGCGCATCATGACTTCGTGATTGCCGCGACGCGCACCGTAGGAATTGAAATCGCGCTGCTCGATGCCGTGCTCGATCAAGTACTTCGCCGCCGGGCTCGATTTCGCAATGCTGCCGGCGGGTGAGATGTGATCGGTGGTGACGCTGTCACCGAGCATCGCGAGCACGCGTGCATTGACGACGTCGGGCTTGGCCTCCGGTTTCGCCGGCATGCCGTCGAAGTACGGAGCGGGCTTGACGTACTCGCTCTTGGGATCCCAGGCATACCGTTCGCCGGCTGGGGCCGCCATTGCACGCCAGCGATCGTCGCCGGTGTAGACGTCGCCGTAACGCTTCTTGAACATTGAAGACTGAACGGCATCGGCGACGGCTGTTCCGATCTCTTCGTTCGAGGGCCAGATCTCGCGCAAGAACACGGGCTTGCCGTTCTTATCCGTACCGAGCGACTCGGTCGTAAGATCGACATCCATCCGTCCCGCGAGCGCATACGCGACGACAAGCATCGGGGATGCCAGATAGTTTGCGCGCACTTGCGGATGGATACGGCCTTCGAAGTTGCGATTTCCCGAAAGCACCGCAGCCACGATCAAATCTTCGTCCGAAACTTTCTTTGCGACCTCATCGGGCAGCGGGCCGGAATTGCCGATGCACGTCGTGCAGCCGTACGCGACCAGGTTGAATCCCATCTCGTTGAGATACGGCCAGAGGCCGGCGCGCTCCAAGTAGTCGGTGACGACTTGCGAGCCGGGCGCGAGACTGGTCTTCACCCAAGGCTTGGGTTTGATTCCACGTTCGACGGCCTTCTTTGCGACGAGACCGGCGCCGATCATGACGGACGGATTCGACGTATTGGTGCAGCTCGTGATCGCTGCGATGACGACGGCGCCGTCACCCAGCGCGCCGTTCGTGGGTTTACCGTTTCCGCCGCGCGCTTTTTGCCATTCGGCCAGCGCTGCGGAAAACGACGTCTTCACGTTGCTGAGCGCGACGCGGTCCTGCGGACGGCGCGGCCCCGCGAGATTCGGAACGACCTCGCCGAGATCGAGCGCGAGCGTATCAGCATACGTCGCATCCGGCGTCTCGTCCGTGCGGTACAGACCTTGCGCCTTCGCGTAGGCTTCAACGAGTGCGATTTGCTCGTCCGAGCGTCCGGTGAGACGCAAGTACTCGAGCGTGCGATGATCGATCGGGAAAACGGCGATTGTCGAGCCATATTCGGGCGACATGTTGCCGAGCGTTGTACGATCCGCAAGAGCGAGATTCGAAAGTCCCTTACCGTAAAACTCGACGAACTTTCCGACGACGCCCTTCTTGCGCAGCATCTCGGTAACCGTCAGGACCAAGTCGGTCGCGGTGACGCCTTCCTTCAAGCTGCCAGTCAACTTGAAGCCAATGACTTCGGGGATCAACATCGTGATCGGCTGACCCAACATCGCGGCTTCGGCTTCGATGCCGCCGACGCCCCACGCAACAACGCCAAGTCCGTTCACCATCGTCGTGTGCGAATCGGTGCCGACGACGGTATCCGGATACGCTTCGACCTCACCCGCCGGTGCCGGCGAGCCTGCGCCACCGGCGCCAAAAATTACCCGCGCCAAGAACTCGATATTGACTTGATGGACGATACCCGTGTCGGGCGGAACGGCGCGGAAATTCGAAAACGCGCCTTGTCCCCATTTCAAAAACAGATAGCGTTCTTGATTCCGCTCGAACTCGAGCTCGCCGTTTCGCGCGAAGGCGCCGGCTGAACCGAACGCGTCGACTTGCACCGAGTGATCGATGACGAGCTCGACGGGCTGCAGCGGATTGATCTTCTTCGGATCTCCGCCCATGTTCGCGATTGCATCGCGCATGACGGCGAGATCGACGACGGCAGGGACCCCGGTGAAATCTTGCAGCAACACACGGGCTGGTCGAAACGCGATCTCGCGTTGCTCGCCACCCGGTCTGTATTTTGCAAGTGCTTCGATGTCATCGCGTTTGACGGTGTTGCCGTCTTCGTAACGCAGCAAGTTCTCGAGCAGAACCTTTATCGAATACGGAAGCTCCGCGAGTCGCGCGACGCCTGCGCGCTCAAGTGCATCGAGACGAACGTATCGGTATGAGCGGTTTCCGACTCGAAGCGTGTCAGCGGCTTTGAATGAGTCGATTGTCGGCATAGGGCGCTCAGGGTTCGCCGACGATGGTGCGCGGCACTCCCTCCCCGTAGCCCTCGATTCGCAAGGGAACTCGCCCGCTCAAGAAGCGCCAAAGCGGCTCCACGATAAGCTCGCGGCGCCAAGGCGCAAGACCGAGCGTGTCGACAAAGGCGTCGTAGCTTTGCGGCAGCTCGCGAGCCACACGCTCGAGCGCTGCGCGCGGAGCGAGTAAAGTCGCAGGCAGATCGTTTTCAGCCGCGATCGCGTTCACGAGCACGTTCATCGTCGAGACGAGTGACTCGCGCTGCGGAGTCAGCGAGCGAATCGGTTTGGCCGGCAGATCATTCTCAGGAATCTCTTCGCCGCGCCTCACGGCGTCGATGATCATCTTGCCGAACGTACGCCGTATCCCGTTGTCGAGCCGGCGCAGCTGTGCCAGATCGTCGGTCGTCTTCGGACGTATCTGCGCGATACCGACCATCGCGTCGTCCGGAATGACGTACTTGAGCGGGATGTTGCGTTCGCGGGCTGCGTGATCGCGCGCAACCGCAAGCTCCTTGAGCACGCCGAGCTCGCGGCGGCTGAGGCGAGAATTGCCCGGGATCTTCAAATAGAGGCGGCTTTGATCCGGCCGATAGCGCGTCGCATCAGCAAGTCCGCGGCATTCTTCGATCACCCATTCCAATCGACCGCGCTCGCGCAAGCGCTCGATCAACGCGTCTTGCAGCGAGAACAAATAGCGCACGTCATCGACGAGATAGTCCACTTGTTTGACGGAAAGCGGGCGCGTCGACCAATCGCTGACCGTTTGTGATTTGCGCAGTTGCACTTTGGCGAGATCGCGCACCAAGTCGAGCAGCGAAATCGAAAGACCGTAGCCGCAAAACGCCGCTGCGAGCTGCGTATCGAAAACTGCGGCGGGTAACATCTCGAACTGATCTGCGAAAATCTTCAGGTCGCTCGTTAGCGCGTGACCAACCACGGTCGTTGCGTGCAGCGCGTCGACGAGATGCCGCAGATTGCGCACCGAAAGCGGATCGATGATCGCGACCTCGGTGATCTCGCCGTTGGTTCCCTTGGGGATCGCGATCTGAACGACCATCAAGTTGGCCGTGTACGAACGCTCCGCGTGAAATTCCGTATCGAGCCCGACACGCGGCGCATCCGCGATTCGCACGCAAAGCGACGCGAGCGCACTAGAGTCGGAGACGATATTGACGTTCAGGGCGTTCGCTCCGGAAGCGGCGCAGCCGCGGGCGTGTGCCGGATGTGGATTTTCGGAAGATGCACGCTCTGGTTGTGCTGGATGACGTACGTCCTCACCGGTTGCGTGATCCGATGAACGTAGTCGGCCGCGCTGTCACCGAACACCGCTAAAACCGTCGCAATCGGAACGGCGACGACGCATTTCGTCCAGATTTGCGTCCAGAGTGAGACGCGATAGGCTGCGGCCGTCTGCGTCGCGAGCGTGCCCCCGACGCCCGGCAAAAGACGCACGAGCACCAGGAACATCGGCGATGCGATGGGCCAACGTTTGATCCAAAGCGGCAGACGTTCGAGTCGCTGCTCGACGTCGAGCAGCTTGTTCGTTCGCAACGCGATCATGTACGAGACAACCGCAGCGATGATGAGACCGCCTGCATTGATCAGCGAGCCGGCGAGTGGGCCGAAGATGACGCCGTTCATGATCGCGAGCGCATCGGTGACCGAGAACGGCGCCGAAGCGACGAGCGTCATCAGAACGAGTGCGCACGGATAAGCGATCCAGCCGAGATCCCATAAGAGGTCTTGAACGTCTCCTCGGTGATAGACGACGAAGGCAGCCAGAGCAAACGAGCCAGCCATAATGGCGGCCGCCTCGAGCCTACGCCAGAACAAGCCCTGCCCAAAGCGTACCGAAATGCCAGTACTCGTGCTCACGGTCTTCCTTCTTTGCGCCGTGGGTTTCTACGCCTCCGCATTCATGGCCAACAAGGCTCGACTCGCCGCGCGCGGTGAGCTGAGGGAGCCGAGCGTTGTCCAAAGCCCCGCGGCTCGCCTGGTCGGACGGGTCCCCAACGCCGTTTTCGGCCTCATTTACTACCCGTGCGTGGCCCTCAGCGTCGCATTCCCTGTTGATATGGCACGCCGACTCGCTTTGGTGGCAAGCTTACTCGCTGCAGCAATGTCATTTGTATTGGCATACAGCTTGCTGTTCCGCACGAAACGACCGTGCCCGTATTGTTGGACTGCACACGTAGTCAACTGGGTGCTGCCATTCTTACTTTTGAAAATATGAAGTAGCGGAACTCACGTATTGCGATTCATCTTCAACGGCGTTACGGCACGCCATAAAGGCAACATAGGGGCTCGCTGCCAAGCGAGCCCCTAATCATGGATATACGTCCGGCAGCGACCGTGATGCTTGCGCGCGATTTGGGCGCGGGGCCAGAGATTTACATGCTGCGCCGCAGCGCGAAGAGCGCGTTCCTACCGGAGATGTTCGTTTTTCCGGGCGGCGCCGTCGATGCGCTCGACGCGGAGCTGGCGCGCAAGCGTCTCTTGCGTAACGCCGACGTCCCGAATCCCGAGCGCGAGTCCGCCGATCCGTCTTTCGAAGTCGCAGCGCTGCGCGAGGCCTTCGAAGAAGCCGGCATTCTACTGACGGCGGATTCCAACGGAATTCCGGCGACGCTCGACACGGCGCAGCTTCGGGAGCAACGAGACGCACTGCTCGCCGGCGCGACGACATTGAATGCAGTGCTCGAAAGGTTTGGCGTCGTGCTCGATTCGCGCCGGCTCTGGCACTTCTCTCACTGGATCACGCCGCCGACCGAGTCGCACCGCTTCGATACGCATTTCTATCTTGCGTTCGCGCCGCCCGGACAAGCCGCGACGAGCGATGAGATTGAAACAGATGCCGGACTTTGGATTGCGCCCAGCGACGCACTGCGGCGCAATGCGAATGGAAATTTCCCGATGATTTTCCCGACGATCATGCATTTGCAGCGCCTTGCGAACCTTGCGACGCTCGATGCGCTCCACGAATTTGCAATGTCGAAATCGATCTACGCCGTCGAACCCTTGCAAGCCGGTGAACGCCGCTTTATCTTGCCCGACGGTTTGGAAGGGAAATGGTAACGCTTTCCGAGCGCGTGGTGCGCCTGCGTGCGCCGAACCCGTCGCCGATGACGCTGACCGGAACGAACACCTATCTCGTCCGCACGTCACCCGATAGTCTGCTCGTCATCGATCCCGGCCCGCTCATCGAGAAACACGTCGATGCGATCGTCGCAACCGCGGGTGAGCTCGGCGCGCAAATTCGAACGATTTTGGTGACGCACGGTCATCCGGATCATGCCCCGGCTGCTGCCCCGCTCTCGCGGCGGACCGGCGCACCGGTGTGGGCGCATGCATACGCAAAATTTCCGGTCGATCGAACGCTTGAAGATAGCGAGAGGCTCGAATTCAATGATGCGACCTTCGAGGTCGTCGATGCACCGGGCCATGCTCTCGATCACCTCGTCTTCGCGCTCGGAGAAGAACGTACGCTGTTTACCGGCGATGTCGTATTGGGACACGGTACCGTCGTCGTCGCGCCACCCGGCGGCGCAATGCGTCCGTATCAACGCACACTCGACCGATTGCTCGCCGAGTACGGTGATGCTGCCGCGATCTATGGCGGCCACGGTGAGCGCATCGATGATCCGCGTGCCAAGCTGATCGAATATATCGAGCATCGCAAAATGCGCGAGCGCGGGCTCATGGCGCAGCTTGAAAAAAGTCCGGCTACGATCCCGATACTGGTCGAAGCAGTCTATGCTGGCATCGATCGCCGGCTGTGGCCGGCAGCGGCACGCCAATTGCTTGCATACTTGATCGCCCTCGAGGAAGAGAATCGGGTTGTTCCACGGATATTGTCACGCGCTCCGACGCCGGAGGAAGCCGCAATCCTTGACCCCAATCTTCAGCGCATCGCTGACCCCGAAGCCGCGGCCGTTGCGCGCGAAGAGCTCGGGATCAACGTCGAACTTCCCCTGGTTGAATATCGCATCGCTTAAGAGGGATCGTTTGCATGAGATTGATCGGATTCGCGGCAGTACTCGTTCTCGTGCTTGTTGCAACGCACGCGAGTGGAAGATCGATCGCAAACGCAGCTTCCGACGGCAAGAGCATCTTCAACACGAATTGCGCCACCTGCCATCAACAAAACGGCATGGGATCTCCCGGCGTTTTCCCGCCGCTGGCTGGCAACACAGACGTCACGGCAAAAGATCCGGCGAAGATCATTGCGACCGTGCTCCACGGCTTGAACACGCCTATCACGGTTAACGGCAAGCAGTACAGCGGTGGAATGCCGGCCTGGAAAGGTACGCTTTCCAACGCAGATATCGCAGCTGTCTTGACGTACGTGCGAAGCTCCTGGGGTAATGAGGCGCCGGCCGTTACCGAAAAGATGGTCTCAGCAGTCAAATAACCCGCCGTGCGAAAAATTCGAATCCTCGAACACATCACGCTCGACGGCGTGATCCAGGCGCCCGGCGGACGAGATGAAGACGGCGACTATCCGTACGGCGGGTGGACGGCGCCGTTTGATGATCCCGAAGTGGGAAAGATCATCGTCGAGGCGCACAGCCGGCCTTTCGATTTGCTGCTTGGCCGCCGAACCTACGACATTTGGAGCGGCTTTTGGCCGAATTCGGACGGTTCGTTTGCGAACGGCATCAACGCAGCGATGAAATATATCGCTACTCACCGGCCCGAAAGTCTTGCATGGGGTCCTGCCGAGGGCATTGGAGCGGACATTGTCGACGGCGTTCGCCGCATTAAGGCAAAGGACGGCCCCGATCTGATCGTGTGGGGCAGTTCAACACTAACTCCGGTACTGATCGAACACGGTCTCGCGGACGAGGTCGTGCTGCTCGTGTATCCGGTTCTCTTGGGCAAGGGCAAACGTTTGTTTTCGGACGGAACTCCGCCACGCGAACTCGCACTTGTCAGCTCGAAAGCTGGATCGTCCGGTGTCATTGTGAGCACCTATAAACCCAGCGGACCCTTACGAACCTAAATAGCGAGCACGACTTTTCCGAATTGATCGTGCGCGGCTAAGCGCTCCGCGGCTTTCGGGGCTTCGCTCATCTGGAACACTCTGTCGACTGCCGGTCGCAGCTTGTGCTTGTTGAAAAGCCTAAGCATGTGCCGGAAATCTTCCGGACTGCCCATCGACGTGCCGCGAATGTCGAGCTGCTTCCAGAAGATCGAGAAAGGTCGAATCTTCGCGTCGCCGTTCGTCCCGCCGTAGATGACGACGCGCGCCGCCGGGCGCGCAATGTCGACGGCTTTGCCGAGCGTTTCTCCACCGACCGAGTCGACGATGAGCGAGGGTCCGCCGCCGCCCGCTGCGTCACGAGCGTCCTTCGACCAATTTTCCGACGTCTTGTAGTTGATGCAAACGTCGGCGCCCATCGCTTTCGCGCGCGCCAGCTTTTCATCATTGCCCGACGTAACGATCGTTTTCGCGCCGACCGAGTTGGCATATAACAATACAAAGCTTTGCACGCCGCCGCCGACACCGGTGATCAAAACGACGTCGTCTTTCGTCAGCTCGCCGCGTGAAAAGCACGCACGGTATGCGGTAACGCCCGCAAGCGGGACGGCAGCAGCTTCGTCATCGCTCAAGTGTTCCGGCGCCGGATGCACGTTCGCAGCCGGCACGCTAACGAATTCCGCAAACGTGCCTTCGCGCGGCATGCCGAGCACACCACCGTTACGCTCCCATACGCGTTCGTCGTTACCCCAATTCATTGTCGGATCGATGACGACGCGCGTCCCGATCTTCGGCCCGCTTACGCCCTCGCCGAGTTCTGCAACGCTGCCCATCCCATCGGAGCCGAGCGTTTTCGGCAACTCGATCCCCGGATAGAGCCCTTGCGTGATGAACACGTCGCGCCGGTTGAACGCGGCGCGCTTGATGTTAACGAGAATCTCGCCCACCGCAGGTTTCGGTTTCGGAATATCCTCGACATGGAGCTTCTCGGGCCCACCGAGCTCGTTAAGACGTACGGCTTTCATGACGGCTCCCATACGTCGCAGCCCTCCGTTGTCATCCCGAGCGAAGTTCTACATCTTGTCATCCCGAGCGAAGTCGAGGGACAGAGAAGCAGATACTCACGGCACGGAAGCCCGCCGACGAACATCGAATACCCTCACGTTGCCAAGGACTCTAGCATCGATGAAGTCTCGTTCGCTGTGCGGCACAGTCGCTCTATGCATCCTCGCAGGATGGTCGCTTTTGGGTGCGACACCGCAGCCGGAATCTTCATACGACGTGTGCATTTCAAGAAGTTCAACTCTCGACCAAATAATTGCGGCATGCACGGACATGATACAGGCCAGCGTTACTCGGCGAACGCTCTTGAATTCACGAAGTTACGTCGCCAAGTATTACACATTTCGTGGAACGGCTTACTCCCTGCAGAACCGCATGGACCTCGCAATTGCAGATTACGACCATGCGCTGCTACTGTACCCAGAATATCCCGGTGCTCATCTTAACCGGGGCGATGCTTTCGTTAGCAAGCAAAAATATGCCTTAGCTATCGCCGACTTTACCGAAGCGTTGAGGCAACAACCCAAGTTCTCCGCTGCTCACTTGGCTCGCGGTGATGTTTACCTCCGCATTGGCGACGACGATAAAGCTTTGGAAGATTTCACGGAGGCGTTGAGAGAGGACCCCAAAGACACTGAAGCCCTTTTTCATCTCGGCATTGCACATGAGCGCACGGGTCAAAATATGTTGGCACTCGGCGATTACAACAAAGCGATTTCCCTCGATCCAAAATCGATTAACGGATACTTCGGCCGGGGACGCCTGCTTTTCGATGAGAGCGACTTCGTAAACGCCGCCGTTGATCTCAGTGCTGCATCGAAATTGGAACCGGCAAACGAGTACCTACTGTTGTGGCTACACGTGGCCGACCAGCGTGCAAGCAAAAGCGATGACTCGTTGTTTTCAGTAAATTCCTCTTCCCTCGACCTGACAAGGTGGCCGGGACCGATTGTAGCGCTGTTTTTGAGGAAAGCGACCCGCACGCAGGTTGTTTCCGCCGCCGCTGGCACCCAAAGCTGTCAAGCCTACTTCTTTATAGCGGAATGGGAAATCGAAAATAGGAAGGCCTCACGAGCCCGTAGCGATCTTCAACGAGCTATTGATTTGTGTCCCGCAGACTTTGTCGAATCTCTTGCAGCCCGAGCAGAACAACTTCGCTCGCGAAATTGACTAAGTAGGTCGATGTCGCGAGGGTAGGGCTCTGAAGTGCGTCGCTGTCCCTCGACTTCGCTCGGGATGACAAGAAGCGGCATCGCACTTCATGCAGCCACTACGCGCAGGGCTTCACGCCACCGCACTGCAGGCGGGCGCGCTAAACATAGCCGCTGGCGGCAGTAGCGCCTTTTTTGCGGAGTTCGGCTTGGCGAAGTTCGACGCGCCGGATTTTTCCGGAGCGCGTTTTCGGCAACTCCGCGATGAATTCGATCTCGCGGGGATATTTGTAGGGCGCGGTCACGCGTTTGCAATGCTCTTGCAGCTCGCGCGCGAGCTCGTTGGTCGGTTCGTGGCCTGGACGCAGGACGATGAATGCTTTGACGACGTTCCCGCGCTCGGTATCGGGGCTTCCAACGACCGCCGATTCTGCGACAGCCGGATGCTCGAGCAACGCGCTCTCGACCTCAAATGGCCCGATGCGGTAACCGGCAGATGAGATCACGTCATCCGCGCGTCCGACGAACCAGAAATATCCGTCGTCGTCGAGCTGCGCGCGATCGCCGGTAAGATACCAGTCGCCGCGGTATGATCTCGACGTCTCTTCTTCGTTCTTATAGTAGCCCTTGAAGAGGGTCGGCGGAGGCGGCGTCGTGCGTACCGCTATGTCGCCAACTTCGCCGGGCTCCAACTCATTGCCGTTCTCATCGATCACGCCGATGGTGTGTCCGGGTGTCGGCTTGCCCATCGAGCCGGGCCGCACTTCCATGCCCGGCAAGTTTGCGACGAGCAGCGAGTTCTCGGTCTGTCCGTAACCGTCGAGAATCGAAAGACCGAACGCTTCGCGCCAGCGCACGATGACTTCAGGGTTGAGGGGTTCGCCGGCCGATACGCAGTGGCGCAGCTTCGGCAATTTCCAGCGCTCGCCGAGTCTCTCGAGCTTCGCTTCGAGACGATATTCGGTTGGCGCTTGGCAAAGAACCGTTACGCCGAGATCGCGCAATAGATCCATACGCTCTTCCGGAATGAAAGCGCCTTCGTGTAAAACGATCGTCGAGCCGCACGACCATGGGCCGAGCAAGACGTTCCAGAGCGATTTCGCCCAGCCGGTTCCCGCCGTGCACCAGACGAGATCTTCCGGTTTTGCGTCCAGCCAAAACGCAGCTTGCATCCGCTTTGCAAACGTGTACGCGTGATCGTGTACGACGCCCTTAGGGTCTTTGGTCGTACCGCTCGTGTACACAATGTAGGCGAGTTCGCTCGGCAGCGTCTTCACGCCGGTTTCCGGCCGCGCGCTCTCGACCATCGGCTCGAGCGCGGTCCAATTCGCGCGCTCGCCCCCGAGAATTGCGAAGCGATCCAGAAGTTTTGCATCGGCGCGCATCAAATCGACTTCAGCAGCGTTACTGACGTGCGCGACGATCGCGCGCGCCTCGCTGTGTGTCGCACGGAAAAGCAAATCTTTTGCGCGCAGTTGTTCCGAACACGGGATGACGACGGCGCCGATGCGGTCCAGCGCGAGCATCGAGAACAGCCAGCCCGGAATCTTCGGCAGCAAGACGATCACGCGATCGCCTTTCTTGATGCCAAGCTCGCTGAAGGCGCCGGCGTAGCGCTGCGAGATCGCCGAAATCTCGCCGAATGAAAAGCTCGTGCGGTTCTTGGCCGCGTCGAGGAATACAAGGCCTGGCCGCGCGGCGTCGGATTTTCCGAGCGCGTCGATCACGTCGCGTGCGAAGTTGAACTCCGCCGGAACCTGCCATTCGAACGATTCGACCGTGAGCTGCTTCATGGCGCCCCTCCTGGTGCATGACAATAGGACTCCCGCCTACAAATCCCCCGGGCATGTTCAACTTTCGAGATCTCTCGCGGGTGACGAAGACGTTTCGGCTGGAGATCGGGCCCTTGAAGGCGCGAGGCGTCCCGGCCATCCTGCTCGGCTCGGCGGCGATCGTGGCGTCGGCCGGCTTTGCTCGCTTGCTCGTGCAAAACCCGGCGGTCCTTAGCGAAACGATCCGGGAGGCGACCCGGTTTGTGGGTGTGTTGCGCGGCGACACGCCGCGGCAATTGAATCCCATCGATGATTGATAGAGACGGAGTAGTCGCGCTTATACGCGCGCGAATGCCTGACGCGGATGTGGTCGTAACCGACTTAACGGGGACGATGGACCACTACGATATTCGCGTTCGCTCGAACTCGTTTACGGGTAAGTCGCTGCTCGATCAACATCGCATGGTGTATGCAGCTCTCGAGGATGCGCGTCAAGACGGACGCATCCACGCCCTTCAACTCAAAACGGAGGTCCCAAGTGCCTGATCCTGACTCACTGCGCGACGAGATTACGCGCGAAGTCGCCGCCAATACGATCCTCGTCTACGGAAAAGGGACGAAGGACGCTCCGCGTTGCGGTTTCACCCTCGAGACGATTCAGTTTTTCAATCACTTCGGCTATCCGTTCGAAGTGGTCGACGTGCTCGAAAACATGCCGAAGCGCGAAGCTCTCGCGCAGATGACGGATTGGCCGACGCTTCCGAAGGTTTTTATCGACGGGCAGTTTTACGGCGATACCGACGTCTTGGGACCGATGGCGCAAAACGGCGAGCTGACCACGCTGCTGAGCACTGCGTTCGAGAAGAAAGGCGTCAAGCCGAGCGTCGTCTTATAGCCTAGCGTGAACTTCGATCGGCTGATCTCGCCGCAGGCGTTTGCAATCGTCGGCGCATCAGCCGATCTCTCGCGAATCGGGGGACAACCGGTACGCGCCAATACTCAGTTCGGTTACCGAGGCCACGTCTATCCCGTCAACCCGAAGTATGACGAGATTGCGGGGCTTCGTTGTTATCCAGACGTCGCATCGATTCCCGAGGTGTGTGACGTCGCGCTGATCGCAGTCGCTGCGCCGCATGTCGCGGGCACGATTCGCGCTTGTGGTGCGGCGAAGATTCCGTTCGCGGTTGTCCTGGCCGCGGGCTTCGGTGAAATCGGCGAACGTGGTGCGACGCTCGAGGGCGAGCTGCGCGATGCAATTGCATCCAGCGGCGTGCGCGTCATCGGGCCGAATTGTCAGGGCATCCTGAATTTCCGCGAAAAGTTCTACGGCGGATTCGGTTCGATTTTTCAAGACGGTGAGCTTGGTTCGGGTTCGATCGCGATGATCACGCAGAGCGGCGGATTCGGCTACGGCATGGCGCAGATGGCAGCCCGATCCGGCGTCGGTTTCAACTACGTCGTTTCGACCGGAAACGAAACGGACGTCACGCTGCTCGATCTGATCGAGTATTCGCTCGAACGCGACGACGTCTCGTTGATCGCGACGTATCTCGAAGGGGTTCGCGACGGCCGCAAGCTCGTTGCGCTCGGTCAACGCGCGCTCGAGCTGCGCAAGCCGATTCTGATTTGGAAAGTCGGCAACACGATGACCGGACGCCGTGCCGCTGCGTCCCATACGGGCAACTTGACCGGCGACTATGACTTGTATAAAGAAGCGTTCCGCAGCGGCGGGTTCATCCAAATCGACGATCTCGATGAGATGGTCGACGTCGCGCGCGGCGTTGCGATGCAGCGTTGGCCCGCAGGGGAGCGCGTCGGCGTGATCTCGATTTCGGGCGGCGCCGGCGTGCTGATGGCCGATCACTGCGAGAGTTCGGGCTTGCAGCTTCCACAACTCACCGAACAAAGCTCGCGCGA
Organism: Vulcanimicrobiaceae bacterium; assembly: GCA_049520515.1. Lineage (GTDB taxonomy): Bacteria > Vulcanimicrobiota > Vulcanimicrobiia > Vulcanimicrobiales > Vulcanimicrobiaceae > JAFAMS01. Next base: position 110,441 of record JBEKPS010000006.1, read on the forward strand.
GCTCGGCGCGATTTTGCCCGACTTTGGATCGCTCGCCAATCCGATCGACGTCACGGCACAAGTCTTCAACGAGCTCGACATCTTCTCGCGCACCCTCGAAGTCGTCCGCGACGATCCGAACGTCGATCAGCTGATTCTTTATCTCGCGTCGGTTCCCGATCCGGCGGCCGAGCGCGTTACGACCGCGATTGCGCCGACGATCGCGGGCTCCCACAAACCGGTGTTTGTTGCGTGGTCCGCACCGCCCGAACGCGCTGTGCGCGGGATGAGCGTTTTGCGCGATGCAGGGATCGCCGTTTTCCCGACGCCGGTTCGCGCTGCATTTGCGGCCGCATCGCTGAGTGCGTTTGCGCGCAAGGCACGACGCGGAGTCTCCAAGAACGCGCAGCGTCCGAAAAGCCTCGAGCGGACGTCGCTGCCGCCGGGTACACAGCAACTTGGCGAACGTGCCTCGCAAACGTTGCTCGAAGGTTACGGCATCAAGTTTGCGCGTTCGGTCGCGATCCCGCGCATTGCCGTGAACGATATCGAACGGCTTCCGTTCGAGTTTCCGGTCGTCGTGAAGATCGATGCACCGCAGATCGCGCACAAAACGGAAGTCGGCGGCGTGCGAACCGGCGTCGCCGATATCGCTTCATTGCGCACCGTCGCAAAAGAAATGCTCGAACGTCTCGATGGCCGCGCAGACGGCGTGCTCGTCGCGGAAACGCTCCGCGGCATCGAAGCGCTGGCAGGCGTCGTCAACGATCGGATCTTCGGACCAATGGTCGTCTTCGGTCTCGGCGGCATCTTTGCGGAGACGCTCCGTGACGTGAGCCGGCGGTTTGCTCCGTTCGATCGTTCGACTGCATTCGAGATGATCGACGAGTTGCGCGCAGCTCCGATCCTTCACGGCGCGCGTACCGGCATGGCGTACGATCTCGATGCGCTTGCCGATCTCTTGGTCGCGCTTTCGTGGTTTGCCGCCGACAATGCTGACCAGTTGGCGGAAGCCGATTTGAATCCGATCTTCGTTCGCGCCAAACCTGAGGGTGGTGCTGTTGCGGCCGACGCATTGATCGTCACATGCTAGGCTCGCTCGTCTGCCGCTTCGAGCATTTCAGCTCCGATTGGTACCGGCGCTGGTACGATGCCATGCATCTGGCGCCTCGGCCCGAGGATCCACCTTATCACCGCAAGCTCTGGGAGTATTGCGCTGTTGCGCAATCCCTGTGGGAGCGCGGGAAGCTGCAGCCGGGCATGCGTGGGCTCGGATTTGCGGTCGGCATCGAGCCACTTCCATCGCTGTTCGCGTCGCTCGGCGTCGACGTAACCGCTACCGATATCGAGCCGCGCAGCCTCATGGGACAAGTCTGGGGACGCGCCGGCGAACATCCGCGCTCGCCCGACGATTTGTACAACGAAAAGATTCTCGATCGCGCGACGTTCGACAAGCACATGACGCTGCGGTACGCAGATATGAACCGCGAGTGGCCGTTCGTCCAAGAAGGCTCGCTCGATTTCGTTTGGAGCTGCTGCGCCTTCGAGCATCTCGGCAGCCTCGAACGCGGCGTGCAGTTCTTGCAGCGCTCATCGAAGCTGCTCAAGAAGGGCGGCGTCGCCGTTCACACGACCGAATACAACGTTACCTCGAACTCGCGAACCGTCACGCGCGGTAAAGGCGTGATCTACCGCCGGCGCGACATCGAAGAGATCGACCGGCGGCTGCGCTACGACAAGCGTTGTCTCGCCGCGATGGACTTCGACCCCGGCGAGCACGAGTACGACCGTTACTACGACAAGTTGCCGTACCAGCCGCTCGCGACGCCCGGACAACAGCACATCAAGTTGTTCTTCGACGGTTTTGTCGCGACGTCGATGCTGCTCACCATCGTGGGGTGATTTGACGAAGCGAAGCCTCGTCGGGCTCATCACGATGCTTGTCGTCGTGTCGCTGTGGTTTGCCACGACGCAAGTTGCGCATCTTATCTCACCCGGACGCTTCCCCAGCCCCCTCGACGTCTACAAAGCGGCGGTTCAAATCGGAACGCCACCGGGATATGCCGGAACGACGCTCGCGCATCACATCATCATCAGCCTGGAGCTCGTGTTTTTCGGATTTCTGGTTGCAATCGCCACCGGCGTTCCGCTGGGTTTGGGCATGGGACTCGATCGACGTTTCGAAGCGTTCGTCAATCCGGTCTTCCTTGCTATTCGGCCGATACCGCCGCTGGCATGGATTCCGCTCGCCGTCGTGTGGTTCGGTCTTGGAATTGAAGCCAAGATTTTCGTCGTCTGGTTTGCCGCGTTCGTTCCGTCGCTCATCAATACGTATACTGGTGTACGAACGGTCGACCGCACGCTGATCGACGCCGCGCGTGTGCACGGTGCGAGTCACTATCGTGTGATACGCGACGTCATTATCCCAGCCTCGCTGCCGCACGTCTTCACAGGCTTGCGGCTCTCGCTGCAAGCCTCGTGGACGACGCTCGTCGCAGCTGAGCTGGTCGGTGCGGTCGCGGGCATCGGACACGTGTTGATCGTTGCCTCGATCGACATCTATCCCGGGATGATCTTTTACGGCATGGCGTGGGTCGCATTGCTGGGTGCCGTCATGACGCTGGTGCTCGGACGGATCGAGCGCGCGGCAATGCCGTGGTTACGATGAAAGCACGATACGTTCCCTACTCCGTTGCGAGCGTCGTCATCTTCATCGGCGCGTGGTCACTGCTCGCGGCAAGCGGCAAAGTCAATGCGCTCATCCTTCCGAGTCCACTCGACGTCATTCGTACGTTTGCGAGCTTGACGCACGAAAAATTCGCCGGCTACACGCTCCAGGCGCATCTCGCCTCGAGCCTCTTGCGCTTTCTCGCCGGTTTTCTACTTGCGGCCGTCATCGGAATACCGCTGGGTCTCGCGATGGGATGGTTTCGCTGGCTGGATTACATCGTCTCACCGCTCTTCGAAGCGGTTCGCTTCGTTGCGCCGATCGCATGGGTACCGTTCGCAGTTCTCTGGTTCGGCACGGGAATCGGAGGGCCGGTGCTGATCATCTTCGCCGGCGCATTTCCGCCCTGCTTGATCAACGCGTATCGCGGAGCACGTTTCGTCGACCGTCATTTGATCGAAGCGGCACTCACGCTCGGCGCAAGCGATCGCCGCATCATCTTCGACGTGCTTCTTCCCGCATCGCTTCCCTCGATCGTCGCAGGTCTGCGGATCAGCGCCGGACTCGGATGGCAATCGCTCATCGGTGCCGAGCTGATCGTCGTTTCAGCGGGCATCGGATACCTCATGGTGCAGGGGCAAAGCAACTTGAATACGGCGGTCGTCATGTCGGGTATGGCCGCGATTGGGATCGTCGGTATCGTCATCGACGTCGCATTACGTTCGCTCGAGCATACCGTAGGTCGCCGGCGCGGGATGTAACGCCTCGACTGCGAACATCGACGAGCACTGCCTGGGCAGAGGGGGATTTATGCATCATCGCGTGGTTGTCATGGCGTGTCTTGCGTTGCTCGGAATCGCGTCGATTGCGCGCGCCGACGCGCCGCAACCGATCAACGTCAGCTATCAACCGACCAACTATTGGGCGCTTCCGTTTTATCTCGCGACGCAAAAAGGCTGGTGGGAAAAGGTCGGTCTCAAACCGAGCTTCAGTACCTTCCCCGCGGGCGCTCCGCAGGTCGCAGCAGCTGCGGCAAGTTCGTGGGACGTCGGTGCGACCGGATCGGTTCCGGCTGTACTCGGCGCGGCGCGCTATGACATCTTGACGATCGGCATGACGAACGATGAGTCGGCGACGAACGCGCTGATGGTAACCGAAGCGAAAGCAACCGAGTACGCAAGAAATCCGAAAGCCATCAAAGGTCAGCAGATTCTGCTCACCGCTAACTCAACGGGTGAATACGCGACCGTCGCGTGCTTACGCAAGTTCGGCCTCTCTGAGAGCGATGTCACTCCCGTAAACATGGGACAAGCGCAGATCCTCTCGGCGCTCTCGACCAACGCTGCAAATCTCGGGGCGCTTTGGGCACCGAGCGTCTACACCTTCGAAGAAAAGCTGCACGGAAAGCTTCTCTGTTCGGGCAAAGACGCCAACACGACGATTCCCGGGGCGCTGATCGTGCGCAGCGCATACGCCAAAGAGCATCCCGATATGGTCGCAAAGTTTCTCGCCGTTTACGAGCACGCGATTCGATGGGAAAAAGCTCATCCCGCCGACGCGCAGCTAGCCCTGATTGCAGCCGACAAAGACGGCGGCGCCGAGCTTACGCCCGCCTCCGCAAAAGCGGAAATGGATCTGCGTCCTATCTACGATCTCTCGCAGCAACTGCGGGTGATGCACCGTTCTGGTGCCGGCTCCGACGCCGACAAATGGTTCGACGGTATTATCGCGTTCATGAAAGACAAGGGTTCGATCCAAGCCGCGCCTGACACGCGCTCGTTTATCACGGATCAGTATATGCAGATGGTACAGAACGATCCCAAGCTGCGAGCGTTCGCGAACAGCGGCGATTGAGCGACATCGTCTTCGAAGGCGTCGGACGGGTTTTCGATCAACGCGGAAGCCCGGTCGTCGCGCTCGAGTCGATCGACTTTACGATCCGCAATCGCGAGTTCGTCGCGGTCGTCGGTCCGTCGGGTTGCGGCAAGACGACGCTTCTGCGCATGGCTGCTGGGCTCGATTTTCCGACCACCGGCAGCGTGCGCGTCGGCGGCGAGATCGTACGCGGTCCGGGACCAGACAGAACGCTCGTCTTTCAGCAGTTTGCGCTCTTTCCGTGGAAGACAGTCCGGCAGAATATCGAGTTCGGTTTGATCTGCGCGCACAAGAGCCGCGAGGAACGCGAAGCGGCTGTCCGCCGCTACATCGATCTGATGGGGCTAGAAGGGCGCGAGGAAGCGTATCCGCATCAACTTTCCGGCGGCATGCAGCAGCGCGTTGCAATTGCCCGCAGCTACGCGCTCGATCCGGACGTCCTCCTAATGGACGAGCCCTTCGGCGCCCTCGATGCGCAGACGCGTGTCGTAATGCAAGAGGAGCTGATCAAGCTCGCGCGGGTCAGTCCACGCACGGTCATGTTCATCACGCATAGCGTCGAAGAAGCCGTTTACCTTGCGGATCGCGTTGCGGTAATGTCGAAACGTCCCGGGCGCATCCGCGAGGTCATCGACGTAGCGGAGATTCGCTCACGCGAGCACTGGAGCGAGCGCCACGTCGAGGAAACGATGGACCTCGCGTCATTCGTCCATCTTCGGACCGCGATCTGGAAACTGTTACGCGAAGACGGGTTAGCGGCCGCCGCCAATCTCTAGAATCGACCCGGTGACATAAGACGCCGCAGGCGAAAGCAGCCAGATAATCGCTTCCGCAACCTCTTGTGCCGTTCCGACGCGTCCCATCGGAATGAGCGGCGCAACTTTCTTCGCACGATCGGGCAGTCCCATACGCGCGTGAATCTCGGTGTCGATGAACCCGGGCGCAACCGCGTTCACGCGAATACCTTCAGCCGCGACCTCTCGCGCGAGGCCGACCGTCATCGAGTCGATTGCACCTTTCGAGGCGGCGTAATGCACGTAATCGTTCGCACCGCCTATGCGTGCAGCCAGCGACGAAAGATTAACGATCGAACCGCCCGTGCCACCGCGCTTCTTCGACATGCGGCGAACGGCTTCGCGCGCGCAGAGTATCGATCCGATGACGTTGACATCGAAAACACGTTCGAGCGCAGCCAGCTTCACGTCGTCGAGACGTGAGATGCCGCCGGTAACGCCGGCATTGTTGACGAGGCCGCGCAGCGCGCCGAATTGCTTACTCGCCGTGTCGAAGATGCGCTTGACATCGTCCTCGCGCGAAACATCTCCGCCGACTGCGATCGCTTGTCCACCGCTCGCCGAAATCTCGCGAACAACCGTTTCGGCCGCGCCACGGTCTTCCGCGTAGTTGACCGTGATGGCAAAACCGTGCTTGGCAGCGAGCTTCGCGACGGCAGCACCGATTCCACGGCTCCCCCCCGTGACGATCAGGGATTCTAGCGGCACATTCGATCCTTTCCGAGAATTAAGCCGGCGTGCGGTACTGGCTTTTCAAGACTGAGCCCAGCGAGTACTCGTGGGAGCGACTGCTGCGCGAGGGCAAGACCGCGTGGAGCGGCGTTCGTAGCTTTCAAGCCCGCAACAATATGATGGAAATGAAGCTCGGGGACCTTGGCTTTTTCTATCACAGTTCGATTGCGGTTCCTCAGATTGCGGGCATCGTTAAAGTTATTCGCGAGGCCTTTCCGGATTCGACTGCGTGGGACAAGAAAAGCGACTACTACGACCCTCGCTCGACCGAAAAGAAACCCCTTTGGCAGATGGTCGAAGTCGCGCCCGAAGCCGACATCGCGCGACCGGTCACGCTCGCGGAGATGCGTGCCGAGCCACGGCTCGCCTACATGCCGCTGCTACAAAAGGGGCAGCGGCTATCAGTACAGCCCGTTAGCCCGCAAGAATGGGAGACGATTCTTTTGCTTGCGCGCGCTCCAGAAACACATTCTGCGCGTTAACGGGAACCTCACCGGAGCGCGGCTGACGCCGCACGTACGTACCGTCGGCGCGTAAGATTCGCGACTTCTGATTGTCGGCGGCAAACGTCGCCCAAATCTCGTCGCAGATCGTGGCCGCAATCGTTTGATCTAAGACCGGGACGATCGTCTCCACGCGGCGGTCGAGGTTACGGCCCATCAAATCTGCACTGCCGATGTACACCTCACGATTGCCGGCATTCTCGAAGATATAAATACGTGAATGCTCGAGGAAGCGCCCAACGATGCTCTCCACGCTAATCGTTTCGCTTACGCCCGGAATCCCCGGACGCAACTTGCACATTCCGCGTACGTTCAACTGAATCGAAACGCCGGCTTGCGAGGCACGATACAGTTCGGCGACTATGCGCTCATCGGTCAGCGAGTTGATCTTGGCCCGAATCCCACTCGGACGTCCGGCCAGCGCGTGCTCGCGCTCGCGCTCGATCATCGCCGACATTTCTTTGCGTAGCGCGACCGGCGCGACGAGCAATTCTTTGTAGGTGTCGACCTTCGAGAAGCCGGTGAGGAAATTGAACAGCTCGGTCGCATCGCCGCCAAGCTCGGGGCGGCACGTGAATAGCGAAAGATCGGCGTATAGGCGCCCGGTACGCTCGTTGTAATTCCCGGTGCCGAAGTGCATGTAGCGTCGCAGACCGTCGGGCTCGCTGCGCACGACGAGCGTTACCTTCCCGTGCGTCTTCAGGCCGGCGAATCCGTAAACGACGTGCGCGCCGACGCGTTCCAGATGCCGCGCCCAGTGGATGTTGTTTTCTTCGTCAAACCGCGCCTTGAGCTCAATGAGCACCGCGACTTGCTTGCCGTTCTCGGCGGCTTGCATCAGCGCGTTGACGATCGGTGAGTTGCTGCCGGATGTCCGGTACAGCGTCATTTTGATTGCAAGCACTTGCGGATCGATCGCGGCCTGACGCACGAAGTGCACGACCGGATCGAACGAGTCGTACGGGTGATGCAAAAGGATGTCGCCCTCGCGCATCACTCCAAAGATATCCGGATTTTCATTTAAACGCCGAGGAATCGAGGGCGTGAACGGTGCGTAGTGCAGATCCGGTATCTCAATGCCGGCGAGCGACATCAAGTCCGAAAGTCCAAGCAATCCTTCACACTTGTAGAGATCCTGCTCTTCGAGCTGCAGCGCCTCGATCAGCCGTTCGATCAGATGCTTCGGCATGTCGGCCGAGACTTCCAAGCGCACCGGCTCGCCGAAACGGCGGCGACGCAACTCGGATTCGATCATGCGCAGCAAGTCGTCAGCTTCGTCTTCTTGCAAATCGAGATCGGCGTCGCGCGTGACGCGGAAGAGATACGATGCGCTCACGATCATGCCGGGGAAGAGATCGTCGAGGTTGTAGGCGATCAGATCTTCGAGCGTCACGAACCAGTGTTCGCCTTCGGGTGCGCCGTCGATCGGTATGAAACGCGGAAGACTCGGCGGGACCTTCACGCGCGCGAAATGCAGGAGCTCGCCTTCATCAGTGTGTTCGACCATCTCGACGGCGAGCGACAGCGAAAGATTCGAGATATACGGAAACGGATGCCCCGAATCAACTGCCAGCGGCGTCAGCACCGGATAGACGCGCTCTTCGAAGAGTGCGCGCAGCGCAAAACGCTGATCGGCACCAAGCTCGCCGATGCGCAAAATACGGATGCCCCGTTGGACCATTTCCGGAAAAATGATGTCTTGCAGGCACGCGCTTTGCCGCTGGAGCGAGACGCGCAATCGATCGGAGATCGCGGCCAGCGTTTCGGCGGGTGTAAGCCCATCCTCCGAGCGCCGGATCACCTCGGCTTCGACTTGCTGCTTGAGCGCCGCAACCCGAATCATGAAAAACTCATCCAGGTTGTTAGTGACGATCGCAATGAACTTCAAGCGCTCGAGCAGTGGGTTCGTGCGATCAAATGCCTCTTCGAGGACGCGATCGTTGAACTCCAACCACGAAAGCTCGCGATTGATGTATAGCGATGGATGATCGAGCGGCGGTGCTTCGACCGCGACAGCGATCGTCTGCGATGCCATAGGAGTAGGCCTTCTCCGAATGAACGCAGACCTCTTTGGCCCCGACTATTGGATCCATGTACGTACCCACGTCGTCCTGGCGGCTTCCGCCTTAGCCGTGTCGGCAATCATTGCCCTTCCACTCGGCGTACTGATCGCGCGCGCGAAGTTGATCCGCCCGGCGGTTCTGGCATTCGTCAACACGTTTCGTGTTATCCCGAGCCTCGCAATCTTAATGCTAATGTTGCCCTTAATTGGACTCGGGTTCGGTTCGGCGTTGGTCGCACTGGTCGTGCTCGCAATCCCGCCGATCGTCGTCAACACCGATCTCGGATTGCGCGGCGTACCGTTTGCACTCGTCGATTCGGCGCGCGGCATGGGCATGACGCGCTTTGAGCTCGCGCGGCGTGTAGAGTGGCCGCTTGCGTTTCCGGTAGCATTTGCGGGCATTCGCACCGCAAGCGTTGAGGTTATCGCAAGCGCAACGCTGGCCGCATTCATCGGTGGAGGAGGCCTTGGTGAGTACATTACCGCCGGTCTGTCGACAGATGACACGACGCAATTACTGCTCGGAGCGATTTCGGTCGCCGTGCTCGCGCTTGGTGTCGACGTCGCTTTAGCTGCGATCGCGCGCAAGATAACGGTGCCGACCTGAACCGCGCCGGTGCACTGCGCGCGGCCGGCGCGCTCGCGGCGACGTGCTTCACCGGATGCGCTCACCGCGACATGGTGCGTGTCGGCTGGAAAAACTTCTCTGAGGAGCTTTTTCTCGGAGAGCTCTACGCGCAGCTGCTCGAAAAAGCCGGCTTGCACGTGGAGAGAAAACCATATCTGGGCTCCACACAGATCGCGATGGCAGCCATGCAGCGCGGTGAGATCGATTTATATCCCGAGTACACCGGCACTGCATTGCTCGTCGTGTTAAAGCTACCGCTGTCCGTCGATCCGCGCGCCGTCTATGCGACGGTGAAGAACGAATTCGAGAAACGCTATGCGATCACGTGGCTAGAGCCAAGCCCGTTCAATGATACGCAAGCGCTCGCGTCGATGCACGACGTGGCACAGCGCTTCAACCTGCGGACGCTGTCCGACGTGAGCCGTGCCGCACCGCAGCTGCGCATAGCCGTGACCGCCGAGTTCCTGAACCGCCCGGACGGTTTGCCCCGATTACGCAGCGCATACGGCGGCTTCAACTTTAAAGCGATCGTGCAAGTCGATATCGGTCTTCGGTATGAAGCGCTGCTCGATAAGCGCGCCGATATCGCGGTCGCGTTCTCGACCGACGGCGAGATCGCCGAGTACGATCTGGTGGTCTTCGACGACGACAAACACGCCTTTCCGCCTTACCAGGCCGCGCCGATCGTACGGGACGCTGCGCTGCAGAAATATCCAACCATTGCAGCGACGCTCAATCGGGTCGCACCACTCCTCGACGACGCGACGATACGTGGCGTTAACTACGCGATTAATGGCCCGAAGAAACTCGAACCCGAGGACGTCGTGCGCGACTTCTTGCAGAAGCACCAGTTCGCGTGAACAGCGCGAGCCTCGAGCTGCGTGATGTCAGTGTCCGCTATCCGGGTGCGGATCGCAGCGCGGTTATGAGCGTCGACCTTACCGTTGCTCCCGGCGAGTTCTTAGTATTTCTCGGCGCCTCGGGCTCCGGAAAGAGCACCCTGCTCCGCACCATCAACCGGCTCGTCGTTCCGACCGCCGGAAGCGTGTGTATCGACGGCGAGGATACGAAGGAGCGGCCTGCGCCGGAGCTGCGGCGCGGTATCGGCTACGTGATTCAAGCCGTTGGATTGCTTCCGCATCTGAGCGTCGGTGAGAACATCGCGATCGTCCCGGAGCTCTTGGGTTGGGAGAAAGCGCGCATCGCCGAACGCGTCGACACGCTGCTCAAAATGGTGCGGCTCGACCCGTCGTATCGCACGCGATTGCCACGCGAGCTTTCGGGCGGCGAACAACAACGGGTCGGCGTTGCACGAGCACTCGCCGCCGAACCGCCTCTGCTCTTGATGGACGAACCGTTCGGCGCGCTCGACGCGATCGTGCGTTCCGAGCTCGGCGCGGAGATGCTGCGGATACACCGTGATCTCGGAACGACGATCGTGTTTGTCACGCACGACATTGACGAAGCGCTACGCCTCGCCGACCGCATCGCCGTCTTTCACGACGGACGTTTGCTCCAAGTCGACGTGCCGCTTCGGTTGCTCACGCATCCCGCGGATTCGTACGTCGCCGAGCTGACCGATTCGTCGGACGTACTCCGGCGCCTAAGCGTGATGCATACGGCCGACGCTGCAACCGCCGACGTACCACCCGGGGTAGAGGAAAGTGCACCACGCATCGACGCCCGGTCGACGTTGCGCGACGCCCTCGGGCAGATGCTGCTCGCCGGCGAACCGTTGCTCGTCGTCGAGGATGGACGCGCGCGCGGTGTTCTGCGATTCGCAACGATCGCCGCCGCCTTACGACAATGAACTGGCTTGCGTCGCATCCGTTCGAGCTCGCGGAATTACTCGAACAGCACCTCGCAATTGTCGGGACCGCGCTCCTCGCGGCACTGATAATAGCGCTACCCCTCGGTTACTTGGCGGCTCGCCGTCCGGCGGCCACCGGCCCGATTTATGGCATCTTTGGCGCAATCTATACAATTCCGAGTCTCGCGCTTTTGGCGCTTCTGGTCCCCGTCCTCGGCCTCGGCTTTTGGACGGCGGTCGTGGCTTTGGCCGCGTACGCACAGATGATTCTGATCCGGAATACGGTCGCGGGATTCCAGGGCATCGACCCCGCCCAGCTGGAGGCAGCAGCGGGACTTGGGATGACCCGTGCGCAACAACTATGGCGCGTCGAACTGCCGCTCGCCCTCCCCGTTATCCTCGGGGGCGTGCGGATCGCGACGGTAGCGCTCATCGCTATAGCGAGCGTCGCGGCATGGATCAATGCCGGGGGGCTCGGGGTGCTGTTCTTCGACGGCATTCATCGAAACGATGTGCAGAAGATCGTCGCGGGGAGCATTGCGTCGGCTGCATTAGCAGTCATCGCGGATGCGCTTTTGCGTGGTATCGAACGCATGGTGCGTACCTAAACGACGAAGCTAAAACTCAAAAACCTCGGAGACATTTACGGAAACGACTCTCTTCCGCTTGCGCCCGTATCAACGAGATGCGCAAGAGGCTATCCTTCGCGAACGCGATCTTGGCGTGCGCTCGCAGATGGTCGTTTTAGCGACCGGCCTCGGCAAAACGATCATACTTGCGACGCTGCCTGATCTGCTCGACATGCGCGAAAATGACGTCATGCTCGTGATCGCGCATCGCGACGAATTGATCGAGCAGACCGTCGAGAAGATGAAGTTCCTCAACCCGAACCGCAAAGTCGGGATCGAGAAAGCGGCAAAACGCGCGACTGAAGATTGCAACATCATCGTTGCGACCGTTCAGAGCCTCACCGGAAAACGGCTCGAAGAATTCATGCGCCGCTTCGGAGGCCGAATCGGACTCTTCGTCATCGACGAAGCGCATCACGCCGCAGCGCCGACGTACCGCGCCATCGTCACCACAATCCGTTGGCGCCGCGACGACGCAATGATCATGGGCTTTACCGCGACGCCGCGCCGCGCCGACAAAGTCGGCTTGGGCGATATCTTTCAAAAGATCGTGTACTCGATGGACACGGCCGAAGCGGTCGAGGCCGGGTACCTCGTCCCGGTTCATGCCTACATGATCCACACGCAGACCAGCCTCGACCAAGTCAACTCGCGCGCCGGTGACTTCGTGGTCGGCGAGCTGGCCGATGCCGTCGACAACGAGGAGCGCAACGGCAAAGTCATCGAGGCGTACCTCGAGCTCGTCCCCGGACGCAAGGCGCTCGTTTTCGCCGCATCCGTTCAACACGCGAAGAATTTGCGCGACACCTTCAAAGAGCGCGGCATCCCGGCACTCTTTGCCAGCGGCGACTGCGGCTTGTATCTCGAGGGGTTCGACGTTCCGTCGATCGAGACGATCATCAACGCGCGTCCGACCAAGAGCCAGACGCTCTACACGCAGATCACCGGCCGCGGCCTACGCCCCGTCGACGAAATCGCAAACGTCCTCTCCGATGCGCCCGATCCCGAGCTGCGCAGAACGCTCGTCCGTCAAAGCCACAAGCAGTTCGCAACCGTCCTCGACATCGTCGATATCGCGCGCCGCCACGAGCTGATCACGGCTCCGACGTTATGGGGCTTGCCCGCGCAGATCGATATCGAAGGCCGGGACGTCGGCGAGGTCTCGCGCCTTTACGACAAGCTGGTCGGCCTCGATCCGAAGATCGCTGCACGTGTGCGAACCGCGAGCGCAATCGAGCAGGCGGTCCAAGACCTCGAAACCGCGGCGATAACGCGTGCCACTCTCGCAACGTGGCAGCCCATCGGAGAAAATCACTGGCGCATCTCGCTGCCGCCCAAGCGCATCGCGCGCGATCGCACCGGTAAGCTGATCTCCGATTTCGCGCAAGAATTCGCCAAGCTCGTAACCGAGGCCAAGCGCATCAATCCGAACGGCGACGCCGACGGATTCGCGCTCCGCGTCCTCAACGTCGACAAACGCTCGATCCGCGAAGAGGGCGCAACGATCGACGTGCGCGCCCGGGGTGACGTCTTCGTTGCAACGGTCGCAGTCGGCGACGAACCGTCGCGCGATCTTGCGACGGGAGCCTCGCTCGTTGATGCGATCGGAAAAGCCGATGCGCGCGTCGCGACCGGCGACATCTATGAAACGATCGGACGGCGTCCGAAGCGCCGCGGTGCCCCTGCCGGGACACGCCGGCGACGGCATCGCCGAACGCCTGTTATGCGACGGCGAGCAAGCTAAGGGCGTAGTCGACGCCCGAATCAAACCAACAGCGCTCGAGGCGATAACCCGCGGACTCTGCGATTCGGCTGATATCATCCGGATCGTATTTATATGACGATTCGGTGTGGATCGATTCAAACTCCGCGAAACTGACCTGCAGGTTGAGATCGCGGATGTGTACGTTTTGCGCCGAGGTCGCGATCAAAAACATGTCCATCGCGCCGCGAACCGGATCGTAGTGTGCATCGTGCTCAAAGGCACGCAGGTCGAAGTTGCCGCCGAGCTCGCGGTTGATGCGACCGAGCATATTCCTGTTGAACGCCGCCGTCACGCCCGCTGGATCGTCGTAGGCGAGCTCGAGACGCTCGATCGATTTCTTGAGATCGGTGCCAAGCAGCAGCGCGTCGCCCGGCTTGAGAGTCCGATGCAACGCTTGCAGCAACGCAGTCGCTTCTTCCGGCTCAAAGTTTCCGATATTCGACCCCAAGAACAGCGCCATCGTGCGCGCGTGCGAGCGGAGCTTCGGACCCTCGAGCAGATCAAAGTAATCGCCGGCAAACGCCTCGACCGAAAGATTCGGATACTCGTCGGTCAGCGATTGTGCGCTAGCGTTGAGCGCCGCCGGCGAGATGTCGATCGGCGAATAACGCAACGTTCGCTGCCGTTCAAGCAATGCTTCAATCATATAGCGCGTTTTGGTGGCGCTGCCGGAGCCGAGCTCGAGCAGCTCGAGCGGCGTCCCGAGCCCCTCGACGATCTCGCCCGCATATTTTGCGAGGAGTTCGCTTTCGGCGCGCGTCAGATAATATTCGGGCAGATGCGTAATGGCTTCGAACAGCGCCGAACCCAGATCGTCATAAAACAACTTCGGGGGGAGTCGCTTCGGCAGCGCGCGTAGACCGCGACGCACGTCGTCGGCAAACGTCGTACTCTGCCCACGTTTTACGTAGTCATGCACGACCAGTCGTTGAGCAACCGGAGCCGTCGTCATCTGCATCGTAGTCGAGAACCCCTTACCCGGCCCTAAACCCATCGAAAACCTTGGGAGGTGCTAATTGCGCACCAGTAACGTATCGATCCCTGTAGAGGGCTTGACGATGCCTTCTTACCTCTCCCGCCCGGATTCGGTTGCACCCGCCCCCGCGGTCATCGTACTGCAAGAGATCTTCGGCGTGAACACCGAGATGCGGCGCATTACCGATCTCCTCGCGGAGGCCGGCTACGTCGGACTTGCGATCAATTACTATCACCGCAGCGACCCCGATCTTGACTGTCCGTATAACGATGAGGGGATGGCCAAAGGCCGCGCGGCTGCGGCGAAGGTCGTGCGGGCGACGATCGAAGCCGATCTGAGCGCGGCCATCGACTGGCTAAATGCTCAGGAGTTTGTGCGGTTCAACCGCATCGCGACCTGGGGCTTTTGCTTCGGCGGATCGATGGCGTTCTTCAGCTCGATGCTGCGCGGAATATCAGGCGGCATCGTTTTCTACGGTGGCCAAATCGGCAAACCGCTGATGAGCGGCGGAACACCGCTTATCGAAGAAGCCGAGCGCGTCCGGGCTCCGTTGCTTATGTGCTACGGCGGCAAAGATCAGGGAATTCCGCCCGACGAAGTCGCGCGTATCGAACAAGGCTTACGTGCGAATCACAAACGCTTCACGCTCAAAGTCTATCCGGACGAAGGTCACGGCTTCTTCCGTCAGTCTTCGAAGGGCTTCGACAATCCCGATCTCAAGGACGCGTGGTCGCGGGTCCAGGAGTTTCTGAAACAGTCGCTGTCGTAGCGTGCGCCAGCGTTGAGCGGCGATAGCCGTACAACGCATAAATTGCAGCCCCAACCGCGAACCACACGATAAAGCGCAGCCACGTATCGCCGCCCAAACCGAAAAGCGCAAGTCCAATACAGAGCAGCGCGCCGAGAATTGCGACCGCCATTCCGAACGGCGCACGGAATGGCCGGTTCGCGTTCGGTTGCGTCACGCGCAAGACACCTACGCCGATACAGACGATCGCGAACGCAGAGAGCGTCCCGATATTCACCAGCGCGAGCAAGACGTCGAGCGGAATCGCGGCGGCCATAATCGCGACGATGATCCCGGTCGTCATCGTCGTGAATACCGGCGTGCGAGTTCGCGGATGGATGAGCGCAACGATCGGCGGTAAGAGTCCGTCGCGTGACATCACGTAGAAGATGCGCGCCTGTCCGAGCAATGAGGTCAAGATGACCGTCGTCGTTCCCGCGATGGCACCGGTCGCGACGACAGCTAGGACGATGGGATTCCCGCCCGCATGTCGGGCGGCGTCGAGCATCCCCGAACCGGCGTCGATCGTCTTCCACGGCACGAGGCCAACGCACACGACGGCGATCGCGAGATAGAGAATCGCGCCGACGATCAGCGACCCGATGATTCCGAACGGCAAATCGCGCGCCGGTTCGCGGCATTCTTCCGAGGCAACTGTCACCGTGTCAAAGCCGATGTAGGCAAAGAAAACCAGCGCTGCCGAGGTGACGATCCCTTTTACACCGAGCGGCGCAAACGGAATGAACAGATGTCCGCGTATCGCGCCGATGCAGGCAAGAACGAAGATGACGATCGCTCCGACTTGCAGCCACACCATCGCGCTATTCGTGGAAGATGATTCTTTGATGCCGATCGCAAGCAAGCTCGAAATTGCAACGATGATTGCAAACGCTAAGACGTCGACGCTCAAGCCGTTCGCAGAGAGATGCGCGGTGCGCGCCCAAGCCGGAAGCGTGATACTGAAACCGCCCAGGACGTTCTGCGCGTATGACGACCACGACGACGCAACCGGCGCGGCACTGATCCCGTATTCGAGAATCAAATCCCAGCCGATGATCCAGGCAACGATCTCGCCGAGCGTCGCGTAGGCGTACGTGTACGCGCTGCCCGCGACCGGTACCATACACGCTAGCTCCGAGTAGCAGAGTGCGACGAACAGACACGCGAGGCCGGAGAGGACGAACGAGCCGATCACGCCGGGTCCCGCCGCGTTCGCGCCGGCACCGATCGTCGTGAAGATCCCGCCGAGCATCGTGCCCAGACCAATTCCGATCAGACCGGGCTTGCCCAGAACGCGGCGCAACGTGACGCCTTGCGTTTCGTTCCGCGCTCGATCCAGCGGCATCGTCATGAAAAGCCGGCGAAAGACGCGGTTCATGCGCGTCGAACGTTCATGCCGTGAAGCAGCAAATCCGCCTACCGGGAATCATCGGCGGCCTCGGTCCGGCAGCGCACATCGAGTTCGAGCGGCGCCTCCTAGCTGAAAGCGCACGACGCGGTGGACGCTCGGATCAAGATTGTCCCGAGTGGGTGCTCTGGAGCGCGACCGGCGTGCCGGAACGCACCAGCGCATTGCTCGCGAACGATACGCGCGTGACTGTCGAGCGGATCGCAGAAGCGGCGCGTCGTCTCGTCGCGGCCGGTGCAGACTTTGCCGCGGTTCCGTGCAACACGGCGCACGCGCTGCGCGACGAGGTGATGGCGCTTGTGCCGCTGCCGTGGCTCGATCTCATCGACGTCACGACCGAAGAGCTCGCTCGGAGATTTGAGCGCGGCTCGCGCGTGCTCGTCCTTGCGACGACGGGGACGCTGCAAACGGGACTCTACCGAAAACGCTTGCGCGAGGCCGGATTCGAACCGGTGGAGTTCGAGGTTGATTCGCCCGAGCAAACCGACGTGATGCGCGCAATCTACGATGACGATTTCGGCATCAAGTCGACGGGCACGGCCGTCGATGAGCGAGCCGTCGCACTCGCGAAGGAAGCGCTGACGAAAACTCCCGGCACGGTATGCGCGATCGCAGGTTGCACGGAGCTCTCGGTCGCCTTTGCAACCGTTTCAAATCCGCCGCTTCCCTTGATCGATCCACTCGATGCACTTGCAGTCGCTACTTATGACGTTGCCGCAGGGAAACGGCCGCTACCACGCCTTGTGGCGAGCGCTGTTCGCTAACGATTCGCGCGATACGCTCGTAAATATCACCGATGTAATCACGCGTCTCTGAATACGGCGGTACGCCTTCATAATGCGCAACGGCAAGCGGTCCCGCATTGTACGCGGCGAGTGCGAGCGCATACGGATCGGCGTGCGCGAAGCGCAAGCGGTAGCGTGCGACATATGTCGCCAAGAGTTCCGCGGAGCCCGCCAACGCGTCACGCGGATTCAGCGGGTCGATCGAAAACGCGTCGGCGGTTTCGAGCATGAACTGCGCGATACCGAGCGCGCCTGCCGATGACATTGCAAATGGATCGAATGCGCTCTCTTGCAAGATCGTCGCGCCGAAGAAGTCTTGATTGAGTCCAAAGCGGCGAGCCGACCTCTCAGACAAAATGGCGAGACGAAGCGCATCCAGGGGGCTTAACCGAGGGTTGCTTCGGATGATAGACTTTGTTAGGGCCACTGCCGCGCTCGCGGGCCTCGGCGCGTCGGCCAGCAGTCTCGCTCCGCGAAACACCGGCACACCTTGGGGTATATGCCAGGATAGAACGGCATCCCAGACCGCAGGTAGATTGACACTCTGGGATTGTTCGGAATGAAACACCGTGGGCTCGGAAGACGCGCACCCCGCTGCGAGCAGACATGCGCCCATAAGCACCACCCTGTACAAAGGAGCCCTCTTGATCACCGGTAATCGGCGGGTTGTAGCATGATGACGACGATTCTCAGCCTCGTGATCGTCTTGGTCGTCGGCGACTTTGCATCGACGTTCTTCTATCACGTCCCGCAACATGTCTGGTTCAAGCTGCATCTGCGGACGCATCACGACCGGCGCCGGTCATACTGGGACCACGCGGTGCTGTCGCGCGATCCGGCCGTGCTGCTCGACGGACTCCTGGGCGCGCTTCCTTATCTTGCGCTCGCAGCGCTCTGTTGGCCGCTCTCCCCGGTCGGCGCGATCATCGGCTTGATCCTCGGACAGCTGCACGTCTGGTGGCGGCATACGACCGATTTGGGCTGGAAGACGCCGGCGTGGGCGCTCCCGATCGCCCGGGCCCTCCAGATCGTCCTCCCCGAGGACCACGACGGGCACCACCGAAATCCCGAAATCGAGTTCGGCGACATTTTCCGGTTCTATGACGCACCGGCCCGAGCGTGCATCGCGTTCATGCGAGCACTCAGCCGGGGGACGCGCCGCCGACGTGCCGGTCTGCGGGCTGCGGTCCGGCGCCAAACCGGTCGTACTGCCGTCCGGCGCAAAGGTCCGATGCCAAGCCCGGGGCAGGGGTAATCTCAGGGGGTAGATGTCCAAACGCGTTCTGCTTTTGATCTCGGACACCGGTGGTGGCCATCGTGCGGGTGCACTGGCGATTGGCGCCGCCTTAGACGAGATTAAAACGGGCGACCCGTTCGAATGGCGCATCGAGGACATCGGCAATCACTGCGGATTCCCGCTTTCGCAGCTCGGCCCGGCCTATAGCGCAGCGCTTCGTTTTGCGCCCCCAGTTTACGGGGCGCTTTTTTATGCCACCAACGGCCGGCGGCGTTTTCGCTCGCTCGTGCGCGTGTGCGAGCCGCTGTACCGCGAACGCCTACGCGACGTCTTTCTTTCCTATCGTCCCGACGTCATCGTTTCGGTTCATCCACTCTTGAATCACGCGTCGTCGCGCGCACGCGCCGATGCGCATCTGCACGTTCCGATCATCACGGTCGTCACGGATCTCGGGCGCGTCCATGAATCGTGGTTGAGCCCGCGCGTCGACGCCGTTGTCGTTCCCGCACAAGAAGTGTTGCAGCGCGCGCTCGAACGCGGTATTCCGCGCGACCGTTTGTTCCGTCTTGGACATCCGGTCCATCCGAAATTCGAAGACGTCACGGCCACCAAGTCCGCAATTCGCGAGCGCTTGGGACTTCCGCAAGATGCAACCGTCGCGCTGTTGATGGCGGGCGGCGAGGGTGGCGGCAAGCTTCTTCCGACGACGCTCGCGCTCGCAAAATCGGGAATGCCGCTGCACTTGATCGTGGTATGCGGACGCAACGCGCCGCTGCAGCGCCGCATCGAAGAAATCGCGCCCAGTTTGCCGACGCCGATCATGGCGCTCGGTTTCCGCGACGATGTTCCGGAGCTGATGCGCGCAAGCGACCTTCTCGTTACGAAAGCCGGCCCGGGTGCAATTGCGGAAGCCAGCGTCTCCGAGCTGCCGGTCGTGATCTACGATTATATCCCGGGACAAGAGCGGGGTAATCTCCAGTATGTACGTTCGAATGGGATTGGACTCGTGGCGCTGACGACGCCGGGCGTTGTGAGCGCGGTGCGCCGCATCGTCGACAACCCTGCTTTGCGCGAGCAGATGTGCCGGCGTCAAGCCGAGCTGGCACCACGCGGTGCATCACGTCGTATCGCGGAGCTGATCGCGCGCACGGCGTACGCCGGCCTTCCTACAATCGCGCCCTTCGCCGCCGTCTCCTAAGACAATGAGCGTCATCGACGTTCCGAGCGGATTGCTCGACTTCGTTGTCGCCACACGGCGCGATCTGCACGCACATCCCGAGCTTGGATTCAAAGAAGTGCGTACCAGCGGAATCGTTGCCGCAAAGTTGCGCGAGCTGGGTATCGAAGTTCACGAGCGCATCGCGCAAACCGGTGTCCTCGGCATCATCAAAGGCGGGCGGCCCGGCAAGACGATCATGCTGCGCGCTGACATGGACGGGCTTCCGATTCTGGAACTCAACGAAACCGATTATCGTTCGCAGTCGGACGGAACGATGCACGCGTGCGGACACGACGGACACGTCGCAATGCTGCTTGGCGCCGCGCAAATTCTCGCACAAAAGCGAGCGGAGATTCCCGGAACTGTCGTGCTGTGTTTTCAGCCAGCCGAAGAGGGCCTGGGCGGTGCGCAGGCCATGGTCGAAGCCGGAATTCTCGAGGAATACGGGATCGAGCGCGCTTACGGCTTGCATCTTGCATCGAAGCATCCGGTCGGAATGGTCGGCTTCACGCCAGGCCCGCTCTACGCGTCGAGCGATTCGATCGATATCGCGATTCACGGTAAGGGCGGCCATGGCGCTGCACCGCATCTCTCGATCGATCCGATCTTCGTCGCCTCGAATTTCGTCGTCAGCTTGCAGCAAGTCGTCAGCCGCGTGATCGACCCGATCGAGCCCGCGGTCGTAACGATCGGCGCGTTTCATGCGGGAACGACGTACAACGTCATTCCGACCAGCGCGAAGCTCAAGGGAACGGTGCGCGCCTTTGACGCTGAGGTTCGCAAAGCGATGAAAGAGCGCATCGAGCGTGTCCTTGCCGGCGTGTGCGCGTCATCGGGCGCGACGTACGATTTCGATTATCTGTGGCGCTATCCGGTGACGGAGAACGATCCGGTCCAGACCGCGTACGCGAAGGTCCTCGCCGAGAATACGCTCGGCTCCGAGCACGTCACGTCGTTCCCGAAACTGATGGGCGCCGAAGACTTCTCATTCTTCGCGCAGCGCGTACCGTCGTGTTTCTTCCAAGTCGGCTGCCGCGGCAGCGAACGTTCATCGTTCCCGCACCATCACGAGCGTTTCGATATCGACGAAGGCGCGCTGCAATACGGCGTGCGCATGATGGTCGCACTCGGCCTCGACGCCGGCGCAAACGCTCCCTAACGCGCCCTAACGAGCTTGCGAGGGGACCCTCTTGAACTCGGCTTCTGCCGCGGGCGGAAGTTTGTCCATGTTTTTCAGGAATAGCGCGAGCTGCCAGAGCTGCGTATCATCGAGCGACTTGCTGAACGCCGGCATCGGCGTCATGCGGTAGCCGTGCGCGATCTTGTAGTAGGTCATGCCAGCGGGATCGTCTTCGACGCCGTCTTTCGCGAGCTGCGGCGCCTTGATGTACAAGCCCTTCGCGACGTTCGACTCCTTAGCGTCAGAGGCGCCGTGGCACATCGCGCAGTTCGCACCGTACAGCTTAGCGCCCGCGACGAGATTGTCGCTCGTTGCATCGATCGGGCTGGTAAGACCCTGGCTGTCCTTGCGGATCGCGCGCGGCACGACACGCGAAGCCCACTTCTCCATCGGCATGTAGCCGTCGTCGGCGCGTGGATCGATCCACCCGTTTTGCACGACCAAATAGACGGCTAGCGCTAAGGCGACGAGCGCCAACGCAACGCCAGCGACGAAGCTCCGCACCTAGGCGACTTTGCCGGTCGTCAATCCGCCGCGCATCGCCATCGTCGCCGCACCGAGTGCCCCGGCGTCGTTCTCGAATTGCGCGATCGAGATGCGCGTCGAGCCGCGCGGTGCCATCGTCACGAGATCGTCGACGAGCGGCCGAACCGCATCGAGCAAAAACTCTTCCGCTTTGCTGACGCCGCCGCCGAGTGCAATGACTTCGGGATTGACGAACGCGATGATGTTCGCGACGCCGAGCGCCAGGTCCGAAATGTAGTTCTTCCAAGCCGCGACCGCGTGTTGATCGCCTGCCTGCGCGGCCTTGCGAATCCGCTTCGAACCGAGATCGGCCGGTGGACCCGCCAGAAGCGTGCTGCGCGGAAACGACGGAACGAGCGCCATTGCGTGACGGATGAGCCCCGTACCTGAGGCTTGCGCCTCGAAGCAGCCGATCTTCGTACAGCTGCACACGAAACCGTCGGTCGGACGGATCTGGTGGTGCCCAACCTCGCCCGCCGCCATGGCGTGGCCTAGGACGAGGTTACCGTCGGCTACGATCCCGCCGCCGATGCCCGTGCCGAGCGTGATCAGAACGAAATCTTGGGTCCCGCGTCCGACGCCGTACGTATATTCACCCAGCGTCGCGCAGCGCGCGTCGTTTCCGACGAAGACCGGAATGCCGAAGCGCTCGCGCAGTTTGGGCCCGAGCGGAACGTCCTTCCAGCCGAAATTCGGCGAGTACCGAATCGTGCCGGTGTCGGGATCGATGTTTCCCGGCGAACCGATTCCGATTCCAACGACGTTCGATCCGGTATCGCTGAGCGCGCCTTGGATCGTCGTCTCGAGAAGCTTCATAATGTTGTCGAAGGAGCGATCGACGACGTCGATTTCGTGTTTGCTGCGAATCGAGCCGTCGTCTTCGACAACTGCTGCCATGACGTGTGACCCGCCGAGGTCAACTCCGATTGCTTTCACGGTTTTCGCGCTTCGGGCCGCGCGGCGTACTCCCTACGTGAAGATGCGTCGCTCGCCGTGCTGCGCGAACGGTTGACCGGGCCGCACGTCGCGCGTCCCGCCCGGCGTAACGAGCGTGTACGGCAGAAAGCACGTCACTGCCTCACCGTCTGCGCTTTCGACCGCGACGCGTATCGCGTCGTGCTCGCCGGTTTCCCGCGGACGCTCGAACGAGAAATCGGCAACGACTCCGGTGGCTTTGAAGCTTCCGGAGCGTGCGCCGTCGCTGAGCGCGTCGTGGAGCGCACCCAGGAACGCATCACTCGTCGGACGCGCAGACGTCTCTTGCGTCGTGAGCACTGCAATCTGTCCCTCGCGCGTAAGCGCAACACCGAACGGATAGAACTCGCCTTGCTGGACGAGCTTGTCCAGGGCCAGAGAGATGCTCGCGTTGAGGACGCGATCTGCGTCAGTACGTTGTGCCTCCACGACGACTTCGTACCCCTTCCCCCGGTCAATCACGGACCCTGCCGCTGTTCCAAGGTTGCAAAGGTTCACATTGCGCGTGAAGCGTAAGGCCGTCGCTATGGAGACGATCGATCTCATTACCCTGCGCGCGCGGCGCGAGCTGTCGGCGTTTACGCGCGAGACGAAGCAGCCCACCAAGATCGAGCTCATGGATCTCGAGACGTTACATCAATTCAACTCGATCGAGATCGATGAAGAACACATCACGATCACGTACAACGAAAAAACCACTCGCAAATACAATGCGAATGAGATCACGAGCAAAGAGTGGCAGTACAAATATAACGACGATCCGGAATTCGTGGCTGCAATCGAACGCGTCGTCGAGCTTGCGCGCGAACATCTGCGCGATCTGCCCGACAATGTCGCGTGCCCGCCGGGATGTGCGGAATGCTGCAAGGCGTACGAACCGTTCGTCAGCAAAGCCGACGTGGAGCGCATCGCGAAGCATTTGGGACTTTCGTACAAAATGACGATGAAGCGGTACGTGAACGCGCGCCCGGCACCCGACGATCACTCCGTCGGCTGGCTCAAGAAAGTCGACCCCAGCGACAGCGGCAGCGCCTGCGTTTTCCTCATGGGCCCAAAATCCGGGCAGCACTATTGCGGCATCTATCCGGCTCGCCCGCACGACTGCGCGGACTTCTCGCCGATCGGATGCGACGACGTCGATCTCACGCTGCGCCACGACGGCGAGTTCAAAATCGGAGCCCCGTTCAAGCCGCGTCCCAATGGCCGAGGCTGAGTACGACGCAATCGTCATCGGCGCAGGCCACAACGGCCTGGTTGCCGCCGCATATCTCGCCCAAGCCGGCGCGCGCGTAGCGGTTCTCGAAAAGTCAGCCACGATCGGCGGCGCGGCGCGCTGCGAAGAGACCTGGCCGGGCTTCACCGTCTCCACCGCCTCGTACGTCTGCAGCCTCTTCGATCCGGTCATCGTTCGCGAGCTGGAACTCGAGCGGCACGGCTTCAGTGCGTATCGCAAAGAGCCGGCGTCGTTTACGCCGTTGCTCGACGGCCGTTCGCTGCTGCTCGGTTCGGATGCGGCGGCGAATGCCCGGGAGATCGGACGCTTCTCCGAATCGGACGCTCGGGGATTTGAAGCCTTTACCGAGAGCGCCGAAGGGCTTGGCGCTGAGATCTTCGATCACTTGGACGACGACGACCCAAGACTCGACGCACTCGATGGAACAACGCGCGAGCTCTTCGATCTCCCGGTCAGCTCATACGTCTCGCGCTTCGTCGAGACGCCGGTGCTGCAAGCCACGCTGGCAACGGACGGTTTGATCGGAACCTACGCCGGGCCGCGCGACCCCGGGACGACGTACGTTTTGGCGCACCATTACGCCGGACGCGTGCTCGGCGAACAAGGCGCCTGGGGATTCGTGCGCGGCGGCATGGGTGCGCTTTCGGCTGCCGTCGCCTCGGCGGGGCGAGCCGCAGGCGTCGACGTGCATAGTGGCGCCGAGGTCATAGGGATTGCGCGCAATGGACGGATGGAAGTACGCTGCGTGGACGGACGCGCGTTTGCCGCGCGCGCGATTCTCTCGAACGCCGATCCGAAAACGACGTTCTTGGGCTTGTGCCCGAGCGATGCGTTTGAGAACGCGTTCCTTGAACGCGTGCAATCGTGGCGCGCCGAAGGCGTCTCGTTCAAGATCAATCTCGCGCTCGGCGGATTGCCCGATTTTAGTGCACGACCCGGAACGAATCTTCAGCCACACCACAAAGCGACGATTCACGTTGCGCCCGATATCGATTATCTGCAGCGCGCATATGAGGATGCACGTAGTCGCGGTACATCGCGCGCGCCCATGCTCGAGTGCTTCATGCAAACGCCGACCGACGACTCGCTCGCACCGGCCGGCAAGCACATTCTCTCGATCTTTGCGCAATACTTTCCGTACAGCGCCGCGATTCGTTGGAATGCGAACGAAAAACGGACGATCGTACGAACGATAATTGAAACGCTGGCGCAATACGCACCCAATCTGCTCGATCTCATCGAAGACTGGGATATTCTCTCACCGGCCGACATCGAAGCGCGTATCGGAATCTCGGGAGGGCATATCTTCCACGGCGAACTCTTGCCCGGTCAGATCTTTGAAGATCGCTTCAACGTTCGCACACCGCTAGACGGACTTTATCTGTGCGGATCGGGGACGCATCCGGGCGGATGCGTTACCGGTGTCCCCGGCCGGCGTGCCGCGCGCGCCGTTCTTTCTGATTTGAAGGCAACCGTATGATTACAGAACGACGATTTTCGCGTTTTGGCGAGACTCCGGAGAACGAGCTTCCGGACGACATTCGCGCGATTTACGATCAGAATTCAGGCAAGATCGGATTTGTTCCGAACGTCTTTCGCGCGTACTCGCGAAGGCCCGAACACTTTCGCGCGTTCATGCACTACCACGACGTGCTGATGCGCGGCGAGAGCGGACTCTCGCGCGCCGAGCGCGAGGCGATCGTCGTAGCGGTCTCGAGTGAAAACCTCTGCCAATATTGCATGACCGCGCACGGCGCGGCATTACGCGTTATCGGGAAAAATCCAATCCTCGCCGAGCAAATCGCCAACAACTGGCAGACGGCCGATCTCGAGCCGCGTTTGCGCACCATTCTCACCTTTGCATCGCACGTCAACGAACCGGGTTTCGCCGCTACCGACGAAGAGATCGACGAACTGCGTGCTGGGGGATTTTCAGACGACGATATTTGGGATATTGCCGCGATCGCCGCATTTTTCGGCTTTTCGAATCGCATGGCCGGGCTGATGGACATGCGTCCCAACCCCGAATTTTACTCCATGGGCCGCTAGAACCAGGGGCGTAGCGCCTTAAGACTGAACGGGCCGGGCCATGAAGCGTTTATTTTTGCTCGCTTCGCTGGCGGTGCTATGCGGCGCCGTCCCGGCGACAGTCCTCGCCCAAATGTCTCCCGCAGATGATCACCTGTCGATTCCCGTCTATTCTCAAAACGGCTCCGGCGAGTGGGGCACCGTAACGTTCCTCCAACGCGGTCCGAACCTCGTCGTTTACGTCGAAATGACGAATCCGACCGCCGCGACGCAGCCGGTCCACATCCATGATGGAACCTGCGCGAAACTCAATCCGAAACCGAAGTATCCCCTGATGAGCCTCAGTAACGGTTCGTCGTCAACGACGCTCGAGAACGTTTCGCTTGCGTCGCTGCTGGCCGGCCCGTTTGCAGTCAACGTTCACAAGTCGCCCAACGAGGTAGGGACCTACGTTGCCTGTGGTGACATCAAGCAATAGTCCATCCAGGGTGCGAAGCTCGGTCGCACCCGTTTTAACTCGCTGAAGCGATCGCTTCCGCGAAGACGGCCGGATCGACGTTGCCCCCGCTGATAATGATTCCGACGCGACGTCCGCGCGCTTGTATTTTCGCGTGCATCAGCGCTGCAAGTCCCGCCGCCCCGCTTGGCTCGATGACGAGCTTGAGTCGCTCGAAGGCAAACCGCATCGCGGTGCGCAGCTCATCGTCGCTGACCGTCACGATGCCCTTGCCGTAACGCTGAAAAATCGCAAACGGCAGCACACCCGGTGCCGTCGTTTGAATGCCGTCTGCGATCGTTTTCGGCACGTCGATCGTGACGCGTTCGCCTCGCGCGAGCGACTGCTGCCAATCGTTACCCGTTTCGGGTTCGACGCCGTAGACTTCGACCAACGGCGAGTTTTCGATTGCGGCTAAGGTCGAGCCGGCCAAGAGTCCGCCGCCGCCGACCGGCACGAGCAGCATGTCGAGCGGTCCCGACGTCGCACACAGCTCGAGCGCAGCCGTACCTTGCCCCGCGATGATATGCGGATCATCGTACGGCGGCACGAGCGTCGCACCGCGTTCGTCGGCAAGTTTGCGCGCGATCGCGGTACGGTCTTCGCGGAACCGGTCGTACTGCACGATCTCCGCACCGTAACCGCGGGTCGCTGCGACCTTCGCCTTTGGTGCATCGTGCGGCATCACGATCGTTGCCGGCACGTTCAATATCTGCGCAGCGAGCGCGACGCCCTGCGCGTGATTGCCGCTCGAGAACGCAACGACGCCGCGTTCTCGTTCATCGGAAGACAGCTGCGAGATGCGGTTGTAGGCGCCGCGAAACTTGAACGCACCCATGCGTTGAAAATTCTCGGCCTTGATGAATACGGTCGCACTCGTCAGCTTGTCGAGTGTGTGTGAAGTGATCACCGGCGTACGATGCGCAACGCCCTCTATGCGCGCGGCTGCGGCCGCGACGTCATCGAACGTTACGCTCCGAAGCGTCGTGCTATCGCTCATTGGCCGCTCGAACGCCGCATATAAAAACTCTCAGCTTTCCCGTCGATATCGACGGGCATCTTGACCTGCCAATTGCCCTTCTCGAAGTGCGCGAGATATTCGTGGTCGCGTGGAGCCGCGTCTTTGGGCGTCGTCTCCTCGACGTTCTTGAGCGCCCCCATCGGGGCAAGCAAGTCGGCAAGGTGGCCGACCTTTGCGTGCGTCATCGATTCGCGTGCCTGTGCATCGAAATCGCTTGCAACCGGCGTCATGTCGTTGCGCTGTACGGCAGTGATGATCCGCGTGACCAGGCGCTCTTGTCTGCTCTCGTGACGCGTCGTCACCGAAATCACGATCGCAACGAACAGCACCGCGATAATGAACCACGCGACGCGCTTAGGAATCGGGATTCCGCCACTCCGGCGCCGGACCGTTCCGGTGACGGGAATCGGCGGAGTAGGCCCGCTCGTGCTCATGCGACCTCTCCTTGCACTTGTGACGAATCTTCAAAGGCTACGAAACGAAGACCCGGGTTCCATTCCTCGGCCAAACGGACGCTCCAATCACTTTCGAATAATGCCACTGGTCCGCCTGAGGCATCCTCGGCGATACGCGCGGCCGATGGCATCTGCGCGGACGCGATCGTCTCGTGATTTCCGACGATGCGCCGCGCAAAGGTAAACGGCAATCGCGACCAATCCGTGCGCACGCCGTACTCAGCTTCGAGACGATACTTCGTCACTTCGAATTGTAGCTCGCCGACCGCCGCCAAAATCGGCTCCATGCGCGTGCGATCCGCGGTAAAGAAAACTTGAATCGCGCCCTCTTCCCGCAACTGCTCGATTCCTTTTTGAAACGACTTGTAGCTCGCGGTGTCGGGGCTGCGCACGAACGCGAAGTGCTCCGGTGCGAACGAGGGGATCGGATCCAGGGCGATGGGATCGCCGGTGCACAGCGTGTCGCCGATTGCGAAGATGCCGGGGTTTGCCAATCCCACCACGTCGCCGGCATACGCTTCGTCGACGACCTCGCGGTCGGCCGCAAAGAGCTTCATCGCGCGCGTGAGACGCACGTCTTTCCCGCTGCGCGCATTGTGCACCATCATGTCGCGCTCGAAGCGTCCACTCGTGACGCGGACGAAGGCGACCCGATCGCGATGCCGCGGATCCATGTTGGCCTGAATCTTGAAGACGAAACCGCTGAAGCGATCCGTCGCGGGCTCGACCGAAACACGCTCGCGTCCGGGAAGGCGAACGCCCTGGCGTGCAACCGGCGACGGCGCCATATCGACGAAGGCGTCCAGAAACAATTGCACGCCGAAGTTCGTGACGGCGCTCCCGAAAAATACCGGCGTCTTAGCACCGCTGAGCATTGCCTCGCGATTAAAGTCTTCGCCGGCACCTTCGAGGAGCTCGATCTCATCGCGAAACTGCTGGTACGTCGTCTCATCGACGAGCCCACGCAACCGTTCGTCATCGAGTCCGCTCACCTCAACCGGTGCGCGCTTCGCGCCGTGCTCCGTCCGCTCGAAGAGATGCACTTGCTTACTCGCACGATCGTAAACGCCACGGAACGTGGGACCCGAACCCAGTGGCCAATTGATCGGGTACGCTCCGATGCCGAGAATCGATTCGAGCTCGTCGAGCAGCTCGAGCGGATCGCGGCTCGGACGATCCATCTTGTTCATGAACGTGAACAAGGGAATAGCGCGTGCACGGCAGATCGCGAATAGCTTGCGCGTTTGCGGCTCGACGCCTTTGGCGGCGTCGATCAGCATCACAGCCGCATCGGCTGCCAGGAGCGTACGATACGTATCCTCACCGAAATCTTGGTGACCCGGCGTATCGAGCAGATTGATCGCGTAGCCTTCATACGGAAATTGCAGCACCGTTGATGTGATCGAAATGCCGCGTTCGCGTTCGAGTGCCATCCAGTCCGACGTTACCGCACGCGCGCGCCGGCGCGCCGCAACTTGTCCGGCGGTTTGAATCGCTCCACCGTACAGCAGCAGCTTTTCGGTCAACGTCGTCTTGCCGGCGTCCGGATGCGAAATGATCGCGAATGTCCGTCGACGCTCGACTTCGGTTTCCAAGCTCACTTTATGAAAGAATAGACGCGGAGTACCGCGCCTTTCCTGTCATCATCGTACAGATAGTAGCGGTCGTTCCAGTGAAGAAGGCGAGCCGGCGGCGGGATGCGCAGTCGGTCGCTGCCGCGTCGCACGATAATCCCATTCGCCGTGATTTTGATCGTGCAGGGGCCCGCGTGCACCGTTCCATCGATCGTAGTCGCGCTCGCGGGAATCTTCGCGCGCAGGCTTGCGGCACTGCCGTGATCCTCGGAGTGTTGGCGCGCACAAGCTGGGAGCGCGGAAAGCGCCCAGGGCGCATCACCTGCGAGCGACGTCGACGCGACACTCCCATTCGATTGCGCGCGCGAGGCACTTGGCGTTCCGCTCGCGCGCGCCGAAACGCGAAGATCGGGCGGCGACATTTTGCGGAGCGTGATCGCGAAAACAAAAGCCGCGACAAGCACGGTCGCGGCTGCAAAGAAACGCCAAATCGGCGGCTGCGAGGTCAGACCGACTCGATCTCTATGCCCAAGCGCGCGCGCGCGACCTTGGCGTCGGCTGCGCCGTAGTAAACGTCGTAGACGCCGTTACCTTTGCAGTCTATGCCCGTCGGGAAAACGACGTTGTTGACGATGCCGGTACGCTCTTCAACCGTGTCGGGCGAAAGCACCGGTTCCGGCGAGCGGTAGAGTACGCGATGCGGCTGATCGAGATCGTGCAACACGAGTCCGGCGCTGTAGCACAGCGTGATGCGACCTTCGTGCTCGACCGCGTCGACGCCGTGAAAGAGTGAGAGCCAACCGTGCTCCGTGCGCACCGGAGGCGTTCCGCCGCCGTTCTTGATACGTCCCCAGTGACCGTCGGGAATGAGCACCTTGACGCTTTCGGTCGCGGTCAAGAGATTCATCGGATCTTTCAGCGCGGCTTCGAGCGGAATGTACGCGATCCGAATGCATTCGCGATCTTCGGGATCCATCTCTAAGATTGTCGGAATCGCCGCATGACCGTCAATCGAACTGATGTGCAACATCGGACGATGATAGAACGCGATCGATTTGATGCCG
The DNA here is from genome assembly GCA_049520515.1 of Vulcanimicrobiaceae bacterium. Taxonomy (GTDB): domain Bacteria; phylum Vulcanimicrobiota; class Vulcanimicrobiia; order Vulcanimicrobiales; family Vulcanimicrobiaceae; genus JAFAMS01. The sequence goes on from JBEKPS010000006.1 coordinate 140,850, forward strand.
GACGGCGAGATAACGGGCTCCGGGAAGAACACCGCGTCCTTGTCGTCGCCAACGGGCATGAGCTCGCCAACGAATTTCATACGGCCGAGGCGCTCCCACTTATAACCGTCTTCGGAAAGCGCGAGCGCGATGCGCGGGCCTTCCGGACCGAACGCGGTGTACGACATCACGTACTTGTCCAAGACCGGTACGAAGGTGACGCGCGGATCTTCGCAGCCCATTCCGCCTGGAACGCTGCGTAGCTCGTATTCGGCTTCCGGTTCCAACGCGAAACCGAGCCGCTCGAATTCGATTTTGCCGTTCGTTTCGATACCGCGTGCGAGACCGACGCGCGACGTATTACCGCGTGCAACGACGCGCGCATACATAAGAAGCTCATTGTTTCTCCCGCGGGTAAGTGCGGGGTTGAGAACTCCTTCGATTTCGAGAGCCGATCCATCCGGCTCCATGACGATCCCTAGGCGATTGACGTCAGCGACGACGCGTGTCGCGAATTCCTCGATCAATGTTCTAACGGCGCTCCGCTTCGGTGTGCCTCAAGCCTACAATGAACTCGTGCGGGGTAACACCGGTATTTTCCAAAAACATACACAAGTTACTCGACGTATCGAGCAATCGTAGAGTCTGGCCGACCCGTTCCGGTTCATTTCGCGCCAGGACCGCATACTGCATCCCTATCGAGACAATACTATTAGTGCCGGCTAATCTTAACGACAAGCCGTCTGAGTACCCAGATCGGACAATCGCCAGCCAAGGTTTACTGACGCGTTCCGGGAGGCGATAACCTGCTGAGGGGACGGCATCCGAACGCAGTACAGCGGTGACCGGAGCGTCTATCCGAACCGCGCACTCGAGCCCGGGACCGAACGCGCCGAAAAGGCCGATGCCGATCCGTACGAGGCTCTCGTCGCATTGTGGGCGCGCGGCGGCCGCGAGGCTGCCCGAAACATCGATTCCGGCAATGTGGACGCCTGCGGCCGCAAAGCGCTCGCGCGCGGCGCTAAAGCGCTCCATTTGTGAGGCCCAGAGCTCCGGGACGGTGAGATGCGTCCAGAGGTCGACCTCGACCGGGAGGCTCGCAGCGGCCCGTGCAAACGGCTCGATTGCGTCCTCGAGCAAACCGCTCCAGCCCGCCGCTGGAACGATCCCAACGCGAATCCGAGCCGGCCGCCCGCGGCCGGTCGCCCAACCCGCAGCGGCCGCCAGCGACTCCAACGACGCGACGTTCGGGATGACCCCGTCGTCGAGCAACGCGGCCGTCTGATCGACCGGCGCTTCGGCCAAGAGCGCAATCGGACGGCGTGTGATTCCGCGCACTGCCCGCGCTTCATCGCTGTCGGCAAGGAAGAATCCGGCAACGTCGTCTTCGAGGATGCGCATGAGACGTGCCGCACCCCAGCCGTATCCGTCGGCTTTGACGACGGCCCAGACCTGAGCGCCGGAATGTTCGCGCCAGCGCTTCGCATTACGGCGAATGACGTCGTCGTCGAGGGTAATGCGTGGGCGCACTAGCGCAACGTGATCGATGCGATCGGATCGCCGCTCGGGGTGACGACGTCGACGACCGAGCCCGCCCGATAGACCGAAATTGGTACGATCCAGAGGGTGTACGTCCGGTATTCGCGCGTCGGTTCCGGGTCGAGCGAGGTTTTTTCAAACGCCACGATGCGCACGCGGTCTTCGTTGGCGCGAATCGACTCGATGACTTGGTGATAGCCGGAGTCTTTGTGCGGCCCCATCAGCAGCACGACTCCGAACTCGTGTTTGAACCGCAGTGGCGCCTGCAAGCCGACCTCCGCGAGCTCTTTGGCGTCGTGAACGATCAATATCTGGGGCGGTCCGAGGACAGACGTCGTCCCCTGCGCGTATGACTTGACGCGTACTTCACGACACCCGGCTAACAAGAGCGCGACGCAGGCAAGTGCTATCAGCCGTCGCATCGGGCAAACGCTTCGGGCCCCAGTGTAGGATACCCCGGCGCCCCGCCGAGAACTCACGTAATCCTTAGAAGCTGAGGTTTTCCCGATGCTTGTATCGCTCATTCTCGCCGTCGCACTTGCCACTGCCGCAACACCGTCGCCTGAGCTGACCCCTGACCCAGACGCGTCCGCCGGAGCGCTTCGCGAGATCGGTCACGTGTACTCGAGCGGCGAGTGCACCGCGATCGCAACGCGCGCGAACAGCGCGATTAGCAGCGCGATCCGGAACGACCAAACCGTAACGATCATCGTGCAGACGCTGCGATCCGTCGATCTCGATTCGAGCAATCGCATCACGAAAATCAACGGCTTGCACGAGCTCGAGCAGTACGCAACCGATTTGCGAACCTCCGCGGAGCACGCCAAGAAGCAAGCCACCGAGCTGCGCAAACTCGCCAAAGAATCAACTGATCCCGTACGTAAAGAAGAACTCAAGAAATTCGCGGATGCGCTCAGTGGGGCGATCGAGCGGCAGCGGCACATCGGCGGTGAAATGCAGGGCATGCTTACGCGCATCGCCGGCCGCGATTCGGTTGGGGACATGTACCGAGAGTTGGATCATCGCTCGGATCAGTCGCCGCCTATGACTGCGACCGATGCTTATTGGCACAATCCGGTCTACAACAAGATGGCGAACGACGAAGCCAAGTGGCTCGACCTGCAAATTCCCCTGATCAGCGGAGACGAGTCCAAGGCAGCCGATCATGTCGTCGGCGCCGTCAACGGCTGCTAGACGGCCTCCGCGAGGAGTCGTTGCCTTCCGCGTTGCTAGAAGACTAGCATAGCCGTGGTGTTTCGTATTCTTTCGCTGACGTCTGTGTCGGCCGCATTTCTTGCGGCCGTTCTCGGCAGTTGGGTGCGCATCAACGGGGCCGGTCTAACTTGCCCCGATTGGCCGCTCTGCCGGGGCGCGGTCGTCCCCGCCTTGACCGGCGGCGTCGTCCTGGAGTGGACGCACCGCCTGATTGCTCTTGTTCTTTCCGTACTCGTCGTGGCGACGCTGATCGCAGCTTGGCGCGAACGCAATCGGATCGCGTTCGTGCGCGTGGTCGCAATGCTCACGACGGCGATCTTCTTCGTGCAGGTGTTGTTGGGCGCGTTGACCGTGCGCCTCGCGAACAATCCGCCATCCGTTGCGATTCATTGGGCGACGGGTATGGCACTGCTCGCGCTACTCGTCGTGCTCGCAATCCTCTCGAGCGTCGAACCGCGGATCGGAACCGCGCGAACCGATAAGAGCGATGGATTAACGTGGGCGCTCGGCGCGCTCGTGCTCTTTGGATATTGCACGATGGACGCCGGCTCGATGCTGGCAACGCTGCACGGACCACTTGCAATGACGGTGCATCGCGCGATCGCCGGCTCAACATTTATTCTCGCGAGCATCGTCACGGCTTGGGCGGCAGTGGTCGCACCGGTACGCACGCGCGGCGTTGTTTTCGGAGCGTTTGCGCTGTTGATCGTGCAGATCATGCTCGGGCTTGCGAACGTCGCGTTTTCGCTTCCGACCCTACTGCGCGAAGCGCACGCGATCAATGCGACGGCCTTCTTTGTTCTCAGCGTGTGCGCGCTCGCGTCGCGGCTTCTCGACGGCGCTAGGGCGCGCGCGAACGTTGCGGTCGTGCGCGCGCCGCTCGAGACCGCATGAATACGCTTTCGCGCGTCGACGGCAGCGCGGTCGGAGCGAAGGCGCACACCGACGGATGGCGCGGTGTTCTCCTCGATTACTACGAGCTTGGCAAACCGCGCATCATCTATCTGCTCTTGATCACGACGGCGGCTGCGATGGTTATGGCTGCGCACGGCCTGCCTTCGCCGGAGCTTCTGTTCTGGACGTTGCTCGGCGGCGCGCTCTCAGCGGCGTCGGCGGGCGCGTTCAACTGCGTCATCGATCGCGACATCGACCGTGTCATGCGGCGAACAATGTTGCGGCCGGTCGCGACGGGCCGCATCTCGGTGCGCAATGCGCTCGTCGCGGCTACCGTCGCCGGCATTGCGGGCGTTGCGATCCTCTTCGCGTTCGCAGGATGGCTTGCGGCCGTACTCTCGCTGGCCGGGAATCTCTATTACGTGTTTGTCTACACCGTGTGGCTCAAGCGCCGCACGCCGCAGAACATTGTCATCGGCGGCGCAGCGGGCGCCGTCCCGCCGCTCGTTGGCTGGGCCGCAGTAACGCATCAGATCGGTTTGCCGGCGCTCGGCCTTTTCGCGATTATCTTCTTGTGGACTCCGCCGCATTTCTGGGCGCTTTCACTGATCACGAACGCGGATTACGATCGCGCAGGCATCCCGATGTTTGCCAACGTGTACGGCGTCCCGCGCACCAAGCGCGAGATTTTGCTCTATACGATCGTGCTCGTCGCGGTTTCGCTGACGCTCGTCGATCTGCACATCATGGGCGCCGTTTATGGTGTTTGCGCCACGATCCTCGGCGCAATCTTCGTCTACTATGCAATCAAGCTCACGCAAGACGAAACGCGACGTTGGGCGCGCAGCCTCTTCAAATTCTCGCTTCTGTACTTGGCGCTGATCTGCGCAGCTATGGTGATCGATCGAATCGTCGCATAGACCGCTTCTCATAACGCTTGGCCTCGGCGTTTTCGCGGGCGCACTCGATTTGGGCGTGCTTTCCCCGGCACTTCCGGCGCTCGGCGCAACGTTCGGCGTCGGTGCCCGTCAGCTCGCGTGGGTGTTCACACTCTACCTGCTCGCGACCGTCGTCGCGATTCCGATCATGACGCAACTCGCCGATCGCTTCGGTCGGCGCTCGATCTACGTGTTGTGCGTCGCAATCTTTGCCGCGGGGAGCGTGCTCGCGATCGTTGCGCCGACCTTCGACATCTTTTTGATGGCGCGCGCAATACAAGCCGTGGGCGCCGGCGGGATCTTCCCGGTCGCGACTGCCGCGATTGCGGATCGCATCCCACCCGAACGCCGTGGTGCGGCGCTCGGTCTCGTGGCGGCGACGTGGGGACTGGCCGCAATTATCGGTCCGCTCGTGGGCGGAACGATTTCGCACTTCTTTTCATGGCACTGGATTTTCGCAGCCAACATTCCGCTCGCGCTCATCGTCATCGCGCTGGCCCTGCGCCATGTCCCGGCTGTAGCGCCGGCGGTTCGCGGCCCGCTCGATGTGGCTGGTCTGGGACTCTTAACCGTGGGATTGCTCGCAACGATGACCGGGCTCTTGAAGCTCGACGCAACATCTGCAACGGCGAATGCACCTGCGGCGCTCTCGCTCGTCCTCGCAAGCTGCTGTTTTCTCGCGCTGATTCCGGTCGAGCGTCGGGCCGCGCAACCGGTCATTGCGCCGTCGCTCTTGCGCAACCGGCAAATCATGATCACCTATGGGCTAGAAATTCTGATCGGAGCCCTGGAAGGCGGCCTATTTTTCATCCCGGCCGCGCTCGTTGCCGCCCAAGGCATTTCGCTCATCGCAGCCGGAGCGATCGCCGCCATCGGCGCGTTCATGTTCGTTGTCGTGATTCCGGGTGCGGGACGCGCGCTCGATGCAGTTGGAAGCCGTGCGGTCCTCGCGCTGGGAACGGTGCTGACGAGTGCCGGACTCTTGCTCTTCGCGTTTTCGATGCAGAGTTTAGTTGGAGCAATAGCGTCGATGGTGATTGCAGGGATTGGTTTCGGCGCGCTGCTCGGGGCGCCAACGCGCTATATCATCACGCGCGAAGTCGATCAAACTCAGCGGGCTACGGCCGTCGGCCTGCTCTCGATATTCCTAATCATTGGGCAAATCATTGGCGCAGGGATCGCGGGTGGAATCGCGGGTAGCCTGGGCGGTGTTACCGGATTCGTCCACGCCTACGCAACGCTCGCGATCGTTGCAATCGTAACTCTAGCGTTGACGTTTCTCTTGAAATCGCGAAGCGCCGAGCAGCACGAGGTAGGACTTACTTCGTCGGCTGCACCGTCGTAATATACGGCGTCTTCGGTTCGATATCTGGCGGGACGTCTTGCAGCGTCGGCGGACCGGCACTCCCTAAACTCCGAACGAAGCGATAGATGGAACGCTGGTCGTCGAGCGAGAGCGCACGCAGATCGTGCCAAATCATCGGCTCCGGACCTTCGCGGGTGCGAACCATCGCGAGCCACTGGTTTTCTGTAATCTGCGTAAAGCGCTGCCGCACGTTGGCCGGATAAATCGTTCCCCACGCGCCGCGAAAACCGATGTTCGACCCGATCAGCCATTTCGAAACCGGCACTTTGCCGAACGTCTCGCGCCAGCCCGGCGTATGGCAATCATTGCAGGCGCCGAATCGAACGAGATATTTTCCGCGTGCAATCGAAGGCGCGTTCGAGCTCGACGCGGCATTCGCAGCTGCCCCGGCGATGCACGCCAAAAGCAAACCAAAGAGCAGGGCATAGCGAATCATCTCAACTCCGTTTCACGAGCACCGGAATCGATGCCTCGCGCAGTACCTGTTCGGCGCAACTACCCAGGAAGAACCGTTCGATGCCGTGGCGTCCGTGTGTCCCCATCACGATCACATCGCAGTTGCTGCGCATTGCCGTATCGAGAATCACTTTCGCAGGCACGCCGTCGCGAACGATTGCCTCGACCGCGACTCCTGCAGATCGCACGCGTGCGGTTGTCGCCTCGACCAACTCTTTTGCGGCAGCCTGCAGCTCGTCCAGTTCGATTTCCATCACGCTCGTCGAGCCCGCGTCATCGGCACTGGTCGCGAGCGCGGCGGGGTCGAGCGCGTGCACCAACGTGATCGAGGCTTTCAGCGTCTTGGCCAATTCGATTGCCAGATCGAGTCCAGCAGCCGACTGCGGCGATTCGTCGATTGCGACCAACATATGCTTGAACATCACAATTCGTCCTATTTCATCGCGTCGCCAAGAAACGCTGCCACCCGAGTATGCGCGTCCGTTGCCGCATTAGCGTTGTAGCGGGATTGTCGAACGAGTGCGTTTGCGCCCGGATAGCACCGGTCCAATCGTCGTTCGCGCCGCGGCCCGAAATCCGCTGCCGGCCGCAAGTGCATCGGCTTCGCCCTTGTCGTCTGCGGGAAAGGTGACGCTGTCCGTCTGGGCTACTGCAACGCTCGTCATGAGCAGCGCCACGACCGCCGTCTTGAGAACGTACATGAGAATGGAGACACTATGACGCTGATACGTGAATCCATCCTGTTGGCGACGGAGACGACGTCGTTTAAGGAGAAAACTACGAACGATGAACATTAAGGCATTTGCAACTGCACTCGCGTTCGCGTGCGCGCTCGCAACGCAGGCGGCCCAGGCTCAACCTGCCCCGATCCAGACGCTTCCCTCGTATGCGCAGCCGAACTCCCAACAAACGATCAAGGGACGCATACAAAGCATTGTCGATCCGTTCCATATCACGGTTGCGGACAGCAAAGGCTACGTCGATACGGTACAGCTGCACCAAGGCACAATCATCAATCCTACCGGACTCACTCTTGCTGCCGGTATGAGCGTCACGATTCTGGGATATAGCGCCGGGGATCACTTCGACGCCAACGAGATCGACACGCCCTATACGTATTCCGGACCAGTTCCGGGACCGGTATATTACGGCCCAGGATGGTGGTATCCGGGCTACGTCTACGGATACGGCCCGGCCTTCGGTTTGACGATCGGTGGCGGGGGTGTCGTGCGCGGGCCATTTGCGCATTCGGGTGCCGTCGTTAGTCCTCCGTATCCGCATCGATACGTCGGACGGCCTTATGTCGGGCGCCAGCCATGAGACGCCTTTCATTCGCCCTTGCATGCGTGCTCAGCGTCGCCGTCGCGTTTCCCGCGAGAGGTGCCGCTGAAGCGCTCGTTCGCGTTCAACAAAGCGACGGAACGACGCAAGTCTATCGCAACGTTCACGCGACGCTCAGCGGAACAACGCTGTGGCTGCGCAGTCCGGATCGGAAAGACCGGCTACAGATTGTCAGCGCCGCGTGTTCGTTTCCGCACGACCTGCAACGCTGTCTGCCATATCAAGTGATCTTGCATAAGCCCGACCGCACGCATCAGCTGACGATCACGCGCGGCGTCTTCTACGTCAACCTCACGACCGAACCGCATCATTTGTTGCATTCAAGTCAGGTTGTTGCGCCGCACGGAGTGATGGTCTTCCTGCACACGACGCGCGGAACATACGTCAGCGCGACCGGCAGATTGGATGATGCCAAGTGAAGCGGATGATTGCGCTTTTATTGCTCGCGGCATTGCCGAGTGTCGCATTCGCGCAGCGCGATCGCGGCGGCAGAGGTGGCGGCGGCGCACGCGCACCTCAGCCGGTTGCTCGTCCTGCGCCAGCGCCGGTGAGCCGCCCGCAACCGCAAAGCGGATTCAACTTCAATCGCGACATCGCGCCGCAGCCACAAGTGCGACAGCAACAGCCGCAAGTGCGGCAGCAACAAGCCGGACGTCCCGCTCGCGTGCCGCAACCGATTGCGCGCGGCTTTCATGGAGTGGTCGTTCACAATCCGCATGGAGGTGGCGAAGCGTGGTATTGGAATCGCGGCGTGAGCTGGGCTCCCGCGCCCATCTATTGGGGCGGCGGCTTCTGGGGGCCGTGGGCTTTCGCGGATCTTTCCGCGGCGATTTTGTTCGGATCGATCGTCGATGCGAATAATAACGTCTATCAATCGTATCAAGTCGAACCGAATAGTCCGGGCGCGCAAGTTCTTGCTGACTATGGACTCCAGCAAACCCCGTGCGGGCCGCCCAACCTCGTCGTTATTTGGGGACCAGACAATAGCGTGATCTGCGCGTTCCAAAACGCGATGGTTGCCCCGGGGAACTATCAGATCGACCCCTCGACCCTCACGCTCGTCTCACAGTAACCTGGGGCTGTTCCGAGCCGCCCTTAAGCATTGATTGTTATCCTGCGCCCATGAAACAATTCTTCGCGGCCGTCGCTTTGTGCGTGCTCCTGCTACCATCGGTTGCCTTGGCGCAAAGCGCGCCACCGCCACCGATGCCGCCGCAACGTCCAGACATGGCCGGCATGCGGCAGGTCTTCGAGCAAGTCGAGAAGATCCACCGCGCCGAGCGTACGCAAGTACTCGCAGCGCTGTCTCCGGCGCATCGCGAGCTCCTCGCCAGCATCGTCGGCAACATGGCTATTGCGGCGAATCCCGATCACAAAGCTGCGGCAGCGCGCCTGGATGCGGCACTCAGCCCGAGTGAGAAAAGCGCAGTGCTTGCCGCTCACACGTCGGCGACGACGCAAATGCACGACGCAATGCATGCGATGATGCTAAAGCGCCAAGCCGCACACGGCGCGCAGGGCACACGGGGCGCAAAACGGCCACACCGTCAGCACCACACGCCGACCGCCGGCGAACTTGTCTTGATGATCGCATCCGGGCACGGTGGAATGCACGGCGGAATGCCGTTCGGGCCGCCACCACCCGGAATGATGCGCGACCACAATGGTCCGCCGATGCAAGGGCCGCCACCAGCGCCTGCGCCGGCTAGTACCTAAGCGCTACCCGCCCGGAATCAAACGCCACGTTGGCGCCCGGTACGCTTCGTACCGGGCGCCAACTTTTGAGGCCCAGGTGAGCGGCGAGACCTGCTAAAAGGGCCGCGCATGGACATCGTAACCGTCGATCGCCTGCAGTTCGCCTTTACGGTGATGTTCCATTACCTTTTCCCGATCGGGACGCTGGGAATTGCGCCCTTCATCGCCTGGTACGTCTACCGTGCGAGTACCGGCGATGCGGAAGCCGATTCGATCGCACGCTTTCTGACGAAGATCTTCGCCTTCAATTTCGCAGCCGGCGTCGTCACCGGGATTCCGATGGAGTTTCAGTTCGGAACGAACTGGGCGACATTTTCCGCAAAGAGCGGTTCAGTCATCGGACAACCGCTCGCAATGGAAGGCGTATACGCATTCTTTCTCGAGTCCGTGTTCCTCGGCGTTCTACTCTACGGCAAGAAACGCGTCTCGCCGCGCTGGTACATCGCTTCTGCGGTGTGCGTGTGGATCGGCTCGTGGATCTCTGGATATTTCATCGTCGCAACCAACGCGTGGATGCAGCATCCGGTTGGTTATCACGTCACGAACGGCACGATCGAATTAGACAGTATCGCCGCTGTGCTGTTTTCGTCGTTCGCATGGTGGCAATTTGCGCACGTCATCGTCAGCGCGGCGCTCGCGGGCGGATTCATTCTGGCTGGTATCGGTTCGTACTACGTGCTGGCGCGGCGCGACGAATCGATCGGCCGCCGTTTCACGCGGGCCGGTGTGATCGTCGCGTTCATCGCCTCATGCCTCGTGATTTTCCCGACGGGCGACCGGAACGGACACGACGTGACCATCAATCAACCGATCAAGCTGGCCGCGATGGAAGGCCTGTTCGAAACGACGCATGGCGCACCGCTCGCCATCATCGGAATGCCGGATGTCGCGAACAAAAAGCTGATCGATCCGATCGTCGTTCCGCGCTTTCTCAGCTTCTTAGCGTACGGAAATTTCGACGCAAACGTCGATGGGCTCACCAATTACGCGACCGTGCTCTGGCCGCCCGTCGAGCTCACATACTACGCGTATCACGTCATGGTTGGGTTCGGCACGATCTTCCTCGCTGCGAGCGCACTTGCCGTCTTGTTGCTGTTGCTCAAACGGCTCGAGGGGACGCGTGGGATGTTGTGGGCCCTCATGCTGTTGATGCCATTTCCCTACATTGCAATCGAAGCGGGCTGGGTGACGAGCGAAGTGGGACGCCAGCCTTGGATCATCTACGGCGTCATGCGCACGAGCGAAGGAGTGTCGGCGAACGTCAACAGCGGTGAAGTACTTTTCACGCTGATCGGTTTTCTCGGGATGTATTTCATGCTCGGCGTAACCTTCTTGTATCTGGTCTTGCGCGAGATTGGCCTGGGGCCGGCGCATGAGTGACGTCGCCTTCGTCATACTGGCCTTCATGATTGCAGTCTACGTTCTGCTCGACGGCTATGATCTCGGCGTTGCCGCGCTTGCGCCATTCATCTCTCGCAGCGACAAGGACCGCGCGGAGGCGATGCATGCGATCGGTCCCTATTGGAACGGCAACGAAGTCTGGCTGATCGCGGCGGGCGGCGTTTCGTTCGCGCTCTTTCCGCTTGCCTACGCATCGGCGTTCTCCGGATTCTATCTGCCGTTCATGATCGTACTGTGGCTTCTGATGTTCCGCGGGATCGCAATGGAAGTCCGCGAGCATTTCCCGAGCGAGATCTGGCATGCGTTCTGGGATACAGCCTTCAGCCTATCAAGCGCGCTCCTGATCTTGCTCTTTGGCGTCACGATCGGAAATCTCTTGCGTGGACTGCCGCTGCATGCGAGCGGTTTCTTCTTAGGCACGTTTGCTTTTTTGCTCAATCCGTACGCGCTTGCCGTCGGTTTGTTCGCGGTCGCAGCACTTACCGAGCACGGGGCAACCTTCTTGACGATGGTCGCGAGCGGCGAGATCGCGCAGCGCAGCCGGGCCGCAATCGGCCGACTCTGGTGGATCGTCCTCGCGCTCTACCTCATCGTAACGATCTTCACGCTCGCAATTCGGCCCGTCGCGTTCGCGCGTCCGTGGCTCGCACTCGTAGCGCTGGTCTCGCTCGTTGCGTTCGTTCTCTTACGCACGCGGCTCTCTGGTGAATCACGCGTTGCGCCGTTCGTTTGCTCGACCGTGTTCATTGCGAGCCTGCTCGTTGCCGCAGTCGGGACGATCTATCCGTATCTCTTGCCCGATTTTGGAGGATCCGGCGGCCTTACGATCTATGCGGCCAGTGCCTCGCCGCACGCCATGGTTTGGGGAATCGGTGCGACGCTCGTCGGCCTCGTCGCCGTGAGCACCTACTCGATCCTCGCGTTCCGGCGCCTGGGCGCGCCCGCCTAGCGCTACGTGCTGCCGCGCGCAATCGTGCGTGCGACCCGGAAGACGATCCAACCTCCGGCGACGATGATGATGAGCACGACTCCTAAATCGAGCAGTCCCGAGAAACCGGAAACGGAATTGCCGCAAACCGCGACCGCCGCTTCGCTCAGCGCGAGATCGAGACGCGCAATAGGATTGCTGGGACGATGTTCATCGTGCGCGATCACCGAGACGATCTCGTCCGGCGACCACGAGCTCTCCGTAATCATAAGGGCGATCCTGCCGTTCGGATCGACGATCACGGTATTCTCGTCATGAATAAACCCGAAGGTGGGATCCTTGAAGGCCGAAACGCCGAGCGCTGCGGCAAAGTCCATGACGGCGTTGGGATCGCCCGTCAGCAACTCGACACGATGGAAGTGATACGTCTTCGCATACGTTGCAAAGATATTCGGACGATCGTATTCCGGATCGATCGTAACCTCGGCGAGACGGCTATCATCGCCGAGACGCGTTTGCAGTTGGTCGAACTTCGCTGACGTCAGCGGACACTCGCGGGCGTCCTTGCAGCGCGTATAAATGAACGCGAGCACGACATACTTACCGCGCCAATCCGCAAAGGTGAACGTCTTGCCGGTTTGATCCACGAACGTTGTCGTGGGGAGCTGGTCTCCCAGCCGCAGGCGAACGGCGGTACGGAACGGCGAGAGCGTGGCAAGAGCTTGGGGATGGGAGTTTTCGGCTGCTTGCGCCGGTGCAAACGCGAGAAGCATCGCGCTAAACATGGCGAATAGCAGCGCCTTGCGCACTAACCGGTACATGACTGCAGTCGAGCGCAGAGCGCTTCTGATTCGTCGTCCATGGACACCCGAAGAACGCGATATCGTCGCCCAGGGTTTCTGGGGTCGCGCAACAATCGCGATCGAGCCGGCACTCGGGTCGCTCGTCTTCCTCGCGCTCGGGATCGGAATGATCCTTCGCGGGCTGCACGCTCCCGGCGACGGTCTCCTTTGGTCGGTTTGCATCGCGGCAGTATTTTCGTTCGGCTTCTTCGGGTTCGTCGCATATGGCGTTGGTCTCATGATCGGTCCGTTGCGCGCGCTGCTCTCCACGTCACAACCAATCTTCATCGTCGATGGTTATCTGCGCTCCCGGCCGCCCGATGCCCGCTCTGAAGAAGATTCGTCAGGTTACGTCGCCGTGCTGACCGCAGAAGAGGACGTTGCATTTGAATGGCCCGCGCATGGAAATACGTGGCTCGAAACGTCGATGCACCCCGTGCACGTCGAGTTCAGCGAATACGGCGGCATCCATAAGGTCGACGGCAGATCGACGGGCGTCCTACCTTCCGGTATGACGAAGCTCAGTATCGGCGTCAGTTCGCCGCGGATTCGAAAACTCGAAGACTAAGTTTACTTCGCCGAGTCCAGCGGGATTTTGACGCTGTCGGCCGCGGGCCAGACATGATTGCCGCCGCTGTTCACGGCGACAAGGCCGCCCATGACGAAAATAACGACCAAACCGATCCATCCGCACAGCCGCACGAAGACGGGGAATCCGGAGGAAACGGGGAGCTGAGTCGAGTCGTGGTGATCGTGCATCCTCAGTAGCCCTTCGTTTGCCAGCCGATGATGCCCCACGACGACAGGATGACGATGACGCATCCGAACGCCATGAGAGCCAACAGCAGTTTGGAGACTTGAATGTCGAGACCCGGCGTTTTCCAATCGTTGCGGACTTGATAAATTGCGACGACGCCCACGACGATCGCGCCGATAATCGCGATCGTTCGTAAGACATAGGCCAATGTATGCTCTGTCATTTTAAAGGCGCTCCGCATTCCCCGAGGGGGCTCGTGACAACATCGTCTTTTCTCTCACCATACATAAAACAGGAAGAACAAGAATACCCAGATCACGTCGACGAAATGCCAGTACAGCGTTCCAGCGACCAAGCCGAAGTACTGTTTTTTGTTGTAGACGCCCGCGAGCGTTTGATTCAGCAGGATGATCAGAAAAACGATCCCGCAGAAGACGTGGAAGCCGTGCATTCCGGTCAGCGTGAAGAACGCAGCACCGAACGTCGAGCCCCACCAGGTCGCGTTGATGTGCGTGTACTCGTAGCCTTGGCCGAACAAGAAGAGCGCGCCCAGAATGATCGTTGCGACCATCCAGCGACGGAACTTCACTTCCGTCCCGTGCTTCCAATTCTCCATTGCGAAGTGCATCGTTGCACCGGATCCGAACAGCACGATCGAGTTGACGGCCGCGAGATTCGCATCCGGCAGTCCGACGCCCGTCGGCGGCCAGACCGGCGCTGCGTTGCGCATGTAGAGATACGCAAAGATGAACGACGAGAATAAGATACAGTCGCTGATCAGGAACAGGACAAACCCGAGCAGCCGAATGTCCGCGACTTCGCGGTACAGCGCTAACCCGTCGTCGTGATGAGGTTCGTGTCCGAGCGATGCTGCCGTCATAGCGCTAGTGCGACCCGGCCGGCATCGGCGCTTTGTAGCCCGAGACGACGTTTTCGGCAGGCTCGAGCCCGACGTATGGTAACGGTTGATCGAACTCGTACGGTGCGTGCAACACGCCGGGCACCTTGACGAAGTTGTAGTACGGCGGCGGCGAGCTCGTCATCCATTCGAGGGTACGCGCGTTCCACGGATTCGGGCCGGCTTTCTTTCCGTGCTTGATGCTCCAGATGACGTTGATGAAGAATATCGCCATCCCAAGCACGAGGAAGAACGAACCGATCGACGCGACACGGTTCCAATCGGTGAACTGCGGATCGTAGACCGGGACGCGGCGAGGCATACCCAAGAGTCCGATCCAGTGCATCGGCAAGAACGTCACGTTGAAGGCCACGAACGTCACCCAGAAGTGGACGTGACCCCAGAACTCGTTGAGCAAACGCCCGGTCATTTTCGGATACCAGTAGTACGCGCCGGAGAGCAAGCCGAGGACCGATCCGCCGAAGAGCACGTAGTGAATGTGCGCTACGACGAAATACGTTCCGTGCTCTTGGAAGTCGGCGGGAACCGCCGCTAAGAAGATGCCGGTGACACCGCCGAACGTGAACGTGGCAATGAAGCCCATCGCGAAGAGCATAGCCGACGAATAGCGGATGTTTCCGCCCCACAAGGTCGCGACCCACGAGAATATCTTGATGCCGGTCGGAATCGCGATGATGAAGGTCAAGATCATGAAGGGAAGCACGAGCCACGGCGTCATCCCGCTCGTGAACATGTGGTGCGCCCAGACCATGAAACCGAGCAGCGCGATCGCGATCGAACTGAACGCGATCATCTTGTAGCCGAAGATCGGCTTACGCGCGAAGGTCGGCAGCACTTCGGAGATGACGCCGAAGGCCGGCAAGATCATGATGTACACGGCCGGATGCGAGTAGAACCAGAACATGTGCTGCCACATGACCGGGCTTCCGCCGTGCGACGGATCGTAGAACGGTATTCCAAAAGTGCGCTCGAGGAAGAGCGCTAGCAGCGCGGCCGCAAGCGCCGTCGTCGCGACCATGTTCAAAACGGCGGTCGCGAGCTGCGCCCACACGAAGAGCGGCATGCGCGTAAACGTCATGCCGGGAGCGCGCATCTTCAGCATCGTTACGAGGAAGTTGATGCCTGTCAGCGTCGACGATATTCCGATTAGGAAGATTGCCACGCACCACATCGAGGTGCCGGGCGGGCCTTGCAGCGAGACGGGCGGGTACTCGGTCCAACCCGCGTCGGGCGCGCCGACGAGGAACGAGCTGAACAAAATCAGCCCGGCCGGTGGGAACATCCAGAAACTCAGGGCGTTCAGCCAAGGGAACGCGACGTCGCGCGCCCCGATCATCAGCGGCATCACGAAATTGCCGAAGCCGCCCGTTGCGAGCGGTATGATGACGAGCCACACCATCGAGGAACCGTGCACCGAGTAGAGCTCGTTGAAGTGTTCCGGAGACAAGAAGCGTCCGTCGGAATTCATCAGCTGCACGCGGATCAGCTCGGCCAACAGTCCCGAGATGATGAAGAACAGCGAACCGGTGATCATGTACTGCAGCCCGATGATCTTGTGATCGAGCGTGAAGATGTACCGGTTGATGAAGCTCTTTGGAGCGTGGTGGACGTGCTCCGCGAGCGCGCTATGCTGTGGGGCTGCAACTGCCATGTTTATCTACTGTCCCTTTGAGACGCCCTCGAGATAGACGACAAGGTTCGCGATGTCGTCGTTCGAGAGCCCGTTGGTCTTGGCATTGGGCATCGTGCCCATGTCACCGGTGAAGCCGCTGTTGATGATGCCGGCTGCGTCTTCGGGTGTAGCCGCCGCACCGTCGACGAGCTTGGGATGATCAGGATCTGCGAAGATCTTACCGAGTCCGGGCCCGACGAGCTTCTGCGAGAACGCACCGAGCGAGTGGCACGCGCTGCACTTTTGTGCAAAGAGCGCCTGGCCGGCCGAAGCAGTACCGTTGGCGAGGTTCACGCCGGGTGGTAATCCGCTCGGGCCTTTGGGTGCATGCGCTTGGAGATATTTTTGCTTGTCGAGAAATGCGGTGAACGTTTCTTTGGGCTCGATGATCAGCTTACCGACCATATAGCCGTGCCGCGCGCCGCAATACTCGCTGCAGACGATGCGGTATGTTCCAACCTCGGTCGGCGTGATGTGAATCGTCGTGACCAGGCCGGGAACCGCGTCTTGCTTGAGCCGTACTTCCGGCGTCCAGAAACCGTGAATGACGTCGCGTGAGCTGATGTGGATCGTGGTCGGAACGCCGAGCGGCAGATGCAGCTCGTCCGGAACCGGATTTTGAAGTCCCTGATAACGGAACTCCCAACCGAACTGATAGCCGATCGCTTCAACCGCGAGCTGGCCGCCTTGCGCATAAAAAATGCCGGCCCAGTCTTTGACGCTGATCCAGCCGATTGCGATGACCAAGATCGTCGGAAGAACCGTCCACCACAGCTCGAGCTGGAAGTTTCCGTGCACTTGAATGCCGAGCGCATCTTCCGGATCGCTCTTCTTCTTGCGCCAGACGATCCCGAAATACACGAGATATCCGACCGTGTAAACCATGACGATGACGCCGAAGAACGTCAGGAATTTGAAGAGCTCGTCGGTTTGATCCGCGGGCGACGCTGCTTCGCGCAAGAACGTCGTCACCGGCGTCACAACGACGTAGTAGTCGCAGACGGCGGTGATAACAGCGAGCAGGATGGTGACGGGCCAGAATCCGGGGCCGAGACCCCGCGTAGAACGAGCTTGCTGCGCCATTTCCCTCCGTTATTGTGCGATTTCCTGACGCATCCTCGTGGACTTAGGTATCATGCGAACGAGGAGCGGCGTCGGCATAGCGGCGGACGAGAACATCGAGGTTCGTGAGTGCGGTACCAACCACAACAGCGCTCGCTCCATGAGCAAACGCACTAGCCGCTTGCGCGGGGGAGGCGACACCTCCTTCGCAGATCGTGAAGGCACCGAGAAGTGCGATTGCCCGCACGAGGTCAAGTGCCGGGAGCGGCGTTCCGCGGGTCTCGTCCGTATAACCGCACAGCGTCGTAGCGAGCGCATCGGCGCCGTCGCTCAGCGCCGCGCGCGCATCCTCGATGCGTGCGCAGTCCGCAAACGCGATGCCGCCGCGCGCGTGAATCGACGCAATCGCATCGGCAACGGTGCTGCCGTCGCTGCGTTGTCGGCTCGTCGCATCCAAAGCGACGACGGTTGCGCCTGAGCTTAAGACGTTTTCCACATCAGACAACGTCGCCGTAATATATGGCGCATAACCATCGACGACGTGCTTGATCAAACCAACAATCGGCGTCTGCGGAAGGCGGCCGCGGACGGCACTGATGCGCTCGGCGCCCTCGATTCGGACTGCGACGGCCCCGTTCTCGACCGCGCACGCCGCCATCGCGGCGATAATCGACGGATCGTCGAGCGCGGAGCCGCTCGGGGGCTGGATCGAGACGATCAACCCTCGCAACACCCCAAGCTTCAGATGTCTGCTCCTTCCTTATATGCGAGGAGTAATGCGCCGCCGGCCGGATCGGTGTGCGACGGAACGACCTGCGCTTCGGGAAGCACGAGCCCGATCTGTTCGGTCGCCCGGGCTCGGAACCAGTCCGACTCAAACATGCCACCGCAAAGTGCGACCTCGATTGCGCCGGCTATACCCAGGCGACTCGCGCATGTCGCGGCCAGCGCGCCGAGCGCGTGCGCGGCGTGAAGGGTCACAGACCCCGCCTCCGGGTCGCCCGCCTGTGCCGCAACGACCACGGGTTTTGCGAACGACGCCAGCGTCTTGCGGTCGATAACTCCAGTATAAAAGCCGCGCGCGACCGTGCGCAAACTCGGCAGCTCGAAGAACCGCTGCGCAGCGCCGACTAACTCACTGCTGCGTCCCGCATCTTCGGAATGCATCGCCGATGCGAGCGCGTCGCGTGCGATCACGAACGCGCTTCCCTCGTCGCCGAAGAGAAATCCCCAACCGCCGACCGTTGTTTCGTTGCCACGCACATCGCGACCGTAGGCAACCGAACCGGTTCCGGCAATCACTACAATACCGTCGCGGAGCTCGAAGGCGCCGGCGTGCGCGATGCGCGCATCGTGGACGTACGAAACGCGGCGCGCACGCAGTAGCGGCGCGAGGCCGTGAATCACGCCTTCGTACCCGCTGATGCCGGCGACGATCGCTTCGAATTCCGAATCCGCCGGTAGTTTCGCATCCACGAGCGCGGCTGCAATTGCACCTTCGAGCGCACGTGCAAAGCGCGGCGAGTCCGGAGCTTGTCCGATGTGATCGCACGGACCAGCAACACCACGCCCGAGAATCGTCTTGTGCTCGTCCGCGACAACGGCGATCGTCGAGCTTTGTCCCCCGTCGATCCCCGCAAAGAGCTTCACGAACGCCGCAGATCGACGCCGGCGGCAATGAGCTGGTCGCGCAACATCTTGGTGTCGAGATGTCGAAACGGGACGTGGCTTTTCACTGACATCGCGGCCGCCGTTCCCGCACCTTGTCCAAGCGTCATGACCGTCGGCGTCAAACGCGTCGTCGCGTGCGCTTCGTGTGAAGTCGAGATGCAGCGACCCGCGACGATGAGATCGTCGACGTCGAGCGGGACAAGACATCGATACGGAATCTCGTACGCGCTGCCTTTCGGCAAACGAACGGTCGTCGTTCCCGAGCCTTTGGGATTGTGAATGTCGATCGGATACGCGCTGCGCGCGATTGCATCCGGAAAACGCCGCGCTTCGAGCACATCGTTTGCCGTCAACGTGTACTCGCCGACGATGCGCCGTGATTCGCGAATCCCGATTTGCGTCGCCGTCGCCGCAAGCCGCGCGCTCTTGAAACCCGGAACGCGCGTGCGAAAGAATCGCAGCAGCTCCATCACTTGCGCACGGGATTCGACCTCGGCGCGTGTCAAATCGTCCGGGTCGAGCGGATCGATGTCGACGACGCGCGACATGTTCACCGTCAGCTCGTCGGGATACGGTGTTGCAAACAGCGACACGAGCTCGCGCTTGACGGTGACCTCGCCGCTCTCTAAAGCTTCTTGCCAGATCCGGTAGAGCCCGGCAATCGCCGTCATACGCTCGGGCGTGCGCTCGTGCGTTTTCAGGGACGTGCGCATCTCTTCCGGATAGCGCCGAACGTACGTGGAGAGCTCCTCCATGTCGACGTGACTCAAGCGAAACATCATCGTCGCCGGCTGCACGTTGCCGCGAAGCGCCGTTTCTTGCATCCGCACTCCGGCCGAAGCCGCAACGAATGCATCGGCCGTCGCGTCGATCGTGCGCCCGGCGAGAATTTCACGCACGCCGCCGACGGTCGCAAATCGCGCCCCGCGAACACGGCCGTGTTCGTCGCGCACGGCTTCGAGAAAATAGGCGTGCAGCAACAAGCGCACGCCGGCTTCGCGCATCATCTCGAACAGCAATGCCTTGTGCATTTCGGGATCGAACGGCGTAATCGAATCGACATAGTCGCTCGAATCAGGGATGTGTCCGGGCGATGCTCCCATCGCCATCAGGCGCTCGACGATCTCTTGCGCGATGCCGCCGACGATGCGGTCGGAACCGGAATGAAACGTCATCCACGGCCCCACCATCGAAGCGGTCGCCGTCCCGCCCAGAAACCCATAGCGCTCGACCAGGAGGACGCGACTGCCTCCACGCGCCGCCGCTAGTGCCGCCGCGCAGCCGGCGTTGCCGCCGCCGACGACCAGGACGTCGCATTGTTCCATCGCCCGGTCCTTCGTGGACCGCGCTCAGCTTTCTAGCTAATCCCTTTCGAACACCAAACCGACGATTGCCGCAATCGCACGAGCGGTTTCCAGCTCGATGCGTGAGAATTTGCGTGGAGCGGTCCACAGCGCCCCAAGAAGCGCGCGCAACACGTCGCCCTCACGAATGGCCACGGCCAGCGAACTGCGCGCCGACCATTTAGAATCCGTGCTCGCAAATTGTTTCACCGACAACTGCCACGATTTCACAACGTTCTGATTCTCATCTGCGATAGCCAGGATTTGGATGTTGTGCTTGCGACCGAGCAATTCGTCCTCGCTCGGCATCGACTCGATGATCCCAACGTGATCCTTTGGTAAGTCGGCATGCGCATCCCAGAACATGCGATGCATTGAATTGCAAACATGCCGCGCGTGCCAGCCCGTCGCGAAGCCGAGAGGACTGCCGTCGTTTTGAATCGTCGCGATCGTCGCATAGTCGGGCTGTAATACTGCGTTCATTGAGTCGGCAGCGACCGTCACAATCTGGTCGAAATCCGAAGCGACGATAACGCGCCGCACGAGTCCCGGTATGGCGGACAATACGGACGACGCCGCCGTTTCGGTTCGCTCGCGCAATTCATCCAGCGCTTGCGCTTCGGGCAGCGCGAGACGATAGAGCTCCATGCGATCGTCGAAATCCAAGCACAACGCCTCCGCGATACGTTGGACGAAGTCAAGAGAGACGCGCCGATCGCCGCGACCCGATTCGAACAGCTCGTACCAATTGAGCGAAACGGCCGCAAGCTCCGCGACTTCGGCTTGGCTGGCGCCCTCGCGCAGGCGCGGGCGCCGGTTGCCGATGTCCGTCCCGTGCAGCCGCCTGCGTCGCTCGACGAGGAACGCCTTGAGCTCCACCCGGCGCCGGGCGCCGTGCATTAGCTAGGCTCGAATTTCGAAAAAACGACCTCGCCGATGGCTGCGACCGCGAGCGACATCTCTTGCTCGACGCGTGAGAATGTCCGCGGAGTCGCCCAAAATACTCCAAGCAATCCGGAAAGCACTTCGCCGCGTCGGACGGCAACCGTCATCGAGCTGCGCGCGCCCAAAATGCCTCCGTCCCCGTCGGCAATCTCCTCGATTGCAACGTGACCTCGCGGAAGATCGAAATAGGCGTCCCAAAAAGCGCGATACACCTCTTCAGAAACGAACGGCGCACGCGGCCCAAGGGCAACTCCCCGCAGCCTATCGTTTTCCTGCACGGCAGCAACCGTCGCGAGATCGGGTCCGAGCGCCCTTTGCATGGCGTCGGCCGAGAAGCGCACCGTCTCATGAAGATCGGCAGCCACGATGACGTTACGGACCAAAACCGGTACCGTATGCAAGACCGCGAGCGCTACTGTCTCTGCGCGCTCTCGAATCTGATCGAGCGCGCGTCCCTCCGGCAGTGCCAGCCGAAAGAGTTCGAGCCGATCTTTAAAATCGAGCCGAAGCACCTGCGCGATCCGTTCGACAAAATCAACCGAAACGTGTCGATCACCGCGTCCCGATTCGAAAAGCTCGTACCAGTTCAGCGAAACTTCCGACAGCTCCGCAAGCTCCGCTTGACTGAGGCCGCGTTTCCTTCGCCCCCGGATGCGAAATCCAAAGTCCTCTGCTCGAAGCTTTTTGCGCCTCTGAATCAAAAAGATTTTCAGCGCGCGTCTTCGTTGTCCAGAATCGCTTTCCGTAATGGTTCTTTACTTCTATTAACGCGCGAAACGTCCGTCCACACTTTTAGTGTGCAGTGTAGACATCGACTTTTTCTGCACAAAAACGATATAATTATCAAAGACATTCAGCGTCCGTACTATTAGTCGAGTAGTCGTCGACAGCGTCTGCATCATATTGCTTTCTCATGCAATGCAAGCGTGTCGAAGCCTTTAGAAATCAGGCTTTCGCGGCCGTTGATCAGGACTTCCTGATTCAATTTACCATTTGAAATTATCCATTACGTGCGCTGAATCACGCATTCTTTTTGCACACTGCCGGGTGTAGCAAGAATCTGCGGAGATTGGTAACCTTTCCTAACGAGGGGTACCCTCATGTCCCATGTCAGAACGACAGGTTTAGTTGATTGATCGCGCCGCAGCCGATTTAGCCGCGATCAACGTAGAGATTTTTCGAGGCCGGGTTTCGCGAAATAGCACGCCGTGCCGGCTTCGCGAGCGCGAACTCGAATTGATCGTCGCGCTCGTTTCCCTTCATTCTCCGCTTCCACGCGATACGTTGCTCGAACATCTGTGGCCCGGAGTCGTCAGGGAGCGCGCAGCACCCACATTGCGGACCACGGTCCATCGTTTGCGACGTTGCATCGGCGAGCACACGACGATCGTGCACGAAGGCGGCTACCGTCTCGGCGACCACGTTCGCGTCGACGTTCGAGACGCAGAAGAAACCGTGCGAGTGTCCCGAGCTTTACCTGACGCCGAAGGTCCGCGGCGCGAACATATCGAGCGTCTATTCAGGTCGGTCGACGTCGATCTTCCGTACGTGTACGACACGTGGACGTGGTTCAGTAAGGTCAAACCGCGCTTAGTCGAGCTTCGCCGCGCTTGCGGCCTACTTTTGATCGACACCGATCTCCAGGCCCTCCACTATTCAGCGGCGATCGAAGTCGCTGAGAGGCTACTGACGTTCGACCAACTCGATACATCGATCGTCGCGATAATCGCACGGGCTTACATCGAAGGCGGGAAACCCTTCGAGGCAAAGCGCCGCGTCCGGCACCATGCAAAATTTCTCGCTCAAGAGTATGGTTCGAAGCTACCTCTCGGTGTGCTACGCCTTGTTGGAGAGGACGACTTCTACGATTCAGCCAGCTCGTCGTAGAGATAGACGAGCGTCTCAATCCCGCCGTAAAACTGAGTCAGCGTAAATTTCTCGTTGGGCGCGTGCGTTGCGTCGTCGGGAAGCCCGACGCCGATCAGTACTTGCGGCATGTGCAGAATCTTGTCGAACGACGACACGGGGCCGATCGTTCCGCCGGAGCCGATGAACACCGGCTTCTTTCCGAAGCCGCGTTCCATCGCGCGCGCTGCCGCGGCAACCGCCGGATGATCGCGCGACGTAACGACCGCACTCGTGTCGCCGCCGTCTTCGATCTCGACGCGTACGCCGCTCGGCACAACCTTATTGAGATAGTCGCGCACGACGCGGCGAACGTGCTCCGGGTCTTGGCTGCCGACGAGTCGCGCGGTAAGTTTCGCGCGTGCCCATGACGGGATGATCGTTTTCGTACCTTTGCCCTGATAGCCGCCCCAAATGCCGTTGATCTCGAGCGTCGGGCGGTACCACGCGCGCTCGAGCGGCTTGCGATCGACCTCACCGCCTCTGAGCGCCGGAACGCCGAAGGTGCGCGCTTCGGCGGCTTCGTCGTAGGGAAGCGATTCGACGTCGTGCTTTGCATCTGCGGAAAGCTCCGGAACGCCGTCATAAAATCCAGGAACGACGACGCGGCCGCGTTCGTCTTTGAGCGGCGCCAACATCTGCGCAAGCGCTTCAATCGGATTCTTGATGATGCCGCCGAAGAGTCCCGAGTGCATATCGCCCTTGGGGCCTTGCACCAGAATCTCCCAATGGACGAGTCCGCGTAGTGCGATCGTCAATGACGGAACGTCTTCGGCAAAGACGGCCGTATCAGAGATGATCGCGAGGTCGCACGCGAGCAGCTCGCGATGCGCATCGAGGAACGCCTCGAAGTTCGGCGAGCCGATCTCTTCTTCTCCCTCGACGACGACCTTGACGTTGACCGGCAACCGTCCGCGTTCGCGCAGATGTGCTTCGATCGCGGCCACGTGCATCATCACTTGACCCTTGTCGTCGACCGTGCCACGTCCGTAGATGTTGCCATCGCGCACGTGCGCTTCGAACGGCGGGCTCTTCCAAAGCTCGAGCGGATCGACGGGTTGTACGTCATAGTGCCCATAGACGAGAATCGTCGGTTTCCCCGGTGCGCCGAGCCACTCACCGTATGCAACCGGATTCCCGTTTGTTTCTAGAACGTCGCCGCGCTGCATGCCGGCTGCCTGCATCCGCTCGACCAACGCTTGGGCGCAACGGCGGACGTCTTCCCGATAAGCCGGGTCGGCAGAGATCGACGGGATTGCGACGAGCTTCTTTAGCTCGTCGACGTACCGATCACGCTCTGCGCGAACGTAGGTGATGAGGGACGACTTTTCGCCTAGCGTCGACATGCTCCGGTGTTCCCTCGTCGCGACGAACGTCCTGGGGTTCAATGTCGACGTCATCGAGATCGATCCGGATGCGAAGTCGCAAGCCTGCGATCGTGAGACTAATATTGCTGCCGAGGTAACGCATTAGGCTTCCATCCGTTTCCAAGCGTAAATTGCGACGATGCAGCTAACGACGAAGATCGTATAGACGAGCACGGTTTGCTCGTTGAACGTGAGCGGGAGGGGTGGCAATCCGAGCACGCCGACCTGAAAATCAACGTTCTCCGCATGCGTTTGCGGGAGATATGCCATCGGATTGAAGATGTTGAGCACGACGAGCAGTTTGCCGAGGATTCCGGGAAGGCTGAACGCGTCGAGGAGCGCGAGCATCCAAAAAAGAGCCCAGGACACGCCAATCATGGCGCGCGCACGGGCGCCGTTCCACGACGTCGCAACCTCGACCAGGCCGTACCACATCAGCGGCACGGCCAGCGCCCGTAGCAAAGTTGGCCACGCCGAAACGTCGAAAACGACGTGCAGACGCGGGATTGCATCGAGCGTCGCAACCGTCACGACGATTAGGAGTGCGAACGCCAGCAAGATTGCGGCGACATCGACGGCGATGTATTGGAGTGCAATGCGCACCCGCGCGACCGGGCGCGTCCACATGTACGGAAGGTGGCTGTAATCGCGACTGAGCGTACCGGCTACCAGCGTCGCCATGATGCACGCGAACCACGACGCGCCGAGTAGGACGATGGTGACAGGGACCGCGATCTGCGAAGAATCGCCGGAGATCTGCGGCGCGAGCCGCACGGTCGTCACTGCGATCAGGCCGATGAGCACGACTGCCAGCGAAAACCAGCCGAGACGGTGGCGCGCCGCGAGAAGCTCGACGTAATACATCAGGCTTGCATCCGTTTCCAGTTGTACGTTGCGATGACGCAGCACGCAACAAAGATGCAGAACGCGAGAATCGTTTGCCCCGTGAAATCGAAGGGCAGGTACGGCGAGTCCGACGCAACGTGCGATCCAATATGTCCGTGTTGCTCGCTCAGACCGTACGCAAACGGGTTGAAGATATTGATGGCATTGAATATCTGCGCGAGGGGAAACGGCAGATTGATCATAGCCAGAAATTGGATAGCGAGTCCGACCGGCCAGATTAATCCGTTGGCGGCGGACAAGCGAGTCGATAACCATGATGTCGAGACTTCGATGATGCCGTAGAGCATCAGCGGAATAACGAGCGCGCGCGCCAAGACGATTCCGTCGTCACTGCCGAATGTCAGGTGGTTCTGCGGTGGAATCGCGAGTACGAGCGAGCAAATCCCGACGATGATGCCGAATGACGCGAGGATCGTCAGGACGTCGACGATGATGTAGCTAAAAGCGATCCGTTCGCGCGAAACCGGCTTCGTCCACATGTACGCCAAATGCGCACCGTCGCGATTGAGCGTCGCGCCGACGATGCTTGCCATGATCATCGCAAAGAATCCGCCGAAAAGAAGTACGCCCTCAAACGGAACGTCCTGGCCGTTGTTCCTAATGTGAGCGTGCGGCGGCGGAAACGAGACGAAGTAACAGAAGATCGCGGCCACGAGCAACGCAAAGGCTGTGAACCAGAAGATACGAGTGCGCGCGAACAAGACCTCGACGTAGTACATCAGCTCTTCTCCGAGACGACGTCCAAGAAGATGTCTTCCAGATTCCGATCGACGATGCGAATGCTGGTCGGATTGTACGGTGCGAGCCGCTGCGCGATCTCGCCATCGTCGTGCTTGACGCTGATGCGCACCATGTTGCCGGCTTGCTCGACGCGGCGCACGACTTCGACGCGAAGCGCCCCGTTGAGATCCGGAATCGCGGACGCGAAGGTCGCCTCGATGATTTTCTCTTCTCCCTTGAGCGAGTCGACGTTGTTGTAGAGGAGCAGGCGGCCGCCGCGCATGATCGCGACGTGATCGGCTGCACGTTCGACTTGGCCGACTTGATGTGACGAGAACAGCACAGTGCCACCCTCGGCCGCGGCGTCGATCATGAGATCGAGGACGACGCGCTGAAAAACCGGGTCGAGACCGCTCGACGGTTCGTCGAGGACGAGGACGCGCGGCTTGCTGGCGAGTGCGAGCACAAGTGCCAGCGCGGTCTTCTGCCCCTTGGAAAGTTTCTTGACACGCTTGCGGCGATCGAGGCCGAACACGCCGAGAAGCTCTTCTGCCCGGGCTTGATCGTGACGCGGTTGTGCGCGCCGATTCAGCTCGATGTGTTGTGCGACGGTCAGCTCGCCGAAGAGCGCGTCGGTTTCGGGTACGTAGGAAAGTGTCTCGAAGGTGCTCGACGTGACGGGCGCGCCGTTGATCGTGACGCTTCCGGACGTCGGCCGCAAGAAGCCGAGCAGCGTTTTCATCGCGGTCGTCTTTCCGGCGCCGTTTGGACCAAGCAAACCACAGATCGAGCCTGCCTCGATGTGCAACGTCAGGTCGTGGACCGCTTCAAAATTTCTGTATCGCTTCGTTAAATTGTCGAATGCGATTGCGGGCGGTGCTTGGATCATGACTCCTCTCCGGGGTACCAGCGTGAAAGAGCGCGAGTGAAGAGACGGCGGACCTCGTTACTATCGAGGCCAAGGCCTTTGGCAGTTCGGATGGCATTGTCGAGGGCGGGTTCCGCGACGTCAGAGCGCAGCTCCGACGAAGCCGTGCCGTTGTTGCGGACGAAAGATCCGCGACCGGGGCTCGTCTCGATGACGCCGTCGCGTTCAAGGTCCCGGTAAGCCCGCGCCACGGTGTTCGGGTTGACCGTAAGCTCGAGTGCGAGAGCCTTGACCGTGGGGAGCTGCTCGCCGGAGGCGAGGGTCCCCAATGCGACGCCGCGCTTCACTTGTTCGATCAATTGGAGGTAGATCGGAACTCCGGAGCGCGGGTCGACAGTGAATATTGCAGCCAAGGGGTTAGAGCTTCGGGCCCCAGCCTTCGAACGAGGGATTGCGGGGCGGCGGGATCATCGAGGGGCGGTTGAGTCCTGTCTGGGGGCGGTCGGGGCGGCGGACCAACATGTCTTTCTCCTATCGTGCTGTCGTACTAGTGTGCTAGTACAATAGCTCATTGACATGCCCTTGTCAACACCCTTCCGGACCGATCTCAGCGCAAGCCGAGCATCTGGCCAACTTGAACGTGTCGTCCCTGCGAAATCCCAAGCTCCACGACCGTTCGGGCGTTCGGCCAACTGAGCCAGACTCGGTTCGGCAGCACGCACGGCATAACGGCGATGACGACGTGCTCGCGATCGAGAAAAATGACTTCGAGGCTCGCACGCATGCCGATCGTATGAATGGCGCTGCAATCATCGAACCAGATGCCCTCGTCGGCGGTGACGGACGTCCGCGCGAGAAAGCCCAGCGCGCGAAGCCACGGCGAACGAGCTTGCTTTACGTGGCGCGCGAGAACCTCACCGGTCGCGACGTTTTCGAGCGCGTACGTTTTCAGAAGCGACTCCATACAAGCGAGAGCGCGAATGCAGCGACGAGATAAGGCGCGAACGCGATCGGCCGATGGGTTCGTCCGCGTATAAGCGCGATGAGGCCGGCAGCCAAACAGGCGGCGAGGCACGAGAGTACGGCGGCATCAAGTCCAAGAACCGCGCCGCCCAGAGCGGCGAGCTTCACATCCCCCCATCCCATTCCGCGACCTTGCGAAACAAGCGCGGTGATCCCGAATGCGACCGCGACAATCGCGCACGACGCGATCGCCCACCACTCGTGAGAGATGAGCGCCACGGGGATAACGATCGCCAGTGGTCCGAGCGTGAAAACATCCGGCACGATTCCGCGGCGAACGTCACTGTACCAAATCGCTGCGAGCGAGCCGCACAAGATCACAGCGACGCCGGTTTGCGCAAGGTCGAGGTTCCCCCCTGAAACGAGGGCGCCGAACGCTCCCGCAAAGGCGAGCAACAACGGGACGGATACGCGCCCGGGCGGCGGTCCGTCCGCAAACGGCGTGCGGCTCTTGCAAATACGTGCTGCAATTGCTATTCCGAGCGCGGCAGACGCCGTGCACACACCCGCATCAGTGACGGCACCGAGTGCGTTCATCGTGAAAAATAATCCGCGATGATGGCACCGAAGATGATCGTAAAGATAGCCGGGAGCATGAACAACGCCATCGGTATCGTCATTTTCACTGGCACCTGCGCGGCGAACTCTTCAGCCGACATGATGCGTCGCTCACGTCCTTCGGCCGAAAGCTCTTGCAAGACTTTTGAAAGACTGGTGCCCAGTTTTTCGGCCTGAACGATTGAGCGCATTGCGTTTGTAACGTCGGGATTGTCGATGCGCTCTGCCATCCCGCGCAGCGCATCTGCACGGCTTCTGCCGAGTCGCATTTCCGAGAGTGCCGTTCTCAGCTCGTCACCCAAGGGGCCGTGCAAGGTCGGTGCGGCGGTCTGAAAAGCGGCGTTGATGGCTAAGCCCGCCTGGACGGTGCTGGCAAGCATGTCGAGAAAATCCGGGAACGCGCGGACGATTGCCGCTTTGCGTTTTTTCACAGCGCTATTCAACTGCATAAATGGAACGTAGGCCGCTACAGCCGAGAAGAATGCTGCAATCTCGAATGCGGACACATTGAGATGGCGCACGATCGCGAACAAGAGAATGAGTATCCCGAACGTCGCGCCTGCGGACGTCAAGCTGCGCCTGCGCATTGCTTGCGGCTTTATCTGCCAGCCGGCTCTCGCTAAATTTGCCTGCAAGCCATGCCGCTCACGCGTCGCGACGGCGTGGTCGGGAGCTATTTGCGTCTTCTTCGTCGGTGCGACATCTCTGAGCTGTGTTGAGACATCGCGGGTTCCCGGCAAGAGGATCAGCACGAAGACGAAGATCGTCGCCGCTGCCAGTAGCGCGAGCAAACCTACCGGGATCATGGATTGAACTCCATAACTTTGTTCATGGTTATCCAGGCCGTGAGTTCCAGCCCGACTGCGATTGCCAGCGAAACTCGGCCAATCGTCGTGAACACCAACGCGTGCCCCATTTGGGGCTGCACGAGGATGATAAAACTGCCAAGCAGGATCGGCAGCGCCAAAATGACCCACGCGCTCAAACGCTGCTCGGATGTGAGCGATTGCAACTTACGCTGCAGAGTTCTGCGCGCGCGCACCGTATCCGCGACATGATGGAGCAGCCCGGCAAGATCGCCGCCGGTCTGCGCGTGGATACGAATCACCTGAGCAGCCATCGTCATCTCGCCGCTCGGCATGCGCGTCGCCAATTCATCGAACGTGTCGAGAATGCTGAATCCGATATTCGTACGGCCTACCAGGCGCTGGAATTCATAGCGCGCCGGCTCCTCGAGATCGTGCGACATCAGGACAACCGCCTGTTGCAATCCGAGCCCAGCCTGAAGCGCGCTTGCAAGCGTGCGCAACACCATATCGAGCTGCGCAACGAACTTCTTTTGCCGACGGCCTTCCAAGAAGTTAAGGTAGAACTCTGTTTCCCAAACAGCCGCCGCCGCGGCAGCCAAGTAAAGAACTATGCCTATCAATATGGGTGGGTGGCTGACGAGCACGATCAGCGTTGTAACCGCGAGCATCGCTACCGTAGCGCAAAGCAAGACGATTCCCGCGTTCAACTGCAGCCTCGCATGCTTTACACGGATCTCGAGACGAACAAGCAGATTCGTGAGGAATTGCGCCGGAATGTTGCCGTATGAGAAAACGAGCAACCCGACGATGCCTGCGATGCCTGCCGCAGCGAGCGCCGGATACATCGCGGCGCCTACGCGACGACGGTCGGCGAGAGCCGCGCTAGGTTGAAGACTACGCCCTGCTCCTCGAAGCGTTTTATCGATTCGGGGCGCACTCCCGTGTACTCAAATTGTCCCTGAACGACTTCGTGCGAAAGCCCTTGCAATCGATACGCGAAGATCTCTTGCATCGTGATCACGTCGCCCTCCATTCCGATAACTTCATCGACGCTCATGATCTTGCGGCTGCCATCGCGCAGACGCGACGTATGAATGATCAGATTGATCGCGCTGGCTATCTGTTCTCGAATCACGCGAATCGGAAGATCGAATCCCGCCATCATCACCATCGTCTCGATGCGAGCCAGCGTATCGCGCGAGCTGTTTGAATGAATGGTCGTCAACGAACCGTCGTGGCCCGTATTCATGGCTTGCAACATGTCGAGGGCTTCCGGACCGCGGCATTCGCCCACGATGATCCGATCGGGACGCATTCGAAGAGAGTTGCGAACGAGGTCGCGGATCCTGACCTCGCCGCGGCCCTCGATATTTGGAGGTCGCCCTTCCAGGCGCACTACGTGCTCTTGGTGGAGCTGCAGCTCCGCAGAGTCTTCGATCGAAACAATCCGTTCGGTCGCGGGAATAAAGGTCGAGAGGACGTTGAGGAACGTCGTCTTGCCGGATCCGGTCCCACCGCTTACGGCGATGTTGAGGCGAGCCTCCACGGCGGCGCGCAGAAAGTCCATCATGTCGGGCGTCACCGCGCCGAGGTGAATGAGATCGGCGACTTCGAGAGCCTTCGTACCAAAACACCGAATGGTAACGGTCGTTCCGTCGAGCGCGAGAGGCGGAATGATTGCGTTGACGCGAGAGCCGTCCGGAAGACGCGCGTCGACCATCGGTGCCGATTCGTCAACATGCCGTCCGAGCGGCGCGATGATTCGTTCGACGATGAGGCGGAGCTGTTGTTCGTCTCGAAAGGTCTTGACGCTCAGCTCGAGCTTGCCGTTTCGCTCGATATAGATCTGTCGCGGGCCGTTGATCATTATTTCCGAGATGTCCGGACGGCCCAGCAAGCCTTCGAGCGGACCAAGACCCAACGTCTCGCTCATCACCTCGTTGACAAGCGGTTCGGCCATCTCGAGCGGGATGCGTCCCGGTTCTTCGATCAAGAGATGACTTACGAATTCGCGCACATGTTGGCGCACTTCCGCGACCTTCGCCTCGTCCGAGCGTGACATACTGGCGGCATCGAGCGCGCTCGCAAGGTTGGCGTGGATGCGCGCTTTGAGCTGTTCCCATGATTTGCGTTGCCCGGCGCGAGAAGGCTGCTCGGCACTTAGCTTTTCCGCTTCGAGCTGCGCGTCGCGCATCTCGTCGCGTCGCTGATCGGTACGCCGCTCCCCGATCGGAGTGTTGCTGGTGAGCAAATCGATACGGTCTTCACTCGGCGCGATCTTTCCAAGCTCGCGTGCGAGAGCAGCGACCGCTTTGCCGTGTCCACGGTCATTGCGCGGCGGAATCTCGGCGATGATTGGAAGCTCGAGAAGACGCTCGATTTCCCCGCGCTGAACTTCGCCGTAGTGCATATCGCGCGCTTGCACGACGACAGACAAACGATTTCTCGGAACGGGGCGCAAGTGGTCCGCGCTTAGGACTCGAGCTCCTGTCGCTCCCAAGAGCGTCGGCTCCATCACGATGAGAAAACGCGCGGTGCGAGACATCAACGGCAGCAGCGCGCCCGCGTAAGGTTGAGGCGCATCGACGATGATCGTATCGACGTCGCTCAACTGCATGAGAAGGCGTTCGACACTGTCGGCCCGCAGCGCGAAGGAGGACGTAAGGCTTTCGGCCAGCTCGACAACTTTGAGGTTATCGATATTCGCGATCGGCGGAAGCCCTTCGGCTCGGAGTCCGTCGAAGGTCCGAACAGCATCCAACAGTACCGCGATCCCGCGGCGTCCGGAAAGATCGCCATCGAAGACGGCGACGGTTCGCTCGCGACGCATCTGGCGCGCTACTGCAATACAGAGGCTGGTGGTTCCCGACCCGCCTTTCGCTCCAACAAACGCGAGAACGCGCTGGGCAGGCACCTAGGCGACGCCCGCAAGATCGTCGGCGAGCGTCGCGACGCTTTTCGCGTAGAGCGGATCGGCCCGCGGAGGTATCTCGGCAAAGATCGGGACATCGAGAATGCGTTCGAGCTCCCTGCGTGTGACGTCTGCGTAACCGTTACTGCGCGATTGCACGACGACGACGATTCGCGCCCTTGGGACTGAGCGCAGATGGTCCAATTCAATCGCTCGCGCTCCGGCCGCTCCCAGGTGGGTCGGTTCCGTCACGATGAGAAACCGCAAGGTGCGCGAGATCAATGGATAAAGTGCGCCTGCGTACGGCTCCGGCGCGTCAACGACGATCGCGTCGACATCGTCGAGCGTGCCCGTGATACGTTCGACGGTTTCGGCGCGCAGTGAAAATGATGATGTCAAGCTTTCGGCGAGCTCGACGACTCGGAGACCGTCACAAGGAATTATCGGCGACAGACTTCTGGCTCGAAGGCTGTCGAACGTCGGCACCGCGTTCAACATGACCGCGATGCTGCGCCGTCCGACCAGTCCGCCGTCGATGAGACCGACTCTTCCGTGGCGGCGCATCTCTCGAGCGACCTCGATACACAGCGTCGATGCGCCGCATCCGCCTTTGGCTCCAACGAACGAAAACACGCGCTGCATTTAATTCGAATCCGTGGTGCCGTCGATGACGCGTATTCCAGGCTGAACTGCGGCGGGTCGCGCGGCGGGCTGCGCGGGCGCCGGAACGGCAATCGGCACGGGAGCAGCTACCGGCGCATTGGGCGGCGCCAGCTCGAAATGCTCGGGCGGCAGTGAATTAGCCGGCTCCTCGGGCGAGCGCAGCGCTAAACGCAGCGTCGCATTGATGTCTGCCATGGCGAGAAGATCGGCTTGCGATGGTGTTACGCCCAGAGTCGCGGTCGTCTGATTTTGCGTATCAGCGTCCGTCGGCGCCGCCACCGTATCGACGCGACTTCCTAATGCAAGAACGAGCACGCCGCGCAAGATCGTTTTCGCGGCCGGCGTTTCATCGCCGCTTCGCGGTGGAATCGCGATGACGTCGACGTGATCGCCCGGCGTGATCAACCCCGCAACTCCCCGCACGCGATCCAGCGTGATCGATACTGCCCGCATGCCCGGCTTTAACATACTGGCGAGTGCCGCATTCTTGGTTGCGATCTCGGCCGTCGTTATGCTTGCGCCGGCGGGAATTGCAATCAGTGCATCGGCACCGACGGCTGCCGCGGGATCGACGAGCGCATCAGGATCCACATCTGAAGCGCGCCGGCTCTCGAGCTGCAGCATGTCGCGCGTTATCACGCCACGTGCCGGTATGAGACGCGAGGCTACCAAGACCGTCCGGCTTTGCCCGGTCAAATCGATTTGATTTTGGCGCAGCGACGAAAGATAGAGCCAGACCGCAAATCCGGTCATCAGTGCAAGCAGCGCTGCGCTGATGAGCGTCAGGTTCTTCGGTTTTGCGACCGCCGCAAGCATCAGGCTTACGCGAACCGCAAGAACGGAAGAATCGTACGTGAACCGTAAACCAAGATCAGCCCGCACGTGATCGCGAGCGCGTACGGCATCTTCAGCGATCCGAGACCCGTAGGGGGAAGAATCCCAATTGCAAGATTTGTAAACATTACTCGCATTCGAGCATGGAGTTCTCCTCGATATGTCAGTGCGAGGACGATGAGCGCCAACACACCGCCCGAGACAAGCGTGTAAAACAAAAATGCCAGCGCCGCCGGAAAGCTCAGAGCTGCGGCAACGGCTGCAGCGACCGCAGCCGCGAGCTTTACGTCGCCGCCGCCGATCACGCCGCGAGCGTGCGCAAGTGTGCCAAGGATGAGCACTAGGCTCATCACGCCGAACGAGCGCGCAACGGCTTCAAACCCGTGCGCGATCGAAAAGGCGAGCGCGATAACCATCAGACCTACCGTTAAGACGTTGGGGATGCGACGTATCGTCACGTCATAGATCGTTGCGAGGATGCATCCCAAGAAGATTACTCCGAAGAGCCAGCTTACCGGAATGTCCATACAGTTTACGGAATGGCAGCGGAAACGGTCGTCAACTCGTTCTTGATCGTCGTCCCGAGCGTTCTGATGACAACGATACAAGCGGTGGCGATCAGTGCGATGATGAGCGTATATTCGACCAACGTCGCCCCTTCGTCGTCGCGAAGTACTGCGACAAGGCTCCTAAAGAGCCAGCTTGCTGGGACGTACATGGGTTTACGGAATAGCGGCTGAGACGGTTGTCAGCTCGTTTTTGATCGTCGTTCCGAGGGTCGTGATGACAACGATACAAGCGGCCGCGACGAGCGCGATGATGAGCGTGTATTCAACCAACGTGGCGCCTTCGTCGTCGCGAAGAACTGCGATGAAGTTTTTCAGCATGAGGTTTCTCCTTAGGGTTACGGAATAGCGGCCGAGACGGTTGTCAGCTCGTTTTTGATCGTCGTTCCGAGGGTCGTGACGACAACCACGCAAGCGGCGGCGACGAGCGCGACGATGAGCGTGTATTCGACCAACGTTGCCCCTTCGTCGTCGCGAAGCACTGCGATGAAGTTTTGGAACATGAGGTTTCTCCTTAGAGGCAACTGCCTGTCCGCATGATGGCAGGATGCAGTAACGCCACAGTGTCCCGCATGCATCCCCAGCCCGTTACCGCTCAGTTACCGCGAGCAGGCACGATCTCGCCATGTATCAGCCTCGCTGGAGGCCGCTGGCTTTCGCGCTTGCAGCCGTGTTGGCGTGTACGAGCGTGGCACGAGCCGGCCCGTCCGTTATCACGCTGCAGTCCGGAAACTCGCTCGTCGTCCGGGTGCCGAACTTGCGCCGCATTGCCGTTGGAGACGGCAAGATCGCCGGCGTGGTCTCCGTCGGAAGCTCTCAGGTCCTCATTAGCGGGCGGGCTCCCGGCGAAACGACCGTCATTTTATGGTCGGGCCCGATCGACAAATACGTCTACAAGGTAAGCGTGACGGATCCGGTGCTCGATCGCCTTACCACCATGCTCCGAGCCGCGATCCCCGACCCGAACGTTTCGGTCGTCGACACCAACACGGCTATCCTCGTTCGTGGAACCGTCGAAGACGGTTCGCGCTTCGAGGCCTTGAGCGAGATGTTGTCGCGATTCGAAAAGCTCGAAACGTCGCAGAAATACACCATCGTCAATGCGGTCACGATCGTGCACCCGTTTGGTGGACTTCAAGCCAAAATCGACGCCATGGATCCGGGCGGAAACGTTCACATTGAAGCCGATTCTTCCGGAAACGCCATCGTTAGCGGCGAGGTCGCAGATCGCGTGCAAGCCGAAGCGATCCTCGGACTCGTCCGTGGCCTCGCCGGTACGTACCTCGGGGCGACCGGCAAGATAATCGACCGTCTTGATACGCAGTCCGTAAGCCAAGTCCAAGTCAAGGTCAGAATACTCGAGGTCGATCTGACCGGAATGAAACAGCTTGGAATCCGTCTGCAATCGGCAACGCCCTCGTCGACCGGATTGGTGCTCGGCAGCCCGTCCTTTCCGGTTTTCGAAGCTGCACGCGCGGTAGGCCAAGGATTTTCGATCGGTGCGTTCTACCGCACGACCGTTCTCGCCCCGACGATCGATTTGATGATCCAGGATGGCAACGCAAGGTCGCTCGCCGAGCCGACGTTGATGACGATGCCCGGCAAAGAGGCGACATTTCTCGTCGGAGGGGAGATTCCGGTGCCGCTCTCATCCGGTTTGGGTACCGTCAGCGTCGAGTACAAAGAGTTCGGCGTCCAGTTGAAGATGACGCCGACGATCCTCGCAAGCGGCTCGGTCGACACGGTAATCGCGCCGGAAGTCTCGAGCCTTGATTTCACGGATGGCGTCGTCGTCTCCGGATTTTCGATCCCCGCGATCAAGACGAGCCGGCTATCGACCGAAGTCGTGACGAAGCCCGGAGAGAGCATCGTCATGGGCGGATTGGTCCAGCACATCGAGTCCCGCGTCATTCAAAAGATTCCGCTGCTCGGCGACCTGCCGATCATCGGCCGTCTCTTCCGCTCGACGCTGTACCAAAGCTCGAACTCGGACGTTGTCTTTGTCATGACCCCCGAGATCGTCACGAAGTAGCGTGTCCTCCGAACGGGGCCAGATTTTACCGCTCTTCGTCTTATTGCTCGTTCCGCTTCTCGGCATTTCGGCAATGGCAATCGACATCGGTTACCTGCGCTATCTGCAGAACATCGAACAGACGGCCGCCGACAGTGCGGCCGTAGCCGGCGCGACCGAGCTCAACTATCCCGCCGCCGCCGACTGGAGCAGTGCGGCGAAAGCGGATGCGACGTCCAATGGGTTTACCGGCGATGGCGGCGCCACCGTCAGCGTGACACCAATTAACCCGCCCACCACCGGAACCTATGCCGGCAACGCGAGCGCGGTGCAGGTCACGATTAGCAAGAAACAGCCGTTCTTTTTCGCGCAATTCCTCGGAATGACGTCGCAATGGGTAACCGTTGTGTCCGTCGCGGTCGTGACGACCGTCAACCGAAACTGCATCGTTGGTCTCAGCACGACTGCAACCAATGCCATAACGTTCGGCGGAGGAAACATATCGACGCCAAATTGCGGCATTTTTTCCAATAGCAGCATCTCGATGCAGGGAGCGAACGTAACTGCAAACAGCATCGAGTATGTGAGCGGAACGCCGAGTATCGGCGGAGCAAACTTTCCGGAAGCGCAACCGACCAAGGCGGTTGCGTCCCTCGGCCCCTGCGCGGCGATTAGCGGGTGCGCGTATCTGCAGGCGCATCCGCCCTCGCCCGGCACATGCGCGACGCCTAGCCAGTTCAATGGCGTTTCAACCACGATTCCGCCGGGGACGTACTGCAGCCAACTCCAACTCAACGGCGGCGCCAACGTGGTTTTTGCTCCGGGAGTGTACCTGCTCGAAGCGGGGTTGCAGATCAATGGCGTCGGTAACCTCTCCGGCACGGGGGTAACGTTCTATATCACCGGGGGCCAAATCCAATTCAATGGCGCGACTGAGAGTCTCGCAGCTCCGACGAGCGGGAACACGGCCGGCGTACTCTTCTATCAAGCACCCGGCGACACCACGGCCGCGACCTTGAGTGGAAGCAATGGAACCTTTGCGGGACTGCTCTATTTTCCGACCGCGGATTTGGACCTATACGGCGGACTGCTGAGTTCATCCACGCTCGCGGCCGCTTCCACGATCACAATCAATGGCGGGAACGTATCGGTGACCAGCACCGTTACCAGCAATCCTGGATTCGGACACGCGGTCTTGGCACAGTGATGTCGCGCTCGGAGGCCGGTGCTGCGCTTATCGAGATGGTTATCGTCACGCCGGTTCTCTTACTTTTGCTGTTTGGTTTGATCCAGGCAGGGCGTGCCGTCGACTTCGCGCTCGACGTAGCCAGTGCTGCCCACGCCGGCGTGCAATACGGCGCGCAGAATCACGCGACCGCAGCCGACATTACCGGAATGCAAACTGCTGCGACAAACGATGCGGCTACATCGGGCGTGAGTGCAACCGCGAGCAACTACTGTCAGTGCGCCGACGGAACGGCATCCGTTTGCGGTCTCGCCGGCGCTTGCAGCGCCAACCATCAGAACCTTTACGTGCAGGTGATCGTGACCGGCACCATGCCGTCGCCGCTGAACTACACGTTTCTTCCCGCTTCGCTGAAAACTGTTACGGTCACACGAACCGCAATCATGCGCGTCCTTCAGTGACTCCGGGTAGCGGCGAGCGCGGCACCGCTCTCGTCGAGTTTGCAATCGCGAGTTCGGCTCTGATCCTGCTGATGTTCGGCATCATCGACTTCGCGCGAGCCGTTTACACCAATGACCTCATCTCCTACGGGGCGCGCCTCGGGATACGGCACGCGATCGTAAATGGCGTCGCTTCATGCGCAGGCGGCAGCCCGGATCCGTTGCTTTCGTACGTGAGCGGTCTGTCACCGGGAATAAATGTGAGTGCGTTAACGGTAAAGACGACGTGCGCGGGTGGTAACACGGGTTGCAGCAGCACGGCCAGCCCATTCGACGGAGCCGGATGTCTCGTTTCGGTCAAGGTCAGCTATACATATCAATTCTTAGTGCCGACTCCCGTCACGTCGATACCGATGACGAGCACGTCGCAAATGGTCATCTCGCAATGAGCTTCATTTCGCACTAATCCTCATTGCGTGGCAAAGAGTTGATGAAGCACCGCCGACGGCTCGACCGCGAGCTCATCTTTCAGGACCTTCCGATATTGTCGATATTCGATAAGCGCGGCCCCTCGGTGCCTGGCAGCCAGATGCGCGGAGATCGTCATCTCGCGAGCTGCTTCATCGAATGGATCGAGAACGGTCAAGAATCGGCCGATCTCCAAAGCGCGCAAATGATCGTCGCGTAGCAACGCATCGCGCGCCAGCGCCTCGCCGATCTCACGCGTTGCGGCTTGCAGGCTCCGCTCGGTCTCTTCAAACCACGCCCAAGCCAGAAACGCCGCGGGGCGACCGCACTTCAATCGATCGAAGACACGTTCGATCGTGACGAGATTGCCGGCAAAAGGCTTTCTTGCGATCGTTGCACGCAGCGACGTCAACCGATGCAGATCGACTTGCATTCCCTCTCCAAGCGCGTACGCTCCCTTGATCGAGACGATCGCTTCCGCTGCGCCGAGCTGCTGCCGGGTTCGCCGCACGCACATTTTCAAAGCATTGCGCGCCGATTCGAGCGGCATAGCCGGCCAGAGACGATCGCAGAGTACGTCGCGCGCCACTTCACGCTGGTCTATCGAGAGCGCGGCCAGTAGCGCCCACGAGCCTTCCGAGACTTGGATCTGATTCCCGTTGCGATCGGCGGTCGCATCCGCAAAATTAATCGCGAGATGTGTCTGATCGTACGGCGCCGGCTCAAACCCGGAGCTGCGCACGCGTAAACGGTTGACGAACGGCGTGAGCATCCCGCGCGGTTCTCCGTGCTGGATAAGATGCTTGAGGCTTTCGATTAACGCCGTCGAGTCGATCGTCTCGGCAATTTCGAGCGCCTCCTGCAAGCGCGTCGATCGAACTGCCGGGAACTTTTCGGCGGATGCAATCCGTGTCAGCACGCGCGCGAATCCGCTTCCGGCTTTGTCCGCATACGTTTGCGCGAGATGGGCAGACTTTGCTGCTTCGAGTGGATCGCGCTTCTCAGCTGCAGCCAACAAATGCGCGTAGGCGTCCCATTCGAACGAACCTCGGCTCGAGGCCGCGAGCGGCAGCCCTTGCAATGCCAAGCTAAAATTAAGGAAGACCGGAAGATCCTCTTGCCGCAACAGCGCAACGAGCTGCGCGCGATAGCGTTGCAGAAGGTCGTCCTCGCATGCGAGCCATGCGCCGAAGGCGCCTTCGGCCAGCGACAAGGCAATGGTTGCCGTAGAACCGGCTTGGTGTGCGACGGAGAGCATGTGCTCGATCGATTGATACTCGACCTCCCACTGCCCGTGGGCCCGAGCCGCCGAAATTTCGATCTGCATCAATTGCGCGAACCAAATTTTTTGCGGGAGAACGTGACGCTGAATCTTATGCCATACGGCGAGAGATAGCCGAAAGTGCCCTTCGAGAGCGTCGATCGTTGCACGGGCCCCGGCGAGGCGCACGTGTCCTGGGTCATTGAGCGTGCCGGGTTCGCCGCGCCGCGCCGATTCAAGCATCGCGCGCGCCTCGCCAAGCCTTCCCGTATCCGCAAGAAAGACGGCGTTGAGAGCGACGATCGTATTGAAGAGCGTGTCCGAGCAATCGTGTTCGAGACTTTCGAAGACCATTGCTGCCTCATGCGCCAAGATCTCCGGCGGTTCCGTAAGCCGGCGCGCGCGCGCGAATGCGGCCCACACTTCGGGATAGTACGCAAGGCTTGCCGCATCGCACGTCTCGGGAGGACGCGAAACGAGAGAGGCGTACTCCAAATCGGCGCCGTCCATCATCCTCAGCGCCTCCGCTGCTTT
The DNA here is from genome assembly GCA_049520515.1 of Vulcanimicrobiaceae bacterium. Taxonomy (GTDB): domain Bacteria; phylum Vulcanimicrobiota; class Vulcanimicrobiia; order Vulcanimicrobiales; family Vulcanimicrobiaceae; genus JAFAMS01. Next base: position 180,903 of record JBEKPS010000006.1, read on the forward strand.
GTCGATTTGCCCCGCCTGCAAGTAGCACTTCGCGGCTCCCGTCAGATCGTTCCGAAGCGCATGAAAGCGCGCCACCGCGACCAAGGCCTCTTGCATTTCGATTGCATGCCGGTCGCGGATCACTGCGGTGACCAGGGCAGAAGTCTCGAGTCGATGCTGCGGTCCCATCCGGGCGAATTGAAAATGCCGGATCAGCTCGCCAAGCGGCGCCTCGTCCGCTCCAACCGGGAAAACCGCATCGAGCTCTTCGGGATCGAGGTAGACACCGCCGGCAGCCGTGTAAAGCGCTTGCCGCAGCCGGGGCGCAAGATGCGCGAGAACCTGCCGGTCGACGTAGTCGAACAAATCGGCGAATGCCTCCGCCTGAAATTCCTTGAAGGCACTTTCGAGATCTCCATCGCGTGCGAGCTGCGCGCAATAAAGCGCGGGCACCGGCCAACCCTCCGTGAAACGCATGACGCGATGGAACAGCGCTTCCGAAATTTGCGCTCCAGCGAATAGCTCGCGCATGTCGTCTTCATCGAATGCGAGCTGATCGCCGCGAATCGTCGTCAACAGATGCGGAGCTACCAGATCTCCAAAGTGGAGCACGCGTTCGCTGCGCGTACAGACCACGAGCTTACCTTCTGCAGGCCGCTCCAGCAGCAACGACGAGACGATTGCCTGCGACGCGCCCGGCCTATCGAGACACTCGAGATTCTCGAGAATCAGCGTTAACGGCTCCGAGAGCCGGTGCCATCCCGGCAGTTGCGGAGCCAGATCGCGCGCACAGTCGATTTCGATCCATTTGGCGTCCAGGCGGGCGATCTGTTGCGCGAGATAGCTCTTGCCAAAACCCGGCGGAGCGATCAGTGCGGTAACGGGTGCAGCTCTACGAAGAACGCGATCCAAGAGTCGTTGGCGATTTAGGAAAAACGTCATAAGTGCCCTGAGGCACGATCGAGCTCGTAATCGAAAGTAAAGCCCTTTTCCCGGAAGAGCGACAAACAGGCGTCGACCGCGTCCGAATCATACGCGGTCCCTCTGCCGCGCTCGATCTCGGCTAGAGCTGCTTCAAGACCTCGAGAAGGCCGATAGGGACGGTGCGCCAGCATTGCTTCCATGACGTCGGCGACCGCGATAATTTTCGCTTCAGGCAAAATCTGATCGGATGTGAGGCCACGTGGATAACCCGATCCGTCCAAGCGTTCGTGATGTTGCCGGACCATCTCCGGAAGTGGCCACGGGAACGAAATATCCTTGAGAATTCCATAGCCCGCTTCCGCATGGACTCGAATCAGATCGAACTCCGTCGACGTCAGTCTGCCGGGCTTGCTCAAAATCTCAGCCGGAACCGTGATCTTTCCGATATCGTGCACGACGCCGGCAAGATAGACCGAGTGGGCGCGATCTTCGGTAAAGCCGAGCTCGCGGGCAATTGTTGCGGCCAACATCCCAACCCGGCGCTGATGGCCGGCCGTGTACGGATCGCGCAGCTCGAGCGTGCTCGCAATCGCCCGGACGGTTGCCTCGAGATTCTCTTGCAGCCTGCGGACCGCAACCGTACGTTCTTCGGAATTACGAAGTCCGATGATACCAAAAGAGAGATCGTCAACCAATTCAGCGAGCAGTCCGATCTCCTCGGCGTCGAACGCATCGGCATCTCCGGCATAAATCGTAAGAACGGTAAATGGCGCCGAGCCGACTTTGAGCGGCAACGCGATTGCCGCGAGAAAGCCGCGTGTGCGCGCTTCCTCGCGCCAGGGGCGCGTGCTCGCGTCATCATATCGGGGATCGATTTGCATCTCGCCCGTCCGCATCGCCCGATGCGTGGGTCCGTTTGCGCGAACGGAATCGCCCCACTTGATGCGTGCAGTCTCGAGATACCCTTCGTCCAAGCCAGCATGAGCGAGGACGCGAACGTTCCTGATCTCGGCGACTTCAGGAACGCCGATCCACGCAAACGCGTAGCCCCCGACATCGACGAGAAGATCGCAGAGCCTCTGCAAGAGCGCGACTTCATCGGTCGCGTGAACGACGGCCTCATTTGCGGCGCTCAGCGCCTTTAGTGCTCGCGTCGCACGCGCGATTTTCTTTTCCGAGCGCTTGCGATCGGTGATCTCGATAAAGCTCTCGCGAATCAGATGCCCCTTGCTCGACGGCAGCGGGGAAAAGCGAACCTCACATGTCTTTAGCGTGCCGCTCAAGACCCGAATCTGACGTTCGAACGTGACGGTCTCGCCGGCCAACGCTCTTCGATTGTGATCGGCGTACGAAACGTTGACGTCTTGGGAATCGGGTTGCTCGCGCGTATAGAATTGCTTTGGGCCGCCGCTCAGGAGCTGCTCGCTACCGCTCTCAAAGAGTTCGAGCGCCGTGTGGTTTGCCAAGACGAACTTGTCCGCATCGCCGTCGTAGAGCACGATCGCTTCGGGGGCTTGCTCAACGAGTTCCCGAAACTGCTCCTCGCTCGAGTGCACGCGGCGCAGCATCTCGTTGCGCTCCGTAATGTCCCGGCTTACGCCGGCCGTGCCGGTCACGTTCCCATCTTCATCTTTAAGAGGCACAACCGATAGGAAGACGTCGATCCTCGATCCGTCCTTTTTGAGGGACGGAATTTCAGAGCGAAACAAACTCTTGCCGTTACCAGCGATCATGTTCGCAAACATGTCGTCGATCGCCGGAAGTGCCTCGGCCGGCAGGAGCATGCGTACGTTCTTCCCGATTGCCTCCGCCTCGGAATAGCCGTAAATGTGCTCGGAGGCCGGATTCCACGTGACGATCGTGCCCGCGCGATCGGTGCTGACGATCGAGTCGTCAACCGTATTTACAATCGTTGCGAGACGCTCTCGTACTCGCCCGGCATCCATCCGATCGGTGACGTCGACCACACTGCCTATCACGACGGGCTTTCCGTCGAATGACGTCATCGTGGAGATAACGTTGATGTCCCGAACCTCGCCGTTCTTGCGCGCGACTCTCGCCTCGAAATCAATCGGCGTCGTATCTCCCGAAAGCTGAAGCGCAAGGGCATGACGTGAGGCTGGAAGAGCATCTTCGGGCACGAACGCCAGCGGCGTCTGCCCGATAATCTCTCCGCTCTCTCGACCGAATATCTCGCACATCCCCGGATTCGCATACGTAAATGCACCGTCCGAGCCAAGCATGAAGACTCCCGTGGATTGCTGTTCGACCAGCGCGTGAAACCGCGCGTCTTCCTCGCGCAGCTGCCGCTGCGAATCTCGCTCCGCCGTGATGTCATGCAAGCGCCACTGGATGACTTCCCGCTCACCGGATCCATACACGCTGCTTTCAAACCGGAACTCGAGCTTCTGGCCGTCGCTGCGTTGAAGCGTGATCTCGTCGATGCGAGAGAACCCCTTGGCGTGCATGTCAACAATAGCGTGTTCGTCCGCAGCGATCGGCGTTAGCCACGCCAGCTCCGACGGACGCATACCTAAATAACTTTGCGCCGGGTATCCAAGGAGAGTCGTAAGCGCAGGATTGACGTCGCTAAACTTTCCGGTGGTCGCGTCCAGGATCAGGATTCCGTCAATGGCCGACTCGAAGAGTTTCCGAAATCGCAACGCGGCGACACGATATTCCACTTGCATTTCCCGCTCGCCGCGTTCGGCACGCAGGCGCGCAGTGACATCGCGGAAGCTGCATTGAAAGAGCATTCGATGATCGCCGGGGAAGAGATTGACGACCAAATCAATCTGGCGCTGCGAGCCGTCTGCTGCCTCGACGATCGCATCTTCACGGCGAAGGCTCCCTTGAGCCTGAAGGGCGCGAAATGCGGCATCATTCGGGACGATGTTCGTAAAAGCCCGAAGACTCCAGAGCGGCTTACCGAGATAGTCCTTGCGCGAATAACCGAGCAGCTCGATAAAAAACGGGTTGACGTCGAGGACTTCTCCAGTCTGGGCGTCTGCGACGAGCAGTCCGTCCCGCGCGGATTCGAAAAGTCCGCGGTAACGGGCGTCCGCCGTTTGCAATGCGGCCTGTGCGCTCCGCCATGCGCGTGTATCCTCACAGGCAGACACGGCGTTCTTGACGACCCAAGGGAGGCGAGCCAGGCGGTCCTTTACGACGTAGTCGTTGGCCCCTGCCATCGCTACTTCGAGCGCAGCCTCATCGCTGAGCGCGCCGCTGAGAAGAATTACCGGCAGCAGCGGATCTCGCTCGCGGACGATTCCGATCGCCGATAAGCCATCGAAGCCCGCGCGGTCAAAATCGCAAAGTACGATATCCGGCTTGAAGACCTCCAACGCTTCGACGAAAGCTGCTCGCGTATCGACGCGCTGAGAAGCGAATGCGAGGTCACCCTTGCGTAATGAACGTTCGATCAACTCGGCGTCCGCAGCGACGTCTTCGAGGATGAGTACCTTTAGGACACGTTCGGCGATCACGCAATCACACTTGGGGCGACGCACTGAGAAATCGCAGTGTACTTGCTTTCGTACCGCAAGCGCGAACGTTATAACATCGGACTCTTCACAACTGTTACAGCAACGTCACACGCGCGTTTGTCATCCGAGTCGCGCTGGCAGTCAATGGTGCTTTGATTGGTCTGCCGCCCGGTCACAGTGCCAAGATCGTCCTCAAACGTTACACGAGCGTGACAAGACCGTTGTGTTTATTTTTCATTGAATCAACTCATTGCATCAAGCGGGTCAAGCGCGCAAGCGCGCGATCTTGACTGGACGCAAGGACGGCCGCGGATTCTTTTCGTCCGTCGGAAAGAAAGGCGAATGAGAGCAAGCCTTGTTGGTCCCGAAGCATGTAGCCAACCAAGCCTCGCGACGTACCGACGCGTCCGGTCTTGACGTATGCGGCGTTGCGGGCGCTCACCGGAGGTTCCGTCACGCGAGTAAGGGCGGTACGAATGCGTTCGCCTTCAGGTGTATCTCCGATGCGCCAGAGCATCGTTGCAAGCGTTCGTGGCGTTGCGCGATTTTGCAGCGAGAGACCGCTGCCGTCGTACAGTTGCAATCCGGCCATCGGTACGGCGTGCTTCGAAAGGTAGTCGCGAAGGGCTGCAATACCGGCGGATTCGCTTCCGACGCCGGACGAGAGGAGGCCCGTTTCTCGTAACAACTGCTCGGCAATGTGATTATCCGACTCCACGAGCATTTTGCGCGTCAGCTCTGTAAGCGGCGGTGACTCGTGCTCCCAGAGGACGCTTCCGCCCTCGGCGCGCCCGGAGCGTGTTACTCCGTCGACCGCGATGTGATGAGCGCTTAGGCGACTGCGGAGAACGAGTCCGGCGTAGGCTTGTTGATCGTCCACGGCGTCAGCAACGCGCACGCCGTTGACGATACGTGTTCGGGTCCCTTCGTCGATAGAGACGGCACTCGCGCCGACAGCATACGGATAGCGGCGATCCGACGCCGCCCAGTGGGTGTTGTATGGTTCCGATGTAAAGGCGGTTCCGTCGATCACAAGATCTCCGCGAATTCTTCGCACGCCGCGTTTCTCGAGTGCTGACACCGCGTCATCAAGATCCTGCGAACTCAGAACGGGATCACCGCCTCCTACGAACGACAGCGTTCCGTCGATTGCCCCGTCGCGGACGGTTCCATGAGCAAGCAGCTGTGTTTTGAAGCGAAATTGTGGTCCGAGCGTCGCAAGCGCCGCCGCTGCCGTTAACACTTTAATGGTCGACGCAGGCACGCGCGGGACGTCGGGATTGAATGCTGCGACGGGTTTGCCTGCCCCATCCAATACGAGCACACCCGCATCCGGATTTTGGATCAGCGCACCGAGCGCCGCAGCAGCTTCGCTTTGTTTTCGCGATGGCTTGGGAGGACCACCGGATCCGCCGGCGACCGATGCCGGCACCGGTTCAGCTGCAAGATCGGCGTCTTGCGCCGGCGGAATTCCTGCGCCGGCGGGAACCGCCGCGGCAGCAACGCCGACGATACCATTGCTTGCTGATGGCGCCGAAGACGACGGTGATTGCGACGATTTTGCTGGGGGCACAGAAGCGGCTTTCGCGGGTGCCTTGGGGTGAAGCGCGGAGAGCGCCGCAATCGGAGCTGCCGCAATCTTGGAGATTTGCTGCGCGAGCTCACGATGTTTATGCATCGACGCTGCAAGAATGGCAGCGACGAGCGCGATGGCCAGCGCCGCTGCGACGAACCGTCTCCTCCGCTCGGGCGAGGCTGCGGCCGCAGCTGCGTCCGCCGCGTCTTTTTTCAAAGCGGCGCCCTTCCACAAAGCACCCTGCGCAAGCCGCAGTGCCACGGCGCTCGAGACCAGAGACGCGAAGTTGTCGCGAGAGACGGGTTTGTGCAGCGTGTCGTCGACGCCCGCGGCACGCAGCGCTCCGACGGCTTGTTTACCGGTCTCGGTTAACATGATGACGTGCGGTTTTGGCGCGTCACTCGAGACCGGCAGCCGCCGCACGAATTCAACTCCGTCCATCGATGAGAGCTTCTCGTCAACAACCACGGCCGCAAGCGTCTTGCCGCTCGCCCATTTGAGGGCCTCAGCCGGATTTGACGAGCCGTGAAGCTCGACGCCGTCAATGCCTTGCAGCGCCGAGTTGTATGCTCCGGATTGACCGGCGTCGCACGCTACGACGAGCAGAAACGGAACCTTGCGTTGCCGCTCTTCTTCCTCGTCGTTTTGCATCGAGGCTAGCCCGCTCGCGCGGCGAGCTTATTGCGTGCGTCGCGTAGCCCGAGCGCCCTATGGAGCAAAATCATGAACAAATCCGCATCGATTGGCTTGGGCAGAAACCCGTCGACAACGTTACCGTTTGCGCTCTGCTGTCGGGAGCTCATCAAAAAGATCAACAGCCTTTTCACTCCGGCGCTATCTCTGAAACGCCGAGCAAACTCGATCGGATCCATTTCCGGGATGCCGTCATCAATAACGAGAACATCTGGGATGCTTTGCACGCTTTCACGCAAAGCCGAGACAGGCGAATCGAAGCATTTGACTCGGCATCCCGGAAACTCCCCGTGGAGGCGCGCGTACGTCGCGGCATTTGCCGACTCTTCGTCGACGATCGTAATCTTAAACATCGGACTCTACGTCAATGCATATCCGAAGCTGTGACTTAACAAACGAAGACGGCAAATCGATCGTTCTCATGCGTTACACGAAGGTAACACGAGAGTTTTTTTGCGCCTTCACAATTGAGGAAGATTCGGTCAGAATAGTGGCTTGATGAAAGCTACTGCCTGGCTCGCGGCCGGAGTCGTTTTTCTCATCCATGCGTTTGGAAACGCTCGCTCGGACTTCTTTCGCGACGAGCTGTATTTCATCGTTTGCGGCAGACATCCGCAATGGGGATACGTCGATCAGCCCCCGATCGTGCCGCTCCTTGCCGCGGCGACGCAGCTCTTCGGACACTCCCTGTTCCTCTTGCGCCTCGTACCGGCGTTGTTCGCGGCCGCCGGCGTTTTCACGACGTGTCTGCTCGTAACCGAGTTCGGCGGCGGCATCTTCGCGCAGGTTTTGGCGTCGATGGCTTTCCTCTTCGCCGGCGTGCTGCTCGGCTTTGGGCAAATAGCCGCCCCGGACGAAGTCGGATTATGGACGTGGCCGCTCTTGGCTCTTCTGATCGTTCGGATCATAAAGGGAGCAAATCCGCGACTCTGGCTCCTCGCCGGATTGGTCGCGGGGCTTTCGATCCAGAGCAAATACACCGTGCTCTTCTTGCTCGCATCGCTCTTGGGCGGACTGCTGCTGACGCCCGAGCGGCGCATCATGCGAAATGGTTGGTTCGTGGCAGGCTGCGGCGTTTCACTCATCGTTGCGCTGCCGAACTTCATATGGCAAGCGCATTACGGCTTTCCGATGTGGGAATTGCTGCGAGCCGGACAAAACGGCAAAAACCTCGTCTCGAGCCCGCCGACCTTTCTTTTTCAACAAGCCCTAACGACGAATCTCTTCCTGTCACCCGTATGGATAATCGGGCTCGTCTGGTTCTTGCGCACGGCACCATACCGTTTTCTCGGCTACGCGTATGTCGCACTGATCGCTGCGATGCTGCTCCTTCACGCGAAGTACTACTACCCCGCGGACGTGTATCCGATCCTTATTGCGGCCGGCGCCGTGCAGATCGAAGCCTGGACGCTGCACCTCCGCCTCCTTCGCAGTGTCGTGCTTGTGTACGCGCTCGTGCTGGGCGGAATTTTCGTCCCCTACACGCTCGCGATTCTCCCCGAGCGCGTATTTCTCGCGTATCAACAACGGCTCACAGGCAGTAACATCCCGTCGCTACCAGGCGTTTGGGCCGACATGCACGGCTGGCCCGAGTTTGCAGCCACGATAAAAGGCATCTACGAATCTCTGCCACCGGCGGAGCGGGCCCAAGCAGTCGTAGTGGCCTCAAATTTCGGCGAGGCGGCGGCAATAGAATTCTTCGCCCCGAGCGTTCCCGTCATCAGCTATCATAACCAATATTGGCTTTGGGGCACTCGTGGCTACAGCGGCAGTGTCATCATCGCTATTTCCGGCGCGACCGAACATCTCTTCAAGAAGTGGGCGTTACTCGGCCACACGGACAACGGCATCATCGATGATTTCGGCAGCTGCGGTCCCAGAGAGCATCTCTTCACGCACGCACAACTCGTCGCGCGCTTCAACGTCCCCTACACGCTCGATTGGGAAACCGGCATCCCGATCTTCGTCTGTCGCGGGCTACGAACTCCGCTCGCCACACTCTGGCCGAGTCTCAAGGAATACTTTTAAACGGTTCACGCAGACTGATGTGCAGCTTCGCCTTCCCGCGCGTGACGTCGAAGACGTGCGGCTTGCCGTCATAGGCGCGCTGCTCGGTTTGGTAGGTGCCGTACTCCCACCAGTACTTGCCGTCAAGCTTGTCGATAATGTCGTTCGTGCGCAAGCCGGCAACGTAGGCGGGACCGCCCGGCCGTACGAAGGCGCGCATGTTGCCGTCGTCGGTTTTGAAGAGTGTGTAGAAATACGCCGGCTTCTTCGTGGCTGGATCGTAGGCCAGACCGCTCGCGAGCAGTGCGCTTGAAAACCCGCGCTCGATGTGCATCCACGTGCTGAGTCGCAGCGATAAGCCCATCCCGAGCTTCTCCGAGTCAGCGTCCGTCGGTGGGTGCGCAAGCACCGTGCTTTCGTGAAACTCGTCGACGTTCCAACCCGCGCAATCGACCAGCACGAGACCGATGTCGAATGTCCAGCCGGCGTTCCCGTGAATCACCGTCGACGCGAGGCGCGCGGCCGCGACGTACGGCTTGTCCGCGCAATCACTGGCGGCCGGATCGGTGTCGATGCGGACCGCACGCAAGGCATGAGACGCCTCGATCTGCCTTATCAATTCCGTCGCTGCAGGTTGCGCGAGCGCGTCGAGTGGCTGGACGCCGATCACGCCGCGCGCCGACGACGGCGCGAGGAGACCGGGAAACGCGACGGCGAGGACGAGGGCGGCTAGTGCGAACGGCGTAACGCGTTCTCGAATTCCGGAAGCGCCTTGCGTCGCGCGTAGTCTTCGCGCTCGGCTTCATTCAAGCGATCCGCATCGACTATCGCATGCTGCTCGCCGAGATGAAACCGCGTCAGCACTGCGCCGAGCGCAGCCGGCCGGCTTTCGTACGTCCAAGCCTCGCGATAGAGCGGCTCGATGGCGAGCAGATCGTCGCGCAGCTCCCAGCACAAGTATCTCGCGAGATTGAGTCCGCGATAGACCGGACTATCGCTCGATTCGCCGATGTGCGTACGTGCGTCGTCATAATAGCGCTTCGCTTCGGCGCCGATCTCGAAACGGCGTCCCAGCGCATCGTAGCGGCGCGCGGCAAGCGCGATCACGCGCGCAGCGTTTGCGTGCAACGGCGGCGTGGCGCCGTGAAGATCGCTCAAAATCGACTCGGCATCGAGCCGCAGTTTATCGACGTCGACTGAGCTGCGGATGCGATCGCCGATTTGCGCGTCGAACGGATCGGACCAAAAGAGATAGTCACTCGGATCGTCGTCGGCGCCGAGATTCACGTCGATCGCGCTCAGACGCTCGAGTGAGCGCGCATAGCGTGGATCCTGCGTGCCGAAGAATTCGGCTGCGAACGCCGTGGGGAAGCGCGAACGATCGACGTCGTGCCGCTGCCAGGCGCTCGCAGCCGCGAACGCAATCGGGTACCACGTGGCTTCGTAGAGCGATTCGCCGTCGTCGTGCCAGACGGTCATGAACATCCCGAGCACGTGCGCGTTGCGCCCATCGGCGACGAAGTGGGCGACGTTGTCGAACGCGAGATCGAGGCGAGGATAGATTTCGTTCCAGTTATTCGCACCCGGACTGACCATTTGTTCGAAGCCGGCTGATGAGATCCGCGAGATATATCCCGCGAACGACGTCTCGCGGCCGTAGTGAAAATCGACGATGACCGTATCTTTTGGAATCATGCCGAGGATCGAAGGATTCTGCTGAATTGCGTCGTCCCAAATCATTGGTCGAGCCCCAAACGGGCGGATGATCGATTCGACCCGCGTCACATGCGCGGCAAATACTTTTGCGACGTCGGCGCTGCGCAGCTCGAGTGGTTCATCGGAGCCGAGATGGAAGAACGGAACCCCTCCGGCGGCCGCGCCGATCTCGCGCAAGAGGGGCGTAAGATATGCGTACGTTACGGCATTTGCCGGTGAAAGCAGCCACGCGTGCGGCGGCGTCGACAGCGCGCCGAACTGCTCCCAGCGCAGCGTCTCGTGCATGTGCGCGAGCGTTTGCTGCTCGGGGACGAGCGCGACGTGAAAGCGCGCCGCATAATCGCGCAGCTCGCGCAGCTGCGCAGGCGTGATCGGATCGGCCGGCGCGACCAGCGGATGCGCCGCATCGGCGAAGACGTGTTCCATATAGATCGAGTAGCCGTTGATCTTCAGCGCCGCGAGCCCGCGAATACGTTCCTGGAAATAGCGCATCGTCGGCAGCGGTCCGCGCGAAATATCGTCGGAGACGATTCGCCAGCGCAAGACCGGTGCGTCGTCGATCTGCACGCACGGCAGCGTATAACCGCCGCGCACGCGCCGCACGAGTTGCGCCAGCGTCATCGCCGCATCAAAGGCGCCTTCGGCGCCGGATGCGGTGATTGCGACGCCGCCGTTCGAAATCGTCAGGCGATAATGCTCGCGCGCGCCGCCTGATTGCACGTGGATCGCGACATCGGCGGGCGATGCGATTTGTAGCGGCGGAATGCCGAGCGCGCGCAAACGCTCGTCGATTAGCTCGCGCGCACCGGAATCGAACCTCGCGTCGATGCGAAGGGGCCGCGCATAAATCTGAACGGCGCATGTGAGGGCCGACACCCTTTGCGGCTGCGGCACGAGCACAGACGGATCGAATGCGGCTGCCGCCGGGCTCCACGCCAAACTCAAAAGGAACGTGGCGGTTGCGAGCAAGCGAAGCACGACGTAGAGTGATTCCTATGGACGAGCCCGCGGTCTCCTTCAACTCGGTCGCTTTTGCGATGTCGAATCGCCGGCACGCAAAGGCCCAGGCACGCGGAGGCGTCGTATTCGCTCAGGGTAATGCAGCTTCGTCCGCTTGACTGGGGCGTCATCGCAGCGTTCTTTGCGATCAACCTTGGAATCGGGGTCTTTTACGCACGCCGCGGCGGCAAGAGCATGTCGGAATATTTTCTTTCCGGACGCAACGTGCCGTGGTGGCTGGCCGGGACATCGATGGTTGCGACGACCTTCGCAGCTGACACACCGCTCGCCGTAACGGGCTTCGTCGCAAAGAACGGCGTCGCCGGGAACTGGGTGTGGTGGAACATGGTGATGAGTGGGATCCTCACCACGTTCTTTTTTGCCGCGCTGTGGCGGCGTTCGGGCGTGCTCACCGACGTCGAATTCACCGAGCTGCGGTATAGCGGAAAACCTGCGGCGGCGTTGCGTGTGACACGCGGCTTGTATCAAGGCGTCATCATCAACACGATCATCATGGGCTGGGTGAATCTCGCGATCGCGAAGATTCTCGGCCTGACGCTCGGGATTCCGAAATGGGAAGCGATCGGAATCTGCCTGGTGCTCACCGCGATCTACGTCTCGATCGGCGGGATGTGGAGTGTCCTCGTCACCGACGTCTTGCAATTCGCCGTAAAAATGACGATGACGATCGTGCTCGCCGTCGCGGCCGTCCTCGCCGTTGGAGGCGTCTCGGCATTGCGAGAAAAGATCGGCGCGCTCGACGCCGCGCATCACATCACAGAGGGCGGCTTGCTCGCGTTTTTTCCGCCGCTGCACGGCGCTGCCTGGATGCCGCTCGAATCGTTTCTCGTGTTCATCGCGGTCTCGTGGTGGGCGTCGTCGTATCCGGGCGCCGAGCCCGGTGGTGGTGGCTATGTCGCCCAACGCATCTTTGCCGCCAAAGACGAGAAGAACTCGATCTTCGCGACGCTGTTCTTCAACGTCGCGCACTACGCCTTACGTCCATGGCCGTGGATTCTCGTCGCGCTGAGCGCGCTCGTGCTCTATCCGGCCGGTGTGAAAAACGCTGCCGGGCAGATCGATCCCGAGCTGTTGTACGTCCAAGCGATGATCGACCATTTGCCAATCGCATTGCGCGGCTTGATGATGGCGGGATTCCTCGCGGCCTACATGTCGACGATCGGAACGCACCTCAACCTCGGCGCCTCGTACATGACGAACGATCTCTACCGTCGCTTTTTGCGCCCGAACGCCGCGGAAGAACACTACGTTTGGGTCTCGCGCGCCGCGACCATCCTGGCGATGATCCTCGCCGCGATCGTCACCGGCTTCATGGATTCGGTCAGCGGCGCATGGACGTACTTGATCACGTTTACCGCCGGCGTCGGTCCAGTCATGATTCTGCGCTGGTATTGGCCGCGCATTAATGCGTGGAGTGAGATTTCGGCGCTCGTATCGTCCGGGGTCACAGCGACGGCACTTAAGCTGCTCGGTGCGTTCGACGGGCCGAATCAAGTCGCGCTCAGTCTGCTCGTGACGGTCGCAGTTGCGAGCATCGTGTGGCTCACCGTTACCTTCATGACGCAACCCGAAAGCTCGGCAACGCTCGAGCGCTTCTATGCACGCGTTCGTCCCGGTGACGAAAATCTCGGAATCGCCTTACGCGATTGGGTTGCGGGCTGCGGCCTCGTCTACAGCATGCTCTTTGGAATCGGAAAGCTGTGTTTTGGGGAGGTCGGCGTGGGCATCGCGTGCTTGGTTTTTGCGGCCGCGTGTTTTATCGTGATTTTGCGCGACGTCGAGCATCGCGCGCAACGCATTCCCGTGCGCGCGGCCGTAAGCGCCGCACTCGCGCTCGCGCTGCTGGTCCTACCGCTCGACGCACATGCGGCCGGCGACAAGATACTCTCGAACGTCAAGGGCAGCGTCGCGTATGAAGATTCCGGCAAGACGACGCGGGTCGCACCGAACGGTTCGATCGCGCTTGTCGACAAAGACACAGCAATAACCGGAGACGCGTCGCTGGGCACGTTGCAACTGCCCGATTCGTCGGTCGTTACGCTCGGTTCGCAAACGCGCGTCCAGCTCGCGTTCTTCAGTCAGGCCGAGGTCGCGAACGCGCAATTCGTCATCTATTCGGGGAAGACGCGTTTCAAAGTCGAGCATCCGGAGGGCGCCAAAGCAAATTACACGTTCGTCACGCCGACCTCGTCGATCGCGGTGCGCGGAACCGAGGGCGATATCGGCGTCGATGGCGACTCGCTGACGGTCAACGTTTATTCGGCGAGCCAGCCGGTGTCGGTGACGTTTTCCGGCGGAAAAATCCAGCTCGTCAATGCGGGGCAATCGCTCACGGCCAAGATCGTCAACGGCGTCGTGCAACTCGCCGTCAACAAGCTCACGCAAGCCGCAGTCGATCAATTCTCCAGCGATTTCGGCCTTCCAACCAATTGGAACGATCTCAAGAACCAGATCTTGAACCAGCTGCCCTCGGTCCCGCGGCTCCACTTCCCCTAGCTATGCGCTCGAGCACGGAATTTCGCTTCGTGCACTTTGGACACTCGCCGCACGGTGCGCTGCCCGCACCTTGACATGACCACGACAACTCGAACGGCGCGGCGTACTTCGCGCCCAGACGAGCGATGTTGAGCTTTGTCTTCTCGAGCAGCGGGGTCATGATCTTGAGCCCCTTGCGTTTTTGCTTCCAACCGAGTCCCATCCGCGGGATATTGAGCGTATCGCAATACGCCGCCGCAATCGAAAAGAAGATGGGACTGTGCGCGGCGCTACTGCTAAATGGCGGCTGTTTAAAGATCTCGAGCCTCACGCGTTCGGTATAGAATTTCCCGCCGTAGAAGGCGGCGATCTTCTGCGCCGCAGCCTGCTCGCGCTCGCGCGCCGGTTGTCCATAGTCGATGAACAGCGAATACGGTATGAAGCCTTGCGCTTTGATGTGCGCCTGCAAGACGAGACTATCGATCCCGCCCGAATTCAAACACAGAACCGGCTTTTCGTACGTCGTTCCCGGACAGCGCTTCAAATCGTATTGGACGCCCTCCCATCCCTGGAGCTGATAAGCGTTCCCCGGGTTCTCGCGACAGTAGCGCGGCCGCGCTGAATACACACCGCACTTGAGATCATCGCCCAGGAACGCGCAGCGTGCGCCTTTCTTCGAAACGGTGTAGTACCGGCGCCCATCCTTGCCTTTTTTGGTGGCGCGAACTTTGGGCGCATCCGGGTACGCATCGTAGATCGCGGTGAGCTCGTCCTCGCGAATCGCGATATACTGCTCGTCGGGATCGTGGACAATGCAGCAATTCGTCGGACACGTCGCGCACTTGCTGCCGTCAAAACGCAGTCCCTCGATCTTTTTCAGATCGTGGAATGCAGAGAGTGGATCGTCATCGGGCCCAAGTAGACTGTCGATCAGATCGACGTAATGGGTCGGATCCGTTAGCGGCGGTCCTCCGACCAGAAGACGGCTTGCGCGCGGCGTGCGAACAGCGATGTGAGCTCCGAAAGATAGGCGTCGAGCTTGGAGGCTTCGATCGCGTCGGCGCGATCGGCGGTCTGAATTAGCTCGTGGTCTACTTCGTGCAACTCCTCGATTTCCGTGTTCGAGAGATGCGCGTGATCGAGGATGTGAATCAGCTGTTGATTCGAGAATTCGCACATCAACAGCGTCTTCTCGAGCTGTTCGGAGGCGGTCTCGGCGAGATTTGCAGAGAGCCGTTCCCGAATGGTGCTCAGCGCCTCCCCGACGTAGGCGCGAACTTGCTTGTCGACGAGATGTCGCGCGTCCTCATCGCCGTAGTCGGCATATGCGGGAATACGATCCTTTAGAAAGCTCAAGCCGTCCATGGGGAGTTCGCGTTTCGCCCGCGACGCCTGCCTGCCCTGGAAGAAAAGCGTCACAAATCGGCCGGCACGGCGGGAAGTATACCCCGGCACCCGATAAGTGGGAGATAATGGGAATAGCGCTCCTCGCGCTTGCTGCGGCCGTCGCTGCAATTGTGGTCGCATACGTGCAGGCCCAGCGCGTCATCGCGGCCCAGCGCGAGACGGTCCGGGTGCGGAGTATCTTCTCGCGGTACGTCTCGCCGAACATTCTCGATGAGCTCCTGGAGCGGCGCGACGCTCGCGCGTTCTCCGCGAAGAGCGGCTACGCGACGGTGCTGGTTTGCCGGATCTGGAATTTCGCGTTGTTCGCGGAGCAGATGGAACACGAAGAGACCCTGCGCTATCTGAACGATTTCTATACCGTAGCGGGACGCTCGATTCAAAAGCACCGCGGCATGGTCGACAAGTTTCTCGGCGATGGGATCAGCGGCGCGTTCGGGTTTCCGCTCGAGGACCCGCTGCAGGAAGAACACGCGATCCGCGCCGCCGTCGACATCATCCGTCTCGTCGACGGGATGAACCAGCGTTGGGTACGCGAGGGTCGCAAACCCTTGCGCGTCGGAATCGGGATCAACAGCGGCAACGTCGTCGCCGGCGAAGTCGGTTACCCGCAACGTCGCGAGTACACGGTCGTCGGGCTGCCCGCGATCGTTGCGTCGCGTGTTCAGGAACGTACCGAGCCGATGAGCGCGTACATTATCGTTACCGAATCGACGCTCGAACCCGTGCGCACGATGTTCATCAACGTTTCGGCTGGTACGGTTCCCCTACGCGGCATGAAGCGCAACGAGAAGTGCTACGTCATTCGCGGTCTCGCGAAACCGGAAGAGAAAGACAGTCTGCTCTTGCCGCCGCCGCAAGCGTTCCCGCGCACGCGCATCGACGACCCGATCGAAGGACAATCGACCTTCGACAAACGCATTGCCGGCCTGCCCGAACGCGATCCGGATCTCAGTCAGCCGCGCGAATTCAGCGAGCCGCAACCGCGCGCGCCACTGCCGAAGGCAGCGCCGCCACCGCCAAAGCGCCGCGTACCGCCCCCACCTCTGACGAAAAAGAGACTCGACATTCCGGAGACGGCCGGCTTCGGCGCATATGACAACTCACCGGCGCTGCCCGATCCTATCGCTGCCGAAGGCTATTACGAAGACGACAGCGGCCGCCCGCCGCTTAAATTGCCGCCGTAAAGCGCGATTCGATTTCAGTCAGCGCGTCCGACGCACGCGAGCGCAATGAAACGTCGACGTGATCTGATATCGCCGTCGCCTCCGGATTGATCTCGACGATCCACGCATCGCCCCCAAATGCAAGCGATGCGGCGGGTTGAACGATCGCAGACGTTCCGATGATGATCTTGACGTCGGCGCGCGAGGCGGCTTCGGCCGCGAGCATCCATTCACGCTGCGGCAGTGACTCGCCGAACCAGACGACACCGGGACGAAAGAGCCCACCGCAGGTGTGCTCGATACGTTCCACGGGCAAACCATCCTCGATCGAAATCACTGCGGCGCAACGGTTGCAGCGCGCCTCCCGCAGGCTTCCATGGAGTTCGAGCACGTTGCGCGAGCCGGCGCGCAGATGCAGCGAGTCGACGTTTTGCGTCGCCAGCGTGAAATCGTCGAAACGCGCTTCGAGACGAGCAAGCGCGAGATGCGCCGGGCTTGGTTCGGCGAGCTTGTGCGCCGCGCGCCGCTCGTTGTACCAGGTCCACACGAGATGCGGATCGCGCGCAAAGCCCTCGGGGGAAGCAAGCTGCTCGACACGATGCGTATGCCACAGGCCGCCAACTCCACGAAACGTCGGGAGCCCGCTTTCAGCCGAGATCCCGGAGCCGGTCAACACGAAAACCGATTTTGCGTTTTGCAGCCGCCGAGCGATCTCATCGATCATTTGCGCCGGGTTCGCGCCACCGAGTGACGAACCTCGCGACGCTAATGCTCGAACCCCTCAGCCGCGTCGCACGCACGGAAGTCGTCGCGTACTTGTCGCGCCGGCCTTACGAAAACGCCTTCATGCAATGGATCGTCGAGGGTGGTCTCGGTATGGCGACGGCGTACGACTCAATTGCGGTGTGGCGTTCGTACAACCGGCTCGTCGCCGGTGTCGGTTTTTTTGGCCCGCAGATCGCGCTTGCCGCCGATGACGTCGCTGCAATCGACGGCTTTGCGTTCGAAGCACGCGAGCGGCCGCGAGCGCGCATGATCGTCGGCCCGCGCCACATCACCAATCATTTTTGGGCCCGGATCAAGTCTTGGTATCGCGAGCCCACACTCATCCGCCCCTCGCAGCCGCTCTACGCAATCGATCACATGCCGGCCGGCGGCGACGACATTCCCATCCGGCAAGCTCGCGCCAGCGATCTCGAAATGGTCGCCGCGAACTCAGCCGAGATGATGGTCGGCGAGCTCGGATATGACCCGCGCGAACATCGTACGAACTTCATGCACGGGATCTCGCGTCTGATCGAGCGCGGCTGGTGGTGGGTGTGGATCGAAAACGGGGAGCTTCTCTTCCAGTGCAACGTTGGTTCGCGCACCGCGCGGACCGCGCAAGTCCAAGGCGTCTGGACGCCGCCCGCGCAGCGCGGTAAAGGCTATGCCACGCGCGCCATGCGCGCGATTTGCCGGCGGTTGCTCAACGACGTTCCGACGCTCTCACTCTACGTGAACGATTTCAACACAAAAGCGATCGAGCTCTACGAGCGCGTCGGGTTCGAGCGCGTCGGCGAATTCACGACCTATCTGTTCAACGAACCGTAATTACTTCTTGAGCGGTTGACGAATCGCTCGTCGAATCATCGGCGCCGGCTCTTGATACACGATCACGAAGGTGTGCGCGGTCGGCGTCTTGCATGGGACACTCGCATCGACGAAGACTTGGACGATACGCGCACGCGGATGATCGGTGTTGAATTCTTCGATCGTGCCCATGCTCTGCGACGGTCCGCAGCCTTGCCACACGCCCGTAATCTGCCCGGTGGGGAAGTACGCAACCGGCGGCGCTTGTGGTTGAGGATTATCGATGATGACGTGGCTCGGCGCCTTCAGCGGCGGTGACGGTAGCGGCGACGGCAGCGGACTCGGCGACTCGGCGGCTGATGCCGTCGCGCAGACGAGCGCGAACGCGACCAACGGGAAAAACAGCTTTCTCATGACCTGGCGCTTCGATGGTCGTTGTGTAATGCTTGCTCTGGTATTTACGCTCGAGAGAACAAGCGCTGCATCGTCTGCGTGTAACGCCGGCGTGCTTCTTCTGACCTTGCGTGGCGCCCATTGCGAACGACATGCTCTCCTCCGACGACAACATCTTTGACGAGATTGCGTCCGCCGCCGAAGAGCCACGCATCGAGGATCAGCTCGGGCGGACAGGCTGCAAACGCAACGTTCTCGAGATCGAGCGCAACGAGGTCAGCGCGCCTTCCCGGCTCGATCGCACCGGCCTCGATTCCGAGCGACTGCGCCCCGCCGCGCGCCGCGCGCGTGTAGAGTCGATCGAGAAGCGTGCGTCCTTGATGCACGAGCCGCTGTCCGTATTCAAGCAGACGCAGCTCCTCAGAGGGATCGACCGTGACATGGCTATCGGATCCGATGGCGATTGAGCCGCCCGCGCGCAAAAACTCCTCCGCGGGAAAGATGCCGTCACCGAGATTCGCTTCCGTCGTCGGGCAGAGTCCCGCGGTCGCGCCGCTTTGTGCCAGCGCGCGAATTTCGTTCGGCTCCAGATGCGTCGCATGCACGAGCGTCCACGCGCTGTTCACGGGGGCATTCGCAAGGAGCCACGCAATCGGATTGCTGCCGTAGCGCCGCACGCAATCCTCGACTTCGCGGCGTTGCTCCGCGATATGAATGTGAATCGGGGTATCGCGATACTCCGCGACTGCGCCGAGCAGCTCACGAAGCTCATGCTGCGTGACTGCGCGCAACGAGTGCGGCGCAACACCAATGTGCGTGCGTTTCCGTAATGCGTCGAACATCGCGATCAATTCGTCGACGGTTGTCGCGAATCGGCGCTGCGACGGCAGCAGCGGCTCGCCGCCGAAGCCGGCATGACGATAGAGCACGAGGAGCAGCGTGAGCTCGATGCCGGCGTTCCGTGCAGCTTGCACGATGTGGTCCGACATTTCGGTTCGATTCGCGTAGGGCGCGCCGCTCGGATCGTTGTGAAGGTAGTGAAATTCGCCGACCGCCGTGTAACCGGCCTCGAGCATCTGCACGTACAAATACTCGGCGATGCCCTCGACGTCGTCAGGACTCACGCGTGACGCGAGATCGTACATCCCTTCGCGCCACGTCCAGAAGTTATCGCGCGCGGTCGCCGGACGCTCGAGTCGACCCGCAAGCGCGCGCTGAAACGCATGCGAGTGCACGTTTGGCATTCCGGGAACGATTGCTCCGGCAAGCCTTGTTGCACCGTCGCCCTTGGATTCCGGCTCGATACCTTCGATCGACCCGTTGGTATCGACATCGATGCGGACGTTGCGCGTCCATCCCGAGGGTAAAAGCGCGAGATCCGCGATATAACGCGCCGGCATCAGCTATTGCATCGGTAGATCGAGATCGTACTCCCGCGCGCAGTCGATCGCTTCTTGGTATCCTGCATCAGCGTGACGCATCACACCCGATGCAGGATCGTTCGTGAGAACCCGCTCGATGCGTTTCGCGGCTGCCTCGGTGCCGTCGCACACAATGACGACGCCCGCATGTTGCGAGAACCCCATGCCCACGCCGCCGCCGTGGTGCAAACTGACCCAGGTCGCTCCGCTTGCGCAATTCAAGAGCGCGTTCAGCATCGGCCAATCCGAAACGGCATCGGAACCGTCGCGCATCCCTTCCGTCTCGCGGTTCGGACTTGCAACCGAACCGGAATCGAGATGATCGCGCCCGATCACGATCGGTGCCTTCAGTTCACCATGCGCAACCATTTCGTTGAACGCGAGTCCGACCCGGGCTCGATCTCCGAGTCCAAGCCAACAGATGCGAGCGGGCAGACCTTGAAAGGCAATGCGTTCGCGCGCCATGTCGAGCCAATGATGGAGGTTCTTATCATCGCGCACAATTTCTTTGACCTTCGCATCGGTTCGATAGATGTCATCGGGATCGCCGGACAGCGCAACCCACCGAAACGGCCCGACGCCGCGGCAAAACAACGGCCGAATGTAGGCCGGGACGAACCCTTCATAAGCGAATGCTTCCTTCAGGCCCTCTTCGTACGCGACTTGCCGAATGTTGTTGCCGTAGTCAAACGTGGGAACGCCCATCTCGTGATACGCGAGCATGGCTTCGACGTGCACGCGCATCGATGCGCGCGCTGCGTGCTCGACCTCCGCGGGAGCGGACTTGCGTAAGAGTGCGGCGCGCTCGAGATCCCAACCGGCGGGCAGATAACCGTTGGTCGGATCGTGCGCGCTCGTTTGATCGGTGACCGCATCGGGACGAACGCCGCGCCGCACGAGCTCGGGTAATATCTCGGCTGCATTCCCAAGGACGGCGATCGACGTGGGACGATTCGTACGCGTTGCCTCGGCGATTCGAGCGAGCGCGTCGTCGAGATCACGCGCGCGCACGTCGAGGTACTTCGAGCGGAGCCGTCGTTCGATACGGCTTGGATCGCACTCGATGACAAGCATCGAAGCGCCGGCCATCGTCGCCGCAAGTGGCTGCGCTCCACCCATTCCGCCCAGGCCGGCGGTGAGGATCCACTTTCCGGCAAGACTTCCGTTGTAATGGCGACGGCCGACCTCCGCAAACGCCTCGTACGTCCCTTGCACGATGCCTTGCGAGCCTATGTAAATCCACGAACCGGCCGTCATCTGGCCGAACATCATCAAGCCCTTGCGATCCAGCTCGTTGAACGTCTCCCACGTCGCCCAGTGCGGGACGAGATTCGAATTCGCGATCAGCACACGCGGCGCATCGGCGTGTGTTTTGAAGACGCCGACGGGTTTGCCCGATTGAACGAGCAGCGTTTCATCCGCACCAAGGCGTTTCAACACGTCGACGATCGCATCGAAACATGCCCAATTACGCGCCGCTTTTCCGATGCCGCCGTAGACGATCAGCTCGGAGGGATTCTCGGCAACCTCGGGATCGAGATTGTTCATGAGCATCCGAAGCGGCGCTTCGGTAAGCCAGCTTTTAGCGGTGAGCGTTGTGCCACGCGGCGCGCGGATGACTCGAGGGGATACGACGGCGGTCATGTTTTCGTACCTGCGATGCTGCGACCACGCTTCACGGTGCCGAGGCACCGTGTCTGCCCGAAGTTGTAGGGTAGCTCGCTCGGAGAGTCGGCATGCCAGATCGCGAAGTCAGCGTCTTTGCCCTTCTCCAGCGAGCCGACACGCTCCCCGATTCCGAGTGCTCGCGCGGCGTTTATGGTAACGCCTTGCAGCGCCTCCCACGTTTGCAATCCAAAACGTACGCACGCCATATTCATCGCCAGCGGCAACGAGACGTTTGGCGATGTCCCAGGATTGCAATCGGTCGCAATCGCGATCGGCACGCCGGCTTTGCGCAATGCGGCAACCGGCGGCAGTTGCTCCTCTCCGATGAAGTATGACGCGCTCGGCAACAGCACCGCAACGACGCCGGCGTTCGCCAATAAATCGATGTCGCTCTCGTGAAGATATTCGCAATGATCGGCGGAGAGCGCGTGAAACGCCGCCGCAAGCATTGGGCCGTCGCCGTATGTCAGCTGAGCCGCGTGCACTTTGACGGGAATCCGCAGCTCTTGAGCGACGCGAAAGACCTTTCGAACCTCGAGGGCGGAGAAGGCGATGCTCTCGCAAAACGCGTCGACCGCGTCGATCAAACTTTCGGAAGCGCCTTCACGCAATACGTCGCAGACGAGGTCGAGGTAGGCGTCGCGCCGATCCGCGTATTCACGCGGCAGCGTGTGCGCGCCAAGAAACGTCGTCCGAACCTCGACCGGATATTGCTTGCCGAGCGCGCGCGCAATGCGGAGCATCTTCAGTTCGGTGTCACGATCGAGACCATAGCCCGACTTGATCTCGACGGTCGTCACACCGGCGTCCATCATCATTTCCAGACGTCGCGCCGATTGCGCGTAGAGGTCTTCGAATGAGGCCGCGCGTGTGAGCTTGACCGTCGTCTGAATCCCGCCGCCGCTCTTTGCGATCTCAGCGTAGCTCAATCCGCCGATTCGCAAATCGAACTCGGCAGCACGATCTCCCGAATAGACGAGATGTGTGTGACAGTCGATCAAGCCCGGCGTGACCAGCGTATGGGGATCGAGCTCGACGACGTCCTTCGCGCAGCGTTTCGGTGCGTCAGGAAGCGTGTCGCCCGGTCCAATCCACGCAATGCGTCCGTTCTCGGCCGCAATTGCGCCCTCGCGAATGAGTCCGACGGATGTGTCGCCGCCGGTCATCGTGGCGAGATCTGCACCGATCCAGAGCGTGTCCCATTGCGGCACGCGTTCAGCGAACCGGGACGGCTTGCAAGGACTCCGCGAGCGCGTTGACCGTCCGGTCAATCTCGGCTTCACGCATCGGCGTCGAGATGACGAACGCACCACGTGCCATCATCAGCACTCCGCGACTGAGCATCTCCCGATGAACGCGATCCGTAAACGCCGTGTTGATCGGCGCGATTGCGACCATCGATCCGACGCCTTGCGCCCTGGCTGGTGCATCTGCGTCTTTGAGAGTCTTTTCGATGCCGCGCATGAGGCGCTCGCCGAGCGTATTGATGCGCACGATTTCGCTCGAGGTCAACATCTCCATCGAGACTCTACCGGCCGTCATCGCCAGCGGATTGGCGTTGTACGTCCCGTGATGGTGCAGCTTGGGATGCGCGCTGCCGTCACCAAAAACCGACATCACGTCTTTACGTCCACCGAGCGCACCGATTGGAATACCGCCGCCAATGATCTTGCCGAGCGCCGTCAGATCGGCTTCGACCTTATAGCGCGCCTGTGCGCCGTGATAATCGATGCGGAAGGAAAAAACTTCATCTATGATCAGCAGCTTGTTATTCTTGCGAGTCCAGTCGCGCAGCGCGCGAATGTATTCCGGCGTAAGCTCGGCAAATCCGAGCCGGCCGACGATCGGATCGAAGATCGCGCCCGCAAGTTCGGCCTTATGCGTATCAAGAACCTGGAGTGCTCGCTCGACGTCGTTGCACGGCAGCATGACGGCGTCGAAGTCGTACGCGCCGTGATAGGCGCCTTCGACGCGCGCGACCTTGGGGCGCTCCGTGTACGCGCGCGCAGCTTTGATCGCAAGCATCACGGCCTCTGTCCCGGAATTGCAAAACTGCAAGCGCTCGACCGTGGGCAGACGACGGGCGAGCAGCTCGGCGAGCTCGATATCGGATTCCGTCGGCATGCCGACCGCCATCAGCTTCCCGGCCTGCTGCACGAGCGCTTCGACAATCTTCGGATGCGAATGTCCGTGAATCATCGAGGAATAGTTGTTGATGAAGTCGATGCGCTCGATGCCGTCGGCGTCCGTGACCATGCAGCCGCGTCCGGACACCGCGTAGAGCGGATAGGGATCGAAGAACACCGTGCGCCGTGTGCTGCCATCCGGAAAGACGTGCTTCGCGCGCTCGAACAGCTGCGCTGACTGCGACGACGGATCGGGATAGGTGCTCATAACGGACCTCCGATCGCCTCTTCCGCGGCCGCAATCAGCGCGCCGGTTCGCAACAGGGTACGGGCGGATTCGATATCGTCGGCAAGCACGCGGTCGTCGTGCAGCGGCGCGATCGTATTCCGCGCGCAATCGTACGCCGCACCCGTGCCGTTTCCGGAGCGGCTCGGGCGCCGGAAATCGGTCGCAGCGAGTGCCCCGAGCAGCTCGCACGCGAGCGCGCCTTCAAGATTGCAGACGATCGCATCCAGCGTCCGTGCCGCGATGGTTCCCATGCTGACGTGATCTTCTTGACCGGCTGACGTCGGAATCGAATCGACGCCGGACGGAAACGCGAGCGCCTTGCTTTCGCTGACGAGCGACGCGGACGTGTATTGCGCCAGCATCAGACCGGATTGCAGGCCGGGATTCTGCGCAAGAAACAGCGGCAGCCCGCGCTCTTCACCATTGAGCAAGAGGTACAGCCTGCGCTCGCTGATGCTCGCGAGCGTTACGAGGCTCGCCTTCAGCGTGTCGCTCGCCGTCGCAATCGGCTGACCGTGAAAATTCCCGCCGGTCAGAAACTCGTCGTGTTCCGCGAAAACGAGTGGGTTGTCGGTGACCGAGGTTGCTTCGATCTCGATGACGCCACGCGCATAGCGCGCGGCATCGCGAACCGATCCATGGACGACCGGGATACAACGAAACGAATACGGATCCTGAACGCGACCGCATTCGCGATGCGAGAGCATGATGACCGATTCGGCCAAAAGTGCTCGCAGATTTGTTGCCACTTGCGTTTGACCCGGATGCGGCCGTAGCGCGTTGATGCGTTCATCAAAGACGCGATCCGTGCCGAGAAAGGCTTCGAGCGACATTGCGCCGATGACGTCGGCCGCTTTGATGAGCCGCTCGGCGCGCACGAGCGCAAGCGCCGCGATGCCCGTCATCACTTCGGTTCCGTTGACGAGCGAGAGCCCTTCTTTCGCCGCGAGCCGAATGGGCTCGAGACCGGCCTTGCGCAGCGCAACGTCGCTCGGCAACAGCTCGCCGTCGTAATAGGCTTTTCCCTCGCCGATCAGCGTCAGCGTCATGTGCGCGAGCGGCGCGAGATCGCCGCTGGCACCAACGGAGCCCTGCGACGGTACATAGGGTGTGACGTCGTGATTGAGCATCGCGGTCAAGAGATCGACCGTCGAAGAACGCACGCCCGAGTGTCCGGCCGCAAGCATGCTGATGCGCAGCACGCCGGCAGCACGTACCTGCGTAATCGATAGAGGCGCACCCGTTCCCGCCGCGTGACTGCGCACGAGATTTTCTTGCAGCTTTTCGGTTTCGTTCGGGGCGATCAGTACGTTCGCCATACGACCAAAACCCGTCGTTACACCGTAGATCGCCGCGCCAAGCGCGTACTGACGCTCGACCGCTTCACGTGCGCGCGCAATATTGTTGCGCGCAGCAGCCGTAACCTCAACCGGAACCTTGTGTACCGCGACGTCCTCGATCGCTTCGAGCGACAAGTGTCTGCCGTCAATCGCGAGCAGCACGGCGAGCCTCCATTCGCCGTAGTCTACTGTGTGGCTAGAATGCTACCTGCGGCCACGGCTTCGAGAGCACGTGGCCATGCTTCAAACGCCCAGCAATTTCGGCCCGCAGCTTTTGCGGCATAGAGTGCCTGGTCTGCTAACTCCAGCAATTCGTCGCCGAGCGTTGATGCCGCTTTCGCTACACTTAGCCCGAGACTAATCGTTACGACGTCGCACGCAGCTCCCGGAGCCTGACGAATGGACAACTCCTCGACTGCGGCGCGCAATCTCTCCGCGAGCATTTGCGCTCCGTCTTGGTCCGTATCGACGAGGAGGACGACAAATTCCTCGCCTCCGAACCTGATCAAGAGGTCGTTCGGGCGCTGTAGCTGCGCTCGCAAAGCCGAAGACACGCGACGCAAACATTGGTCGCCGGCAGCGTGCCCGAAAGCGTCATTGTATTTCTTGAATTGATCGACGTCGATCATGATGAACGCCAGCTCAACGCCTTCGCGACGTCCGTGACCGAGAGCCCAAGCGAGCCGTGGTTCTAGAGCACGTCGATTCTCGAGCCCGGTAAGGGCATCGATCGTTGCAAGGTCAGATGCGCGGCGGTACAGCTCCGATATTTCGGCCACGAGCGTCACCACGACGATCATTGCTGTCAGAAACATCTCGATTTTACCGACATACCAGCTCGCTGAGTACCGTTCTATCGAGACAAAGTTGAGAAAAGCATCAAGGATTGCAGTAAGCAATGCGAGACCAATGGCCAGCTGCAGCGTCGTTAGCTCCCTCGGCCGCCCGAGGAGCGATACGACGCCGACGATGTCAGCCAAGATGATAAGCGGTGCGAACGTGTGTGTGAACAGCGGCTCGAACATCCCGTGAACGACAAGTTTCGGTAGGACGGGTGCCGCCGCAAATACGAGGAGAAGTAAGAGGGTAGCGGCGATGGCAACACCACACAAGTAGAGGCCCAATCGGCGAGGAACGGATTTTATTGGCGAAGCCGCACGCATGCTCGGGTCGGAAATCGCGTAACTCGCGAGCATCAGCGGAAATGCGAAATGCCAAATTAGCCAGAACCAGGGGGCAGTTTGTTCGTTTGCCCAAATGATGCCGGGAACGAAGACGCCCGGAAAGCTAACGGAGTACGCTAAGGTCAACACTCCAGTGAGCGCATAAGCGGAACCGGCCACTGCAAGAAGTGTCAGGCCTGTCACCCTATACTGAGCGAACAGCAGAACCCCAGCGAGCAAATCGGAGATCATCGAGACGCCGGCAACCAATGGGATGAAACCTGGAGCAATCACCGAGTTCCGCGATCCCAGGGCGGCGGCCGCAAACGCAGCGAGTACGAGCACGAATGCAATGACTGCTGCGCTCTGGAGCTGACTTCGCGACGCTCTCGTGGTGGCTAAGGTTGGAATTTTGATATCGGGCGTCCACGCGATCTTCACGGCTAGATTGCTACTTGCGTGACGGCTTCTAGAGCACGTGGCGGGCCCTCGAACGCCCAGCGATTTCGACCGGCCGCTTTCGCCGCATAGAGTGCGCGATCTGCTAAGTCCAGCAATTCGCGGCCCTGAGTTGACGCTGCTTTCGCGACACATATTCCGAGACTAATCGTGACGACGTCGTTCGCAGCTCCAGGAGCGTGACGAATGGACAAATCCTCAACCGCAGTGCGCAATCTCTCCGCAAGCATTTGCGCTCCGGCTTGGTCCGTATCGACCAAAAGGACCACAAATTCTTCGCCCCCAAACCTGATCAAGAGATCGTTCGGGCGCTGTAACTGCGCGCGCAAAGCCGAGGAGACGCGACGCAAACATTGGTCGCCGGCAGCATGCCCGAAAGCATCGTTGTAATTCTTGAATCGATCGACGTCGATCATAATGAACGCCACTTGAACGCCTTCGCGACGTCCGTGACCGAGCGCCCATTCGAGCCGCGGCCCGAGAGAACGTCGATTCTCGAGCCCGGTGAGAGCGTCGATCGTCGCAAGCTCGGCCGCGCGGCGGTACAGCTCTGATATTTCGGCAGCGAGAGTCACCACGACGATCATTGCTGTCAGAAACATCTCGATTTTGCCGACATACCAAGTTGCTGTGTACCGGCCCGAGGAGATGAAGTTGAGAGCAGTGTCGAGCAGTGCTGTAAGCAGCGCGAGACCCAAGGCGAGCTGCAGCGTTGTTAGTTCCTTCGGTCTCCGGAAGAGCAAAACTGCGGCTGTGACGTCGGCCAAGACGATACCCACGCGCACGCTCGAAAAAAGCGGCTGAAATTTCCCATGAAGGATAAGTGCCGGTAGGACGTGGCCTGCTTCAAATATGAAGAGAATAAGAAGGCCGGCTACGATGACAACACCACCCAAGTAGCGGCGCAATTGGTCCGGAATGGAATTCAGAGGTGAAGCCGAGCGCAAGCTCGGGTCCGAAATCGCGTAACTCGCGAGCATCAGCGGAAATGCGAGATGCCAAATCACCCAGAACCAGGGGCCGATTTCTTCGGTTCGGATGACCCCGGGAAGGACGACACCCGGAAAGCTGACGGTGTAGGCCACGGTCAACAGTCCACTGAGCGCATAAGCGGCACCGGCCACCGCGAGAAGCGTCAGGCCTGTTACGCGAAACTGCGTGAACAGAAGAAAGGCAGCCAGCAAATCTGAGATCGTCGTGATGCCGGCGACAAGCGGTAGAAAGCCCGGGAGATCCGCTGCGGACCGCGATCCCATACCGGCGGCCGCGAGAGCCACGAGCACGAGAACGAATGCAATCACCGCAGCGCTTTTGAGCTGACTGCGCGACGCTCTCGTTGTGGCTAAGTTTGGGACTCCGGTATCGGTCGTCCACACATTCGCGATCATCACCGACCGCTTCACCCTTGTCCGTTGCTTGAACGCGCGTGGAGCCATGACTTAAAGGCCTCGAGTGGGAGTGGGTGGCAAATCGCATACCCTTGCACGAAGCGGCATGAGCGTTTCCGTAACCACTCGATTTCCTCAACCTGCTCGGCCCCTTCAGCCAAGGATTCGAATCCAAAACGTTCGGAGATTGAAATGATCGTCTCGGCGATTGTTTCATCGTGCGGATCGGTGAGAACACCGGAGATGAAGCTGCGGTCAATCTTGACGATATCAACGGGAAGACGTTTCAAGAACGACAACGACGAATAGCCCGTCCCGAAATCGTCGATCGCAATCCGGACGTCGAGCCTCCGTAAGGCTCGACATACCCGGCGCGTCGCCTCGACGTCTCGCATCGCATCACTCTCGGTAATCTCCACGCCGATATTGCTCAGCACGACGCCGCTGCGAGCTTCATCTTTGAGAGCTCGGATCAGCTTCGGATCGCCGGCCTGTCTGCCGGAGAGATTGAAGTACGTACGAAAACCGTCTCGGAGCGCAGCGAGCTCAGCTGAGACCGCGCACGCATTCCGCAAAACCCAGGCGTCAATGCTGGTGATGATCCCAGACTGCTCCGCAAATGGGATGAAGTGTCCGGGAAGCAAGAGTCCTCGTTCGGGATGGTTCCATCGGATCAAGGCCTCGCAGCCGGTAACGACGCCGGTGGCGATCTCAACGTGAGGCTGAAAGTAGAGCGTAAACTGGTTGTCGACGATCGCCGTGGCGAGCTCGTTGCGCAACGTCGTGCGCCGAGCTGCGTCGCCCCCCATCTCCTCTTCGAAAAAAACGGTCGATCCATCACCGCGCATCTTTGCATTCAGCAGCGCCGCGTCAGCGTGCGTGAGAATAGCATCGACGGTCGAGCCATCCTTAGGTGCCATCGCGACGCCGATACTCGCCGTCCGAGAAACCATCTCCGGGCCCATACCGCCTGGAGAGCCTGGAGTCGAAATTCCGTGCGAAAAAATACTCGCGAAAATGTCGGACCGGTTCTGCATGAACTCCACAGACAGCGGACAAGGAATAAAAATAGCAAAGACGTCGCCGGCGATGCGCGCGAGGATCTCACCTTCGGAAACACGTTCTAAGAGCGCCCTACCGATCTCAACCAGAACCGCATCGCCGAACACATGCCCGTACGACTCGTTGATCTCACTAAACGCGTCGATATCGATGAGAACTACGGCAAAGCTACCGTTCGTCCGAGACGCGCTCTGCGCCAGCGAACGAAACTGCGAGCGGCTCAACAGGTTCGTCAGGGCGTCGTGGGATCGATGGTATTGGAGTTGCTCGGAATGCCAGCGATCCTGGATGTGGCTCGCAAAATACGAAGCTAAGACTTCAATATATGCGTGCTCCTCTACGCCAAAGGGTCTCTCGGCCGGCGTGCTTGACGAAAACTTGAGAGCCCATGTGGCATTACCGGCGCTAAACGTCGTAACAACAACTGAGCACTCATGGCTCTCAGCAGATGACGACTCCGCGTCATCGGGCAGGTTCTCCCATGATTGCGTGCCGCCACCATCTGCGAGAAATTTTCCGACGATCGAAGTCGCCATCGGTATCGAACGGCCGAGTCGGCTTTTCGAGTCGGAGGGGGAATGCCCGGGCGCCTCTTCGGATGAGCCCTCTACGACCATATCCGCGCCGTCGATTCTCCAGAGCGTCCCGCGATATGGATGCCCCGGCTGCATCTCGGTTGCAGCTTGGGCTAACATCGCCGGCCATAGCTGCGCCTCGCCTTGACCTGCTTCATTCACGAGCCGCCAGAGAGATTCCAATCGCTCGGCATGCTGCCGTGAGTGCTCCTCCGCTTCACGCAATTGGTCTGTTACGTGATTGAGCTGCAAGAAGTGCGCAAACGACGCTCCGAGTATCTCGAGATAGCTGATATCTTCGGCACCAAACGTGATCGTCGTTGGCTCGGGCGACGCGAAGGTGAGCAGATAGCGCACGCCGGCGGCTTCGAAGCGGGTTGAGATTCCGCAGCGCCATCCGAGGCGCGCAATGCCGACCGGGATCGCCATGCTATCAAGGTTATCCCAGGCCTGCGAGCGGCCCACGATTGGGACGAGTGTATCGCGAATGGGAGCTGTGCTGCCCAGCTGCGGTAACATTATCCGTGGATCGCTGTCGCGGGGAGCCACGCCCAAGCCGATCACGACGGCCGTTGCTGCCTCGATTCGGCTGAGTACGCCGCGAAAGCATTGGTTGGGTCGAATTGCCTCCGCGGCTTCGCAAAGTATCGCCGGGATGAGACTCGCCCCTTGTAATCCTGGATTGCTGGCGATGCGCCAAAGCGACTCGAGTCGAGAGGCCTGTCGACGCGCTCGTCCTTCCGAGTTCTCGAGAGTACTTTCGAGTCGCTTTTTCTCTCGCGCTTCACGCACGGCGCGCTGCACGACGCTCGGAAGCCGCGTGAGATTCGATTTCAAGACGAAGTCGGCAGCGCCGCTTTGTACGGCGCTGATCGCCCGGTTTTCCGTGATCGTGCCCGTAACGAAGATCAGCGGGACGTGCGGCAACACTTCTCGCACGATGCGCAGCGCCGCATACCCGTCAAAGTCAGGAAAGGAAAAGTCGCACAAGACTACGTCGGGAACGAAGGTGCGCAGGGCCTCCCTCAGTTGCTGCCGATCGAGCGCGTTGACACCCTCGACCGACATGCCGGCGCGCCGGAGCTGCATCAACGACAGCTCGGCATCGCGCGGATTGTCATCGATAATCAGGACGCGGATTGCCGGCTCGCGACTCTTCTCGATCTTTGGGGAGGCCGCGGCAATCACTGCGGAACCTGATTAGCAAGGAGCCAGAAACGGCTAACGCGTGCGATGACTTCGGCGAGCTCTGTAAAGCCGATCGGCTTGATGACGTAAGCGTTGGCGCCGAGTCTGTAGCATTCATCCACGTCACCGCCTCGATCGGACGCCGTCATAACGACGACGGGGACCGATTGCGTGCGCTTATCCTCTTTCAGCTTTTGCAAGACGCTGAATCGAGCTGGGCGAGGCATCTCGAGATCCAAGATAATCAAACGCGGACGTTCGCGCGGGTCACGCCCTTCGAAAGTTCCCGTACAGGCGATAAAGTCTAAGGCTTCTGCGCCGTCCTTTGCCCAACCGTCGAAATCGCGCATTCATTCGCGTCCTATCGGTAACGCAAATGAAAGCGTCGCGCCCTCACCTAGCTTTGCATCCGCCCAGACTGTCCCCCCGTGACGGTGAACGATGCGCTTGACGATCGCAAGTCCAATGCCCGTACCCGAAAAGTTGTCGCCCCCGTGTAACTTCTGAAATATTCCGAACAGCTTATCTGAGTACGCCATCTCGAATCCCACGCCGTTGTCTTGAACGTTATAGACTATCCGCGTGGGCTCTTGCGATGCCCAAATTCTCACGCGCGGAAGCGTCTCGAGCCTCGAAAACTTTGTCGCGTTCGATATCAAGTGCTCCCAGACCATCCGAAGCAAAACGTGATCGCCCGATACACTTGGAAGATCGTCGATCTCGATGACGACGTCTGATGGCGGATCGGGGCTTGCTCGCTCGTTCACAACCTCGCATGCAAGCACGGTCATCTCCACGAGAACATGTTCCATCGGTTGACGCCCAACTCGCGAAAATGCCAGAAGTCCGTCGATTAACTCACTGATCCGCTGGGCTTCGCTGACGACGACGGTCAGAAGCCGCCGCCCTTCATCGTCGAGACAGACGGCGTAATCATCTTCGAGGGCCCGCGAAAAGCCGATGACTGCCCGGACGGGAGCACGAAGATCGTGCGAGACCGAGTAGCTGAAGCTCTCCAATTCGGCCGTGAGCACCTCGAACTCGGTCGTCACACCGGTATCGAATTGACAAAGAGCCAGAACATCCCAATGTTCGCTACCGCTTCCACAAAGGCCGTGGATTGGACCGGCTTCGTTACGTAACCATTGACCCCAAGGCGGTAACTTTCGGTGACATCGCGCTCTTGATTCGATGAGGTCATCACGACGATGGGAATCTTTCGCGTGCTCTCCTCAGCCTTGAGAGCCCGGATTACATCGAGGCCGTCGAGGCGCGGCATCTTCAGGTCGAGGAGTATTACCTTTGGAGTGCAGTTTTTATTGCGATTTTCAAATTCTTCGGTACAACGAATGAAGTTCAATGCCTCAACACCATCCTTTGCCCAATAGACCTTGTTGACGATCTTGCATTTCTTTAACGCGCGCGTCGTCATCTCGGCGTCTTGGCGATTGTCCTCCACCAAGAGAATTTCAACGTCATCGTAGTCGGTCAAACTATAGCTCCAATCCGTAACGCAAATGAAAAGGTGGCACCTTCGCCAAGCTTAGCCTCCGCCCAAATCGAGCCGCCGTGCCGCTGCACGATTCGCTGCACGATCGCGAGGCCAACGCCGGTGCCGGCGAAGTCCTCGTTTCGGTGGAGGCGCTGGAAGACTCCGAAGAGTTTGTCCGCGTAAGCCATATTGAACCCGACTCCATCGTCCGCAATGTTAAACACGACGCGGTTCGCCTCGCTCGTCGCCCAAATGCGAATGCGCGGATCCGCTTTCTTGCTCGAGTACTTTACGGCGTTGGATATGAGGTTGGTCCAAACCTGACGCAGCAGGGCGCGATCACCGACGACGTCGGGAAGCTCACCAATGTCGAAGATCGATGTTTGCCGCTCCGTTGAGAGGCCTTGGTCGGTTACGACCTCACGGACCAAACTGAGCATGTCGATGGGAACGCTTACGATCGAGTGCCGGCCGAGCTGCGAAAACGCGAGCAAATCGTCGATTAGGTCGCCCATCCTCGAAGCTTCGCTATGAACGACTCCGAGAAGCCGACGACCCTCGTCGTCGAGCAGCGCAGCATAGTCGTCTTTCACTGCCTCCGTATAGCCGATGATGGCTCGAACGGGCGAGCGCAAGTCGTGAGAAACTGAGTAACTGAAGCTTTCCAATTCGGCATTGAGCGTTTCGAGTTCGGCAGCGTGCACGTGCAGTTGCTCTTCCGCCATGTTCGTTCGGAGAAGCTCAACGTTGGCTTTCTCGCGGGCGATGTCGTCGCGCTCGATGGTCCGCTTTGCAAGCTGTTGCTGAAGCTCTGCGTTTGTGCGCGCGAGTTCGGTACGCGCCTCGTCTCGAGCCACGTCATCGCGTTCGACCGTCCGCTCTGCGAGACGCTGCTTGAGCTCGGCATTGGTGCGAGCGAGCTCGGTAAGTGCTTCGTCGCGAGCCACGTCGTCGCGTTCCGCCGTTCGTTCCGCGAGGCGTTGCTTGAGCTCGGCGTTGGTGCGGGCGAGTTCGGTAAGCGCTTCGTCGCGAGCCACATCATCGCGTTCTACGGTGCGCTCTGCGAGACGTTGCTTGAGCTCGGCGTTGGTGCGGGCGAGTTCGGTAAGCGCTTCGTCGCGAGCCACATCGTCGCGTTCCGCCGTGCGCTCCGCAAGACGTTGCTTGAGCTCGGCATTGGTGCGAGCGAGCTCGGTAAGTGCTTCGTCGCGAGCCACATCATCGCGTTCTACGGTGCGCTCTGCAAGACGTTGCTTGAGCTCGGCGTTGGTGCGGGCGAGCTCCGTAAGCGCTTCGTCGCGCGCGATATCATCCCGCTCGACCGTCCGCTCTGCGAGCCGCTGCTTGAGCTCGGCATTGGTGCGGGCAAGCTCGGTAACGGCCTCATCGCGAGCTACACCATCACGCTCCGTCGTCCGCTCCGCGAGACGTTGCTTGAGCTCGGCATTCGTGCGCGCAAGTTCGGTAACGGCTTCGTCGCGCGCGATATCATCGCGTTCTACGGTGCGCTGCGCCAAGCGGCGCTCGAGCTCCGCATTGGTGCGCGCGAGCTCTTCGAGTGCAACGTCGCGCGCGGCCTCGTCGCGTTCGACACCTGCATCGAGTCTTCGCTCGAGCTCTGCATTCACGCGCACGAGCTCGGCGAGCGTCTCTTCCGGAGTGAGCTCTGTCCGAATTACAGGGACAGTAGGTGGTCCGTTTTGATCACTTTCAACCAACTGCCTCATGTCTCCAACCTTTCTCGCATCCATTCCTCAAGGGAGATATCTCGCCACGGTAACAACGCGGTGTCCCCAAGACTTTTGTGCGCAAAGGTGGTAGCATTTTCATATGCCACGAACCCATGAAGACCGACAGCGCCACACGCCTACCGATCACCACGCCGGCGGACCCATCCTTACGTTTGCACCCAACGCTTGGTGGGCGATCGACGTCGTGCACGTCGCGGCGAACCGCGCCGACGCGGGAATCGCGGCCTACGAGACGCTCATCGAGAAAGCACGCACCTCGGCTGCGAAAGCGCATGCGTCGGTCGTGCTGCGCTCGACCAATCACCGGCGCGTGATCGCGCTCGTTCACCTCGACGGCCATGAAAACTTCAAGCATCTCGCGTCATCGTGGGACGATCATCATCTTTCGTCCGAGCGGCATGCCGTCGCTGAATCAAGCTCGCTTGCGTTCTATCGAACGGCCTTGGTCTGGGGTGATGCCACGCTCGACCCGGCATCGACCGATGCGTGCGCGTTCGAGCACATCAATCACAAGAGCGAAGCGTTGCGCGCCTTGAGCGCGCCGGTCGCAGCGGCGCGGGGTTTCCGCGGCGCAACGTTGTTCGGAACCGACGACGACGGAGCTTCCGCAATTCTCTACCACTTCACGCACATTGAAGAGATTGAAGCATTTCGCGCCACGCCCGAGGCGCTACGCATTTTAGGGCCCGTTGACGCAACGGGCGACACGTTCTATCCGGTTCACGTAATACGCACGTTCGCGTAATATGGATCTTGGACTGAACGGACGCTCGGTTCTCGTCACGGGAGCCTCGCGAGGTATTGGACGCGCTATTGCCGAGGCGTTCGCCGCTGAGGGAGCCGCTCTGCATTTAGTTGCTCGAGGAGTCGAGGGTTTGCAACGAGCGAGCGAAGAGATCGCTCGCGATCACGGTGCTACGGCAACGACACTTGCAGTCGATCTTGCACAGCCGGGCGCAACGGAGACGCTCTTTGAGACGTGCCCGAATGCCGAGATCGTGATTAATAATGCGGGCGGCATTCCCGGCGGCGATTTACTCGCGCTCTCGGACGCGGATTGGCGCGCGGGATGGGAATCGAAAGTTTTCGGCTATATCGACCTAACGCGCCTATACTTCGGCGCGATGAAAGAGCGCCGCCGGGGCGTCATCATCAATATCATTGGAGTCGCGGCCGAACGACTCGACTACAACTATGCGGCCGGCTCCGCGGGAAACGCGGGACTCGTCGCTTTAACCCGTGCGGTCGGAAGCTACAGCCTCGATCACGGCGTGCGCGTGCTCGGCGTGAATCCCGGATACGTTGCGACCGAACGAGCCACCGGCTTGATGCGTCGTCGCGCGGAATCCATGTTCGGCGACGCCGAACGCTGGCGTGAACTGACGAAGAATCTTCCGGCGCAGCGTATGCTCGAGCCCAAAGAAATCGCCGACGTCGTCGTCTTTCTCGCATCGGATCGCGCGTCCGGCGTTTCCGGCGAAGTTCTTTCGGTAGATGGCGGCCTCGCGATCCGTCACTGATGCGGATTCGTTGGCGGGAGCGTGTAGGAATCGAACCTACCAGCCGCCTTGCGACGGCCTCAACGGTTTTGAAGACCGTGCGAGCCACCAGACCCGTACGCTCCCACGCAGCTAGCCGTTTCTCGCGCTAACGAGCCAAATCCCCGAGCCGAGTCGCATTCCATCGGACGACGCACGCTTTTGCAGTGCGATGCCGATTGCGTCTTCAGCAGCGCGTCGCGTATTTTCGTCGACGGCATCGAGTAGCCGCCCCGCCGGGCCGATGCGTGCCAGCATGAATTTCGCGGCGTCGAGTTGATCGGGATCTCCGATCAACAGCTGCTCGTCGTGCGGCACGATCGTAATATCCGAAAAACCGGCTTCCTTTAGAATACGCTCGACGCGTTTCGCGTCGGCAAACGCGAGCGGGCCTGGCGCATCGGGCGGCATCGGCTGCGGCGGTGGCGCGAATCGTTTCGCTTCTGCGAGCGGAACTGAAAACCACGGATTTTCTTCCAGTGTTCGCCAGCACGCAAACGCCACGCGACCATCCGGTTTGAGCGCGCGGCGCAGATTTGCAAATGCCGAAACCGGATCGCTGAAAAACATGACGCCGAACTGCGAGAACATCAGATCGTAGCGTTCGTTGAGCTCGTATGTTGACGCGTCGGCAAGGACGAGCTCGACGCCATCGATGCCGGCACGCGCTACGTTCTTGCGCGCCGCGTCTAAGATCACGCCCGAGACATCGAGCCCGACGACGCGCCCGGGCCGGACGGCTTTTGCCAGCTCGATTGTTGTCCGCGCCGTTCCGCAACCGACGTCGAGGACGTGCTCGCCGCTACGCGGAGCGGCGCGCTGCAAGAGCGCATCGGTCAGTGGAATGAAGAGCGCCGTCGTCCGCTCGGCGAATTTCGTCCAGCGCGCGCCGCCCTCGTTGTTCCAATACTCTACTTGATCGATACTCGCCATTGCGCGACGCGCTGGTTACTTAACTTCTATCTTTTCCGCGCCGTCCCACGCGCCGGGGCCGCGCTCGTGCACGACCGTCAGCGAGCAGCGGTCGCGGAAGAACGCCGCGGGCGCATCATCGGGATGCAACTCCGCAATGCGTCCGAAAATCTTGCCGGCGGTAAGGAACGTGCCTTTGCGAAATTCCGCCATCGCGCTATCGAAGGCATCTTGCGTTTTGTCTTTGTGTTCGACCAGCTCGGCTGGATCGTTGTTGTAGCACTCGTAGATCTCGACGCTTTGCGTTTTGCCCTTGGCCTTCACGCCGCCGAGATGCCGTAGCTTGAACTTATGAGTCGGTTGTAAGCACTCGACCACGGCGCCGCTGACGAGCAAGCCGACCCGATACGTCTTCGTGAGTCCCTCGAGACGCGAAGCGACGTTGACGGCGTCGGCGATAACCGTCGTTTGCATCCGCTCGTCTTCACCGATCGTGCCCAGAATCAACTCGCCACGATGGATGCCGATGCCGATCGCAATCGGAACATAGCCGGCCATACGCCGTCCTTGGTTGTACTTGAAGACTGCCTTCTGGAGATCGACGCCCGCTTGCAGCGCGTCGTCCGGATCGTTCGGGAAAAGCGCCATGATCGCATCGCCGATGTACTTGTCGATGAAACCCTTGTGCTGGCGAATGATCGGATTGACGTTCCGAAGATACGAGTTGAGGAACTTGAAGTTCTCTTGCGGTGAGAGCTGCTCGGAGAGCGACGTGAAGTCGCGGATGTCCGAGAAGAACACGGTCATCTCACGCTGCACGTGATCGCCGAGCTTGACTTCGGAGAGCGATTTCTTATCGAGGTTTTCGAGAAACTCTTTCGGGACAAATCGCAAGAACGCGTCGTCGGCGAGTTTGAGAACGGCCGTCTGATCGGCCTCTTGCGTTGACGAACGGACGTTGACTTTGAAGTCGGCCATACGCCGGCGCTGTAGCGCAAGTGCGATGCGGCGCGTGACGAGGAGCGGCGCTTTCACGTCGACAGGTGTGAGAATAAAATCTTCAGCACCGTATTGCAAACATGATTGGATGCGATCGGTCGCGTTCGCCGGCGCGGTAACGACAACTGGAATGCGCGCCGCACCGTCATCAGCCGGCGAAGCTGCGCGAAGCAGCTTGAGGACCTCACCGCTCGATTGCATCAAATCGAGGACCAGGATGTCGCATTGATGCTCGGTGATGAGCGGCAAAGCTTCGCCCACCGTAGCGAACTTCACGTCGTTCATCCCGGCAGCTTTGAGCAACGCTTCCAGGGTGCGGTTATCAGCTTCCTGACCACCGACCCTCAGAATCCGGTCCTGGGGCAAACGCCTTCCTCCGAACACGTATTTTGCGGCGGTGGGTCGCTTGTTTCCCCTATTGTGCGCATGCTTGCAGGCCGATGAGTGACAGAACGCAATTTCCTACGTCCCCACCCTTTTGCTCGGGAGGTTTTTCTTGCAGCCCAAGTCTTGGATTGCTCTGCTTTTAAGCGGCGCTACCGGTCTCATACTACTCGCCGCATGCGGCGGCAGTACGAGCAGCACCGTCCATAATTTTACGCCGACTTCTGTCTCACTTGCGACAAGCGCGCCGCTTTCGTCGACGGCACTCGCGCAGCAGCCGGTTTCGGTGGCGGTTCCTGCGCCAACCGGATACAGCCAGAGCATTTCGGCGGCGCTCGTGACCACCGGGGCTAACACGACCGTTGCAATTAAGGAAGGCAACTCGAATCCGATCGGCGTTCCGACGCTCAGTTTTGCGTCGAACTCCGGCCGGGCGCAATCCATGGGCAAGGTTCGGCCCGAGGTAAGCGGTCAGAACAACCCGGTCTACTATGACGTGATCACGCCCAGCGCAGCGATCACAGTCGCCGGCACAGTAAGCTTCACGCAAACATTCCCGGCCGGGTCAGTGACGACGGGAACGAACTACTATCTGGCTTTCTACGACAGCACGCAAGCGTCGCCGTCGTGGCAAACGATTTCGGGCCCCGTCACCTCGAGCGACGGCGTGACACTCACGTTCAGCGGAACGGTCCCCTCGTTCACATTGCAGCAAGGCGCAGCGTACGGATTCTGCGTGTTCTCGGTGAGCGGATCGTCGACGCCACCTCCATCGACGAATCAAGAGACAGCGTATCTCGCGCAAGGGACGGGAGGGATCGTCATTGTCAGCACGGCCGGAACCGTCGTGAATACGCTGAACATCAACTCGAATTCGCTCGGGCTCGACGATACGGGTAACATCTACAACCAGTTCGCGGCGCCGCCGACGTCCACGACGCCGGCTCCGACAATTCAGAAATTTGCTGTTGGCTCGACCACGGCAAGCACGACATACGTTTCGTCATATAACGGAGCGGCGAACACCTCAGAGTGGGTCGTTCAATCCAGCGGCAGCGGCGAAGTCGTCAATTTCTGGACCGACTACAACAACTATCCGGCTACCCTTCACGCTGAGGTATGGAATGCCGGCTCGTCGGGCGGAGCACCGAACTACAGTTTGAGTTCCCAGTTCCTTGCCACGCCCTCATGGGACGTGCAACACGATGGCACGATCATTCTTGCGAACAATGACGGCACCACCGCCAACTATCAGGTGTACGCACCCGGCAGCTCGACGGTGTCGCGCACGGTTCCGGAAACGATCGTAACAGGATCTAACGTGCAGGGGTTCGCGCCGAACTACATGACAGTCGGCCCAGACGGCACGATCTACGTCACCGAATTCGGCTATGCAAGTTGCGACCCGCTCGCAGGCCTCTACATTTACCCGCCGAGCGGCACCGAGAAGTTCGTCGCCACGGCGAGTGATGCCAACGGTCCTGGACCAACGGGCGTCGACATTGATGCAGTCGGGAATATCTATGTTGGAAACAACAATGGCGGCTACAACTGCAACTCGATGCAAGAGCAGAACGATGACCTCAATAACATCCAGGTCTTCGCTCCGGGCGGCGGGTCCGTAACACGAACGATCACCGGCAGCTTCGATGTCTATCCGCTTGTGGTCGCACCAGACGGGACGATCTTCTTGGGAAGTTTCTCGGGCGCAGGCAACACCGGCGTTCTGGGAACGTTCGTTGTGCCCGCCGGCGGAACGTCTGCTACGTCCGTCAGCAACCAGTCTGAAACCACCATCGTGCTCTTCAACGGATACCAAGAATCGGCCGCATCGACGCGACGGAAGACCTCCGCATTTAGCGCGAGTGCTGCCGTGGCGCATTCCGGTCATGCCGCGTTTGCACAGTACATGAAGCGGCTTCGTCAGAACATCCACTACTAGAGTTCTCTGCGTCCAAAACAAAGAGGGCAGACGGAAACGTCTGCCCTTTTTGTTTCTCATCGTCATGTAATCGAAGGGCGCGCGCAGGCTTGCTCGCTTTGCAGGTGGGTACCAAGGCCTGCCGTAACCTGCGGTTTGGATGACGCTCAAACGTATCGTTTTACCAGCCCTTTTCATCGCCGCCGCAGTCGTCGGCGCCGTTACGAGTGGCTGCAAGGGTTCCTCAACCGTCGCCACGGCGACGCCGAGTCCGGTTCCGACGTGCGCAACGTGCACGCCGATTCCGACGGCAACTCCGGGTGGCCCAACGCCGACGCCCTCGCCGACGCCGACCTCATATCAACCACTTGCGAATAACGATGCGTGGAGCTACACCTGCAATGCCGGTTACACGGCAAGCAAACTCGTGACAACGGGTCCGATCCTTCAAGGCATGCAGACCTTCGCTGATACCTTGACCGTCACGAACGGGTCGACGACGTATGCGCTCACAGCGGATGAAGCGAACGACGGACTCGGGAACACGTCCGTTTACCAGTGGGTGTTCGGTAACAGCACGACAACGCTGACGACACCCGGTCTCGAATTCGGCACCAACGAGACGACAGGCCAGACCAGCGTGTACTTCGCTCCCGTTACCGGCAACTTCACAACGACGTTCGTCGGTCCGGTTGGAACCGTCAACACCTATCCCAACGTCGTTGAATTCACGTCGGTGAATTCGAGTCCGATCGTTTCGCTCTACGGCGAGATCGACACGTACACGGCGCTTCAAGTTGGGCCGGTGCGGCTTGGCTTCCCCGACTACTCGACGCCGCTCGTCTGCGACATCGCCGGACCGCCGACGATCAACGGATTCAGAAGGCGCTAGCCGAGAGAGTACCGATGCCGTCGCCGCGGATGCTCCATCCAAACGTGCCGGCCGAGTATCTCAACATCATTTCCCGCGCCGTCTTTTCGGCTGGTTTGTCGTGGGCATTCGTTGACGGCAAGTGGGACGGATTCGAGGATGCTTTCGAAGGCTTCGATCCTGCGAAAGTTGCGGCGTACGACGACGCAGCGATCGACCGGCTGACCGCAGATCCGCGGCTCTATGCGAGTCGTAAGAAGATGGCGGCAACCGTCGAGAATGCGAAGGCGCTCGTCGCGCTCGAGCGCGAGTTCGGATCGATTCGCACATGGCTCGATTCGTTCAAAACCTACGCGGACGCCACGCGCGACGTTAGCAAGCGCTTCAAATACCTGAGCAAGACGTTCGGCGCATATTACTTTCTTTACATTAGCGGCGCGAGGACGCCGGATTTTCCGACTTTTGAGGCATGGTCGGAAGCAACCGGTGAGGCGCACCCGCGCATGCGCGAGCTCGTCGCCGCGAACGAGGCCCGCGACGTGGGCGGCCCGAGAACCAAGAAAGCGCAACCTTCGAGGCGAAAATCTAGTCCCAGAAGCGGTGCCCACTAGAGCCGATATACGCAACGTCGCGATCATCGCGCACGTGGACCACGGAAAAACGACGCTTGTTGATGCGATGCTCAGGCAAAGCGGCGTTTTCCGGGAAGGTCAACGCGTCGAGACGCGCGTCATGGATTCCAATCCGCTCGAACGCGAGCGCGGAATCACCATTCTCGCAAAAAACACTGCGATCCATTTCCGCGACGTCAAGCTCAACTTGGTCGATACGCCGGGACACGCCGATTTTGGTGGCGAGGTGGAGCGCGTGCTGCAGATGGTGCAAGGCGTTTTGCTGCTCGTCGATGCGGCCGAAGGCGTCATGCCGCAGACCCGGTTCGTGCTTCGCAAAGCGCTCGAGCTCGATCTGCGCGCAATCGTCGTTATCAACAAGATCGATCGCAAAGATGCGCGTGCGCAAGAAGTCGTCAACGAAGTTTTCGATCTCTTCATCGGCCTCGGCGCAACCGATGAACAAGCTGACTTTCCGGTCATCTATACAAACGCCAAAGCCGGCATCGCGCACCGGGCGCTCGAGGACGATAGCACCGATCTCGCGCCGCTCTTCGAGACGATCGTCAAAGCGATTCCGACGCCGCCGGTCTCTGACGGCCCATTCCAAATGCTGGTCTCGGCGATCGATCACAACGCATACGTCGGGCGCATCGGCGTCGGGCGTGTATTCCGCGGATCTGCTTCCGTGAACGCGCCGGTTGCGAAAATCAATCGGGAAGGGACAGTCGAGGGCGGCCACCGTCTTACGAAGCTGCTCGCCTTTGCGGGGCTCGAACGCATCGAGATCGCAGCCGCGGAAGCCGGCGACATTGTCGCCGTCAGCGGCATCGAAGGCATCAATATCGGCGATACGCTGGCTGACACCGACGCGCCCGAACAGATCGACGCAGTCGCGGTCGACGAACCGACCGTCTCAATGTTCTTCTCCGTCAACGCCTCGCCGTTCGTGGGCAAAGAAGGTAAGTATCTCACCTCGCGCCAGATACGCGAGCGGCTGATGCGCGAGCTCGAAAGCAATGTCGCGTTGCGCGTCACCGAAACTGAATCGGCCGACACGTTTGAAGTGTGCGGGCGCGGCGAACTGCATCTTTCGATTTTGATCGAGACGATGCGCCGCGAAGGTTACGAGCTTGCAGTCAGCAAGCCCAGCGTTATTCTCAGCGAGCGGCACGGCGTCCAGATGGAGCCCGTTGAGTGGCTCGTTATCGACGTAGCCGACGAGTATGCGGGTCCCGTCATCGAAGCCCTCGGCAAACGGCGCGCCGAGATGAAGAACATGCTCGTCCTCGGTGATGTGCGGCGACTGGAATATGTCATGCCGACGCGCGCGATCTTCGGATTGCGCGGAGAGCTGCTCACGCTCTCACGCGGCACGGCGGTCATGTCGCACACCTACTACGAGCATCAACCCGTCGGCGGCGAGATTCCCGGACGCAGCACCGGCGTGCTGGTCGCGAGCGAAACCGGCACCTCGACGGGCTACGCGCTGATGGGACTCGAGCAACGCGGCCGTTTCTTCATCGGCCCCGGCGAAGCAATCTACGAAGGAATGATCGTCGGACGCGCGAGCGACGAACACGACGTCGCGATCAACGTCGTCCGCGCCAAGAAGCTCACGAACATGCGCGCCGCGGGATCCGATGAAAACGTCAAGCTTGCGCCGCCCGATGAGTTGACCCTCGAGCGCGCGATCGAGTTCATCGAAGACGACGAGCTCGTCGAAGTCACGCCGAAATCGATCCGCCTACGCAAGCGCATGCTCGACGAAACCGATCGTCTTCGTGCACGCAAACGGGAGCAAAAGGCAGTCTAGTCGGCGGCCACTGGTACGGGAGCGGCAGCACCTCGCGGCGGTGGACGCAAGAACAACAGCGTCGGTAACG
The DNA here is from genome assembly GCA_049520515.1 of Vulcanimicrobiaceae bacterium. Classification (GTDB taxonomy): domain Bacteria; phylum Vulcanimicrobiota; class Vulcanimicrobiia; order Vulcanimicrobiales; family Vulcanimicrobiaceae; genus JAFAMS01. Next base: position 224,360 of record JBEKPS010000006.1, read on the forward strand.
ACAAGAAGAACAAAATCGCCGAGAAGCGGAAGAGAAAATCGTACGCAATCACCGTCGCGTTCAGTTGCACCATGCCGTTGAGCTGCTGCAGCGCCTGCGCGTGCGTCGCGGGATTGCCGAGGAAACTGCGCACCATCGGTGAGGCCAGCGTTACGCCGGACGCTAATACACTCTGCGCCATGTCGGTTTGACGTTCGAGTAGTGTCGCAAGAATCGCGATTCCCAAGCTTCCACCGAGTTGACGGATCAGCGAAAACAAACCGCTCGCGTTCGCAATCTCGCCACGCGGCAAGCCTGAGAGCGTTAGCGTCGTGAGCGGCACGAAGAGAAAACCGAGCGCGAAACCTTGGAACGCCCGCGGCCAGAAGATATCCCAATATCCGGCATACTGATCGAGACCGCCCATCCACCACGACGCGAGACCGAAGACGAAGATTCCGCTGCCGATGATTGGACGCGGGTCGAATTTCGATGTGAGCCTGCCTGCAATCGGCATTGAGATCGCAGTTGCGATCGCGCCGGGAAGCAGCGCCATCCCGGCCTGGAAGGCACTGAATCCGAGGACGCTTTGAAAGAAGAGCGGCAAGACCAAGTTCAAGCCGAAGAGACCGAAGCCGCTCACGACGCCGATGACGTTACCTGCGCTGAAATTGATGAAACGAAAAACGGAGAGATCGACGACCGGATAGGCAATGCGCAGCTGGCGCACGATGAAATACACCAGCGCAAAGACTGACGTAATTGACAGAATCACGATCGTCGCCGAGCTGAACCAGTCTTCGCGTTGCCCGCGCTCGAGTACGTATTGAATCGCGGCCAGGCCGTACGTCATGCACGTTAGCCCGATCCAATCGATGCCGCCCTTCGGTTTCTCGATGTAGTGCGGGTCGCGCACGAACAAGAACGTCATCGCGAACGCGATGATACCAATCGGAACGTTGATGAAAAAGATCATCGGCCAGTTCCAATTGTCGACGATATAGCCGCCGAGAACCGGACCGATCGCCGGCCCAACCATCGCGCCCAAACCGAAGATCGCCATCGCGTTGCCGCGCTTCTCGGGCGGATACGATTCGAACAGGATCGCTTGGGCCGTCGGCTGCAGCGCGCCACCGCCAATGCCTTGAATGATACGGAAGACGACCAGCATCCACAGACTATTCGCGATTCCACACAAGAATGACGCAACGGTGAAGAGCGCGATGCAGGTGGCATAGAACCGCTGCCGCCCGAACATTGCCGTTAGCCAGCCGTTGAGCGGCATGATGACGACAGCCGCCAGAATGTAGGCGGTGACGACCCACGCGATCTCGTCGGTTGTCGCTCCCAGATTTCCCGCCATCGTCTGCAGCGCGACGTTGACGATCGTGAGATCGATGATGCCCATGATCATGCCGAGCATGACCGTGATCGTAACCAGTACAACCGGCGGGTTTTTGACGTCGAGCAACGCGCGAAAGCGGTCGCCGGCGCCGCCGAACCCTCGGCCGAATGTACCTAGTCCTGAAGCCACTTTACGTTACTACCCGTAACGGCGCGACGCCGTTTCGTTTAGGCCAGCGTGCCTGTATACTTCTCCAGCGCGTTCCACGCGGTTGGGCCGAATTGTCCCTTCCACTTCGCGTAGTACGGTCCCAGCTTCGCCTTGAACGTTGCAACGTCGCACTGATACTCTTGCATGCCCTGCGTCTTGAGCTTGCTCCTAAGCGAAATGTCCAAGGCTGCAAAATCCTGGCGCTGCAGCGTGGCGTATTTCGCCATGTTGCGCGTCACGACGCCCTGGATGTCTTTGCCGAGCGCGTCCCACGCGTCTTTGTTCGCGAGCATCCACCAGCACGACCAGGCGTGACCGGAGAAGTTCAGCGTCTTCTGCACTTCGTACAGTTTGGTCTGCTCGATGTTGATAAGCGCGTTCTCTTCGGCTTCAACGATGTGCGTCTGCAGTGCGCTATACAGCTCGCTGACGTTGATCGGTGTCGGCGATGCACCGAGCGTCTTCCACATGTCGACAAACAAAGCGCTCGCCGGTACACGAATTTTCAAACCGTCGACGTCGGCCGCGGTATGAATCGGTTTGTTGGCGGTGATATGACGCATCCCGTTGTCGTAAGGCCTGGCGATGCAATGAATGCCTTTCGCCTCGACCGCTTCGATAACGAAATCGCCGAGAGCGCCGTCCATTGCGCGAAACGCGGTTGCGGAGTCTTTGAAAGCGAACGCAACGCCGTCGATTGCTGCCTCGGGAACGACCGACTGCAAGATTGCGCCGGGCTCAGTCAAGAATTGTAGAGCGCCGGTGCGCAGCTGCGTGATCATCTGCGAATCGCCGCCGAGCACGCTGTTCGGGAACGTATCGACGTGTAGCGCGCCATTGGTCTCGCGCTCGATCGTCTGCCACATCTCCTCGGAACGGCGGGTAACCGGAGAGATGTCGGTTTGATCGTTTCCATACTTATAGTTAAACTTCGCGGCAGCGCGCGATTTGACGATCGAAATGCTGCTGAACGTCGTGGCTGCAGCAGCGCCCGCAGCAAACTGACGACGCGAGACGGATTTCATGCTTTTCGGAACCCCTTCTTCGTTAAGCACCCAAGGGGAACCGACTTGGCGCTAAACCGTGCAAAACCTCGCCTGAGCGCGCTCGTCGCTCAGCATTCGCGAGAGCTGCCCGCTCAGGCGCCGTAACTGCTGGTCGTCACCCGAAAACGAGGCTGTAATGCGCGCACCGTTCTCGTCTTGCGCCATCTCGCAACGCTCGACGGTGCAACCGATGCGCGCGGCGAGATTGATCACCCGCGCCAGCACGCGACCGTCATCGGCATCTATCTCGACGGTCATGTCTTAATTGGCTCTGCTTCGATCAGCTCGTCGAGCGCCGCGCCCGCCGGGATCATCGGCCATACATTCTCGTGTGGATAGCACGCGGCGTGCAGCAGCATCGGTCCCTCGCTGGTGAAGAGATCGTCGAGCGCACTATCGAGATCCTCGAGACGGTTGACGACGCGGCCCGGAACTCCGCACGCTTTTGCGATCATCACGAAATCGGGATTGTCGGAGAGATCGGTCGCGCTGTAGCGCCGATCGTAGAACAGATGCTGCCATTGACGCACCATGCCGAGACGCTGATTGTCGATCAGCAAGATCTTGATCGGTGCACCGGCACGGTTGATCGTCGTCAGCTCGTTCATCGTCATCTGGAATCCGCCGTCGCCGACGATCGCAACGACGGTTGCATCCGGATTCGCCATCTTCGCTCCGATCGCGGACGGCAATCCGAAACCCATCGCGCCGAGTCCCGCCGACGTCACGAAGCGCGTCGGTCCCTCGGCATTTTGACGCTGCGCCGCCCACATCTGATGTTGGCCGACGTCGGTCGTCACGATCATGTTGCGGGGCGCTTTCTCGAAGAATCGATCGAGGACGCTGGTCGCCGAAAGATGGCCGTCTTCTGCACGATCGACGGGCAACGGACTCGAGAAGGCGTCGAGCTCGCCGAGCCACTTCGCGTACGAACGCGGCGGCTCGCGACGCATCGCATTCACGAGTGCGGGTAGCGTCGCACCGAGACAACCGCGCACTCCCACCGTCGGATCGACGACTTTTCCGAACTCGCTGCCGTCGATGTCGAAGTGAACGATTTCGGCTTGCTGCGCAAATTTGTCGACGCGTCCGGTAACGCGATCGTCGAAGCGCATGCCGAGCGAGAGCACGACGTCGCACGCGTTGACCGCACGGTTCGCGCGCTTCGTTCCGTGCATGCCGAGCATCCCGAGAAACTTCGGATCGCCGGGTTCGCTGCACCCAAGTGCGTTGATCGTCGCGGTGTGCGGCGCGCCGAGCAGCCGTAACAACTCGCGAAACGAATCCGTCGCACCACCAAATTTTACTCCACCACCGGCGATGACGAGCGGCCGGCGCGCAGATGCGAGCAACTGCGCAGCGGCCTCGATCGCTCCTTCGTCAAACGCCGGCGATGGAGTGGCGTTTGCAGCCGGCACCCACTCCGGCTGCACGCGCGTCTTGGTTTTCAGCACATCGGTTGGAATATCGACGAGCACTGCGCCCGGTCGCGGTCCGCGCGCAAGTGCAAACGCTTCGCGAACCGTCGGATAGATGTCGTCGACGTTGCGCACGAGATATGCGCGCTTCGTTGCGGGCTGGGCCATCGACGTAACGTCGGCTTCTTGAAATCCGTCGCTGCCCATCAGTTGACTGCGGACTTGTCCCGTAATCGCAACGACCGGAACGGAATCCATATTCGCGTCCAGCAAACCCGTGAGAAGATTCGTTGCACCAGGCCCGGACGTCGCGATCGCAACACCGACGCGGCCCGACGAGCGTGCATACCCGCCGGCTGCAAACGCCGCACCTTGTTCGTGCCGCACGAGAATGTGCCGCATGCGGCGCTCCGAGAAGAGCGCGTCGTAGACCGGCATGATCGTACCCCCGGGATATCCGAAGACGACGTCAACGCCTTCGTCGGCGAGTGCGTCCAGTACGAGTTGCGATCCGGTTCTTTCCGTGGCTGCGGCGGACATAAAACTCCCTAAGAAAAAATCAAAAACCCCCGCCGGGATCGGCTAGGGGCTTGTGTGTTTCGGTTTACCAGCTACCTTACACGCGCCAACCTCAACCGATCCCGACGGGACGGCTAATAAGGACGACGAGAATAAGGGACTGGGGAGAAATCATAAGGTCCTCCGACCTTAGCAGGGTGCCGGCGCCCCTGTCAACCCGCTGGAGGCTCGAAAAAGACGGTTTCGCCGTCCCCTTGGAGCTTGATATCGAAGCGGTACCGCCCGTCCCCAGCGGGTTTAGCGAGCATCGTCGCGCGTCGAACGGCGGGGGCCAATGCGAGGATCGCGTCGTTCGCATTCTCCCGCTCGCGATCCGCGAAATAGATGCGTGTGACGAGCCGCTTGAGCAAACCGCGCGCGAACAGACTCACGTTGATATGAGGCGCTTGCCCGTCGACCGCCCCGGGGATGACGGTCGTGAATGTAAATTCTCCGTTTTCGCTCGTGCATACGCGGCCGAATCCACGAATTTTTCCGTCGGCGTAGCGGCCCTCGGCATCCGCTTGCCACAGCTCGAGCATCGCATCGAACACGCCCGCGCCGTCACGGTCGAGCACGCGGCCCGCGATCGTAACCGGCGTTCCTTCTAAATGCGCGCTGAGATCTTCCCATCCGGGCCGCTGCAACGCGCCGCGAAAGAACGGGCCGGCAGTCTGCGACGCCGTCGGAGTGAGTTCGGGCACGTCAGCCGCGCGAGCCCAGCACGATGTCGAAGCGGTAGCCAAGCGCAAAGCCTTCTTCGCTGAGCGCATCGTGGTCGAATCGAGCGATCAGACGTTCGCGCGCGCCAAGATCCGGGATGCTATTAAAGACCGGATCGATCGGAATGAGCGGATCGCCGGGAAAATACATTTGTGTGATAATCCGGGAGCCGAAGCCCGGACCGAAAACGGAAAAATGCACGTGCGAGGGACGCCACGCGTTCGGATGATTGTGCCACGGATACGGCCCCGGCTTGATCGTGATGAATCGAAACGCGCCGTCATCATTCGTTAGCGCGTAGCCGTTCCCGATAAAGTGCGGATCGAGCGGCGCTGCATGCTGATCGGCGTCGTGCCGGTAGCGGCCCGCAGCGTTCGCCTGCCATACTTCGACAAACGTATTCCGAAGCGGCAGGCCACGATCGTCCATGACGCGCCCCGCTACAATGATGCGCTCGCCTTGCGCTTCACCGCCGAACGCGTGAGTCAGATCGGTGATTGCGGGTCCGATTGATTGCTCGTCAAAACCCGGACCGCTGATCTCAGAGAGCGTGTGCGGAAACGGGATCAGCGGTTGTTTGGGTGCGCGTTTTTCGGTGCTGCGATAGCCCGGAAAATCGTAGGGCGGCTGCACTTACGCGCGGACGATTTCGGCTACCGTCGTCGGGATGACCATGAAGGTCAGTTCGCCACGATTCTCGTCGAACCCAACGCTGACGCTCTGACCGTCGCGAATCTCGCCGGCCAGAATCTTGCGCCCAACTGGCGTCTCCAGTTCCTTTTGGATCGTCCGCTTGAGCGGACGCGCGCCGTACGCCGGATCGTATCCGACTTTGACGAGATGCCGTTTCGCCGCGTCGGAGACTTCGAGTTTGATACGCCGATCGTCGAGACGCTTTTGAACCCGAGCAATCTGAATGTCGACGATCGTAATGAGCTCTTCCTCGGTGAGCGCGTGGAAGACCACCGTCTCATCGACGCGATTGAGAAACTCCGGGCGGAAGTGCTGGCGTAGCTCGTCGAGCACCGTCGCGCGCATGACCGAATATGCCGCATCATCGATTCCACCCTGATAGTCGAGAATGCGATGGCTTCCGATATTCGAGGTCATGATCAAAATCGTGTTGCGGAAATCAACCAACCGGCCTTGTCCGTCGGTGAGACGCCCTTCGTCTAATATTTGCAAGAAGACGTTGAAGACGTCTGCGTGCGCTTTTTCGATCTCGTCAAAGAGCACGACCGAGAACGGCTTGCGCCGCACGGCTTCGGTTAACTGTCCACCCTCGTCATAACCGACATAACCCGGCGGCGCGCCGATCATACGTGCGACCGAATGACGCTCGCCGTACTCCGACATGTCGATGCGAATCATCGAACGTTCGTCATCGAACAAATAATCTGCGAGTGAGCGCGCAAGCTCGGTCTTGCCGACGCCGGTCGGACCCAGAAAGATGAACGAACCGATCGGGCGATTCGGATCCGAAAGACCCGAGCGTGCACGTACGATCGCTTCTGCAACGGCCGTAACGGCTTCGTCTTGGCCGATGACGCGTTTGTGCAGCTCTTCATCGAGCTTGAGAAGCTTCTGAATCTCGCCTTCAAGCAGCTTGCTGACAGGAATCCCCGTCCACTTGCTAACGACATCGGCGATGTCTTCTTCGTCGACTTCTTCTTTGAGCAGGCGCGGCTTGCCGTCGAGCGTGCTTTCCTCGCTTTTCAACTGCTTCTCGAGCGCTGCCAACGTGCCGTAGCGAAGCTCGGCCGCTCTATTGAGATCGTAAGCGAGTTCCGCTTGATCGATCTCACGCTTGGCTGTATCGATTTTCTCGCGTAGCTCGCGCAGCTTGACGACTTGGCCCTTCTCGTTGCTCCAGCGCGCGCGCATCTCGTCGCCCTCGGCACGCAGCGCAGCGATCTCGGATTCGATTTTCCCCAGACGCGCTTTGCTACCGTCATCCGTTTCGCGCTTGAGCGCTTCACGTTCGATTTCGAGCTGCATCTGCCGACGCGAAATCTCGTCGATCTCTTGCGGCATCGAATCGATCTCGGTGCGCAGTTTGGCTGCGGATTCATCCACGAGATCGATCGCCTTATCGGGCAGAAAACGATCCGAGATATAGCGGTTCGAGAGAATCGCGGCCGCGACCAGCGCAGAATCTTTAATGCGCACACCGTGGTGCACTTCATAACGTTCTTTGAGGCCGCGTAGAATCGAGATCGTGTCGTCAACTGACGGTTGATCGACCATGACCATCTGGAAGCGCCGTTCGAGCGCTGCGTCTTTCTCGATGTATTTGCGATACTCGTCGAGCGTCGTTGCGCCGATCATGTGCAGCTCACCGCGCGCCAGCATCGGCTTGAGCAGGTTCCCCGCATCCATCGAACCTTCGGTTCTGCCGGCACCAACGACGGTGTGCAGCTCGTCGATAAATGGAATAACCTGGCCGTTCGAGCTGGTGATTTCTTTGAGGACGGCTTTGAGCCGCTCTTCGAACTCGCCGCGATATTTTGCGCCGGCGATCAGTGAGCCCATGTCGATCGTGATGATCTTTTTGTCTTTGAGACCTTCGGGGACGTCGCCGCGCACGATGCGCTGCGCGAGCCCCTCGACGATCGCGGTTTTGCCCACACCCGGCTCGCCGATGATCACCGGATTGTTTTTTGTCCGGCGCGAGAGTACTTGGATGACGCGACGGATCTCATCGTCGCGTCCGATAACAGGGTCGAGCTTACCCTGCGCGGCGGCCTTCGTGAGATCGCGACCGTAGCGTTCGAGGGTCTGATACGTGCCCTCTGGGTTTTGCGTGGTGACACGCTGGTTGCCGCGGATTGCGCGCAAGGCGACGAGCAGTTTGTCGCGCGTCACGCCGGCATCGCGCAGCACTTTGGCTGCATCGGTGTTTGCATCGACCAACGCCAGAAGCAAGTGCTCGACGGACGTGAATTCGTCGCCGAGCTGCTTGGCTTCGGATTCCGCCTGCGTGAAGACGCGCGGAATCCCAGGCGAGACCGTGACCTGAGCGTTGTCGGCGTTCGAGCCTGACAAACGCGGGAGGCGACCCACCGCAGCATCGACGGCACGCCGCAGCGCGGCAACGTCGATGTGAGCCTTCTCGAGGATCGCCGGAGCGACGCCCTCGTCTTGGTCGAGTAAGGCTGCGAGCAGATGCTCGGGGGTCGTTTGCGGATTGTGCTCCGCGAGCGCCCTGGTGTACGCCGAGTTCAGCGCTTCCTGGACGCGTTGGGTCATGCGGTCTGCGTTCATGTTATCACTCTCTAGGACCGAGTGCTAACGCGCTGAGTTGCGCTAGCGACGCAAGCAAGCGGCGGCTAGATCTTCAGGCGTTGCTCCAGGACGAACATCGTACCGCTGAAAGCCGGGGACGGGCCAGTGGGCGGGATCGAGGGGATGCCGTTGAGCCCCGACCAGCGCAGGGAGGCGAGCGTCGCGGTCGAGGGCCCCTCTTCATACTCGAGGCCCGTCATCCCGACGCGCTGTGCAAAATCGACGTTGGTGATCGCCTGCCCGAAACTGCCACGCATTGCATACCGTCCGTACGAGACCGACCCGAGAAGCCTTGAACTCAAATGATGCGAGAATCCAAGCACGTACGAGGGCGTATCGTACGAGACGGTATCGATAGGGCTGAACGGGCTCGCGAGACGCCTCATCGTGTCTTCGTCATAATCGACGGTCAGATCGCCGGCACGCGACGCCCAATCGCCCCACAACCCGTATTGGTGCTGCCGTCCGAGCGTCGCGTACTGATCCGGTTGCGGCAAGAAGAAGCCGTCGACAAATCCGGTTTGCAGCGCGTTGCTGATCGTGATGGGATCGATTTGACCGAAGTTGCCGTAAACGGCCTTGATTTGCACGGGCCCGACGGTAAGCGAATAGTGGGCGCGATAGCCTTCGCGGTTGATGTTCACCGGAAAATCGTTAATCAGTTGATAGTTCGACTTCAGCCATTGTCCAGGCCACGACCACGCTACGCTCCAAACATTTTCGGGAGTGCCGTACGGCAACAGCGTTTGAGCATAGTACGGTTCGTTGCGATACGCATCGATTCCGAAGCTCGCGTGCGATCCGAAATTCTTTGTCGCGCCGACGTGATAATAGTTGCCGGGCTTGCCGGTACCCGGCTCCGCAACGTGCTGCGCCGCGTAGGTCGAGTGCCCGTATTCGACCACGCCGTCGACGCTATTCGTGACGTGAAAGGCGGAGCGTAGTCCGAAAATCGTTTGCTGTTGCCCGCCGATGATGCTAGAAGGAAGCGCGCCCTGCGGAGAATCGAATAAACTCGGAGTTGCGCCGTACAGCACGGTAGTCGGTATGAGTGCACCACCCGTCATGACGTGCAGCACATCTACGGAATAGCGCGTCCCCTCGCCGTGATCGATCACGAGCGATGCCATCTCCATTTGCGCGCCGGTTCCCGGCAACGACGGCAACGCGGCGTCAGTCAGCTCGAGGGTTCCCAAACCTTGCTTGAAGACGCCGTCGATGCCGTGCAACGGCAGAACTCCGTCGGAAGCTTGCCACCAATCGAGACTTGGTGGACCGCCACCGAGCGTTTCCGCAGTCGCAAACGAGATCGCCGGCGCGAAGTTCGTTACCGCCGGTTGCGTAAATACAAAGCTGTCGCTCTGCTGCAAATCGAACCAGCCGCCGCGTACAAGCACGCGTCCATCGCTCGTTGCGACTGAGCCCGAAAGAACGGACGTAGCAAAACCTGTGCCGTCATCTTGACCCGCGTGCGTTGGGAAAGCGATATGAAAACCGATTTGCTGGAAACCCAGATGCGGATTGAGCGTATCGAAAAGCGGCTCACCCCAATAGGCGGCAGCCGTCGTGCTGCCCGTAACGTAGCCGGCGCCGAACGTCGCGGAAAAGACGAGTCCGGGCGTTGCGAACGACGGACGAAAATACACGGCGGATTCGGAAGCGTTGCCGGGCGTCAGCGGTGCGCTCGAAAACACATCGTACGGCGTCAGCGGCGAGAGCGGCGAACCCGCCGCGAATCCGGGGCCCTCCGGCGGCGAGATCCCCGGACCGCGCGCCCCTTCCGTAATAAACGTGGTGTGGGCGTCGACGCTTATTGCAAAACCGCGCGGACTCGTTGAGGGCGACGGAGACGGCGAAGCCGAGGCATCCGCGCTCTGCGCAGATACCGGCTTTAAGACAACGATAAACACCAGCACCGCAAGAAAGCGCATGTCAACCCGCGCGTAGTGTTCGAACGTCACCGTTGCGAATCGTTATGCCGGCCGCGTCAAACCATTCGAGCAATGGAACTGCGTATTTTCGAGACGTTCCGATTAAATCGCGGAATCGTGCCATCGTCATGCTTCCCTCCTTGCGCAATGCACCCTCGACGCGCGCACGAACGTCGGCAACTTGCGTGCCTCGATAAACAGCATCGTGTACCTTCACGAGTGCGCCAGTCGCAAGGAGCGTCTCATATGCTTCTTGCACACCACGAACTTTCGTCGCTCGGAGCGCCGCACTCAAATCGTCGAATGCGATGGGGACCAGCGGATTCTGCGCATCGAGCGCAACGGTAGAATCGAAGAACTGCCGCTGTTCGGAGGTAATCTCCGGCGCGAATCCCGGCGCGGCGTAGTAGCCGTTGCGATATTCGAGCCGGCTTTCGTCGACGTACGTCGCGAGGACGCGGACGAGCATCGATTCTTGCGTCTCGAGCGCCTTTGCGATCGCGATCGAGGTCAGTCCCATTTTCCACGGCGATTCTCGATGCGCCGCATTGATCAGCGCTACCGCCCTTGCATAGAGGTCGTCGGCCGCGGCGCCCTCGACGAATGCAACCGGCTTTGCAAGCTTGCGCGCAAGACCACGCTCGACGAGAGTCTCGAGAATCGCAAGCGTGCGCTCTTCGCGCAAATTTGCGCGCGCCGCAATCGTGGTCGGGATACCCGAGGGAATCCCGAGCGACGAAAGCACAGCAAGAACATTCTGCTCCTCAGGGTCGAGCGCACCGTCCCCATCGGTTTGCGCAGCGGCAACGCCGGCACCGGCAGTCCCGCCCCCGAGCAAGTCTTTCGGCGAGAGTCGCCGCACGACGAAGGCTTCACCCGGATACATCGCGGCCGCACACCGCAGTGAGAGAATGCCGGAGACTGGTTTCGCTTCGAGCGGCGTTTCCTCGAATGACAACGTCCCGAGAATTTCGGCTGAGCCGAGATAGGCGCGGACGTGGTTTCTCCGCCTCAGCAATGGCAACGCAGTTTCGAGCGGCGTGAACGTGACCTCGAATTGACGGAGCACGCTGAACTCCGGACTCGCGAGAACTTCGCCGCGTTCGATCTCACGCGTGTCAATTTGCGGCAGATTTGCGGCGACGCGCGAGCCGCCGCGCACTTCTTGCTGCTTCTGACCGAACACGTGCAAGCTGCGGACTCGAACGTCGCGGCCGCTCGGTTGCAATCGCAACGTGTCGCCGACGCACAATGTCCCTTGCATCAGTGTCCCGGTTACGATGGTGCCGTGGCCTGCGAGTGCGAAGACGCGATCGATCGGCAAGAAGGCCGGCGCATCCGGCTTGCGCGCGGGCAGTGCAACGAGCGCATCGTGAATCGCAGAGCGTAGCTCGTCCATGCCTTCACCGGTGAGCGTCGAGATGGCGTACGCGGCTGCGCCCTCGGCGACGGTGCCGCGCAACGCTTCGCGCGTTAATTCCTCGGCAAATCCAAGCTCATCGGCATCGACGAGATCACGCTTGGTGAGCACGAGCAATGTTTTACGCACGTTGAGATACGTGAGAATCGCGAGATGCTCGAGCGTCTGCGGACGCGGGCCTTCGTTCGCCGCAACGACAAGCAAGAGAATCTCCATGCCGGCTGCGCCCGCGAGCATGTTGTGCAAGAAACGCTCGTGACCGGGGACGTCGACGATCCCCGCTTCGACGCCGTCATCGTAACGAAGATGCGCAAAGCCGAGATCGAGCGTCATGCCACGCAGCTGTTCCTCGCGCCAGCGGTCGGGATCGGTTCCCGTGAGCGCTCGAACGAGCGCGGATTTGCCGTGGTCGACATGACCCGCCGTCCCAAGGATATGCATGCTGCGCTTGGGTTACGACGTGCGGCTGCGCTCCACTGCTGCGGCGACATCCTCGTCGCTCTGCGCGGGAATCGTGCGCAGATCGATCAAGTAGCGCGCAGCTTCGGTACGTCCGACGAGCGCCGGCGTTCCGGTGCGCGCGCGGCGCGCGAACGCATCGAGATCGTTCGGCGCGAGCTCGAGGGCGATCGACGGAATCGTCGTCCCCGGCAGCGAGCCGCCACCGGCGTACGATTCGGCCTCCACGACGCGAGGTTTGAGGGATGCATCGATACGCTTTAGAAGAGCCGACGCACGCGAACGCAGCTCGTCAAGCGTCGCGGCGAGCATCCCGTAAATCGGAATGCGCGTAACGCTTTGCGGGGAGAGATAGAGGCGCAATGTAGCGCCGAGCGCGGCGAGGCTGGCTTTGTCGACACGCAGCGCACGCAGCAACGGATCGGAGCGCAAGCGGGCGATCAGCGCGCTACGGCCGACGATGATTCCGGCCTGCGGTCCACCGAGCAGTTTATCGCCGGAAAATGCCACGAGCGCACAGCCGTCACGAATCGCTTCCGGCACCATCCGTTCGTGCGCGAGGCCGAAGCCGCGCAGATCGACGAGCGCACCGCTTCCGAGATCTTCGATGACCGGAACGCCAACGCGTCGCCCGAGATTCGCGAGCTCGTCGACCGCGACGTCCTCAACGAAGCCTTCAATCCGATAGTTCGAGCCGTGCGAGCGCAAAAACATCGCCGTTCGCGGCGTGACGGCGTGCTCGTAATCGGACAGCCGCACGCGATTCGTGGTGCCGACTTCAACCAGCGTCGCACCACTGCGCTCGAGAACTTCCGGAAGCCGAAAACCGCCGCCAATCTCGACGAGCTGATTGCGGGCTACAATGACTTCGCGTCCGGCCGCAAGCGCCTGTAAGATCAGCAGCATTGCGGCGGCGCAGTTGTTGACGACGAGTCCGTCTTCGGCGCCCGTCGTTTCACGAATGAGATCACGCGAACGCGTGTATCGCGAGCCGCGTTCACCAGTCTCGAGATCGAACTCGAGATTGCTGTAGCCGCCGGCGATTTGTGCAATCGCCGCAAGCGCCTCCGGCGCGAGCGGGGCACGGCCAAGATTCGTATGAAGAACGATCCCCGTTCCGTTGAGAACAGGGACCAGTCCCTCCGATTCTTGGTGCGCGAGCATGCGCGCTACGGCGTCACGAATCGCGTCGTACGACGGCGCGCGATCATCGCGCAGCGCAAGCGTTCGCATCGAATCGAGCTCGCGCTCGATCGCGCGCTTCACCGTCCCCGCGCCGAGCGACACGGCGTATCGCGCAAGCAGCGGATCCGCGGTCAGTCGGTGAACGGCGGGCAGCGCGCGCGCTGCCGTCGCGTTACGCGGCGACGGCGTGTTTCGCGATCATCGAGACGATCGCGTTTTCGGGGACGTAGCCGACGATCCGGTCGACCACCTGTCCACCCTTGAAGAGGACGAGGCAAGGAATGCCGGAGACGTGGTACTGACCCGCGAGCGACGGATTCTCGTCAGTGTTGATCTTGACGAATTTCACTGTCGCGGTCTTGCCTGCGACCTTCTCGACGATCGGGCTTAGCATTTTACACGGCCCGCACCACGGCGCCCAAAAGTCGACCAGAACGGGCTTGTCAGAATCGAGCACCTCGGTTTGAAACGTGCTCTGTGTTACGTCGGAAAGCGCACTCATCGTTGGCAAAAAACCTCCGTCAGTCCCAACCCTGGCGGGCGGGGCCCGGTTGCGACTCGCCGGAGGCCTCGCTAGGCGACCACGGCGTGCGCCGGCGTACGCGCGATAATCATCCGCCGGCGCATGAACGGCGCGTCATCGCGCGGGACGTCCGTCGGAATCCCAAACTCGTCGAGCACTGCGCGCACGCGTTGCAAACGCGAAGCGGCGCGCACATCGAGACCGTTACGACGATGCGTGGCGATCATCTCGCCAAGATCGCACAAACCCGACCACTGCGTCGATTCGAGACGCTCCAAACGCACGACGATCGTCGCGCAGTTCATTTGATCGAGCGTCCGAATGCTGCGGTCGAGCATTTTGCTCATCGTCGAGTCGAGTTCGCCGACGAGATCGATCAGGATGATCTCGCGTCGAGCGTTCGTCTTCACGAGAGACACCTTACGCCTCGTCTCTCCGAATTGCCTGAGAAGGGATGTTTGCCGAACAAGCGCCCCAATGCAGGCTGTCCCAGAAACCTCCCAGGTCAAAAAGCCATACTCGGTCCATGGATCCGGAGTCTAACCGCATAGCGGTCGTTGACGACGAGCGCAATGTCCGGGAACTGCTGGAAGTCGGTCTCACGCAAGAAGGGTACGCTGTTCGCACCGCTGCCGATGGGCAACAAGCCCTCTCGCTTATTCGCGAATGGCCTCCGGACGTTATTGTCCTTGACGTGATGATGCCCAAGGTCGACGGTATTGCACTCTTGCCGATGGTGCGCAAGCTAACGGAAGTCCCCGTCATCATGCTCAGCGCCAAAGGCGAGGTCGCCGATCGGATCGAGGGCCTGCGCAGCGGCGCCGACGACTATCTGGCCAAACCATTCGAATTCGCCGAGCTGCTCGCACGTCTTGAAACGGCGTTGCGACGTCCGCGGCTTGCAAAGCCTCACACGCTTCGGTTCGCCGATCTCAGCGTCGATCTGGACGCGCGCCGCGTGATGCGCGACAATCGCCGAATCGATCTTTCGATGCGTGAGTACGATCTGCTCGTCGCGTTGATTCGTTCGCCCAATCGCGTGTTCACTCGGGAGCAGCTTCTGGACATGGTTTGGGGCAGCGACCGCGAAGTCGGCACGGGCACAGTTGAGACGTACATCTCGTACCTTCGGGCGAAAATCGACACGCCGCCGCGTAAGAAGTTGATTCACACGGTTCGCGGCGTCGGATACGCCTTGCGCGAGGAGTAATGCTCCAGACCCTTCGTGGTCGTATCACGTTTTCGTACGTCGCGTTCGTCATGATTCTCTTTCTTCTCGTGGCAGCGGTTCTCGCACGCGAAGCGATGATGTTCTATGCGCGCACGACGAACGACGGGATCGCGGCAGCCGGCAATCAGATTCGTCAGATCGCGGCACAGAATCCGAACGCGAGCTTCACCGCGCTTACCGGCGACGTACACGCGATAGTCGAGCGTCCGGGTTTGCACATCGTCGGGTTCGAGCATCCGGTCGGAGCCACAATGGGCCGGCCACCGTTGCGTTTCGGAACGCACGTACGCTCCATGTACGTTCCGCTGTCGCAGCAGCCGCGCGTACGTCCGCAGCCGCCGGGACCCGGAGGCCCGCCGCCACCGCCTGACGGCGGCGATCGCGCGTTCGGTAACCGGACGATTTTCTCGATCACGAATCTGATCGGGATTCATCCGGCCCGTATCGACACCAAAAACGCAACGTTCTTCATCAGCTCGGATCCGGACGTCTTCCGTTCCTTGCTCACGTCGTATGCCATGATAGCGCTCGGCGGTTTGATCGTATGCGGCATGATCGGACTCCTGATCGGACGCTATCTCGCCGATCAAGCCTTGGCACCGATGGTCGCGGTTACCGGCGCACTGCAGCGCTTTGCAGCCGGCGATTTCACGCCGCAGCGTATCGATACACAGGATCGTACCGAAGTTGGTGAGTTAGCGCGTGCGTTCAACGGCGCCGCATCGCAGGTCACCGCGGCCTTCGACGAGCGCCGTCGCGTCGAAGAGTACATTCGTCAATTCGTGGCGGATGCGAGTCACGAGTTGCGGACGCCGCTCACCGTCATTCGCGGATATCTCGACGTTCTCAAACGCGGCGCATTCGCCGATCCGGTCAAACGCGACCGCGCCTTCGCGACGCTTGATACGGAAAGCGCGCGAATGCGTGCGTTGATTGACAAGCTCGTCGTGCTGGCACGCCTCGAACGTCCCCAAGCCTCGCAGCTCGAGCGTGTCGACGTCGCCGCCGTTGCGCGCAATCTGGCCGAAGCCGTGCGCGACGTACCCGGACATCCGTCGGTCACGCTCGCGCTCGACGATGGAGCGCACGTGCTTGCGGAGGAATCCGAGCTGCACGAAGCGCTTGCCAATCTCTTGGACAATGCGCGCAAATACGGTGCAGGCGCGCCGATCGAAATTCTGGTGAAGCGCGACGGCTCGTTCGTCATTGCGCGCGTCGTCGACGGCGGCCCGGGTATCCCAGCCGACGAGCAGTCGCACATCTTCGATCGTTTTTATCGTGGCGCAGAGCGTGGCGAGATCGAAGGCTCGGGCCTTGGACTCGCAATCGCCGTGCACGCGGTGAATCGGGCGCACGGAACGCTGCGATTGATCGAAAGCCGTCCGGGACGGACGGTTTTCGAGATCAAGCTGCCGGCCGCGCCGCAGCTTCGCGAAGAAGCGCTGGTCTAGTCTTCGTCTAGCGGCAATCCCGCCGCTTGCTGCCCGATAACCGGAACGGGTTCGCCCGTGATCTCTGCGATCTCTTTGCTCTGCTGCGTGAGATTCGCAACCGCGAGTACTTCATCGCCTTCGGCAAGACGCACGAGACGTACGCCCTTCGTCGAGCGGCCGGCACGCCGAATCTGCGAGACCGGAATGCGCGTGACGTTGTTCGCGCTGGTGATCAGGAGCAGCTCGTCGCTTTCGCGGACGAGAATTTGATCGACGACGTTTCCGATCGCGCGCTCGCGCGCAAACGCCTTGACGCCTTTTCCGCCGCGTGATGTATGACGGTACTCGTCGATCGGCGTCCGCTTTCCGAAGCCGTGCGAGGTGACGATCAGAACTTCGCGCCGGTCGTCCTCGAGGACGTCCATCGCCATGATTTCATCGCCCGGTCCGAGGGTCATCGCCTTAACGCCGCGGGCCGGACGGCCCATTGCGCGGACGTCGGTTTCATTGAAATGCACGGCCATGCCGCCGCTGCTCGCGAGAATGATGTCGCGCTTGCCATCGGAGAGATCGACGGCGAGCAGTTCGTCGTCCTCATCGAGGTTGATCGCGATCAGGCCACTGCGACGGACGTTCGCGAAATCTTCGAGACGCGTCTTCTTGATGACGCCGTGCCGCGTGACCATGACGAGATACTTGTCGTCATCGAACGCACGCACCGGCAACACTGCTGTAGCGACCTCGCCCGGCGGGAGCGTGAGCAAGTTGACGAGATTGGTGCCGCGCGCCTGGCGTGACGTTTCCGGAACTTCGTACGCCTTGAGCCGGAAAACGCGGCCCTTGTTCGTGAAGAACAACACCGTCTCGTGCGTGTTTGCGATGAAGAAGTTGCGAACGACGTCCTCGCTCTTGAGGTTGCCGATCCCCATCACGCCGCGGCCGCCGCGATTCTGCTGGCGGAACGTGTCGACCGAAACGCGCTTGATATAGCCGCCGGCCGTCACCGTGATGACGACGGGAACGTTGGCGATGATATCCTCGATCGAGACTTCGCCCTCGGCCGCAACAATCTGCGTGCGCCGCTCGTCACCAAAGCGCTTCTTGACGTCCTCGGCTTCGGTCTTGACGATGCTGTCGATGCGCTTCGGCTTGGCAAGAATATCTGTGTAGTCGGCGATTTTGTTCTTAAGCTCGTTGTACTCGTCTTCAATCTTCTGACGCTCGAGACCGGTAAGCGTGCGCAGACGCATGTCGACGATGGCGTTAGCTTGGATCTCGGTCAGCTTGAAGCGATTCATCAGGCTGGTACGCGCGATGTCGACCGTTTGGCTGGCGCGAATGATCTTGATGACTTCGTCGATATGGTCGAGCGCGATCCGGAAGCCTTCGAGCAGATGCGCGCGCTCTTCGGCCTTTCTCAGATCGTACTCGGTGCGGCGGCGAACGACGACACGGCGATGCCAGATGAAGTGTCGCAGCATGTCCACAAGCGGGAGCACCTGCGGCTCGAGCGTCAGCTTGCCGCTCTCGGTCTGCGCCGGCACGAGCGCCAGCATGTTGAAGCCGAAAGTCGTCTGCAGCGGTGTGTGCTTGTAGAGCTGGTTCAAAACGACGTTCGGCGTCGCGTTACGCGCGAGCTCGACCGCAACACGCATGCCCTTGCGATTGCTCTCGTCATGGCAGGCTGTGATCCCGGCGATGCGCTTGTCCGAATATGCTTCCGCGATCGCCTCAACGATGCGCGACTTCGTAACTTGGAACGGAACCTCGGTGATGATGATCTTGTACTTGCCGCGCTCTTCGACGATCTCGGCTTTGCCGCGCACGATCACGGAGCCGCGGCCGGTCTTGTAAGCTTCGCGAATCGCTTCGCGTCCCATCATAACGCCCGCGGTAGGAAAGTCCGGCCCTTGTACTATGGCGAGGACTTGGTCGACAATCTCGTCCGGTATCGCGTCATGCCCATCGGCCACATTCTTGTCGATAAGCAATGTGATCGCATCGCAGACCTCGCTGACATTGTGCGGCGGTATGTTCGTTGCCATGCCGACGGCGATGCCGCTGGAGCCGTTGACGAGCAAATTGGGAAGGCGCGACGGCAGCACGGTCGGCTCCGTCGTTTGGTTGTCGAAATTGGGAATAAAATCGACGGTCTCGCGATCGATGTCGGCGAGCATGTCGAGCGCGACGCGCGCGAGACGCGCTTCGGTATAGCGATACGCAGCCGGCGGATCACCGTCGACCGAGCCGAAATTTCCATGACCGTCGACAAGCGGATAGCGCAGCGTGAAATCTTGCGCCATCCGCACGAGCGCGTCGTAGACCGACGAATCGCCATGCGGATGGTACGACTTCAGCACCTCGCCGACGATACCGGCGCACTTACGATGCTGCTTATCCGGTGTGAAACCCATCTCGCGCATCGCGTACAGAATGCGGCGCTGAACAGGCTTGAGGCCGTCGCGTACATCTGGAAGCGCACGCGAGGCGATAACCGACATGGCGTAGGCGAGGTAGGATCGCTCCATCTCGTCCTTGACCATGACGGTCGAAAGACGCTCGTTCTCTATTTCTTACTTACTCCCAGTGGCTCCAACCCATTAGTCCCCGAGGGGGATGCCGTCTTCATCGGTCGCAACGTCAAGCTCATCTTTGAACGAGAGCGGCGGCTCCGGAGCGGAAAGCGAAAAGTCATCAAGCGGCGGCGCTTCTTCGATCGGCGGCGCCTCACCGGACGCATCCGCGGCTTCCAAATCCCAATTCAAATCGGCTGCTCCGACGGCTTCTGCAGCCACCGATGAAAGCTCGGAATGCGTCTGCAAATTGAGCACTCCCCGCTCGAGCTTCGATTTTGCCTCGGCCGAACGTGCGCGAACTGCGGCCAGGCTCGCTTCGACCTTGCTTTCGAGGTCGGCGAGCGCTTGTGCGGCTTGATCCTCAGCACTCATGCTAACGGCGCTCAGTTCTGAGTCCTTCGTGTGGTTTCACCACTTTACCGAAGAAGAGTCCAACGATTCCGCCAAGCAGACCGCCCGCTAAAGCCACCATGAGAAGTTCCCCGCCGAACGCTCCAATGCGGCCGAACGAAAAAACGCGAACGGTCGCGATGAAGCCTTCGATGAAAGCTGCTAAAACCGAGCACACCGCGCCGGAGATAATACCAATTACGATGTCGCCCAGCCGCCAGTACACCTTAGATGCGTTCCCCGCGCGTCTTACGGTTTCTTCCCTGCAGGCGATGCGTGAGCTGGCCGCGGAGCTCGCGCGTCACGTTCGCCTTGGTGACGTCATCGCGGTCGAGGGCCAGCTGGGCAGCGGCAAGACGGCTTTTGTCGGCGGTCTCGCTGCGGCGCTCGTCGGGGGTGACCCCGTCACGAGTCCGACCTTTACGTTCTGGCATCACTACGGCACTGCAGAGGTTGGGCTCGAACACCTCGATCTCTATCGCGTCGAGGACGAAGCCGACTTGGCCGAGCTAGGACTCGAGGAAGCATTCTCAACAGCTTCGATCACCGTCGTGGAATGGCCGGAACGCGCTCCGAGCTTGGTCGGAACCGCAACCTGGCGCGTGCACATTAGCGGCAGCGGTGATTCCCCACGTGAGGTCTCGATTCGCGCGGGTGCATGAACCGATCTTGGCACTCGAAGGCGCGCTCGATTCATTTTCAGTGGCGCTCTTGCGGGATGGCGAAATTATCGCAGAATCGCTCTCGAAGCAAGCCGCTCTCGAAGATGGACTGCGCTTGGTACGCACGCAGCTCGAAGCTGGAAAGCTGCGCCTGGCGGACCTGGGCGGAATCGCAGTTGGCACCGGCCCCGGTGGCTTCACCGGGTTGCGGATCACGATCGCGTTTGCGAAATCGCTCGCGTTCGGCGCGCGACTGCCGCTCGTGGGCGTCTCTTCCTTCGACATTTTGGAGGCCGGCGCGACGGCCTTTCGCCTACCGTGCGTCACGGTCGTCTCCGGCAGGCCCGGAGTTGCGTGCATGCGCCGCACGGCGCGTGACGGGACGCATGTCGCGTGCGGGCCGACCGCGGCGACGCTCGCGCGGGTCACCTCCGAAGGTGAAGAAATCGCAATCATCGGTCTGGCGAAGGACGGCGCGACGGAGGACGTGCAGAGCGCGGCCCTCGAACGCGGACTGTCCGTGCATCTCATCCCGGTCGGTACCGAGCTCCCTGCTGCGACCCTCGCCCGCATCGCGCGCACGCGTCCCCCTGCGGCAAGCGTTCATGAAGTCGCACCTGATTACGGTGAGCTTCCTGCGGTGAGACAACGGTCGTGAAGCTTATAGGGCAGCGGCTGCAGATTGAGCCGATGCGCACGGACGACGTCGCAGCGGTCCTGCAGATCGAATCCGTCTCGTTTACGACGGCTTGGCCGGCAAACGCATTCTCGAACGAGCTGAGCGAAAATAAACTCGCGCACTATTTCGTCGGACGCATCGACGAAAAGATCGTCGCCTACGGCGGCATCTGGGTGATTCTGGAAGATTCGCACGTCACGACGATCGCGGTCGAGCCAGGACATCGCGGCCGTGGTCTCGGCGAGCAAATGTTGATTCATCTGCTCGATGAGGCGATGGAGCGTGGTGCGTCGTGGATTACGCTGGAAGTCCGTGAGAGCAACGACGTTGCGCAGCGCCTGTATCGCAAATATGGATTCACCAACGTGAGCGTCCGGCGCGCGTATTACAGCGATAACAACGAGAACGCCGTCGTCATGTGGGCTGGGAATCTGCGCGGTGATCTCTATCGCAACCGTCTGCGCGCTTTGCGCGCGGCGCTGTACGGGTGAGGCGGGCGACGGCGCTCGCAACTCTTACCGGCTTCGTACTCGCACCCCACGCCGTAGTCGAAGCACAAGAACTGCCGGGCGATACGACGCTCGATCGCAGCATTCTCACAGTCGTCGATGCACTCGGCACGCCGCAAGACGTCGAATCGCTCGATAGCGGCCACACGTGGGTTTGGCATACGCCGCGCGCCAACGTGCGCATCATCACCGACGACGCGATGACCGTGAAAGCGCTCGACGTTCTCCCGCTTGCGCCCGGCGAGCAACTCGCGCATGTGGCGCTCTTCGGCTATACGAAAGCTCGCGCCGACGCCGAGCGTGGAACTGCCGATCTCTCAGGTCCGGATTTTCGCACCTACAGCGTCGCTGACGGACGCGTCCTCGAACTCTTTTTCGATGACGCGGGGACGCTGACGCACGCCGTGCTCGGCGATCGCGGGTATGTTGCGCGTATG
Organism: Vulcanimicrobiaceae bacterium; assembly: GCA_049520515.1. Taxonomy (GTDB): domain Bacteria; phylum Vulcanimicrobiota; class Vulcanimicrobiia; order Vulcanimicrobiales; family Vulcanimicrobiaceae; genus JAFAMS01. The sequence goes on from JBEKPS010000006.1 coordinate 246,359, forward strand.
GGACTCGTTCCGTCCGATCGCGACATGCTGCGGATGCTGCAATACACCGCTCCGAAGATTCGCCGGACGCCGCCGCCGCTCGCCGCGCCGCCGATGACCGTCGTGCGCTGCGAGGTCGGCAAAGACGGGAGCGCGCCTAGCGTCTCGGTGGTCGTCAGCTCCCACAATGCTGCGCAAGACGAGCGTGCACTTGCCTTCGCGCGCAAGACCTCGTGGGCGCCCGCCAAGCTCGACAACGTCCCCGTAAAATCGGTCGCGTTCTGGATGGTGCGATGACCGGCGTCGAGTTCGTTCGGCTCGGCAAGCGCGTGCACGCGCACATCGGCCAAGACCATCGCTACGCGCACACGTTGCGCGTCGCGCGCATGGCCGTTGCGCTGGCTCGACGGTACGGCGAAGATGTCGAGCGCGCGCTGCTGGCCGGAATGCTGCACGATCTCGCGCGCCTGTACTCGCCGGAACGCTTGCTCGACGAATCGCGCGCACGCGGACTCGCGATCAACGCCTTCGAAGAAGCGCATCCGCGCGTTCTGCACGCTCGTCTCGGCGCCGAGCTGGCCCGGGAAGAATTCGGCCAGAACGACGAGCGGATTCTTTCTGCAATCCGCTATCACACGCTGGGCGCGGGATCGATGAACAGGCTGGATGCGATCGTCTATTTGGCCGATTCGCTCGAACCCGGCCGCGATTTCAAAGAACGCGCGGAGCTCGAACGGCTATCGTTCCTGGATCTGAACGCAGCTATGCGCGAGACACTGCTGGCCACAACGGCTTTTCACGGCGCATCCGGAAAATCGATCGCGCCGGAAACTGCCGCCGCCATCCAACTGTTTTCACGAAAGGAGAAGAAAACTGCCTGAGTTGATCGACATCATGCGGGATGCCGCAGAAGATAAGAAGGGCGAGGATATCACCGTCCTAGATTTGGACGGGCGAACGATCGTCGCCGACACCTTTTTGATCGTTACGGGCCGCTCGAACGTCCAAACGCGAGCGATCGCCGACTCGATTACCGAGCAGGCGAAAGCAGCCGGCTTCGGCATTGCGCGCACCGAGGGCTATGCCGACGGCAATTGGATCCTGATCGACCTCGGATCGGTCGTTGCGCACGTTTTTACGCCGGAGAGCCGAGCCTTCTACAACCTCGAACGGCTGTGGGGACCGGGCGTCCGCGTGGCGCGCGCCGTCGAATCCTAGTGCCCGGTTACGAGGCCCGAGGCCGGAAGGCATTTCGCCAGGCGCTCGTCCGAATGGGCATTTGGGTGTTCCTCCTGCTCTTCGTTGCAAGCATTCTCGGCGTTGCAGTCGTAACGGTTCGAGCACGCTGAAACTCCCCCAGAGGGGCGGCGGTATCAGCAGCCGGAGACCTCGATAATGAAGATTATTACTGCACTCAGCACGGCGCTCGTCGTTCTTGCTCTCAACCTGACACCCGCCGTTGCGCGAGACCAATACGTCGTCGACAACGCGCATTTATTCTCGACGCAGGCAGTTCAAGCCGCGAATACGCGCATCAACGATTTTGAAGCGACGACCGGCAAAGAGATTTTCGTTTATACGACGCCGTCGCTCGATGGCGCGACCGTCGACAGCGCGGCTGAGCGCGTCTTTGCGCAGCAGCAAGTCAACGGCGTCATGATCTTCATCTCAAAAGATCCGAAGAAGATCGGTGTCTATCCGGATCGCGCATCGCGTACGTTTTTCCCGGCGGAAACGACGTCGTCGATTCGCGCGGCGATTATCGCCAGCTTCAACGCGGGTAACTTCGACGAGGGCTTACAAAACGGTGTGTCGCTGACGATGAGCTTGTATCGTAGCCACCTGCCGACACGCACGTCGTACAATCCGAACGCACAGGTGGTTCGGCATCAATCCGGAGGCTTTAGTATGGGCTGGATATTCCTCTTCCTGATCATCGTCGTCGCGTTCTTGGTGCTGCGTGCGCTGTACCGCACACTCTTTGCGCCACGCGTCGCCCCTCCGATGAGCGGTCCATACGGTATGAATACGGGAGCTGGTCCGGTGGGCGGCCCCGGTTACGGCTATGGCCCCGGAATGGGAATGGGCATGGGCATGGGCGGCGGCGGGTTCTGGAGCGGCCTGCTGGGCGGCCTCGGAGGCGCGTGGCTCGGTAACGAGCTCTTCAATCACAACAATTTCGGCGGCGGCAACTTCGGCGGCGCGGGCTTCGGCGGGACGGATGCCGGCAGCGGCGTCGGTCCGGACCAGTCCGGCTTCCAATCCGATCCCGGTCAAATCGACCTGGGCAACTCGAGTTCCGGCGATTGGGGCGGCGGTGGCGACAGCGGCGGCTGGGGTGGCGACAGCGGAGGCGGATTCGGCGGCGGCGGTGGCGATGGCGGCGGCGGCTGGTAACCAAATCCATTAAGAGATTGTTGAAAAGCTGGGTTCTCAGCACGGTTTAAGCCCGAGCCTCTAGGATACTGCGGCATGACGAGCGTGCGCCAAGTCAAACGGCGACTCTTTGCAGCGTTACTGACAACGTTTATTTTCGCTGCTCCCGGCCTTACGGCCGGAGCGCGCCCGGTCAGTCCGTTGACGGCGCAGGACGTGGTTTCGAATCTGTCGGCTCGCAATGCGACGCTCTCGACATTCCAAGCGCACGTGGACATCCGGCTGCACACCGGCATCCCGTTCCTCAATCCCACATTCGAGGGGATGACGTATTTCAAGCAGCCCGATCGGCACGAAGTGATCTTCACGAAATCGCCTTCCTACGCGAAGGGCTTCGAACAGCTGTACAGCGACGTCAGCGATCCCACCGTATGGGACAAGAAATTCATCTGCACGATCGACGGCGATCAAGAGTATAACGGAACAAAAGATATCGCGCTGCGTCTCGTCGAGCGCGTCCGCGGCTCGCTCGATCACGAAACCGTTCTCGTCGACCCGCGTCATTGGGTAATCGATGAGATCGTCTACTCCTATTACAGCGGCGGACACATCACCGTCGATAAAGTCTACAGTTACGAAGGCGGTTTCGCGGTGCTCTCGGACGAACACGCGACGATCGCAATGCCACCGTTCCCGCACGCGCGCGCCGATGCGCACTACACGCAATACAAGATCAACGTCGCGATCGACGATTCGGTTTTCACGGAAAAAGCCACGAAACGCATCGGCGTCAATTCGACCGCGCGGTAACGCGTGGAGCTATGGCCGCGTCTGAGGCACGACGACTGGCATGAGACGCAGCTGACGCTGCAGCTGTGGACGCAGATCGTCGGAAAGATACGGCTGCGATGCCAGCCGCTCGTCAACCACTGGTGGAACGTGACGCTCTACGTTACGCCGCGCGGACTTACGACATCGATCATGCCGTACGGCAAAGGGCGTGACTTCGAGATCACGTTTGATTTTCACGACCACGCCTTGGTCATTCGTGACTGTGACGGCGCCGAGCGTTCCTTCGCGCTCGAGCCAATGAGCGTCGCTGAGTTTTACAAGCGCGTTATGGCCGAGCTCGATGCGCTCGGGATGCCGGTTCACATCAACATGAAACCGAACGAAATTGCCGACGCCATACCGTTCGATCGAGACACGCAGCCTGCTTCGTACGACAAAGAATATGCCGCGCGTTTTTGGCGCGTGCTCGTGCAAGCCGACCGTCTTTGCAAGCAATTTCGCGCGAGCTTTCTCGGCAAGGCAAGTCCCGTGCACTTCTTTTGGGGCAGCTTCGATCTCGCTGAGACCCGCTTCTCCGGGCGACTCGCGCCGCCGCATCCGGGCGGCATTCCGAATCTTCCGGACTGGGTAACGCGAGAAGCGTATTCACACGAAGAGCAGAGCGTTGGATTTTGGCCTGGCATGCCGGGTCTCGACGCGCTCTTCTACGCGTACGCGTATCCCGAACCGCCGGGCTTTTCGAGCGCGACAATCAAGCCGGCAGATGCGTCGTGGCACCCGACGCTCAAAGAATTTGTGTTGCCGTACGAAGCCGTGCGCACGTCGAAAGATCCCGATCGGGCCGTGCTCGATTTCTTCGAGACGACCTACGGCGCTGCAGCCGATCTCGGCAAGTGGGACCGCGCCGCGCTCGAGCGTTAAGCCGGAACTCTGCGCTTGCTAGTTTAGGTTGACTTCGAAGAGGCCCGCGGCGCCTTGGCCACCACCGACGCACATGGTGACGACGACGTATTTCGCGTTGCGGCGTTTGCCCTCGATCAGCGCGTGCATCGCGAGACGCGTGCCGCTGACGCCGTACGGATGACCGACTGAGATCGCTCCGCCGTCGACATTGAAGATCTCGTTCGGAAGGCCGAGCTTGTCGCGGCAATACAAAGCTTGTACCGCAAAGGCTTCATTCAGCTCCCACAAGCCGATGTCGTCGATTTTTAGATTGTGTCGCCTGAGCAGCTCGGGCACCGCAAAGATCGGCCCGATTCCCATCTCGCCAGGATCGCATCCGACGACAACCATGCCCCGATAGAATCCGAGCGGCTGCAGGTTGCGCTGCTCGGCAAGCTTCGCGTCCATCACGACGACCGCGGCCGCACCATCCGAGAGCTGCGATGAATTGCCGGCCGTGATCGTCGATTTCGGATGGATCACGCCTTTGAGCGCGGCCAGACCTTCGAGCGTCGTGTCGGCGCGATTGCCTTCGTCTTTCTTGAGGAAGGCGCGTTCTTCGCGGAACGTCGCGTTGTCTTTGTCTTCGATAAGCTTCCAGGTTTCCAGCGGAACGATCTCGGCGTCGAATCTTCCGGCAGCTTGCGCCGCGGCCGTGCGCTGCTGACTCTGCAGCGAAAACTCGTCTTGCTGCTCGCGCGTGATCTTGTAGTGTTTCGCAACGTTGTCGGCAGTCTGCAGCATCGGCATGTAGATATCGGGATCGTGCCGCAGGATCCATTCCTCGGTGAAGTTGTTGCGATCGAGCGTGTTCTGCACGAGGCTAATCGACTCGCAGCCGCCGGCGACCATGACCTGCGCACCGTCGACGATGACGCGTTGCGCGGCGACGGAAATCGACTGCAGTCCCGACGCGCAATAACGATTGATCGTTGTGCCTGCCGTCCTGAGTGGAAGACCTGCGCGCAACGCGGCGACGCGCCCTAGGTTGTGTCCGGTAGCGCCTTCCGGCAAACCGACACCGAGAACGACGTCCTCCACTTCGGCGGGATCGACTTTTGCGCGCTCGACCGCGTGCTTGATGGCGTGACCTGCCATCGTCGCGCCGTGTGTTTGATTGAACGCGCCGCGAAATGCGCGGCCAATCGGCGTCCGCGCTGCCGAAACGATCGCAGCTTCACGCATGAGTAAGCTCCTTTGCAGCCGGACGATAGTCGGCAAGCTTGCCGCCGCTTTGCGCGAGCTCCGCGAGCAACGGCGAAGCTTCCCATCCGAACTTGTTGATGTCGGCATAGACGTTTGCGATGCCAATTTGATCTGCGTACCACATCGGGCCGCCGGTGTGCGGCGGAAAACCGTAGCCGTAGATGTAGACGATATCTTCATCGCCGGCGCGCAAGGCGATGCCGGTGCGCAGCAATTCCGCGCCGACGTTCACCAGCGCGTAGACGAGCCGCTTAACGATCTCGTCGTCGCTGACCGGGCGTGGTGCGATACCCGCGGCCTTCGCCTCTTCTGCGAAGAGTTTCTCGACCTCCGGATCGGGAATCGGATCGCGCTGGCCCTTCTCGTATTTGTAGATGCCCGCGCCCGTTTTCTGGCCGTAGCGTCCGAGCTGGTAGAGCCGATCGATGATATTGGTGCGGCGCCCAACCGCGTCTTTGCGATCTTGTTGGATCCGCCAGAACACATCGATACCCGAAAGATCGAACGTCGCGAACGGACCCATCGCCATTCCGAAGTTTCTCATCACGTTGTCGACGTAGCTCGGCGCTACGCCCTCTTCAGCCAGCGCAATCGCTTCGCGCGAATAGTCGAAGAACATGCGGTTGCCGATGAATCCGAAGGCATTGCCGGACAGCACGCTGACCTTGCGCAGCTTTTTGCCGAGCGCCATCGCCGTCGTAACCGTTTGCGGTGACGCCGTCTTGCCGCGCACGATCTCGAGCAGCTTCATGATGTTGGCGGGGGCAAAGAAGTGCGTGCCGATCACTTTGTCGGGCCGTTTCGTTTGCGCGGCCATCGCATCGATGTCAAGCGTCGAGGTGTTGCTGGCGAGAATCGCGCCGGGCTTCGCAATGCCGTCGAGCTTCGTGAAGACTTCTTTCTTCACGTCCATGTTTTCGAAGACGGCCTCGATGACGATATCGGCATCTTTGACTGCCGCGAGATCGCGCTCGAACGCGATCGACTGACCGCGCTTCCAGGCTTCTTCCTGCGTCATGCGCCCGCGCTGCACTTGATACGAGTACATGCCGAAGACAGTCTGCCGGGAGCGCTCGATTTGTTCGTCCTTCGGCTCGACAACCGTCACCGGGATCCCGGCGCTCGCGAACGTGATTGCGATGCCCGTTCCCATCGTGCCGCCGCCGATGACGGCAGCCGTTTTGATCTCGAGCGGTTGACTCGGTTCGAGGCCTGGGATCTTCCCAAGCTCGCGCTCTGAAAAGAAAACGTGCATCAACGCGTGTGCCGGCGCCGAGCGGACCAGCTCATCGAACAATCGGGATTCGCGCGCGAGTCCGCGCTGGAATTCGAATTCGAGCGAGGCTTCGACCGCATCGACCAGCTTGTGCGCGGCAAATCCGCCGCGATCTTCAGGCGGCACCATTTTGTGGGCTTGCGCAACCGCAAACGGCGCCGCGAAGAGACCGAGCCCCTTGATGCCGAGTTGTGCCTGTCGCGCGGAGATGCGTTTGCGCGGATAGCGAGCGAATCTCATCGCCGTCTGGGCGACCTCGCCGTCGACGAGGTCGTCGATGACGCCTAGCTCTTGCGCGCGCTTCGCGTCGATTGGGTCGCCTTTGAGCATGATCTCGAGCGCAGGCTGCGCGCCGATCAGGCGCGGCAAACGCTGCGTTCCACCGGCACCCGGAATCAAGCCCAGCTTGATCTCCGGCAGGCCGAATTTTGCGCGCGCCGTCGCGACGCGGTAGTCGCATCCGAGCGCGAGCTCGAAGCCGCCGCCGAGCGCATTGCCGTCAATGGCGGCAATATACGTCTTCGTACCACTCTCGATCCGTGCGATAACGTCGCGGATCGATTTTGCGTCAGCCGGAGGCTCGCGCAGAAAATCATTGATGTCCGCGCCGCCGCTGAAGAAGCCGTTGCTGCCGGCAAAGACGACTGCTGTTACCGATTCATCGCTTTCCGCGGCATCGATGGCTGCGACGAGCTCCGCAGAGAGCGCGAAGCCCAGCGCATTGATCGGCGGATTCTCGAACGTGATGACGCGAACGCCGTCGCGCGTCGCCTCGCTGTGGAGTCGCATTAGACCGTCACCGCAGATTTACGATCGAGCTCGAACTGATCTTCGGAGAGGCCCATCACGCTTGGCGCGCCGCCCGCAATCTCGGCTTGCAGCCAGCGTGCTTGTGTGAGCACATGGTCTGAGTAGAAACGCGCGGTCGCGAGCTTCGCCTTGTAGAAATCCGCGTCGGAATCGCGTGCTGCAATCTTCGCGGCCGCGATTTGCGCGGCGCGTGCCATTTGCCAGCCACCGGCGACGATGCCCCACAACTTCAGATACGGGACCGAGCACGCGACACCCAGGCGCAAGTCGCCCATCGCGCTCATGCCGATCGCTTGCGACGTCGCAGTAAGTGCGTCGACACCGCGCACAAACTCGGCGTGAATCGCTTTGACGTCGGCGTCGTCGACGGTTTCGAGCTCGGCCGCGAATTTCTTGAGGCGTCCGATAATCGCGGTCGCCGTCGTGCCCATGTCGCGAATAAGCTTGCGACCGACGAGATCCAGGGCTTGTATCCCCGTCGTGCCTTCGTAGATCGCCGTGATGCGCACGTCGCGATACTGCTGCGCGATGCCGGTCTCCTCGATAAAGCCCATACCGCCGAAGATTTGCACGGCCGTCGAGCAGAGGTCGATCGCCGTTTCCGTGCACCAGCCCTTTACGATCGGAATCATGAACTCGACGAACGCGCGATGCTCTTTGCGCGTCGCTTCGTCGGGACTCTTCATCGAAAGATCGAGCGAGGCCGCCGTCACATACGAGAGTGCGCGCATCGCTTCGATTTGCGACTTCATCCACATCAGCATGCGGCGAACGTCGGGGTGGTGGAAAATCGTTACCGCCTGCGCTCCGCGCGTCGCGATGTCTTTGATATCGCGGCTCTGAACGCGTTCCTTGGCGTACGCGAGCGCGCTCTGATACGCTCGATCTGCAATTGCGAGACCTTGAACGCCGACCGAGAACCGTGCGGCGTTCATCATGATGAACATGTACTCGAGGCCGCGGTTCGGCTCGCCGACGAGGTAGCCGGTTGCGCCGCCGGTCTTCTCGCCGTAATTGAGCGTGCAGGTCGGATTCGCGTTGATTCCGAGCTTGTGCTCGATTGAGGCGCAGTGCACGTCGTTGCGCTCGCCGAGCGATCCGTCCGCGTTCACGAGAAGCTTCGGCACGATGAACAACGAGATGCCCTTCGTCCCTTCTGGAGCGTCGGGCAACCGCGCGAGAACGAGATGAACGATGTTCGGCGCCAAGTCATGCTCGCCGAACGTGATGAAGATCTTTTGCCCGCTAATGCGATAGTGGTCGCCTTCGGGGACGGCTTTCGTCCGCACGGCGGCGAGATCGGTACCGGCTTGCGGTTCCGTCAGACACATCGTCCCCGTCCACTCGCCCGAGACGAGCTTGGGAATATACATCTGCTTTTGTTCGTGCGAACCGGTCAGCTCGATCGCTTCGATCGCGCCTTGATTGAGCAGCGGACCATTCGCAAAGCCAACGTTTGCGCCATTCCACATCTCGAGCGTCGGACCGAGAATCAGCTGCGGCAAACCTTGGCCGCCGTATTCCGGATCGACCGGCAGACCGATCCATCCGGCCTTTGCGAACTGCGCGTACGCTTCTTTGAAGCCTTTGGGCGTCGTAACGACACCATCGCGCCACGTGCAGCCTTCTTTGTCTCCCGAATGATTGATCGGATCGAGAACTTCGGTCGCAAACGTACCGGCTTCTTCCAGAATTGCATCGACGACATCCAGCGTCTCTTCGTAGCCAGGCAGCTTCGCGAGCTCGTCGATTCCGGCCAGCTCTTTGAGGACGAACTGCATGTCACGCAACGGTGCGCGATAAGTGCTCATGATATAGCTCCTTGTTGAGACGGTCGATGGTCGCGGAAATCACTTCGAGATACGGACGCATGTTGTTTTTGATGCGCGTTAGCCGCTCGCGACCGGCCGGTGTGATCGAATAAATCCGGCGTGAACGCTTGGTCGGATGTTCCCACGAGCCGGTGATGAACCCGCGTTCTTCAAGCCGGCGCAGCAGCGGGTAGATGGTGTTTGTATTGACGGCCAGCAGGCCGGCGCAGATGCTTTCGATTCGCTGCATCAGACCGTAGCCATGGTCGGGGGCCCCATCCAAGAAATGGAGGATGAGGACGGGGAAGACCGTCTTGCTCTTGATGGGTCCACGGAGGACGTCTTCGACTCCGGGGGTCTTCGGCGAGGGCATATTGGATTTAAATAATGATACTTTTAATAAGGCTCGTCAAGAGTTGATCGACCTTCACACGCATCTCCACCCGCCCCGGCTGTTCGCGGCGATCCGGCGCTGGTTCGCCGAGCGCAGTACATGGAAGCTGGACCATCAGCCGAGTGAGCCGGCCGACGTGGCGGCGGTACTACGGGCGAACGGGATCGAGCGCTTCGTTTTCTGCAGCTACGCCCACCGGACGGGGATGGCGCGTGAGCTAAACGCCTGGCTGGCCCAGACCTCGCGCGAGCTCGGCGGGTACGGCCTCCCGCTGGCGACGGTGCACCTCGACGACCCGGATTACGTCGTCGATTTCGAGACGGCGCTCGCAGACGGGTGTATCGGCATCAAGATCCACGAGGACGTCCAGCGCCTGCACGTCGAGGACCCGCGCTTCGATCCCGTTTACGAGCGGCTCGGTGAGCACGGCTTCGTCCTTGCGCACGTCGGTCCGACTCCGTGGAGCGAGGACGCGGGTGCCCCGCGGCGAGTCGAGCGCGTCGTGCAGCGTCATCCCCAACTGCGATTCATCGTGGCGCACATGGGCGGCGAGAACGTCGCCGAATACTTCCCGCTGCTCGCGCGTTACCCCAACTTGTACCTCGACACGACCATGGCGCTCGCCGCGGACTCGCCGATGACGCTCACGATCGACCCAAGCCTCGTGGAATCGCACGCACGCCAAATTGTGTACGGCACGGATTTTCCAAATATTCCATACGCGTACGGCTCCGAATTGCGCGCGATCGACGAGCTGGGCCTCAGCGCGGCATCTCGAAATGCGATCGTTCGCGAAAATGCGCTGCGACTGATCGGCGCGAAGAAAGACGCATGAACCACGAGCTCTCGCGACGCGCGAAGCACTCGCAGCCGTCGATGATCCGCGAAATTTTGAAGGTCACGCAGAATCCGGACGTGATCTCGCTGGCCGGCGGCTTGCCCGCGGCCGAGCTCTTCCCGCTCAAAGAACTGGGCGAAGCACAGGATCGCGTCGTAGCCGAACGCGGCGCTGCGGCGTTTCAATATTCCGTAACGGAAGGCGTGCCGGAGCTGCGCGCCTGGATCGCGCAGCGCATGAACGGGCGCTACGGCTGCAGCGTTGAGCCGAATGACGTCCTCGTGACAAGCGGCTCACAGCAAGGCCTCGACATGTTTGCGCGCGTGTTGATCGATCCCGGCGATACGATCGTCGTCGAAGACCCGACGTATCTCGGCGCATTGCAAGCATTCGATGCATATGAGCCGTCGTATCTCACGGTTGCAACCGACGCCGACGGCATCATCCCCGAAGCGCTCGAGGCCGCACTGCGCGGCGCGAAAAAGCGTCCGAAGTTTCTGTATCTGATTCCGAACTTCGAAAATCCGACCGGTATCACGCTCGCGCTCGAACGGCGTCCGAAGATCGTCGAGATCTGCGAAGCGCACGACCTGCCGATCCTCGAGGACGATCCATACGGCGAGATCTGCTTCGATGCCGCGGGACCGCCGCCGCCGCTACTGTCGTACGCGAAGAAAGACGGAATTACGTACCTCGGAACCGGTTCAAAGATCGCGGCACCGGGTTTGCGCGTCGCGTGGACGGTTACGCGCAACAAAGCCATGCACGACAAGCTCGTCACCGCCAAACAGGGCGCCGATTTGTGCAGCAGCCCGTGGGCGCAGTACGTACTCTACGAATTCGTGCGCAGCGAACCGCGCCTGCAAGCGCATCTGGACATCGTGCGTGCGGCATATCGTTCGCGCCGCGATGCGATGATCGGTGCGCTCAGCGCAACGATGCCGAAAGACGCCGAATGGAACACGCCTGCGGGCGGCATGTTCTTGTGGCTGACGATCCCGGGCCTGAACACGGACGAGCTTTTTGAAGTCGCAGCGCGTGACAACGTCGTGTTCGTTCCCGGACGCACGTTCTTCGCAAATCGCGATCGCGGCGACGGCCTGCGCTTGAACTTCTCCGCGATGAAGGAAGCTGTGATCCGCGAGGGGATCGAGCGCCTCAGCAAAGCCGTGCGCGAGTTCGAAGGCGCTCCGGTCTAGTTTTTGTAGAGCCCGTCGATCAAATTCGCGTAGCGGTTCTCGACGATGCGCCGCCGGACTTTGAGCGTTGGTGAAAGCTCGCCGGCCTCGATCGTAAGATCGTGCGGCAGAATCGCTACGTAGCGAATCTGCTCGAACCGCGCGAGATCGGCCGTCTGCGCCGCTACCTCGTGTTGGATGAACGTATGGACGTCGTCGCGCGCCGCAAGCGTCGTGACGTCGGCGTCCAGGCTAAGCTTCAGCTCGTCGCGGACGAGTGGCCAATTCGGCGCAACGAGCGCGACAGGATGCGAGCGTCCGTTCCCCACGACGACGACGTGATTGAAGAAGATCGAGCGCTTGAGCGACGCTTCGACGCGTGACGGCGCGATGAATTTTCCGGTCGATGTCTTGAAGACTTCCTTCTTGCGATCGGTGATACGCAAGTATCCATCGGCGTCAAGCTCGCCGATATCGCCGGTGTGATACCAGCCGTCGACGATCGCCGCAGCCGTCGCTTCGGGGTCGCGGTAATAGCCCAGCATCACGTTCGGGCCTCGCACGCAGATCTCGCCGTCATCGGCGATGCGCAGCTCGATGTTCGGCAGCGGCTTGCCGACCGTCCCGTAGCGATTGGTATCAAAGCGATTTTCGGTGAGCACCGGCGAGCATTCAGTCGGACCGTAGCCTTCGAGAATCGGAATGTCGGCGGCCGCTAATGCGAGTGAAACGTCGAGGTGCAGCGGCGCGCTTCCCGAGCAGAGGAACTTCACGTGGTCGAGTCCGAGCGCCGGACGCAATTTCCGCAACACGAGCGCATGCGCGAGCCGGTACTGGGCGCGCAACGCAAACGATACTGGTGCGCCGCTCAATTTCGCCAGCATGTAACGGCGTCCGGCTTGGAGAGCCCACGGAATCAATTTTGCGCGCGCGCCGCCTTCGCTGCGCGCTTTGGCTTGCACGCCGGCAAGAACGCGCTCGAAAATACGCGGCACGCACGACATGAAGACCGGACGCACATCGCGCAAGTCTGCAAGCAGTTCCTCGGGCGAATGACAAATCGCGACGGTCACGCCACTGAGCAGATATCCGTAGATCATGTGGTGCTCGTAGATGTGCGAAAACGGCAGAATCGAGAGCACCGTCTCATTCGACTTGATGTCGCCGAAGCCGTACCCGAACGAAGCGGCAACGTTCGACGTGATGTTGTTATGCGAGAGCATCACGCCCTTCGGGTTGCCGGTCGTACCCGACGTGTAGATCAGTACCGCCATCGCAGCGGGATCGCTGGACGCCGCGTACGCGCTCGCGTCGATACCGGACGATGCGCGCTGCGCCGCACCTCTTGCTTCGAGCGCGCGCATCGAATCGGGCCCGTCGCCTTCGAAACATACGATCGACCGTGCGTTCGGCACGCCGTCGTGAATGCGGCTCGCGAGCAAACGCGTGCCTGCGAAGATGAGCTTGGTTTCACTGTGATCGATGATATATGCGACTTGATCGAGTGCCTGCGTCGCAAAGATCGGAACGACAACGAAGCCCGCCGTCAACGTCGCCCAATCGGCGATGAGCCAATCGATGCTGTTCTCGGCGATGACCGCAACGCGGTCGCCGGGAGCCAAGCCGGCAGTTTCGCGCAATGCGACGGCGAGATCGTCGACGCGGCGCTGCAGCTGCGTGCTCGAGATGCCATGCCAAACGCCGTCGACGCGCTCGCGGAGCACGTCCTCGCGCGAATCCGAAAGATGCTCACGAACGAACTGCGGCAGCGTTGGCATGCGGCTATCGTACGACGACGTATCGGCCGAGGCTTGCTAGCCGAGTCGCCGAGATACCGTCGAGATCGCTCAGGTCGTCGAGTGTTTCAAACGGACCGACGAGCCCTCGATACGCGACGATCCGCCACGCCAACCAATCTCCCACGCCCGGAATACGCGCGATCGTCCCTGCATCGGCGCGGTTGAGATCGATGCGGTGGAGCGGGACGTTGTCGTGATGCCGCGATCGCCGTTGATGTTTACGATATCGGCTGTCCCTCGATACCCTGCGGGGCACAGGCTTCGCTCGCTCGGCCTCGACCGCCGCAACAGCCGTCGCAAACGAGAGGGCTGGGGCGGCGCGTGGCGGGCGAACGATCGCGGCGGTCGCGAGGATGGCGACGACGGCAACCGCGAGGGCGGTTTTCGCTATCATGTTCCTCGTTCACGCCGCGCGAGACGACGGCAAGGACAGGCTCCTACGATTCTTGGGCAAACAAAGAAAATAATGGCAATCGAGCACGCGCCGAACGCGGCGCAGGGACACGATTTTCGGACGATCGAGCGCAAGTGGCAAGAGCGGTGGGAAGCAGACCGCTTGTATGCGACTCGCCTCGATGACCCGCGGCCTCCGTACTACACGATGGAGATGCTGCCGTATCCGTCCGGCGATTTGCATGTCGGTCATGCCAAGAATTACACGCTCGGTGACGCCGTTGCGCGCTTGATGCGCATGCACGGATACAACGTGCTGCATCCGCTGGGATGGGACGCGTTCGGATTACCGGCGGAAAATGCTGCGATTCAGCGCGGTATCGCGCCGCGCGGCTGGACGCTGAGCAACATCGAAAACATGAAGCGCCAGATTCGCTTGCTCGGCACCGGCTACGACTGGTCGCGTGAGTTTGCGACGTGCGATCCGACATATTATCGCTGGAATCAATGGATCTTCTTGCGTTTGTACGAGAAGGGTTTGGCGTACAAACGCGAGGCACCGGTCAATTGGTGTCCCTTCGATCAAACCGTGCTCGCTAACGAACAAGTCGAAGACGGCAAGTGTTGGCGCTGTGGCAATGCAGTCGAACGGCGTTTACTCTCGCAGTGGTTCTTGAAGATCACCGCGTTCGCAGACCGGCTGCTTGCAGGCCTCGATCGTCTGCGCGGTTGGCCTGACCGCATCAAACTTATGCAGCGCAATTGGATTGGACGCAGCGAAGGCTGCACATTTTCCTTTGGCGTCGACGGTCTCTCGGAGCGTATTCCCGTGTTTACGACGCGCGTCGACACGGTCTACGGCGTCACATTCGTGGTACTCGCGCCCGAGCATCCGCTGGTCGCGAAAATTCTCGACGTGCATCCGGCACGACGCCCACAGGTCGAAGCGTTTGCACAGTCGCTCAAGAGCAAGTCGGAGCTCGAACGCACGAGCTTGATGGAAAAGCAAGGCATTCCGATTGGCGCCGATGCGATTCATCCGCTGACCGGCGAGCGCGTTCCGATTCTGGTTGCAAATTACGTGCTGGCGGAATACGGCACCGGCGCGGTCATGGGCGTACCGGCGCACGACGATCGCGACTTCGATTTCGCAACGCAGATGGGCTTGCCGATCGAGTTCGTCATCGAGCCGTCCGACGGCTCTCAAGCGCCGCGCGATCAAGCCTATCTCGTTGATGACGAAGAAGGCCGCCTCGTCGAAAGCGGCGAGTTCAGCGGTTTGCCGGCGCCCGACGGACGGCGTGCGATCACGCAACGCATGATCGATCTCGGCATCGGCGAGTCGACCGTCAACTATAAATTCCGAGACTGGTTGATCTCGCGTCAACGCTATTGGGGAACGCCGATTCCGATCGTCTATTGTCCGACCGACGGCGAAGTTGCGCTTGGTGACGATCAGCTGCCAGTGCTCTTACCGCCGGACGTTCCGATTACGGGTGAGGGCTCGCCGCTGGCGCGCGACGAGACGTTCATGAACACGACGTGTCCGAAGTGCGGCGGCCCCGCCCGGCGCGAGAGCGACACGATGGACACGTTCTTCGATTCATCGTGGTACTACGTTCGGTACATCGATCCGCACAACGAACGCGCGCCTTGGGATCCCAAGGTCGTTTCGCGTTGGCTGCCCGTCGATCAATACATCGGCGGCGCGGAACACGCGGTACTCCATCTGCTGTACGCGCGTTTCTTCTACATGTTCTTCGTCGACATGGGCTGGATCGAAGGCAAGAACGGCAGCTCGCCGGACGACGAGCCGTTCACGCGCCTGTTCAATCAGGGTATGGTGCTCGGCGAAGGCCACGAGAAGATGAGCAAGAGTCGCGGTAACGTCGTCGGCATCGATGCCACGGCCGAGCGGCACGGCGTTGACGCGATGCGATTGTTCTTACTGTTCGCGGCGCCGCCCGAAGACACGATGGATTGGGCCGAGACCGGCATCCAAGGCCGCGTCCGTTTCTTGGCCCGCGTCTGGCGCGCGTGCGAACCGCTGCTCGCGAAGGCAAGCACCGTCCCTGTCGACCGCTTGCCGGAGATGCGTGGGAAATTGCAGCGCGATCTTGTGCGGCAAGTACACGCGACGCTCAAATCCGGCAGCGACGAAGTGATGACGCGCCGCTTCCATTTCAACACGACGGTCGCGGAGCTCGACAAGCTGATCAATGCGCTCTCCGACGCGCTGCGCGACGGATTGGACGACGATCCGGCGGTGCACTACGCAGTGCACGCGATGCCGCTGGTTCTCGCGCCGTTCGCGCCGCACATCGCGGAAGAGTTGTGGCATCGCATGGGGCACGAAACCTCCGTTCATTTGGAACGCTGGCCCGAGTACGATCGCAACGCGCTGGCGGTCGACGAGATCACCCTCGTCGTGCAGGTCAACGGTAAGATTCGTGCCCGAATCGTAGCCGAACCGGGTTTGGCGGAAGACCGCGCACTCTCGCTGGCGATGGCCGACAAGAACGTGCAAACACATCTCGACGGACGCCAGATCCGAAAGCATCATTACGTCACCGATAAGTTGCTGAGTCTCGTCGTGTAATGTGACGCTCTCGACGCGCCTCTGGCTTTCGGCAGTGGTCGTGCTGATCACGCTGATCGCGTACTGCGCGATGCTCCTGGTGACAATACACGTCATGAGCCTGTCCGAGTCTCTGCGCAGCGACACGCGTGAGACGCTCGGCGCGGCAAATCTCACCCTCTCGCAACTCAAGGATGTCGAGACCGGTGCACGCGGTTTCTTGCTGACCGGACAAGAACGCTACCTCGAACCCTACGTTTTCGGCCAAAATCGCCTGCCGGACGCCTTGCACAACTTGCATCGGTACTCGTCCGTAGCCACCCCGTCGATCCAAAGGCGAATCGGTGAGCTCGACACGCAAGTAGGTCAAGTAGTCGACGACGACACGAGATTGATCGCCAACCGGCGCTCGCCTCGGTGGAACGTCCATAACGGCCTCGCCCTGCTCGATCGCGGGAAAGCCGATATGGACGCAGCGCGAGTAACAACGAACTCGATCGTGACGCAAGGCCGCCAACAACTCGCAGGAGTGGACCGAGATCTGCTTGAGGAGCGGAGTCGCATGGCGACGATCATGCTCGTCGGTACTCCTCTCGTTGCGCTCGCCGTCATAATCTCTACGGCCCTTGCGTTGCGCGCCTTTCGCGCGCAACGGGCCCGCTTGCAGGGCGCACTCGAAGCGGTTGGCAGCGAAGGCGGTGCGATCGATCTCACGAGCCTGAGCGTCAAAGACTTCGCCGACGTCGCAGCCGCGTTCAATGACATGGCACTACGCCTTTCATCGGAATCGGCGCGTCGTGACATGGCCGAGGGAAAGATCACGGAAACCAACGACGAGCTGCGAGTCAAAGCACGTTCGCTCGAGATCTATTCGAGCACCGTCAATTTGGTGCGACGCATGGCGGATCGTCTTCCGGCGTGCGCTGACGACGAAGAATTCTCCGCGGTAATTCAGAGTTTCGCGCCGCAGCTCACGCCCGGACGTCGCGGCTCACTGTATATCATGGCGAATTCCCGCAATCTCATGCACGTGGGAGCGTCGTGGAGCAATCCGTTCACGAGCCGTCAGGAATTTAGGCCGGACGAATGCTGGGCTCTGCGGCGAGGACAAGAGCACATCAGCGGCGCCGGGCACGTGGAGGTCTTGTGCGCGCACATTCTCGGCGATTCCGAGAGCACGCACTGGTGCGTACCGCTCGTCGCACAGAGCGAGACCGTCGGTTTGCTCTATCTCGAAGGGACCGAGGAGGCTGACGAATCCGACACCGTCCACGTTCTCAGCGAAACGATTGCGCTGGCACTCGTCAACTTACGTCTGCGCGAGAAGCTGCGCTCGCAATCCGTGCGCGATCCGTTGACGGGACTCTATAACCGGCGCTACCTGGATGAGTCGCTCGATCTCGAACTGGCGCGCGCGATCCGCTCGAAAGATCCGATCGCCGTGATCATGCTCGACATCGATCACTTCAAGGTGTTCAACGACGCGTTCGGGCACGAAGCCGGCGACCAGGTGCTCAAAGCGGTGGCCGACGTCCTTGCGACATCCATGCGTCGCGGCGACGTTGCGGGACGCTTCGGCGGCGAGGAATTTCTGTTGATCATGCCCGGCGCAGATCTCGAGCGCGCGATGTTGCGCGCGGACACGATGCGCGAGACGATCGGCTCGATCGAGCTCGCGCGAGGGACACAGAAACTCGGGCGCGTTACCGGATCGTTCGGCGTCGCTATTTTTCCGGACGAAGGAGAAACTGCGGACATCCTGGTGCAAACCGCCGACAAAGCGCTCTACGCTGCCAAGGCTGCGGGCCGCAACCGTGTCGTAGCCGCGCGAAACTAAGGAGCGATGCTAAGCTCGACGAGCGTGTTCGTCGCGTCGACGAGCGAGTCGCCGACCGCGAGAATCATCGCTGCGTTCGGGTCCGTTTCCGTGCTGAGTTGCTCTTGCGTGGCGCGATACGCTTCACGCAAATGCGGCGGCTCGCCGTGCGGTGTTGCCTCGCGCAATGCACTTTCGGCATAGTCAAGCGCGCTATCGAGCGCTTCCGCAAACGGCTTGAGTCCGGGCCGCGCGGCATGTTCGGTGTGATCGTAGTGGGCGTTGAGCGAGAGTGTGCCCAAGCCAATTCGACGCGAGGCCGCAAGCGCACCGAGCGCACTTTGCGGCGAAATCGCATGGGTCGGCTGCGGGTCGCCCAGCATCCGATCGACCGATGCCTCGGCATTCGCGCGCTGGCTCCACGACATACGTTGCGTCTCCGCAATCTCGCTCGCAGAATATTTCGTCGGATCGAGATACGCGGCCAGAACGGCGCGTAAGTACTTCCGCTGCGCTTCGATCAAGTCGGCGAGCGCGGAACGAGCGCGCGTGGCTTCCCAGGTCGGCCAGACAAAGATCGCGATCAAGGTGAGAATCCCGGCTGCGACAGTGCCGAGAACGCGATCTCGCAACGCCATCGCTTCGGGCTGGCCGAGCAATGCCAAGGCGAATGCAACGTAGGACGTGATCGCGACGGTGAACAGTGCATAATTCGCTTTGAACACGTAGTATGCCAGCGTCGCAAAGATGATACAAAGCGCGACGTACGTTTCGACACCGGGACGAATGTGCGCGGCGATCACCGTCGCAAATACTGCGCCGAGCAGCGTCCCGCCAATTCGGCCGATGCTGCGCAAGAACGTCTGCGAAAAGTCGGGCCGCAAGAGAATGACGGCGGTCATCGGGGTCCAGTAGCCGTGCTGCGTCGGCAAGATCCCGCCAAGAATCGTCGCGAGTGCGAGCGTCGCCGCGACGCGCGGGGCAAGCCGTCCGAACGGCGAGTTTTGCGTGATGTTTGCACGCAACGTCTCGATCGTGTCCTCGATGGCCGGCAACCGAAACGACAAGAATGAGCGTTGTTCGAATCCGATCGTGACCGGTGCGTCGGCAGGAAACGTCGCGAGACGCCATGCCGAGCGCAGTTGGCCCGAGAGTGCCTGTGCTTCGCTGCGTACGTGCGCTGCCGCGCTGGTTAACGCTTCGAGGCGGGCTTCGGCCGCTCCAATTCGCGGCCACTCGCCGCCGGAATCGAGCGGTTCGCGTGCCGCATCGAGCGCGTCCGCAATCTCCGTGAGGACTGCCGCGCTTCCCCGAATGAGCTCGTCGATCGCTTGCGTGTCGCCGCCGAGTGCGCGATCCGTCGCGAGCGCTGCCAAGCTTCCGCGAATCCGGTGCAGCTCGTCCAGCAGCGATTGAAAGGCTGCGACGTCGCCGCGCCGCGCGAATGGTTGCGGATCTGCGAGTGTTTGCTGCACGTTTGCAAGCGGCTGCGCCGACGGCAAGACCTCTCTCCCGGCCGCGATATCGATCGCATAGACCGCGAGATTACGCGCGGCCGCCGCGAGCGCATGACGCTCAACCGAGAATCGGCGGAGCGGCCAGACGCTGACGAGCAAGAACGTCTGTACGAGACCGCCCGCAAAAACGAGCAAACCGTTGAGCGCGGCGGGACCGACATCCGAAGGCAGGTGTCCGAAGATGATCAACGCGATGGTGGAATTGATCCCGATCGTTGTCGCGGCTGGACCCAGACTTGCAATGATCCCGTAGGCGTAGCCCCAGAGCATCGTAAAGATGACGAGCGCGACGAGCGAATGTCCGGCGAGCGCGCCGACGAACGCAGAAAGCGCCATAGCTCCAGCGGTGTACAGCATGGCCGATGCACGCGTCCGATAGACGCCCTGCTGCGACGCGAAACCCGAACAGATCGCGCCCATCGCCGCCGGAAAACCAAACTGTGGTTCGCCCGCGGCGAGCGCGACGATCAGCGGAATTGCCACGCCCGCGCCCGAGCGGAGTGCGAAGCGCCAGTCGAGCTGCGAGCGATCGAACGCCGCAGTCGCCTTTACAGCGCTGCTAAACCCGCGTGGTTGCGCGTTCGCGGAAATAGTCGTACGTCATCCGCATGCCGTCGAGGAGTGCAACGTGCGGCTCCCACTCGAGCTCGCGCTTAGCTAGCGCATATGAGAACTGCGCATCGCGAACATCACCCTGACGCTTTTCAGCGCGTTCGATCGGCGGGCGAAAACCTGAGATCTCGGCAAGCGTTTCGTAGATCTGGTTAACGCTGGTGCGTTTGCCGGTGGCGATCGAGTAGCAGCCGCCCGAGCCGCGCTCGAGCGCGAGCACGTTGCAGCGCGCGACGTCACCGACATAGACGTAATCGCGGGTTTGTTCGCCGTCAGAATCGATCCGCACGCCGGTCTTAGCCAGAAACCTTGCGGCAAAGATCGCGATTACGCCCGCTTCGCCGTTCGGATCCTGGCGCGGACCATACACGTTCGCGTAACGCAACGAGGTGAAATCCAGACCGCGCTCGCTTCGGTAAAAGCGCAGGTAGTGCTCACCGACCATCTTAGTGATTCCGTAGGGAGATTCCGGACGCAGCGGCGTCGATTCATCCATTGGAAGCTTCTCTGGAGTCCCATAGATCGCGCCGCTCGATGCGTAAATGACTTTGCGCGCTCCCGCACGGACCGACGCCTCAAGAACGTTGAGCAATCCGATGACGTTGACGTTCGCATCGTACTTCGGATCGCGCGAGCCGATTGCAACCGAGTGCTGCGCAGCGTGATGACAGACGATCTCGGGCTTGAATTCGAGAAAGACGCGCTGTATTTCATCGTCGCGGATATCGAGATGGACGAAGCCGACACGCGCGGGAATATTCTCGCGACGGCCACCACCGTGCGACCACAAGCTGTCGACCACGACGACTTCGTGTCCGAGCTCGAGATAGCGGTCGACGATATGCGAGCCGATGAACCCGGCACCGCCGGTGACGATGATGCGCACCGCCGCGCTTTCCGCCGCCGTCGCCCCCTTTCCTCGGCTGCATGCGTCGCGAACGAGCCTCGTGCGCGCACCGCTCGTGCTTCCGGCACTCCTCGTCCTCGATGCGATCGTCGTTGCACGTGATTATCCACTAAAGGATGCATTCGTGCTCGCGGTGCTCGCCGCGGTCGCGTTGCTGTGCAAGTCACGCGCGCACGTCGTGGCAGCGTGCGCGATCGTATTCGGGCTTGCGCTCGGTTTCTATCGTCAGGCACCCCCTCAGCTCGAGCGCGAAATCGAACACGTGCGCGTCGGCGGAGTCGTCGTTTCCGACATCGTCGCGCAAGCGTGGGGTGATTCATTTGAAATGCGCGGCCCGGGCGGTTTACGTTACGCGCTCAGCGTTCACGAGCGCGTTGCCGTCGGCGAGCACGTCGTAGCCGTTGGGCGTTTGGAGCCGTTCGAATCATCGTGGCGCGATCTTGCGCGCGAACGCGGCCTCTCGGCGCGACTCGTTGATGCCCACATTGTTGAGCGCGCCGCGCCGCGCTACGAGATCGAAGCGCTGCCGGCACGGATCCGCGCGAGCGCCGGAAATGCACTGCATCGTTTCCTCGCGGAACCCGACGCGACGGTCTTGGCCGGAATGTTGTACGGCGCTCGAGGTTCGCTACCGCCCGAGCTACGTGCCGAATTTCAAGATACCGGTACCGTCCATGTGCTCGTCACGGCCGGCTTGCATTTGGGTGTCATCGCTGCGCTCGCTGCATTCGTGTTCGCGCGCCTCGGCTTCGGTCGTGTGCCAGCGTCGTTGAGTGCTATCCCCCTCGTGTGGATGTACGCGATCCTCAGCGGCGGTCACGTCCCGTCCCTGCGCGCTGCGGTGATGGCAACCGTCGCACTCGCAGCGCGCGCGTGCGGTGAACGCGCGCTCTCGCTCAACACGCTGGCGCTTGCCGCTATTGCGGTAGCTGCGATATGGCCGGCCTGGGTTGGCGGAGCATCCTTCGCGCTTTCGTTCTCATGCGTATCCGCAATCGTGCTCTTTGCCGAACCCATCGCCTCTTGGCTCGAGCGCGTACATGTGCCCGGACTATTTCGTGAACCGCTTGCGCTCACGTTTGCAACACAGCTCGGTGTATGGCCGCTGACGGCATCCACGTTTCTCGTCATCGCACCCTACGCGCCGCTCGCCAATCTGTTCGTCGTGCCGGTCGTCGGGATTGCGATGCTCGGCGGCATCGCTCTCGTAGCGACAACACCGTTTCCCACTCTCGCGAACCTCGTGGCTCGCATCGAGAGTTGGCCGCTCGCGTGGATCGAAGGCGTCGTTCACCTTACTGCGCACTTGCCGTTCGCGCACCTGATCGCAACGCCGCCGCCGGACTGGACGCTCGCCGTTTACGATTGCGCGATGATCGTGGTTGCCGTGCTGGTGCGCGCTAGCGCGTCACGATGAGGAATGCGAGCCCGATCGCGACAACGTCTTCGAGCAGCGCGGCCGGCAGCGCGCCGATTGCGGCGATCGCTGCCGCTCGTGCGGCGCGCCCACCGAATGCTCCGATCAGCGCGCCGATGATACCGGCAATCGCTCCGAGCGTAGCATTCCCATCGTGCATGCCGGCAATGAACCAGCCCGCAATGGCGCCGCTTACGGAACGGACGATTAGGCTGGGTGGCGCCGTGCGCGACGGAATCCACGGCATCGCGTCGGCGACATATTCACCGATCGCGCAAACGCCGAGTACGTATCCCCACACGCCGCCGCGTTCCAAAAAGATCGCTGCGAGCGACGTAAACGTGCGGAGCCCGGAAACGAACCCGATCGCAAGTGCCAAAAAGAGGGCCACTAACGTAGCCTTCAGACCGGCGCATTATGTTCCTTTCTGACCGCCCGCATAGAAAATGACCTTGAAAATTGCTTGCGGTACGGTGACGAGCGTATTCGGATCGCCGTATGCGAGATAGAATTCTGCGTTCTTCAGCCGGAGATGATAGGCGATTGAAACGTTCGAGCACCGCCCCATGCAATTGCCGCCGCCATTCGGTTGCGGCGGATTGCCGATCACGTCGCGCAAGCCTATTCCGAAGGACGAATTCGCGCTGATTTGATACGAATACGCAAGGCTGTCAAACCATTGGACGTTGCCGGACGTGCCGCGCGGCATCCATTGCGCCGTATTGTCAACCGTCGCAGTGAACGATCCCTTATCGCCGACGCGGATCGTCGAGGTTCGCGTCCACGTATCGAGCCGTCCGAGGCCGTAGTGTCCCGTGATGTACGCGACCGTGGTCGGCGTAGCCGACGCGCCGTGCGCCGGGAAATTTCCCATGTTGTTTTGCAAGCCGCTGTGATACGTGAGCTGAAAACCACCGCCTTGCGAGATCGGTGTCAGCGTCGGGCCAAAACGCCAGTAATCGGACCCGGAATAAAGCTGAAGATCCCATGCGCTTTTGGTGAGCACATCGAAAATGAGCTGGTTGTCGGTTTGTGCAAAGCCGAATTGCGGCCCTTGATACCGATCGATAACGCCGCTGATGCCCATCGATTGCAGTGCGTCGTTTGGCGCGAACGTCCACACTTTTGCGCTGTAAAACGCCCATCCGGCGATACCGGGGTGTGAACTGAAGCCGTCGACCGGAGCGAACTCATCGCCAATCTTTCGCACGGAACCAAAGAGCGCAAAGTCCTGATTGATCCAGCCGCCGCCGGCGTCGATTGCGGTCGCGCGACTTGGAGAAGAGACGAGTGTCCCGTTGTCGGTCGAATAGTTCACGTAACCGCTGAGATACTTGAGGCTTTGATAATTGATCCCGATCTCGTTCGCGTCGTCGATCACGCCCGGAACGTCGGCAGTGACATGCTCGAACGAGCCCTGCCAACGCGTGTCCGGCGAAGTGTAGTCGAGCGCCGTCGCTGCGTCGGTGCGGCCGTCGCCGATCGCATCGAAAGCGGCCAATCCGAAGCTCCCCTGTTTGCCTTCGAATGCATAGCCTTGCGCCGGCGTCGGAATACCGGGAGTGTACAAGATCGTGCGGTAGCCGCCGCAGACGTCACAGTTGAACTGTCCGTAATACTGCGCGGCCTGGGTGAAGAACGGCCGAACTTCATTGTAGACGCGTTGGTAAACGCTCGGTGAAATCGTCTGCTGATCGAGCTCGACGTTCGAGTAATCCGGGTGCCAGGTTGCAAAGAATGCTGCCGTCGATGATATCGGAAGCGACGCGTCGGCGCCGACACGCGATGTCGAACCGCCCGCGCGCGGAGCGGCGTCGGCCGCCAGTGCATAGGGTGCGAAGCGTGGCTTCGGACGCGCAGCTTCAACGGAGACAACCGGGATTGTTATCGTGCCAGCGCGTGAAGCATCGTCCGCATTCGTCTGCTGTGCGTCGTACGACCATACGTACTCTGCGCCCGTCGAGCGCACGTAACGAATGAATTGCGCGCGCCACGCCCCGGCGTGTAAACCGTGAATGACGCTCATCGGAATTGCCATCGTCACCGTGTAGCCACCGTCGTGCGTCGTGCCGCGCGACTCCCAGTGCGGTGCGAACGCCGTGTTCTCGTTCGAGGCCTCGTTGTGCGAGCCACCCGGGTTCGCTTCAAATTGATATTGGAAACCTGCGGGTCCGGTCGGCCACAAATCGACCCAGACCGCGTCGTCGTTGCTCCACGATAAGGTACCGTTGTTGCCGCTACTCCCGCCGGTGATGAGGTCGTCGCTGCGCTGTGAGATGACGATTGGTCCACTTTGCTTTGCATCAAAGCGTACGTAGAGAACCTTTCCGTCTGTCGTGACGCGTACCGTCGTGCCGTCTGTCGCCGGGCGCACGTGCACGACGTCCCACGTGAGAGAAAGCGCGGGAATTCCCGTCCAGGTCGACGTCGCAGCCGCCGGATCCAGCGACGGCGGATCGCCTTGCAACTTCGGGACGTCGGCCGCAAGGGGCGCAGCCGCCACCCGGCCCGCAAGCAAAGCCGCGAACACGAGGGCCAGAAACGGTATCGGGAGGCGGGGCATGCAGGTATCTCCTAATTCTTTAGGAGAAGGCTACACCGCCGCAGTTCCGATGTCAACTAATATTTTAGTTGACACATACTCGCCCGGCTGCTAAGGTGAGGTCCATGCCTCGAAAGCAATCCCCCACGCTGACCGACGCGGAGCTTCGTGTGATGGAGGTGCTCTGGCGCCTCGGTACCGGGACGGTCTCTGAAATCTCTGAAGCGATGCCGCCGCCGGCGCTCGCCTACAATACCGTGCTGACGACCCTGCGGATTCTCGAGGTGAAGGGGCACGTCGGCCACGAGCAATCGGGGCGCGCCTACATCTATAAGCCGCTCACGGCCCGCGACGCCGCCGAACAGTCGGCGATCAAATCGGTCGTTTCGAAGTTTTTTGGAAACAATGCCGGCGCTCTTGCACTACGTGTGATCGAGAATGAGCGCCTATCTGAAGACGAGCTTCAGCGCTTGCGCTCGCTTATCGAACGGTACGACGAGGAATCGTAATGGCTAATCTATTGCTGAACGATATCGCACGCATCGCCCTGGCTGTTCTTGTGAACAGTCTCTGGCAAGGCGCGTTGATCGCGCTCGTTGCGTGGGCCGTCCTTCGGATTTTCTCGCGCGCGAATGCCGCAACGCGCTACGCGATTTGGGCGCTCGCGCTGACCGCGATGATCGTCATTCCGATTTTTACGAGCTTACCGCACATCAGCGTCGAGGCTACGCCGCGCCATACGGTTTGGATGCCGCCGGCATTAACGTTGTCGCAGACGCAGGTGTCATTGCCGGCGCAAGCGCCAGCTTCGCGCAGCACGTCATTCCCGCTGAACATCTCCGTCCCGCAAGTCAAAATTCCGAGCGCTTTTGCGCTAGCCGTCTTCGCCGTCTGGGGAATAGCTGCGCTCGTCGTGCTGGGCCGCTTGATCCTTGCGATCGTATCGCTTGAGAAGCTCAAGCGCGACTCGCTGCCGCTCGACATTGCTTATCGCGATCAGATGCCGGAATGGACCGCGGCGATCAAAGGCTTCCGCGACGTGCGCATTTGCGTCTCGGACGCCATCGAGGTACCCGTCGCGATCGGTCTCTTCGATGCGATGATTTTGCTGCCGCGCCAGTTGGTGGCTTCGCTCGATCCCGAAGAGATCGATCAGATCGCGCTCCATGAGCTTGGACACTT
Organism: Vulcanimicrobiaceae bacterium; assembly: GCA_049520515.1. GTDB lineage: Bacteria > Vulcanimicrobiota > Vulcanimicrobiia > Vulcanimicrobiales > Vulcanimicrobiaceae > JAFAMS01. The sequence continues at coordinate 272,724 of JBEKPS010000006.1, forward strand.
ACGCCGCAACGACGACTGGACGAATGCGCTCCAGCGGATTGCGTGCAGCCTCATGTTTTTCAACCCGGCCACGTGGTTCGTCTCGCGCCAGCTCGATCTCGAGCGCGAGGTCGCCTGTGACGACTACGTCCTCCGAACGACCGGAGCGGCACGCTCCTACGCGTTCTGCCTCACGCGTATCGCCGAGGTCACTTCGTGGCCGCAGCGCGGCGTTGCCGCTCCGGGCGTTTTCATCACCCGCCGCAACATCTCGATCCGCATCGAGCGTCTGCTGCGTTCCGGCCGCACCATCGGTTCGTCGATTGCGCCCGAGATCGCAGCTACCGTCGCCGTCGCCCTGGTACTGATCTCCGTGTTGCTGCGCACGATGACGCCGAGCGTCGCCTATACGCTTCCCGCTAAAGACAAAGACGAGATCGCGAACCCCGTCATCGTGAAGGTCATCGATCAACCGCCTTCCGCGCACGAAAGCGCCACGCATCTGCGAGCGGTCAAGCTCGAAGCTCCTGCAATTCCGCAAATGCCGAAAGCTGCGCCGCTACCCCACACGCAAAAAGTCGCAGCCCTTCCATACTTGCCAAATGTGAAAAAAATCGAGCAAGATGCGGATCAAGCCGCCACGGACGCCGAGAGGCACGGCGCGGATATCGGCACGATGATCGGCACGAGCGTCGCGTCGGCTGTCACGCGGGCGGTCGCCGGTAACTTCGACGAGGTTTGCACCGGTTGCGACTACAGCGACAGTGACATGCGCGGTCATGATTTCGCGCACAAGAGCCTCAATGGAGCGAATTTCCAAAGTACGAATCTCCGCGGCGCCGTCTTCGACCACGCACAATTGACCGGGGCCGACTTTGAAGACGCCGACCTGCGCGACGTATCGTTTGCGCATGCCAATTTAACCGGATGTAATCTGGAAGGCGCTCGCCTCGCCGGCGCGCACTTCGAGAACGCGCAATTAACCGGCTGCAACGTCAATGCGCGCGATCTTTCGCCGCAACAGGCACGCGAGTTCTTCGTCTCGTGCACGGGCTGCAATTTCGACGGCGCTGACTTGCGCGGGATGGATCTGCGCAACCTCCACATCAAAGGCGCGAACCTCGACGGCGCCGATCTGCGCGGAGCGGACCTTTCGGGTTCGACCTTCATGGGCGTCAACTTCGACGGCGTGCGGCTGGACGGCGCCAAGCTCGACGGCGCAAAATTCTACGGCTGCAATTTCGACAATGTCGATTTCAAGAGCGTCGACGTCTCGAAAGCGACCTTCTTCGGGTCGTCGAGACACAACGTTCGAGAGCATAGCTTCTTGCAGAACCCGCTCGGACACGGCCGGGCGCATGTCGCGCACTGCGACGCAGACGATTACGCACCGGCGTAAGCCCTGACGGGGATTGCGCTTATCGCCGCGTGAAGGCGGCGGGATGACGATGCTCGAGACGGTCAGAGCCCGCAAACTTCCCTTTGTCGAGGTGCTCGGGATAGAGTTCCTAAGTGCAGATCCAGAAAAGCTTGTTGCGAAAATGGTAGTGCGTCCCGAATTTATAGGAGCGAATGACCGCATTCACGGCGGCGTGCTCATGGCGTTTGCCGATACCATCGGCGGATTTGCGACCTTCATGAATCTGCCCGAAGGCTCGAACGGCACGACGACGATGGAAAGCAAAACCAACTTCATCAGGCCTACAAAGGCCGGCGCGACACTGATCGCGACCGCAACGTCCTTGCACAAGGGCCGCCGAACGCAAGTGTGGACGACGCGCATCGAGGACGACGGCAAGCTCGTCGCCGTCGTCACTCAAACGCAGATTATTCTCTAGGAGCTAGACCTTCGCGCGTTGCGGCAGCTTCCATTTCGGTCGAACGAAGTGACACGTATAGCCGCTTGGATAGTGCTGTAAATAATCTTGATGCTCGGGTTCGGCTTCCCAAAACGGTCCGGCGGGCGCTACTTCGGTGACGACTTTGCCGGGCCACAGGCCTGATGCATTAACATCAGCGATCGTTTCTTCCGCAACTCGCTTCTGCTCGTCGTTCGTGTAATAGATTGCCGAACGATAGCTGGAGCCACGGTCGTTGCCTTGACGGTTGAGCGTCGTCGGGTCGTGAATTTGGAAAAAGAATTCCAAGATCTGACGATAGCTGATCTTACTTGGATCGAAGACGACCTCGAGGGCCTCGGCGTGCGTTCCATGATTACGATAGGTCGCATTGGGCACGTCGCCGCCGGTATAGCCGACTCGCGTCGAGATGACGCCGGGATAGCTGCGAAGGAGCTCTTGCGTCCCCCAGAAGCAGCCGCCGGCAAGAATCGCAGTTTCATTCATGGCGTGTCTCTTAACAACTTTCGCTAGACTTGAGTTGCCGCGATGATGCTGATCTCGACCAGGAATTCGGGCCGGGCCAACCTGGCTTCGACACTTGCCCTCGCGGGCGTATTCTTCGGATCGACCCATGCGTCCCAAACCTCGTTCATTTGGTTGAACGTCGCCATGTCGCGCAGATAGATCGTTGCGGAAAGCAAAGCAGACTTGTCAGTCCCGGCCTCGGCGAGAAGCGCGTCGATCTTCGCCAGAACCTGGCGTGTTTGTCCGGCGACGCCGTCCGATACGTTGTCGGGAACTTGACCGGCGAGATACACGGTATCGCCGTAACGCACGGCCATACTCATTCGCGGACCAGCTTTCATGCGATCGATCTTCATGCTGCGAGCTTCGCTTTCATTAAGTCGGTGAGCGATTTCCAATGACGTTCGGCCGCAGCCTCGTCGTAGACTGGCAGGTCGCGGAAAACCCATCCGTGTTTCGCGGGATAGGTTTCAATCGTGTGATCGACGTGCGCGTCAGTGAGAGCTTTCTCAAGCCGCGCTTTCATATCGTCTGGAAATCCTTGGTCTTCGATTGCTCCGGCAACGTAAACGCGTGCCTTCATCTTTGGAGCAAGCAGATGCGGACTGTCCGGCGCATCCGTCGCAAGGCGGCCGCCATGGTAGGACGCAGTTGCGACGATCTCGTCGGGATACGTACCCGCGGCGGTAAGCGACATGAGACCGCCCATGCAGTAGCCCGTCGTTCCGATCGGCCCGGGTTTTACGTCGGGCTGCGCCCCGATGTAGTCGATAAAGGCGCGCGTGTCGGACATGACCCTTTCGGGCGTCGTCGGCCCGATGAACTTCTCCATGAGAATCTTGCGTTTCTCGGCATCACCGAATACGGAGCCATCCATCGGTTCGTATGGACCGGCTCGGTAGAAGAGGTCAGGCAATAAGACGAAATAGCCGTACGTCGCAAGCCGTTCGCCGAGCTCGAGCATCGGCGGCCGAATTCCAATCCCGTCCATAAAGACGAGCACAGCGGGCCATGGCCCTTTACCGGTTGGACGAAAGACATATGCCGGGCAATTACCGTCGCGCGTCTTGATCTCGATTTTATCCATAGACTCCCTTATGTGTGATAGATGTCTGAACGGTGAAGCTCCATGTAGCCTTCCGGCCGCTTGAGATTCGTGAATCCGAATTTACGATATAACTCATGCGCGTCGCGCGTCACCAGAATCCACCGGCGCAGATGCTGCAGTTCGGGATGTGCGAGGACGCATTCCATCATCCATTTCGAAAGCCCGTGGCCACGGTGCTCCGGCAACACGTAGACGTCGCCGATATAAGCCATCGTCGCATAATCGGTGACGACACGCGTGAATCCGGCCTGCACCTCGTCGCGGTAGAGTCCAAAGCACAGCGAGTTCCGCAACGATCGCTCGGCGACGTCACGCGGGATGCCGGTTGCCCAATATGATTCTTTGGAGAGGTAATTGAAGACGGCATCGACGTTCAGCTTCGCTTGATCCGTCGAGATCGTATAGCCGTCGCGGCTCCAGCTTTCCATCGTGCGAGCGCTTACATGCGCACGAATTGACGGCCTTTCGCGCCGATTCCGTGACGGTGCGCGACATTTCCACCGCCTGGATCCGGCACGTCACCGGTGCCGCCGCCATCTCCGCCACCGTCGCCGCTTCCACCATCGCCGTCGCCGTCGCCGTCGCCGTCACCATCGCCGTTTCCGGGATCCGTATCCACCGGAGGTTCAGGGATATCGACGCCGTCGAAATCGCCACCGCCATCGCCGCCTCCACCACCGCCGTGACAACCAGTTAAGATTGTAGCCGGGATGGAAAAAGCTAAAAGCAAGGCTGCACGAACAAAGTCAGTCCGTCGCACCATCTCGAGTCTCCCTGTAAGTTACGAAACGCTGCTTGTCCGCTATGCTACCGAACGAGCCTGTGCGACATCTGTGCTAGCGCTTGGCTGAACTTGGGAAACTCGATTCGCTAGATATCCATCTCCAGCGGATCGCCCCAAAAAGAGAACGAGTTGGGATGATAGCCCGTCAAGCGGCTATCGTACACCGAAACATACCTGCGCTCGTAAATCGTGATTGCCGGCGCATCTTTATCGAGTAATCGCTGCATCGTCGCGGCCACTCGGTGCCGCACGTGCGGATCGTAGGAATGGAGATAGCGGTCATCGAGCGCATCGACCTGATGATTGCAATAGCGATCTCCGTTGCCGCCGCGCGGTGGAACAGATGCGCAATCGAAGTATCCGTTGATGCTTGCGAAGATGGGACCCGACGCGTTCGAATATAAGGCGGCGTCGAATCGCCCAGTCTGTATGATTCCTCCACTCGAGTACGGAGCAAAGAACTGCGGGGTCGACCACGTGTGGATGGTGACGCCGACGCCGATTTTTGCCCAGTCCTCTTTCAGAATCGAGGCGAATATCTCGCCCGGTTGGTAGCCGGCGGGAATCGCAAGATCGATTGTGAGAGCGATGCCGTTCTTGTGGCGGATGCCGTCGCGTCCGATGTTCCACCCCGCCGCATCGAGCATCCGGGCGGCCGCGCTGTGGTCGAGTTTCGTAATCGGAAGGTCGAGATAGTCGACGGAGGTTTGCGGGACCAGCGATTCCGTGAGGACGCCATTCCGATGAACGACCTTGTCGAAAAGCGTGTCGCGATCGGTTGCGAGTCGCAGCGCGCGCCGGACTTGCGGATCGGCTACTTGCGGTTTCTCGACATTGAAAAATATGCCGCCCACAAAGTTCGTCAGCCACGACGTCCACTGTTTTCCCGCCAGCGCTTTCGCACGCTCGAGTAATGGACCGTTGATCGCAGGCCACAAGGAGATCTCGCCCGTCTGCAGTTGCGTCATCAGCGTATTTTGGTCGGTGATGATCTTGTAGATCACGCGGTGCAGCTTCGGCCTTCCGCGCCAATAATAGGGATTAGCCTCCATCACGACGCGATCGCCGCGATTGTAGGACGCGTAGCGGAATGGCCCAATGCCAACCGGCAAGCTGTTGTATGGAGCCTGATTGATCTGCGTTCCGGGTCCGACAATATGCTTCGGCAATATGCACGATGAGCTCTCGGTCGAGAAATAATCCTCAATGAACGTCGCATATGGTTCTTTGAGGTGAAAGAGTACCGTGTATTTGTCGGGTGCCGCTACGGACTTGATACGGTCCCATGGATCTCTGACATAGAGGTCGTTGCGATCGTCTTTGGCGACGGCGACGGTGAAGGTGACATCGTCTGCGCTAAATGGATGCCCGTCACTCCACTTCACACCGTGACGCAAATGATAGGTGATCGTCTTACCGTCTTGGCTTATGCCGCCGTTCGCGCGCGTGGGAATTTCCGTGATCAGCTCGGGAATCGGATTCCCGTGCGCATCGAAGCGGACGAATTGTGCCATCGTCAGCTCGGAGTACAGCGGAGCATTACCTTCCGTCGCAATGAACGGGTTGAGCGACGAGATGTCCCCACCATCCGCGTAGGTGAGGACGTGCGGCTCGTATGCGCCGAGCAGCGCCACAAACGCCGCCAAAACCGCGAGACGCTTCATCCGTAGATTGCTTCGAATTGCGCGGCGTCGAACGCACCTGCGCGCATATCCGCCACGATTTCGCCATTGAGCATCCCGATGATTCGATCGGCGTACGCGGTCGCAAACTCGACTTGGTGCAAGCTGCACAGCAGCGCGAGTCCGTCCTCGTGAGCAATCGTTTTCAGTTCGGCGAGAACCGTCCGCGAGCTGACCGGATCGAGGCTTGCAATCGGCTCGTCCGCAAATACGTAGCGGCTGTGCTGCGCGAGCGCACGCGCGATCGCGACGCGCTGCTGTTGACCGCCGGACAGAGGGTCCGCGCGCTGCTCGGCCAGATCCGCGAGCCCGCCGCGCTCGAGCGCGGCGATAGCACGATTTCGATCCTCGCGCGTGAACGTGCGTGTCACGACGCGCCAGCTTGCCGTCGCGCCGAGTCTTCCGACCAATACGTTTTCCAACACGCTGCTGCGTTGATTCGGCAAGGTATCCATCACGTCGACGCGATTCTGCTGACGCATCCGCATGGCGATCATAACGACGTTCATGTGCACACCACGGGCCGCATTCAAACCAATGAACTCATCGCTCGGCAGAGCATAATGCCTATTCGACGAGGAATCGCGTACCTACCATTAGCGCAATGTAAAGCATCGTTAGTACGACCGCACCGATCGCATAGTATGGGAAGAAAGGCGCTACTCCGCATGCCGCAACAAGCAATACCGTTACAATGATTAGCCTACGACTCACGGCCGACACGAGATTCGGCGTGTCCCGTTCCGCAACGAGTCCCGCCCGGAGGCAGTAGAACCATATTGCGTCTAATGTGAGGCTCCCGGCAAGAATGTCGGCGACATAGAGCACGGCGGCGTAATTCGCATGGGGAAATTGGCCAACGAGGACCGTGGTAAACGGCGCGAGCACAATTGGCACTAAGAACAATGTATTGAGCCAGACGACGTTACGATCGACACGGTCGATCGTCCAAAAGACTTGCAGGTGCGCAACCCAGAACCATGATGCGACGGCAAAGCTCGCGAGAAACCACAAGAACTTCCATCCAATGGCGTTCGCGCCGAGAAACCGCCAGAAATCCCCGTTCGCGCTCTGGGGGCTCGACTCGTGCGCGTTGACTGCGAGTCCAAGAACAAGCAGGGTCATCGCAACCGAAAAGATCCCGTCGGTTAGCGCCGCGATGCGCGCGGGACTTTCCCGACGCTTGGTGAGCCGCTCGCGGCGCTTTGGCGATCTCACCTCAAGAGTGTACCCCAGAAACTTGTAACCACCTCAGCGCAGCCAGTAAAATTCGTCGGGTTCTTGTCATTTATGCATCTGTCGCGATGGAGCTTGGTGCTCAAGATTGCGGCGCTCGGCATCGCACTGGCGGCCTGTTCACTGGTGTTCTGGCCGCCCAGGGCGCCGCGGAACGATCTACGCATCACCTTCATCGACGTCGGGCAGGCCGATGCAATCCTGATTCAAACGCCGCGCGGGCACGCGATCATGATCGACACCGGCGGTCGTCTCGAGCAACATGAGGCCGGCGACGGTGCGAACGCGGCTGAATCCGTCGGTGAGAAGATCGTGGTACCGTTCCTGATTCGGGAAGGTATCCATCACGTCGATGCGATTCTGCTCACGCATCCACACGGCGACCATGTCGGTGGAATCGCGCCGATCATTCGAACGCTGGGCGCCGACGTGTTTTTCGACGGCGGTCAGTCATATGCCGGCCATGCTTATCGCGATGCGCTTGACGAGGCACGAAAACATCACGTGCGCATGATCGCACCCCACGCCGGCGATGTATGGCAAACCGATGACGGCGTACGTCTCCGATTCCTTACAGACTCGGGCATGCCGATCGACGATCCGACCGATGGCGTGAACGAAAACTCGCTCGTTGCCATGCTCGAATGCGATTGCGGTCGCGCACGGCCGTTTCGTGCGCTCTTCATGGGCGACGCCGGCAAGCTCTCAGAAGATATCTTGCTCGCGCGTCACGCCGATCTTCATGCCGAAGTGCTTAAGGTCGGCCATCACGGCAGCCGCTTCGCTTCGTCGCCTGAGTTTCTCGCAGCAGTCGGCGCACGCGACGCCGTCATTTCCGACGGCCGCCACAATCTCTACCATCATCCGGCGCCGCAAACAGTCGAGCATCTACTGGATGCGCACATGCGCGTCTGGCGCACCGACCTGTGCGGCTCGATTACGCTCTCAGTCTACGGTGCGAGAACCAACCGGTGGCGCGCTGCTGCATCGACGGCTTGCGTCGAAAACGGCAGCGGCTCGAGCGTTTGCGACGTCCATGCTGCCGATGCATCGTCGTGGTGTGCCGAACCGGGCCGGCCTGACTCACCACTCGGAATGACGATCCCGCCGTTATCCCAATTGCCGACGTCCCAGACCGCGCGGAAACTCTGACCGGCAAACGGCAACTGTGCGTGCACCGTGTACGCATCACCGTCGCCGCGCAGCGGAAGCCCGTTAAACCACGGAATGCCGATGAACGAGAACGCGTGCCGCACGGGAATCGCGCCCGCGCTTCGCCATGGCACGTTCGCCTTCGGCGCTGCCTCACGCAGTGCCGTCAAGAGAAACGCGTCGGTATCATCAAAAGGGACGTAGCCCTTCGGATGTTCGCGCAATGCACGCATCAAGACGACGATCACGTCCGAGCTATTGCGGTACGCGTCGGCCGCGTAACTTTCAAAATGCTGGCTGACGAAATCGCTGATCGCGGCTTGACGCAACGCAAACGCCAAACTCGCTGCGGTTGAATCCGGTTCGAAGCGCCCGTCCCAATGTGCGAGCTGATTCAGCAGCGGGCTGAGCTGGGGATCGCGCTGCGAATGTTGACGCTTTGCCGCATCGAGCGTCATCTGCACGAGCTCTTGCTCCGGAAGCGAGAGCGTATCGCCTTGCATCTGCGAGAAGTAGGCTACGTCGTACTGCGTGCGCGCACGCAGCAGTTGGGCAATGCGCGCAGCGCGATACGGCGGCGCGAACCAGGCCGAGAGTCGATTGTGATAGTCGCGCCCGTACATGCGATTGTTGGCAGTGAACACAACCGCATCACGCGATGGCGAAACTTTGGGCAACTGGTCGAACGGAATCGACGGATAGTGCGGATCGGAGGGCGGATGCGTGCGCAGTCCCCACAGGGGATCGTTTGGGATCTCACCCGCCAGATGATATGTGGCTTGGCCGCTTGTGTCGGCGACGACAAAATTTTGCGTCGGACCCGGATAGTTGTGCAGTGCGGCGAGGGCATCGTTCACATTCGTTGCGAGATCGAGCTTCTCGAATGTCTGCTCCGGCGACACAGGGTCGGCGGCTGCCGGCCAATCGACCGAATAGCCGACGTCGCCATACGCCGTGAAACCGTGTTGATCTTGATTGTACATGTGCTCGACGGTGTGCCCAAATCGAACGTGAAACGTCTCATCGCGCCCTTGCTCGCGATACCCGGAGACGTAGACGCTCTCTGAAATCACGTTGCCGTTCGTTGCACCCCATGCAACGTGGTCGTTATGTCCGAGAATAATGCCGGTCGTGCCGGCAAGTGTCGCACCGGCTGCATGAAATCCCGGTGCTTGCAAGTCGATCAGATACCAAATGCCCGGCTGCGTGATATCAAGATGCGGATCGTTTGCGAGCAGCGCGTGACCGTCGCTCGAACGCGCGGCACCAACCGCCCACTCGTTGCTGCCGCGCGGACTGCGCTGCGGCGGGCGTTGATACACACGGAGCGACGGCAGCGTCGGGACCGGCGCCGGCGGCCCATCCGTAATCGGCACGTCGTAGCGCGGATCCGTTATCGAATACAAACCGTCAGTGCCGGCCTGTCCCATCGCATCGAAGACGCGCTCGCGTTCGATCACGTCGTCCCATGGATCCGTCAGCGTGATGACCGTCGCGAAACCGACGGCTAGGGTATCTTCGGGCTTCCATACTTGCGGCCACAGCAGCAGTAGCCGGTATTCAACCGGCAGCGGCTCGCGGTGCATCGCTGCATTGATGCCGCTTGAGAACGCTACGAGATTATCGCGCTCGTCCTGACTCAAACGCGAGTATTCGGTCGAGATGATGTGTTGGATGTCGAATGCGCGCGCCCGCATGTCCGGCTCCAAGAGCTTATCGCCAAACCACTCCGCAAGCCGGCCGTAGACGAGATGACGCACGAGGTCGATTTGAAAGAGCCGGTCCGAGGCCTCGAGATAGCCCTGCGCCACCATGAGATCGTGCATCGACTGCGCGCGGACGTGCGGCACCCCGCGCCCATCACGTAGGACGACCACCGGCGCTTTTACGGGCAGACCTGAGAGCGTACCGTCCAAATGTGCCTCGGCATGCCATCCCACCGCGACGTAAATGACGTAGGCGATGACGGCCACGACGATCGCCGCGATCGCGCTCAGTACACCACGCAGCAATAGACGAAGAAGCACGGAGGAACCGCTTTGGCGGAGAAGGAGCCCCACCCTGGGCGCTCTGGAGGTTCTCGTGAGTCGGATCGTACTTCGTTTTCTCGTCGCGGTCGTACTGAGCGTGCTGGTGTTCGTGCCGCGTACCGCTTCCTCGCAAGCGCGTCCCGGCGATTCGGCATCAAGTCCACTCGTCATCGCGTATAACGGCGGCGCTGTAACGCTCGACCCGATCATGCGCGCCGAGAATACATCGTACGCGTGGCAACGTCACATCTTCGAGACACTGACGATCCAAGATCCGAAGAACGGCACTCCGCAGCCGCGCATCGCGACAAGCTGGAAAATCGTCGGCCAGAACCGCTGGCGGATCGAGCTGCGCCACGGCGTCAAATTCCAAAACGGCCGCGCGATGACGTCGCAAGACGTTGCCGACTCGATCATGGACGCGGCGACGAATCCGAAGGCCCAGATTCGCAATTTCCTGGTCACGGTAAGCAAGGTTGATCCTGATGGCCCGAACGCGGTCATCATCACGACCAAAACGCCGAACCCGCAAATCCCGCTCGATCTCTCGCAGATTCCGGTGATGCCCGAAGTCGAAATCAAACGCGACGGTCGCGGATTTCTCGACACACACCCGATCGGCACGGGTCCGTACGAGTTCGTGAGCTGGCTCGCGCAAGATCATCTCGACCTGCGAACGTGGAACGGATATTGGGGCCCGAAGCCCGCGTTCAACTATGTCAAGCTCGACAATATTTCGAACGGCGCAACGCGACTCGCCGCATTACTGTCGGGACAAGTCCAAGTCGCAGAGAAAATCGACCCGCAAGATTTCGATCGCGTCAAGCACAGTGGAACCGCGTACATCACGGCGGTCGGCGGCGTACGGATCATTTATCTTGCGATGGATCAGTGGCGCAAGACGGGAACGCCGGGCGTTCCCGGCGGCAACAATCCGTTCATGGATGCGCGCGTGCGGCGCGCCGTCTATCAGGCGATTGACGTCAACGCCTTGCGCGACAAGATCTTTGGCGGCGCTGCCGTCCCCGCGACGCAGTGGGTCGCGCCTGCCATCGAATCATTCGACCCATCACTCAAGCGATTGCCGTACGATCCCGCGGCTTCGAAGAAGCTGCTTGCGGAAGCCGGATATCCGAACGGTTTCACCGTCCGCCTCGACGCGACGACCGATCGCTATCTCGACGATTCGACTGTCGCGCAAGCGCTGGCGGGCATGCTAGCGCAAGCCGGAATCAACATTCAGGTCAACGCCGTCACGAAGACGATCTTCTTTCCGAACATGGACAAAGGCGATTTCACGCTCTATCTCGCGGGCTGGGGAACGACCGACGCGATCAGCGCGTGGGAAACGGTTTTTCATTGCAGAGATAACGCGGCCGGCTACGGCTTCACGAATCGCGAGCATTATTGCAACCCAAGTGCCGATCAGACGATGGCACGCGCGGCAAGCATTTTCGATCCACACTTCCGCATTCAAGCCGAGCGTCAAGGCTACGCGATTGCCGAACGGAAAGACTTCGCCTATATCCCACTGTATTGGGAAGACGTCATTGCGGGCGTCAACAATCACGTTGCATGGGAATCACGCCCGTCGGACGAGCTCATCCTTGCGTGGATGATGTCGCGCAAATGACGTGGCGCAATACGTCCTAACCCGATTTCTTCAAGCAATTCTCGCGATGTGGGCGGTCGTAACCGTCGTCTTCGTGCTGCTGCACGCTGCCGGCGATCCGATCGCCGTCCTCGCACCCGAAACGATGACGCAGGCCCAGCGCGCCGAGCTTGCGCATTCCCTCGGGCTCGATCTTCCGCTTAGCGCTCAGTACATTCACTTTCTCGACGACGTGCTGCACGGTCATCTCGGTGTTTCCTTTTACACGTCGCAGCCGGCGATGGAGCTCGTGCTGCAGCGCTTGGGCGTCACCGTCGAGCTCGTCGTTGCGGCAATGGTCGTGGCGCTCGTGTTCGGCGTTCCGTTTGGGGTCATCGCGGCGTTACGACCGGGACGATTTCTCGACCGATCGTTGCGGCTTATCTCAGTGCTCGGCTCTTCGATCCCCACATTCTTTCTCGGAATCTTGTTGATCTTGATTTTCAGCGTCGAGCTGGAGATCTTTCCATCTTCAGGCCTAGGTGACTGGCGAAATTTCGTATTGCCGGCATTCACGCTCGCGTTCTATCGCATCGCGCTTTTTACGCGCCTGATTCGCACAGCGCTGATCGGCGAGCTCTCGCAAGATTACGTACGGACTGCGCGCGCGAAGGGACTATCTGAAATTGTCGTGACGCTCAAGCACGCGCTGCGCAATGCGCTGCTGCCCTTCGTCACAGCGTTCGGCTTGCAATTCGGGCAGCTGCTCGGCGGCGCCGTCATCACCGAAACGATTTTCGCGCTTCCGGGAATGAACCGGCTCGCGCTCGATGCGATCGCGCGCCTCGATTACCCGATCGTCGTTGCCTACGTGATCGTGATTGCCGGGCTTTTTACGCTCATCAACCTTGCCGTCGACATCGCCTACAGTTTCATCGATCCGCGCGTGACGTATGGCTAAGCTGCGCGATCTGCCGCGTATCCCTGCGATCGTATTGCTTGCGATGATCGTCCTTGCGGTCTTCGCCCCATTCGTCTCGCCGCACGATCCGCAACATCAAGATCTGCTTTCGCGTCTCACGCCACCACTCGGCCACACGCTCTCCGGATTCTACTTGCTCGGAACCGATGAGCTCGGACGTGACATCTTCGCCAACATTTTGTACGGCCTGCGCGTCAGTCTCTTAGTCGGCTTCTGCGCCGTTGCGATCAGCGTCGTCATCGGTGCGCCGATCGGCTTGCTCGCCGGTTATCGCCCGAACAGCTGGTTCGCACATCTCGCGATGCGCATCGCGGACGTGCAGCTTTCGTTGCCCGTGGTCCTCATTGCACTCGCGGTCTTGGCCGTGCTTGGCCGCGGCCTCGACAAAGTCATCATCGTGATCGGAATCGTTGGATGGGCGCAGTACGCGCGCCTGATTCGCGCGAGCGTGCTTGCGGAGCGGACGAAAGAGTATGTCATCGCGGCCGGCGGCTTAGGTGCGTCGCTGCCACGCATTCTGATGCGGCACATCTTGCCGAACGTCGCCGGACCATCGCTCGTTCAGATTGCGGTCGACGTGCCCCGCGCGATCGAGCTCGAAGCGACGCTTTCGTTTCTGGGGCTCGGCGTCGCCATTACAACGCCGTCGCTTGGCATCCGCATCGCGCAGGGTTATCAGTTTCTCTTTAGCGGCGCGTGGTGGCTCGCGGTTATGCCTGGCCTGGCGCTCGTCATCTTGGTTCTTGCCATCAATTTGCTCGGCGACTGGCTACGCGATACGCTCGATCCCGTCACGCAAGGCGCGATTGCTGCCGAGCGCCAAAGCCAGGCCGCATGAAGACCTTCGAACCGGTTCGCCTCACCGACGATATCGCGAAACGCGCGATCGAAACGCGCCGCGATTTTCACAAATTTCCCGAGCTCGGACTGACCGAGTTCCGCACCGCGAGTGCAATTGCAGCGCGACTCGACGCGCTCGGGTTCGACGTGCAAACCGGACGCGATGTCATGGACGAGCGCAGCCGCGTCGGCGTTCCGAGCGACGACGTCGTGCAGGCGGCGTACGCTCGCGCGAAAGACGAAGGTGCCGATCAGAAATGGCTCGCGCGCTTCGAAGGCGGCTTCACCGGCATCGTCGGGACCCTGCGCGGCGCTCATCCTGGCCCGGTCGTTGCGCTCCGTTGCGACATCGATGCGCTGCCGATTCTCGAAGCCGACGACGACACGCATTTGCCGGCGCGTGAAGGCTTCGTCTCGTCGCACCGCGGCATCATGCATGCCTGCGGGCACGACGTTCACGCGGCGATTGGGCTCGCCGTTGCAGAAATGCTGGCGGCGCAAGCCGATCGGATTCACGGCACCGTGAAATTCATTTTCCAACCGGCGGAAGAAGGCGGCCGCGGCGCGATCCCGATGCGCGACGCCGGTGTCGTCGACGATGTCAACTACTTTGTAGCAATCCACGTCGGGATGAATTCAGAAAGCAAGATGTTCTATCCGATCGTCACGGGACAACTTGCCAGTGCAAAAATGGACGTGACGTTCAAAGGGCGCGCGGCGCACGCGGGTGGGCATCCTGAAGAAGGCCGCAACGCGCTGCTCGCGGCGGCACACGCGGTGGTCGGACTCTACGGAATCGCGCGGCATTCTGCCGGACGCTCGCGCATTAACGTCGGCGTGCTCGAGGGTGGATCGGGCCGCAACGTGATCGCAGATCGGGCCTTCTTCATGATGGAAGTCCGCGGCGATACCGAAGCGCTTTGCGACTACATGATCGAACGCGCCAACAGCGTGATCAAAGGCGCCGCAGAGATGCAAGACGTCGAGGTCGACATCGCGCTCGTGGGACGCACGACGACCGCCGAAAGCAGCATTCCTCTGGCCGAAGCCGTGGCGCGCGCGACCGAAGGCGTTCCCAATTTGCGCACGACGCTCGAACCGAAGGCCGCCGTCGGGAGCGAGGATGCGACGTTCCTCATGAAGCGCGTGCAAGAGCAGGGTGGTCAAGCAATCTATTCCGTCGTTGGCTCGCCCACGAAGACCGGACACCACACTCCGCACTTTGATATCGTCGAATCGAACATCGCACCGGCCGCGCAAGCCCTTGCGACCGCGCTGCTTTCGCTCGGCGATTCTCCGCCGTGAGCGCGATCGTGCTGCTCGCCGGCAGCCCGTCGTCGCCATCGCGTTCGACGGCTGTCCTGCGCGTTGCGCGAGAACTCGCCGGCGCCGAGCGGTCGACGTTGATTGAGCTGCGTGATCTGCCCGCGGACGGTCTGCTTTTTGGGCGCGCCTCGGAGGCACTCGCGCAGGCGCATGCATCGATCGCGGAAGCGTGTGCGATCGTCCTCGCCACGCCCGTCTATAAGGCCGCATACTCGGGGCTGCTCAAGACGTTCTTGGACTATCTGCCGGATGGCGCACTGCATGGGAAATCGGCGTATCCTATTGCGACGGGCGGATCGAACGCCCACATGCTCGCAATCGACTACGCGCTCAAGCCGGTGCTCTCGGTTCTCGGCGCGAGCCGCATCCTCGAGGGCTTATATCTTACGAACGAGGCGATCGAGCTGCGTGACGACGGCACCGCGACTCTCGGCGCTGAGCATCACGAGCGTTTAAAGGGAGGTATGCAGGCGCTCTTGCGCTAGAGAACAGGCACATGGCGCAAGTCAACTCGCAGATGGCGCTCGTTGCATTTCTGCAGGCGCAGAACTGCTCGAACTACGTCTACTCGTGGCGGCATCCCGACACGATGAGCGATTTTATGACACCCGAATATTATCAGCGCATCGGGCGAACGCTCGAGGACGGAAAATTCGACCTCGCGTTCTTCGATGACCGCCTAGCGATGCCGGATAAATACGGCGACGATTACGTCGAGGCCGTTGCGAACGGAATTCGTACCGTCAAGATGGACCTGGTGCCGGTTATGTCGATGATGGCCGCGACGACGTCACGGATCGGCATCGGCGGGACGTATTCGACGACCTACTTCGAGCCGTTCCACGTCGCACGCGTTTTTGCAACGCTCGATCTGATGACACGCGGACGCGCCGCCTGGAACGTCGTGACCTCGCTCAACGATTCCGAAGCTGCCAACATGGGGCGCGACCAAGCGCTGCCGCACGACATGCGCTATGACCGCGCCGACGAGTTCATGCAGGTCGTCCACGGACACTGGGATACGTGGGAAGACGACGCGATCATTGGTGACAAGAGCGGACGCTTTGCGGACCCTTCCAAGGTGCATCCGCTCGAACATCGCGGCGATTGGTTCATGTCGCGTGGGCCTTTTACTGTTCCACGCTCCCCGCAAGGCTATCCGGTCGTTATTCAAGCCGGACAAAGCGGACGCGGACGCGCGTTCGCCGCGCGCTGGTCGGAGCTGGTCTTCGCGCTTAGCCCGGATTTGCAGCTCGCGAAAAAATTCTATCAGCTGTTCAAGACGCAAGTACAATTGCTCGGACGCGAATCGACGCTCGTCAAGATTTGCCCACTCGTCGTTACGGTCATCGGCGAAACGCGCACCGCAGCCGAGGAGAAGCTCGCGCTCATCGAAACGCTGCCGAAACCAATCGACGGCGTCGTCTTGCTTTCGGAAGTGCTCAATTTCGATTTCTCTTCCAAAGGACTCGATGAGCCGTTCACGGACGAGGAGCTAGCGAACATCAGTGGCTTACAAGCAATCCGCGATCAAGTCGTGGCCCTCAGCGGAAAAAAGAATCCATCGGTTCGCGACTTCGTCGATGTCAGCAATCGTGGCAACGTCCGCGAGCATCCCTTGTTCGTCGGATCTGCGAAAGACGTTGCCGACGGGCTCGAAGAATGGTTCAGCGATGAGGGCTGCGACGGATTCGTGATCGCCGCGACGCACATCCCCGGCGCGTACGAAGACTTTGTTCGTCTCGTCGTCCCCGTGCTGCAAAAGCGCGGCTTGTTCCGCAAAGAGTACACCGGCTCGACTTTACGCGAGCACTTGGGCTTGCCCAAGCCCGCAATCGGCGCCTGGAAGCTGCCCGCTAAGGCGTAGCTACACTCCGAGGTATTGATGCATGACGTCGGGCTTGGACTCAAGCTCGGCGGGTGTTGCCTCGAGCACGACGTGTCCGCGATCGAGGAGATACGTCCGATGCGCGAGCACGAGCGCGGCGCGCACGTTCTGCTCGACGATCAGAATCGTGCGGCCCTCGGCTGCGAGCAGCTTCGTCGTTTCAAGCAGATCGCGCACGATGATCGGCGCGAGCCCTTCGAACGGCTCGTCCAGCAAAAGAACGCGCGCATCACGGATGAGCGCGCGGGCGATCGCGAGCATCTGTTGCTCGCCCCCCGAAAGCGAACGCCCCATGTACGTCTTGCGCTGCTCGAGCCGTGGAAAGGTCTCGTAGATCTTCTTGAGCGTCCAAGGTGACTTCGCCGTAAACGCGGCGAGTTGAAGATTTTCCTCGACCGTGATCGTCTTGATGATACGGCGTGTATCGGGGACGAGCTGTACGCCGAGCTGTGCGATCTCGTACGGCTGCTTCCCGCTAATGGTCTTACCGTCGAACGTGACGGTTCCGGCGCGCGGCGTAAGGATGCCCATGATGGTGAGCATCGTCGTCGTCTTGCCCGAACCATTGCGGCCAAGCAATGCGACGACCTCGCCTTCTTCGATGTGCAGCGATACATCAAACAATACGTGGGACTCATCGTAATAGGTGTTGATCTGATCGACTTCGAGTAGGCTCATTCGGCACCGCCGGTACCGAGATACGCCTCTTGCACGCGCGGATGACCGCGAATTTCCGAGGGCGAGCCTTCCGCGATCTGCTTTCCATCCTGCAGCACGACGACGCGATCGGCCAATCCGAAGACGACGTCCATGTCGTGCTCGACGATGACGATCGTGACCGATTTTCGTAGACTCTGCAGCAGCTCGACCATTGCCGTGCGTTCCGTCGGACTCATTCCCGCAGCAGGCTCGTCCAACAGCAAGACCTCAGGTTGCGTCGCAAGTGCCAGCGCGACTTCCAAGCGTCGCTTCTCGCCGTACGAAAGATCGCTTGCGCGCAAAGCGCGCCGCTCGAGCAGATCGACTTGCTGCAACACTGAGGTCGCAATGGCTTGCGCTTTCTTTGCGCCCGAAAGTGGAACCAGTGCGTCGAGCTTGAATCGCCCGCGGGTTGCGCCGAGTGCTGGGACGAGGACGTTCTCTTCGACCGTGAGCTTCGGAAAGATTTGCGTGATCTGAAAGCTCTTTGCGATGCCGAGCTGTACGACGCGCGTTATGTCGAGATTCGTGATGCGCTTGTCTTTGAAGAAGACTTCTCCGTCGCTCGGCTGCAGCTCGCCGGCAAGCATCTTGAAGAACGTCGTCTTTCCGGCGCCATTCGGTCCGATCAATGCCGTCACGGTCAAGGGCTCGATCGCGAGCGAAACCGAGTCGACCGCAGTCAGTCCGCCAAACCGGCGCGTGAGCCCCCGTGCCTCGAGCAGCGGCATCGTCTACTCTCCACCCGCCGGCATCGGCGATCGCCGCATCATCTGGCGAATCCAGAAAATGAAAGCGCCCGCGATACCGCTGCGGAATCCCGTGATCAGCAAGACGAAGACGATACCGAGCATCAGCCGCCAGAGCCCGGCGACCGCACTGAAGTTCTGGAAGACCTGTGAGAGATAGACCCACACGATCGAGCCGATCAGTGGACCCACAAGCGTCCCCGGGCCGCCGATAACTTCGATGACGACGATTTGACCCGATGTGTCGACGGTGAACATGTCCGGCGGCAGATAACCCTGGAACACGCCGAGCAGCCCACCCGCGAGTCCCGCATACGCCGCCGCGATCGTAAATGCGACTACCTTATAAAGGTAGACGTCGTGCCCGGCGGCCGCGGCACGCTCCGGATTTTCCAGAATCGCCCGCAGCACGTGACCGAACGACGAGCGCACGATCATCCACATGACTGCGAACGCAATGAAGTAGACGATAGCGATGAACGTGTAGGCTTCGTAGTTCGACGAGAAGTGCAAGCCAAGAACGGACGCGCGCGGAACGCCGGGCAATCCGTTCTCGCCACCGGTGTAGTTGCGCAACGCCGAGATATCGAGAAAGTAGAACATCTGCGCAAAGGCGAGGGTGAGCATCGCGAGATAGACGCCGACTTGTCGCAAGCTGAGCGCACCGATCAAAATGCCCGCAACCGCAGCCGCGGCGGTGCCGATCGCGAGCGCCAGGATCGTACTATGAACCGTGCCCGAGATCAGAAGATAACCGCTGACAAAACCACCGGTGCCGTAGAACGCCGCTTGTCCAAACGACAGTAACCCGGTGAAACCAAAAATCAGATCGACGCCCAAACCAAAAAGCGCCAGAACGAGAATACGCGACGCAAGCGCGATTCCGCCGCCGCCGGCCTGCAATGCGACCGGAAAAACCACGAGGAACACTGCCAACCCGAGGAGGCCGAGCAGCATGCGCGGCGTGCTCGTGCGCACCTAGGAGCGTCCCTCGACGCCGAGCAAGCCCTGCGGTCGCACGATAAGCACGATCGCCATTGCCACGTAAAGCATGACTGAGGCGTAATCCGGAGCAAATGCCGTCGTGATACTGACGATCTCGCCGGCAATGATCCCTCCGAGGATCGCGCCGAAGAACGAACCGACGCCGCCGATCACGATCACGACAAAACACTGCACGAGGACGTCGGTGCCCATGTCGGGATTGACAGCCAGCAGCGGTCCATCGACGATTCCCGAGAGTCCCGCGATCGCGGCGCCAAGCGCGAAGACCAGCATGAACGTCCGCTTGACGTTGATGCCAAGAATATTGACGATGACGACGTCATCGATGCCGGCACGAACGATCAACCCGATGCGGGTACGATACAATATGAGGTAGATAATGGCCAGCGTGATCGCGGAGATCGCGATCACTGCGATCCGATACTGCGGATAGTAGATGCCGCCAATATTGACGATGCCGGCCGCCCAAGCGGGCGTAGAGAGCAGCCGCGTCTGCCCAGTAAATATCGTGCGTACGACTTCAACCAGAATGATGGCAAGACCGTACGTGACGAGAATCTGATCTTGTTTCGGCCGCGCGTAATAAAGCCGTATCAGGACGCGTTCGATCACGATTCCCACGATGAACGTGATGACGAGCGCGCCCAGCATCGCCAAGAAGAAATTATTGGTTTGCGAGTAGACAACCCAGCCGGCGTAGGCTCCGACCATGAAGAGCGAGCCGTGCGCGAAATTCACGAAGCCCAGCAACCCAAACACGATCGTCAAACCGAGCGCGACGAGAGCGAGTATTGCACCAAGCGCAAGCCCGTTGAGGGCTTGCGCTTCTATTAAGTGCATTTATCGGGCTGCTAAGCTCTTTAGGTGTATGCGGGGAGCTTGCAGTTCGTTTGGTCGAGCGGCTGCATCACTTTCTCTCCGGCGACGACCTCGATGACGTCAAACAAATCGTCCTTGTGCTTCATTGCGGAAGCGCCCTTGCCGCGCATGACCGGACACGGACGAACCTGTTGATGGTCGCCGGCGCGATAGTAAACCTTGCCGAGCATAAGCTCGACGGGCTTTCCTTCTTCGAGCGCTTTGATGACGGTCACCGGGTTGAACGATTTCGACCGTGCGACCGCATCGGCCCAAATTGCCACCTGCGCGTATCCGATGTGCGCCGTCCAGCGAGGCGTGATTCCCCCCCACCGTTTCTGGAAGCTTTCAAGGAAAACTTTCGAGAGCGGGTAGCGATCGGCAAGCGTATAGTACCAGTCTTGCGTACCGTATACACCCTGCATGATATCGGGACCAACACCGTCGGGAAGATACGTCGAGATGTTGGGGATCACGAGCTGCATCTTCTTGAGGATCCCGAACTGGACGGCTTGCTTCGTCGAAGCGATGCCGTCGTTTCCGAACTCGATGTTGATGAAGACATCCGCGTTCGAATTTGCGATGTTCGTCAGATACGAGCTGTAGTCGCTGGACGGGAACGGCGCAACGACGTCGGCGACCGTCGTCCAGCCAAGCTTTTCGGTCGCTTCGCGCATCGATCCGGTGAGCGAATGTCCGTAGCTGTAATCGGGCGTCAGATAGATCGCCTTCTTATTTTTTCCGTATGCCTTGACGAGCACGGGCGCAAGACATTGCGCGACCATGTACGCATCCAGTTGCGACCGGAAACCGTAGCGCTGACAATCCTTGCCGGTCGTGTCGTTGGAGCCACTGGCCCCAACCATATAGATAACTTTCTGCTGCTGCGCGAGCTTCTGCATCGCGATGTCTTCCGCCGTGCTCACGCCACCAGTGATCAAAATCGCCTTGTTTTGCGTGATGAACTCAGTCGCGCGCTGAACCGCCGTGTCAGGCTTCGTCTCAGTATCGGCGGTCTTGTAGGTGACCTTCTTGCCAAGAAGACCCTTCTTGCCGCCGAGCGACGGGATTTTCCCCATCACGCCGGTGCCTTCGTTCAGATCTTCCATCGCGAGAATGTAGCCCTTACGCTCGTCCTCGCCGTCCGCAGAATACGAACCTGTTGTCGGACACAGCAGCCCAACGAAGATTTCAGAACCGCTCGTCCCGGCGGGGTAATTTCCAACCGCCTCATCCGCTGCGCTCGACCAGGGTGTGGCCGTCGCCGCAACCGATAGTCCGGCGGTCGCGCCAAGGGCCGTCTTTATAAACTCTGTCCGCTTGACTCCCAAAACCAGCCTCCTCCTCAAATGCGTAAACGCCCACGCCAGCAGGCCCGCCGGGTTTCGCGTGCGCGTATGTTAAGTCATCTTAAAGAGGGAGCACTTGCGGAATCGGCGCACGTTGCTGTTGTCGCACAGCGCCCAAGACCGGGCTCCCATTCGCTAGGAGACAGGATGATCAGACGTTTCCTTTGCCTTGCGTTGACCGTCGCAATTCTGACCGTTGGGGTACCACGGCCCGTCAAGGCCGCTCCGATCGAGATCCAGTTTTGGCACTCGATGGGTTCGCAGCTCGGCATCTACTTGAACGACATCGTCGATAAGTTCAACGCTTCGCAGAGCGACTACAAGATCGTCGCGGTCTACAAAGGCACGTACGATCAAAGCATGGCGGCGGGTATCGCGGCATACCGCGCCGGCGACGCACCCGCGATCTTGCAAGTTTTTGAAGTCGGCACCGCGACGATGATCGCCGCGAAACAGGCGGTCATCCCGACGTGGGAAGTGTTCCAAAAATCCGGCGTCCCGCTTAATGAGAGCGCGTTCATCCCGACTATTGCAGGCTACTACAGTGCAGGCACACCCCCGCATCTTGTCTCGATGCCGTTCAATAGCTCGACGTCCGTCATGTACTACAATAAGGATGCGTTCCAAAAGGCCGGTCTCGATCCCAATAAGCCTCCGAAGACATGGGACGAAGTTGCCGCCGATGCTGCGAAACTCAAAGCGTCGGGAATGCCGTGCGGATTCACGACCGGGTGGCAAGGCTGGATTCAGCTCGAGCAATACAGCGCTTGGGAAGGGCTGCCATATGCGACCGGCAACAACGGCTTCGACGGACTCAACACGAAGCTCGTTTTCAACGGTCCGATGCAAGTCAAGCACATCGCGCTCTTGCAAAAGATGGTGAAAGACGGAACGTTCACGTACGTTGGACGCAAAGACGAGCCAACGCCGAAATTTTATAGCGGCGATTGCGGCATGTTGATGGAATCGTCCGGATCGCTCGGCGACGTCGTGAAGTATTCGAAGTTCAAATACGGCGAGGCCATGATGCCGTACGACCCGATCAAGGGCGCGCCGCAAAACGCAATCATCGGCGGCGCCAGCCTGTGGACGCTGAGCGGAAAGTCTCCCGAAGTCTACAAGGGCGTTGCGAAGTTCTTCAACTTCCTTGCGTCACCCGACATTGCGGGGCTTTGGAGCGGCGAGACGGGTTATCTCCCCATCACGAAGTTCGCGTACGCGAATCTTCAGTTGAAGGGCTTCTACAATACGCACCCTGAGATTCCGATCCAACAGATGCTGCTGCATCCGCCGCTGCCGTGGACACGCGGCGTGCGGCTCGGTAACATGCCGCAGATCCGCACGGTGGTCGACGAAGAGCTCGAAAACGTGTGGAGCGGCAAGAAGTCCGCGAAGCAGGCACTCGACGATGCCGTCTCACGCGGCAACGAACTCTTGCGGAGTTTTCAAGCAGCAAACGGCGGATAAGTGAAGCGATCGAACTTTGGGAGCCCCTGGCTTCCATACGTGTTGGTCGCTCCACAGGTCCTCGTCACGATCATCTTCTTCTTGTGGCCGGCGGGACAGGCACTCGTGCAATCAGTCGAGTCGCAAGACGCGTTCGGCTTCTCGACGCACTTCGTCGGATTGGCCAACTTCCGCGAGCTTCTCGCCGATCCGCGCTACCTTGCAAGCTTTCGTACAACGGTCGTCTTCAGCGCCTGGGTGACGATCAGCGGCCTCGTCATCTCGCTCGTCTTGGCCGCGACGGCAAACCGCGTCGGCAAAGCAAAAGTCTTCTATCAGACGCTGCTGATCTGGCCGTACGCGGTACCGCCGGCAATTGCGGCCGTGCTGTGGTCGTTTCTATTCAACCCGAGCCTGGGCGTGATCACCTATGCACTTGCTCGATTCGGCATCGTCTGGAATCACGCGATCAATCCGGGGCAGGCGATGTTCCTCGTCGTCGTGGCTTCGGTCTGGCAGCAGATCAGCTACAATTTCGTGTTCTTCAGCGCCGGGCTGCAAGGGATTCCGAAGTCACTCACTGAGGCTGCCGCGATCGACGGTGCGGGACCGCTGCGGCGTTTTTTCGACGTCGTCATGCCGCTGCTCTCGCCAACAACGTTCTTCTTACTCGTCGTCAACATCGTGTACGCGTTCTTCTACACCTTCCCGATCATTGACGCGGCAACCGGCGGCGGCCCCGTTCAAGCGACGACGACGCTTGTCTACAAGATTTTTTTCGAAGGCTTCCAAAGCTTCGACCTGGGAAAATCGGGCGCACAATCGGTCGTGCTGATGGTAATCGTGATCGGGCTGACGGTCGTTCAATTCCGCTATATCGAGCGTAAGGTGCAATACGGATGATTGAAAACCGTCCGCTGACGAACGTGCTCTGTCACGCCGTCCTGATAATCGGCGTGCTGTTCGTTGCGTTTCCGCTCTATATCGCCTTTGTGGCAGCGACGCTCACGGCGGAGCAGGCGATTCACATCCCGCTTCCCTTGACTCCCGGGACTCAGCTGTGGGCAAACATCGCCGACGTGTGGCAACACGGAACGGGCAACGCCGCGTATCCTTTCCGCAGCATGATGGCCAACAGCTTCATCATGGCGATTGGGATCACGGTCGGCAAGCTCGTCATCTCGATCATCTCGGCCTACGCAATCGTCTACTTCCGGTTTCCGCTGCGCGGGCTGGTGTTCTGGGCGATCTTCGTGACGTTGATGCTGCCGGTCGAGGTCCGCATCTTCCCGACGGTCGCCGTCGTCGCGCACTTGCATTTGATCAACACGTACGCCGGACTGATCGTGCCGCTGATCGCCTCGGCAACCTCGACGTTTCTCTTCCGTCAATTCTTTCTTGCGCTGCCTGACGAGCTGGTCGAGGCCGCGCGCGTCGACGGGGCGAGCGCGATGCGGTTCTTCTTCGATATCGCGGTGCCGCTCACGAAGACCGTGATCGCGGCGCTCTTCGTCATCGATTTCATTTACGGCTGGAATCAATATCTCTGGCCGATTCTCGCCACGAACGTTCCGCAGATGATTACCGCAGTCGTGGGAGTGAAGAGCATGATGGGGAACGGCGACGTCGCGACAGCGTGGCAGCTCGTCATGGCCGCAACCTTGCTCACGATGCTGCCGCCGCTCGTGATCGTGGTTGTGATGCAGCGCTGGTTCGTTCGCGGTCTCGTGGAATCGGACAAATAACGTGGCAAGCCTTACGTTTGATAACGTCGCAAAATCCTACACCGGGAAGACGACTGTTTTGCGCGACGTCAACGTCGACATCGGCGATGGGGAGTTCATCGTCATCGTCGGGCCGTCCGGTTGCGGAAAAACTACCCTTCTTCGAATGGTTGCCGGCCTCGAAAGCGTGACATCCGGCGAAATCCGCATCAACGGCAAAGTCATCAATCATCTCGAGCCCAAGGATCGCGACATCGCGATGGTGTTTCAGAACTACGCCCTCTATCCGCATATGTCGGTCTACGACAACATGGCGTACGGCCTCAAGATTCGCAAGATGTCAAAGGCCGATATCCGCACGCGCGTCGAGAACGCCGCGAGCATTCTCGAGCTAAAAGACTTTCTCGCGCGAAAACCACGCGAGCTCTCGGGCGGCCAGCGGCAGCGCGTCGCGATGGGACGCGCGATTGTCCGCGAACCAGCCGTGTTTTTGTTCGACGAGCCACTCTCCAACCTCGATGCGAAGCTGCGCGTCCAGATGCGCTCGGAAATCCAAAGTCTCCACGCACGCTTGAATACGACGAGCCTGTATGTCACGCACGATCAAGTCGAAGCGATGACGCTCGCGCATCGCGCGATCGTTATGGAGAAAGGGAATGTCGAGCAAGTCGGAACGCCGACTGAAATCTATGAGAAGCCCGCAACGCTGTTCGTTGCGAGCTTCATCGGCTCGCCTCCGATGAATCTGCTGCACGGGCGGCTCTCAAGCGAGGGTGATGCGTTCGTTGTCGACGGTGGACCGACGTTGCCTATTCCGAAGCGATCGTCAGAATTGGCGGGACGCGAGCTCGTCCTTGGGATTCGTCCCGAGCATCTTCAAGCCGCAAACGGAAGCACGGCCGAAGGCACAGTGCGGGCCGAGCTCAAGGTCGATTATTGCGAACGCCTGGGCGCCGAGAATCTGGCCTATGGACGGTGGGGAACGCAGAGTGTCATTGCGCGCTTGCCGGCTGAAACGTTGCCGCCGTCAGGCCAGAATTTCCCGATCGCCGTGCGGCCTCGAATGTTTCATCTCTTCGAACCCGGTGACGGTAAAAGAATAGACCCGTGAACCGAAGCTGGCCGTATGCGGGCGTCGTAGCGCATCGCGGCGGCGGATCGCTCGCACCTGAAAATACCCTCGTCGCATTTGACACCGGTGCACGCTTCGGTTTCAAGATGGCCGAATGCGACGTGAAGTTGAGCGCCGACGACGTTCTCTTCTTGCTGCACGACGACACCGTTGACCGGACGAGCAATGGTCACGGCGCAGCCGCTGTTCTCTCCTACGACGAGATCGCGGCATTCGACGCGGGATCGTGGCTCGACACGAAATTCGCGGGCGAACGAATGCCAACGCTCACCGATCTCGCGGAGAGCCTCGACCGTCTCGAAATGGGCGTCAATCTCGAGATCAAACCATCGCCGGGGCGTGAACTGCACACCGGAACGGCTGTCGCGAACGCAGCAGCGCGGCTGTGGCGCGGGCGTACGCCTCCGCTGCTGTCGTCATTTTCGGACGAAGCGCTGGCTGCAGCGCGCGATGCCGTACCTGAGCTTCCGCGCGGACTCCTCGTTACGATTGTCCCGCCGGATTGGCGAGAGCGCGCGGAGCGTTTGCGATGCGAATCGATTCACGTCGCGCACACATCGCTCGACGCCGACGTCGTGCGCGCGTTCAAAGCCGCGGGCCTGTTCATCATGGCCTACACGGTCAACGACCTCGCGCGTGCCCGCCTGCTCGCTGAGTGGGGCGTCGATGCGATCTGCACCGATCGAATCGATACAATCGGGCCGTCGCTGACGTGAAATCGTTTTCGCTGCTGTACGTCATACCCGCCATCGTCGTCATCGGCCTGTTTCTGGTCGTGCCCCTCGCCCGTGATATCGAGATCAGTTTCTTCGATTGGAATTTGATCTCGCCCGATCGCAAGTATGTCGGCCTGGGAAACTACGTTGCGATTCTCGGCGATCCAGCGTTCCTCGCCACGCTTGTACAAAGCGCGCTGTATGTTGCTCTGGCGCTCGCAGGGAACGTTGCACTGCCGCTACTGCTCGCAACCTTGACGTTGCGCGCTGGGCGCCGCGAAGCCGACGCATATCAGACGCTGATTTTCTTACCGACCGTCATCCCGGTTTCCGTCGGCGCGCTACTCTTTCTGTGGCTTTATCTTCCGTACGGCGGTCCGTTCAGCCGCGTACTTGCGCTCTTTCACATCGCGAGTCCCAACTGGTTCACCGACCCGCACTGGGCGCTTCCCGCCGTATCGTCGGTCGCGATTTGGAAATTCTTTGGCTTCAATTACTTGATCTTACTCGCCGGCCTCAAAGCTATTCCGTCGTCATATTTGGAAGCCGCGGAGATCGACGGGGCTGCGGGCTGGCTAAGATTTCAGCGCATCATCCTGCCACTCGTGATGCCGACACTGCTGTTCACGTTCGTCACGACGATTCTGCAGGCGCTCGATCACGCTTTCGTCCCAATTCAGATGCTCACGGTCGGCGGCCCAAGCGGCGCGAGCAGCAATCTCTTTTATGCCATCTATCAAGATGCGTTTCAGAACTTTCAAGCCGGTAGCGCAAGCGCGCTCGCCGTCGTGTACCTCGCGCTCTTTGGCGGCTTCGCAATCTGGCAATTCCGGATGCTCGAGCGGAACACGCTCTATGATGCTTAGCCGAGCGATTCTCATCGCGGCAATCGTCGCGCTCATTCTCCCGCTGCTCTACATGTTCGGAACGGCCCTAACTCCGGAAACGAGCATCTTCGAGCACGCGCTGATACCGATTCCGCCCAACCCGACGCTCGAGAATTTCTCGATTGCCGCCAAGACGATGAATTATCCCAACATGCTGCTCGTCAGCATCATCTACGCAGGCGGCGTAACACTGGGGCAGCTGTTGATCGCCGTCTTGGCTGCATACGCATTCGGATGCAGGCGCTTCCGGGGCGATAGTTGGCTCTTCGCGGCACTCCTGGCCACAATTCCGATTCCGTTCGTCGTCACGTACGTTCCCAACTATCTCTTGATGGCGAAAACACACTTGCTGAACACCTATGCCGGCTTGATTCTCCCGCAAGTAGCAAGCGCATACGGCATCTTCTTGCTGCGACAGCACTTCCGCGCGTTCCCGAGCTCGATTCTCGAAGCAGCGGGGATCGACGGCGCCTCGAGCTGGCGCATCTTGTGGCGCATTGTCGTCCCGGCAAATCTTCCGGTGATCTTCGCTCTCGGCGTCTATATTTTCGTCAACACGTGGAACCAGTTCATCTGGCCGATGATCGCAATGTCGGATCCCAGCATGCACACGCTGACGGTCGGCGTGCAGGACCTCGTCGCAGGCGAAGGCGGAAATCATTGGGGCGCGCTCATGGCGGGCGCGACGCTTGCGACCCTACCGACGTTGATCGTCTTTCTCTTCGCCCGCAAGCAAATCTTGAACACGCTCATGGAAGGTGCAGTAAAGGGTTGATATCGGAAGGTCACACATTTCTCCATTGGCAACGGAGTTGTTGCGAGGCCGGCGAGACCATAATTGCCAAGATAAAATGGTGATGGGCCGAGCACAAATGGGGGCCCCGTGCGCAGCATGGGGGGCGCGCAGCCCGGGGCGAAGCGCCTTTTAAAATGAGAGTCTTGTTCTTCGGTGACGTCGTCGGGACAGAGGCGACCCAGGTGCTGGCGCGCCACATGGATGAATGGCGCGCGGAGACGAGAGCGGACGTCGTTGTCGCAAACGTCGAGAACGCGCTCGTAACACAGCTTGAAGATCCGCTTGTTTCGTATGGGCTGGACGACGAGCTCGCTACGACGCTGCTCAACGCGGGCGCCGACATCCTAACCGGCGGTAATCATTCATGGGATAAGCTCGCGCCCGACACGGCCTACCAGCGCGAGAACGTTCTGCGCCCGCACAATATGGTCGAGCCTAGTCCCGGACGCGGCGTCTTCACGCGCGAGGTCAAGGGACGGCCGTTCGTCGTCGTCAACTTGATCGGCTATACGGCACTGTATCCGCCGCTCAAAGCGCGCAAAGCACTCGACGTCTTCGAGGAGCTCACGTTTCCAAAAGATGCGATCGTCCTCGTCGACTTACATGCGGAGCGCGTCATCGAGAAACGCACGTTCACGCATGCGATCGATGGGCGAGCGTCGCTGGTCGTCGGAACGCACACGCACGAACCGACACTGCGTCTCGAACAATTCCCGAACGGAACGTTTTTCTGCAGCGATGCGGGGATGTGCGGACCGAGTCTCGGCGTCGTGGGAATGGGGCCTGAATGGTACGTCCGCCAAATGCGGGGCAAGACCAAGCCGGGCTTCACTCTCGCATCCGGACCGATACAAATCGGCGCGATCGTCCTCGACACGGAAGCCGAAAAGCTCGAACGTTTCCTGCCTGACCTGTGAGCACGTACGTCCTTGCCCTCGATCAGGGAACCACGAGCTCGCGAGCGATCGTTTTCGACGAGCGCGGGACGGCGCGCGGCTTTGCACAACAAGAATTCGAGCAGCACTTTCCGCAGCCGGGCTGGGTGGAACACGACCCGGAAGAGATTTGGACGACGCAGCTTGCAACGGCTCGCGTCGCTATTGCCGACGCCGGAATTTCGCCAAGCGAGATCGCAACGATCGGGATCACGAATCAACGTGAGACGACGATCCTCTGGGAGCGCGATACGGGAAATGCGGTTCATCGCGCGATCGTGTGGCAGGATCGCAGAACGGCCGAACGGTGCGCCGAGCTCGAGGCGGCGGGGTACGGAGAACGCGTCGCGCGAGCTACCGGCTTGCGTCTCGATCCCTATTTCTCGGCAACAAAAATCGACTGGCTGCTGCGCAACATTCCCGGCCTGCGGGCGCGCGCGGAGCGAGGCGAGCTCGCATTCGGCACCGTTGACGCGTGGCTATTATGGAAACTGACCGGCGGCAAGTCGCACGCGACCGACTACACGAATGCGTCGCGCACCCTACTCTTCGATCTCGAAAAGCTCGCGTGGAGCGATGAGCTGCTCGCGATCTTCGATATTCCGCGCGCTCTGCTGCCGGACGCGCTGCCCTCGCTCGCAACGTTCGGCGCAACCGATCCGCAACTGTTCGGCACGTCGATTCCGATCACGGGAATCGCCGGCGATCAACAAGCCGCACTCGCCGGTCAAGCCGGCTTTGCCCCGGGTCTCGCAAAGAACACATACGGAACAGGATCGTTCGTCGTGCTTCACACCGGCGAACGCATCGTTCGCAGCCGGCACGGTCTGCTCGCAACCGTGGCGCTCGGCACGGCGCCCGGACGCGCAACGTATGCACTCGAAGGCTCGATCTTTGTTACCGGCGCGGCCGTGCAGTGGCTGCGCGACGGACTCGGCATCATCGCATCCGCGGCCGAGATCGAGACACTCGCCGCGCACGTCGACGACAGTGACGGTGTTGTCTTCGTCCCCGCCTTCACGGGTCTGGGTGCACCGTATTGGAATCCAAATGCGCGCGGAACAATCGTTGGTCTCACGCGCGGGACAACGCGCGCCCACATCGCACGCTCCGTGCTTGACGCGATCGTACTCCAGTGTGCGGAGGTCGTCACCGCGATGACACGCGACGCCGGGATGGCGCTCGGCGAGCTGCGCGTCGACGGCGGCGCCGCAGCCAACGACTTACTGCTCCAGCTGCAAGCCGACATGCTCGGCTGCGACGTCGTGCGACCCGCAACGCTCGAGACGACGGCACTTGGCGCCGCGTACATCGCCGGCGTGCAAGCCGGAGTCTGGCGCGACTTCGAGGAGGTCTCGCGGCAATGGCGCGTTTCCAAGCGATTCCGTCCAAAGATCGATAAAGCAATCCGTGACGAAAGGCTTGCCACATGGCAGCGCGCGATCCGAGCAGCAACGACCGCTTCGACGTCGTAATCATCGGCGGCGGAGCGACGGGTCTGGGTAGCGCGCTCGATGCGGCCTCGCGCGGCTATCGCACCGCGCTCTTTGAAGCCGGCACGTTCGGGATCGGAACATCGAGCCGCTCGACCAAGCTCATTCACGGTGGCGTTCGCTACCTCGAACAATTCCGTATCGGCCTCGTCCGCGAGGCGCTCGCCGAGCGTGCGATTCTTCGGCGCAACGCGCCCGATCTCGTCAAGCCTATCGGCATCATCGTCCCGGTCCAAAGCGTGTTCGAACGCGCGTATTACGCAACGGGTCTGCGACTCTACGATGCGCTGGCCGGCCGTGCGAATCTGGAGCCGAGCCGGTCTCTCTCCACAGCCGAAACGCTCGAGCATCTACCGAATCTGCGGCACCACAATATCGCCGGCGGAGTCCGATACGTCGATGCGCAGTTCGACGAGATGGGTTTGCTTGCAGCGCTCGCACAAACTGCTCGCAATCTCGGCGCGGAGCTACGCGAGCACGTGCGCATCATAAGGTTTATCTCGACGAACGGCCGCATCAATGGTGTGATCGCACGCGCGGAAGGCGGCGAGGAGATCATTGTCTCCGCGCGCGTAGTCGTAAACGCAACCGGACCGCGCTCGGATATCATCCGGCGCCTGTCGGATCCAAACGCGAAGCAGATGCTTGCCCCGAGCCGTGGCTCGCACATCGTCTTTCCGCCGGATGTCCTCGGCGGCAGTGACGGATTCATCATTCCGAAGACCGACGACAAGCGCGTGATCTTCGCGCTGCCGTGGAAGAACAAGACGCTCGTCGGCACGACCGAGATCGCCGGTGCCCCGCTCGACGATGATCCCAAAGCCTCGGACGCCGAGATCGATTATCTCATCGCGCATCTCAACCGTTACATCGAGCGGCAGGCGACGCGCGCGCAAATTATCGAGACGTACGCGGGGCTGCGGCCGCTCATACACGCTGGTGGCGGAAGCTCCTCATCGCTCTCACGCGAGCATCTGGTCGAAACGGATACCCAAGGCTTGGTGAGTGTGCTCGGCGGCAAATGGACGACATATCGCCGCATGGCGAAGGACGCAATCGACGTTGCAGCACGCAATGCCGACCTTCCAAAAGTGAGATCGCGAACCGAGGAATTGGAACTTTCGACGGCAAGATAGCGGCATGAAAATTGCCCTGTTCGGAACCGGACGACTCGGGAGCGGAATGGCGGAGCGGTGGTTGAAAAGCGGTAACACCGTTCACGTTTGGAATCGAACCGCCGACAAAGCGCGCGCACTCGAATCATTTGGCGCCAAAGCCTTCGAGGATCCACTCGCCGCACTGGACGGCGCCGAGATCGTGCACGTCATCCTCTCCGACGATGCGGCGGTCGACGGTCTGCTCGATCGCATTATCGAGCGCATTCCGAAAGGCACTCTCGTCATCGATCACACAACGACCTCGCCTGCCGGTGCCGCCGAACGCAGCGCGCGCGGCGATAAGGCGGGCATCGAATTCTTGCACGCTCCCGTGTTCATGTCGCCGCAAGCCGTCCGCGAAGGTACCGGCTTGATGCTCGTTTGCGGACCCGCTGCTCGCGTGAAAAAGGCCGAAGATCATCTGAAAAAGATGACCGGCGACGTCTGGAACGTCGGTGAGGATCCGCGGCACGCTGCAGCGTTCAAGCTTTTTGGGAACGCGATGATCGTAACGATCATCGGCGGACTTTCGGACGTCTATGGGATGGCGCGCAGTGTCGGCGTCGATCCGCGCGATGCGCAATCACTCTTCGCGCACTTCAAGGCCTCGAACTCGATCGACATTCGTGGCAAGAAAATGGCGGCCGGTGATTTCACGCCGTCCTTCGAGCTCACGATGGCTCGTAAGGACGTACGGCTGATGAATGAGATGGCCCAACGCGGGGACATCGAGATGCACGTTTTGCCGGCGATCGCCGAACGCATCGATGAGCTGATTGCAACCGGTTTCGGAGATCGCGATCTCGGCGTGATGGCGGTCGACGCCGTTCCCGAAGCGGCCAGGACTTAAGTCGCGACGCGGACCCCGCAGTTATCGAGGAGACGCCCCGGCCGGTAACCGTTGTGCACGGGCACGTTGTCGCTCACGACGCGCGTTCCGTTCACCCACACGCCGGCGACGCCGACGCCGTCGCGAATCAAGCGGCTATCGCCGCCCGGCAGATCGTGCACGCGGCGCGGACGCGAGACCCCGATCGTTTCCGGATCGAAGAGCAGCAAATCGGCGTGCGCGCCGACCGCAATCCTACCGCGATCGCGAATTCCGTAAATCTCGGCCGGCCACGACGTGATGCGGCGAATCGCATCTTCGAGCGTAAAGCTCTTGCGTTCGCGAACCCAGTGCCCAAGCATGTGTAAGCCGTAGCCGGCATCGCACAAGAATGTCAGGTGCGCGCCGGCGTCCGAGAGCGCGATGATGCTGACGTCGTCTTTGAGCAGCTGCTCGACGGCATCTTCGTCGTAATTGAGGACGTGCGCTGAATACATCGTCGCGAGATCTTCATCGAGCGCTAAATCGAAGAAGACGTCGAGCGGATCCTTGCCCTGACGCTCCGCGACCTCGGCGATCGTGAAGCCTTCGACCGGATTGTTCCGCTTCTCGCCGACGACCGAAATCCAAACGCGCTGCCAATCGCCGTAAAAGAGCTTCCCGCGCTGCTGCTCGCCAAATGCCGTGCGAAGCGCCTTGCGAAATTCCGGATCGGAGACCTTGCGCCGAACGAGGTCACGGTTGCCGCCGCGCAGCTCCTTCCACAGATCGTAGCTTCCGAACGGGTAGGCGTTGCAGAGCGTGAATTCCATCGTGAGTGGTTGGCACGAAACTTGCGCGTACATCGGATGACCGCGGTCCGTCGCTTCGGTGCAGCGACGCAGCAAGCCGTAGCAACGTTCGGGATCGGCGGTACTATGCAGGGCCGCGGCCCAAATGACCGGCCGCCGCGTCGTCGCAGCCATCTCTTCCAAAAACTCGCCGGACGTGCCCGGTCCGCCCGTAATCATGAACACACCGCGGCCAACTTCACCGAGCGTGCCGATCAGCGTGCGAAATTCGCGCTCGTCGGCAAGGCGCGACGGCATTGGCGCACCGCCATCACCGAAATGACTATGGCTTTGCGTCGATGCGAGACCGATGGCACCCGCTTCGAGCGCTTCGCTCAGCAGCGCGCGCATCTCCGCAAGCTCTTCATCGTTTGCGACGCGCTGCGAAGCTGCTTCACCCATCACGGCCGTGCGTAACGTCGAGTGTCCGGCAAAGACGGCGACGTTCGGAACAAATCCCTTGCTGCGCAACATCGCCAGATACTCCGGTATGCTCTCGAAGCTCCAATCGATTCCGTGCTCGAGCGCCTTGAGCGACATCCCCTCGACGACTGCCAGATTGCGCGCGATTAGCGATCGCAAGGGCGGCGGCGCCGGCGCGATCGTGAAGCCGCAGTTGCCCATCACGACGGTCGTGACGCCGAGCGACGGGGACGGCGAGGCACCCGGATCCCACGTGATCTGCGCATCGTAGTGCGTGTGCACATCGACGAATCCGGGTGCGAGAACGCGCTCGCCAGCGTCGATCCTCTCGCGCGCAGGTCCCGAGATTTTGCCGATCTCGGCAATACGATCGCCCTCGATGCCGACGTCGGCACGGTATTCAGGTTGCCCGGTGCCATCGATGACGCGTGCGTTTTTGAAGATCAGATCGTACATCAGCGCATCTCCTAAACTGGAAGTCCTGCGACGAAGAAGCCGATTCCGATCAGCGTCGACACCGCAGCAATCGCGGGAAGAACGATCGTACCGGCAAGCGTCGAGATCGAAAGAATTACGATCGCGACTTCAAGGAATGTCGCGGCGATTTCGAGCGTCTCGTAGGAACGTATGAATCTTTCGCTTCGTTCGTCGTCTGCATCGGCTTGCTGTTCGTACTTTTTCGCTCCAGCCAGGACCTCGGCTTTTGAATCGCGCTCATGATCGACGACTTTGCGTAACGCGGCATTCGCATGCGCGCTCGTCGCGAGCGCGACGGTGTACACGTCTTCCTTGATCGATTTGGATTGATAGTAGTTGTACTGATCGCTCGCGTGCGTGAACGCCAGGATCGCGTTGTTCTTCGCGTTGAGCGCTTGATTCGAGCGCTGATGCACGAGAAGGGTAACGAGCGCCGCCATAACGGCGATAACCGCAGCCGCAATTGGTGCAATTCGCGAGCCACGCAGCTTAGCGTGCTCGACCGCCTCTCCAACTTCCGGATACTCGCCCAATCTGCTCCTATCGAGCCAGCGCGGGCTCCCCTACGACTCTGCCGAACCGCGTTGCGAACTCCTGCGGTGAAAGCGAGGTTTGCACGGCGAGACGCGAAAGCCGCGGCTCTTCGAGGTCGCTGCGCTCGAGGCGGATCATGTATTTGCGAGCGACCTCATACGATTCGGTCGTCACGTCGACGAGCCGGACTCGTATGCGTCCCGTATCGGGATCGGTCAGCTCTTCGAGCGTCACCGGGACCATGTGGCCGCCGGAGAGCGCGATCAGCGCACCGCTGCCGCCTGCGAGCAGATGGCGTACTGCACCGTAGCCGAGCGTACGCGTGTACTCGACGTCGAACGGCACGGGTTTCGCGCAGCGCAGCTCGTAGCCGATATCTTTGGTGACGACGGTCGCTTCCAGACCGAGCTGCGTGAGCCGGTCGCGGACCGCGTCGCGCAACATCATGCCGAGCGGAATGTCGGCAAGGCGCGTATGTCCATACGCATCGCGCGTGACGTGCTCGGACTCGAGTTTTTGCATGTCGATGCGCTCGGCAACCCCTTCGGCGATCACTGCGACGCCGTGATCGGCACCGAGCTGCTTGCGCTTGATGATCGAGCCGCAGATCGTATCGACGACGTCGTCAAACAGAATCTCTTGGCCGAACTCTTCGGGAATAACGGCGAGCGTTGCGCCCGCGGCCTTACAGATGCCGAGCGCGAGCGCCCCGGATTTGCGTCCCATCGTGACCGCGAGGTACCAGCGCGACGCGGTGCGCGCATCCTCCATGAGATTTTCGAGAATGCCGGTTCCGACCGTGCGCGCTGTTTCGAACCCGAACGTCGGCGCGTTGTCGGGCAGCGGAAGATCGTTGTCGATCGTTTTCGGGACAGTGACGATTCCAAGGCGTCCCTTCGTCTCCGCCGCGATGCGGGCGGCACCGTAGGTCGTGTCGTCACCGCCGATCGCGATAACGTAACGAACGCCAAGTTCGAAAAGCGAGCGGATACAACGTTGCAAGGTCGCATCGTCTTTGGCTGGATTCGTCCGCGACGTGCGCAGATACGAGCCGCCGGTGAAGTGCAGCCGCGAAACGTTTTCGATCGTCAGCTCGCGGACGTGCGTGATGTCGCCCTGCGCGATGTGAAGGTAGCCGTCGTAGAGGCCGATGACGCGCAAGCCGCTATTGATCGCTTCGATCGTTGCCGAAGCGATTACGCCGTTGATACCCGGTGCCGGTCCCCCTCCGACCAGAATCGCAAGCGTGTCGTCGTTCATCTTCTCCTACACGAAGTTAAACCGCTGCGGGGACCTTTGAAACGACGGGATTGCGCAAGATTCCGAGCTTTTCGATTTCGAGCTCGATGATGTCGCCGTCTTTAAGGAAGAGGGGCGGGTTGCGCTTGAATCCGACGCCTTCCGGCGTTCCCGTTGCAATAACGTCACCGGGTTCGAGCGTCATGAAGTTGCTGAGAAACGCGACGATTTGCGCGCACGTAAAGACCATGTCGGACGTATTGGAATCCTGCACGACCTTTCCGTTGAGCCGCGTTTTGATCGCAAGCTTTTGCGGATTGCCGATCTCCGAAGCGGGAACGAGCGCGGGACCGAGCGGCGCGAACGTGTCGACCGCCTTGCCGGCGCCCCACTGACTCGTCTGCATCTGCAGATCGCGGGCGCTGACGTCATTCATGATCGTATAGCCGGCGACATAGTCGAGCGCTTCGGATTCAGTGACGTACTTGCAGCGCTTTCCAATGATGATCGTCAGTTCGTTCTCGTAGTCGACGTTGTCCGGATTGTTACGCGGCAACACGATCTGCGCGCCATTTGCGATCAGCGCATTGCGATATTTCGGGAACATCGTCGGCACGGTGGGAAGCGGTTGCCCCGTTTCTTCGGCGTGCTTGCGGTAATTCAAACCGATGCAAATGATCTTGTCCGGATCGGGAATCACCGGCCCGATCTCGACGTTTCCGCTGACCGGCTTGCCGCTTTTTTCGCGCGCTGCCGCCGCGTCGAGCGCAGCCTTTCCGCCAGACAGTAATGCTTTGACCGAAGGATCGCCGTCACCGGCGATATCGATAACTGAACCATCGCGCTCCGCGCCTGCGCGCCAGGAGCCGCCGCCTACTCGATAACTCACAATTCGCATGGGCGCCCCATGCGCCGTGGGTCGCGTGGTTCCCTATGCCCACGAGGCCCAATATCGTGTGGCCGAGTATGCCCCCGCATGGCCGTCTCGCCGGCTCCCAAGCTCGACTACGATGCGGCGCTCGCGTATGCCGAGCGGCACAAGCTGCACGCGTTCGTCGTCGCACGCGGCGGCAAGGTCAGCTTCGAATGTTACGGACCGATGTTCGCATCGGATCGGGCACACGCGATCTACAGCGGAACGAAGAGTTTTTGGGGAATCGCCGCAGCTGCCGCTCAGGAAGACGGTTTACTGCGCCTTGACGAACAGGTTGCGCGCACGATCCCCGAGTGGGAAGAGGATCCGCGCAAAGAACTCGTGACGATTCGCGATTTACTGAATCTCACGGCGGGATTCGGATTTGGTGGACTGGGAAATTCGGTCCCGACCGGAGCTGCATCTCTTGCGATGCCGCTCCAAACGATGCCCGGCGCAACGTTCACGTACGGTGGAATTGCGCTGCAAGTCTTCGGCGAAGTACTGCGGCGCAAACTCGCGTCGCGCAACATCGAACCGCACGATTATTTGCGCGAGCGCGTCCTCGATCCGATCGGCTTGCAGATCGAGACGTGGCGCAAGCTCAAAGATGGAACGCATCCGCTCCCGACCGGCGCGACGCTCGGCCCGCTCGAGTGGCTCAAATTCGGGCAATTCTTGCTCGGGCGCGGGACGTATAAAGGAAAGAACATTCTGAGCGAAGCGTCGGTGACCGCGTGCTTTGAAGGCTCGCGCGCAAACCCGCGCTACGGACTCGGCTTCTGGCTCAGCCCGTTTCCAGACGCTCCCGGCATCGTCTACGCAAGCGGCTCGGGCGGGCAGGCGCTCTATGTCTTGTTCGCCTCTGACACCGTCATCGTGCACCTCGGCGAGAGCAACTCGTGGAAGCACGAAACCTTCCTCAAAAAGTTACTGTCGCGGTCATAAACCGCATCCCTACCTGCGAGGAGCTAGATAGCCATGAGTACCACGATCGCGACCTCGACGCCGCGACTCGGCGACACCGCGCCGGATTTCGAGGCGGATACAACGCAAGGCAAGATCCACTTTCACGATTGGATCGGCGATAGCTGGGCGATTTTATTCTCCCATCCGAAAGATTTCACGCCGGTCTGTACCACCGAGCTTGGCTACGTTGGCAAATTGCTTCCGGAGTTCAAGAAGCGCAACGTCAAGGTGATTGGCCTCTCGGTCGATCCTGTCGACTCGCACAGCGGTTGGGTGAAAGACATCGAGGAAACGCAAAACACCAAAGTCGACTATCCGATCATTGCGGATCCGGATCGCAAAGTCGCTGGCATGTACGGGATGATGCATCCCGCACACGACGAGGTCTTCACGGTACGTACGGTCTTTGTGATCGATCCAAAGAAGAAAGTTCGGCTGATGATCACATATCCGCAAACGTGCGGGCGCAATTTTGATGAAATTCTGCGCGTGATCGATTCGCTGCAGCTCACCGACAAACACTCGGTCGCAACGCCCGTGAATTGGAAGCAAGGCGAGGACGTCATCATCACGACTGCGGTTAGCAACGAGGACGCCGAGAAGCGCTTCCCGGGCTATCGGACGATCAAGCCCTATCTGCGGATGACGCCCCAGCCCAAGTAAGGGTCGGCGAGGCGGGGTCGCAGCTTTTTGGCATCGAACGGCTGTTCGAGAGAAATACCGTGCTAGATAGCTTCGACCCCATCATCCGGGATTGGTTCACTCAGCGGTTCGGTGAGCCGACCGAGCCGCAGCGCTTAGGTTGGCCCGAGATTCGCTCGGGCCGCGACGTGCTGATCACGGCGCCGACCGGGTCCGGTAAGACGCTGGCGGCCTTCCTTTTATGCCTCGACGAGCTCGTGCGACGCGCGCAGACGCCGGCGGGCCTTCCGGATCAGACGCTCGTCTTGTATGTCTCGCCGCTCCGCGCGCTCACCAACGACGTCCGCCGCAATCTCGAGACGCCGCTCGGCGAGCTGAACGCGCTTGCGACCGAGCGAGGGATCGGGCTCGCACCGATTCGCACTGCGGTACGCACCGGCGACACGAGCGAAAGCGAGCGCGCCAAAATGCTGCGCACGCCGCCGCATATCTTAGTGACGACGCCGGAATCGCTGTTTATCTTTTTGACGGCAGAACGTTCACGACAGCTGCTGCGCTCGGTTGGAACGGTCATTGTCGATGAAATTCACGCGCTCGCCGACGACAAGCGTGGTTCGCATTTGGCGTTGACGCTCGCACGCCTCGATCATCTCGTGATGTCGAGCGGCGGCAAAAAGCCGCAGCGTATCGGACTCTCCGCGACGGTGAAGCCGCTCGAGAGCGTCGCCGAGTATCTCAGCCCGACTGCGACCGTCATCGATATCGGTCATCGCCGCAAGCTGGAGCTCTCGGTCGAGATTCCTGGCGACGAGCTCGGGCATGTTGCCAGCAACGAGATGTGGGACGACGTCTACGATCGCGTCTGCGAGCATATCCAGGCCAATCGCACGACGTTGATTTTCGTTCCGACACGCCGCATGGCCGAGCGCGTGACGTTCGCACTCACGAAGCGTCTCGGGCCGGATGTCGTTCTGCCGCATCACGGAAGCCTTTCGCGACCTGCACGGTTTGTCGCGGAGCAGCGTCTGAAATCTGGTGAGATTCGTGCAGTCGTGGCGACGGCGTCGCTCGAACTCGGCATCGACATCGGCACCATCGATCTGGTCGTGCAGCTTGGCTCGCCGCGTTCGATCGCGACGGCACTGCAGCGGATTGGACGCTCCGGACACTGGGTGGGTGCGACCCCGAAAGGCGTGCTCTTTGCGCTCACGCGCGACGAGCTGATCGAGTGCGCGGCCCTCGTGCGCTCGATTCGCACCGGGGAGATCGACGCACTGTGCATCCCCGCGCAGCCGCTCGACATTCTCGCGCAGCAAATCGTGGCTGCCTGCGCGACGGATGAATGGAACGAAGACGAGCTCTTCGCGCTCGTTCGCAAAGCGTATCCGTATCGCGATCTTTCGCGCCCGGACTTCGACGAGATCGTCGCGATGCTGGCTGACGGCATCGCAACATCGCGCGGTCGCAGCGGCGCCTTCCTCCATCACGATCGCGTCAATAAGGTCATGCGCGGACGCCGCGGTGCGCGGCTCGCGGCAATTACGTCCGGCGGCGCAATTCCGGACGTTGCATCGTATGCGGTGATCGCCGAACCCGACGGCACGACGATCGGTTCGCTGGATGAAGATTTCGCCGTTGAAAGCATGGCCGGCGACATCTTCCTGTTGGGAACGACGTCCTGGCGGATCAAGCGCGTCGAGCAAGGCGTCGTGCGCGTCGAAGATGCGCAAGGCGCACCACCCTCGATTCCGTTCTGGAATGGCGAAGGTTTAGGGCGAACGGTCGAGCTTTCGCGCGAAGTTTCCAATCTGCGCGAAGAGATTGCGGCGCTCTCGGCGAGCGACATGACGGCCGCGCACACGATGCTCATGGAACAGTGCGCACTCGACGAGGGCGGCGCAGCGCAGGCAATCGCGTACGTGCAAGCCGGGAAAGCGGTTCTCGGCACGGTTCCCTCACAGGACACGATCGTCGCGGAGCGTTTCTTTGATGAAGGCGGTGGAATGCAGTTGATTCTGCACGCGCCGTTCGGCGCGCGCATCAATCGCGCGTGGGGCTTGGCGCTGCGCAAGCGTTTCTGCCGTTCATTCAATCTCGAGTTGCAAGCAGCCGCGACCGACAACGGCATCGTCCTCTCGCTTAGCGACTCGCACGCCTTCCCGCTCGATGCGGTCTTCGAATTCTTGAAAACCGCGAGCGCAAAAGAAGTGCTGACGCAAGCGATGTTGCCGGCGCCGATGTTTGCCTCACGTTGGCGTTGGAACGCGATGCGCGCGCTTGCAATTCTCCGCTTCACGGGTGGCCGCAAGGTTCCGCCGCAGCTGCTGCGCATGCGCTCGGAAGACTTGATGGCAGCAGTGTTCCCGGATCAAGCCGCGTGTCCGGAGAATCTCGATGGTCCCATCCGTATTCCCGATCATCCGCTCGTGCGCGAGACGATCGATAACTGCTTGCACGAAGCCATGGATCTCGATGGTTGGATGGCGATTCTCGGCCGGATCGAGCGGGGCGAGCTTCGCACTGTTGCGGTTGACACGCCGGAGCCGTCGGCATTCTGCCACGAGATTCTGAATTCGAATCCGTATGCATACCTCGACGATGCACCACTCGAAGAGCGTCGCGCGCGCGCTGTCACGTTGCGTCGCACCATGCGCACGGCGATCGACGGTAGCGATGGTGTGGGGGTCCTCGATCCCGCGGCGATTGCCGAGGTTATTGCGGAGTCGTGGCCGGTCGTGCGCAACGCGGACGAATTGCACGATGCCATGCTATCGCTGATTGCGGTACCACCGCACGCTGACTGGTGCGCATTTTACGACCAGCTCGTCGCGCAGCGGCGTGCCGCAACGCTCTGGGTCGGCGAGCGCGCCTTCTGGACGAGCGCGGAACGCCTCGACATCGCGCAGCGCATCTATCCCGAAGCGAGGCTCGATCCCGCGATCGACGCGGTTCCATCCTCGCGTCCACTTCCCGAAACGAGCGAAGCTGCATTCGCCGAGCTGATTCGCGGCTGGCTCGAAGTCCTCGGGCCGGTAACGATCGCCGAACTTTCCGCAAAATTCGGCCGCCCGAATGAAGTCGTCGAAATCGCGATCGCGCAGCTCGTCGGCGAAGGACAAGTATTGCCTGGACGCTTTAGGTCGCAAGACGAAGACGAGTGGTGCAATCGCCGATTGCTTGCGCGCATCCACCGCATGACGCTGGGCAAGCTGCGACGTGAAATCGAACCGGTCAGCTCAGCCGAGTTCATGCGTTTTCTCGTGCGCTGGCAGCATGTCGCGCCGGGGACGCGTTTGCACGGCGTCGAGGGAACGCTCAACGTCATACGTCAGCTCGAGGGTTACGAGATTCCCGCGATCTGGTGGGAAACACAAATTCTGCCACGCCGCGTCGCAGGCTACAAGCCGGAATTCTTAGATGAGCTCTGCCATACGGGCGAAGTGATGTGGGGACGGCTCTCCGCGCACCCGTCAATCGACGCGGTCGATCAAGAAGGACGCAAGAAACGCATTCGTCCGACGCGACTCGCACCGATCGCATTCTTCTTGCGCGAGCACGCGGAAGACGTGATCGTCGGCAGCGACGGCGAGCGCGCACCTTTATCGGAGGGCGCCCGTGAAGTTCTCGCCGCCATCGATCGCCGTGGCGCACCGTTCTTCAACGACACCGTTCGCGAAACGGGACGATTGCCGGCCGAAGTCGAGGAAGCGCTGTGGGAGCTTGCTGCGGCGGGACTCGTGAGCGCCGATCGCTTCGATGCGCTACGGTCACTCATCGACAGCAAACGCCGCCTCGGTGAAAAGGGGCTGCGTCAACGCCCGCGCGCTGCGGGCGGACGCTGGACGCGATTGCCTGTCGTCACCAGCGAATCACATGCGCTCGACGCCGAAAGCGCGGCGCACATGCTGCTCGCGCGCTGGGGAATCGTCTTCCGCGACATCGTCTCGCGAGAAATCAACTTGCCACCATGGCGCGAAATACTGTGGCAACTGCGGCGCATGGAAGCCCAGGGCGAGATTCGCGGCGGGCGTTTCGTTGCGGGCTACGTCGGCGAACAGTTTGCGCTCCCCGAGGCGCTCGATGCCGTGCGCGCCGTTCGGCGCAGCGCACCGAGCGGCGAAGAGATCACGCTCGCGCCGAGCGATCCGCTCAACTTGATCGGCGTGATTCTTCCCGGCTCACGCAGCGACACCGCAGCCGCCGGCCGCGTTCGTTTGATCGACGGCATACCCGCCGAGCTCGCACCCAGCGACGTCCGCTGGCTCCCGAACGCGGCGCCCGCTACGGCATAGGCCCGACTCCGCGTCATGTCGTGGATAGACATCAAAACTGCAGCAGTCGCGCTGATGATCCTTTGGATGCACCCTAACCCTCCGGGAGTTCCGGTTGACGTATCTTGGTGCGAGCCGGGCGCGGCTTCATTGCATGCGGTCGGTACGACGCGTAGTAACACGATTCGAATTGAGTATGCAGAACGGAGTTGGGGAAAAATGGCGAGGCATATTCAGTTCGAAGTTCACTCGTTGACATCGTACACGTACGCAACGGATTCAGAACCACTGCGACCTGGTCAGCGAGGAGAGCGAATATTGCGCCTCGATTCGGGCGAATCCGTTTTTACGAAGGCTAGTCTCCTCTGCCGCGCCGTGTACGTCGAGTACTACGACGACTGGCCGCCTTACGGGTACCAGATCCTCAATAAGTAACGATTTTCGCTGTTGTTCGGCTTCGCGTCGCTAACGCTCAGGATGATGCAAGGCACGCGAACCTTACCGGTCAGCCGAGGCTCTCGGCGCGAGATGAGCCCTCGTGTCATCCTGAGCGTAGCAACGCGCAGCGTTGTGTAGTCGAAGGACCGACGTAATATTGCAGGCAGCGAAACGATCTTTAAAGGCCGCGGGCACGATCTTGCTCTCGGCCTTGTTACATCGTTTCGCAACCTGCATCATCGGAACGGTCCCTCGCACTGCGGCGCTCTGCGAGCGCCTACGCTCGGGATGACATTGAAGTGATTCGCGACTAGAGAAGGCCCTTTGCGCGTAATCACTCGTATGCGGCTATCGAACGTGCGCCCGGAAATGCTAAACGCGCAAAGTGAACTCGTCGTTGGCGGGACTACAATCTTGCGAACCCGGCGGGGACGGTTGACGGAAATCCAGCTTGAAGTGTAAGCGTGAGCTGCCATCACCGGCGTCGGACGAGCGCTTGAAGTCAT
Organism: Vulcanimicrobiaceae bacterium; assembly: GCA_049520515.1. Lineage (GTDB taxonomy): Bacteria > Vulcanimicrobiota > Vulcanimicrobiia > Vulcanimicrobiales > Vulcanimicrobiaceae > JAFAMS01. The sequence continues at coordinate 316,705 of JBEKPS010000006.1, forward strand.
AACCGAACGTATACCGCTGTCCCGGTTTGAGTGGTGGAATCCCGCGCGAATCGACTTTTCCGGTGCCGCCGATAATGACGTCGACGAATTGCAGCGTGTTTGAGGCCTGTTTGGCTTTGCCGACGTTCTCGACGATGCCACTGAGATGGTAGATGGTGTTTCCGGCTTGTTGCGAGCTACTCGCAACGCGCACCGAAATGACTGCCGGATCGGCGCCGCTGCACATTGTGTTCTGTGCGAGGAGCAAGGTGCCCAAAAGTACAGTAAGAATCATGGGTCGCTTATACCCGCATGGAGAGATTTGAAGGCTTCCCCCCTCGGGGGCTCCGTTTTCTGCGTGATTTAGCCAAACACAACGACCGCGTTTGGTTCACGGCCCGCAAGCACGTCTACGAAGAAGACCTGCTCGGGCCGATGCAGCGGCTCGTGACCGAGCTCTCCAACCGCTTCGAGCGCAAACGCATCCCGGTTTTCGGGGATTTGCGACGTTCGATTTTCCGGATCTATCGCGACGTGCGCTTCAGCAACAATAAGCTTCCGTACAAGACGCACTTCGCGGCGTATCTTTCACCCGATGGCGGGCGACACACGCCGGGCGGACTCTACATTCACGTCACGCCCAAGGATCCGTTCCTCTCCCTCGCCTTCTACAACATGCATCCCAAGCTGTTGCAGCGTTGGCGCCTCGAAATGGCCGAGAATCCGAGAGATTTTACCAAAGTCATTCGCGCGCTCAAACGCTCGAAGCTCGAGCTGATTCATCCCGACGACGATGAGGATTCGCTGCAGCGCATGCCGCGCGGCTTCACGCATCTCAGCGAGACCCCACTCGCACCGTATTTTCGCCTGCGACATTTTCTGATCCACGACGATCTGCCGGTGAAGGCGCTCAGCTCCCGCGCATTGGTCGAACGCTCGGTGCGTTTCGTCGAACGCTGTTTGCCGCTACTGGCGTACGGCTGGCGCCTGGCTGCAGAGACCTTCGAGGCGACCGAGTACGACGATTTCAGTTGAGGGTACGTTAAGAATTCGGGTACCCGCAAGCCGAGTCCCAGAAAACTGTGTTACGTAGAGAGTATGGCCGTCCGCCTGTTAGCCGCCCTCGTGGCATTCGTATTTCTTCCATCCCTCGCGTTCGCGCAGGCTACGCCGCCCGACGGGCAGGCGCCGCAACACGCAGGCATCTACGCGCCGGCACCCGGCACGCAATTCGGTGGGACGCTTATGCAGGGCGTCAGCTCGAAAACCGCCCATGTCGGCGATCAAGTCGTTCTCGTCAACGTCAATTCGCTCGACGGTTCGATCGCAGGCGCGCGGATGTTCGGACGAGTTGCCGCGACGCAACACGCTGGGCAAGGGCAAAGCGGCCAAGTTTATCTTTCGTTTGACACGCTCCAACTCTCGAACGGCGCGATCTATCCGATCGCTGGCGAAGTGACGCAAGTCAGCGTCAAGACCGCAAGCAACGGCCCGAAGGAAGCGCTTGGCGCGCTCGGCGGCATGATCGTCGGCAACATCTTCGGTAAGTGGATAGGGACGAATTACGGTGGCGTCTTCGGTGCCGCTGGTGGCTACCTCGTTGCGAAGAACAATCGCGCCGACGTCAGTATTCCGGCGAACTCGAGCGTGAACGTACGCCTCGTTCCGCCGCGGCCGCAAGAACAGGATCGCGGAACCAGTTATTCTCCGGCCGAACCACAGCCGCAAAACGCGCCGCCTCCGCCTCCGGAAAACTCACAGACCTTCCGCTAGGTCTTCGAGACCGCGACCCACGAGCGGAAATAACCGGCGTCTTCGATTGAGAACGCCGGCTCCGCAATGCGCAGCGGCGCAAAGCAGTCGACGGCAACGGCCAGTTCGTCTGTCGCCGATTTTCCAAGCGACGCTTCAACTGCACCGGGCTGCGGGCCGTGAATCGCACCCGCCGCATGCAGTGTGATCGACCGTTCTTCGATGCCGCGGCGGCTCATGAAATTACCGCTCGCATAATAGATGATCTCGTCACAATCGACGCTGGCGTGATTGTACGGCGCAGGCACCGCTTGCGGATGATAATCGAACAACCGCGGCGCGAACAGAATAAATGCCGCGCCCGCCGCTTCGAAAATAACGTGGGTCGAGGGCGGCTGATGCAGTTTTCCGGTCACCGGTGCATAGTCGTCGGCATTGAACGCGACCGGATAGCAATATCCATCCCACCCCACGACGTCGAAGGGATGATTCTGCACGATGTGAATCGCCGTGCGGCCGCGTGCGCTGATGCGCACTTCGAACTCACCTTGTTCGTCGCGCGGTTCGCGCAAGACCGGGGCGCGAAAATCGCGTTCGTAGTAGGGTGCGTGTTCTTTGAGCTGGCCGAACGGATTGCGAAACTTTTCCGGGATTTCGATCGGGCCGTTACACTCGGCAACGAACAGCTCCGTTTTGCTGCGGGGCTGCAAACGATACGCGACGCCGCAAGGAATGATGAGATAGTCGTGCGCGCGATACGCGAGCTCGCCAAGCGGTGATTCGAGAACGCCATCGCCGGCTTGCACGAAGAGCAGCTCGTCGCCGCCCGCGTTGCGGAAGAAATACTCCATCGGCTTCGTAACGGTTGCCGTTGAAATCACGATATCGTCGTTGCCGGCCAGCGGTACGCGTCCATCGACTGCGTCGCCCTCGGCTTTAACGCGCGCGGTGAACCAGTGACGGTTCTTGAGCGGATCGTTGGGCATGAAACGCACGAATGGGCGCTCCCAGGCGCGCACATCGAGCGTCGCGGTTGGCGGCCGCACATGGTATGCAAGCGAGTAAATACTCTCGAAGCCTTTGGTCGAAATCAGCTCTTCGGCATACAATCCGCCATCCGGCTTACGGAACTGCGTGTGGCGCTGCGCTGGGAGCTTGCCTTCCCGAACGTAAAACGGCATACGTTCGTTTTCGGCGCAACTACGCCAATCTCTTTACCCCGAAAGTCTCCGCGAGATACGCGGCGAGGACACGATAATCGCGAAGCGCGCCGCGCGCCGCGACGTAGCCATCCGGCCGTATCAGAACATACACGGGCTCACCTTCGGCTCCGTAGGCACGAAAGACAATCCCGGGCGGGTCGAGCAGTTGGGCGCCTGCAACGGAGTCGTCACGCGCGACGATTAGCACGTCGACGAGATCCTCATGGACCTGCATCGCAAGGAGCATCTCGTGCACGAACTGATCGCGGCGATATGTAAACACGAGCAACACATGTCGCAGCGTCGAGATCATCGCGGAGACGGTCGTCTTGCTTTCATCGAGAGCGCGCGTCAGCTCGCCGTCGGGTGCGAGCGCGCCGGGACCCGGTTTCGGCGTCGATGCGCGCATAACAATCGGACTTCGCTCGTACGTAACGGGCTGTTCGGCGAGCGCAGCGATCCTATCGCGCGGCGAACGAACCTTGCGAACGAGTTTCGCAGCTACTACTTCACGTTCGGTTGCATATGACGTCAGCACCGGCGCAAAGGCTCCGTGCCGATACGTCAGCGCGATTTTCCACGCGAGATTCTCCGCATCTTGAATCCCGGCGTTCAAGCCTTGCGTCCCAAGCGGAGAGTGCGTGTGGGCGGCATCGCCGGCGAGAAAAACACGCCCCCGCGCCATCGTCTGCGTGCGCCGCTGATTCGTGACCAGCTGCGAGATCCAGACCGGATCGCCATAACTACGCGCCTGAATTCCCGCCAGATACAGCGCGGAGCGAAAGTCATCCAACGTCGGTAACGCTTCGAAGCCGGCGCGGCGCTCGATAATCACGCGCGTGAGATCGTTCGGCAGCGGGAAAATTGCAACGAGATTTGCACTCGTTTGATAAATCGAGACGGCGTCGCGTGGAAAATCGGCGTCAATGTGCAGGTCAGCAAGCGCAAAGCTTTCCGATGCTTGTTCGCCGGCGAATGGAATATCGAGCACATGCCGCACAATGCTGCTCGCACCGTCGCAAGCGATGACGTACGAATATTCGCCTGAGGTCTCGCCGCTCGTACTGCGAAAGTGGGCACGAACTTTCGAGGCATCCTGTTCGAGATGCACGAGACGCACACCGCGATCGATCTGTTTTCCCAGCCGTACGGTCAGCCATTCGGTAAGAACGCGCTCTGTTTCGCTCTGCGGCACGGCCAGCAAATCAAGATCGTGCTGAACGATCGCTTTGTTCTCATTATGGACAAAGACTTCGCGATAATGGACGCCGTGCTCGACGAGTTGCGACGCAATGTCGATCCGCTCAAAAAGCTTGAGCGTCCGGCCTTGAATGCCGACGGCCCGCGACTCGTGCATCGGTTCGACGAGCCAGTCGACGATCCGAATGGGCACGCCATAACGCGCGAGCTGAACCGCGAGCGTGAGTCCGGTAGGCCCCGCGCCTACGATCAGGACATCTGACATTACCTCAGCCCTTCCCGGCCGAGGTTAGGTTCTCTTAGGTCCCGTAGCGGCGCTGGCGCCGTTCGTAATCTGCGAGGGCGGCCGCAAGATCGGCTTCACCAAAATCCGGCCAGAGCGTCTCGCTCCAAGAAAACTCCGCGTAGGCGGACTGATATAAGAGGAAGTTCGAGATGCGGCGTTCGCCGCCGGTGCGGATGACGAGATCGGGATCGGGGAGACCGGCGGTGTACAGCCGCGTCGCAATCGTCTCATCGTCGATCGAGGCGGCCGTGCGCACGCCGCGCTCGACCTCACGCGCCAGCGCGCGGACCGCGTCGCCAATCTCGCGCCGCCCGCCGTAATCGATCGCGATATTCAAGGTAATGCGTGAGTTGGTCGAGGTCGAAGCGCACAAGCGCTCGAGCGCTTCACGCGTCGCAAGCGGGAGCGCCGCAAGCCGCCCGCAGAGCCGTACGCGCACACCGTCGCGGACGAGATCGTGCACCTGTCCGATCGCTGCCAGCCGGCACAACTCCATGATGCCACGCGTCTGATCGACGGGGCGCGTCCAATTCTCTTCCGAGAATGCAAAGACGGTCAGCACCTCGACGCCCATGCGCGCTGCGGCCTCGACCGTGCGACGCAGTGCATCGACCCCGAGCCGGTAACCTTCGCCGACCGGCAGACCTTTGGACTTCGCCCAGCGGCGATTCCCGTCCATAATGATCGCCACGTGGCGCGGTACAGTCGTTGTCATGTAGCTGAAGCCTTCCGAAGAGTCGCCGCAGCGTGTTCGTGCACGTCGTTGACGAGCGATTCAAGCTCGTCGACGTATGCAAGGAAGCGCGCACGGCCGGTGCGAGTGATGCGATAAATCGTTTGTGGGCGGCCACGGTCGCTGCGGACGCGGCGTGCGTCGACGACGCCCAGCTCGCGAAGCGCGAAGAGATGGCGATTCAGATTTCCATCGGTCAGTCCGCACGCGGCTTGCAAATCGGCGAACGACAGGCCTTCGGCATTTGCAACTAGACAAGTGCACACGGCGAGCCGTCCGCGCTCGTGAAAGATGCGCTCGAGGCCCGTGTAGGCAAATGGCGCCTCTCTCACACCCAGAACTCCGCGCGCTCGCGTGCCAAGCACCACCCGATGATGATCTGCCCAAAGCCGAAGCCAAGCGGCATTACCCACCATGCAAGCGAGAAACCCGAGAACGGCAGCAGCAGCGCAATTGAAATGACGCCGAACGCGCCGGCAACCGTCATGACGCTGGTGGGAACGAGCGTGCGCGATGCAAACAAACCGACCGCATATGCGCCGTACCAAATGCCGGGAAGGACGCTCCACACGTTGGTCGATGCGAGAGCCAGCGTGAGCGTGCCACCGAAAAGAAGTGATGGCAAAATCGCGACTGCGGCAATCCGACTTTGCTCGACCGCATGCCGGCCGTGGTTGCGCAAGAGCCAGATGCCGACGGCACCATAATTCAAAACGAGCGCCACCGCGAGTGTCGAGAGCCAAATCGTTTCGTACACGCGCAGTTCCGACGCCGTCGTGGGGTGCGGCGCGACGATGCATTGCAGCACGCCTGCGACGAGGCCGACGATTCCACTGGCGATGGCTGCAAACCCGGAGAATCCCGGAAAACGTTGTACGGTCGCGAGGCGCAGGCGGACTTCGGCCAAATCTGCGGCTGCTTGCTGGCGATCCACCCCAGCTTTGTACCACAAAGCCAGGGGGACCGCAAGCTAAACCGTGATTTCGTCCTCGGCCGCTAACCGTGCGCCAATCGCGATTATTGCGCGCCCGAGCGCGAATGCAACGCCTGCAAGACGTAGCCTTCGTTTTCGTGCGCTAGAATTTGCCGCACCGGCGAGTCGCGCGCGACGAGCTTCGTCGAGCAACGCGTCGCGACGCTCTTCGCCGAGTGCGGAGAGGGAATGCGAAAACATCTCCGTGCCTTTCATGAGAACGCAGTAAAGAAAATAAGCTGCTGAAGGCCAGAGCCGTGAGCGCCTATGCGCTCATTAAAAAAGCCTCCAGCTTTTCGCGGAGGCTCATCGTCAGTCTATTCTGTGCTTAATAGACTGCGGAAAGCACCCGCGAAAGAAGATTCGTGCCGGTCGGATTCGTGAGATTGCAGAACATCGACATCAATTGTCTCTCCTTTCTTGGTGTGCGTACTAGGCTATCAAAGCGAATGAATAAAGTCAACCAAGTAGAGGGCTAATGAGCTGTCCAGCCGCCGTCGATAGCGATAGCCGCGCCGGTAATCGATTTCGCAGCGTCCGTGCACAAATAGGTTATGAGCTGCGCGATCTCGTCGGGCATGATGAAGCGTTGTGTCGGCATTTTCGCGAGGAACGCGCGCTTGAGCGCTTCCTCTTCCGTAATTCCGCCGTACGAACGCGCGAGATCTGCGGCCTGCCCTTTCACTAAGTCGGTCAGCACAGCGCCGGGGCAGACCGCATTTGCAGTCGTGCCCATCGATGCACCTTCGAGCGCCGTCGCTTGCGTCAGCCCGATAACACCGTGCTTTGATGCGACATACGCGGGCTTGTATTCCGATGCCACGATACCTTGAACGCTGGCGAGATTGACGATACGTCCACGGCCGCGCGCTTTGAGATGCGGCCAAATCGCTTTCGTCATGTTGAACACACCATCCAAATCAATCCCACGAACGAGATCCCACTTTTCGTCCGGAAATGACTCGATCGGACTGATGAACTGAATCCCGGCGTTGTTGATCAGATGATCGATCGCGCCAAAATCCTCGGCGACCTTCGCGACGACGCGCGCGATCCCGGGGCGATCCGTAACGTTCAACGCATAAGCACGCGTCACAACACCGGTTTGCTCGGTGACCGAGCGCGCGGTTTCGGCGGCTAGCTTCTCATCGACGTCGAGCAAAGCGATCGCAGAGCCGGCTTTCGCGAGCTCGAGCGATGTAGCCGCACCAATGCCGCGACTTGCGCCGGTTACGACGCTAACGCGGCCGTCGAGCGCTATAAAACTAAAATTAGCCGTTTTCTTTGAGGACGCTGACGATTGAGGCGAGGACATCGCTGGCCTCTTCGGATTTGGGTTGGCAGGTCCCCGCGCCGAAATGACCGCCGCCGCCATGCTCGAGCAACAGCTCGCCGACATTCGTCTTGCACGTGCGTTTCAAAATGCTGTGCCCGACCTGAATGCTCGTGAACTGCTTGTTGAAACCGTCGGCAACACGTACCGACACATTCTGCTCCGGAAAGAGCGTGTAGATCAGAAAGCGATTTCCGTGCGGCAACTCACCCGTGCCGCGGAAATCGGTAATGACGACGTTGCCGTCGGCTTTCGAATGCTCTTTGAGCGATTTGATAAAGGCCTCTTCTTCGGCCCGAAGCTTCGCAACGCGCTCCTGGACTTGCGAGTCCTTCAGAACTTCTTCGGCGTTCTGTTTCTTCGCCAGCTCCATGACGTGCCGGAAGTACGGCCGAAAATCTGAGAGCCCCGTTCGTGGATCGAGCGTGTAGCCGACGAGAATCCAACCCTTGGGCGAGACGATATCATCGCGCGTCAGCTCGGCGGCGTCCATTCGATCGGTCGCTTCGAGCAGATTCTCGTACTTCGCAAACTTCGGCGACTTGTAATGATTCGCGATCACGCGTGCTGCGCTCGGCGCAACATCGTACGCACCCGCGAAATCATTCCATGACGCGTCAGCCTGACTGATATGATGGTCGAACCACAATCCCGCACGCTCATCGAACGGTAGATTTGCCAGGATGTCGTTTTTCGTGAGCGTAGCTTTACCGTCTTGAACATCTTTTGGATGCGCGAAATCGACCTCGTCGATCGCTTCGACCTCGGAGAGCAAAATCGCACAAGTCAAGCCGTCTAAATCGGCTCGCGTTACTAGCCTCATGAGGCGCCCCTTCGCTAATGAGAGAACGGCTCCTTATGGCACTTGAGGTCGACCATGTCCGGCGTTCGTTCGGCTCGGTCCCAGCCGTAAGAGACGTTGACTTTTCGGTGGAGTCCGGGACGACGTTCGGACTGCTCGGACCCAATGGCGCCGGCAAGACGACGACGATGCGGATGATTCTCGGTATCCTTGTCCCGGACGGCGGAGCCGTGCGCTGGGGTGGTAAGCTGGTCGATCGCACCAGCCGGCGACATTTCGGCTATCTGCCCGAAGAACGGGGACTCTACGGAAAGCTGAAGGTTAAGGAACAGATTATCTACTTTGCGCGGCTGCACGGCTTGCGCTCGGCGGATGCCGCCGAAAAGGCAGACCGCTGGATCGCAGATCTGGACCTGACTCAGTACGCCGAACGACCCTGCGGCGAGCTTTCGAAGGGGAATCAACAAAAGGTTCAGGTCGCGTGCGCGGCCGCGCACGATCCCGAACTGCTCGTCCTCGACGAACCGTTTTCCGGACTCGATCCGGTCAACGCGCAAACCGTGTACGACAAGCTCGTAGCCTTGCGTAAGAACGGGACAGCGCTGGTGCTTTCAAGTCATCAAATGTGGCAGCTCGAGACGCTGTGCGAGCGTTTTTGCATCATCGCTGAGGGAACCGTACGCGCCGCGGGCACGCTCGCGTCACTACGCGCCACCTGGCCGACGCGCACGATCGTCGTCCAACCGGACGATCGAAAACTTCGCGACGTCTTAGCGAGCGTGAACGATGCGCGCGTTCTGCCTTCTCAAAGCGGCGAGCTGCGCGCAAGCGTTCCGGGCGATACCGATTTTGCCGCTCTGCTTCGCGAACTCGTTGCGGCAGCGCCGGTGACACGCTTCGAGCCACTCGAACCATCGCTCGAAGAAATCTATCGTCGAGCGATTACGGCGGGCGCGTAGCGTGTTCGCCGATCTGGGGCTCGTCTTCGTCGCCGAATTCGTTCGCCGCATCCGGTCGCGTCCGTTTATGATCGGCACCGGAATCGGCGTGCTGATGATCGGCGTCTTTGCGGTGCTGCCGGCATTGATGGAGCGGGGAGTCTCGAACTCGTCGAACCACATCGGCGTTGGGGGCGCGTCCGCGGTACGCGCGCAAGCCGAGAAACTGCTGGGCGCCGACGACTTCACGATCGTCGACGTCGACACCGCCCCCTCAAACGTGACCCGGCAATTTCTCAAAGAGCACGATAACATCGCCGGGCTCGTCATGGTCGAGAAAGCAGAACACGGCTTGCGCGCAATCGCGTATGCGGACGATCCGGGAACGTTTCCAGTGGAGCGCGTCGCGCGAGATCTCTCGACGCTCAATATTGCGCTGGGCACCGGGATTCCGACGCAACTCGTCGCGCAGTTCAGAGCAATACGAATCGACGTGCGCGGCGTCGGCGGCCGCTTCGATAGCGCGACGCGAGCCGAAGCGACGCGCGGCGTCACCTTGTTTCTCGTCTTTATCTTGTACCTTATTACGCTGCTCAACAGTCAGATGCTGATGGCTTCCGTCGCGGAAGAAAAGACGAGCCGCATTGCGGAGCTACTCGTAGCTTCGATCTCGCCGTCTGCGTTGCTCAGCGGCAAAGTTCTCGCGACCGGGCTGGCCGGAATCTTGCAACTGGTGATTTGGTCGCTGACGGAACTGTTCGTCGGCACCAAGGCCGGCGCAATCGAGAACTTCCAGACACTGGTGAATGCGATTACGCCCGAGATTGTCGTCGTGTTCCTGATCTTTTTTGTGGTCGGCTTCTTAGAATATTCGTTGCTGTTCGCGGCCGCGGCTTCGTTGATCAGCCGGACGGAGGATCTCGGATCGTTCACACTCCCGCTCGTACTACCGGTCATCTCCGCGTTTGTCATCGCGCAGTTCGCGCTCGAAGCTCCGAACTCGCAAACCGTCGTGGTGACGAGCTTCATCCCGCTGCTCTCGCCGTTCGTAATGTTCACGCGGTTCATGGTCGCGACGATCCCGCTTTGGCAAGTCGGCGTTGCCGTGCTGCTCAATGTAGCCGCGCTTGCCGTCATCGCCCCCTTCGCCGGGAAGCTGTACCGCGTCGGATTGCTGCTCTACGGGCGCACGCCGAAACTTTCGCAGATTTGGGCGGTGTTGCGAAGCTAGTCCGTGACTAAGCTTCTACCGATTCTCGCAATCTCGTTCGTCGACGTCTTGGGTTTCACGCTCCTGATCCCGCTCTTGCCGTATTATGCGGAGCACTACGGAGCGAAACCATACGTGGTCGGCTCGATCCTTGCGACCGTGGCTGTGTTCGCACTCCTTGCCGCACCGGTGTGGGGACGGATCAGCGATCGCGCCGGCCGGCGTGTGGTACTGCTTGGCTCGCAGATCATTTCAACGCTCTCGTTCGTTCTGCTCGGCATCGGCGGTTCGCTCACGATGATCTTCGTCGCCCGCGCAATCGAAGGCGTCGCCGGAGCCGCTGTTGGCGTCACGCAATCATACGTCGCCGATCTCACCGAGCCAAAGGATCGACCGCGAGCGTTCGGTCTCGTCGGCGCAGCCTGGGGTCTCGGCTTTCTCTTCGGTCCGGTTCTCGGCGCATTGCTCGTCCGCTACGGGTATCCCGTTCCGTTCTTCGCCGCAGCGGCGTTACAAGTCGTTACGATCGTAATGACGATCGTGATCTTGCCGGAATCGCATCAGCCGATGGAACACCCGCCCTCGCTGCGAGACATCGGCACTTCGCTGGTGGTGCCGGGCCTGCGCTCGCTCCTCTTTCAATCCTTCTTTTTTGCGCTCTCGTTTACGATGTGGATCGCGGTCTTTGCCCTCTTTGCTGAACGCGTCCTCGGGTTTGGTCCCGCACAAACGAGCCTGCTCTACGTCGTCATGGCATCTATTGGTATCGTCGTGCAGCTCTTGATCATCGGACGCCTCAGCGAACGATTCGGCGCGCGTACTGTCGCGCTGTGCGGACTTTCATTCGGGGTGATCGCGATGTCGTTTGTCGCGTTCGTGCACGATGTCCCCACATTTCTTGTAACAATCGTCTTTTGGTCGCTCGCCAACGCGTTCGTTCGACCAACCATCGTTGCGCTCGTTTCAGATTTCGCACCGCCGGACCGGCGGGGAACGATCATGGGCGTCAACGACGCGCTGAACTCGTTCGCCCTGATCATCGGTCCGCTCGTCTCGACCAGCATCCTTTCCTACAATGTGCATCTCGTCGGAATCGCACCGGCAGCGTGCGGACTGTTCGCGATTGCAATCGGCGCGACCAGGCGCCAACCGGTACCAGCATGACGCTAATCCTCGTTCCGACCCCGCTCGGCAACCTGCGCGACATCACGCTGCGCGCGCTTGACGTGCTACGCGAAGCCGACGCGATCGTGGCCGAGGACACGCGCGTTGCGCGGCGCCTCTTGAGCGCGCTCGACATTCCCGCGCCCAAGCTGCTGCACTATGACGAGCATTCTGCGCGGAATACCCTCGAGGCGATCGTCGAGCGCGCTCGAACCGAAACGATTGCGGTCGTCACTGATGCGGGAATGCCCGGCATCTCCGACCCCGGGGTTGACCTCGTGCGACGCGCGCGCACCGAAGGTGTCAGCGTTGAGGTATTGCCGGGTCCGAGCGCGTTCGTCGTTGCGGCCGTGCTTTCGGGTTTCGACCTGGCCCGGTTTTCATTTGAAGGCTTCGTGCCGCGAACGCTGCGCGGACGGCGTGACGTATTCTCACGAGCGCTGGCGTCGTCGCTCACGACGATGTGGTATGAGTCACCGCATCGCATCGCGGCGACGCTCGAAGCACTCGCCGAGCTCGCGCCGCGCACGCCGGTCTTCGTCGCGCGCGAGCTCACGAAACTGCACGAGCAGCATGTACACGGTACGGCGAGCGAGGTGCTTGCCGCGCTGGAAAAGCCGGTGCGCGGCGAGATCGTTCTCGTTCTCGGGCCAATGAACATCGATGCCCCAGCGCCCGCTCCGTCCGACGACGAAATCGACCGCGCGATTGATGCTGCACTGACGGCCGGACACTCGATCACGGTCATTGCCAAGGAACTTGCGACGAAGGGGCTGGGCGAGCGGCGAGCGCTCTATGCGCGGGCCTCACGGCGAAAACAAGCGAAGTGACCCAGGTGCGTCCCCCGTTTTACGTCACGACCCCGATCTACTACATCAGCGGCAACCCGCACATCGGGCACGCGTACACCGAAATCGCAGCCGACGTGCTGGCGCGGACCGCGCGCACGTGCCGCCAGACGTTCTTTCTCACCGGGACGGACGAGCACGGCGGCAAAGTCGCGAACGCCGCAGCGCAGGCGGGTCTCTCTCCGAAAGCGTGGACCGACGAGCTGATCGGACGCTGGCAGAGCCTGGCATCGACGTACGAGATCTCGTACGACGATTTCATCCGTACGACGCAGGCGCGTCACATTTCGGCGTGCGTGAAAGTGTTCGAGCAGCTCAAAGAGTCGGGTGACGTCTATCTCGGAACGTACGAAGGTTGGTATTGCACCAACGACGAGACGTTTTGGCTCGAATCCGAGCTGATTGACGGACGCTGTCCCAATCCCGAATGCCGTCGCGAAGTTCAGTGGGTCGCGGAAGAAAACTGGTTCTTCCGTCTCTCGAAATATCGCGATCGTTTGCTCGCGCATTTTCGCGCCAATCCGAATTGGGTGCGGCCGCAGCGTGTCTACAACGAAATGGTCTCGCTGCTCGAAGAAGGTTTGCACGATCTTTCGATTTCGCGCGCAAATCTCGCGTGGGGTATTCCGCTGCCGTCCGGCGGCGTCATGTACGTTTGGTTCGACGCGCTTTTGAATTACATCACCGCACTCGATTGGGAGCACGACGGCGAACGCTTCAAAACATTCTGGCCGGCAAACGTCCAATTGATCGGCCGCGAGATTGCGCGCTTTCACACGATCATCTGGCCTGCGACGCTCTGGGCGCTCGGCTTACAAGAACCGCGGCTCGTCTACGCACACGGTTGGATCACCGTCGAAGGCGAAAAGATGAGCAAGAGCAAGGGAAACGTCATCGATCCGTTCGAGGCTGCGGCCGAGCTTGGTGCAGATTCAATCCGCTATTTCTTGATGCGCGAAGCGCCGTTCGGCAACGACTTCTCGATTTCGCGCGATAAATTCCGGCACCGTCACAACGGCGATCTCGGCAACGATCTCGGAAATCTGTTACGGCGCTCGCTCGCGATGCTTGCACGCTACCGCGAGAGCATCGTCCCGGATGTGGTCGAATCACCGCTCGCCGAGCGGTTCGCCCCGCTGGGTGACGACGTGCAAGCCCGCATCTTCGAGCTTGACTTCCGGGGCGCGCTCGACCGCATATGGGAGCTCGTGACCGAGCTCAATCGATCGATTGACGAGCGCAAGCCGTGGGTTCTTTTTAAGGAAGGCCGCGACATCGATCTCGACGCGCTGCTCTACGAATTGTGCGAAGGCTTGCGCTGGCTCGCGCTTCTGCTGCACCCGTTCATCCCGGAAAAGGCCGAAGCGATGTGGGCGCAGCTCGGTCTCGAAGGCAAACCCGAAGGCCCGTGGAGCGAGGAGCTGACGTGGGGACGGCTCGCCGCCGGTACGGTCACGCGTCCAGGCGACGCGCTCTTCCCGCGCACTGAAACGGCTGTCGAAGCGGGCGTCTAGTTTCCGTTATCCGGGTCGGGGAATCGCTCCGGGAAGTATGCGCGCAAGACGCGATGCTGCGAGATGACCGGCCACTCGTTTGCCGTAGGCGACCATCCGGGCGGCGGCGGCGGTAACGGGAAGTGCTGGAAGTTGTTGCGGAACGGGTCGTTGCGGCTCGTATAGCAGATCGGCCAATACACCGGGCCTTGATCGAGAGACCCGTCGCTGAAGTTCATCAGGAAGTTGACGTAGTAGCAGGCTCCGTGTGAATCGCCGTTGACGTTCGCCCGAACCGCTGTTTGGGGTGAGAGAATGCCTTCGCCATGCGTCAAGAGCGCGTTGACGCCGGACATGTCGAGGTGCGCGCGTTTCATCGATGCGGGAGGCGCCGTCGAGGTGACGTGTGTTGGATCGTTCGCAGCACGCGCCGCATCGATCGTCTGCGCGAAACGCGCATTCATCTCGTCGAGCTGCGCCTGCGTCAACCTGTTCGGATTCATCTTGGGTACGGCGATACGCGCGACGACTTGCGGCTTGTTGACGGCGATGTGTTCTTTTGCGCGCGGAACAACCTTGGCAAGCTCTTGCGGCGCCGAGCGAGGAACTGGAACGACACGCGGAACGGGCTTCATAACCGGCTGAGGCGGCGCGGCAGCCGTTTGCGGCTGAGCCTGCGGATGCGGAACGGGAGCAGGCTTCACCGGCTCCGGCTTCGGGCGGGGCTGGGGTGCGGTACGCTTCTCAATTGTGATCGTCGTTGAAAGCGCGACGTCTTTCTCTTCCTTCTTTTCCAACTGTCGCAAGACTTTGGCGAGCGGGGTTTGGTGAAACATCGCGAGCCCGCCGAACAGCAAATGCAACGCAAACGAGACCACGATTGCGATCTCGAATAGGCGGTAGCTACGTTTCTTGATGTCGGAGCGGGAAATCATCTAGACTCAGCGTGCTTCGGCACCCTCGCGCTGGGGCGCCTCTGATAAGGAAGCGGCCTTTGCCTTAAAGGAACCTGGGAATGGGCACGGATTGTTGCGAATCGGGCCTGCGTGATCGATACGCACGCACATCTCCACGATCCTCAATTCGACGACGACCGCGACGACGTGCTGCGGCGCGCGCGCGATTCCGGAGTCGAAACCATCGTCATGGTCGGCTGCGACCTGGACGATAGCGAGCGGGCGATGCTGCTTGCCGACCAAGCCGGCTTGGCATGGACCCTCGGGATCCATCCGCACGAAGCAAAGGACGCTCCCGCCAATGTCACCGAGTCGTTCGACGCGCTGCTGGCACGAGCTCCGGTGCAACCGCGGGCGATCGGCGAGATAGGGCTCGATTTCCACTACGATCACAGCCCGCGCGACGTGCAGGTGAAAGTAATGGAAGCACAGCTTGCGTATGCGCGCGCACGCGACATGCCGCTCGTTTTTCACCAGCGCGAAGCATTTCCGATCTTCGTTGAAACACTGCGCAAGCACAAGTTCGACGGCATGCGCGGAATCGTACACTGCTTTAGCGGGACGGCCGCGGAAGCGCGGACGCTGACGAACGAGTTTGGTTTCTTGCTTGGAATTGGCGGTGTCGTCACGTTCAAAAACTCGGATCGGTTGCGCGAAGCGGTGCGTGCGGTCGGCGTCGAGCATATCGTCCTCGAAACGGACTGCCCCTATCTCGCCCCGCAGCCGAAACGCGGTGAGCGCAACGAACCGTCGTTCATGACCTACACGGTCGACCGCTTGTGCGAGGTGCTCGTTTACGATCGTATTGAGTTGCTCGGCATCACGAGCAGAAACGCACGGGAATTGCTCGCCCTGTGACAAAGCAGGTCGCCTTGCAGAAGAGCACCGCAGTCCGAGAGATGTTCGCGGCGATCGCGCCCCGCTATGATACTGCGAACCGCATCCTCACCGCCGGCGTCGATGAATCGTGGCGGCGGCGCGCTGTCCGCGAGTTGGCCGCACCGCGTGGCGGCAACGTCCTCGACCTGTGCACCGGTACGGGAGATCTCGCCTTTCATTTGATTCGCAGCGATAAGGCGATGCACGTAACGGGCATCGATTTTTGCGAGCCGATGCTGTCCGGCGCTCGCGAACGAGCCTTGCGCGAAGATCAGCAGCATCGTACTGCCTTCGTTTGCGGCGACGTGCTGGCACTACCGTTTGCGGACCAATCCTTCGACGGTGCGACGATGGGCTTCTCGATGCGTAACGTCGTCGACATCACGGCGACGCTGCGCGAAATTCGCCGCGTGTTGCGCCCAGGCACGCGCTTTGTGAATCTCGACGTCTCCAAAGCTCCGAGTCCGGTGATCAAGAAGCTCTTTGACGTCTACTTCTATGGGCTCGTCCCGCTGATCGGCGGACTCGTCGGCGGTTCGCGCGCCGCGTACAGTTATCTACCGCAGTCGCTGACCAACTATCCCGATGCCGAGGGCCTGGCCGCGCGCTATCGCGACGCGGGATTTCGCGACGTACGCATCATCCGTCTTGGCCTGGGCTCGATCGCGATTCATGTGGGGGTCGCGCCGTGATCGAACCGCGCAGCGCGAGCGAGCGCGATCTCTACGCGTTGATCGAGGATTTTTTCCGGCATCGATTTCAAACCGATAACCCGCTGATCACCGAAGCCGTGCGGCGCATGCTGGCGGCGGGCGGAAAGCGTTTGCGTCCTCGAATCACGCTGCTTGCTGCCGACGCGATGGGCGGGAATGCCGACGAGCATCTCGCGCTCGCGTCGTACATGGAGCTGATCCACGTCGCGACGCTGATACACGACGACGTTGTCGACGGCGCGCAAACGCGGCGCGGCGTGAACGCTACGGCAGTCGATTTCGGAAATCGCATCAGCGTGCTTGCCGGCGATTATCTCTTCGCGTGGATTTTCAAGAACGTCACCGCAACATATCCCGCGCCGATTCCGCACATTCTCTCGGCGACGCTCGCCGATATTTGTGACGGTGAAGTCCTGCAGCTTCGCGCGATGGGGAATTTGGATTTGCCCTTCGACGACTACGTCGAGATTATCGAGAAGAAAACGGCGGCGCTGTTCGGCGCCTCAGCTGAATGCGGCGCAATCTGCGGCGGTCAAGGTGCGGGCGTGCGTGCGCTGCGCGAGTACGGGGTCCACTACGGAATTGCGTTCCAGATGATGGACGATCTCCTCGACGTCACCTCGGACGAAGCCGCGCTCGGGAAACCGGTTGGCAACGATCTGCGGGAACGCAAGATGACGATTCCGCTCATCTGCGCGCTTAAAAAGGGCGACGCCGCCTTTCGCACCCGCGTCGAGGAGTTTTTCGATGCCGAGCTCGACGAGCAGGCCGAGTCGGCCGCAATTGCCGACCTCATTGCGCGTATGGGCGCAATCGGAGCCTTCGAGGCTACCCATGATGCGATCCACACGTACGTCGAGCGGGCAAAGCTGGCCCTCGGCGGCTTAGGAACCGGCAAAAACGACGCCCGCGACCAGCTTGCTTCTCTTGCCGACAAGTTAGGCCGTAACTCTTGACGGCCGTTTAACGTAATGGTGATGGACCGAGCATAGCGGAGTCGTGCAAGGGCACCGGCGTTGTTGCGAGGTCAGTTTGGGGGCCCCATGCGAAGCATGGGGGGCGCGCAGCCAGGGGCGGAGCGCCTTCAAAAACAGAAGCATGGGGGGGCGCGCAGGCGGGGCCGGAGCGCCTTTTAAACTGGAGGTTCTAGAACATGTTTGGGAGTCCAATGGAGATCGCGCTCGTAGTCGGCGCGGCGGTTCTGCTCTTCGGAGCCGATAAGTTGCCGAAGCTTGCACGCAGTCTCGGAAACGCAAAGAAAGAATTCGTGGTAGGTCAGGCTGAGGCCGACGTCGCCGCCGAACGCGCTCGTGAAGACGCGCGTAAGCAAGCCGACGAAAAGGGCGCGGGCGCGACGACCACAACCACGACGACGCCGTAGTAGAGCCCTTGTTGCTTGAACGCCGTCCCGCGCGCGACGGCGAATCCGAGTGGGACCAAAAAGAGATGACGTTCACGGAGCACCTGCGGGAGCTCCGTACTCGTCTTATGGTTTGCGCGATCACTATCACCGTGATCGGGATCGGGATGTTCTATCCGTCGATCTACGTCATCAACTGGATGAAGCGCGAATACTATCCGAACGTTACGCTGCACGCATTCGGTCCGGTCGATGCCGTCGGCACGATGTTCCGATTCTCGCTCTACAGCGCGATCGTCATCGGCTTGCCGGTGATCATGCAACAAATCTGGATGTTCGTCGTCCCGGCTATCCATCCGAAGACGCGCAACATGGTCTACAAGCTGATCGTGCCGGCGATCGGTCTTGCCATCGTCGGCATCCTGTTCGCGCACTTCGTCGTCATTCCGGTCGTGATCAAAGGAACGACGCTGCTGACGAGCTTGATCGCGACGGAGACGTACGGAATCGGCTCGACGCTCAATCTCGTGCTGCTGCTCTTCCTCGCCTTCGCCTTGATTTTCCAACTGCCGATGATCCTCATCATGCTGGCCCGCATCGGCCTCGTTAGCTCGAAATCGCTGCGGACGTTCCGGCGCTACGCAATCATGGGGTCCCTCCTCGCAGGCGGGATCGCCGCGCCCGACGGCCAGCCAACCACGATGCTGCTGATGGCGGCACCCCTCTACGTCCTCTATGAAGCCAGCATTTGGATCATCGTCGTGTTGGAACGGTCGTGGCAGCGCGAGAGCGCACTCTGACCGCCGCCGAGCACTTGCGGGCCGGCCTGCAAGAAACAATTGACGACTTCTTACGCTTGTTCGCCAGTGTTTATTTCGCTGTGTCGTTGTTCGCGGTGTGGGGGTTTCTCACGCTGATCGGCGTGATCGTCGAGCAAGGCAAGACGCAAGATTTCTACTGGGCGAACTACGCACCACCGCTCGCGCGCTTGATCCTGCGCCTCGATCTCGACAACATCTATCACAGCGTAGCGTATGTCGGGATCATAGCACTCATTCTCACGTCACTCGCCGTCTGCACGTTCAAGCGCGTGATTCCCGCACGGCTTCCACCACTGCGTGCGGTCACGATCGATCGTGTGCCGCTCCATGCGACACTCGCGATCGAAGGCGACGAGCGCGAGATTCGCGAGCGCATCGAACGCTTTTTCCGCTCGACGGGATGGTTCGTGCGCAAACGCGAGCTGGGCGGCGAAGAATGGACGTTCGCAGACCGTCACAACTGGGCTCGCCGCGGCGTTCTCGTCGCGCACATCGGTTTTGTGATCATCGCGGCCGGAACGACCTGGTATTGGGCGCGCGGCTTCAGTGGCGAGACGGCGATACTTACCGGCACAACGGCGACGATTCCGCAGACCGGCGCACAGATCAAGCTCGAGCATTTCAATTATCGCTTCGATCCGATTCAAACCAAAGCGGGCCTCGTTTATCAGCCGATCGACTACGTCTCGCAGGTGCAGTACGTCGGAAAGGACGGCGTCGCGCGCTCGGCAACCATTCGCGTCAATCATCCGCTCGACGTCGACGGGACGCTCTACTATCAAGCTGCATACGGATTCGGCGCGCAGTTCGTGCTCACGAAGGACGGACGGGTCACGCCGCTCTCGCCCACCGATCTCTTAAAGGAAGGCGACTCGTTCTCAGTCGGCGGCGATCGCGCGCTCGAGTACGAGCAATTCATTGGAACGGTCGATCCCAAGACCGGACGTCCGAGCGCGGATCCGCGTCCGAACAATCCGGCGGTCGTCGTGCGCATGATCTCGGGCGACACCGCCATGGCATCGGGGATGATCCCCATCGGTTCGTCGCTCGATCTCGGCGACGGTTACCGGCTTTCCGTTCCTCGCTACGCGATCTATAGCGGCTTTCAGTATCGCTACGATCCCGGCATGCCGCTGGTTGGTATCGGTGCCTTCGTGCTGTTGGCCGGTCTATGCACCGCATTCTATTTTCTGCCGGCACGGTTGTATGTAAGGCTGACCGGGAGCGGCCGCAAATGGAGCCTCGGCGTCGCGGCAACGACGGTAAAGGGTTACGAAGTCTTCGAAGATCAGTTCCGTGAGCTTGTTGCGGCCTTACGCCGTGCGGCCAAGGGGGAAACGAACGCATGCAGTTAGATCAAATCTTGCTCGCTATCGCAATTGCCGCGTACGTCACCGGCGCGCTCGTATTGATTGCGTACTTCCTGTCTCGAAGCGAGCTGATGCAGCGTATCGGAATGCCGCTCGCGATCCTCGGATGCGTCGCTCAATTTGCCGAGCTCGGCACGCGTTGGGCGATCTCCGGCATTTGGCCGCTCACCAATCTCTACGGCTCACTTTCGCTATTCTCGGCCATGGGCGTTCTGATTTTTCTGATCTTCGCGTTCCGCTATCGTCTCTGGTTCGCGGGCGGCTTCGTGCTGTTGATTGCCGCGATCGCGCTTGGGTACGCGACGACCTGGAACGAGGGCTTCATGCCGCCCGTTCCGGCGCTGCAATCCTATTGGATCAAAATTCACGTCCCGCTCGTCGTCTCGTCGTATGCGTCATTCATGCTCTCGTTCGTCGTCTCGGTGCTGTACCTGATCAAGTACTACGGCGAGCAGCACTTTGCGCGCGGCTCCGCAGTGAGCGGCGCCCTCGCAACGCCGGCCGGATCGATTCCGGTGACGGTGCAAACCACGTACGCTGCACTCCCGGAAGATGAGATCGTCATCGGTACGCCGCGAGGCGACAGCCCGGCGATTGCCACCGCTGCAGAAAACGGCAATGCGGTCGCACAATGGCTTGCGACGCTACCGAGTCTCGCGAAGCTCGATGTGATGATCTATCGTGTCGTCGGTGTCGGGTTGCCACTCCTCACGATCGGAATCATCACCGGCGCAATGTGGGCGAAAGAATCGTGGGGCGCGTACTGGCAGTGGGATCCAAAAGAAACGGCAGCGCTCGTCTCGTGGATCGTCTACGCCTCGTACATGCACTTACATACGCGCAATGCCTGGCGCGGCATGCGCTCGGCCTGGTTATCCGTGTTCGGATTCGCGACGATTATGTTCTGTTATCTCGGCGTGAACATCTGGATCAGCGGCCTGCACTCGTACAAAGTCTAGGGTAACGACCGCAACAGCTCGACGACGAGCGCGGTGCGTTCGGCTAGCCCATCGACGATGATGTGCTCGTGTTCGGCATGCGAGCCTTCTCCGAGCGCACCGATCCCATCGAGAACCGCCGCACCAACTGCGGCTGCGAAATTTCCGTCGCTTCCGCCGCCGACTGAGGCTTCTTCGAGCGTGAAGCCAAGACGTAAGGCGACTTCGCGTGCGCGCGTGTACAGCGCGGCAATCTTCGGGGTGCGTTCCATCGGCGGACGGTTGAGCCCACCCGTCACCTTGAGTTTGGCTTGCGGATTGTGTGGGCGCAGTGCTCGCATCGCTTTTTCGATGCGTTCGGCTTCCGCGTTTGTGGCGACGCGCATGTCTATGTCGCCACGAGCGTACGCCGGGATCGTATTACGAACGGTCCCCCCGGAGACGACGTCCACGTTGATCGTCGTACCTTTTGCGGGATCGCTCAGCGCGTGAATCGCGAGCGTCGTGCGTGCGAGCTCGTCGATTGCATTGATCCCGTTCTCTGGTTCAGAACCAGCGTGCGCGGCGCGGCCCTCGACCTCGACGTTGTACATGCCGACGCCTTTGCGCGCCGTCTTCACTTTGCCGTGAAATGAGGGTTCGAACACGAGCGTTGCACGCGACGTGCGCGCTTCTTGCTCGATGCGTTCTCGTGAGGTCAGGCTCCCAATCTCTTCATCCGAATTGACGACAAAGACGATCGATGGGGCGCTCGTGTCTTCATGTAAGAGCTTTGCGGCCCATAGGGCTTGCACGAGACCCGCTTTCATATCGAAGATTCCCGGGCCACGCGCAACGCCGTCCGAAACGGTGAACGGTTTGCGCGCAAGCGTTCCGGCCGGCCAGACCGTGTCGTAGTGACCGACGAAGAGCACGGGCGCTTTGCCGGAACCCCAGCGTAAGACGACGTGATCGCCGAGTTCGGCGTTCGTGATGCGTTCGCAGCGCGCGCCGTATTTGGTCGCGAGCTCACTGAAAAACGGAATGAACGAATCGCAGCGCGCCTTATCCCGCGATGGCGTCTCGATTTCGACACAGCCGCGCAGATCTTCGAGCATCTCGCCGCGGTGCTCGCGGAGCGTTTCCAATGCAGGCTTCACCGGCGCGCGTTTCTGCAACGAGAATGCGACTCCCCGGGGTTGGTAAATGCGTGCAACTCTCCCCTGGCTACGCGCTCTTGCCCGCCGAGTTTTACGAGCAACGCAAGCCCTCGCCGCTCCCGGATCCATATCTTGTCGCGATCAGTCCGGATGCGGCACGACTCGTCGACGTTGACCCGGTCACTGCTGCCGGCGATCCAGAGTTTCTCGCTGTCGCTGCCGGCAATACCGTGCCGCCTGGCGCGGAGCCGATTGCGACGATCTACGCGGGACATCAATTTGGCTCATGGGTTCCGCAGCTCGGTGACGGTCGCGCGATCACGCTCGGTGAGAAAAACGGCTACGAGTGGCAGCTCAAAGGAGCTGGACTCACTGCGTTTTCACGTTGGGCCGACGGACGCGCGGTGCTGCGGTCGACGATTCGCGAATTCTTGTGCAGCGAAGCCATGGATGCGCTTGGGATACCGACGACGCGCGCGCTCTGCGTGGTCGGAAGCGACGAAGCGGTCTATCGCGAGCGCGCCGAAACCGCAGCGGTGCTGACGCGCCTGGCGCGCTCGCACGTGCGCTTCGGAACATTTGAAGTCTTCCACTATCGCGAGCGCACCGATCTCGTCAAACGTCTCGCCGACTATCTGATCGAACGATACTATCCGGAATTGCTCGAGACCGACGCCGCACAACCGTATCTTGCCCTGCTTCGCGAAATCGTTGCGCGGACCGCGCGCCTGATGGCGAAGTGGCAAGCCGTCGGATTTGCGCACGGCGTCATGAACACCGACAACATGTCGGTCCTGGGACTGACGATCGACTATGGTCCGTACGGATTTCTCGATGCGTACAAACCCGGCTTCATCTGCAATCACACCGACGAGACCGGCCGGTACGCGTTCGACCGGCAGCCGACGATCGCGCTGTGGAACTGCTACGCGCTCGCCGAGGCCATGAGCTCGCTGCTCGAGCTCGAGCCTGCGAAAGCAATCCTCGAGACCTTCGAGCCGATCTTCCGCGACGCGTATCTCGCCGAGCTTCGGTCAAAGCTCGGACTGCGTGCGAGCGAGGATGCAGACGATCTGCTCCTCGGCGACCTGATGGAAGCGATGGATCTCGACGACAGCGACTATTCTCGCACGTGGCGGTCGCTGTCGAGCGTTACGAAAACCGAGGACACCGACTTCAGCGGATGGTTCACGGATCGCGAACGGATCGCGGCCTGGCTCGAGCGCTACCGGGCGCGCCTTGCGCGCGAAGGCAGCGTTGACGCCGAGCGTCGTGCGCGAATGAATGCGGTCAATCCGAAGTTCGTGCTGCGGAACTATCTCGCGCAAACCGCAATCGAGAAAGCCGAGCATAAGGACTTCTCCGAAGTCCGGCGTCTGCTCGCCGTGTTGCGGCGTCCGTTCGACGAACAACCCGAGCACGATGCCTACGCCGCGCCCCCACCGGAATGGGGCCGGCACTTAGTGGTGAGTTGTAGTAGTTAGTTTTGTTGGCAGAACAAGAAATGTTGTTACGAGCCCCCTCGGGGAGTGCGACTTTTTTCGCAATGATGATGGGCTCGTGTCTTTGGGGGCCCCACGCAAAGCGTGGGGGGCGCGCAGCCTGGGGCGAAGCGCCGTTTAAATAAAAAAGTCGGCAAGGGTACTCCGCGCGCGTGGCTAAGTCGGCTTGGTCGCACTGCTTTCAGTCTTGGGAGATAACTTCGTGTCACAAGTCCACGCGGAGGCGTACCTCGATCCGGGAACTCCGGAAGAGCAAAGCCGGCGGGCATTTATGGCAAATGCCACGATCGTTCTCGGAACGGTGATTGGTCTCGTCATCGGTGTTCCGCTGCTCGCATACAGCGTGCCCGGTAAGAAGATCAACGAGCTTTCAGCCGAGGCATGGTCGCCGGTCGATCAAGCCGACTGGACGAAGCTCACGACGAGCGAAACGCCGCTCAAGATTTCGTTCACGCGCAAAACGACTGACGGTTACTTCGCACCGGAAGGGGCGTCAGACTACGTTTGGGGCGTGAAGATGAGCCAAACGCAGTTCGACAAGATGAAGGCGGAGCGCACAGATTTGTTCCCACCGGATGCATCGAAGTCCGAACAGGTTCCATATGCGGCTCAGATCTACACGGCGGGTTATGTCATCTTCTCGTCGATCTGCCCGCATCTCGGTTGCCGCTTCGCGTGGGACGACAGCAAGAGCATTTTCTTCTGCCCGTGCCACAACTCGACGTACGATCGCAACGGCGAACGTACCGGCGGACCGGCTCCGCGCGGACTCGATCCGCTGCCGGTTCGCGAACAGAGCGGCAAAGCCGAGGTCACGTGGATTCGTTATAAGAGCTCGACGCCTGACCGCGTCATCGTCAGTTACAGTTAAGCGCGCATCATGTTGAATTGGCTAGAATCACGCACCGGCTTCGTCAGCATGACGAAGAATTTTCTCACCGAGGACGTCCCCGGTGGACCTTCATATTGGTACGTCTTCGGAAGCGCGACGCTGTTCGCGATGATCTTGCAGATCGTCACGGGCATCTTCCTCACCATGTACTACGCGCCGTCGTCGGCGAGCGCGTGGGAATCAACGCTCTTCATCTATCAAAAGGTCCCGTTCGGTCAGTTCGTCATCAGCCTCCACTATTGGGGCGCGACGGCGATGATTGCACTTGTGGCCATGCACCTCGTGCAAGTCGCGGTCTGGGGCGCATACAAACGTCCGCGCGAGCTGCAGTGGGTCGTCGGCATCGTCCTGTTCATTCTCACGCTGGTCCTGGGGCTCACCGGCTATCTGCTTCCGTGGGATCTCAACGCCTATTTTGCATCGCAAGTCTCGCTAAATATCACGGGCGCCGCGCCGATCGCAGGTCCGTTCTTGCAGAACTGGCTGCAGGGCGGCGCGGTGATGAACACGTTAACACTGAACAAGTTCTTCGGCATTCACGTCTGGCTGACGCCGTTGCTTTTGATCTTGCTGGTCGCCGTGCATCTCATCATCTTCCGGCACAACGGTTCTGCGGGTCCGCCGAAAGACGACCGGCGTCCACTCAAGCCCGGACGCTTCTGGCCAAACCAGATGTTCATGGACACGATCGCTTCGCTCATCGTCTTGCTCGTGATCGTGATCCTCGCGACGCTCTCGCCCGCACCGCTCGATGCCAAAGCCGATCCGAACAACGATCAATTCGTTCCGTCGCCGGCCTGGTATTTCATGGGGCTCTATTTCTTGCTCGAGATCTTCCCGGGGCAATTCGGGCAGCTTCTTGGCACCATCGTCATCCCGACGCTCGGTGTGGTGTTCCTGATTCTCTTGCCTTGGCTCGATCGAAATCCGAGCCGTGAAGTTCATAGGCGGCCGGCGGCCATGGTGGTCACCGCAATCTTCATCCTTATCGCTGCCGGGCTGTCGATCGGCGGCCAATCAACCGTGAATGCGAAAGCCGCCGCACGCGGACAAACCGCGCCGACGGTTCCGGGCGGTGCCGACGCAGCGAAAGTTGCGGCTGCAGCAGCCGCACCGCTTGCGGTGGGAGGCGCGTCCGGAGCGTCTGCGAGCAGCGCGTCGACTGCCGGCGCAAGCGTCTATAGCAGCAACTGCACGGCGTGCCACGGTGCGACCGGTCAAGGAACGCCGGGAGCATTCCCGCCGTTGGCCGGCAACAGCGCGGTCACAGCGGCCGATCCGAAAGACATCATCACCATCGTTCTCAACGGTAAGACCGGTCCGCTCAATGTAAGCGGAACGACCTACAACGGAACGATGCCGCCGTGGAAGGCGCAACTCAAACCCGACGAGATCGCGGCGGTACTCACGTACATCCGCAGCTCGTGGGGCAATCAAGCACCGGCCGTTAGCACCGCACAGGTTCAGGCCGCGGCGAAGTAAACAGCAAGAGCACGTCGTTGCCTGATGTGGCGACGACGTGCTTTTCGCGTCCCTCGACTACGGCGGTACGCGCACGTTGCGTCGAGGTGATCAAAAACGCGCGGCTCGCGGAACAGATCGCGGCGTGTGCATCCGCGTCCGCACCGATGATGTCCACGGGCGGTCGCGTATAAAAGATCAAACCGTAGCCTCCGGCGACGCCTTGTATCACAACGGCATCGCCTTCATGCACGTGCTCGCGAATGATCGCCGCCAACTGTGGAACCGGTTTGAAACGCTCCGCCTGCGGTTCGGCTACGAGGATCGCGTACGTCACCATTACGATCGCAGTTGCGGCGAAGACGTACGGTGCCGTTTGGGTCCGACGCATCCACAGGAATACGAGGGTAACGATCGAGCCGCTGAAGATGATCGCGCCCATGATCGATAGATCACGGGTCACGCCTTGCGCTCCGGCGAGGATGTGCGCGTCGCGCGCGAAGGCGGCGATTGCGATCGCGACGGCGCCGATTGTCAGCGGAATGACGGCGGTCGCAATCAGCGCGCTGCGACGATGTTCGCCTTGGGCCAGCTGATCGAACCAGAGCGCAACGAGTATGGCGAGCGCCGGCAATTCGACCGCGAGATAGTTCGGAAGCTTCGTCCCGGCCAGGCTGAAAAAGACGAACGGCACGACGCTCCAGACCAGCGCCAGGCGTGCGACGTGGACGCTCATTCCGTTCGGCGTAAGCGCACGGCGCCAAGCTGCAGCAATCGCGCCCGGCAAGTACGCGATCCATGGAAAGAACCCGAGAATCACGACCGGCACGTAGTACCAAATCGGGCCGCTCTGGTTTTCGATTGTCCCAACGTAGCGGCCGAACGTATAGTGGCCAATCAGCTCGTCGAACGCAGACGGTCCGGCGTGCGAAACGAATAGCACGAACCACGGCATGTCGATCGCAATTAACAGCGCGAGCGCGGCAAACCACGTCCACACAGGCGGATATGTCAGACGCGCGCCTGCGTATCGCTCCCACGCGAACCACGGCACGATGACGAGCACGACGACGACGAACGCAACCGGACCCTTTGCGAGGATTCCAAGCGCGATTGCAAGTCCGGCACCAAGAACCGACAGCGCTGGTCGTCCTCCCGTGAACGCCCGGAAGAACGCGAGAATCCCAATGGCGGTTGCGAGATCGAGCAATGCGTCCATGATCGCCATGCGCCCGATCACGACTTGCATCAGGGCGGTCGAGAGAACGATCGCCCCATACATGCCGACTCGCGAACCGGCCAGCGTCGTGGTCGCATAGCCGATCGTTGCGCCCATCGCAACTGTTGCAAGCGCGGAGGGAAGACGTAACGCGAAGGGTGCGGCACCGAAGACTTTTGCGAATGCCGCCGCAATCCAAAAATAGAGCGGCGGCTGCACAAACCAGGGCGTCAAGTTCAAATGCATGACAACCCAATCGTGCGTCAACAAAATCTCGCGAGCGACCTCACCGTAGGCGGTCTCGCTGTTGTCCCAAAGTGTCCCCGTTCCGAGCCCCGGAAGCGTGGCGATGGCGGCGACGAGCGCTCCAAAGACCGCCGTGCGCATGGCGCCTGACATGGGCGGCGACCTTCGTTCGGGGGCGTAGCGCCTCCCGGCGCGAACGGGAATTGCGTGTATCCGATCGCCGTGAATATGCGCGGCCGTTTAGCCGTCGTCATCGGCGGCGGCGCCATCGCCGAGCGAAAGATTGCCGCCCTTTTAGATGCGGGCGCAATGGTGCGCGTCGTCGCGCCCTCGTTGACACCGGTGCTCGTGCAGCTTTCCGACGAACGTCGCATCGACTCGAAGCGAAAAACATTCGAAGCCGGGGACCTCGAGGGTGCCTCACTCGTCTTCGCGGCGACTGATGACGACACGGTGAACGCCGCCGTCGTCGCAGCAGCACGCGCGCGAGGGGTCTTCGTCAACGA
Organism: Vulcanimicrobiaceae bacterium; assembly: GCA_049520515.1. Lineage (GTDB taxonomy): Bacteria > Vulcanimicrobiota > Vulcanimicrobiia > Vulcanimicrobiales > Vulcanimicrobiaceae > JAFAMS01. The sequence goes on from JBEKPS010000006.1 coordinate 344,620, forward strand.
TGCGAGTCAAGCCGAACGCGGCGATTTCTCGACACCGGCCGTGCATCGCCGCAACTCGCTCACGATCGCCGTCGATACGAGCGGTACGTCACCGGCGGTCGCAAAGCTCGTGCGCGAACGCATCGGCGCGCTCGTCGAGCACAGTCTATCCGAAACGCTCGTCTGCGCGTCGCGCGCCAGCCGCCTTGCGATGACGCAAACGCGTCTCGTGATGGCAAAGCTTGCGCGCAGCGGCATTGCGTCGACCGTCGTCAACATCACGACGAAGGGCGATCAAGTCCAAGACCGCGCGATCACTGCAATCGGAACCGACAACGTATTCGTCCGCGAGCTCGAGCTGGCGCTCCGCGACCGGCGCGCCGATTATGCCGTGCACTCGTGCAAGGACCTGCCGAGCACGTTGCCCGACGATATGGAGATCGTCGCGATCGTCGAGCGCGCCGATCCGCGCGACGTTTTTTGCAGCGATCGCTTCGAAAGTTTCGATGCGTTGCCGAGCGGCGCGCGCGTCGGGACGTCCAGTCCGCGGCGGCGTGCGCAGCTTGCCGCAATGCGCGGAGATCTCGAATACGTTACGATCCGCGGAAACGTCGACACACGCTTGCGCAAGCTCGCCGAGCGCGAGTTCGACGCAATTGTTTTGGCGGCGGCCGGGATCGATCGTCTCGGCGAACGCGCTCGCTACAGCGTGCCGTTTGCGACGGAGCGACTCGTGCCGGCCGCTGCGCAAGGTGCGCTCGCGGTCGAGACCCGCCGCGACGATCCGCTGGGCGCCATCCTGCGCAGCACGCTCAACGATACGAACGCCGAGCTGGAAGTGCTCGCCGAGCGCGCCTTCATGCGGACGATGCGGGGCGGCTGCGCGGCACCGATTGGGGCAAACGCGGTCATCGACGCCGCCTCGGGCTCGATGCTCGTCCGTGCGGCCGTGGGCCTGGACGATGGACGGGTCCAGCGGGCCGAGTGTCGCGGCGAAGCCTCGAGCATCGCCGAGGCCGAGGACCTTGGTACGGCGCTGGCGGCGGAATTCGCGAGGGCCTCCCTCGAAAGGACGACATGATGCAGCTCCAAGATAAGCGGGTCCTCAACCTCGTGAGCCGCCCCCGCCGCCTGCGGACGAGCGCGGCCATGCGCGACATGGTCCGCGAGACGCAGGTCAATCTCGGGGGTCTCGTCCAGCCCTTATTCATCGTCTCGGGAAGCGGCGTGCGCGATCCGATTTCAAGCATGCCGGGCGTGGCCCGGATGTCGGCCGACGTTGCAGTCGACGAGGCAAAGGAGCTTGCGAGCGCGGGGATTCGTGCGGTGCTGCTCTTTGGAATTCCCGATTTCAAAGACGCCGTCGCGACATCGAATTACGATCCGCACGGGGTCGTGCAAAATGCTGCACGTGCGATCAAAGCCGCGTTACCTGCGATGCTTGTGATTGCCGATCTTTGCAATTGCGAATACACCGATCACGGACACTGCGGGGTACTCGACGCGCGTGGCGACGTCCAGAACGACGCGACGGTCGAGATTTTGGTTCGCACCGCGTTGACATACGCGCAAGCCGGCGTCGACGTCATCGCGCCCTCCGATATGATGGACGGACGCGTTGGTGCGATTCGCCGCGCGCTCGATGACGATGGTTACATCAATGTATCGATTATGGCGTATTCAGCGAAATACGCATCTGCGTTTTACGGACCATTCCGAGAAGCCGCCGATTCGACGCCGGCGTTCGGCGACCGGCGCAGCTATCAGATGGATCCCGCTAATGCGCGTGAAGCGCTTCGCGAAGTCTTGCTCGACATCGACGAAGGCGCCGACGTCGTCATGATCAAGCCGGCTCTCGCGTATCTCGACGTTGTGCGCAGCGTGCGCGAACGCGTCGATCTGCCCGTCGCCGTTTACAACGTGAGCGGCGAATACGCCATGGTGAAAGCCGCCGCGCAAAACGGGTGGATCGATGAAGAGCGCATCGTTGACGAGTTGCTGCTGTCATTTGCGCGCGCAGGCGCCGACATCATCATCACGTACTTCGCAAAGGATTACGCGCGAAGGCATGCCTGAACGACCCGATATCGGGGTCGTGATCCTCGCCGGTGGCGGCGCGACGCGGCTTCCCAACAAGCTCGAGCTTGAAGCGGGCGGTGTTCCGATGCTCGTGCGCGTCTATCGTAACGTCTCCGCGGCGCGCAAAACGTACATTTCGTGCGCCGGCAGCTTCTCACCCCAAATCGACGCGCTGCTCGATTGTCCGATGGTCGTCGACCGCTGGCTTGGCCGCGGTCCGCTCGGTGGACTCGTCACGACGATGGAAGTCATGGATACACCGCTGGTCTTTGCCGTGGCCGGTGACGCACCGTTCATAGACGCGGCGTTCATCGATCGCTTGGCAGACACGTGGCAACCCGGTGATGAAGCAGTCGTCCCGTTGCAGCCGAAGAAAGCGCACAAGCACCTTGAACCGTTGGCCGCGCTGTACGATCGCGCCGCGTTCCTGCGCGAAGGGACGAAAGCGCTTGGGAGCGGTGACGAATCGTTGCACGCAACCGTCGAACGGATGCGTATCCGCGAGTTTCCGGTAAGCCGCGAGGACGAGCGGCTCTTCACAAACGTCAACACGCCCGCGGATTACGCCGCGGCAGTCGCCAGGATGGCCTAGAAACGAGATCATGGCAACGTACGAACGCTCGATAAACGCATATCTCCGCGCCAAGCGAATTATCCCGGGCGGTGTCGATTCACCGGTACGCGCATTCCGGGCAGTCGGTGGCTCGCCGCTGTTCGTGCGCAGCGCGCAGGGCGCAACGTTCATCGACCTCGACGGACGCGAGTATATCGACTACGTGATGTCGTGGGGGCCGTTGATCCTCGGACATGCACCGGCCGGCGTGGTGCGCGCCATTCAAACTGCAGCGTCGCGCGGGACGTCGTACGGGATGCCGACCGAACTCGAAAGTGAGCTCGCCGAGCTGATCGCAGCATCAATCCCGTCGATCGAGCGCATTCGTTTCGTATCGAGCGGCACCGAAGCCACGATGTCGGCATTGCGTTTGGCGCGCGGATTCACCAAGCGCGACAAGGTCATCAAGTTTGCCGGCAACTATCACGGACACGGCGATTCGTTCTTAATCGCGGCGGGCAGCGGTGCGCTGACGTTCGGCGTCCCCAATTCACCGGGCGTCACCGAAGGTACGGCGCGCGATACGATCGTCGTCGATTACAACGATCTCGATGCCGTGCGCAGCGCGGTTGCTGCGAATCGCGACGCGATCGCGGCGATCTTCGTCGAGCCGTACGCGGGCAACATGGGCCTCATTCTTCCGACGCCGGGTTTCTTACGCGGGCTGCGCGAGATCGCAAATGCCTCCGGCGCGCTCTTGATCTTCGACGAAGTGATCACGGGCTTTCGCGTCGGACGCGGCGGCGCGCAAGCGCGCGAGAACGTCAAGCCCGACCTGACGACGCTCGGCAAGATCATCGGCGGCGGACTCCCTGTCGGCGCATTCGGCGGCCGCGCGGATGTCATGAACCAGCTTTCACCGGATGGTCCCGTCTATCAAGCCGGGACGCTTTCAGGAAACCCGCTTGCGATGACCGCCGGCATTGCGACAATTCGCGGATTGACGGAGGACGTGTATGCGGAGCTTGACCGCCTTGCAACACGACTGGTCGAAGGACTCGCCCACGTCTTCACACGGCATCGCATCAAGCATCAAATTTCGCGAGCCGGATCGCTGGTGGGATTTTTCTTCACCGACGTCCCGGTCGTCGATCTCGAAACCGCGAAGACGGCCGACACCGAGCTCTACGCCCGCTTCTTTCACGGCATGTTGTCGCGCGGCGTGTACTTTGCGCCCTCGCAATTCGAAGCTGGATTTTTGTCGGCGGCGCACACCAACACGCACGTCGAGGCAACTCTGGCAGCCGCAGACGCGACGATCAACGAGCTCATGCAGGTTGCGGGATGATCGAACCCGGAGAGTCTGATTTGTGCCGCTAGTCTGCTTGGGTCTTTCGCACCGAACGGCTCCCGTCGAGGTGCGCGAGCGTCACGCGTTTCCCAGCTCGATGCTCGGCGAGACGCTCGTTGCGTTGCGCGACTACGAAGCCGTCGTGGAAGCGGTCGTGCTTGCGACGTGCGGACGGCTCGAGATCTACGCCGAGCTCGAAGATTACGAGGCCGGCACCGAGCAGATCAAAGCGTTTCTTGGAAACTTCCGTCACGGCAACGTCGAGTACGACATGGAATCGTACATGTACACGCTGCTCGGGCGGCAAGCAATCGAACATCTCTTCCGCGTTTCGACCGGTCTTGATTCGATGCTGATCGGCGAAGCCGAGATACTTGGCCAAGTCAAAGAAGCATACGTACAAGCGCAGCGCGCGGGCTCGCTCGGAAAATCGCTGCACCAGCTCTTCCGTGAAGCGCTCAACGCGGGCAAGGCCGCCCGTTCGCAGACGAAGATCGGCAACGATTCCGTCAGCATCGCGACCGCCGCAATCGAGATGGCAAAATCGCACGTCGGCGCACTGGCCGGAAAAACTGCCGTCGTCGTCGGCGCAGGTTCGATGGGGACGACCGCGGCGCGGCGTTTGAAATCGGAAGGCGCGCGTCTCGTCCTGCTCAACCGCACGCACGAACGCGCAGCGGAGCTTGCACAGCAACTTGGCACGGGCGAAGTTAAGCCCTTGCCGGCGATCGCCAACGCCCTGCGGGATGCGGACCTGGTGGTTACCTCGACGGGTGCATCGCATTTCATCCTCGACGAGCAAAAAGTTTTGGATGCGATGACTGCGCGCAGCGAACGTCCGCTCTTCATCGTCGACATCGCCGTTCCGCGCGACGTCGATCCGACCGTGGCCGAAATACCCGGTGTTGCGTTGGTCGGTATCGATGCGCTCGCCGCCGTCGTCGACGAAACGCTCGAGGCGCGTCGTGAAGCGGTTCCGTTTGTCGAAGAAATCATCGAAGAGCACGCAACACGCTTCGTCGACTGGTATCAATCCCAAGCCACCGTCCCCGTGATCGCATCGCTTACTCAAAAAGCGGATGCGATTCGGGAGGTCGAGCTCGAGCGACTGTTCGCGCGTTGTCCCGATCTCACCGAGCGCGAGCGTATGCTGATCACCGGTATGTCGCTGACAATTGTATCGCGCCTATTGCATAGCGCGATTGCGCGTATTCGCGAAAAAGCCATCAGCAATCAACCCGAAGCCCTGCTCCAGGCACGCGTCGTCGACGAACTCTTCGATTTGGGCGTTGCGATCCCGGAAATTTCGGCGGCGCTCACGGGAATCGACATAGAGTAACATGCCCGCGGGCAAGGTCTTCTTGGTCGGCGCAGGCCCGGGTGATCCCGGGCTTTTGACCATCAAGGGCAAACGCGCCATCGAGAACGCCGACGTGCTCGTCTACGACTATCTCGCCGCGGAACCGGTCGTCGCTCTCGCACCGCCGAATTGCGAGCGCGTCTACGTCGGCAAGAAAGCGCGCGCGCACACACTCGAGCAGTCCGAGATCAACGCGCTGCTCGTGCGCCTAGCACGCGATGGCAAGAATGTCGTACGTCTGAAGGGCGGCGATCCGTTCGTGTTCGGACGCGGCGGCGAGGAAGCCCAAGAGCTGCACGCCGCCGGCATCGATTTTGAGGTCGTCCCCGGCGTGACGTCCGGGATTGCGGCACCAGCGTACGCCGGAATCCCCGTGACGCACCGCGATCACAACACTGCCGTCACGTTCGTCACCGGTCACGAAGACGTTGAGAAACAGCTCTCGACGCTGGATTGGTCCAAGCTTGCCGCGCCCAATCACACGCTCGTCCTCTACATGGCAATGGGCAACCTTGCATCGATTACGACACAGCTGATCCAAAGCGGTCTTGCGGCTTCGACCCCGATCGCAATCGTGCACGAAGGGACGAAGCCGGCGCAACAAACGCTCGTCGCTACGCTCGGAACGGTCGTCGCCGAACTCGAGCGCGTACGGATCGCGCCGCCCGCAATCGCGATCGTCGGCGACGTCGTACGCCTGCGCGACGAGTTACGCTGGTTCGATCGCTTGCCGCTCTTCGGTAAGCGGGTCCTTGTGACTCGCATGGCAAGCGGCAGTCTCGAATTCGCAGCGCGTTTGTGGGAAGCCGGTGCCGAACCAATCATGGCTCCGCTCATTCGCATCGTGCCGCCGGAAGATACGAGCGATATCGCGCGTGCCGTCGAGTCCACGAATGCGTCCACGTATCGCTGGATTGTGTTCTCGAGCCGCAACGGTGTCGACGCGTTCTGGAACGAATTGCGAGCACGGGGCCGCGATACGCGTGCGCTCGGCGCTGCAAAAATTGCCGCCATCGGGCCGAAGACGGCGGAGACGCTCGCCGAGCACGGGATCATTGCCGATTTCATTCCGTCGCGCTACGTCGGCGAAAGCGTCGCCGAGGGACTCCTCGAGCGTACCAAACCAAACGATCGCGTCTTGCTTTTTCGCGCACAAGAGGCGCGCGATACGCTTCCCCAGATGCTGCGCGACGGCGGTCGAAACGTTGAGATCGTCGCCGCGTATCGTGCAGTGCAGAACGACGTCGCCGATCTCGCGGAGCGCGTTGCAAGCAGCGACGTGCTGACGTTCACGAGCGCCGGTATCGTACGCAGCTTCGCAGCGCAACTGGAGGATCCGGTCGCGGCTGCGCGTGGCAAGATCGTTGCGTGTATCGGGCCGATCACCGCCGAGGCAGCAAGAACGATTGGACTCGAGGTGAGCGTCGTTGCGGAGGAGTTCACGACCGAAGGATTGGCGCGCGCGCTGATCGCGGCGCCGATGCTCCACTGAGCAAGTCGCTTCCGCTAACGGCCGGGGGCACGCTTGGCGCGCTCGCCGTTGGCGTTCTGACGTACGCCGGCGGTCGTTACGGTTGGTCGAACGTTGCACTTCCGTTCGAGGTGCTCTTTGCATTTTTCATCACGTCGGTCGGGTTTTCGTACGCGGGTCGAAAACGCAAGCAGCTGCTCGTCGACATTCCGAAAGGCGGTCCACGCGATGCGTGGCAAGTTGCAGCCAACGGTGGCATCGCGACGTTGTGTGCAGCAAGCGCAGCGCTGCTGACGCGCGGCGCTCCTCCAACGCACGTTGCTTACGCTCTGTTGTGGGCCTTTGCCGGTGCGTACGCAGCGGCAACTGCCGATACGTGGTCGACCGAAATCGGCAGCGCGTTCGGCGGCAAGCCGCGGTCGATCGTCGGCTTCGCGCCGGTCGCGACGGGAATTTCGGGCGGCGTCACGCTACTCGGCTCGTTCGCGATGTTCGCGGGCGCGGCGTGGATTGCGCTCGTCTTTGCGCTCGCGTTGCAAAGCGGCCGCGCATTTTGGATCGTGACGCTCGGCGGCGTTGCGGGTGCGCTCGTGGACTCGCTGCTTGGAGCGACGCTGCAGGCGATCGCGTTTTGTCCGACGTGCAAACGTCCAACCGAGACGCAGACACATATTTGCGGGACCGTTACGACACCGTGGCGGGGCCTCGGCTGGATGACGAACGACGCCGTCAACACGCTAGCGACTCTCACTGGAGCTATTGTTTCGGCGGTTCTCTTCTTAGCGGGATGAGAGCTCGCGGCCGTACTTCTGCTCGAGGTACGGGATGATGTCGTCGTCGTCGTCGAGGGTCACCTCGCCGTCGACCATGACCGGAATCGATGTCTGGCCAGAAACCTTGACGACCTCGTCGCGCGAACCGTGGTCACGCGGCACATTCACGATCTTGTGGTCGAGCAAGAGATCGGTGAGCTTCTTACGGACGCGCGCGCAGTAAGGGCACCACTCCGCCTGATATAGCACGATTTCCGTCGCTCTTCCCATGACTCCACAACGAACCATGAACGGGCCCGTGAAGGTTGCGTCCCCGGCGGCCGGGTAGTTGCTGTGACTCCCGTCAGGGGGCTGACTGCATGATCTCCATTGCGAAACAACCGTCTTACCGCACGCCCGCGTTCGCACTTTCGATCGCGTTGCACGTTTGCGTGCTCGGGCTCTGCGCCGCGCTCATCCCCCTCTGGCACGTCGCCGTGAACGGCGACGGCTTACGGGACGTGGCGACGATCTGTGCGTCACCGTGCGGCCGCGTTTTTGCGATTCGGATCGAGCGGCGCGCGCGCGCGGCTGCGACCGAAGGAATCAAGCGAATCGCGCAAACGATCATGCCCGCGGTGACGCCTCATACCGTGAGTGCGCAGCGCCCGATCCCCGCCTACCACACCTCCGCGACGTCACACCGTATCGCGCCTGAGCCCGCTGCGGCCTCGAGGGCGCAACTCGCGACGACCGGCCTCGAAGGGGCGAATCCGAACGCAAGCGTGGCGAGGCCCGCGGTCGAGTCCGGAGCTGCGGCGTCTCGGCTGCAACCGAATACGCTCTCCGCGAATCCGTCGAGCGCCGAAACTCCGCCTGTAACGCAAACGAAGAGCGAGGCACAAACCGGACCCGCAAATTGGGGTTCGCACTTCGATACGCCGCTGTTGCTCGACCGCGCGTTATATGCCGACGTAATGGCGACATTGCCGAAGGGTGGAGCCATTATGATTTCCGTCGACGATCGCGGACGCGCGACCGGCGTCCGAATTGTTGCACCCGGTCTCGATCCGGCGATCGTGGCCGAACTACGCGCACGTCTCCTGGCTGCGGCGTACGCGAGCGTCGAACGCGACGGCATCGCGTTTGAGGGCACGCTTACAATATCGTCTTCCCAAGCGCGCTAAGAATCAACTCCACGGCGAGGACTGCGGTGCGATTCTCGCTATCGAGGATCGGATTGATCTCGGTGATCTCGAGCGAACCGATGCGTCCGGACGCTGCCATCTCTTCGAGCGCGAGATGCGCTTCCCGATACGTGATCCCGCCTTTTACCGGTGTCCCGACGCCCGGTGCTTCGCTCGGGTCGATTGCATCCATATCAAACGAAACGTGCACCGGTCCGGAGCCCGCAATCTCGAGCGCGCGGGCAACGACTGCTTCCATGCCGAGACGGTCGATATCGGTCATCGTGAACGCCGAGATCCCGAGCTCGCGAATCGTCGTCTTCTCGCCAGGGTCGACGTCGCGTAAACCGATGAGCACGCTGCGCTTCGGATTCATGTCGCCGGATTCAACCGCGTAGTACACCGGCATACCGTGAACGTTGCCGGAAGGTGATGTTTTTGGTGAATTGATGTCGGCGTGCGCGTCAAACCAAATCAAACCCGGGGCCTCGCTCCGTGCGCGCCGCAATCCCGCGAGCGTGCCGATCGCGATCGAGTGATCGCCGCCCAGCACGAGCGGAAATGCTCCCTCTTTCACTGACGCTTCGACGGAATCGGCGAGCACGTTGCAGACGCTTTGAATCAAACCGAAATACTTCGGATCGCCCTGCTGAATCTTCGCGAGGTCGCGATCGGGAACGACGAGATTTCCGCGGTCGACGATCTCCGTGATGCCTTGCGCGCGCAGGCGCTCGTGCAGCCGTGCATAGCGAATCGCGGATGGACCCATGTCGACGCCGCGACGGTCGGCGCCCAAATCCATCGGTACGCCCAGGATATCGACGCGCCGCACAGCGCTAGCCAACATTCGTGATCTCGTCCTGCAATCGAAGCGACTCATCGCGCGGCGTCGACTGAACCTCTTCGGCCTCGACCGGCGCCGGCAAAAGGTGCATCTTGAGGACACGGATCATCGCGGCAACCGGAACGGCGACGAACGTACCGACAAAGCCGAACAGCTCAGTAAATGCTAAGACGGAGATGATCACCCACAGCGGCGAGAGGCCGACGCTGTCACGCATGATGCGTGGCGCGATAACGTTCCCATCGAGCTGATGGACCGCAACGACGACGAGTGCGACGGCCAATGCGTTCCCGTCACCGTTGTAGATCAGCGCAAGGGTGACGGCCGGAAAGAATGCGACGACCGCTCCGAGATACGGAATCACCTGAAAGACGCCGGAGAAGACCGCGATCAAATACGCGTAGGGCACGCGAAAGATCGTCAACACGATGAACATCATTACGCCGACGATCACGGCGTCGATCATTTGCCCGCGGATAAAGCCGCCCAGCACGTGGTCGAGATCGAGGAGAACGGCTTTCGCTTTCGGACGTACACGCTTCGGAAAGAATCCGAGAAAGACGCGGACGAGATTTTCTTGATCGAGCAGCATGTAGGCCGTGAGAATTGGAACGACGATCAGCGCCGCCACCAACGTGACGGCCGAAACGAGATACGTTGCAATCTGGTGGATCGCTTCGAATGCGTAACGCTGAATGAAACCAACCAGCTCGGCCGGCAGGGTCGCGACATAGGCTCGTATCGGCGGCGGTAGCCACGCGAACAGCGGGTTACGCGGATTGGCGATGTCCTGCGAGGCCTCGACGATCATTTTTGGGACGGTGCGCACAAAGGTCGCTGTGTCGGCGATCAGCGGCGGGATCATAAAGACGATGATCAGCGCGAGGACGATCGCTACCATGAGATAGACGATCAGAATCGCAACGATCACCGGCATCCGCCGCGCGAGCCAGTGCACGAGCGGGAAGATCACGTAGGCCACAAAGATCGCGGCGATCGCGATGACGAGGACGGCTTGCACCCGCACCAAGAACATCGCGATGCCGTAGACGAGCACGCCGGTCAACACCAGGGTCGCCAGGACTTGCAGCGCGGTCAGACGTTTTGACACGTCGCCCGAAGTGGCCATGTTCGGTCCTTATCCCCCGTGGCCGAAGGCCCTCCGAAGAAATTCGCGTAGAAGGCCTGCCATGATCGCTCGCTCGGCGGTTTTGCTCGCCGTAGCTTTCGCGTCGAGCCTCATCCTCACGGCTTGCGCTCACCGATCGCCGATTTCGAATTCGGCGTCGTCGGTGAAAGTTGGCATGGTGACCGACATCGGCGGCCTTGGCGATCGTTCGTTCAACGACGGCGCGTATGCGGGCTTGCTAGCCTGCAAGAAAAGCGTGGGCGCTCACGTCCAAGTTTTGCAGTCGAAATCGGCGGCTGACTATCAACCGAATCTAACCGTCTTCGCAAGCGAGAATTTCGACGAGACGTTTGCGATCGGGTTTCTCATGAATCGCGATCTTAACGAAGTTGCGAAGCGCTTTCCGAACAAGCACTTTGCGATCATCGACGCTGTGGTCGACGATCCTAACGTCGAATCGGTGACCTTCAAGGAGGAAGACGGCTCGTTCTTGGCCGGTGCGCTCGCAGCGCTCGTTTCGAAAACGCGCACGATCGCATTTCTGGGCGGCCTCGACATCCCGCTGCTGCGCAAGTTCGAAGCCGGCTATACGGCGGGCGCGCACGAAATCGACCCGAAAGTGAAAGTGCTCGTCAAGTACGTTGGTTCGTTCGAAGACGTCGCTTCAGGAAAAGAGCTCTCGGACGTGCTCTACTCCCAAGGGGCCGACATCATTTTCTCAGCGGCCGGCAAATCAGGACTCGGGCCGTTCGAGGTCGCGAAAGACCGCCCAAACAGTTATGTGATCGGTGTCGATTCAAACCAAGACGCGCTCTTGCCGGGCAAGGTGCTCACCAGCATGGTTAAGCATGTCGATAACGCCGTGCAGCGTGTCTGCGAAGATGCCGCCGCGCACAGGACGCTTTCCGGACACCTCATTCTCGGCTTGCGCGAGAACGGCGTTGGCCTGACCGACTTTCAATATACGAAAGATCTGATCGGCGCTGCGAACATCGCGCGCCTCGAGCGCATTCGCAAAGCGATCGTCGCCGGCAAGATTACGCCGCCCTCGACGCGCGAAGAGCTCGCGAAATTCAACCCGGTGCCGATCCCCTGATGCCCGTTCTCGCGCTACGCGGCATCGTAAAACGCTACGGCGATCTCGTTGCCGTTGGCGGCGTCGATCTCGAGCTCGAATCGGGTGCGATCGTCGCTCTGATCGGCGAGAATGGGGCCGGCAAATCGACGCTCGCGAACATTGCGTTCGGAGCGACCGCTGCCGACGAGGGAACGATCGAACGCAACGGCGTCGTCGGTCTCGTCCACCAACACTTTCAGCTCGTCGAACGTCTGAGCGTTTGGGAAAACGTGCTGCTCGGACGCGAACCGCGCAAAGGCTGGCGGCTTGACGTCGCGGCGGCGCGCGCGCGCGTTCGCGAGCTGGGCGAACGTTATGGTCTGCACGTCGATCCGGACGCTATCGTCGAGACCCTCCCGATCGGACTCAAGCAGCGCGTCGAGCTGCTGCGCGAGCTGGAGCGCGAGCCCGCGATCTTACTCCTCGACGAGCCGACCGCGGTGCTGGCGCCAAGCGAGATCGCATCGTTTTTCACGATGATCGTCGCGCTGGCAAAGCGCGGGATTGCAATTCTCGTCGTGACGCACAAGCTCGCTGAAGTGATCGCGTACACCTCAAAAGTGAACGTGATGCGTGCCGGAGAGATCGTCGCGCGCTACGAAACCGCGCAAACGAACGCCGCTGAGCTCGCTCGCGCGATGGTGGGCGGTGAGATCCCACCGCTCGCGGAACGGACCGCGTTGCCAAGACAAGTCTTGCCCGTCATACACATCAGCGGACTGTGCGCGCGAACCGAATCAGATGAGATCGCCGGCCTCGATTTGACACTTGCGGCCGGCGAGATTCTCGGAATTGCAGGCGTCGAAGGCAACGGGCAAACGGCGCTGGCCGACGCGCTGGCCGGCATCGCGGACTACGAGGGTACGATCCGCTTTCGCGAAGAGAATCTTCCACCCTCACTCGGACCGCACGCGCGCATCATGCGCGGCATCCAGATCATCCCGCAAGATCGCCAACACGAAGCGCTCGTGCTTGATTGGAGCGTCACGGAGAACGCGATCCTTGGCCGCGAGCGCAATCCGGAGCTCCGCCGCGGTTGGCAAGTCGATCGCGCGGCAGCACGTGCGTTCGCGCAAACAATCGTCGAACGTTTTGACGTACGGCCGCCGCGCGTTGACGCGCGCGTGGGTGGTCTCTCGGGTGGAAACCAACAGAAGGTCGTCGTCGGACGCGTGCTCGCCGGCCAGCCCTCGTTCGTGCTCGCGTATCAACCGACACGCGGAATCGACGTTGGTGCCGCCGCGCTCGTGCAATCACGCCTGATTGAAGCGCGCAATGCAGGGACCGCAATTCTGCTGATCTCGTTCGAGCTCGATGAGATCTTTGCGCTCGCCGACCGTGTAGTCGTGCTCTACCGCGGCAAAATTGCCGGCGAGTTCGGACGCGATGCATTCGATCGCGGGCGTATCGGAGCCCTGATGGCGGGTTCGTCGTGAAGCTTTCACGCGGCGCTCGCGATGCGGCGATCGCCTTCGGCATCATCGTCGTGTTCGGCAGTCTCGCGATGATGCTTGCGGGCGTGAACCCAATCGACGGCTTCACCGCGCTCATGATCGGGGCGCTCGGAAACGTTCCGGAAACTGCGGAAACGCTGGTGCAAACGACGTCGCTGCTCTTTCCCGCACTGGGAATCGCGGTCGCGTTTCGTGCCGGATTGTTCAACATCGGCGCTGAGGGACAGCTGCTCATCGGTGGTCTGCTTGCGGGCGTTATCGGCGAACGCTTCATCGCGCCCGGGATCATTGCGATCCCGGTGCTGCTTCTTGCGGGCGCGGTCGGCGGGGGCTTTTGGGGGGCACTGGCAGGCTGGCTCCGCGCGCGCTTTGCCGCAAACGAAGTCATCGCAACCTTGATGCTCAATTACGTCGCGATTCAGGTCGCCGCATATGCGATCACGGGACCACTAAAGAGTGCGACGGGTGCCGGGAATGAGACGGGAGAGTTGCCGCCCTCGGCGTGGCTACCGACAATTTTGCCGGATACGCGCTTGACGATCGCGCTTGTCCTGGCGCTCGCGCTGGCACTCTTTCTCCGTTGGATGCTCCGCTCGACCGTTATCGGTTATCAGCTGCGCGCCGTCGGTGACGCGCCGCGAACGGCCCAGCGCGCCGGGATCGATTTGGCGAAGATGCGATTCTGGACGATGGCGTTCTCCGGCGCCATCGCGGGCTTCGGCGGTGCGACGATCGTGCTCGGCGTCTTGCATCGCTTCAACCTCGCACTCTCGCCGGGATATGGATTCATCGGCATCGCCGTTGCGCTCGTCGGTGAGCTCGATCCGCTCTGGGTCACCGTGGCCGCGTTTGTGTTCGGCATCTTGCAGAACGGCGCGATCGGTATGCAAGCCGCCGCCAATGTCCCACGCGACGTCGTGACGGCAATCGAGGGTCTCATCATCCTCGTCCTGGCAGGCCGTCGTATCATCACGCGAAGCGGAGCCGATTGATGATTGCATTTTTGTGGCTGATGCTGGTCAAGTCCGCGCCGCTCGTGTATGCGGCGCTCGGCGGTGTGTTGTGCGAACGCTCGGGCGTGCTCAACATTGGCCTCGAAGGGATGATCGCGATCGGCGCATTCTCCGGAGTTGCGATCTCGTTCGCAACCGGAAGCGCAATCTTGGGTGCGATCGGCGGCGTCGCATCGGGTGCGTTGCTCGGCGCAATTCTGGGAATTGCTGCAACGCGTTTTCGTGTCGAACAGATCGTCGCGGGAACCGGAATCAACTTGATCGCGCTTGGCGGTGCGGCGTACGGACTCGTGATCGTCTTCGGACAGCCCGGTGCGTCCAAAGAAGTGAACGCGCTTGGCCCGACCGGCGAGATTGCGATGGTCTGCTTGGCACTCGCGCTGGCGGGACTCTTACACGTCTTCCTCTACTGGACGCGCGCGGGCTTGCACGTGCGGGCGTGCGGCGAGAATCCTCGCGCCGCCGATGTTGCCGGCATCAATCCGCTGCGCGTCCGATTCTGGGCGACGACGGCCGGCGGCGCGATTGCTGCGCTCGGCGGTGTGTTCCTTGCAATGGCCGAGCTCGATCTCTACTCGGACGGGATGAGCGCGGGTCGCGGTTTCATTGCGCTCGCAGCCGTCATCTTCGGACGTTGGAATCCGCTCGGCGCAGCCGCGGCCGCGTTGTTCTTCGGTGCGTTCGAAGCTTTACAATTCACGTTGCAGCGCACCGGGATACCGGTCGAGTTCATGCAGGCGCTGCCGTATGTCGCAGCGCTGATCGCGCTCGCGGGCTTCGCTGGTCGCGCGCGCGCGCCGGCTGCTGACGGTGTCCCCTATAGAAGATAAGGTCAGGAGCCGAACGAATAACTATTCTTTGGGCGCCTGGGGGTACAAGGCTCTGAACGTCCGTTCGTTCCTCGTTCTTACTGTTATTGCGACGTCGTTGTTTTTGAGCGCGCCGCGCGCTGCGATGTCGAACCCCCTCTCCGAATTACAAACGCGATTGCGGTCGGCTGCACAACGGCTACCGGCACGCGTCGGAATCGCAATCGAAGATCTTGCAACCGGTACGATATCCGGCATCAATGCAAATGCGAGTATGCCGGCGGCATCGACGATCAAAGTGCCGGTAATGGTCGAAGTGTTCGAGCAGATGGCGCAAGGGCGCGTCTCGCTCAATGAGCCCGTGCACTTGATGGCGAGCGATCGCGACTGGGGTTGGGGCGAGCTCTGCGACGCGCCGCTTGGAAGCCGCTACACCGTATCGACGCTCTTGTGGAAGATGATCACGCAGAGCGACAACACGGCGACGAACATGCTGATTCGCCTGGTCGGCCGGCAAAGCATCAACGTTAGGATGCAAGGGCTCGGATTGACCAACACGCGCGTCGCAGATTACATTCGCTCCGACGGCGACATCCGCTCCCTGCGTTCGAGCGCTGCCGACATGGCGCACCTGCTCGATGCAATCGCGCGCGACCAGCTGATCGATCAGTGGAGCTCGCGTCAGATGATGCTGATTCTGGAAGGGCAGACGCACAACGGTTTGCTGCCGGTGCCGTTGCCGCGTGATGTGAAGATCGCACACAAGACGGGCGAGCTGCACGACACGCTCAATGACGTTGGGATCGTCGAAGACGATCGCGAGCCGTACGTCATCGCGGTAATGACAACCGCGTTGCCGACGCTCGACGTCGGGCGCAGTTTCATCCAAGGTATCTCGCGGCTCACCTACCACGCGATGATTCAGTTCGCGAGCTGGCGCGAAGCTTCGGGTGTCACGCCCGTCGATAGCTTTGCGCACCCGGCAGATACGCTGAGCGCACCGGCCGTCTCGCCGGACTTGCGCATGTGGCTGCCGGCGGACAGCAGTTCTAAAGAAGATAGCGCCGGCGCCGACTAATCTTCCCGCGCGGTACGCGCGGCTGGCACTCGAGATGCAGCTCGACGAACTCGAGCTCACGCTCGTGCTCGATCCGGACGCCCTCGACAAAAGCTTCGAGCGCGCGTGCATTCTCGGAGCGCTCGGACGCACCGACGACGCAATGCACGCGTATCGCGACGTGCTGCACCAGCGTCCCGATCACTTCGGCGCACTCAACAATCTCGCCGTGCTGCTGCTGGATCGCGGATCGCAGCGCTCCGCGCTTCAAGCCTACAGACTGCTTGTCGCGCGTCATCCGGAAAGCGCTATCGCACACAGCCACTTGGCGACGGTGCTCCGCGATGCCGGCGACGCCGACGAAGCGATCGAGCACTTCCAGCGTGCGATCGAAATCGATCCAACGACTGGGTCAGCGCACCACGGGCTCGCTTCGATCTTTTCCGAACGCGGCGACGAGCAAGCCGCGGCGCGCGAACGCAGACTCGGATACACGCATCGACCGGTTACGTTCGGTCGATTTCGCGGCGACGGCGAACCAGTTCTCGTCTTAGTCCTTGGCGTCGAGAGCGAAGGAAACGTCCCGACCAAAAGTCTCTTCGACAATCGTATTTTTGCGGTCGCATCGCTACTCGTCGGTTTCTACGACGCCGAAAGCCCGCTTCCGCCGCACGACGTTGTGTTCAATGCGATCGGCGACGCCGACCGCTGCGCGCTCGAGCTGACAGCAGCCGAGACCCTACTCGCACGCACCGATGCGCCGGTGATCAACGCACCAAGTACCGTTCTGCTCACGGGACGCGTCGCAAACGGCGACCGCCTCGGCGCGATACCGGACGTCATCACGCCGCGCTTTGCGATCTTTCCGCGTTGGCTGCTGGATCGCACGGAGCCGGCCGCCGTCCTCGCGGCGAACGGTTTCAGCTTCCCACTGTTGTTGCGCGCGCCGGGCTTTCATACGGGACAGCACTTCGTGAAAGTCGACCAGCTCGCTGACGTCTCGAAAGCGCTGAACGGCTTGCCATCCAACGCCGTCATCGCGATACAATTCCTCGATACGCGTAACGCAGACGGCGCATTCCGTAAATATCGAATGATTATCGTCGACGGAGAGATGTTTCCGTTGCATCTGGCTGTCTCGAACGACTGGAAGGTTCACTACTTCAGCGCCGACATGATCGATAATCCTGAGCATCGCGCCGAGGACGCGGCGTTTCTCGAAGATCCGCGCGGCATGATCGGAGAGCGTGCATACGCGGGGCTGGAGAAGATCGTCCAGACCTTGGCGCTCGATTACGGCGGCATCGATTTCTCGATCGACCCGAGCGGCAAGGTGGTGCTGTTCGAGGCGAATGCAACGATGATCGTGCAGCCACCGCCACCCGAAGCGATGTGGAATTACCGGCGCAAGCCGGTTGAGCGCATCATCACCGCCGTGCACACGATGCTGCGCGATCGCGCTCAACTCGGCGCGCGCGCAAGCCGTTGATGCGGGCGGAGCGAGCCGCGCGTGAGCTCGTGCTCATATTCGCGATACGCTTCTTCATCGATATCGAGATCGCGCATCTCCGCTAGAGTCTCGCTCGGATCGTAGCGCGACGAACCGAATCGCACTTTTCCGCCTTCGAGAAACGCGTACGACGCATAGCCGGCGCGCTGTGGCATTCCGACGCTTCCAGGATTCACAACCAGGGCGCTCCCTTTCCAAGTGCCGCGCCGGTGCGTGTGACCGACAACGACGACGGCGCAATGTGGAAAAGCGCGCATTGTGCGTGACAGCTCTTCGGGCGTCGGCGCGACATAGCGTGTGTAGTCGCCCGGGTACGCGTGCGTCATTCCGATCCGCACGCCGTCCAGGCTCAGCTCGAGCTCGGGAGGGAGTGCGCGCAACCAGCGCATCTGTGCAGCATTGAGCGATGCGCGTGCGTGCTCGCGTAACGCTTTTGCGGTGTGCAGGAGCGCGGGTGGCACTGGATGCTGCTTTGTCACACGGGCAACGGCATCGTCTTCTTCACCGCGCACGCATTTGACGTCGAGCCGCATCAGCTCGGCGACGACGCCGCTCGGGTCGGGACCGAAGCCAACCACATCGCCGGCACAAATGATTGCGTCGGCCGCGGGCAAGGAACGTAATGCCGGAAGATTTGCGTGAATATCGGAGATGATCAGGACTCGCATATGGGGATTGAGAACTCTCCCCGGATGACAGTGCCTGAACCTGCGCGCGCGCTCGTCGCCGAGGACCTGCGTAAGCGCTACGGAGCGCGCTACGTCGTGGACGGCGTGACCGTTCGCGTCGAGCCGGGCGAGATCGTCGGACTGCTGGGGCCAAACGGCGCCGGGAAAACCACCAGCTTCGGCATGATTGTCGGCAACGTCAAGGCCGATGGCGGCAAAATGATCGTCGACGGAACCGACATCACCGAGATGTCGATGTCCGAGCGCGCTCGGCAGGGTCTGGGCTACCTCTCACAAGAGCGTTCGATCTTCCGCCGGCTCAGCGTCGCCGACAACCTGCGCTTGATCCTCGAGATGCGTGATTCCGAGCCGGAGCGGCGCGTCGAAATCTTCAACCGCGTTGTCGAGCGCTTCAATCTTGCGCCGATCATCGATATGCGCGGCGATACGATCTCGGGCGGACAGCAGCGACGCGTCGAGGTCGCGCGTGCCCTCGTTACGGAGCCGTCGTATCTTTTGCTCGACGAGCCCTTTAGCGGGATCGATCCCCTCACGGTCTCGGAGCTGCAGCGCCTGATCGCGGAGCTGCGCGGCGACGGATACGGCATCTTGATCACCGATCACAACGTGCGCGATACGCTTGCGATCACGAACCGTTCGTACGTCATTCACAACGGAAAGGTCATTGCGTCCGGAGTCCCCGAGGAACTCGTCGACAATCCCGAAGCGCGACGTTTCTTTCTGGGCGAAAACTTCCGGATGGCCGGTTAATGCGACTGTTTGTGCGTACCGCAGCGTTGCTTCTCTTTGCGTTCTTCGTCGTCGCCGCCGACACGAGTGCCGCGCCGATGGCTGAGTCCCAGCTTGCGGGTTTGCGTTCGAAGATCAACCACATCATCGTTATATATGAGGAGAACTGGAGCTTCGACGGGCTCTACTCCGAGTATCCGGGCGCGAACGGCGCGCACGGACGTGGAACGCCGCAGCTGCAGTGTCCCACGGGTTCAGATAGCTATACGCCCATGACCGGACTACCGCCGGCGTTGATCCGCGCCGGAAGGCCGACGGGACCATGGCCGTGCGGTTGGCAAGGGCTTTCGGGGGGCGAACAAGATCCGCACATTCCGCTCGGACTTGCGGTGAGGCCGTACGACCTGACCGATTTCATTCCGACTTCCGCGTTGACCGGCGATCTTTGGCACATCTTCTGGCACGAGCAATTGCAGATCGACAACGGCGCACTCGAAGCAGCAGGTCCGGCACCTATGGACAAGTTTTCGGAGTACGCGAGCAATCCGGGACTGGTGTTCGGCTATTACAACGCGACGCATCTTCCCGAAGGGATTATCGCGCAGCACTACACGCTCGCCGACAACTTTTTTCACAGCGCGTTCGGCGGCTCGTACCTCAACCATCAGTGGTTGATTTGCGCGTGCACGCCAGAGTGGAATCAGCCGTTACCCGCCGGCGCACCGGCGTTCGTTTCGTCTTGGAACCCGGCTACGAAGACGCTCAACGATTCGAATCTCACGACGATGCCGCGTCCGGGCGGGACCGGACAGCTATGGGTCGTCAACACGACCTTCACGCAGAATAGCCCGCATCCCAGCGGCGTAAAGCCCGATCAGCTGCTGCGTCCGATTCCGCCGACACAGAAGACGATCGGCGATCTGTTGACCGATCACGTTCCGGAGGTCTCGTGGAAGTGGTATTCCGGCGGCTGGGATCTCGCCCTCGCGCACGATCCGCGAGCTAATGGATGTCCGAACCCAAGCGCAGCGGATCCCAATCCGCAAGCGACCGGAGTGTGCTTCCAATATCATCACCAGCCATTCGCATATTTTCAACGATGGGGCACAGACGGCTCACCGGTCAAAGCGGCGCATCTGCAAGACGAAACGCGGTTCTTCAGCGACCTTGAAAACAAGACGCTGCCGGGCGTGACTTTTGTCAAACCAGTCGGTCTCGACAACGAGCATCCTAACTATTCGACACTCGAGCGCGGCGGTCGGCATCTCCAGCAGCTGATCGGCGCTGTCTGCGCGTCATCGTATTGGAAAGATTCCATCATCATCGTCACCTACGACGAAAACGGCGGACGTTGGGATCACGTGGCGCCGCCGAAGGTCAACGAGTGGGGTCCGGGGACCCGCGTCCCCGCAATCATCATCTCTCCGTACGCAAAGCCGCATTTCGTCGATCACACGGAATATGAAACCGCTTCGATCCTTGCGTTGATCGAGCGACGCTTTGGGCTCCCTAATCTCGGCTCGCACGACGCTCGGGCGAATCCGTTGCTGAACGCCTTCGACTTCGATCAAACGCCACTGGCTTGCCACTCGTCCTAGCGTTCGTTCTGGTCTTCGCCGCGCTGCTCGGTTGGCGCGGTCCGTCGACGCTCGGGGCTCCCGATCTTCCTCAGATACCTGAAGTACGCAGTCATGGCGGTGTCGTTACACTGACCTTGAGCGCCGCGCTCGATTCACACGGTCGTCCGGCCTTCTTTTGGGAAGGACGCGAGATCGCGCCGACGATTCGCGTTCGTCCCGGTGACGTTATCCGCGTGCACTACGTGAATGCACTGCCTGAATTTTGCGGGCTCGGCATGGTCTCCGATTCGAACCTGCACTTCCACGGATTGACGACGTCGCCGCAGCCGCCAGGCGACGACGTGCTCACGACCATGGTTGCACCCTCCCGAGCCTTCGACTACGTCGTTCGCGTTTCGCGCGATCAACCGCCGGGACTCTACTGGTATCACCCGCACGCCCATGGCCTCGCGAATTGGGAGCTCGGCAACGGCATGTCCGGAGCGATCGTCATCGAGGGAATCGCGGACGAAGTCCCGAGCCTCGCGGGACTGCGCGAGCGCGTGGTCGTCCTGCGCGATATACCGCGTGATCCATCCGTCGGCGCCGCGGAAAGCAAAACGCAATTGACGGCGGCTGGTCCGCTCCCGACCGCGCAAGCCCAAACGCACGTGGGAATGGACGACGAAGACTATCAGGGCGATACGCCGTGCGGCGTCGACGCCGATGCACAACCGACGATCAACGGAATCCCGAGCGCCACAATCGCGATTGCGCCCGGTGAACGGCAGCTTTGGCGCGTGCTCAACGCCTCCGGCAAGCGGCAATACGATCTCGCGATTGCCGGCGTTCGCATGCAGCTCGTCGCACGCGACGGCATTCCGATCAAGCTTCTTGAAAAGACGCCCGAGCGCGACGTCGACCATGTGCTCATACCGCCCGGCGGTCGTGCCGAACTCGTCGTCACAGGCGCTACGCATCCGCAGCTGCTGCTCTCGCGCTGCTACGACGCAGGCAAAGCCGGTGAAGTGAATCCGGGCGTCATCTTCGGCGAGCTGGTCAACGATCGCGGCGGCGGTGAACGCACTGCGGATCGTGTCGCGGCGCCGTTTGGGATCGCACTTGATCGTGCGTACACGATACTACCCGCACACGTAGCGCAGCACCGAACGATTTACTTCCGTGAGGATTCCAAGGGCTTCTCGCTCAACGGCAAGCGTTTCTCGCCAAACGATCCACCAATGTTCGTCGTCCACGCCGGGACCACGGAAGAATGGACGCTCGACAACCGCACGGACGAGGTTCATGCGTTTCACGTCCATCAAGTCCACTTCGTCGTCGAACGCACGCGTGAGTGGCGCGACGTAATCGACGTACCGCCGCGTTCGAAACTGCGCATCATCGTCGACTTTCGCGATCCCGTGATCCGCGGAACGTTTCTGTTCCATTGCCATCTCACCGATCACGAAGACGGCGGAATGATGGCCAAGCTCAAGGTTATCTGAGGCTCCTAAAGGTCCGCCTCGAGACCTTCAGGAACCGCTCCGGACAAGCGTAGACTTTCCGGGAGGGGCACCATTGGCTAAGGTGACGCGGGGAGATTTCTTCAAATTCGCGGGCGCTGGCGCCGGAGTTCTGTTAACGACCTCCGAGCTCGGTTTCGATGTCGCAAAAGCGACGGAAATCAAGAAGCAGCTGAGGATCGCCGGCGCAACCGAAGCGCACTCGGTCTGTCCGTACTGCGCCGTCGGATGTTCGATGATCGCGTACACGCGGCCGAATCCGGACGGAACGGTCAAGCTGCTTCAGATCGAGGGTGACCCCGATAGCCCGATCAACGAAGGTCGGCTCTGCCCCAAGGGTGCCACGGCCATGCAGCTCGCAGTCTCGAGCCGCCGCGTCGAGTCCCCACTGTATCGCCCCGCCGGCGCGACCGAATGGCAGAAGATCTCGTGGGACGACATCCTCGACAAGATCGCGCGCCACGTCAAAGATTCGCGCGATCGGACCTTCGTTCAAGTCGATAAGAAGGGCAATCTCGTCAATCGAGTTGACGGCATCTCGTTTGCCGGCGGCGCGGCGTATTCGAGCGAAGAAGGCTACTTCGCAACGAAGGTGATGCGCGGGCTCGGCCTGACGCATTTGGAGCAGCAAGCTAGGGTTTGACACGGTCCAACGGTGGTCAGTTTGGCCGCCACGTTCGGACGCGGAGCAATGACGAACCACTGGCGCGACATCAAGAACGCCGAGAAGCGCATCCGGTCGGATTCCAATGGTTCATGCGCGCCAAACTCGATCCCACCAAGGGACTGGGCAAAGGCGGCGGCGCCAAAATTATTCACGTCGACCCGCGCTTTTCGCGTACCTCAGCGGTGGCGGATCAGTACCTTCGTATCCGCACGGGCACCGATGTTGCGTTGTTCGGCGGCTTGATGAACTACGTGCTGCAAAACAACAAGTTCCACGACGAGTACGTCCGCAACTACACGAACGCGACGTTCATCGTTGCCGAGAACTACGGCTTCTCGGACGGGCTCTTCAACGGCTACGACCCGAAGAAGCGCAGCTACGCAGCCACGGCCTGGAATTACGAGCTGGGCGCCGATGGCTTTGCCAAGCGTGACATGTCGATGCAGCATCCGCGCTGCGTCTTCCAGCTCATGAAGGCCCACTATGCGCGTTACACGCCGGCGATGGTCGAGACGATCACCAGCATACCGCAAGCGGACTTTCTGAAAATCGCCGAGGTCGTCGGGGAGATGGGCCGGCCCGACAAGGTAATGACGATCGTCTATGCCGTCGGATGGACGCAGCATACGACCGGCGTGCAGATCATTCGTTCGGGCGCACTGCTTCAGCTGCTGCTGGGTAATATGGGACGTCCGGGCGGCGGGATGAACGCCGAGCGCGGGCATGCCAACATTCAGGGCAACACCGATCACGCGATCTCGTGGGATATCCTGCCGGGTTATCTCAAAGTTCCAATGCCGGGTCAGAAAAACAGCGACGACTACGTCAAGAAGAGCGCGGCGAAGAAGCTCGATCCGAATTCGTGGAATTTCTTTGGGGTCAACTACAAAAAATTCTTGGTCAGCATGCTCAAGTCGTGGTACGGCGATTACGCGACGAAGGACAACGACTTCGCGTTTGCCTTCTTGCCCAAACCTGACGGCAACGCGTCGTGGATGACGATTTGGGATCAAGCGATCCAGGGCAAGATGGAGGGCGTCTTCCTCTCCGGGATGACGGCGACCAGCATTGGCCCCGATTCGAATCAAGTGCTGCAAGGGCTTTCGAATCTCAAGTGGCTTGTGGTGATGGATCCGTTCCCGACGACGACCTCGGAATTTTGGCACACGGCTCTCGACATGGATCCCGCCAAGATTCAAACCGAAGTCTTCATGCTGCCCTCGACGCACTGGATCGAAAAATCCGGCAGCTTCACCAACAGCGGCCGCTGGTGCCAGTGGAAAGATCAAGTCATTCCGCCTGAAGGCCAGTCGATGCACGATCACTGGATCACCGCCGAGATCTTCCAGCGTGTCAAAGCGCTGTACCAAAAGGAAGGCGGCAAGTTCCCCGATCCGATCATGCATCTGACGATGGATTACAAGGATCCGCGCAAGCCGGATTTCGACGAGCTGGCTCGCGAGATCAACGGTAAGGATCTGAAGACCGGCAAGCAGATGGTGACGTTCGCCAAGCTTGCCGACGACGGATCGACGTCATCGGGTGATTGGATCTACGTCGGAAGCTATACGCCCAAAGGCAATCAGATGAAGCGCCGCATGGGCATTTCCGATCCGGCCAAAAATGATCCGACCGGCATGGGATTCTACCCGCAGTGGTCGTGGAGTTGGCCGCTCAACCGTCGCATCATCTACAATCGTGCATCCGCGGATATCAACGGAAATCCGTGGGATCCGAAGCGTCCGGGCATCAAGTGGAACGGAACGAAATGGGTCGGTGACGTCCCCGATTATCCGCCCGCGATGAGCCCGCACGATCCCAAAGCGTGGCTGCCATTCATCATGAACGGTGAGGGCACGGGACGTCTGTTCTCCAACACTTGCATCGACGGGCCGCTCCCCGAACACTACGAGCCGATGGAATCACCCGTGCAAAACGCGCTCCATCCAAGCGTACAAAACGATCCGGTCGTGTACTTGTACGATAAAAAGGGTGGCCGTGCGAATCGCTTCGGAACAGCCGCCGACTTTCCGATTATCGCGACGACGTACCGCCTTACGGAGCACGAGCACTATCTCACGCAGCAAGTCCCGCTGCTCGTCGCGCTGCAACCGGAGC
This sequence comes from Vulcanimicrobiaceae bacterium, assembly GCA_049520515.1. Taxonomy (GTDB): domain Bacteria; phylum Vulcanimicrobiota; class Vulcanimicrobiia; order Vulcanimicrobiales; family Vulcanimicrobiaceae; genus JAFAMS01. Next base: position 369,570 of record JBEKPS010000006.1, read on the forward strand.
CATTCGTCGAGATGCCACCCGGTCTCGCACAAGAGAAGGGCATCAAGAACGGCGATCTCGTCACCGTAAAATCGAAGCGTGGAGAAATGACCGTACGCGCACTCGTCACGAATCGCGTCGGCCAGCTCACGCTCGGCGGCACGAAAGTGTGGCAGGTTGGTATCCCGATCCACTGGGGTACGGTCGGCATCCAGGCCGATAAGTTCCCGGATCGTTCGAAATACTGGCTCGCCAACGCGCTCACGCCGTTCGTCGGCGACGCGAATTCGCGCACGCCTGAATTCAAATCGTTCCTCGTCGCAATTGACAAGGCGTGATGCTGCAGTCCGTCCTCGATAAACGCTGGTCGGAACGGCGCGAACGCGCAAGCGAGCTTGCCGAACGTTGGAGCTTTGCGTCGGAGGTGCTCAGCTTCTATCGTGCACTCCTGGACGTGCAAGAGCGCGCCTTCGATGCAGCACTCACCGACCGTCCGGCGCGCGATCAGATAGCGGCCTACGCTACCGAGCGCGTTCTGCCGGGCGTTATCGACACGAGCGTCGCGAGTGGACCGCCCGGGATGACCGAATCGGTGCTGACGGCATTTGCGGAGACGGAGTTCGAAGCAACCACTGACGCGTGGTTGCGGGGGGAGAACTTGAGCGCCGTCGAGCGCTATCTCGCACGCGCGTCGGCGGGACCCGTGCTCGAGGCACTGAGCTCATCGTTTGAGCGCAGCAGCGCTTACGACGATAATGTATGCCCGAATTGTGGTGGCGCGCCGCAGCTCAGCTACTTTGCGCCTTCCGAAGAAGACCTCGTTACCTCACATCGCCACCTGCTGTGCTCGCGGTGTGCGTGGGCTTGGAAATTCCCGCGCCTCATGTGCGCATCGTGCGGTGAGACGGAGAGCAAAGCGCTCACGATCTACGGAGAGATCGGCACGACACAGGCCGAGCTTTCCGAGAACATCATCAAAGCGCGCGGTGGCGGAGTCCCTCCGAAATTACCGCCGGCACAATTCCCACACATGCGCGTCGACGGATGCAAATCGTGCTCGAAGTTTCTCTTAAGCCTTGATCTCGAACGCGACCGCCGCAGCATCCCGGTCGTCGACGAGATCGCAGCCGTTCCCCTTAGTCTCTACGCCGCCGAACACGGCCTGTCCAAAATCGTGCCGAATCTGATGGGGTTTTAGCAATGCCTGAACAGGTTGGATTCTTTACCGACACCAGTGTCTGCATTGGCTGTAAGGCCTGCGAAGTCGCGTGCAAGGAGTGGAATCAGCTGCCAGGCGATCCACCCAAATACCTCGACAGCTTCGACAACACGGGGAAGCTGGACGCAGAGAATTACCGGCACGTAAAATTCATCGACCTCGTTCCGGAATCGGCGAATATTATCACGGGCAACGGTGCGGCGTGGTTGATGATGTCCGACATCTGCAAACACTGCACGAACGCAAGCTGCATGGAAGTTTGCCCGACGAATGCGATCGTTAAGACCGAATACAACACGGTCTTCATTCAGCCGGAAGTTTGCAACGGTTGCCGCGACTGCATCTCGGCGTGCCCGTACGGCGTGATCGGTTTTAACGAGCAAACCGGCGTCGTTTCGAAATGCACGTTCTGCTACGACCGGCTGCAGGTTAACATGACGCCGGCCTGCGCGAAGGCGTGCCCGACGCAATCGATTCAGTTCGGTACGCTGACCGATCTGCACAAGAAAGCTGACGCGCGCATGGCAGCGCTGCAAGCGCAAGGTTACAGCCAGGCGCAGCTGTACGGCCGCGACGATTCCGTTTACGGAGGCCTTGGTGCGTTCTTCTTGCTGATGGACAAGCCCGAAGTTTACGGGCTGCCGAACGCCCAGAACGCCAAGCTGCCGAGCCGCAACAATGCCAAGGGATATCTTGGCGCATTCATTACGGCGGCGGTCGGCGTGCTTGCCGGCCTGATTGCGATACGGCAAAACTCCGACGATTCGCAGAGGGGGGACTAATGGCAGAGCATTTCGTTCAACCCCCGCATTGGGAAGTCTGGATCACGCTCTATTTCTTCCTGGCCGGCATCGCAGGCGGATCGTACACGCTAGCAACGATGCTGCGACTCTGGGGCTCGCCGCGCGACGAAGCAACTGCGCGCATTGCCTTCACGTGGGCATTTCCGCTTGTCGTCGTGTGCGGCGCACTCTTGACGATCGACCTCGGCAAGCCGTTGCGCTTCTGGCACATGATGATCAATACGACGCCCGGTTCGGTCGGCTTGAATTTCAAACCGTGGTCGCCGATCTCGCTCGGAACGTGGGCGCTGTTGATCTTCAGCCTGTTCGCCTTCGTCTCGTTCTTGGAAGTCATCACCAAGCGCGGCAACGATCGTAACGTGAGCGGCGCGATGATTGTCTGGAACATCATCGGCTCGCTCATCGCGCTGTTTCTCGCATCGTACACCGGCGTCGTGTTGAGCGTCTCCAATCAACCGGTGTGGAGCGACAGCTATGCGATCGGCGGACTTTTCGTCGCCTCAGCGCTGAGCGCGTCGGCGGCGTTCCTCGCCTTTATGTCACGCTTCCGCTCCGATGACGCACTTCCGACGGAAAGCCGACTCGGGCTTGCGGATGGATATTTCGTGACCATCGAGCTGATCATGATCGTCGCCTTCTTTGTCACGCTTTCCAATGCAGGCGAGCTCTGGCGCGAGACGGCCATGCCGTGGGTGATCGGTTGGATCCTTATACTCGCAAGCTTCATACCGTCGCTGATGACGCTGCGCGGACGAGGCCGTACGCGCTATTCGGCAAGCGGCGGAGCAATTGCGGCATCTCGCGCAGTCGTTGGGACGGGAACCGGAGCCATCATCGTCATAATTGGGGTTCTCATCCTGCGATTTGTGGTGATTTACAGCGCGCAATTCCAATAACGGCGAATGGGAGCCGGAGCGTCCAGGTCCAAAAACTGAGTTTCGTATCGATGCCGTCGAGGACGGCGCGACGCGTCAGCGTTTTGACGAGGTAGCGACCGAAGAGCCGCTTGAGATTCGCCTCGTGCTCGGCGCTGAAAGCCGAACCGTTGCGGTGACGATGCGCACGCCGGGCTCGGATTTCGAGCTCGTCGCCGGCTTCTTGCACAATGAGGGCGTGATCGCAAATAAAGACGAGCTGCGCACGCTCTCCTATTGCGTCGATCGCGATATCGAGGAAGACCAGCGCTACAACATCGTAAACGTCAACCTTGCACGAAGCGCATGGCCGCAGATCGACCGGCTCGAGCGTCATTTTCTGACCACGAGCGCCTGCGGCGTTTGCGGAAAAGCCAGCATCGAGTCGCTACGCATACGCAACGTTACCGAACTCAGTACCGGGCCGGCGCTGACGTCCGAACTCGTGACGTCGCTGCCGGATAAACTTCGCGGTGCACAGGGTGTCTTCGCATCGACGGGCGGCTTACACGCAGCCGCGCTCTTCGATGCGAACGGCTCCTTGCTCGCACTGCGCGAAGACGTCGGCCGGCATAATGCACTCGACAAATTGATCGGCTGGGCGCTCATGAACGGAAAGCTTCCGTTGCGAGATGCGATCGTAATGGTCAGCGGACGCACCAGCTTCGAGATCGTGCAGAAGGCGCTCGTCGCCGGCGTGCCGGTCGTCTGTGCCGTTTCGGCTCCGAGCAGTCTTGCCGTCGGGTTAGCGCGCGAATTTGGAATGACGTTGATTGGTTTTTTGCGCGGTTCGCGCTTTAACGTCTACGCCGGAACCGAAAGACTGGCGGCGTGTTCGACCAGCTGAACCTCGTCGTTGAGGACGTCGACGCAGTAATCGCGTTCTATCGCAAACTTGGATTGAAGATCGAGGATGACGGCCGCGAGTGGCCGCCCGGGAGCGGTGCACGCCACATCGAGCTTGAGTTTCCGAATGGCAACCGCATCGAATTCGACAGCGCATCAATGGCGAAGGTGTGGCGCGGTGATTCGAAGCCGGGCGTCGTGATTGGATTTTCGGTCGAATCGCGCGACGCTGTCGACACTTTATACGCGAACCTCGTCAACAGCGGACACAAAACTGTGAAGTCGCCGCACGATGCATTTTGGGGCGCGCGTTATGCGATCGTCAAGGATCCGGCCGGAAACGACGTCGGTTTGATGAGCCCAATCGATCAGTCGAAACGCTCGAAGCAGCCGGACCCTTAGCCGGCGGCGGTTTTCACTTTTCGATTCGCGTAGACCGGCGTGACCCAGTCGCGATATTTTGGCTCTTTGCCGCGCACCGCGCGTTCGTAGATGTCCATGATGCTCTTCGTAATTTTTCCGGTCTTACCGTCGCCGACTGGGCGGCGATCGATCGATTCGACCGGCATGATTCCCGCGGCGCTTCCCGTGAGGAAAACCTCCGTCGCAGTGTAGAGCTCGCTGCGATCGATGCCGCGCTCGATGACGTTGACGCCGAGGTCCCGTGCGATTGTCATCGCGCAACGGCGCGTTACGCCTTCGAGGATGTTCTGCGTCGGATCCGGCGTGATCAAGTCACCATTCTTGACGATGAAGATGTTCTCGGCCGAGCCTTCGGAAACGTGGCCGTCGTGTGAAAGCATAATGGCTTCATCGAAACCGTTGGCGATCGCTTCGCTTTTCGCAAGCGCCGAGTTGATGTAGATGCCCGTAATTTTGGCGCGCGCCGGCGCGACGGTGTCGTCGATGCGGCGCCACGAGCTAAGACACGTCCGCAGACCCTTTGCTTCGCCGAAGTAGCCGACGAACGGAATCCCGACGATCGCAAACTCATCTTTGACGCCTTCCAGCTTTACGCCGATCGCTTCGTCGGCTTTGTAGACGAACGGCCGCAGATAAACCTCGCATTCGAATTTGTTTCGCGCGCAAAGTTCGAGCGTGATCTCGACGAGCTCGTCCGCAGATTTCGGAACCTTCATCATCAGAATCTTGGCCGAATCGTGCAGGCGGCGATAGTGATCGCGAGCGTGCAAGATGTAGAGTTCGCGCTCGTCCGCTTCCCAAAATCCACGGACGCCTTCGAAGCATCCGGTTCCATACTGCAGTGCGTGCGTGAGCAAACCGACCTTTGCGTCGGCATAGCGCGTAAAGCCGCCGCGGGCGTAAACGATGAGGTCGTCAAGTTGCATGGCGTTGGCGTTTCGCGCCCGCGCGCGACTGCTCCCCGGAAAGCAAGCGACGAGGCTGTGATAGCGAAGCACTCACCATGAGGGGACGACCTTGACCGCCCTTACGCCGGCGGATCTGATCCTACGTCTGAGTGTGGCAACGATTCTTGGCGCCGTCATCGGCATCGAGCGCGAGCGCACCGAGCACGCTGCCGGATTACGCACCCATGCGCTCGTCTCGCTGGGCGCAGCACTCTTCATGATCGTTTCGGCATACGGCTTTACGTCGGTGCTTGGCACTAACGTGACTCTCGATCCGTCGCGCGTCGCTGGGCAAGTCGCCAGCGGCGTCGGCTTCCTGGGCGCTGGAACGATCATTCTGCGTCGCGAGATCGTGCGAGGGCTAACGACGGCCGCAAGCATCTGGACGGTCGCCGCAATTGGCCTTGCAAGCGGCGGAGGGATGTATGAGTCCGCCGCTATCGCGACGATCTTAGTCCTGATCGTCCTTGCTGCGATGCGACCGCTTGAAAAAATTCTGTTCACGTCGCGGCGTCGCATTCGCATCAGCATTGTCTTTAGCGCACAGGCCTTCAACGAAGAGCGCGTCCGTAGGATCGTTAGCGACGCGGGCGCGCGCTTGCAGAGCATCGAGCTGCGCTTTGACAATGAGAAGCAGCGCGATCGCGTTGAGCTGACGTTACGGCACGACATTGCACAAGTGTCGACAATTACGCAAGCATTGCGCGCACTCGAGGGCGTGCGCGAAGTGCGCACGAGCTTCCAAGGCGCTGCAACACCCCAGGGCTACGCATTAACTAACGAGAAGACAGAGGATCAGGATTAGGGCGAGGCGGCCCGGCCGGACTTGCAACGACCGGGTCGTTTCGCGCCTAGACCTTTAGGTCGCGCGCGCCTGACGCTCGACGGCGGATTCGATCGCCGCGAGTAAATCTTTGCTGAGGAACGGCTTGCCGAGCACGTTGTCCCAGCCTTTCTCAGTCGTCGCGCCAATTCGAATGAAGGCGACCTCGCGCCGAATGCGGCGCGGCACTTTCTTGAGGATCTCTTCGTCGTCGCCGTCGATCAGCGCCGCATCGAAGCGCTCGTCGGCGAGCAGCACTAGGGCTTCGCCAACCGATTGGACGACGCGCAGACGGTAATGTCCGCCGCGCAGTGCGTGCGCCGTGAACGAACGCGTCTCGCCTTCCGGATCGACAAGCAGCAGGCGATTCGTCCGCTCGTCTTCTTCGCCCAGAATCGCAGCCGGGAGACGGACGACGAACGTGCTGCCCTTGCCCTCGACGGTCTCGACGCCGATTGTGCCGGCGTGCTTCTCCACGATCAGACGGGCAAGATACAACCCGAATCCCGTGCCGGTGATCCCAAGGCGACGGGCGTTCGACCCGCGCGCGAAGCGCGAGAACAAATTCGCGACCTCGGGCTGCGGGATCCCGATTCCGCGGTCTTTGACCGTGATCTCGATCCAGCCCTCGACGCGATGAACCCTTACGCCGACCGGCTCGCCATTCGGCGAGTACTTGATCGCGTTTCCAAACAGGTTCTCGAGAACTTGGCCGAGCCGTTGCATGTCGCCGGTGACCAGCGCGTCCTCCGCGTCGATTTGCACGTCGATCTGGCGGCGCTCGCTGAAGGTCTGCGCGACATCACGCACGAGGTCGGCGATCTCGATCGGCTGACGCGCAAGCGAGAAGTCGCTGCTTTCCAGACGCGAGAGTGAAAGCGTGTCGCTGGCGAGATTCGAGAGCCGCATTGCGTTCTGCGTGATCGTGTCGAGGAATTGGCGCGACTGCGCGTCGAGCTTCGGATCCTCGGCCAACACCTGCGCGAAGCCGACGATCGACGTGAGCGGGCCTTTGAAATCGTGGGCCAGCATCGCAATCAAATCGGCCTTGACTTGATTCAGCTCGACGACCGCGCCGCGGCGCGCGTCAAGCTCACCGTACAGCTCGACGTTGCGAACGGCAACGGCGGCATATTGTGCGAGCAATCCAAGCGCGAACACACTACTGGTCGCGAGCGGCTCGTTGCCGCTGGAACGCGCCTCGAGCAGCCAGCCTGGACCGTCCGGCGTCGGGATGCGCGCCACCGCGCGGTGCGCGGCGTCGTCGACGAGGACGACTTCGGAGACGAGCGCCTCGCGCAAGAAATCGTCGCCTTCATCGACCATGTCGGGCGCAGCGCTGAGATCCTGGGCTTGTGCAACGCCACCGTTCGGCAGGGCGACCCAGAAGCGAACGGTCGTTCCTGTCATCGCAGCCGCACCGACCAGCAGCCGATCGACCAGCACACGCGGAACGAGCGCCGCGAACAGCTCGCGCGCGACGCTGGTGAGCGCGGTGAGAATATCGTTTTGCGTCGCCAGCGCGGCTTCGTGCATGACGTCGGATGTGACGTCGCGGCGAATGGCGATGATGTGCGAGACCTTGCCAGCGGCGTCGACCATCGGCCGCAGCGATTGTTCGCTCCAGAACGTCGTGCCGTCTTTACGATACGTGCGCGTGCGGAAACGAGCGGTCTCGCCGCGCAGCACCCGGGCGCGCACGTCGTCGAGGACTTTGCGGTCGTTGCCTTTACCGACGAAGAGAGCGCTGCTCTTTCCGATGATCTCTTCGCGCGTATAGCCGACGCTCTGCAAGAACGCGTCGTTGACGTACACGACTGTTGAGGCTTTCTTCGGATCGGGCGGATCGGACGGCGTATAGATTGCGACCGCGTCGCTTGCGTTTTCAACTGCGGTCGAGAGCAAGCGAATGCGATCTTCGCTGGCGCGGCGTTCCGACATGTCGACGCCGAACACGTAAACAATCGGGCGCGAGAACGAGCGTACGAGCTCGACGCGCAATTCAATCGGATAGATCGAGCCGTCTTTGCGCCGCGCGACCGTATTGATCACGAGCGGCTCGCCGTCGCGTGCAGCAATGCTGCGCACCAAGCGGTCAGTCGAGAACGGCGATTGCAGGCGCGGGAGCAGCGACCCAACCGGCAGATCGCGCATCTCTTTGGCGGAGTAGCCGAGATTGCGCAACGCGCCTTCGCTCGCGAAGACGATTCGCTGCGAGGAAAGATCGAAGTGATATAGCTCACTACGCGAAGCGTCGACGAGCCGCATCAGCGTCCGGCGCGCATCCAACTGTTCGATGACGCCCGCGGCGAGCGTGCGCAGAACGCCGCACTCCGCCTCGGTCAGCGTCCGCGGTTGCTCGTCCATCACGTTGAGCGTCCCGATCACGTACCCGCCCCGCGTAACCAGCGGCATGCCGGCATAGAAGCGTACGCGATAGTCGCGCACCAGCGGTGAGCGGCGAACACGTTCGTCGGTCTTGGCGTCGTGAACCTCAAAGAGGTCCGCGCTCGCAAGCGTCATTGCACAGAACGAATCTTTGCGCGGTACATCGCCCAGACCAATCAGTCCGACTAAGGATTTGAACCAAACCCGATCGTCGTCGATGAGCGTGATCGAGGCGATCGGCGTCCCGCACAATTGCGAAGCCAACCGGGTGAAAACGTCAAAGACTTCCTCAGCCGGAGTATCGAGGATTTGATAGTCGTAGAGCGCCTCGAGCCGAGCCGACTCCGAGGTAAAAGTACCGGAAATCATACCGAGATCTATTGCTTATTCGCAGGGAGAGCCATTAAGGCCCGTTTTTGCCCGACAAAAGTCAAGATTTCCTCAAGCGAACGTGTGTTCAGCACGTCAGAAGCCTCGAGCCACGCGCGCCGCGCCTGACCGACTGCATAGGAGACATTGCCCAGAGCGGCCGTCGAGTGGGCGTCTGAATCACAGGTAAACGTAACGCCGAATCCCTTTGCGCGCCGGGCCAACGCGCTTGGAAGATCGAGCCGCGCCGGATGTCCGTCGATCTCGAGCGCGGTACCCGTGCGCGCCGCCGCTGCAAACACGGCATCGTAATCGAACTCGTAGCCTCCGAAATCCGACATCCCATCGACGTAGCGGCCCGTCGGGTGTCCGATGATCGAAACGTAGGGACTTTCGCACGCCGCGATGATCCGTCGCGTCATCTCGTCACGCGACGCATTCGTTCCGGTGTGGATGCTTGCAATAACGAGATCGAATTCCGAAAGCGTCCGATCGTCGAAGACGAGCGAACCGTCGGAACGCACGTCGACTTCGGTTGCGCAGAGCGTTCGAATGCCGAAGCGTTCGCCGAGACTGCGAACGTGCTCGCGTTGCTTGCGCGCCGCTTCCGGAGTCAATCCGACGTCACCGCCGCGCGCCGGGAACTGCGAATGGTCGGAGATGGCATGATATGCATAGCCGCGCGCAGCACAGGCTTCGATCATCTCCTCGAGCGTGTTCGCGCCGTCGCTGTAACTCGAGTGCATGTGAAAATCGCCGCGCAGATCGCCGAGCTCGATCAAGCGTGGAAGCGTTCCGTTTCGCGCAGCATCGATCTCGCCCAGACCCAGCCGCAACTCCGGTGGGATGTACGCGAGGCCGAGCACCGCATACACTTCCTCTTCCGTCGTACACGTGATGTTATCGCCTGTCTCGAGATTCAGAATTCCATTCTCGCTGACACGCAAACTTTTGCGAACCGCCATCTCGCGTAACTGAATGTTGTGCTCGCGGCTGCCCGTAAAATGCTGGAGCAGATTGCCGAAAAGATGCGCCGGCAGCACGCGTAAATCGATCTGCAAACCGGTCTCGAGCCAGATGCTGCTTTTTGTCGCGCCCTCCGCCAAAACCGCCTGAGCGCGCGAGAACGCCGTGAACGCTTTGATGACGACGTCCGGCTCGTTGGACGTACAAATGATGTCGATGTCACCGACGGTCGGCTCCGCGCGCCGCAAGCTTCCCGCGGCTATGAGATTGTGGGCTGGAACGTTTGCGCGCAAGTATTCGATGAGCTCGTCGGCGATCGGGCGTGCGATACCGAGCGGCCAACGCCGCGAACGTCCCTTCGAGGCTAAGATTCCGCGACGAAGATTATCGAGGGATTTCTTTCCGAGTCTCGGGGCGCCCGCGAGCGCTCCGCTATCAAGCGCACGTTCGAGCTCGGCCAGCGATCCGATCTCGAATTGCTCGAAGAGCATCCGCGCGGTCTTGATGCCGATCCCAGGGACGGTGAGAACCTCCATGAGAAGCGGTGGATATTGCGCCCGCAGCTCTTCAAGGTAATCGCAGCTTCCGGTTTCGAGAATCGCTTGGATTTTCTCGGCGATCGATTTGCCGATACCGGGCAGCGAGGTAAGCTCGCCGGCGGCCACGAGATCGGCGAGCGGCGGCGCATTGTGAACGGCGTCCGCAGCGCGCTCGTACGCCATGAATCGGAAGTAGTCTTCGCCGGCAAACTCCATGAGCGCGCGAATCTCGCGCAAGCTTCGCGCGATATCGGCGTTCGAGCGCAGTTCCACAACAGGACCTCATTCGCCGCAAGCGTAGAGCCGTCCCATGCCGCCTAGGCAACGTTTATCACCCGCGATATTCCAGCTACCCGTCGAAAAGATGCGTGAAGGATACTACTCCGACACGTATTTCAATCGCGCCAAAGAAATCATGATCGCCGACGGATACTCGCCGCGCGTCCGCATGCAGGTCTTTCAACGCAATCATTCTTATCTGGGCGGCATCGACGAAGCGCTTGCAATCCTACGATTGTGCAGCGGGCGTGAGGGCGGCGGTACGTGGAGCGACGGCTGGGATCAGCTCACGGTTAGCGCGCTCTATGACGGCGACGCAATCGGTCCATACGAGACCGTGATGACGATCGAAGGCGACTATTCGCTGTTCGCGCATCTCGAAACACTGTATCTCGGCGTCCTCGCGCGCCGCACGCGCATCGCGACCAATGCACGCGAGATCGTTGACGCTGCCAACGGAAAGGATGTGCTGTTCTTTCCGGCGCGTTTCGATCATCATCAAATGCAAACCGGCGACGGTTACGCCGCGTACATTTCGGGGGCGCTCGGCGTTTCGACGGATGCAAACGCCGAATGGTGGGGAAGCCGCGGGATGGGGACCGTACCGCATTCGCTGATCGCAGCCTACAACGGCGACACCGTTCTTGCGACACAAAAGTTTGCTGAATACATGTCGCCAAGCGTCAACGTCATTGCGCTCGTCGATTTCGACAATGATTGCGTCGGGACGTCGCTCAAAGTCGCACGCGCGCTTGGAAACCGCTTGTACGGCGTGCGCATGGATACGAGTGGTACGCTCGTCGACAAGTCGATCTGGCCGCAGATGTCGACGTTTACGCCGACCGGCGTGAACCCGCAGCTCGTGCACAACGTGCGCAACGCGCTCGACGCCGAAGGCTTTACGCAAGTGAAAATCGTTGTCAGCGGCGGATTCAACGCTGAAAAGATTCGGATGTTCGAGAGCTTGAAAGTCCCCGTCGACGCCTACGCGGTCGGCAGCGCGTTTTTCGACGGCAGCGGCCACTTCGATTTCACCGCCGACATTTCGGACATTCAAATCGACGGCGAATGGCGGGAATGCCACAAGGTTGGGCGCCCGGAGCGTCCCAACCCGCGGCTTTCAGTTGTTTCGAACGATTATTAGCGTGCGCCGTACGCGCGCTTGACCGCAAGACCGTACGATGGTGAACCGGGCGCGTAAGGATCTTGGGCGTAGGCGGTCGTCACGTTGACTGCGGCGATCGTCGTTCCGAACTTCGCGTTGATCGCGCTGATCCACGCGTTTGCGATGACTGCATAACCCGTGTATGAGGGATGCAGCATGTCCCACGACGTGAGTCCCCCGAACGCCGTTAGCGCGCAGCACGTGGGTGGATTCACGGCCACGCCGCTTTGCGCCGCCTGAACAAACAACGCGTGAATATCGACGAGCGCAGCGCCCGTCGAGGATGCAACAGCAGCGATTGCCGTGTTGTACGCGGTGTTTTCGGCCTGCACCGACGCAGCGAACGTCGCCGGGAGAGCCTCACCGGCGGAAACGAGATTCGTCGGTACGGGTCCTCCAGTTGCAATCGCGAGGATCGTCCCCATCGCAGGGAACGTGATGTACGAGCCCGCGGTAAGACTATTGGCGGTGACGACACCGTTCGCGATCACCTGCGCATTCGCGGCCGGTATCAAGCCGCCACTCAAGCCAACGATCTCGAGCGTCAGCGGATCGCTGATGCCAACCGGAACATTTGGAATCGAAATGAACAGCGGCGTGAGTAGAACGTCCGGCAAGTTTCCGATAGCGACTTGCGATCCGGCCTGCTGCATTGTTTGCACGATCGTCATCAAATCGCTCTGAACCGAAGATGCCGGTGTTGGTCCGAACGCACCACCCGAAAGAGCATATTTCAAGACGTCGTTTGCGCCGAGCCAGACGGTGGTTAGCGTCGGGTTGAGCGAACGCGCAGCTTGCACTTGCGTCTTGCCGCCGAATCCGCCGAGGATCGGTAAGAAATTTGTCGTTTCGGCTTGGAAGAGCGAACCGGGAGCAACCGCGACAGCTTGACACGGACCCTGAGGTCCGGTCTGGTAGAGTGCTTCGTGCACGATTTGTCCGGGGACCGCGACGTCGAGCGGCAGTACAGATGGGACGACGCGCGTCTGCGACGCTGTCGCCGTGCTGAATGCCAGCGCGTTCAAACCGGTGCAGCTGGCTTGGGGCGAGGTCAAGCCTCCCGTCGTCGTAAGAACTAAGAACGTTCCTAGACCAGGCGACGCAATGAGCGGCAAGACGGCATTTGCGCTGCCCGCGCCGTTCACCGAATTATAGAGATCGGCCCAAAATCCGAAGGGCTGACTCGCCGGAATTGCAGGCTGCACCGACGTTCCGGGATAGAGCGGATTGGCCGCGGTGACACCAACAAGGCCGTCGGATTCCTCGCCGGCAGTCAGGCTGTCGCCGATGCCGACGATGCGGGTGAGCACTTTGCTACCCGTCGAGCTCGGTGCCGTGTTCGTGGTCGGATACGGATTGGCGATCGGATTGTTTGCCGAGCCGCCGCCACCGCACGCAGCCAGCGTAAGAGCGGTGGCTGCCGCGAGAACGGAATTGATAAGTGAACGTTTCATAATTCTCGCGGTCCTTTACAACGGGATGATGTCGGGATGGCCGATCCCGAACTTTAATTGAAATTGCGCAGCGTGGTTGCCGCCGAGTGCCGGAACGAGCTCGCTCGGCGAGTTGCACGGCAGCGATTGGCAATAGAGCGCTTTGATTCCGTACGGACTTACGTTGATCGCGCCGCCCATGCTCACGGTGGCTTGCACGAACGGAATGATCCGGCTCGTGAGCGGCCGGCCCCACGGATCGGTAACGTCGTGCCCGAAGCTGTACGCGGCACTATATATCATCGTGACATAGTGCTGCGGCCAAATGTCGGTCGGCAGATAGTTCGGATACAGCGACGGTGCGAAGTCGAGCTGAATTTGCTTGGTCGGATGATAGGTCGTGCGCAAGATCTGTACGAGCTGCGCGTTGTTCGATGCGTTCGCTCCCGCAATTCCCGTCAACCACTGCGGCGAGATCGTATAGGTGGTGATCAAGCCGAGCTTTGGCTGCGTAAGCAGCGGCACGGGAATCGTCATTCCGAATCCAAAGAACGACCCCAAGCGATAGTGCAGCAAGTACGGCAAGCCATTTTCCTCGACCGGCAGTAAGTCGGTACCGCCGCCGACTGATGCCCAACGCTGGGTGTAATTCGGTGAGAACGTGATCGGAAAGTCCTGACCGAGCAGCTTCGTCCATACAACCTGATCGAGATGAACGTTGACGATGCTGTTCTTGATCACGACGTTGTCGGGCTTCGCGCCCAAATTTGCCGCCGCGATCGGCGTCGCTGCGCCTTGCAGATAAACCGGAACGACTCCGGTGTCGAAGCCAACCGGATACTCTTGCAAATCGTAATAGCCGATCACGAAACGCGTGTTCGGCCCGAACGCATAGCGTCCGATGATATCCATCCCTCCCGGAAGACCGACGCCCGCCGGTTTTCCGGTATTACCGAACGGCCACGCAAGCGACGCGTCGATCGTGTAATCCAAACCGTTACGCCAGAGCGGCAAGTGCAAAGGCGGCACGACTTGCGGCTGGGCTTGTGCAACGCGCAGCGTCTTGACGTCTAAGCTCAGCGGGGCGAGAGACTCGCTCGATGCCGCGGGCGCCGGCGATGCGATTGGCCACGGGTCCGCATGCGCGACTGCCGGCAACGCGAAGCTCAACGCTAACGCGGCGAGCAGTTTGCCCGCAAACGATCGGCTCATCAATTACCCCTCTGGAGAAAGTTAGTGCCGCGTCCTACGGGGCGGCGCGGAACAAACCTTGCTAGACGGGCGCGACCGGCACGGCGCTCGCCAATTTCTCGAGCATGGCTCGCGTGAAGACGAGCATGTCGCTCGCCGTGCGTGTCGTCACCCAGTTCCCATCTTGGATGACCGGTTGATCGCGATAGAGCCCACCCGCGTTGCGGATGTCGTCGGCGATCGAAGCGGCACCCGTGAGTTGACGCCCGCGTACGACTTGCGAGGAAATCAACACCTGTGGGCCGTGCCCCACGGCGAAGATCGGCTTTTTCGCGCCGTCGATCTCACGGACGAGACGCTGGATGTCGCGGTTCGTCCGCAGGCGGTCCGGAGAGGACCCACCCGGGATGAGAAGCGCGTCGAAATCGTCACCCGTCACGTCGGCCACCAGCTCTTCGGCCTTCTGCTGGCCGCCGTCATCAAGCCCTCGCTTGCCCCGTATCTTCTGGCGCGATTTCTCATCGAACCCAACGATCGTCACGATCGCCCCGGCGCCCTCGAGCGCCTTGCGCGGCTCGGCCAATTCTGCTTCTTCGAACCCGTCGCTGATCAGCGCAGCGACTCGCTTCCCTTCAATTGATGACATGCGCCCGGAAATACGCCTCCAGCGCGCATTCCCCTAGAACGTCGGGAACGCCGCGGTAAATGACGAGAAGACCAGGCCCTCGAGGATTGAGTAGCCTTGGTCGTTCAGGTGGAAGAGATCCGAGGCATAGTAGGTGGTCGTGTAATACTGCGGGTTCGAGGCAAAATAATCGAACCAATCGACGTACGTGACCGCCTTATCGGTTGCGTCCGCGATCGCAGCCTGCATGGCCGCATTCGCAAGCTGCGAATCCGACGTTAGCGTTGCGCGCTGCGACGCGTTGAAATTCGCAATCGAGTACGGCAGCTTGCCGATGTCGGGGACACCGACGATCAACGTCGCTTCCGGCGCGCCGCCCGCCAGCGCGTTCAGGTTAGTAAGCATCGTGCTAAACGCCTTATACAAGGTTCCGTTCCGCACGTTGTTGCTCGAATCGGCAAGCGTCGTTCCGGATGCGGTGCACGGCGCTGATTGCGTCGCGCTGCCGCCACCGGATACGGTTCCGCCGTTCCCGACGCACAATGCCGAGTAGTACGCGTCAAACACATCGTTGATGCCGCTTTGGACGATGACAATCATACGAATGTTGTTCGCACGGATGTTCGTCGTGATAACTTTGAGATCGGCGAACTGTGAGGAGTTGCCGAGTACGTCGCCGCCGTAACCTTCGGGCTCGGGCGCGTCGCCGCTCAGCGCGCCGCTCACACCGAGAATGAGGCTGCCACTCGGTGCATATCTTGGAAGCGAGAGCGCGCCCGCGAAGCGTTGCGACCAACCCGTCGGGTTTACGGCGGTCGTTACACCCGGATACGTGGGCTGCGTCTGGCAATTGCCGCTACTAAAAGAGACTCCACAGAACGAGGTACCCATGCCGACCGTAAAGTCATCGCCAAACGCGACTTCGTCCGAACCGCCGCGAGCGGATTGCGTTGGATACGGGGTTGGACTTGTACTCGAGGATCCTGACCCTTTACACCCGGCCGCGATGCCGACGGTCGCAAAGATCAGAAAAAGCAGCAGCCAGGTTCTCATCGCTCCCGGCATTCCTCGCGCGCCAGGTACATCTTGCTGAGGCGGCGGAGCGTCACGCATTTCTAACCCATGAGCAACACCGAGCAGCGTAAGACCCGCCATCTCGACATCTGCCTGAATGATGATGTCGCCTCGACCCTCGAGGCAGGCTTCGGCGCGGTGCGTTTGCGGCACGAAGCGCTGCCCGAGATCGCGCTCGAGGACGTCGTGATGCAGACGACGTTCCTCGGACACACACTACACGCGCCGCTAATCATTTCATCGATGACCGGCGGCACCGAGCGCGCCGGCGCGATCAATCGTAATCTTGCGGTCGCGGCGCAGGCCGCAGGGATTGCGCTTGCACTCGGCAGCATTCGCGCGGCGATAGAAAACCCCGAGCTGTTCGCAACATACGACGTCCGCGAGGTCGCGCCGAAAGTCGTGCTGTTCGCAAACCTCGGCGCCGTCCAGCTCAACTACGGCGTTAGCATCGAAGACGCGCGCCGCGCCGTCAAAGCCATCGGCGCAAGCGGCCTCTACCTTCATTTAAATCCGCTGCAAGAATCACTCCAGCCGCGAGGCGACACGAACTTTCGCGCTCTGCTTCCGAAGATCGAATCGCTGGTCCGCGCACTCGACGTTCCGGTGGTTGCGAAAAGCGTCGGTTCCGGAATTGCACCCAGCACCGCGCAGCGTTTGCTCGATGCCGGCGTCGCGGCGATCGACGTCGCCGGTGCGGGCGGCACGTCGTGGGCGCGCGTCGAGGGTAAGCGCTCGGACGATCCGCTGCGCGCGAGGTTGGCCGAGCAATTCGCCGATTGGGGCATGCCGACGGCACATGCGACCCGCGCGATGCGGCTTGCATTTCCGAACGCAACGATCGTTGCAAGCGGCGGCATTCGCACCGGAGTCGACGTCGCAAAGGCGCTCGCGCTCGGCGCCGACCTAGCCGGCATGGCATTGCCGCTGCTCGAGCCCGCGACACGCTCGCCGGATGCGGTCAGTGAAGCGCTCGCCGAGATCACCGAGGGATTGCGGATTGCGATGTTCGCGACTGGCTCGCGAACACTCGCGAACTTGCGCGGGGCTCTGCTTACTCCCGAGGTTTCGGGTTGATTGCGACCATGCCGCCATCGATGCGGACGTCGTACGTCGCGACGCCGTCCATCTCGAGTATCGCCATGCGCCCGGTCTCGAGCGAAAAGCACCAGGCGTGCCACGGGCACGTGACCGTTCTCTCGTGAATCCAGCCTTCCGCGAGCGGCCCACCCTGATGCGGACAATTGCCCTCGAGCGCATACCAATCGTCGTCGACATGAAAGACGGCGATCTGGTTTTCTCCGACCGTGACGTTCTTCGCGGTCCCCGCGGGTATGTCGTCGACGGAAGCGACCGTTACGTACTCGTCGATCACAACGGTCTAATTTCGACGAACGGCTGACCCGCCCTACGAAAGGAAACACCATGCTTCGTGACTATCGTGATTGGCTCGAGTCCGAGCTCAAGCTTTTGGGAAACGCGAGCCACCACGCGTACTCGTTTGGGCAAGCTAACATGGCAAAGCGCGCGCTGGAGCGTCTCGACGACGAGCTCAGCAAAAGTGTCTACATTGCGGTCGAGCGGCCGGACGCGATGGCCGTGCTGACGGCGCTCGAAATGCTCTCGCAGCAGAACACCGCACTCGACCCATCGATCACCACGCTGCGCGACCGTATTCGAACTGCGCTCGCCGATCAGGCGCCTCCAATGACGGCCTAGCCCGTGAAGGCATGAAGCCTCCCTCGATTTAACTCGTCCGCCTCGGTTTTCTGAAAGGCGGGCGGTTCATGCTACGGTCCATCGCGCGTTTGAGTGCGATCCTCGCATTCTGTGGATTTTTGACGGCGCACGTCGCCGCGCAGACGCCGCCGGCCGCCGCGCCACCACCAAGCGGATCTTTGCCGCCGCTCCCCGGCTATGGCCCGTGGACAAAGGATGCCGAGAGACAAGACGGCTTGTTCACCGTCTGGCGTAAAGAAGGCAAGGTGTATATCGAGCTGCACAACGATCAGCTCGACAAAGATTTTCTGGAGACTGCGGTCAACGCGAACGGTCTCGGCGGCTTAGGGATCGTCTCCGGGCAAATGTTCCAGCAAGAAGCGCGCCTCGTACGCTTCATTCGCAACGGTCGCACGGTCGCCGTCATTTGGCCGCAAACGCGCTTCCTCGCGCTCCCGAATACGCCGCTCGCCGACGCGGTGCGTCTCTCGACTGCAGACTCCGTCGTCGGAATGGCGCCCGTGGTCTCGGAGAACGCGGGCGACAAGAGCATTGTCATCGACATGTCGATGCTGCTCGGTGACGTCATGAACTTCACCGACTCAATGCGGCACCTCGCCGATCCGAAAGACCCCTCAACGGCATATCATCTGGATCCGGCGCGCACCTATTTCGGACCGTCCAAAGCATTTCCGAAGAACATCGTGATCGAGGCCGATGAGTCATTCGCATCCGCCAAACCACCCGATGCGGTGAACACCGTCGTCGACGCGCGCAGCATCCAAGTGCGCGCCGTCTACAACTTTATCGCACTCCCCGAGAATGACGGATATATGCCGCGTCTGGCCGACGATCGAATCGGCTACTTCGAAGATGCGCACATTGCGTTTGATAGAACTCCACGAACGACCGACGACTACGTTCGCTATCTGATTCGTTGGAATATTCAGCCGTCGGATCCGACCAAAAAAGTTTCTCCGGCGAAGAATCCGATCGTGTTCACGCTGAGCAATTCGATTCCGGTCGAATATCGCGAGCCGGTACGGCGCGGCATCTTGGCTTGGAACGCAGCCTTCGAGCGAATCGGAATCTCGAATGTGATTCAAGTGCAGGATCAACCGAGCGATCCGAGCTGGGATCCGGATGACATCCGCTATAACGTCGTGCGTTGGATCACCGAAGCCACGCCTTCGTTCGGTGCCGAGGCGCAGCTCGTATGGGACCCGCGCACGGGTGAGGTTTTCCGCGGCGGTGTTCTCATCGAGAACGTGTTGGTCCGATCCTCGGGCATCGCGCTCGATGTGACCAATCCGAATAACGAGCCGGCCGAGCACAGCGGCCGGTCATTTGCGGTTCACGACGACGGCTTGGTGATGGCGCAGCAATTCGGCTATAGCGCGTATGCGCAGGCCCTTATGCAAGGCGGCAACCCGGCTGAGATCGCGCAGAAAGAAGCCCCGGATTTTCTTTTCGGGATCGTTCTGCACGAGGTAGGTCACGACTGGGGGCTGATGCACAATTTCATCGGCCACGAGGCGTATACGATGGCCCAGCTACGCGACAAACATTTCACCAGCCGGTACGGACTCTCGACGTCCGCGATGGACTACATCGCGAACAATATCGCGCCGCGCGGCGCGCGCAACGGCGATTTGTTTCAAGAGGTACTCGGGCCGTACGACTATCACGCGATTGCCTATGGCTACGCACCGATTGCCGGCGCGACCACACCGCAAGCCGAAGTTCCGGCGCTCAACCGGATTGCATCGCAATGGTCGCAGCCGCAATTCCGTTTTGCATCCGATGAAGACGTGGAATGGCAAAACGGACACTCAGTCGACCCGCGCGTTGAGTGGTTCGTGCTTTCGAACGATACGCTCGGATGGTGCGACCAGCAGCTCACCATCGGCCGCGATCTCCTGCGTCAGCTCGACTCGCGTTTTCCGCGGACCGGGCATTCGTGGGACGAGGAACGTGCAGCGTTCGCTTACATCATGCGTCCGTACGGACGCTGCGCAGTCCATGCCGCGCATTTCATCGGCGGCGAATACCTTTCACGTGCGCGCGTCGGCGATCCGAACGCAGCGCTTCCTTTGACCGCGGTGTCGCGCGCACAAGAGCAGCGCGCCTTCGCGCTTGTCGACCACTATCTGTTTGCGAACGACGCGTGGAACTTGTCGCCGATGACATTGCGGCGGCTCGTCTACAGCGAACACGAGCCATTCCTGAATTTTAGCTATACCGAACAGCCTCGTTTGGATCTGTCGGTTGCTTCGGTCGCCGCCGTATTCCAGGACACCGCACTGCGTTACATGTTCGATCCGGTCGTGTTGCAGCGGATCGCCGATCTGCCCGCAAAGAACGCGGCTGGCACGACGATGTCGATGACCGATCTCTTCACGTGGAACCAGAACGCGATCTTCGGTGATTTGCGTACGGGCGCGGTCGCGCATGCGACGAGCGTGCGCCGCAACTTGCAGCGGCGGTACACGGCGCTGCTTGCGAAGCTTGCAGCTGTTCCCACGAAGGGGACGCCATACGACGCGCAGTCGCTGGCACGCTACGAGCTGGGCGACTTGGAAGGGCGCATCGACGTTGCGCTGCACAAGACGTCCGATGTCCAGACGCACGCGCACCTCGAGGCAATGCGAGCCGACGCGGCGCGTGCCTTGCGTGCCCGCGAGACCTACCAGCAAGCAGGCTAGGCGAGCGTAGTACTTGGCTGGCGGCGGCCCGGCGTGCTATGATGCCGCGGTCGCCGGCCTGGCCCCCTTTAGGAGAGCTGGAGCCGAGCGAGCCTATCCTGAGTAAGGAGCCTCATGCCGCTCACCAAAGAGCAGAAGACCGATCTTTCGGTCAAGTTCGGACGCAAAGCCGGAGACACCGGCTCGGCCGACGTTCAAATTGCGGTCCTCACCGCGTCGATCAACGCGCTGACCGAGCACCTCAAGGTGCACAAGAAGGACCATCACAGCCGCCGCGGTTTGCTCATGCAAGTCGGGCAGCGTCGACGCTTGCTTAACTATCTGCAACGCATCGATTTAGAGCGCTATCGCAAGCTGATCAGCGATCTCGGTCTGCGCCGCTAAGGCCAGACCAGGGCGTTGTACTGCAATGCCCGAAGGCGCCCGCGAATAAATAATAGGTAGAAGAAAAGAAATTTAGGAGTACACGTGCCAGAATCGATCTCACTCGAGATCGGCGGCCGTACGCTGGTCATCGAGACCGGCGAACTTGCAAAGCAAGCGAACGGTTCCGCTCTCGTCCGTTATGGCGACCAGAACGTAGTTCTGTGTGCCGTAACCGCCTCCGCATCACCGCGGACAGGCATCGACTTTTTCCCACTCACTTGCGAATTTGAAGAGAAGATGTACGCAGCCGGAAAGATTCCGGGCGGCTACATCAAGCGCGAAGGCCGTCCCACCGAACACGGGACACTGAGCTCGCGCCAAATCGACCGGCCGCTGCGGCCGCTGTTTCCCGAGGGATTCCGCAACGACGTCCAAGTCGTTGCAACGGTTCTCTCGATCGATCCCGAGCTGGATGCCGACGTCCTCGGAACGTGTGCAGCCGGTGCGGCGCTCGCCGTTTCGGACATTCCGTTCGAAAAGACCGTGGCTGCGGTTCGCGTCGGACGCGACGAAGAAGGCAAGCTCGTTTGCAATCCGACGCTTCCGCAATACGAGACCGGCGGAATGGATATCGTCGTCGCCGGGACTGCCGACGCAGTGATGATGGTCGAAGGCGGCATGAACGAGCTGAGCGAGGACGATTTTCTCGCGGCCGTTGCGTTCGCACACGACAATATCAAGCTCATCGTAAAAGCAATCGACACCCTCGCGAAGCGCGTCGCCAAGCCGAAGCGGGAGTATCCGGTTCATAAGCCGGACGCCGAGCTTAAAAAGTTCGTCGAGAAAACATTCTCGAAAGACGTCGCCAAAGCGATGCGGATCACGGAGAAGCAAGAGCGCAACGCTGCCTTCGCCGAGATCACGCGCGACGTTGCGATCGCGAAATGCAAAGACCAAGACCTGCGTGCATTGCTCGAAGATTCCGCCAACAAGGATTTCGAAAAGATCCTCAAGACGATGGAAGAGGACGAGCTGCGCACGATGGTCGTCGACGAAGGTCTGCGTCCCGATGGCCGCAAGCCCGACGAGATTCGACCGATCTGGTCAAAGGTACATTACGTGCCGCGCGTCCACGGCAGCGCCGTGTTCCAGCGTGGACAGACGCAGGTCTTTTCGGCAGCAACACTCGGCTCGATCAGCGACGAGCAGCGTTTGGATTGGATCATCGCCGTCCCCAACAAGCGCTACATGCACTTCTACAACTTCCCGCCGTACTCGGTGGGTGAGACGCGCCCAATGCGCGGCCCTGGCCGTCGCGAGATCGGACACGGCCACCTCGCTGAACGCGCGCTCGTTCCGGTATTGCCGGACGTGAACGACTTCCCGTACACGATGCGCGTCATGAGCGAAACGCTCGAATCAAACGGCTCGTCGTCGATGGCGTCGGTGTGCGGAAGCACGCTCTCGCTGATGGACGCCGGCGTTCCGATCAAGAAGCACGTCGCGGGCGTCGCGATGGGACTCATCCTCAAAGGTAAGAAGCATCGCGTCATCACCGACATTCAGGGCATCGAAGATGCGCTCGG